>NZ_JBPPHF010000002.1:313656-1606001 GCF_051294775.1 Bacillus pretiosus
CCGAAACGATAACCAAGGCGGAAACGATAACCAAGGCGGAAACGATAACCAAGGCGGAAACGATAACCAAGGCGGAAACGATAACCAAGGCGGAAACGATAACCAAGGCGGAAACGATAACCAAGGCGGAAACGATAACCAAGGCGGAAACAATAACCAAGGCGGAAACGGTAACCAAGGCGGAAACAACAACCAAGGTAACAACACAACCATTGATCCAAAAGCCCTTAAAGATGGTGAATACAGCATTGGCTTTAAAGTTCTAAAAGATCAAACAGAAGAAATTTCAATGATGAACACATATACAAAGAGTCCAGCTGTACTAAAAGTGAAAGATGGTAAGAAGTATATATCGTTTACATTAACGAATAGTGCATGGATTACAAAGTTTGAGTTTGAGAAGAATAGTTCTTTTGTTAATGCAAAAGTATTAAGTGAGAATAAAGAGCAAAATACAAAAGTAGTAGAGTTAGAAGTAGATGATTTATCTAAAAAATTAAACGCAAAAGTAAAAGTAGATATTGATGCGATGAATTATCACCATTTCTACGATGTTCAATTTGTATTTGATCAAGATAGTATTAAAGTTTTAGGTAACCAAGGCGAAAACGACAACCAAGGCGGAAACGACAACCAAGGCGGAAACGATAACCAAGGCGGAAACGATAACCAAGGCGGAAACGATAACCAAGGTGGAAACGATAACCAAGGTGGAAACAACAACCAAGGCGGAAATAATAAGCCAAAAGTAATAGTTGATCCAAGAAATTTAGTGGATGGTCAATATGATATTCCATTTAAAGTGTTAAAAGATAAAACAAATGAGCTTTCAAAGATGCATGACTATACTGTACACCCAGCAAAATTAATCGTTAAAGATGGTAAAAAGTACATTGAGATGACGTTGAAAAATAGTGCATGGATTACAAAATTCCAAACGGAAAATAACAGTCTTTTTGCTGATGCGAAAGTAGTAAGCGAAGATAAAAATGCAAATAGGAGAGTAGTGCAATTTGAAGTAAGTGATTTATTTGCAAAATTAAATGCAAAAGTAAAAGTTGATATCAATGACATGAACTACCATCATTTCTACGATGTCCAAATTCAATTTGATACAAATAATATTGGTGCGTTAGGCACGATTAAAGAGGATCCAAAAAAAGATCCGAAAAATAATCCGAACAATCCAGTGATTACACCGAAAGTAGATAATGTAAAAAAAGTAGATAATCCTGATTTTAACCGAAATGCAGATGATAAGAAGAAAAAAGAAGATCAAAAAAATGATTCGAAAAAAGAGAAAAACTCAAAAACGGCAGATACAGCACAACTAGGTTTATACATGGTGCTATTGCTTGGGTCACTTGCTTTACTAGTTCGTAAATATAGAGCAGGAAGATTGTAATTTTTGGAGTCTTGATGCATGTTCGCATGCATCAAGACTTGTTTCATATTGTTTGGAAAGGAGTGGTGATTGAGAGTGAAGAAAATTGCTAGTGTACTAATGGCTATCATTCTATTAGTGAGTATAGCTGGATGCTCGGCGCCCAAAAAAGAAGCAGCAAAACAGGTAAAGAGTGAGAGTAAAGAGAGAATTGTTGCAACGACAGTTGCTGTTACTGAAATTATGGATGCGTTAGAAGTAGATTTAGTTGGTATTCCAACAAGTACGAAAGATTTACCAAAGAGATATAAAGGTTTACCTGAAGTCGGTAATCCGATGAGTCCGGATATGGAAAAGGTAAAGTCATTAAAGCCGTCAGAAGTATTATCCGTGACAACACTTGAATATGAATTAAAGCCAGTTTTTGATGGTGTGGGCACGAAAGCAAATTTTTTAGATTTAACAAGCTTGAAAAATATGCAAAATTCCATTAGCGATTTAGGTAAGCAATATGGACGTGAAAAGCAGGCTGAAGCAGTTGTAACGAAGTTAGATAACAAGGTTGCAGAGATTAAAAAAGCAGTAAAGGGAAAGAAAGAACCGACAGTGCTTATTTTATTAGGTGTACCAGGGAGTTATTTAGTAGCAACAGAGCATTCTTATATTGGAGATCTAGTGAAACAACTAGGTGGCAAAAATATTGTGCAAGGTGAACAAGTAGAGTATTTAGCTTCTAATACAGAGTATTTAAAAAAAGCTGATCCAGATATTATTTTACGAGCAGCTCATGGTATGCCTGATGAAGTTGTGAAAATGTTTGATAAAGAATTTAAAACAAATGATATTTGGAAACATTTCGTTGCCGTTAAAAATAACCGTGTTTACGATTTAGAAGAGCGCTTATTTGGGACGACAGGTAATTTAGCAGCAATGGAAGCGTTAGATGAATTGAAAAAAATGATGTATCCGTGATGCATTTTAATATAAAGGAAGAGTGGAATGAATAAAAAAACTTGGAGTTTCCTCATTGTTACTGCATTGCTTATTGTTATGACATCATTGTCAGCGATGAAAGGGAGTTTAGAAATAGGTATTGTTGAGCTTGTGCAAGGGATATTTACAGGGGGAAATGAAGATGTTGAAGTGATTAAAGATTTACGTTTCCCACGTATTATTATTGCACTATTTACTGGAGCAGCTCTGGCCGTTTCAGGTGTGCTTTTTCAAGCTGTTATGAAAAATCCACTTGCTGATGCTGGGGTAATCGGGATATCTTCTGGAGCAAGTTTTATGACACTTGTTATTATTACGCTATTCCCGCAATTCTTTTTCTGGACACCAGTATTCGCCTTTTTAGGTGGTGCGTTTGCATGTTATCTCGTTTATGCATTTTCATGGAAGTCAGGGTTAAGTCCGCTTCGCATTATTTTAGTTGGTATAGCTATTAATGCAATGTTCACTGGATTAAATGAATCGTTCATTACGATTTGCGGATACTTCATTAAGACTATTAAGCAAACGACGACTTCTAACATAACGATGAAGACGTGGGACGATGTAGAAATAATGGTTACATATGGAACGATTGGTCTTATTCTTGCTCTGTTTGTAGGAGCTTGGTGTAACTTATTATCGCTACAAGATAAGACTGCGAAAAACTTAGGTTTGCACGTGACGAGAGTTCGTCTTATTATTTCTGCTATTGCAGTACTTTTAGCAGCAGTATCAACAGCAATTGCAGGTGTTATTGCTTTCGTAGGATTACTCGTTCCGCACATTTCAAGACAACTAGTCGGTTCGGATCATAAAGTATTAATTCCATTTTCTGCTCTTGCAGGAGCGTTATTAATTTTGACGGCGGATACGATTGGAAGGTTAATTGTGCCACCTAACGAAATTCCAGCAGCGACGATTATGGCAGTGATTGGTGGCCCATTCTTAATATTCTTGCTTAGAAAGAGTGATAAAGTTCATGGAAATTAAAAATGTAACCTTTTCGTATGATAATGTAACGGATCGATTAAAGTCGGTTAGTAGTGAAATAGAAATTGGTAAAATTACAACAATTATTGGTCCAAACGGTTGCGGGAAATCGACATTACTTGGTGTGATGTCAAGAAATCACGACCCTCGTAGCGGAGAGATAATACTCGATGGGAAGGCGATTAGTCAATATAAACCGAAAGAGTTTGCTAGAAAGTTAGCCGTTGTCCATCAACAAAATGAAGCACCGGCAGACATGACGGTAGAGAAATTAACAAGTTATGGTCGTATGCCTCATAAAAATATTTTTTCCTCGCAAACTGATGAAGATAGAGAAGCAATCGAAAGGGCTTTAGCATGTACGAATTTGCTAAGTAAACGTGATAAAGAGATTCACGCCTTATCTGGTGGAGAAAGACAACGTGTTTGGATTGCCATGACGTTAGCTCAGAAAACACCAATGCTCTTTTTAGATGAACCGACAACATATTTAGATATTTATTATCAACTTGAAATATTAGAGCTAGTAAAAGAGTTAAATGAAGTACATGGATTGACGATCGTTATGGTATTACATGATATCAATCAGGCGATTCGCTATAGTGATCATATTATTGTTATGAAAGACGGCGAAATTGTTACGAAAGGTAAGCCGAATGATGTTGTGACAGAAAGTATGATAAAGACGATATACGGTGTAGATGTCGTTGTAAAGCAAGATGAAGATACAGGGTTGTATATGGTCCCAATAGGTATTTAAATATGCGAACAATCCGTTTTGAGGTGATGATTTGAGTAGTAAAAAAGAACGGAAGAAGAATTCTTTTTTTCAACGAATACTTACAGTTGTTTTTTTAGGTACCTTTTTCTATTCAGTATATGAATTAGGTGATATTTTCATGGATTACTATGAAAATCGTAAAGTAATGGCCGAAGCACAAAATATTTATGAAAAGAGTCCGATGGAAGAGCAATCACAAGACGGGGAAGTACGTAAACAGTTCAAAGCTCTGCAGCAAATTAACCAAGAAATAGTTGGATGGATTACGATGGATGATACACAAATTAATTATCCAATCGTTCAGGCGAAAGACAATGATTACTATTTATTTCGTAATTATAAAGGTGAAGATATGAGAGCAGGCAGCATTTTTATGGACTATCGTAATGATGTGAAATCTCAAAATCGAAATACTATTTTATATGGTCACCGTATGAAAGATGGTTCTATGTTTGGAAGTTTAAAGAAAATGTTAGATGAAGAGTTCTTCATGTCGCATCGTAAATTATATTACGATACATTATTTGAAGGATATGATCTTGAAGTGTTCTCGGTGTATACAACAACAACTGATTTTTATTACATTGAAACGGATTTTAGCAATGATACGGAATACACATCGTTTTTGGAGAAAATTCAAGAAAAATCGCTGTACAAAACGGATACAAAATTGACAGCGAGTGATCAAATCGTAACATTTTCGACGTGTGACTATGCACTTGATCCGGAAGCAGGAAGGTTAGTCGTGCATGCGAAACTAGTAAAGAGATAGTAAAAAAAGTATAGAATATGAGAAGTGGTAACGCTTCTCATATTCTATACTTTAAAAAAGAAATATGTTTACTGTGCTGCAGCCATTGGCATACGTACAACTTCAACATTGTAGTAAGTGATTTTATTATCAAGAATATATTCTGGCATCCCACCTTGATGTGAATGAGCATCTTTAAATGCTGAGCTCTTCGTCCAACCTTGGAAATCTTCTTTTGCATTCCAGCGTGTGCTAATTGTTACTTCATCATAATCAACTGTATTTTGCGTTAAAAGAACTTCTAATCCTAAAAAGCCTGGCATCGTTTCGACTTGACCTACTTTATTAAAACGCTCAATTAATTTATGTCCATTTCCCTTTGTAATTTTAGCTGTATTTGTAACAATAATCATGTTTTATTCCTCCTATAAATGTAGCCTTTATTTTCGAGAACTCATATACATTAAATGATAATGAAAATCATTATCAATGTCAATGGTAAATGTGAAATAAATAAGTTTTTTGATTATTTCGGACAGTAAGATTTCCATTTCAAAATGTAGTAAATATGTGGCGGTTAAGTGAGAGAATGAGCGAGTTGTACTAGCAAAGCAATAATATGGTATAGTGAAACGAGGCTGTTTTTTCAGGCTCGTTTTTTAAATGCTTCCTATAGAGAAAGCATGCAAATGGAAAGGAAGTTATTATATGCGATCAGAAGTAACTGTAAAAATAAAACCGAAATTTATAAAAGAAATTAAAAGTGGATATCCGCTTATTTTAAAAGATGCGATTCAAAATTTAAATGATGTTCAGGAAGAAGGAACAATCATTAAAGTAGTAGATGAGAAGAACCATTTTGTCGGAAAAGGTTATTATGGAAAACAAAATAAAGGATACGGCTGGATTTTAACGAGAAAAGAGAGTGAACAAATTAATCAATCTTTCTTTGAAAGTAAAATAAAATCTGCCTTACATAAACGAAAGCAATTTTACAAATCAAGTGATACGACAGCATTCCGTGCCCTAAATGGTGAAGGTGATGGTCTTGGAGGCTTAATTATTGATTATTATGACGGCTATTATGTAGTAAGTTGGTATAGTGAAGGGATTTATACTTTCAGAGATGAGATTATAGCAGCTCTTCAAAAAGTAGCAAACTTTAAAGGTATTTATGAGAAAAAGCGTTTTGATACGAAAGGGAAATACATTGAAGGCGATGATTTCGTAGCAGGAGTACGCGGTGAGTTCCCGCTTATCGTAAAAGAGAACGGTGTGAACTTTGCTGTTTATTTAAATGACGGAGCGATGGTTGGTGTATTTTTAGATCAGCGTAACGTTCGAAAACAAATTCGTGATAAATATGCAAAGGGGAGAACAGTATTAAATATGTTCTCTTATACAGGTGCTTTCTCTGTATTTGCAGCGCTTGGCGGAGCGAGTAAAACGACGAGTGTCGACCTTGCAAATCGTAGTTTAAGTAAAACGATTGAGCAGTTTAGTGTAAATGAAGTTGATTATGAAGCGCAAGATATTATTGTAGAAGATGTATTTCTTTACTTCAAATATGCAGCTAAGAAAAAGATGAAATTTGATATGGTCGTACTTGATCCTCCAAGTTTTGCACGCTCAAAAAAATATACATTTAGTGCAGCGAAAGATTATAAAAACTTACTAAAAGAAACAATTGCGATTACAGAAAATAACGGGATTATCGTTGCTTCTACAAACTGTAGCGCATTTGATATGAAAAAGTTTAAAGGATTTATCGATACGGCATTTAAAGAAATGAATGGCAAATATAAAATATTAGAAGAACATTCTTTACCAGAAGATTTTCGTACCATTGATCAATTCAAAGAAGGAGACTATTTAAAAGTAGTTTTCATTGAGAAAATTAAAGGGTAATAAAGAAAAAGGAGCTCGAGTTTACTTGAGCTCCTTTTCTTATTGAACGATATTTTGTACTCTACCGACTTGCCCGTCCTGCAATCGTACTTTAATGCCATGTGGATGAGAAGGGGAGTTTGTTAAAATATCTTTTACAATTCCACGTGTTAATTTACCGGTGCGTTGATCTTGTTTTAATACAATATCAACTTCAAGACCGGGTGCGATATTAGAACGTTTTTGTCCGTTCATTTATACACCTGTACGTCTACGTTGGTTGTTTGTTTTCTTCGTTTGTTGGTTTTGTAATTTTTTCGTTGCTTGGCTTTGATTTGTATTATTTGCACCATTTCCATTTCCTTGCTTTTTCTTTGCAAGTTGTTCACGCATTAAATCAGCTAAGCTTACTTTTTTGTTTTCTGACATGATAAGTCTCCTTTATATAAAGTTAATTATGAACAATAGTAGTGAATTTTATCATATCATTGTTAAGGAAGGAAGGGAAGTTGGTTTGAAAATTCATATAATTCTTTCCAGTATTCATTCGTTACGATACAATTGAAATGTTAATGTTTGTAAAAAAGGGGATAGACATATGTCACATCATATTTTATTAGTTGAAGATGATATTTCAATTCAAGAGATGGTGGAAAAGTATTTAATAAAGGAAGGGTTTCAAGTTACAATCGCGTCTGACGGAGAAGAAGGGGTGCAAGCATTTTTTAAATCATCCTTTGATTTAGTTATCCTCGACATTATGATGCCAAAGCTAGATGGCTTAGAGGTTGTGCGAATCATTCGGGAAAAAAGTGCCGTTCCGATTTTAATGATGTCGGCAAAAGATACAGATGTTGATAAAGCTGTTGGATTAGGACTTGGAGCAGATGATTACATTTGTAAGCCGTTTTCTATGATTGAATTGGCTGCACGTGTAAAAGCGGGTATTCGGAGGTCTACGAAATATTCGGCTACAGAAACAACAGAAAAGATGATTCAAATTGGTGATTTGACAATTGACCCAATTAATTTTACGGTTGAAAAAAACGGAAAGTCGCTCAAACTTACTTTAAAAGAATTTGAGATTTTAAAGCTATTCGTAAAGAATCAAAATCGTGTATTTACGAAAGCGCAAATATATACGTTAGTTTGGAACGAAGAGTATTACGGTGATGATAATGTTATAAATGTTCATATGAGAAGATTGCGCGAGAAAATTGAAAGTGATCCATCTAATCCAGAGTATATTAAAACGTTATGGGGCATCGGCTATAAGTTGGAAGTGATGTAATATGGTCAATTTGTTAATAGGTATTATTTTTACATTGTTATGTGTCATTTACATACAGTATAAAATGAGAAAAAACAGTAGCAAAAATTTACGATACACATATGAAAAGCTAGAAAGCATTGTAAATGAACAAACAGGCGAGAAGTTACTCGTTATGACAGATGATCTACAATTACAAAAATTATTAGTGGCAATTAATCAATTACTAGCTGCAAAACAGAAAACGAATGCAGATCATGCAAAAGTAGAAATTTCGATGAGAAAAATGCTTTCAAATATTTCACATGATTTAAAGACGCCACTAACAGTTATTCTTGGATATACAGAAATGTTAAATAAGGATAAAACGATGAATAAAGAAGAACAGCAAATATTACTTGAAAAGGTGCATGTGAAAACACTAGAAGTAATGGAATTGATTCATAAGTTTTTTGATTTAGCAAAACTAGAATCTGGTGATAAGGCAATCGAGATGACAAAAGTAAATATGAATGAAGTTTGCCGTGAGAAAATTTTATCTTTTTATGATTTAGTGACGTCAAAAGGTTTTCACGTTCATATTGATATACCGGAAAGAAATATATATGCACTTGGAAATGAGGAAGTATTAGGTAGAGTATTGAATAATTTAATATCAAATGCGATTACATATGGAGACGATGGAAAGACGCTCGGTATGACGTTAAGAGATGATGAAACGAGTGTGTATATAGATATATGGGATACAGGAAAAGGAATTGATGAATCTCATATTGATAAAGTGTTTGAGCGTATGTACACACTTGAAGATTCGAGAAATAGATTGTACCAAGGAAGTGGTCTAGGGTTAACGATTACGAAACGGCTTGTGGAAGCGATGGACGGAAAAATACATCTTTCTAGTAAGCCGTATGAAAAAACGATTTTTACAGTTGTATTAAAAAAGATGCTGTTTTAGCTTGTAGAGAATTAGATTCTACAAGCTTTTTTTCAACGTAAGGAATTTGTAAGGAACGGGTAAGAAAAAAGAGATTTCCATTGTCTATTATAGAAATATAAAGTAGTGCGAAAGGAGAAAATGACATGACATATATATTAAAAACGAATCAGTTAACGAAAGTGTTTAAAGGGAAAGAAGTTATTTCTAGCGTTAACATGCATGTGAAAAAAGGAGAGATTTATGGTTTCTTAGGACCGAATGGTGCAGGTAAAACAACGATTATGAAGATGATCACAAATCTAATAAAGCCGACGAGCGGTGATATTGAAATTTTTGGTGAGAAGTTAACGGATACATCTTATGAATTGTTAAAGCGCATGGGGACAATTATTGAATATCCAATCTTTTATGATAAATTAACGGCGAAAGAAAACTTAGAATTACATTGTGAATATATGGGGTATTACGATAAAAACGCAATTGATCATGCTTTACATTTAGTAAAACTGCACGGTATAGATGATAAAAAAGTAAAAGATTTTTCATTAGGGATGAAGCAACGACTTGGTATTGCAAGGGCGATCATGACAAAGCCAGAATTACTCATTTTAGATGAGCCAATTAACGGTTTAGATCCAATTGGTATTAAAGAATTAAGAGACTTATTTAAAATGCTTTGCAAAGAATACGGTATTACGTTATTAGTCTCTAGTCATATTTTAGGCGAGATGGAACTAATGGCAGATACAATTGGTGTAATTCAAAATGGAAAACTAATAAAAGAAGTTTCGATGAAGAGTATTAACGGAAAACAAACAGAGTACATTGAAATTACTGTTCCTGATGTGAAGCGTGCAGCTTATATTTTAGAAGATAAACTTGGTATAAAAAATTACAAAATAATGAGTGGAAATATGATTCGCGTGTATGAATTGAAGGCGACGCAGCAAGCCATTTCAAAAGCACTTATTATGAACGATGTAGAAATTGAAAGTATTAATAAGAAACATAGTTCCTTAGAAGAATATTTCTTAAATGTAATGGATGGAGAGGGTATTCATGCTTAACGGATTGTTAGTGAATCTAGTAAGCGGATTGATCGTACTGTTCATAAGTGGGATTTTATATTATAGGAAACCAGAGCGGAAATGGTTGTTGATTCTACTAATGATAGGAGTGTTAAGCGTAGTTACGGCTGGAATTAGAATGTTACCAGTGTAGAGACAGTTATATAAAGAATGGAGGCGTGGTTTATATGTTTAAATTAATGAAGCTCGAATGGAAGAAACATCAATTATCTAGTTACTTTAAAAGTGTAGCAATTTGTATTATAGCAATTTTCGCTGTAGTAAGCCTTATGGCATGGGGAATGAAAGCTGAGGAAGACATGCTCTTCTCTGACTTTACACAGAACATGGCTTTAGTAAATATTTTTATTAGAATAACATTCATTATTTTTAGTTCAGTCATTTTATCACGTTTAGTAATTGATGAGTATAAGAACAAAACGATCCAACTATCATTTATGTATCCACTGCAAAGGAAAATGTTAATGAGAGCGAAATTAACAATTGTTTTTTGTTTTTGTTTTGTGAGCACGATTATCGCTACTTTTATTATTAGTTTGCTCGTATATTTTGTGAGTCCAATGATGGGACTGATTGAAACGCCAGCTACGATAGGTGAAATAATAGCTATCGTTCCAGCTACTATTATAAGTGCATTTATGATATCTGGTATAAGTTTAATTCCCTTATTTTTTGGGATGAGAAAGAAATCAACACCGACAACGATTACTTCGGCAGTAATAATTGGTATGTTGATTAGTGGTAACGTTGGGGCTGAAAGCAATCAAGTAAGTATGTTTGATTTTATAGCTATCCCAATAGTGCTCTGTTTATTAGGGATTTTTATTAGTTATCTATCGTTTCGTAAAATCGACAAGATCGATGTGGCGTGAAGCAAGCCTAAAACAAAAACGAACTGGGGTATGAATGGTGAAAAAAATAATAGTAATTGCAATATTATTTTTGACAATTGCTAGTGTGGTTTTTGGCTTTAAGGTATTTCAGGGGAAAGATTTTAAGAAAGAAAAGTCTTTTGAGATAAATCATATAAAAGAAATAGAAGTGGAAAATGAAAACTGGGATATTGAGTTGAAAAGTACAGATGCTAACAAAATAGTAATTTCCGCTCAAGGTCAACGAGTAGATAAAGAGATAGATCCCGTCGAAATAGAACAAGCAGGGAATAAAGTTATAGTTAAGCAAAAACAAAAGGCGACTAGATTCTTTAATGGTTTTACGTTTAGGAAGAAAAATAGTATATCGATAGCTATTCCGAAGAAAGAAATAGATAAAATTGTATTAAATAATAAATCGGGTGATGTAAAAATAAGCGATATAGTAGTAAAAAGTATCGTGACAAAAGGCAAGTCTGGAGATGAAATGGTTGTAGAACTATCGGCAGATAAGGGTGAATTCACATCCGAAAGTGGAGATTTAATGTTAAAAGATAGTTCGTTACAAGAAGTAAATATAACTTCTACTACTGGCGATAATTATGTGAAAAATATAAAAAACGAAAATATGAACATCACTTCAATATCTGGGGAAGTATTACTGAAAGATATGAAAGAAGGAAAATCATTATTTGTAGAAACAAAATCAGGAGATATTGGCGTACGGTATAAAGGTGTTCCGACATCTTTAAAACTTACGGCTAAAAGTAATTCGTCTGACGTAATGGTGAATGTAAAAGGACTTAAGAAAGATAAAAATACAGAAAAGGTAAAAGTAGGAACCATTGGTGATGCAAAAAACAAAGTGGAAATTTTAAGTGAAACAGGGGTAATTTATATCGATTAAAATGTAAATGAAAGGAGGACTATTATGCTACGTCTTATGAAGCTAGAACTGAAGAAATTTAAGATTGGATGGTATGTGAGGGGAGCAATTATTGCAAATATCGCTATACTGGCATTACTGATCTTTACGAGCATCGTTTCTCAAATAGAAGGAGATCCAGAAATGAGAGATCCACAGATGGTGTTGTTAATGGCTAGTACATTAGTAAGAGCAACATTTATTATTTTTGGTAGTGTGTTAATCGCAAGGTTAATAATTAGTGAATATAAAAATAAAACAATACTACTTATGTTTTCTTATCCTATTGATCGGAGGAAAATGATGAGTAGTAAGTTGGCCATTACAGCAACATTAACATTTCTAACAGTTATTTTATCTAACATTTTAGTAGTAGGAATTTTCTTTGGGATAGATAGTTATTTTTCAATTCTTCCTAATCCATTTACAGTAGATCAATTGATGCAAGAAGGAATAAAACTGGTTCCTTTAGCTATTGCAACTGCGGGAATGAGTTTAATCCCATTATATTTTGGAATGCGTAAACGTTCAGTGCCAACTACAATTGTTTCATCTCTTATCGTTGTATCAATTGCAATGAATAGCAACCCAACGTTTACTACAGCAACTTTTCTTCCCCTTCAACTAGCACTTGCAGCAATTGGAGTTGTGATTGCATATTACGGAATTAAAAATATAGAGAAGGAAGATATAACTGTATGACAAGAATAAGAAAAAAGAGTTGGCGTTACACCAACTCTTTTTTGTATATGTATGCTTCGTTACTACTCTGTAAATTTGGAGTGTTTGCTTAAATACGCTTGCACTCCTGGAGAAATATTAAAGTTATTAGGACTTTTATATTCGATAGTAAAATCTCCGTCTCTACTTGTCTCAAAGGAGATGGCATAGCTATTCATTTTAGCATCGTAAGAAGTATTTTTGACTTCCGCATCTAGATCAAAGTATTTTGTAATATATTCTTTTGATTCCGTAACTGCTGTTTGTTTTCCCCAAGGGGTACCATAACTTGTGCAATAAAGAGACACACTGATAACTCCGATAATAGAAGTTAGTAAAATAGTTCCCATAACTATTTTTTTATTTTTTGTATTCAATTTGGTTGCCCCTCCTCATAATATGTATTCATTTTAACGTATTTTTTCCATAAAACAACCATTTAGCAAAAAATAGTTTCACATGAAACAAGTTACAGAAAAAGACAAGATGTGTAAACACCTTGTCTTTTTTTGTGGTTACATTTTAGGAGCTTCCATTCCAGCCGCGGCCCATTCTTCTTTTGCAGGACCATATACGCCAGGGACGGTTAAACCAGCTTGGCGCATTAAAACAGTCATTTGTCCGCGATGGTGATTTTGATGATTAATGAGTGTCATTAAAAATATAGAATTCGGCATAGGACGACCAAAGAAGTCATTAATAGTAGCTAAGTCTTTATCAGTCCATTCGCCTTGAAGAGCTTCAACAAAAGCTACATTCACTTTACGGTATTGATCAGCAATTGTTGTTGCAGAAGTTGGTACAGGATAATCCTTCGATTCTCCTTCAAACTTAAGCCCTGTGCCAGATAGCATAACTGGAATTGCAGTCACGATATGCCAAGCAACTCTGCTTAATGTCCAGTGTCCAGGTGCAATTTCTTGTGATAAAGACTCATCTGTTAATGTATCGAGCATCTTTTGAGTAGACTCAGCCTCGTATGTCCATGATTGCAAGAAGCCTTCAATAGTTTGGTACATATTTATCCCTCCTAGTTAGTTCATAGGTTACATTCGTGAAAAAAAGATAGTTTCCTTTTGACCTTATAAGAATGAATAAAAAAGGAGACTTCCAAGAAGCTCCTTTTTAACTTTCTTCCAACTTTTTCTCACCAACCATAAGAAATAAGGTGCTCCAAGTACAGCAACCTTCAAATTTGCGTAACGATAAAGAGTTGAATAATTGTTGAGCCGAGAGCTGAAATACCGATTTCTATTAAAGCAAGGGCTGTTGAGCTAAATCCTAATTTCCATGAAAAAAAGGGAAATTTCAACTGCAAGTAGTCCACTGATGAATACACTAATTGGATTGAAGTTTATATGTATATGCAGAATGAAAAAAAGAATTTCATTTGAGCAAGAAGGCAAAAGTACAAGCAAAAAGAGAGCGAATCGCATGTAATAATTACTAGAATGTATGGAATAAATCTGTGTTTATCCCCACTAGGTAAAGTATTTCTTTGTTATTTAGATAGGTGTTTTCTAACTCGGTGATTGTACTTAAAAGATCGAATGTAAAGGAAGTGATCAACATGTCTTCATGGAGCAATAATATAAATGGATATTGTGGGTGTAATAATCAAAATGGTGTACATGTTGATTCATGCTGTTTTAGTTGTGATGGGACAGTTCCTAAGCTTGGCCCAACAGGTCCAACGGGAGTAACAGGTCCAACAGGTGAGACAGGTCCAACGGGAGCGACGGGAATAACAGGAACAACGGGTCCAACGGGAGCGACGGGAATAACAGGGGCAACAGGTCCAACGGGAGCGACGGGAATAACAGGAACAACGGGTCCGACGGGAGCAACAGGAATAACAGGGGCAACAGGTCCAACAGGAGTAACAGGTCCAACGGGAGTAACAGGTCCAACAGGAGCGACGGGAATAACAGGTACAAGTATCACGGCGACGTATGCATTTGCAAATAATACGTCAGGAACAGCTATATCGGTACTTCTTGGTGGAACGAATGTCCCGCTTCCAAATAATCAAAACATCGGTCCAGGTATTACTGTTTCTGGAGGGAATACAGTATTTACGGTTGCAAATGCTGGGAATTATTATATTTCATACACGATTAATATAACGGCTTCATTATTAGTCAGTTCACGGATTACAATTAATGGAGCACCACTTGCTGGGACAATTAATTCTCCTGCGGTAGCAACTACATCATTTAGTGCAACAATCATTACAACTCTTGCAGCAGGAGATGCTATTAGTTTGCAACTATTTGGTTTGTTAGCTGTTGCAACATTATCAACAACTACACCAGGAGCTGTGTTAACGATAATAAGATTAAGCTAAATAATAACTCTCTTATTTTTTTATAGATTAGGAGAGTTTGTACATATAATAAGAAGTTAATGGAGTGAAGCATAGTTATGTAAAAGTCAGAATATTATGATTGTAACGTTATGGCGACTATAATATAATGAAACCAACCATCATGAATGAACATTCATTTATTTTTATGTATTTGAAGGGGGAATGAAGGTGGAAAAACCATGGTTGAAAAGTTATCCAGAAGAAATTCCAAGTATGATTTCTTATGATATTCAGCCGCTTCATAGATATGTGGAACAGGTGGCTTCTCGTTATCCAGAAAAGAAAGCGCTTCACTTTTTAGGGAAGGATATTACATTTTCAGACTTCCACGATAAGGTGAAGAGGTTTGCAAATTATCTTCAAAAGCTCGGTGTGGAAAAGGGTGATCGAGTTGCTATTATGTTGCCGAACTGTCCGCAATCTGTAATTGGTTATTATGGTACATTACTTGCGGGAGGTATCGTAGTACAAACAAATCCACTATATACAGAAAGAGAATTAGAATACCAGCTTCATGACTCGGGAGCAAAAGTAATTCTTTGTCTCGATTTAGTGTTTCCAAGAGTAACGAATATTCAATCTGCTACAAAAATTGAACATATTATCGTAACTCGGATTGCGGACTTTTTACCCTTCCCTAAAAATTTACTTTATCCATTTGTACAAAAAAAGCAGGCAAATCTTGTTGTAAATGTGTCGGAAAGCGAAACGATTCATCTATGGAAATCAGTAGAAAGAGAAAGTAATGTTAATGTTGAAGTGCCTTGTGATCCTGAAAATGATCTAGCCCTTTTACAGTACACAGGAGGAACAACTGGATTTCCGAAAGGCGTTATGTTGACGCATAAAAATCTTGTTTCGAACACTTTAATGGGAGCTCATTGGCTATATAATTGTAAAGAAGGGGAAGAAGTAATTCTTGGTGTCCTTCCGTTCTTTCATGTGTATGGGATGACAGCTGTAATGAATTTAAGTATTATGCAAGGATATAAAATGGTGCTGATTCCGAAGTTTGATATGAAAATGGTTTTTGAAGCGATAAAAAAACATAAAGTCACACTATTTCCAGGGGCACCGACCATTTATATTGCTCTATTAAATAGTCCCCTCTTAAAAGAATATGATATTTCTTCTATTCAAGCTTGTATTAGTGGATCTGCCCCGCTTCCTGTAGAAGTACAGGAAGAGTTTGAGAGAGTTACAGGTGGGAAATTGGTAGAAGGTTATGGATTAACGGAGTCGTCGCCAGTTACACATGGGAATTTTTTGTGGGAAAAACGCGTGCCAGGAAGTATTGGTGTGCCGTGGCCAGATACAGAGGCAAACATTATGTCACTTGAAACTGGAGAGGCTTTACCTCCGGGTGAAATTGGTGAAATTGTTGTAAAGGGTCCTCAAATTATGAAAGGGTATTGGAATAAGCCAGAAGAAACAGCAGCTGTATTACAAGACGGATGGCTTCATACAGGTGATGTTGGTTACATGGATGAAGATGGATTTTTCTATGTGAAAGATCGTAAGAAAGATATGATTGTTGCGAGTGGATTTAATGTGTATCCTCGTGAAGTAGAAGAAGTATTATATGAGCATGAAAAAGTGCAAGAAGTAGTGACGATTGGAGTTCCCGATCCGTACCGGGGAGAGACAGTTAAAGCATTTGTTGTGTTAAAAGAAGGTGCGGAGTGTTCTGAGGAAGAATTAAACCAGTTTGCGCGTAAATATTTAGCGGCTTATAAAGTACCGAAAGTATATGAGTTTAGAGATGAACTGCCGAAAACGACAGTCGGAAAAATTTTACGCCGTGTCCTAATAGATGAAGAGAAAAGAAAAAATGAGGATGAGCAAACGGGCTAAGGCCCTTTCTTTTTGAAAAAATAGGATTGACACTTTTCTAAATAGTCAGTATTATAAGAATATGAATGACTATTCATTCAGTCATCTTCTTGAAGGGGACAGTAAAGTGAAGAAAAATAGACCGAAATACAATCAAATTATTGATGCGGCAGTCATTGTGATTGCGGAGAATGGGTACCACCAAGCGCAAGTTTCTAAAATAGCAAAGCAAGCTGGGGTAGCTGATGGCACGATTTATTTATATTTTAAAAATAAAGAAGATATATTAATATCCTTATTCCAAGAGAAGATGGGAGATTTTGTCGAAACAATTCGTCAAAAAACAGCAGGAATTGAAAGCGCTGTATCGAAGTTATTCATGTTGGTAGAAACGCACTTCTTGCTGTTATCACAAAATGATCCTCTTGCTATCGTTACGCAATTAGAGCTAAGACAGTCCAATCAAGACTTACGCCTAAAAATAAATGAAGTATTAAAAGGCTACTTACAAGTTATGGATGAGATTTTAGAGACAGGTATAAAGCAAGGTGAATTCCAAGCGGATTTAAATGTTCGCGTGGCAAGACAAATGATCTTTGGAACAGTAGATGAAGTTGTGACCAATTGGGTAATGAGCGATCATAAGTATGATCTGGTCGCACTTTCAAAAACGGTACATGGGCTACTTATTGCAGCTTGTGGTTATCGTCAATAATGGGAGGGATCATGTTGAAATTCCTATCTGTAAGAGTTGAAGATCATATCGCTGTGGCGACGTTAAATCATGCGCCGGCAAACGCGATGTCTTCACAAGTTATGCATGACGTTACTGAATTAATTGATCAAGTGGAGAAGGATGATAACATTCGTGTTGTTGTTATTCACGGTGAAGGGCGCTTCTTCTCGGCGGGAGCAGATATTAAAGAATTTACATCTGTTACTGAAGCGAAGCAAGCGACAGAATTAGCGCAGCTTGGACAAGTTACGTTTGAGCGTGTTGAAAAATGTTCAAAACCAGTTATCGCGGCAATTCATGGAGCGGCACTTGGCGGCGGCCTTGAGTTTGCTATGTCTTGCCACATGCGCTTTGCAACTGAAAGTGCAAAACTTGGTTTACCTGAATTAACACTTGGATTAATTCCTGGATTTGCAGGTACACAGCGATTACCACGTTATGTTGGGAAAGCGAAAGCTTGTGAAATGATGTTAACAAGTACACCGATTACTGGTGCAGAAGCATTAAAATGGGGACTTGTTAACGGAGTTTTTGCTGAAGAAACATTTTTAGATGATACGCTTAAAGTTGCAAAACAGATTGCTGGAAAAAGCCCAGCGACGACTCGTGCTGTACTAGAGTTATTGCAAACGACGAAATCGTCTCATTATTATGAAGGTGTACAACGCGAAGCTCAAATCTTTGGTGAAGTATTTACGGGTGAAGATGGAAGAGAAGGTGTAGCAGCGTTTTTAGAAAAACGTAAGCCTTCATTTAGTGGCAGGTAGTTCAATTATTTTTTTAATATAAATTAACAGAAAATTAAAATTGATAGAATCTTTCTGAAAAACAAGGGGGTAAATGGAATGAACATCTACGTACTCATGAAACGAACATTTGATACAGAAGAAAAAATCGTAATTAAAAACGGTGCAATTTACGATGGCGAAGCGGAATTCATCATCAACCCTTACGACGAATATGCGATTGAAGAAGCAATTCAAGTAAGAGACGCACAAGGTGGCGAAGTTACTGTTGTAACAGTCGGTGGCGAAGATAGTGAGAAAGAACTTCGTACGGCATTAGCGATGGGCTGCGATAAAGCTGTATTAATTAATATTGAAGATGATGTGGAAAATGGTGACCAGTTCACGACAGCAAAAGTACTTGCTGAATATTTAAAAGATAAAGATGTAGATTTAATTTTAGGCGGGAACGTTGCAATTGATGGTGCATCTGGACAAGTTGGTCCACGCGTAGCAGAAGCGTTAAATATTCCGTACGTAACGACAATTACAAAACTTGAAATTGACGGTACAAACGTGAAGATTGAGCGTGATGTTGAAGGTGATACGGAAGTGATTGAAACTTCATTACCAGTTTTAGTAACAGCACAACAAGGTTTAAATGAACCTCGTTATCCATCGCTTCCAGGTATTATGAAAGCGAAGAAAAAGCCACTAGAAGAAGTAGAATTAGATGATTTAGATTTAGAAGAAGATGATGTGGAAGCAAAGACAAAAACAATTGAAATCTATTTGCCTCCTAAGAAAGATGCAGGAAAAGTGTTACAAGGCGAGCTGCAAGATCAAGTAAAAGAACTTGTATCGTTGCTCCATACAGAAGCGAAAGTAATCTAATAAAATACGAAATTATATATGCAGGAGGGAAAATCTATGGCTCGTAAAGTATTAGTAATGGGTGAGGTTCGTGATGGATCGCTACGTAACGTTTCGTTTGAAGCGGTAGCAGCAGCAAAAACAATTGCAGAAGGCGGTGAAGTAGTAGGTCTTCTAGTTGGAGACAGCGTTGCCTCTTTTGCAAATGAATTGATTCATTACGGTGCAGATCGCGTTGTGACAGTTGAAAATGATAAATTAAAATCATATACATCTGATGGTTATGCACAAGCATTTTCAGCTGTATATGCTGAAGAAAAGCCAGAAGGTATTGTATTTGGACATACAGCACTGGGTAAAGATTTATCACCAAAATTAGCAGCGAAGCTTGAAGCTGGTCTAGTTTCTGACGTAACTGCTTTAGATGTTGAAGGTGGAAATGTTATCTTTACTCGTCCAATTTACTCTGGTAAAGCGTTTGAGAAGAAGATTGTAACAGACGGTATCTTATTTGCGACAGTGCGTCCAAATAACATTGCGACGCTTGAAAAAGATGAGTCTCGCAGTGGTGACGTGTCTTCTATTACAGTAGATGTGAAAGATTTACGTACAATTATTCAAGATGTCGTCCGTAAGACGGCAGAAGGTGTTGACCTTTCTGAAGCGAAAGTTATTATCGCTGGTGGACGCGGTGTGAAGAGTGAAGAAGGATTCAAGCCATTAAAAGAGTTAGCTGACGTATTAGGCGGCGCTGTTGGAGCATCTCGTGGTGCTTGTGACGCTGAGTATTGCGATTACTCATTACAAATTGGTCAAACTGGTAAAGTTGTTACGCCAGACTTATACATTGCATGCGGTATTTCTGGTGCGATTCAGCATTTAGCTGGTATGTCTAACTCAAAAATAATCGTTGCGATTAATAAAGACCCAGAAGCAAGTATCTTCAAAGTAGCTGACTATGGTATTGTTGGCGATCTATTTGAAGTCTTACCTCTTTTAACAGAAGAGTTTAAAAAGTTAAAAGTACATTCATGATTTGAGTACCCTTGAGTTCCAAGTGAAGTACCCCTATATATAGAAAAGGTGAGAGATCCCCTGTCTCTCATCTTTTTAGTATTTAATCTGTATTTTTATATAGTATAAAGGAACACTTTTTTGTTACAATACATAACGATACATATTATTCGCCACGTATATAAGTTAATGATATACTCTTGGTAGAATATACTTGAAGGAGGAAATAAAATGGCAATTGTAAATGCAAATGACCAAAGCTTCGCAGCTGAAACTAGCGAAGGTGTTGTATTATTAGATTTCTGGGCACCTTGGTGTGGACCTTGTAAAATGATCGCTCCTGTATTAGAGGAAATTGATGCAGAATTAGGCGGAAAAGTAAAAGTAGTAAAAGTAGACGTGGATGAAAACCAAGAAACTGCTCGTCAATTCGAAGTAATGAGCATTCCAGCTCTTTTCGTATTAAAAGACGGTAAAGTAGTTGATCAAGCGTTAGGTTACAAACCGAAAGAAGCGTTAGTAGAATTAGTTTCTAAACACTTCTAAAATAAAGGGCTACCATTTGGTAGCCTTTTTTATTTTCTTTTTTTACACCTTTCCGTTACAATAAAAGAACGTATGTTGGGTGTTTTGGCATAGTATGTTTTCATGTGAAAATAAAGATGCTAAGCATGTAGAAATGGAGGGTAACGAGTGCACGAACATTTAAAAGAAAAATTGGCTATTTTACCAGATCAACCTGGTTGTTATTTAATGAAAGATAAGCAAGGAACGGTTATATATGTCGGAAAGGCAAAAGTGCTTAAAAATCGTGTGCGCTCGTACTTTACTGGTTCGCATGATGGAAAAACACTGCGGCTTGTAGGAGAAATTGTAGATTTTGAATATATTGTAACCTCCTCAAATCTAGAGGCTCTCATTTTAGAGTTAAACTTAATAAAAAAACATGATCCAAAATATAATATTCAATTAAAAGATGATAAAACATATCCTTTTATTAAAATTACAGCTGAGAAACAGCCGCGATTACTTATTACGCGAAATGTAAAAAAGGATAAGGGAAAGTATTTTGGTCCTTATCCGAATGCACAATCAGCTCATGAAACGAAAAAACTGCTAGATCGTATGTATCCGCTTCGTAAGTGCTCAAATATGCCAGATAAAGTTTGTTTATATTATCATATGGGTCAATGTTTAGCACCTTGTGTGAAAGAAGTGACGGAAGAACAAAACAAAGAAATTGTAGATGAAATTATTAAGTTTCTAAATGGTGGGCATAAAGAAGTTCGTTCAGAATTAGAAACAAAGATGTATGAAGCTTCAGAGAAACTAGAATTTGAACGCGCAAAAGAGTTGCGGGATCAAATTGCGCATATTGATGCGATTATGGAAAAACAAAAGATGATTATGAGTGACTTAGTGGATCGTGATGTGTTTGGGTATGCAGTTGATAAAGGATGGATGTGTGTTCAAGTTTTCTTCGTTCGAAAAGGAAAGCTAATTGAACGTGATGTTTCTATGTTTCCAATCTACGATGAACCAGAAGAGGGATTTTTAACGTTTATCGGTCAATTTTATGAGAACAGCAGTCATTTTAAGCCGAAGGAAATTGTCGTTCCAGGAAGTATAGACTCAGAGTTAGTAGAGCGCTTTTTAGAAGTTGAAGCGACACAGCCGAAACGTGGTAAGAAAAAAGATCTTGTAGAATTAGCAAATAAAAATGCGAAGATTGCTCTTGAAGAGAAATTCTACTTAATTGAACGTGATGAAGAGCGAACGATTAAGGCGGTAGATCATTTAGGGAAGCGGCTCGGGATTGAAACACCTTATCGTATTGAGGCGTTTGATAACTCAAATATTCAAGGGACAAATCCTGTTTCTGCAATGATTGCTTTTATCGATGGGAAACCAGCTAAAAAAGAATATAGGAAATATAAAATTAAAACGGTTCAAGGACCAGATGATTATGAGTCTATGAGAGAAGTTGTGAGACGCCGTTATACAAGGGCACTGAAAGAGAGTTTGCCTTTACCAGATTTAATCATTATTGATGGCGGAAAAGGGCATCTGGCAGCTGTAAGTGATGTTCTAGAAAACGAACTCGGTTTATATATTCCGATGGCAGGGCTTGTAAAAGATGACAAACATAAAACCTCCCATTTAATTATTGGAGATCCACCTGAACCTGTGATGCTTGAGCGAAATAGCCAAGAATTTTATTTATTGCAGCGCATTCAAGATGAAGTGCATCGATTTGCAATTACATTCCATCGTCAATTACACGGGAAATCTGTCATTCAATCAGCACTGGATGATATTCCTGGAATTGGAGATAAACGAAAAAAGATATTGTTGAAACATTTTGGGTCGCTAAAAAAGATGAAAGAAGCTTCTGTAACGGAATTTGTCGAAGCGGGTATGCCGAAAAATGTCGCAGAGACGATTTATACTTATTTAGCGGATAAGAAGACGTTGTAGTTTACAACGTCTTCTATTTCCTGGTATAATTTCTGAAGATTTAAAATAAACCCAACTGAATGAAAATGCAAAAAAGTCAACTAAACTTATATGTCTAGTTGACTGTAGGTAATGCTACACTTCAATGAGATCTTTTATATCCCATTTCACAAGAAATGTAATAGAGTCTGAACGTTTTTTCTTTTCTTCATAGGACTCTGCAACGACGTTTCGTTGCTTTTGAATTTGTTCAGCGATGAATCCAGCTTCTAATTGATAAGAAGAATGTCTGTTTTGTTTTTGACGTTCAGCGATGAGTGTGCCTTTAAGTTGGAACTGCATTTCACGACGCTTATGTTCAATAATGCTTAAAGTGCCCCAGCCAGCTTTTTCAAAGAACTGAATGACTTCTTCAATTGTTTCTAGTGGATATTTTCTTGCAAGGTTTCTACCAGACCAGTATAAAATACCATCTAAATCGTTACCGATTAAATCAGGTAGTAATTCTTCACGTAGCAATTCATAAGCGAAGGCGTTCAATGAAACATCTTCTAAAGATGTTGTATCGATTGTATTTTTACTCACAATATTCCCCTCTTTCTATAGGGATTATTATATAACATTTCTCATTTATAAAAACAGATTTTTCTTTGGGAAAATCTGAATATATAAGAAGGGAAAAAGAATTGGCAAATTATATGCAAATTATGTATACGTTTTCTTGACGCTTCGACAAAAATAGGAGTAAAATGAACTTGGTATCAAATTATGCTGAAATATTTCGAATAATTTTTTCAGTTTTTCTTATGCCAATAGTGAAAAAACATTATTGTTGTAAACTAATCTGAAAACAGCAGTCAAACATTCAAGGGGGGTAATGGGGACATGAAAGGCCGCGAGTATACGTTTCGTAAGTGGCACTCATTAATGGGGGTCATCCCGGTTGGTGTCTTTTTGACGCAACATTTAATTGTAAACAACTTTGCAACAAGAGGAGCAGAGGCTTTTAACAAAGCTGCAGGCTTTATGGAGCTCCTTCCATTCCGGTATGCGCTAGAGATTTTCATCATCTTTTTACCGATACTGTACCATGCTATATATGGCTTATATATTGCATTTACAGCTAAGAACAATGCGGTTTCTTACGGTTATTTCCGTAACTGGATGTTCGTCTTCCAAAGAATTTCAGGTATCGTTACACTGATTTTCATTTCTTGGCACGTCTGGGAAACTCGTATTCAAGCAATGCTAGGTAAAGAGGTAAACTATGATATGATGGCAGATATTTTAAACAATCCAGCTATGTTTGCATTCTACTTAGTTGGTGTTGTTTCAACAATTTTCCACTTTGCAAATGGACTATGGACATTCTGCATCAGCTGGGGAATTACAGTATCTCCACGTTCACAAAGAATCTCTACTTATGTAACATTAGCTATATTCTTAGGTCTATCTTATGTAGGTGTGAGTGCATTATTAGCGTTCATCGATCCACAGCTAGCAAACCAGTAAGGAGTGGGAGAGCATGAAAGGGAAACTTATAGTAGTCGGCGGTGGCTTGGCTGGCTTAATGGCAACGATTAAAGCGGCGGAAGCAGGAGTAAATGTTGAACTGTTTTCTTTAGTACCAGTAAAACGTTCGCATTCTGTATGTGCCCAAGGTGGAATTAACGGTGCCGTAAATACGAAAGGTGAAGGGGATTCTCCATGGATCCACTTTGACGATACAATTTATGGTGGGGACTTCTTAGCGAACCAACCACCAGTTAAAGCAATGTGTGAAGCAGCACCTGGTATCATTCATTTAATGGACCGTATGGGTGTTATGTTCAACCGTACGGAAGAAGGACTTCTTGATTTCCGTCGTTTTGGTGGAACACAACATCACCGTACAGCATTTGCTGGTGCAACAACTGGACAGCAATTACTATACGCATTAGATGAGCAAGTACGTCGTCACGAAGTAGCAGGACTTGTAACGAAATATGAAGGTTGGGATTTCTTACGAGCTGTTGTTGATGACGAAGGTGTGTGCCGAGGAATCGTTGCACAAGACTTACAAACAATGGAGATTAAAAGTTTCCAAGCTGATGCCGTGATTATGGCAACAGGGGGCCCTGGTATCATCTTTGGAAAATCAACTAACTCTATTATTAATACAGGTACAGCAGCTTCTGCTGTATATCAACAAGGTGCATATTATGCAAACGGCGAGTTCATTCAAATTCATCCAACGGCAATTCCTGGAGACGATAAATTACGTCTTATGAGTGAATCTGCACGTGGTGAAGGTGGCCGAGTTTGGACATATAAAGATGGTAAACCATGGTACTTCCTAGAAGAAAAATATCCGGCTTACGGAAACCTTGTACCTCGTGATATTGCAACGCGTGAAATCTTTGACGTTTGCGTAGAGCAAAAACTAGGTATTAACGGTGAAAACATGGTGTACTTAGATCTTTCTCATAAAGATCCGAAAGAACTAGATATTAAACTTGGTGGAATTATTGAAATCTATGAGAAGTTTACAGGTGATGATCCTCGTAAACTACCAATGAAAATCTTCCCAGCAGTTCACTATTCAATGGGCGGACTATGGGTTGATTATAAGCAGATGACAAGTATTCCAGGTTTATTTGCAGCAGGTGAGTGTGATTATTCTATGCACGGTGGTAACCGCCTTGGTGCGAACTCACTATTATCAGCAATTTACGGTGGTATGGTAGCAGGACCGAACGCGATTGAGTATATGAAAGGTCTTTCTAAATCGTCTGATGCTGTTTCATCTACTGTATATGAGCAAAATGAATTAATCGAAACAGAGAAATTTAACAATATTTTAACGCTTGATGGTAACGAAAATGCATATGTTCTTCATAAAGAGCTTGGAGAATGGATGACAGATAACGTTACAGTAGTTCGTGAAAATAAAAAGCTACTAGAAACTGATGCGAAAATTGAAGAGTTAATGGCGCGTTACAAACGCATTAACATTAACGATACAGCGAGATGGAGTAACCAAGGTGCTTCATTTACACGCCAACTTGCAAATATGTTTGAGTTAGCACGTGTTATTACAATTGGCGCATATAACCGTAATGAGAGCCGCGGGGCGCATTACAAGCCTGAATTCCCAAATCGTGATGATGCAAACTTCTTAAAAACTACGATGGCGAAATTTGAAGGAGAAGGAAATGCACCAGCATTCCATTACGAAGAAGTGGATGTTTCATTAATTAAACCACGTAAACGTGACTATTCTTCAAAACATGATGTAGCTGCTAAGGGTGAAGAGAAGGGGGATAAGCAACATGTCTGAGAAAACAATCCGCCTCATCATTACGAGACAAGATGGACCAGATGCACAAGAGTTTGACCAAGAGTTTGAAATCCCATATCGTCCAAATATGAACATTATTTCGGCACTGATGGAAATTCGTCGTAATCCTGTTGATTCAAAAGGAAACCAAACGACTCCGATTGCATGGGATATGAACTGTTTAGAGGAAGTATGTGGCGCATGTTCGATGGTGATTAACGGAAAACCACGTCAATCATGTACAGCTCTTATTGATCAGTTAGAACAACCAATTCGCTTAAAACCGATGAAGACATTCCCAGTTGTACGTGACTTACAAGTTGACCGTAGTCGCATGTTTAACGCTCTAAAACGCGTTAAAGCTTGGATTCCAATTGATGGTACGTATGACTTAGGACCAGGACCAAGAATGCCTGAGAAGAAACGTCAATGGGCTTATGAGCTTTCAAAATGTATGACATGTGGTGTTTGCTTAGAATCATGTCCAAACGTAAATAGTAAATCTGACTTTATTGGACCAGCACCGTTATCACAAGCTCGTTTATTCAACTCACATCCGACGGGTGAAATGCATAAAGCAGATCGCTTACGTGCAATTATGGGAGATGGAGGACTTGCAAACTGTGGTAACTCTCAAAACTGTGTGCAATCATGTCCAAAGGGTATTCCATTAACAACTTCAATTGCGGCATTAAACCGTGATACAACAATTCAATCGTTTAAAGATTTCTTTGGTAGCGACAATAACTATTAATAAATATTGCCTCTTCATGTTGAAGAGGCAATATTTATAACTTTATTTTTCTGTTTATTCTGTTTATTTTGAGGGCGAAAAGGAGAGGAAACAATGAAGAGGATTTCTTATATTGAAGACTTTGAGCGATGGGAAAGTGGTTTTTCATTTTACAATCCTGTAAAAGTTCGTTTTGGTGAAGTAGATATGTTTGGGCATGTAAATAATGTCGTTGCCTTTACCTATTTTGAAGAAGCACGTATCGCATTGTTTAAAGAACTTGGATTTATGCAAGAATGGACGCATGGATCTTCAGAAACGATGATCGTTGTTGCAGATTTACAATGTAATTTTATTAAGCAAATATATTTTGATGAACAGTTGAAGGTGTATGTAAAAGCGGGATCGGTTGGGAATTCTTCTTTAGATTTGCATTACATGGTGAAGAATGCAGAAGGAGAGGCTTGTTTAGTCGGCCGTGGAATGATGGTTCAAGCATCGAAAAAAACGGGAAAAGGCGAACCATGGCCTGAAGAATGGAAGAAAAAATTACTACAATGATAGAGTGAAAGAAAAATAAGAGAGCAATTTGCTCTCTTATTTTTTGTCTTTCATTGCTTCTTCTAATGTTAAATGATGTTTATATATGTATGTAGCGTATGGATTACCAACGTAGCGTAAATGCCACGGTTCATATGAATATTCTGTCGTTTCTGTTTTATCTTCTAAATAACGAATTACAAAGCCAAATTCATGGGCATGTTTTGCAACCCATTTTCCTTCGGCTGTCTCTCCAAAAATAGGCTCTAATTGGAATTTAGCAGATTTTGAACTAATATCCATTGCTAAACCAGTTTGATGTTCACTCGTACCAGGAATGGCACTTACTGAATCAGCTTCAACTTTTCCTTGACGTCTAACGTATGTATCATGTAATGATTTTTGGCGTTTGTATGAACGATAACCAGATACAGCTGTAAGTTCAAGTCCTTCTTTCTTTGCCGCTTCAAACATATTTTCAAGCGCATCTGCAGCATCTTTACGCAGCAATGTTTTTTCTTTATCTTTTGGACTAGTAAATGGTACGTTTGGTCTTGTTAAGTCTTCAGGTATGTATCCGTCTGGTAGTTTTCGATGTTTATTAACTAAGACAAGATTAGACTCTGGATTTGTTACAACGGAAAAATCATTTTCTAGCTTCTTTGCAGTATGATCAGCTTTTGGAAAAGCAGGAATCTCTTCTTTTTGGTGATTACTATGCTGTTGACTTTCGACAGCTTTCGCCTCATTTTGTAGTGGTGGTTTAGAACTAAAGTAAGCGAAAGAAGTGATACCGATTACAATAGTAGTGGCAGAAATAATGATTATCTTTTTCATGATACCTTGTAATCACAGTCCTTTCTTAATAAAATATGTATCGTTTTTTATTATAAGTCTAGTTTACTGAAAAAGAAATATAAGAGTCGTAACGTAATAGAAATGCAAAGAAAATGTCAGAAAATGTGTGAAATTGTAGTATTTTTTCATTTAATTCATTTCTTATCTTTCATGAAATGAATTTTTTATGTAATATATATACATAAGAAGATGTAGCGATTATCGAGAATAAAGAACTTCTTGTATAGACTAGGAGTGAATGGGAATGGATTTTGCAACAATTATTGGACTTATTTTAGGATTTGTAGCGGTAGTAGTAGGGATGGTCGTCAAGGGCGCTGACATAAATGCCTTATTGAATCCTGCCGCAGCATTAATTATTTTTATCGGTACATTTGCTGCAGTATGTATAGCATTTCCGATGAATCAACTAAAAAGGGTTCCAAAATTATTTAAAGTTCTTTTTGGTTCAAATAAAAAGGATTTAAGTTATGAACAGTTGCTAGAATTATTTGTTCATTGGACATCAGAAAGTAGAAAATACGGTATTTTGTCTTTAGAGCAACAATTGGACAAAATTCAAGATGAATTTCTTTTGCGTGGTATGAAATTTGTGATTGATGGCGTATCCGCAGAAGATCTAGAACAGATTTTAGAAGCTGAATTAGAAGCAATTGAAGAAAGGCATGCAAAAGGAGCGGCAATTTTTTCTCAAGCTGGTACATATGCACCGACATTAGGGGTTTTAGGTGCTGTTATTGGTCTTGTTGCTGCACTTGGCAATTTAACTGATATTGAAAAGTTAGGTCACGCTATTTCGGGTGCTTTTATTGCAACGATTTTTGGTATTTTTTCAGGTTATGTATTATGGCATCCATTTGCAAATAAACTAAAGCAAAAATCTGCAGCTGAATTAGAGAAAAAACGTTTAATTATTGATTGTTTATTAATGTTACAAGAGGGTACATATCCGTTTATTATGAAGAACCGCATTTTAGGTGCACTTTCTGCAACTGAACGTAAAAAGCTAGAAAAAGGAGCAGAAAAAAATGCGGAGTAAAAAAAATAGAAGAGGTAAAAAGAAAAAACACGAAGAACATATCGATGAAACTTGGTTAATCCCTTATTCTGATATGTTAACGTTGTTATTTGCATTGTTCATCGTTTTATTTGCGATGAGTAGTATAGATGCTGCGAAGTTCAAACAGATGGCAGTAGCATTTCGAAGCGAATTAGCAGGTGGAACAGGAAATAAAGAGTTTTTAAGTGATCAGAAGCCAAATGATGAAAAGGAATTATCAGCAAGTAGCCTTGAGGCAGAACAAGCAAAAAAACAAGAAGAAGCTAGAGAAAAAGAAAAAAAGAAATGGATGAATTGAAAGCATTACAAAAAAAGATTGATCAATATATTAATGAGAAACAATTATCCTCTTCTTTTCAAACTAAATTAACTGAAAAGGGATTAATGGTGACAATATTAGAGAATGTGCTGTTTGATTCGGGGAAAGCAGATGTGAAGTTAGAATCACTAGGGATTGCAAAAGAGATGTCTAGCTTACTTGTTTCAGCGTCACCTCGTGAGATTACAGTATCTGGTCATACGGATAATGTCCCTATTGCCAATGCGCAGTTTGCATCGAACTGGGAATTAAGTACGCAGCGTGCAGTTAATTTTATGCAAGTATTACTCCAAAATAAAGAATTACAACCAGAAAAATTTAGTGCGATTGGTTACGGAGAATACCGTTCAATTGCTCCAAACGATACACAAGAAGGAAAGGCAAAGAATAGGCGTGTGGAAGTGTTTATCTTGCCTTTAATAGAGAAGGGAAAATAAAGAGGATGGCGAATGCCATCCTCTTTATTTTGCATCAAATGATTTTAAGTTGTCGCGACGGATTTTATCTTTTTCAGCATCTGATTTTTTGAAATCATAATCATATAAAGCGCCTTCCCAATCGCCATACATCGGATTCGGGAAAATAATAAATTTCTCACCAAATTGTTCTTTTGAATCTGCAACTGTTTGATTGCGATCTTTTACAGATTTCCCATCAAAACCAGTGAAATCAGATAAGTTATCACCGAAGAATAAGACGATATCATGTGTTTGCGAAACGAGTTCACGGCGTTTTTCTTTTCCTTTTTCTTTCGGATCTTGTAGTAATATATGTTCTTTCGTTGCTTGAGGAGCACCTACACGCTCAAGATTTTTAATTGTTGCATCTAGTTGGTTCGTTTTACGATTTGAGATGTAATAAATATCTACACCTTTAGATTCTGTATATTTTAAGAAATCAATTGCGCCTGGAAGGGCTTCAGCTTCAGCCTTATTAATCCAGTCATCCCATTTATACGGATAGCCTTTTCCTGTTTTTACGCTCATTGCTTGATGAGGGCTGTTGTCTAAAACCGTTTCATCTAAATCAAGTACGATAGCAGGTTTTTTCTCTGTCCCTTTTGCAAGAGCTGCATCAAGCTTCAATTGACCGATATTGTACCCTTGGTAGTAAAGTGCTTTCGTTTCACCGGCTGTTTGATACCATAAATCAGCCATTAATTGCTGTTCTGTTAATTTTACTTTTTCTTCTTTTGCCACTGTTTTCTCTGGTGTTCCTGAACATGCTACAAGCGATGTAGATAGAACCGCTACAGATAATAAAGTGGTAATACCCCTCTTCATCTTCATATGTATCCTCCTTGATGTTAGAAAATCATCTTATATTATATATTAAAATATAAAAATTTTTTTATGAACATTTGCATATTGTCTTTTGTATATATAGTAGTATGTCCTATATTAGAAAGATGAGAAAAATAATGGAAATTATTTTGACAACTTTTATTGTCGAAATGACAATTATAATTGACGAATGACATGATATTATTTACAATTTTAACTAAATAGAACAAATGATGGATTAAGGAGATGTTACATACTAAGAGGATGAAGTGTAGTGCTATATTTTATCCTGAATAAACATAGTCTTTGAGAGAGAGTATGAATGATATTAAAGGGGAGGCTTTATACTTTGAGTTTACAAATTCAGAACTTAACGAAACTATTTGGGGAATCAAAAGCAGTGAACGGTTTGCAAATTTCGTTACCAAAAGGTGAAGTGCTAGGATTACTTGGACGAAATGGTGCAGGAAAAACAACGACAATCAAAATGCTTCTCGGATTATTAACGCCTAATGAAGGATCTATTACATGGGATGGAAAATCATTTGGGACTAGTGGGGTAACGATTGGGTATTTACCAGAAGAAAGAGGTTTATATACAAAAAGTAGAGTAATAGACCAGTTGCGATATTTTGGTAGATTAGAAGGAATGTCGAAAAAAGAAGTAGATCTTGCTATTGATCACTGGTTAGAGAGATTAGCAATACCGGAATATAAATTTAAAACGGCAGGAGAGCTTTCAAAAGGAAATCAGCAAAAAATCCAATTAATTGCTGCTCTTCTTCATAATCCTGAACTTCTCATTTTAGATGAACCATTTAGTGGACTGGATCCAGTTAATGCTGGAATGTTAGCTAGCATTATTGAAGAACAAGTACAGAGCGGAAAGACCATTATTTTATCTAGTCATCGTATGGAACAAGTAGAGGCTTTTTGCCAACATGTATGTATTTTGAAAAAAGGCGAAGCAGTCGTAAAAGGCCAGTTAAGTGATATTAAAAAAGAATACGGTTTCCGCAATTTAACGATTGAAGATACAGAAGAGAATGCGAAGGGATTAGAAGCTATTCATGTATCGTATGAAAAACAACAAGGTCTTCTTTATGTGCAAGTACAAGATGATGCAGAAGCTCTAAAGATTTTACAACAGTTGCAAGAACAAGGTGTTACCTTACGACAATTTAAAATGTTAGAGCCGACGTTAAACGAAATCTTTGTAGAGAGGGCGAAATAACGATGCGTAAATTTTCTCACGTATTTTCATTTTATTTCAGGGAAGCATTTTTATCTAAAAAATCATTAATCATGAGCGCGATTTTATTTTTAATTGTTTTTGGGATTTTTGCGTTCAATCATTTTACTTCAAGTAATGATAAAAATAAGGATAAAGATAAAATTGCAGTTGTGACAGAGAGTTCTACATATAAAATACAAAAAGAAGAGTTAACTAAGTTATTACCATCAGCTAAATTAACAATTGGTTCAAAAGAAGATTTCAATAAACTGCATAAACAAGTAGAAGAAGGCGAGTTAGACGGTTTGTTTCGTGTAACTGAAAAGAATGGAGTACCAGAAGTCACGTATATGTTTAATGGGTTCGCTAGTGAAACAAATTCTACAATTATAGCTAGTTATTTAAAGGGAAAATATATGGCGGTAACAGTTGCTAAACATAATGTTTCACCAGAAATTGCACAACAATTGCAAACCGAAATTTCTGTGAAACAAGAAGCAATAAAAGATCGTTCTGCCTCTGCCGGAATTGCATATTTCTTCATATTCGCTTTATATATGTTTATTGTTGCGTTCGGAAGCACAATTGCGATGAATATTGCTTCTGAAAAAGCTTCTCGCGTTATGGAAGTTATGATTCCGAAAGTAAAACCTCTTACGATGATGTATGCAAAAATTTTAGCGGTTGTTTCAACGGCGTTATTACAACTTGTCATATTGGCATGTGGTTATTTAGTTCCTTATTTACTAGGGTGGGTAGATTTAGAAAATGGTTCATTATTTGGCGTAATTGATGTTACAAAGTTAGATGCAAAAATAATCGGTATGTTCCTAATTTATTTTGTTACAGGATATTTCCTGTATGCGATGATGTATGCAGCTGCTGGTGCGGTTGTTTCTAAGACGGAGGATTTGCAAGGTGTAATGCTACCGATTTCAATTTTAATAATTGCAGCATTCTTTATAAGTCTTAAATCGTTAGGTGACCCAAATAGTACTATCGTTGTTATAAGCTCTTATGTTCCGTTCTTTACCCCGATGGTTACATTCTCACGCTTCGTAGCTGGTGAAACTGGTATGTTAGAAATTATGATAACATTGGCGGGGCTTTTAGCGACAATCGGTATTTTAAGTGCTGTTACAAGCCGCATTTACGTAAATGGCGTAATGAATTACTCAGATAAAGTGAAATTTAAAGATTTAGCGAAGTTTATAAAGCGTCAATAATGAGAGAAAAGTATGATTTCCTATTGGAATCATGCTTTTTCTTTATGTATAAATTAAAAATAGTATATAATAATAAGAGTCGTCTTTTAATAGAATGAATACAAAGGAGGGTGTGCAGATGGGGATTAGTAGTCGTTTTACAGTAGGTGTTCATATGTTAACGTTACTTGCGATAGATCGAAACTCTCGCTGTACCTCTGAATGGATTGCTGGTAGTGTGAATACAAATCCAGTTGTGATTCGTCGCATTACAGGAATGTTGAAGAGAGCAGGACTTGTTGATGTACAAGCTGGTAAAGGTGGTACGACACTTGCTCGTGATTTAGAAGAAATTACATTACTTGATGTATATAAAGCAGTGGAAGTTGTAGAAGAAGGACAACTATTTTCCTTCCATGAAAATCCCAACATTGAATGTCCAGTAGGAGCTAATATTCAATCAGTATTAGAAATTATTTTAATGCAAGCGCAAGAAGCGATGGAAAACGTACTTGCAAATGTAACGGTAGATCAATTAGTTACAAACTTAAAGTCTAAAATGAAAGAGTAAAAAAAGCGAGCAACCTCATAATGAGGGCTCGCCTTTTTTTATTCAGAAATATTGAAAATTCTATTTTTCAGTATTTAAAATGAATTTACCAACAATAGCTGCTACGATGCCACCAAGAATTGGTGCTACGATGAATACCCATAGTTGAGAAAGTGCTTCTCCGCCAGCGAATAGAGCTGGTGCGATACTACGAGCTGGGTTAACAGAAGTTCCAGTTAACGGAATTCCTAATAAGTGAACTAAAACTAATGTGAAACCAATTACTAATCCTGCTAGAGAAGAACTTCCTTTTTTACCTGTTACAGCAACGATAACTAAAATGAATACGAAAGTTAAAATAAATTCAACTAGAAATGCTCCAGATAAACCAAGAGTTCCAAAACCATTTTGTCCTAAATTATCTAAAGGTGTTTTAGCAGAGCGTAAAATCGTTACTAACGTTGCAGTTCCTAATAAACCACCTAAAATTTGAGCTAATACATAATAACAAAGTTCCATAGCGTTCATTCTTTTGTTGATGAACATAGCTACTGATACTGCTGGGTTAATGTGACATCCAGAAATTGTTCCGATGCTATATGCCATAGCCACAATAGATAGACCGAAAGCCATAGCGATTCCTAATGTTCCAATTCCTTCAATTCCGCCGCCAATGACAGCTACTCCAGTTCCGAATAATACAAGTACAAATGTACCAATAAATTCAGCGATTGCTTTTTTTAACATAATTTACCTCCTAATATTGCGCATGAAACGTATTATAACATAGGTTTTAGTATAAACAGCTAATGAAATACTATTCTGATAAGGCGAAATAGGGGGACAATAAAAAAGAGTATAGTTCTTTGTTAGAGAACTATACTCTTTTTTATGCAGTTTTTTTCTGCTTAACGACTGGAGCAGAACGGTTTAAAACGCTATTTGCAACCATTCCTAACATAATAATAATCATTCCTAGTAGGGAAAGACCACCAGGAAATGAACCATTCAAGAAAACAATTTCGCCAAGCACGGTAAAGACCATCGTTCCAGCTTGCGTTGCTTCAACAGCTCCAAGTAGAGAGAGGTTATCTTTGGCTAAGTCAGTAGCAAAGAAAAATGTCATCGTCGCAATCACGCCAGAACATAAGGCTAACAAAAATCCTTGCAACATTTGGCTGGATGTTGGAATACCGGTAGTAGAAAATCCATATATACCAAGTAAAATTGTTATAGGTAGACTTCCTATTGCCATTCCTAATACACGTTGGAACGTATCAAGACGTCCGCCAACAAGTTCCATCATTTTTCGGTTGCCGAATGGATATAAGAAGGCTGCTACTACGACAGGTAAAAAACCTGAAATGAACTGAGTCATTGTAATATGACCTGCTGCAGTCGCTTGCATACAAATTACACCAAGTAAAATAAATAATGCGACATATAAACTACGAAGTGGAATTTTTCCGCGTACAAGTTTTGTGCCTGATTTCGTTTCTAATTTAACGAAGAATAATGGTGATAAAAGTAAACCTGCTAATATAGTAACTTGCCAAGTTCCAGCAACGAGCCAAGCTGGAGAAAAGACAGCTGCGAAACTTAATAAAGAATAGAAACCAATACCAGCAACGGAACCCCATCCGATCCACGCTAATGGATGTTTCTTTAATTCTTCCCATAAACCCCTTAAGTTTTTGCGAAATAAAACGATAAGGAATAAAATAGGGAGAGCAAATAAAAAACGGAAGGAAGCTGTCCAGGCCCAGCTCGTTCCAGATACATTCATCGCTCGATTAATAATAAAGGTTGCGGAAAAAAAGGCTGATGATAAAAGGCCTAATAAAATTGCGCGCATGAAGTATAGCACTCCTTTCGGAATTTGATGATTATGTATAGTATAATATACTTAAAAATGATAAAAGTAAACTATTTTATACTTTAAGGTGGTTTTATAGATGAAAGAACATGAAGATATGCAAACGAAAGAAGTCATTCAGCAAGTAGGTCAGCTGTTAAGACAAATTCGAAATGAACAAAAATTAAGTTTAGAAGAATTAGCCCAAAAAACAGGGGTTAGTAAATTAACATTAGGAAAGATTGAAAGAGGCGAAACGAATCCGACGTTAGCTGTCATTTGGAAAATAACGAAAGGGTTATCGATTCCTTTATCGAGATTGATGGTTGTTGGAGAACCTGTAGCTGTGGCGCGCTGCGGAGAAGGATTTGCAGTAGATGTAGGACAAGCATGGCATTTAGAAACGATGTTCCGCTATACGAAAGAAACGGGGATGGAAATGCACCGTGCTTGTTTAAGGTCGAATAGTATATATGAACCAGAAGCTCATCATGAAGGTGCTATTGAGCTTGTAACAGTAATGAAAGGGAAAGTATCGATTCAAGTAGAAAGCGATGTATACGAATTAAATGAGTTTGACTCTATTCAATTTGAAGCGAATAAAAAACATAGTTATAGAAATGAAGAAGATGAAGTAGCAGTATTACATTTAACGATGAAATATTCTTCATAAAAAAATCACCTATAGAATTCTTATATAAGGGTCTAGGAATAGAGGATAATTAGTCTATTATATAGGCTTGTTATCCTTTTTTTGTACATATTATTCAAAAATATAAGGGTTGATTAATAAGTATAAATTATATATTATGAATATTATAAAAATTACATTCGTTTGTATATAGGAGGATGTAGCCTCGGTCCGAGGTAGGACTCCGCAGAAACGAAGTTTCGAGGACCTTATTGAAACAAACATACCAATTAACACTACGAGTTAAGCACCTTCTATAACATATCAACAGGAGATGATTGATAAATGGAGATAGAAGTTCTAAAAGTACCAATGGATAACAATAGGATTATCTATATTTTGTTGGATACTAACAGAAAACCAATTGAAGTGGTAGCAAAATATATGAAATATCTCTATAACAGTAAAAGAAAACCTAATACTTTAAAGGGTTATTGTCAGGCTTTAAAAGCCTACTTCACCTATTTAAGACAATTAGGGATTGACTATAATCAGGTCTCTTTTGAAGTTCTATCGAACTTTGTGGGGTGGCTTTCAAACCCTTACGAGAGTACAAAAGTGATTCCTCAGAAAAAAACTTCAGCAAAGCGAGCCGAGTCAACAGTGAACACTTATGTTACTGTTGTAACGAATTTCTATGATTATTTATATCGAATTGATTTAATAGATTCAAATATTGGTGATAAATTAATGAAAAATGTATTCTCTGGTGCTGGTGGTAAAGGATATAAAAGTTTTTTAGAACACGTTAATGGAAATCAACCATACTCCAAAAATATTCTTAAATTAAAAGAACCCAAAAAGAAAGTAGAGATTTTCACAAAAGAACAAATTGAAATCGTCTATAATTCTACTACGAATATTAGAGATAGATTCTTAATACGCCTACTATACGAAACAGGTATACGTATTGGGGAGGCTCTCTCCTTATTTTTAGAAGATTTGAAATTTGATAATAAATATAGAAAACATCAGATTCATTTGACAGAGAGAGGCGTATTACCTAACGGCGGTTATTTAAAAACAGGTGAAAGAAAAATTGATGTATCGCAGGAACTGATGGATCTATATGATGATTATTTGTATGAAGTGATTGATGATTTGGATTTGGATCATAACTTTATTTTTGTGAAACTGTCTGGCAACAACCTCGGTTTACCAATGGAATACCATAATGTTCGTGATGTATGTGAAGAACTTGAGAAAAAAACTGGGTTTCATATAACACCACATATGTTTAGGCATACCCACGGAACTCTTTATTATCTTGCGACTAAAAATATTAAAATTTTGCAAGAACGTTTGGGACACTCCCAAATACAAACAACCATTAAATACTACCTCCATCCTTCTGAGGATGATATCCGAAAGGATTGGGAAAAAGCAGCTCCATCTTTTAATCTAGGTTCGATAAAGATTAAAAAGAATGGAAAGGAGGACTCTATTTTATAGGGGGTTCCTTTCCATTTTGGATGTTCAACAAGATTAATAGATAAGGAGTCAGGATATTGAATAAATACACAGCAAACAATGTTTTACCACAGAATGAGTATTGGGACGTAATCACCTCTACCCTTTCCTCTTACGAGGCAAAAGAAATATTGGACGATGGGAATGTCAAAACGTATAAGGTTGAGGATAATTACTTTCTGGTCAATGATGTTTGGGAACTTCATACCGTTGGTCAAATCCCTAACTTTGCAGAGCAGTATGAGAAGAATAAAGGAACAAGTATAAAAATAAAATTTCCTACCGATAATCCATCGATATCCTTGGAACTTAAATTTGTATTTTATCACAAGATTTTCAATGATAGATGGAGTCTTTCTTCCGCATTTATTGGTTATAAGACTAACCTGAATCGATTGAGTGAATATTTAAACGAAAAACATAGTAGGCTCCCTTCCCTTCTGGATTTGGACATCGACAAAGAGGAAAAGCAGTGGATATGGTGGTTATCAAATAAGAAATTAGTAACAACTCAAATAATTGGAAAAACTGATGGTGCATATGAAGGCAAGTCATCGATAGCAGCATTCTTGCGAACCATTTATGATTACTTATCAAAACAAACAGATATACGTGAAGAATGGGAAAAAGATAGATGGGATGTCAGGGTTCTAAACGAGAAATTTGGTATTGAATATAATCGTTCAAGAACTGACTATTTTATAAATTTTAACTCGATACAAAATATAGAATTTAAGCGGTATTTCAAAAAATATATAAAAGGTAGAATGCTTGGTGGTCGAAATTTATCGTGGGGAACAGTAGCACTATACTCAACTTATATTCAAACTTTTTTGAATTTCATTAGTGCCATAGAGCCTAAATGGAATGATTTAAACCGCCTTACACGAGAGCATATCGAGAAATATTTAGAGTTTCTTAATCATTATGCAAAAAATAATATAAAACAGAAAAAAACTAATCCCAAAAGCTACGTATTAAACAATTTTTGTATAGTTCAAACTTTTTTAAAAGATATTCAGCGTTATGAATATAGTATCGCACCAGAAAAACCAGTAACAAAGCTGTTCTATCCTGGGGATGTCCCTAACCTACCTAAGAAATCGAAAGACAATATTGAATATGTACCAGACTTTGTATTGGAGCAACTTTTCAAGCATATTAATGATCTTCATCCAGATGTTCAACCAGTTGTTTGGGTGATGTATGAAACAGGATTGCGTATCAGCGATGTTTTAGGATTAACTCAAGATTGTCTATGGGTTTTAAATGGTAAAAGTTCCGTTAAGGCGGACATTAAAAAGACTTATGTAATAGATCATAAAATACCCATTAAAGATAGACTGGCAAATCTACTTGCCGTATTAATTCATCAATCAAAAGAACGCAGCAACAATGGCAACAATCCAGACAAATTCATCTTTGTTCGATACAAAGGTTCCCGTAAGGGAAATCCATATGGTCAGGGCTGGGTTCGGAACAAAATGAACGAATTGGCGTACAAAAAGAAAATTGTTGATGAGAAGGGGAATATTTTTCATTTTAAAAATCACGCATTTAGACATACTTTCGCTGTGAAGATGTTAAATGGTGGTGCTGATATATTAACTGTTCAAGAGCTTCTGGCTCACGCTTCCCCTGAAATGACAATGCATTACGCTAAGTTATTAGATGATAAAAAACGTGAAGAATGGGAAAAAGCACGGCAAAGTGGCATCTTCAGTTTTAATCTTGACGGTAAAATTCATCAGGTGACAGAGAACGCGGAAATTCCAGAAGACATTATGGATGCTTTATGGCGGGATGAAAAGCTAAATGCATTAGACAACCCTTATGGCACTTGTCGTGCCAGAGTAAATGGAAATTGTCCACTCGCAGCTGAACCTCCTTGTCTTACAGCCAATAATGGGAAACCTTGCTTCGATCTAGCCATCGGTATGACCAGTTTTGATGTAAAGAAATATGAGCTTCATATAGAATCAACAACCAAAATAATTGAAGCAGCAAAAGAATATGGACGAGAAGATATGATTGAAGCGAATGAAAAGAACTTGGAGAGATACCAAGAAATATATAATACCATTAAGAGTGGAAGCGTCATTTTTGGTAATTTAGAGCGTATGGAGAGAAAACTAGAACGTATGAGAAAGAAAGGAGTTAAGAATGGCTAGCATCAACCGAGAAGAGCAAATAAAGAAATTACACGAGGAACGCAAACGTAAGACTAAAGAAAAGGTAGAAAACGCCATTAAACGGCTAGCAAGAGATTCGAAGCCTATTAACTTCAACAGTGTGGCAAAAGAAGCTGGTGTGACGAAAGCGACCTTATATAACCATTCTGACATTCGAGAACGTATTGAATTCTTACGAGACCAACAAGAAAAAGCATATAGTAATTCAAGAGTTAAGCGAGACGGAGCAAATCAAAATGCGATGATTGCTTCTCTTAAAAGGAGAATTAAAAAACTTGAAGCAAGGATTAAAGAGCTAGAAGATGAAAACAAAGAATTACGCAAAGTAGAAAGCAATGAGCTAGCAGGTTACATTAAAAGCTTATAATAGGGGTACCGCCCCATATCCATCAACTTAAGAATTTTATAACACCCAAAGCAAAAAAATGTACAATTTCACATGAATTTGTACATTTTCTTGTTTTGGGGGCACTTCAAAATGTTAGCTTGATGGGCATGGGGTAGCGCCACATGCCCATCAAGCTAAAAAAAACGAGTTACCCCAAAACAATAAAAAGCGAGCAAAATGTACACATTTTTCGTTCTGAGGGTATTATGAGATCTTAAGTTGATGGATGTGTGGCGAGACTATATGAAAGAAGGTTTTGCTCTTTTAACCAAAAACGGTCGTTTATGGTTAGATGAACTACTTACAGCTTTTTATGTAGTGCCTATTTTTTAAGATGTAATAAAAGGTAGAACAGTTGTATCATGAATTTGCCAAATTCCTTGTATCTGTTGTCCCATATGGAAGAATCTCGTATATTTTTGCAGCAAGTGCCTGAGGAGACTCCCTTGACCCTCTTTTAATCCAATCGGTAACAATATTGAAGATACCGCCTGCTAAAAACAGGATTTGCATTCTGCCCATGTCATGATTGCGCGTAATGTCCGCTTGAAAGACCTTTTCCATTGTATAATTCAAATACTCAAGCATCATACTAGATATATTTAAATCAATTAACTTTCCTGACGGCTTCTGTGCAGACACAAACCCCTCTATAATATATTCAATAATTAGCTGCATACTTTCATATGGATCCAAACTATCAACCTCTTTTAAGAATTGTTGAACAATTTCATCCACAGATGCTTGCACCACGTCGTAAACGTTTCGGTAGTATTTGTAGAATGTGACTCTGGCAACTCCAGCCTTTTTGCAAATAGCCGTTACCGTTATATCTTGTAGTTTATGTTCATGTAACAGTGCGCTCAATGCATCCATAATGTATCTCTGAGAGTGTATACTGTCTTCTCTTGATTTTCTCAAAGCTAACACATCCCTTCATTCTGTTCGTTTTAAGTGCAAATCAGCACATAGTGCTTGAAAGATGAAAATTCACTGCTATACTTACACATGTAAGCACAATTGTTAGTGTAGTGATAACGTCATTGTATAAAAGGACATTATTGCTGTCAATGTGTGCCATTTCCGTTGTTTCCTATTGGAAGTTTACCGCCATTTTACAAGTTATAAATAGGGAGGGAGATTCAGATACAATTTATAATTAACATTTTAAAATCTTATTATACAAATTATATAAAAATAAGTGTTTGTGCGTTTGTTGATTACAACGTAAGAAAAAGTAAAATTTTCGACAAGAATAGGATGAGATTCAATTGGCAAAATATCTGTATAAGTTAGGCTATTGGGCAGTAAATCATAGAAAAAAGGTTGTATTCAGTGCACTCGCAATTCTTATTGCATTAGTGCTTTTTGCAGTCAACATGGGTTCCTCTTTCAAGGACGAGCTGAGTATTCCGAATACACCAGCAGATAAAGCAGGAAAAGTAATTGAAAAAGAGTTTAAAGCGATGCAACCAGCAGGTGCCCAAGTAAAAGTGGCATTTAAAGCACCAAAAAACGAAACCTTGGAGTCAGCGGAAGTACAACAGAAAATTGCAGGAGTTCTTGAAGAGATAAAAAAAGACTCAGCTGTTGATTCTGTGGCAGCACCGATGCAACTGCAGAACCTCAGTGAAGATAAGACAATTGGATATGCAGTTGTTACGTACAAAGTAAAAGCAGAAAAGGTTACAGAAGCTTCTAAAGATAAGATTTTAGATAGTATTGAAACAATAAGGGATGCCGGCATTCAAACGGAGTTATCAGGAGGCGATGTTACGTTTTCTGACTCAGAGACTTCAGGTATGACTGAAATTGTCGGAGTTCTTGTTGCCTTCGTAGTCCTGGCATTTACCTTTGTGTCTTTTCTAGTAGCTGGACTGCCGATTCTCACTGCGATAATCGGATTAGCAATTGGAATGCTAGGAATCATGATTGGAACCAATTATGTGGAAATCCAATCAGTTTCCTTATCATTAGCTGCCATGCTGGGACTCGCAGTAGGCATAGACTATGCACTCTTCATTATCAATCGTTTTAGACAGCAGCTTGCACAAGGAGATTCTGTTCCAGAATCTGTTGCCATCGCAACGGGAACAGCGGGAAGTGCCGTAATCTTCGCAGGATTAACTGTTATTATAGGTCTTTTGGGATTGTCTGTTACAAAGATTCCATTCCTGACAGCGATGGGCGTATCCGCTGCCTTTACTGTGCTTGCAGCTGTGTTGGTTTCCGTCATCATATTACCAGCCATTTTGGGACTTGTCGGCCATAAGATTGCCCCATCTAAACAAAATCGATTCTTGCAAAAGATGACTGGGGCAGGTAAGAAACATGCTGGTTCAAATAAATGGGGAGAATTTGTCATAAGACGTCCTCTGATTGTTACGATTTTCGCAATCGGACTACTTGCAGTGATTTCGATTCCGTTTTTCCATATGAATCTTGGCCTGCCTTCTGATGGAACAACAAAGTCCACAGAAACGACAGAAAGAAGAGCATATGATTTATTGACGGAAGCGTATGGGGAAGGATTTCATGCTTCTTTAATGGTAGTAGCAAAATCAGAAGAAGCAACAGCTGAAACGCAAAATGCTATGAACACCATCGCAAAAGAATTGGGTAGCCTACCTGAAGTGAAAAGTGTGACACCAGCTATCCCAGGGCCTTCTGGAAAGATTTATATGATTTCTATTACACCAAAAACTGGACCTGACGATACAAAGACAAAGGACTTGGTAAAAGCAATCAGGGACAAATCGAACCAAACCGAGAAAAAAAATGAAATTGAACTAATGGTAACGGGCACAGCAGCGATGAATATTGATATTGTGCAAAAGCTGAGTGACGCCTTGCCAGTTTTCGCTGCCCTTATTGTGGGACTTGCGTATGTACTCTTAGTTCTAGTGTTTAGATCTCTGCTCATTCCATTAAAAGCCGTATTAGGGTTTCTACTTTCTCTTGGTGCTACGTTGGGAGCCGTGGTATTTTTCGTGCAGGATGGCCATTTCCAAAATATATTTGGGTTCCCGGCTGCCGGTCCAATTTTAGCCTTCTTGCCTGTCATTCTGATTGGCATCTTGTTCGGACTCGCCATGGACTATGAGGTGTTCCTAGTGAGCAAGATGCGGGAAGTATATACGCATACAGGTGATCCGAAGAGAGCTATTGTAGAAGGAATGCGGGAGAGCGGGAGAGTCGTAGTCGCAGCGGGATTAATTATGATGTCTGTATTTATTGGATTCATGCTGGCGCCTGATACCATCATTAAATCCATAGGTATGGCTCTTACATTCGGTGTTTTCTTTGACGCATTCATCGTGAGAATGACAATCGTACCTGCAGTCATGATTCTCATGGGTAAGTCAGCCTGGTACTTGCCAAAATGGCTGGATAAAATTTTGCCTAACATTGATGTTGAAGGAGAAAGCATTATACATCGCGTAGAAAACAAAAGTGAGAAAATATATAAACAGAACAGTTAAAGTTAATTCATAGTTGTATTCATTTAAAAAACGCTTTCCTATAAGGAGGTCAGCCGAGATACGGGTAAATACGGGTTATAGACTGGAATTTATTTCCGGCGATTGACCTGTTTATCTTTTATACAGGTATATTCTCTTCTATTGGTTACGGAATGTTTTGTAAATCAATCACATAATCGCCAAAACGTTTTAGATGCTTCGTCATATATGGGCTTAACATCACCAGATTTTCTCGTGAGAATCGATATCCCTCTCTTTTGAGTTGTCATAAAATCATAGTTATAGCAACAACATTTTGAAAAATGACTGCATAGGCAACGAATTCATTATATCTAATATGTTTTTCTTGTTCTACTGGATCATTTTCAGTAATAATTACATTCCCACCAAAGAATATCAAGCTTTGAAAATTTAACGTGCAATTTTTCCGTTTTTCTGTCTGTACTCCAAGTAGGAAAAGGGTCTGCTTAAGTTTGAGCAGACCCTTTTTTATAATACTAGGTGTAAGTTCTTATACATTAAGTACGAACGGATGCTTTTCTCCAGTTATAGAATGGTCTTTAATGATTATAAGTATTATTATAATCATTACTACAGTATATATGTTGATCACTACACATCTTTGTATATCAACCTTAATATTTTTCCTTTTTCGAATAAACTAGCTAATAGAAACTCCTCTGTTATTCAATTAAAGGGCGCTTTAATTAAATAAGTTTTTGAATTACGGTTCAGTTTAGAAGCGATATAATTAAATAAACGATACCGTCCATGAAATTTATATTAAAAATAACCGGTTATACTCAGACCGAGGACATGGATGCAGGAGGTTAACCGATGACACAAGTACAAATACCCAACCAACGAATAGAAAAAAAGCGCAACTTCAAATTAGTCAAGTTTACAGGGATTGCTGTTTTGTTGCTTGCTCTAATCATGGCTACCTTCACCATTTGGACACCTCAGCTGAGCATTTGGGCGCTCCAAATGCTCGGCAGCAAGAATAATCCTGAAAATTTTGGCTCCCACCCATCCGATTTGCCCGTTCTTATGAAACAAACTCGGGTTCTCTCTGACATCTCATATCCATCCAAGTACCAAGAAAATAAATTGGACCTTTACCTTCCTCAAACTGATTCGAAGCCACTGCCTGTGATCATCTTTATCCACGGTGGAGGCTTTATTAGTGGAGACAAGTATATGCCTGCCGATTATTCAAGGGCGCTAGCCTCGAAAGGCTTTGCTGTAGTATCCATGAATTACGAGTTAGCGCCAGGGGCCACTTTGTTTGATCAGACGAAGCAAGTCGGCGAGGTATTGTCTTATTTGCAGCAGTTAGCTCAAAAATACCCCTTGGACCCATCGCAGGTGATCTTGGCCGGTTCCTCAGCGGGGGCTTTCTTGGCCGGGGAGTTTGCCCTGATCCAAACCAATTCTGAATATGCAAATCTCGTGGGAGTTCCGCAATCCGTATCGACGAATACAATCAAGGGCTTATTACTATATAGCGCCCCCTACGATATTACAGCATAGTGATCTAAAGCCCGTGCAACAATTCATAATCAAACGTATGGGCTGGGGCATTTTGGGTGATAAGAACTGGATGGACAATCCGAAGTTTGATGTCTTAAATCTGTCAAAGTATATCACTAAAGACTTCCCTCCTGCATTTGTAACCGACGGCAACACGAATTCATTTGAAACACAAGCCAGGACTTTCGTCGCTACACTTCAAGAAAAAGACGTCCCAGTTACTTCTTTATTTTTCGATCCCAACGAGATAAAAGCGGGTCACGGCTATCAGTTTGATATGGCCTCTCCGGCCAGTATACTTAGTCTGAAGCAGACAAATGAGTTTCTGAAGGGAATCACTTCCTCTAACTAATCTTTGAGGTATTTGCCCGATCAATCTGTTTTATAAAAATTACATTCTTATATTAAAAGAGCAACTCCATTTTGAAAAAAGATTGATCAAAATGGAGTTGCTTTTTGTTGCTAAACAAAAATTAAAAGGAGTCTTTTAATCAAACTTTATTCTAAAACTACAACCTTCAAATAAAATAATTATCTTTGAGGTAACACCACATTGCCGTCGAGCTAAAAAATGTATCCATAATATGAAAAAACACGCTATTCTTTTTGTAGAATCATAGGAAAGGATGGCGTTTTTATATGTCTATTTCTGTGTCTGACGAATTACAACTATTTGCTCAAGAGCTTCAAAGATTTTTATCTCCAAATATCTTACGAGAATTTGCTAGGGATGTCGGTTTCGTACAACGAACCAGTAAATACCAAGCAAAAGATTTAGTCGCTTTATGTGTATGGATGAGCCAAAATGTTGCTACTACTTCTTTAACTCAATTATCTAGCTGTTTAGAAGCATCAACAGAAGTACTCATCAGTCCAGAGGGACTGAATCAACGATTTAATAAAGCGGCCGTCCAATTTTTACAACACCTATTAGCTGAACTACTAAACCAAAAATTGACCTCATCTATGCCAATTTCTTCTCCATATACTTCTATTTTCAAGCGTATTCGTATTTTAGATTCAACTGCATTTCAACTTCCAGATCCCTTTTCGTTCGTTTATCCAGGTGCAGGAGGATGCAGCCATACAGCGGGAGTAAAGATACAGCTTGAGTATGATTTATTAAGTGGACAGTTCCTTCATATTCATACAGGTCCAGGTAAACAACATGATCGAACCTACGGTTCCCTGTGTGTCCCAACTGTAATAGCGAATGATTTATGTATCCGAGATTTAGGTTATTTTCATTTGAAAGATCTTCAACATATACAAGAGAAAAAGGCTTATTATATTTCACGTATCAAATCGAATACACGTATTTATCAAAAAAATCCTAACCCTAATTATTTTCAAGATGGCAGAATCAAGAAAGGTACAGAGTATATCCAGATAGATATGGAGGTTTTAATGAACTCTCTTCAACCAGGACAAACATGTGAAATATCCAACGCTTACGTAGGAATGACTGATAAAGTCCCAACTCGTGTGATTGTTCATCGACTAACAAAAGAACAACAGCAAAAACGATTACAAGATCAAACCGTAAGAGAAAAAAAGAAAGGAATGAAGTATTCCGCTCGTAGTAAACGACTTAGTGGTATCAATGTATATATTACAAATACTCCTACAGATATTGTCCCAATGGGACAAGTACATGATTGGTATTCTTTACGTTGGCAAATCGAGATTTTATTTAAAACGTGGAAATCATTCTTTCATATTCATCATTGTAAAAAGATAAAACGAGAACGTTTGGAATGCCATTTGTATGGGCAATTGATTGCCATTCTACTCTGTTCTTCTACCATGTTTCAAATGCGTCAATTACTTCTTATGAAAAAGAAACGAGAACTGAGTGAATACAAAGCGATTTATATGATTAAAGATTACTTTCTTCTTCTTTTCCAAGCTATACAGAAAGACACCCAAGAGCTATCAAAGATTCTCATTCGCCTGTTCAACCTCCTACAGCAAAACGGGAGAAAATCTCATCGATATGAGAAGAAAACAGTCTTTGATATATTAGGTGTCGTTTACAATTGTACCATGTCTGATAATCAAGTGGCTTAAATTTAAAAAATGAAACCCATTAGGGTTTATTTCGTATGCAAATCTTTAAATTCCCTACACCTAGCCTTTAGAAAAAAGAAACAACCTCTACTATAATTGACGTTGTATTTTGTTAGCTTGATAGCGATGGGGTAGCGCCACAAAACGCAAATTTCGTACGCTAAGTAAAATTTTATAAAGAAAAAGCCGATTTCCCTATATATTAAGGGCATCGGCTTTTGTTCATATTCTTTTACTTAATCAATTTCTGACATGAAACTTATAATAATACATTTTAAAAAAAGTAATAAAATTACCTATACTAACTAGAAAAAGGTTCATACTGTACATTTTAAATATCAATTAAGCACTAATATTTTGGTTATACGCTGTTTCACCTTTATGGGAAACATAACTATGTGCTATCATTCCTAGCATTATTACAAACATGCCACACCAAGATAAAATAGAAGGGAATGAAGAATGTAATAAAATTAGTTCTCCGATAACAGCAAAAAGAACCTCCATGGATTGTGTTGCTTCAACAGTTGCAAGTTTCTGCATATCTCCTTTAACCATATCAGTCGCTTTAAAAAATAAGATAGTTGCAATTACACCCGAACAAATAGCAACTAAAATAGATTGCATAGTTTGTTCTTTACTAGGAACTCCTGCTGTAAAAAGACCGTACAAGGATAGTAAAAACCAAAATGGTAAGCTAGCTAATGTCATTCCAAGGACACGTTGATAAGCATCTAGACGATCTCCACAAACCTCCATCATCTTACGATTCCCGAGCGGGTAAGCAAAAGAAGCCACAATAACAGGAATAATACCTAATAAAATATCTTTGATAGCAAGTGATTTTGCTTGTTCCATTTGCATAAGGAAAATACCAAGAAGAATAATCAATGACATACCCATACCCTTCATTGGGATTTTACCTCTTTTCTTAAGAATTCCATCTGGGGTTTGAACGGTTTGCATAAAAAGAGGAGCTAGCAAAGATCCTGATATAATAGTAATTTGCCATGTCCCAGCAATTATCCATCCTGGGGCATGTGCAGCGGCAAAGCATAATGGAGCGTAAAATAGACCAAATCCTACAAAGCTCCATAAAAACCATGTTCTTAAATCTTCTCTCATAACTTGTAATAATACTTTTAATTTTTTCCTACTTATAACAAGAAATAAAAGGAATGGAAGCATGAAAATAAACCTTAGTGAGGCACTCCATATCCAGTTACCACCTGATAATTCCATTGCTCGATTCAGTATAAATGTGAAGGCAAAAAAGAAAGCAGCACATATACCTAAAAAAATAGGGCGCAAATTCCTCACCTCAATCTGTCTCATAAGTCAGTAATTTCTCAAGACTTAACCAGTTTTGTTCTACAAGATGTGCTGTTGTTTCTTTATCTTTATTTCTGCACGCCTCTATAATTTGCTGATGTTGTTCTACTGACTTTAGACCATTTATAGAAGTGAACTGAGAAATCTCGAGACGTTGAATCTTAGATATACTTCGTTCTAACGCACGAATGATTTCAGGATTTCCTGCCACATCTAGAAAAACATTGTGGAATAACTCGTCAGCTTCAATTGCTTTTATAATATCTTTTTTCTCAATAGATAATAGTAAAGCTTTATTACTGAACTCTAATTCTTGAATATCTGATTCTTTTAATAATGGTACTGCTAAACGAGCAGCTAACGAGTGTAAAGCAGCTACCACAGTAAATGCGTGTTTCGCCTCCTCAGGATTTAATGGTGCAACACGAGTAACTGAACCAGGAATAGATTCAACAAGTCCTTCATCCTCAAGACGTTTCAACGCCTCTCTAACTGGAGTACGGCTAATTCCGAATTCTTCTGCTAACTCTTTGTCATTTAAGCGTTGCTCAGGTTGCAGCTCTAATGTAACGATTGCTTTTTTCAAAGTTAGATAAACTTCATCTCTAAATGACATACGTTTAATGGGTTTAATAATATCTTTTTTCATAAAACCAATATATCGGATATTGGTTTTATGGTCAACTATAATTTTTCAATAAAATATACTCGATTAAAAAGTTTTAAAAACGGCCGTTTATGGCACTTTGTTGGTTACGCTAATTTACTAGATATATTATCTTTTATTTATTATATATAGTTCGAAAAAATTACCATTTACACACAATCAGTATTAGTGTATTATTCGTCTAGTACACTAATACTGAGGAGGGAAGAAATGGAAATTGAATTTTCTCCTAATATCCCGATTTACATTCAGGTAATGGAATACATAAAAAAGGAAATTATAACAGGTAGTTTAGCACCGGGTGACAAAATCCCAGCTGTACGTGAATTAGCCAGTGAATTACAAGTGAATCCAAATACGATTCAACGCACATTTCAAGAGCTAGAACGAGAAGGTATTGCTGTGACAAGAAGAGGAACAGGGAGATTTGTAACGAGTGAAGAGGAAAAGATTACTGAACTACGCAAAGAAATGGCAACAGAGTTGCTTGATAATTTTATAAATGGAATGGACAATTTAGGATTTACGAAAGAAGAAATTCTTCCAATCCTCCATTCTTCATTAGAAAAGAAAAGGAAGGAAAGCGAATGATAGAGTTATTAAAAATTGAAAATCTGTGGAAAAGATATAACTTAAAAACAGTGCTTCAAGATTTAAGTGCAACAATTTCTGAAGGGAAAATTATTGGTCTTGTTGGTGATAATGGTAGCGGAAAAACGACATTATTAAAAATGATTGCTGGTTTGTGTTATCCTTCTAAAGGAACTATCACAATTGAAGGTCAGAAGGTAGGAATAGAAACAAAGAAAATGGTTTCATTTATGCCTGATAGTCCTGTTTTTGACGAGTGGATGACGATAAAAGATGCTGTAGTTTTCTATCGGGATTTTTATAGTGATTTTGATTTACATCAAGCAATGGACTTAATAACTGAGTTTAAAATGCCCTTAGAAGAGCATATAGTTGCTTTATCAAAAGGTGAAGTGGAAAAATTACAACTTATCTTAACTTTCTCCAGGATAGCAAAGCTATATATATTAGATGAGCCATTGGGTGGAATTGATCTTGTTTCTAGAAAACATGTACTAGATTTAATTCTTAAATTTTACCGCGAAGATTGTACCATTCTCATTTCTACTCATTTAATAGAAGAGGTCGAAAATATATTTGATGAGGTAATCTTTTTAAAAGACGGAAATATTGTATTACATGAAAACGTAGAAGAAATTCGTTTTCATCAAGGGAAAGCAGTACATGAGTTGTTTAGGGAGGTTTTTGAGAAATGAATCAACTTTTTCTCTATTTATATAAGTGCAATAGGAAAAAAATGGCTGTCTTTTATTCAGGTTTTATTATTATTTCTTTACTTCTTTTATTTAGTACGATAGGACTCTCAAGGGTACTACCTCCGTTTATAAAGGATTTAATATTACTCATATTCCTGATAATAATTGGTATAGCTGCATTTTTACTTCTCTTAATAGCGCTGCCTTCTTTCAATAAAATATTAATAAATTCTATGATTCGTTATACAGCCATCCCAACCTCAAAATATATATATACGAATTTATTATTTTTCACATTAATGTTTATTATTTTATTAGGTATAGGCTTAATTTTTTCATATTATTTTTCACAAAGTCTTTATGATGGAAAAGTAATTGGTTATGATCCCAGTCTTTATGGTGGGGAAATAACCGGAGAATTTCGAAAAGAATATCACAAGTTGTATAGTTACGGAATCTTCCAACACATATTTGCTTTTCTTTTATGGGGAATCGATTTCATGAGTATCCTTATTTCTTGTTATTTTATCATGGCAATTATAAGGCTGTTTCCAGTGAGGTCATGGATGAGTAAAATAATTTTATTCATCATTTTCGTTGCTATTTTTTCAACAATACAAACAATAATAATGAATGTGTTAAGTAAATTAGAGACATATGCAGTTACTATTAAGAGTTCTGGATTAATGGATAAGAATAATTTTTTTGATACATCATTTTACCCTATTGAAGATTTCACTATTTTTGGTCTATGTTTTACTTGCTTGTTAATAATTGTACTCGTAGCGATTACTGGCCGCATCATCGATAAGAAACTAGAGATATAAAAAATTTACTTTAAACGCAAAACAAATTTTAGGAGGAAATAATGAAAACATCTAATCCAATATTAAAAAAAGACAAATTTCATAAAGAGAAGACAAATGCTTCTACGATGACTATTGGCGGAACGATAGTAAAAACATTCATTTTGCTTATCTTACTTCTTGCAGCGTCTGTCTATTCCTACGTACAGATGACACAAGGGGCAATGAAAATACCCGTGTTAGTTGGAATTATAATAGTTACTCTAATTATCGCTTTTGTAGTTATATTCATTCCGCGCATATCCCCAATTTGCGCACCGATTTACGCAGTATTACAAGGGGTTTTATTAGGAAGTATTTCAGCATATTATACAATGCGCTTTGGTGATTCTATCGCTTTAATTGCCGTATTACTAACAATTTCGATTTTATTTGCCATGTTATTGTTATACGCAACTCGAATAGTAAAAGTAACTAAAAAGTTTCGTGCGGTTGTAACGGTTGCAACACTTGGAATTTTTATTATGTATTTTATCGTTTTCTTACTGGGCATCTTAGGGGTGACTGTTCCATACATTCACCAAGGTGGGACAATTAGTATCATCATAAGTGCAATTGTAATTGTTATTGCTGCATTAGATTTATTACTAGATTTTGATTCAATTGAAAATGGTACTCATAATGGAGCACCAAAGTATATGGAATGGTACAGCGCAGTAGGGCTTATGATGACATTAGTATGGTTATACCTGGAGATCCTTCGTCTGGTTTCTTACATTATGAAAAACAAAGACTAGAAAACATCCTGCATGGTTCAAACATGCAGGATGTTTTTGTATCTCGTAGTATCAATTAAATCACATTAGTCAGTGGAGAATGTATGAAGATGCTTTACAATGATTTCAACTCATACCTATAACCTTTCAGCCACCCTTTTCTATAATCTTCTTTCGGCCACTACAAACAAATTTTTACTATCTCTGAATATAGTATTCCTTCATGGATATAATACGAATAACTTAGCATCCTTCAAATTTAGCTAAAGCAACAATACACACTCGATTAAACATCACTAAAAAAGCATTCCCACATTTGCGGAATGCTTTTTTAGTGTATCAACCCTGTTCCTCATTATTAAGTATATATTTTATTTTATAAAATAATGATAAAATTACACTTTTTTGTCGTTACAGGTAACATAAATTTCAGAATCAATCACATACTAAGAACGCTTCACGAATTTATAATTAAATTCCTAGCTTTTAAAGAAATCATAGTTAGGAATTTAATTCAAGTTCCTTACTCCTAACCCCAAAAAGTTAATAAAATAAAGAACCGGTACCGATTCTTTATTTTATTAGTTAATCTTTTTTATATATATAAATATTAAGTTTAATAACAGGCTTATTTTTCATTAACAACAGCTTTTTTCATAACATAAGCAACCATACAATCAACTAATTAAACAAAAACCTAGAATGTTTTTGTTTACTAATATCCTGATAAAAGGGGGGGGTTACTATGTATTGTTTTTTTTCGTAGGAATAGAAATTGTAAATTTGGATTTTGTAGAGATCCTTGTTTTACATGTATTTAACCTTTTACATAATAATTTTTATAGCATCGAAATAAAAACTCAGAATGTTTCATTTCATTATTAGATATGAGATGAAACAAAAAATTAAAAATACATCAGTGAAAAATAATAATGATATACCGCTACTGAATAATAGGATAAGAAATGATTTTCCCTTAACGTAGGAAAATCGGGTTTTTATCTTCCATAAAATGTCTTAGTATAGGTTTTATATCATTTGGTTGGCGGGACCCACTTTAACTAAAACAATTTGATCCAGATAATTTGAATAATTTGGGTGAGCCACTTTATATTGCTTCATAATATACCCCAAAATATTTTGTTCAACGTTTTTTTACGCAACAAGCGAAAATGAAAGCTTAGATGAATGAAGAAATTTTATAAACATAAAAAATTAGATTTTAAATCGGATTAGAAATAAAAGTAAGTCTATGACCTGTTTTTACACATATCTCGGTTGTACCCCAATAAATAGACCAAACATATTTTATATATATAATATGTTTGGTTTATTTATTTACATGCATTTCAAGGGTGTTACCCTAAGATAAAATTGCTATAGGTGATTTTTTATATTTCGATTAAGTATATGCAGGATGCCACTAGTACGAACGTGGCATAAGTAATAAACAAATGAAATAAACTAAAAAACCAGTCCCAAAACATAAAACAGCAATGACCCAAAGTATGCGAATGAGGGTAGAGCTAATATCAAAATATTCTCCTAAACCGCCACATATACCAAATAGCATTTTATCAGTTTCGGATTTACATAACCTTTTTGACATCTTCCAATCCACTCCTTTTTATCTCGCTTTAACGAGCAGTAAGACCTCCACCTAAAAATTTAGCGAAAGCAAAGAAGTTAGGTGGGGATTAACTGCCCGTAAAAGCCCGATTGGTTTAACTAATGATCAGTGGGGGGATGAACAACCCCCCCACTGATCAAAGTTTCACTTTATAGCAAGCTATATACTTCTATTCTATATGGGAATTTATGAGAAGACTATGCGGTTGTATTACATTTTTTTTTAGGGAACAGCTGTATTAATTGTCTTAATTTTCAGTTGATATTAAAATTATAGTAAGAGGTAACTTTTAATAAAGGGTGGGGGAAATAGAGATGACAGTATATTGGCTGACTAATGTAATGCTTGAATCGGGGTATACATATGAAGAGGGGAGAATTTCCCAAACAGAAACAGAGTTATGTAGTTTACTCATTGAAGATGGACGAATTAAAAAAATGATAGCAGGGGCTGTTCAAGAGGAAGGAGTATTAATTCTTGATGCTAATCGTTTATTGATTTTGCCAGCTTTCGAAGAGATGCATATTCATATTGATAAGACATATTATAGTGGTCCTTGGAAAGCTTGTATGCCAGCAGAGAATATTTTTACGCGTTTTAATGAAGAAGAAAAAATTCTGCCGAAGCAATTAGCAACTGCTCAAGATAGGGCGGAAAATATGTTAGCGTTATTGCTTCGAAATGGTGCAACGAATATAAGAACGCATTGTAATGTTGATCCGATTATTGGACTTGGTAATTTGGAGGCGACGTTAGCGGCGTTGGAAACATATAAAAATCAGGTTTCTGGTAGAATTGTTGCTTTTCCACAACATGGATTATTGCGTAGTAATTCTGTACAACTTGTGAAAGATGCGATGCGTATGGGTGCGCATCTAGTCGGTGGAGTGGATCCAGCTACAGTGGATAATGATATTGAAAAATCATTACATACCATTATGGATATTGCAGTAGAATTTAATGCGGATGTTGATATTCATCTGCATGATGCGAATAATCTTGGGACGTTTACGATGAAGCGATTGGCAAGTTTAACAGAAGAAGCGGGATGGCAAGGTCGCGTAACAATTAGCCATGCACTTGGACTTGGTGGTGTTACGGATAAAGAAGTTGAAGAAGTGGCGGAAAGACTAGCTGCTTTAAATATTGATATTACTTCAACGGTGCCAATTGGGAAACAAGTAATCCCAATTCCGTTATTAGATAAAAAAGGTGTGAAAGTTTCATTAGGAAATGATAGTATTACTGATCATTGGTCACCGTTTGGCACAGGTGATATGCTACAAAAGGCAAATCGATTAGCGGAACGTTTTGGCTGGAGTGACGAAAGGTCTTTAGGAAAAGCCCTTCGCTTTATTACGGGAGGAAAAGAAACGTTAAACAATGAAGGGAAGCGAGCATGGCCGAATGTAGGAGATGAAGCGAGTTTTGTTTTGACGAATGCAACATGTACTGCTGAAGCGGTAGCGCGTCAAACAGAGAAACGTTTAGTCGTGCATAAAGGGAATATTGTTGTTGGAAGTTTAAATGAGGTGGAATTAAATAATCTTGTGTAAAAGAATCGTGTAAATGTTTTGAGGAGGGTTCTAATTGTGGGTGTAGAACCCTTCTTTGTTATGCTTGCAATATATTTCTTACAGGGAAGCTAGAAAGGATGAAAAATTTGGACAATCAACATAACCAAAATCATATTATGGGAACTTTGCAATGGTTTATATTTTTATTAGCGAATTCAATCGCACTACCGATTGTCGTTGGCGGATTATTTCATCTTACAACGGAAGAAATATTTTATTTAATGCAGCGTACGTTTTTTGTAGTTGGTATATCTTCTTTTTTACAAGGGTGGCTTGGACATAGACTACCAATTGCGGATGGACCAGCTGGATCGTGGGTTGGAGTATTTACCGTACTTGCTTATGCAACGGCCGGGCAAGATCAATTACATAGTACGTTGCAAATTTTAGAATTAGGAATGATAATTTCCGGTGTTATTTTAATAGGATTAGGAGTCACTGGTTTTATCGGACGTATTTTATTTTTATTCACGCCGCTTGTGACAGGGACGTTTTTACTTTTATTATGTTTACAATTAAGCGGTGTATTTCTAAAAGGAATGCTAGGAATTACTGCTACTGTTTCTCAAATCGATGGATTTACAGCGATAATTGCGTTTAGCATATTTCTTTTCGTTATTATACTATCTAACTTCGGAAAAGGTTTTGTCAAAAGTTATGCGGTTTTAATAGGATTAATTAGTGGGTGGATTCTTTTTCTCATTGCAGGAAAAATGACGATTCCATCTCAAGTAACTCATTTTGTGCAACTTCCGCAAATATTTGCTTGGGGACTTCCAAAGTGGAATACAGGTATGGCTGTATCCAGTTTCGTTATGGTATGTATTTTAGTTTCAAATACAGTGGCAGCTATTATAGCAATTAATCAAGCTACCATTCAAAAGGGGACTATTGAACAAAAACAGTTGAAGGGTGGTACGTGGGTCGGAGGGATTTCGCATATCATTTCTTCTGTATTTTCAACTGTAGGTGTCGTGCCGTTACCAGCAACGGCAGGATTTATACGTTTAACGAAACAAAAATATATACGATCGTTCTTACTAGCATGTTTGTTACTAGTCGTAATGTCGTTGTTTCCAAATATTATTCGTTACTTAGCATCGTTACCACCTGCTGTCGCATCTGCGGTTTTAATGGCTTCGTTCGTACAGTTAATTGGAATTGGTTTTCATAATATAAAACAAGTGCCAATGAGCGAACGGAATGTAACGGTTTTAGGAGTTGCTATATTATTTGGAAGCGGTGTTATGTTTTTACCGTCTGGAGCACTCCAATCACTGCCGTCTGTTATGCAATATATATTCGGAAATGGTTTGTTCGTAGGTACAGTTGTCAGCATATTACTAGAACAAATATGGCGTACTGAAAAGTGAGTGGATACAAAGAGTGTCTGCACTGTATAAAAGTCTAAAATAACATGTGAAATAAAGCCTATTTTCATTCACCACCCGCACATTTCGTTCATACAATATCTTGACTAAATAAACACCCAACTTACACATACACGGCTCTGGCTTAAGCAAGGAGGTTTATACCAGTTGAAGGAAAAAGCGTATCAATCTAAACCGTTACTCACAAAGAGAGAGAGAGAAGTATTTGAATTACTGGTTCAAGATAAAACAACGAAGGAAATTGCAGGTGAACTTTTTATCAGTGAAAAAACAGTACGCAACCACATCTCAAACGCAATGCAAAAGCTAGGAGTTAAAGGACGTTCACAAGCAGTTGTTGAGCTTCTTCGCATGGGAGAGCTCGAACTATAAAAAGAAAGCCGACTTTTATATGAAGAGTCGGCTATTTTTCTGTTTATATTTTGAACTTAAAAAGGTATTTCAGACTTTGAGAAGGAAGATATGTTTAAGAAAGAAACGTAAAAAATAACTACTTTAGAACATGATGAGGCATTCAGGGTAGGTATCTTTGTCATTCACAAATAAGAAGGTGCAAATATGAAGTTGTATTTTAAGGATATGGAGATAGGTGAAATTAAAGATGTTTTTGGAGACATGCCATGGATGTATGGAACAATTCGTCTATATGAAAATAGTAAACCGTTCCAAAAATATTTTCGTGAGATGGTAGACGAAGATAGTGGATTTGATTTTGAAAGCATAGATCCTGAATTTTTATATGAAGGAAATTGGTCTGTTTTTGATGAGGATAATCAGCGGTATTTAGGGATTGATATACCTGCTATTCATATGGAGGATAACACGATTGCGTGGCGTTGGAAATAAAAGTTATAAGGTTGTGAAAATCTTCGTACGAAAGAATTCAAACGATAACAACAAGTTGACTTTTATACAAAAGGTCAGCTTGTTGTTATCGTTTTTTCCGCTTGCTATATGAATGATAAGAACATTCCATACATAAATAGGTAGTAAGGAGGGGGATATGTTGAAAAGGATATTGTTAGTTTCAACAAGCGCTCATGATATGAATGGACACCCGACTGGTTTGTGGCTGGAAGAGCTCGCAGCTCCTTATAATGTATTTAAAAAGGCTAAGTTTGATGTTGACATTGTGTCGATAAAGGGCGGTAAAGTACCTATTGATAGAGTGTCTATTCCGAACGGGATACCTCGTGAATTTAAGCATGTCGCTTCTTTATTGCAAAATACGAAGCCGATCTCAAATGTTCATTTTTCGGATTATGATGCAGTTTTATTTGGTGGTGGGCACGGAGCGATTATAGATTTTCCAGGTAATCCATATGTTGCAAATTTGATTGAGAATATGTACAACAATAACCGGATTGTAGCGGCTGTTTGTCACGGAGTAAGTTCTTTAGTCGGTGTGAAAAATAAAGATGGCTCGTTTTTTGTTGCCGGTAAGCGTATAACAGGTTATACAAACGATGAGGAAAAAGCTGTGCATTTAGAAAAGCGAGTGCCGTTTTTATTAGAAAGTAAATTGAAAGAAGAAGGAGCTTTGTTTTATGTTGCTCCAAATTTCACACCGCATGTAGTAGTAGATGGGCGTTTAATTACAGGGCAAAACCCGCAGTCTAGTATGGAAATAGGGAAAGCTATAAGAAGAGCTGTCAATAAATTATAGAAAAAGTGCTCGCTTTCATTTCTGCTCATTTCTTCTTATTAATAGGAATGTCTTCTTTCCAAAAAAAGATGGAGCGATAAATACGCATTTTATATAGAAGAAACCGACTTTCATATAGAAGGTCGGTTATTTTTCTGTCTTGCAAATTATGAAAAAAAGGAGCAAAATAAAAAAGGTCCTAGTCTATATAGGTACAAATGAAAATTTTCATACAGAAGCAGTTTAAGTTAGCGAACTTAAAGTGTGTAAAATATAATGATAAAATAAGATGATGAATGAGAAAACGGGTGATGAAGTTGAATAGAGCAATCGGTGTTATCGATTCAGGAGTTGGCGGTTTAACAGTAGCGAAGGAATTAATTCGTCAGTTGCCGAAAGAGCGTATTATATATTTAGGGGATACGGCACGTTGCCCTTATGGTCCACGTTCTCGAGAAGAAGTGCGTCAATTTACGTGGGAAATGACGGAGCATTTACTAGATTTAAATATCAAAATGTTAGTTATTGCGTGTAATACAGCAACTGCGGTTGTATTAGAAGAGATGCAGAAACAATTACCAATTCCAGTGGTAGGAGTTATTCACCCAGGATCACGTACAGCTTTAAAAGTGACAAACACGTATCATGTTGGGATTATTGGAACGATTGGAACGGTGAAAAGTGGTGCATACGAAGAAGCGCTAAAGTCTATTAATAACCGTGTTATGGTAGAAAGTTTAGCGTGTCCGCCTTTCGTTGAGCTTGTAGAGAGTGGGAATTTTGAAAGTGAAATGGCGTATGAAGTTGTACGAGAAACGTTGCAACCGCTGAAAAATACTGATATTGATACACTTATTTTAGGTTGTACACATTATCCAATTTTAGGTCCTGTTATTAAAAAAGTAATGGGAGATAAAGTACAACTCATTAGTTCAGGTGATGAAACAGCGCGCGAAGTAAGTACAATTTTATACCATAGTAAAATGTTGAATGAGGGAGAGGAACAAAGTGATCATCTCTTCTTAACGACAGGAAAAATAGGCCTATTTAAAGAAATTGCATCAAAATGGTTCGGTCAACCGATTGAAAATGTGAAACATATTCATTTAGAAAAAGAATAATAGTAGAATCCATATAAGTGAACTCCTGAGAAATCAGGAGTTTTTTTGTTTATAGGAAGCACAGCTTGTTCTAAAAAGTGAAACAGCTCGTATACATAATAGTACAAACTTAGATTTTAGGGGGGAATGGCATGCCTAAATCCACTTTTAAATGGGTTGTTGGTGCTACTGTGAGCGCTGTTTTACTAACAGGGTGTGGCTTTATAAATCAGGAGAAAGCAACGGAACAAATTGATCCGCCAAAACAAGTTACGTATACAGAGGGTGGAAAGAAAGAAGTAGCTAAGAAAGATAAGCAAGGACAAACGGTGAATAGAGAACTATACCTTGTTGATAAAAATGGTTATGTTGTACCGCAAACGTTAGCTATACCTACTCCGAAAGCGAATGAGGTCATTCAGCAAACGTTAGAGTACCTTGTGAAAGATGGACCGGTAACGAATTTATTACCGAATGGGTTCCGTGCAGTCATTCCAGCGAATACATCGATGACACTAGATTTGAAAAAAGATGGGACGGCAGTCATTGATTTCTCTAAAGAAATGAAAAACTATGCAAAAGAGGAAGAGCGTCAGATGGTTGAGTCAATAGCCTGGACGTTGACGCAATTTAAAGAAATAAAACAAGTGCAGTTCCAAATAAATGGTGAGAAATTGGCAAAGATGCCTGTTGGTGGTACACCGATTGGTGAAGGGGTGAGCCGTGCTAATGGTATCAACTTCGATGATGAACAAGTAGCGGATGTAACAAATACAAAACCGGTTACACTTTATTTTATGGCACAAAATAATAATAAGCAGCAATACTACGTACCAGTAACACGCCGCGTTGTAGAAGGAAAAGAAAATGATTATGCAGCAATTATAGATGAACTTGTAAAAGGACCGATTCATCAATCGCTTCTGAATGATTTTAATCCAGGAGTTAAGTTGATTACGAATCCGAAGTTACAAGACGGAAATCTTACATTAAACTTTAATGAAAATATATTTATAAACCCAGATAAAAATATGATTTCAAATTACGTATTGAAGTCGTTAGTTTTATCTTTAACAGAAAAGAAAGGCGTGAAAAGTGTTTCTATTGAAGTAAATGGTAAAGCGAATCTTATAGATGAAAAGGGCGGAAAGTTAATAAAACCTGTCGATCGGCCAGAAAACGTGAATACAGGTAGTTTTTAATCTTCAATAATTTGATATACTTAAGTAAGAAAGGGGAATTGCTTTTTGGGTTCCTCTTCTTTTATTGTATACATATCATACATTTAAATTTGGCTATACTAACAAGTAGTTATGAGGAGGTTATTTTTATGCGAGTAGATGGTAGAGAGAAAACAGAATTACGCCATATACATATTCATACGAATTATTTAAAACATCCAGAGGGATCAGTATTAATTGAGGTTGGGGATACAAAGGTAATTTGCTCAGCGACAATTGAAGAGCGTGTCCCACCGTTTATGCGTGGAGAAGGAAAGGGCTGGGTAACAGCTGAATATGCGATGATTCCACGTGCAACAGAACAACGTACAATTAGGGAATCAAGTAAAGGGAAAGTAACAGGACGTACAATGGAAATCCAGCGCTTAATTGGACGAGCATTACGTGCGGTAGTTGACTTAGAAGCACTTGGTGAGAGAACGGTTTGGATTGATTGTGATGTTATTCAAGCGGATGGTGGAACGAGAACTGCTTCTATTACAGGTGCATATGTAGCAATGGTATTAGCGTTTGAGAAGTTATTACAAGCAGAAAAAGTATCTAAAATTCCAGTAAAAGATTATTTAGCAGCAACGTCAGTAGGAATTGTTGAAGAGCAAGGTGTTGTTTTAGATTTAAACTACGCAGAAGATTCTAAAGCAGACGTTGATATGAACGTAATTATGACTGGAAAAGGTCAGTTTGTTGAAGTGCAAGGAACTGGAGAAGAGGCGACGTTTAGCAGAGCGCAGTTAAATGAATTACTTGATGCTGCGGAACAAGGTATCTTCCAACTAATCGACATGCAAAAAGAAGCGTTAGGTGACATCGTATCTCATATAGAGTAGAGGTGGAAAGTATGAAACAAGTTGTTGTAGCGACAAAAAATATGGGGAAAGTACGTGAATTTGCTGAGTTATTTGAGCGATTTGATTTAGAAGTAAAATCATTGCACGATTTTCCTCATATTGAAGAAGTCGAAGAAACTGGTGAAACATTTGAAGAAAATGCGATCTTAAAAGCGGATAGTCTGAGTAGACAGCTGAATGCGATTGTAATCGCGGATGATTCAGGTCTTATTGTAGATGCTTTAAATGGAAAACCAGGCGTGTATTCAGCTCGTTTTGCTGGAGAGCCGAAAGATGATCAAGCGAATATTGATAAAGTGTTACAAGAATTAAATGAAATAGCGTTTGAAAAGCGTAAAGCTCGTTTCTACTGTGCATTAGCAGTGGCTTTCCCTGAAGGGGATAAAAAGCCTGTCATTGTAAACGGGACGTGCGAAGGGTATATTTTAGAGCAGCGCCGCGGGGAAAATGGCTTTGGATATGATCCGATTTTTTATGTGGAAGAATATAAAAGAGCGATGGCGGAACTAAGTTCAGATGAGAAAAATGCCATTAGCCACCGTGGACGTGCTCTTCGTAAGCTAGAAGAAAAAATCCCTGAATGGTTTTTAGGAGAATAAGGGAGAGAGATTGATGAAAGCTTTAATCGTAAGCGATAGTCATAGCTCCGTGAAGGAATTACAGCAGTTGAAAGAGAACTATGAAGGAAAAGTAGATGTCATGATTCATTGCGGTGATTCAGAGCTAACGCCTGCTCATGAAGAGCTGCAAGGTTTCCATGTTGTAAAAGGGAACTGTGATTATGCTAACTTTCAAGATGAAATTGTAACTGATGTAGATGGCATTCGTTTCGTAGTTGTGCACGGACATCGTCATAACGTGAAAATGACATTACAAACATTAGCGTACCATGCGGAAGAGGTAGGGGCGCAAGTTGCATGCTTCGGACACTCTCACGTATTAGGTGCAGAATTAATCGATGGCGTTTTATTTATTAATCCAGGCAGTATTTTATTGCCACGTCAGCGTGTAGAAAAGACATTTGCTTTATTAGAAATGGATGAAAATCAAATGGAAGTTCGTTTTGAAACATTAGACGGACAACTAGTTGAACAAGCAGTTTTTAAAAGAGGATAAGAAAAATTATCCTCTTTTAAAAAAGGTGTTGACTTTATGTATGGTTATACATATAATAAATATTGTCGATAGGGCAACAGCGCTAACGAAGAAAAATAAAATAACATATGCGGGTGTAGTTTAGTGGTAAAACAAGAGCCTTCCAAGCTCTGGTCGAGAGTTCGATTCTCTTCACCCGCTCCATGTCCCAGTAGCTCAGCCGGATAGAGCATACGCCTTCTAAGCGTACGGTCGGGAGTTCGAATCTCTCCTGGGACGCTAAAAAAACCTTGTTATCTTTTGGTAACAAGGTTTTTTGTTTGTTTAAAAATTGATGTATGTGCAAGAGGTGTAAAAAAATATAAAGTAACATATGATAATTATTATATACAATAGATTAAAGTGCATTAAGAAAAGAGCGCTATTTATGCGCCCTATTTCTCTTGTTTAATTTAAAGAATCAATAGGCTTATGATGAAACTTAAATCCATATCTATATTATCCCAATTGTTCACTTAGAATGTTATAAAACTTTTTACCATTCTAGTACGATTAAGCAGCCGTTATCGGAACTTATCCCCGACAGTGTGTTACAATTAATAGAAGCGGAAAACGAGAATCTCCAATTGACTGGACGTGTGATTGGTTGGACAGTTTAAGAAGGTTGTATAAAAAAGGGAGATGGCGCAAAGATGGCTAGATCAAATGAGAATGATTTAACAGAGAAATTGGCAGAAGGTCACCGGAAATATGGTGATGGCAACTTTACAGTACAGAACATCGGTGATGAAACTAACCCAGATTGGACTGTCGTAAAAAATGTGAGGAAGGGATCGGCAGGCATTCGTGAAGGAGAAGATATATTAAGACTGCGATCAAAATATATAAAATAGTACGGGAATGGGCGGAGTGGGAGTTCAAATCTCTCCTGGGACGCTAAGAAACCCTTGTTATCTTTTGATAACAAGGGTTTCTTGTTTAGTTATTAATAAACTTCTCAAATACAAAACCATAATCTTTCACGTTATATTGTTTCTTCGTATCAACGAGCCAGTTAAAGGCGATCTCGTTCATTTCTTTAAATTGTTCTGCTAAATTTACTTGTGCGTTTGAAATACGGCTGAAAGCGTTAGATGCCATATCTAGACTTTTATGTGCATACTGTAATGTAATATCGTTGTCGTATGAAATTTCTTCTATTTTAAGTAAAGCCTTATATAAATCTTTTAATTCTTCAATATGTTTTTTATGAACATCAATTGAATAATGCTCATCCCCCATCTGGAACTTAATTTCTACGTCTAAATCAATCGTTCCTGCAGTTTCAAGTGCTACGTTTTTAATTTGATACTTACTATAACTAAAGCGGCGTAGTGTACGTTTTTTACTTGTTGCACTTGTACCATCTAGGTGGATTAATCCTTTGTTTGTGAAACAATATTCATCTGATTTTGATTTGATTAAAAAATAAATTTTCTCCCCATCTTCATGCATCACGTAATCATCAGCATCAACTTTATCGTAATCTTTCGGTGTAATGACAGAACCTACATCGCTTAGCCCTAATACATCTGCAGCCATTTTTTTAAACATACATAATCCCCCTTTTAAATTAAATTCTTAATTGTATAAAAATATATTAACACGATTTCAATAAAGTGTTTTCTTATAATTAAAAACATTTGAAGGTAAGTTAAGAAAAGTAACAAATAATTATTTCAACCCTAAGTTATTTAGTAAATCTATCAGTTTAAGAGTGGATTCTCCGAAAAATAACCAGGAGAAAAAGTTAATTTTGCAAGTAATTATAGAGAAATTCCGTGAAAACCTCTCAAGTAATATGAGGTTTTTTTCTATCCATTTTGAAATCTTACAATTCTGTAAGGTAACTGTAAGGAAGTTCGATGGTAACAAATTGCTAATCCTCTATAATAAAGGTAACAATGATAAAACGAGGAGGAAGAAATGATGAAAGGATTAATTGTAACGGGTTTAACAGTTGCTTTTGGATTTGTAGCGTATGAGAAATTAACGTATGTAGTTGATGTTGTAAAACATTTAATCGCTTAGTAAAAAAACTGCCATGAGAGGGAAAGGGAATGAGTGAATGAATGGAATGGTTATTTGGAATTATAGGTACTTGTAGTGTAGTGTTATTGTTCTTTGTCCCGAGTGGTATACTTAGTTCGACAACGAGTTTGTTCTTCTTAAGTTTGTTTGCTTGTACGATGCTTATTATTATGTTTTTAATGAAGCGAAGTAAACCAATCTTCTATTTTAGCATGATTGTTATGGCAATTATTGTTCTCCAAATTATTACCCTTGTTATATACCCCACTATTATAAAAGCTTTCCATTAATGATGAATCCTCTGCTTTAATTGCTGAGGATTTTTATTTGTACATTTTTAATTTTTAGTAAGGATTTGTTTGAAATATCGAAATATAAAAATTAAATATTTCTATATTTCAAACAAAGGGTTTTGGGATGTTGTGTTCTTATTACTCATTTGATATATTTACTTTAAAGATAATTAAAATCTAGAAAAAGAGGCGGACGTATGGATAAAAAAGAAAATACGGTCGTATTGTTTCCACAACTATCAGAGCGATATATTGATGAAGGTTTTTTAGCACTGAAAGAGCGGAAATTCGAAGATGCATTGCGCTGCTTTGAAATATTACGTCAGTATAATGCAGAAACGGAACAAACGGAACTCGCTTCTGTTATTTGTTTGTTAGAATTAAAACATATGGAAGAAGCGAAAGACAAATGTGAACAGTTACTTGAAACAGGAGCTGTATTATTTGGTGATATTCTTGAAACATATGTGACGATTTTAGTTCAAACAAATGATTATGAAGGTGTCATTGAAATCGTTGAAAAGGTTTTGCAAACGAAAGATGTAATGCCTGAGCAAAAGGAAAAATTAGCACAGCTCGCTTTATTTGCAGAAGGTATGTTAAGTGAAGTAGATACATCACTAGTCGATTCGAATTTTGAATTGGATGAGTTTACTAATGAAATGTTTGGAGAAAACTTTGGACAAAAGCTAAGAGCGATTCAGCAACTTTCGTTAAAAGACTTGGATCTTGCATTACCTATTTTAAAGAAATTTTTAATAGACGAAAAACAGCACCCTTATTTGAAAACTTCTATTTTATATAAAATGATAGAAAATCAAATAGAAGAAGAGATAGAGGTAGAAAAGTTTGGGAATACGATTAAGGTGATTCCAGCATTTACAGGTCATAATGAGGAGCAATCCGATAACATTATACATACATTATCAAGCCGATTAGAGCAAAGTTATCCCGATATATTTGATGCGATGGTTACATATTGGAAAGAATTGCGAATTAGCGTTTTCCCATTCGCTCTATTAATGGATAAAGTGGAGATTTGGGCTGCTGTTTTAGAGAGAATTGGAAGAAAGCGTTTCGGATTGACTATTGATGAAGAAGAGCTTATGACAGCGTATAATATTGAATTAGAAGAGTTTCATATTGCCTATCAATGGTTATTACGTGTTGAAAGAGAAGGATATTTGCCCGTATAATTATGAAAAAGAATCGTTCGGTTCTTGAAACGAGCATATTCTATGTTATAATGTAAGGGTTGCAAAAGGCAGAAATCTGCCTGTTTGTAAGAGAAGAGAAGTGTAAATCTCTTACTTAATATGTTTCATATTATTCTCGAACAAAATATACCGTAGTTGTCTTTTAGACAATTAGTAGATTGGAACATTATATCTGAAAGCTTTTGCTAGAGGATTATTTGTACTTTTGTTATTTCAAAAAAGAGATAATGAAGATTTTAATCTATAGAGGTATGTGCATACATTATTATAGTTGGAGGGAAAGAATAAATGGCTGCAAAATGGGAAAAATTAGAAGGTAACGTAGGCGTTTTAACAATCGAAGTTGATGCTAAAGAAGTAAACAACTCTATCGACGCTGCGTTCAAAAAAGTAGTACAAACAATTAACGTACCAGGTTTCCGTAAAGGGAAAATGCCTCGTCCGTTATTCGAACAACGCTTTGGTATCGAATCTTTATACCAAGATGCTTTAGATATCATCTTACCAAAAGCATACGGTGAAGCGATCGATGAAGCTGGTATCTTCCCAGTTGATCATCCTGAAATCAACATCGAGAAGTTCGAAAAAAATGCTAACCTTATCTTCACTGCAAAAGTTACAGTGAAGCCTGAAGTTAAATTAGGCGAGTACAAAGGTTTAGCAGTAGAAAAAGTTGAAACAACTGTAACTGACGAAGATGTAGAGAATGAATTAAAATCTTTACAAGAGCGTCAAGCTGAACTAGTTGTTAAAGAAGAAGGAACTGTTGAAAACGGTGATACAGCTGTAATCGACTTCGAAGGTTTCGTTGATGGCGAAGCATTTGAAGGCGGAAAAGGCGAAAACTATTCTCTTGCAATCGGTTCTGGTACTTTCATCCCTGGTTTCGAAGAGCAAGTAATTGGTCTTAAATCTGGTGATTCTAAAGAAGTTGAAGTATCATTCCCAGAAGAGTACCACGCTGCTGAATTAGCTGGTAAACCAGCTACATTCAAAGTAACAATTCACGAAATCAAAACAAAAGAACTTCCTGAGTTAAACGACGAGTTCGCTAAAGAAGCTGACGAAGAAGTTGCAACTCTTGATGAATTAAAAACAAAACTTCGTACAAACTTAGAAGAAGGCAAAAAGCACGAAGCTGAGCACAAAGTACGTGACGAAGTAGTAGAATTAGCTGCTGCTAACGCTGAAATCGAGATTCCAGAAGCTATGATCGACACTGAGTTAGATCGTATGGTTCGTGAATTCGAGCAACGTTTAAGCCAACAAGGTATGAACCTTGAGCTTTACTACCAATTCACAGGTACTGACGCTGACAAGTTAAAAGAGCAAATGAAAGAAGACGCTCAAAAACGCGTAAGAATCAATCTTGTTCTTGAAGCTATCATTGAAGCTGAAAACATCGAAGTTACTGAAGAAGAAGTAACTGCAGAAGTTGAAAAAATGGCTGAAATGTACGGTATGCCAGTAGACGCTATCAAGCAAGCTCTTGGAAGCGTAGACGCTTTATCTGAAGACCTTAAAGTGCGTAAAGCTGTAGACTTCTTAGTAGACAACGCTGCATAATAAAATAACAAGGCGCGATTTTAATCGTGCCTTGTTTTATAAATATAGAAATATATTTATAAAACTTTTCGATGAAGAAGGAAAACTTCCTTTACAAGTCGAATATACATATTTCAAAAGTTTTAAAATTTTTTTATTTGTACATAACTAGTCATATTATTTGTATTTCTCGCCACGTAGTGACATAATATGTATTTACATACGATACATTTATCGTGTACATACGAAGGCAAGAGGTTAGCACTTTGTAAGGGGTGTGAAAATATGTTTAAATTTAATGATGAAAAAGGTCAATTAAAATGTTCTTTCTGTGGTAAAACACAAACGCAGGTTCGAAAGTTAGTTGCAGGTCCAGGTGTTTACATTTGTGACGAGTGTATCGAACTTTGTACTGAAATTGTACAAGAGGAGCTTGCGAAGGACGAAGAAGTAGAATTCAAAGATGTACCGAAACCGGTAGAAATTCGTGAAATCTTAGATGAGTATGTCATCGGACAAGATAACGCGAAAAAAGCACTAGCGGTAGCGGTATATAACCATTACAAACGCATTAATTCTAACAGTAAAATTGATGATGTAGAATTAGCGAAGAGTAATATTTCACTTATTGGGCCAACTGGTAGTGGTAAAACATTATTGGCACAAACATTAGCGCGTATTTTAAATGTTCCATTTGCAATCGCGGACGCAACATCTTTAACAGAAGCTGGATATGTAGGGGAAGATGTAGAAAACATCTTACTAAAATTAATCCAAGCAGCTGATTATGATGTAGAGAAAGCGGAAAAAGGAATCATTTATATTGATGAGATTGATAAAGTGGCACGTAAGTCCGAAAATCCATCAATTACACGTGATGTATCTGGTGAAGGTGTACAGCAGGCACTTCTGAAAATTTTAGAAGGTACTGTAGCGAGCGTTCCACCTCAAGGTGGTCGTAAGCATCCGCATCAAGAGTTCATTCAAATTGATACAACGAACATCCTATTCATTTGTGGTGGAGCGTTTGATGGCATTGAGCCAATTATTAAACGTCGCCTTGGTGAGAAAGTAATTGGATTTGGTGCTGAGAAGAAAAATGTTGATGTAAATGAGAAGCATGTTTTATCTCACGTTTTACCAGAGGATCTTTTAAGATTCGGTTTAATTCCGGAGTTTATCGGTCGTCTTCCAGTTATTGCGAACCTAGAGCCGCTTGATGAAGATGCTCTTGTAGATATTTTAACGAAACCGAAAAATGCACTTGTTAAGCAATTCCAAAAATTATTGGAGCTTGACGATGTTGAGTTAGAGTTTGAAGAAGGTGCACTAGTTGAGATTGCGAAAAAAGCAATTGAACGTAAAACAGGTGCTCGTGGACTTCGTTCTATTATTGAAGGCTTAATGCTTGATGTAATGTTCGAACTTCCATCTCGCAAAGATATCGAGAAGTGTATTCTGACGAAAGAAACAGTAGCTGATAATGAACCGCCGAAATTGGTGTTACAAGACGGTACTGTACTTGATACAAAAACATCTGCATAGTGCGAAGAAGAAACAGCAATTTTTATAATTGCTGTTTTTCTTTATGTTTAGCTATGTTCCTCCGCGGAAATACTAAATGATAAAACATTGCGGGAGGAAATAAATTATGAGCTGGACAAATATATTTTTACTTGTTCAACTTGTTTTTGGTGTAATTGTCGGATTGTATTTTTGGCATTTACTTCGAAATCAGCGAACACAAAAAGTTTCAATTGATCGAGAATCGAAAAAAGAATTAGAACAGCTTCGTAAAATGCGTGAGATTTCTTTAACAGAGCCGCTTGCGGAGAAGGTACGTCCTACATCCTTTTTAGATATTGTAGGGCAAGAGGACGGGATTAAGTCGTTGAAAGCGGCTCTTTGTGGTCCGAATCCGCAACATGTAATTATATATGGTCCGCCAGGTGTCGGGAAGACAGCGGCAGCACGCCTTGTATTGGAAGAAGCGAAACGCAATCCGAAATCTCCATTTCGTACGAATGCAACATTTATCGAACTTGATGCGACGACAGCAAGATTTGATGAACGTGGTATTGCAGACCCATTAATTGGTTCAGTCCATGATCCGATTTATCAAGGGGCAGGTGCAATGGGGCAAGCGGGTATCCCACAGCCGAAAAAAGGGGCTGTAACAGATGCGCATGGTGGTATTTTGTTCATTGATGAGATTGGTGAATTACATCCAATTCAAATGAACAAAATGTTAAAGGTGTTAGAAGATCGGAAAGTATTTTTGGAAAGTGCGTACTATAGTGAAGAAAATTCGATGATTCCAACGTATATACATGATATTTTTCAAAAAGGTTTGCCAGCCGATTTTCGCTTAGTTGGGGCGACGACACGTTCGCCAGAGGAGATTCCTCCTGCTATTCGGTCACGCTGTTTAGAAGTGTTTTTCCGTGAGTTAGATACAGAAGAGATTCAAAAAGTAGCGAAGAATGCAGCTGATAAAGTGGAAATGCAAATAGGTAAAAATGGTGTTGAAATGATCGGGATGTATGCAAGAAATGGACGAGAAGCAATTAACCTTGTACAAATTTCTGCTGGTATGGCAATAAATGAAGAACGTTCTTTCATTAAAGATGAAGATATAGAGTGGGTTGTTCACTCTAGCCAACTTACACCGAAATATGAAAAACGTATTTATCCTATTCCGAGAATCGGTCTTGTAAATGGACTTGCTGTATACGGACCAAATACAGGCGCGTTATTAGAAATTGAAGTAACAGCAATCAAGGCGAAAGATAAAGGGTCGGTAAATGTTACCGGGATTGTGGAAGAGGAAAGTATTGGCAGTCAAACGAAATCCATTCGCCGTAAAAGTATGGCGAAAGGTTCTGTAGATAATGTATTAACAGTACTTCGTTCTCTAGATGTGTTGCCAGAAGGGTACGATATACATATTAATTTTCCAGGTGGTATCCCAATTGATGGGCCTTCGGCAGGTATTGCTATGGCAACAGGTGTATATTCAGCAGTGCATCGTACGTATGTGAGTAATGAAGTAGCGATGACCGGTGAGATAAGTATACACGGGGAAGTGAAACCTATTGGTGGTGTGTACGCAAAAATAAAAGCTGCGAAAAAAGCAGGTGCTAAGAAAGTCATCATTCCTGCTGAAAATATGCAACCGTTTTTGTATACAATAAAAGGAATTGAAATCATTCCTGTTCGTAAGTTAAAAGAAGTATTTGAGCTAACATTTATGCAGGAAAATATGCATCGAGACCTTGATATACATACTACTGTAGACGAAACAGATGCACAATCAATGTGAGAATGAACGATAATAAAATTTGCCAGACTTCGTTTAAGTTTGTATGCTTAAGCGGAGTCTTTTTTCCTTTTTAAAAGGGAGAAAAAACGAGGGATTTACAATTGCGGAAAATCTCTGCAATTGCATCTAGATGTATTGTAATATAAAATAGTTGAACAGGAGTTTAATTTATTATGGAGGTGCTATGTCTAGTATGAATACGAATGAAAGAATCGTACCCCTCCTACCATTAAGAGGCGTTCTCGTATATCCAACGATGGTTCTGCATCTTGATGTAGGACGTGATAAATCGATACAAGCACTAGAGCAGGCGGCAATGGATGAAAATATCATCTTTTTAGCGATGCAAAAAGAAATGAATATCGATGATCCGAAAGAAGATGACATATATAGTGTAGGTACAGTGGCGAAAGTGAAGCAAATGTTAAAATTGCCGAACGGTACGCTTCGTGTCCTTGTAGAGGGTTTACATAGAGCTGAAGTAGTAGAGTTTATCGAAGAAGAGAATGTAGTGCAGGTTTCTATCAAAACGGTAACTGAAGAAGTGGAAGATGATCTAGAAGAGAAAGCTCTTATGCGTACATTACTGGAGCATTTCGAACAATATATTAAAGTTTCGAAAAAAGTTTCAAATGAAACATTTGCAACGGTAGCTGATGTGGAAGAGCCAGGAAGATTAGCTGATTTAATTGCTTCTCACTTGCCGATTAAAACGAAGCAGAAACAAGAAATCTTAGAGATTGTATCTGTGAAGGAACGATTACATACACTTATTTCAATTATTCAAGATGAACAAGAGTTACTTAGTTTAGAAAAGAAAATTGGACAAAAAGTGAAACGTTCAATGGAGCGCACGCAAAAAGAATATTTCTTACGTGAGCAAATGAAGGCGATTCAAACTGAACTTGGTGATAAAGAAGGTAAGGGCGGGGAAGTTGAAGAACTTCGTGAGAAAATTGAACAATCAGGAATGCCTGAAGAAACAATGAAGGCTGCACTGAAAGAATTAGACCGTTATGAAAAGTTACCAGCAAGTTCTGCGGAGAGCGGTGTTATTCGTAATTATATGGATTGGTTATTAGCACTTCCGTGGACAGAAGCGACAGAAGATATGATTGATCTTGCTCATTCTGAAGAGATTTTGAACAAAGATCATTACGGGCTTGAGAAGGTAAAAGAGCGCGTACTTGAATATTTAGCTGTGCAGAAGTTAACGAATTCATTAAAAGGACCTATCCTTTGCTTAGTAGGACCTCCTGGGGTCGGGAAAACATCGTTAGCGCGTTCGATTGCAACATCATTAAATCGTAATTTTGTCCGTGTATCCCTTGGTGGTGTACGTGATGAATCTGAAATCCGTGGTCACCGTCGTACGTATGTTGGAGCGATGCCAGGACGCATTATTCAAGGTATGAAAAAGGCGAAAACAGTTAATCCAGTCTTTTTATTAGATGAGATTGATAAAATGTCTAACGACTTCCGTGGAGATCCATCAGCGGCATTACTTGAAGTGTTAGACCCAGAACAAAACCATAACTTCAGTGATCATTACATTGAAGAACCGTATGATCTATCGAAAGTTATGTTTGTAGCAACTGCGAATACACTTTCAAGTGTTCCAGGTCCGTTGCTTGACCGTATGGAAATTATTTCAATTGCTGGCTATACGGAACTTGAAAAAGTTCACATTGCCCGTGAACATTTATTGCCGAAACAATTAAAAGAGCATGGCTTACGAAAAGGTAATTTACAAGTACGTGATGAAGCGCTTCTTGAAATTATTCGTTATTATACACGTGAGGCCGGTGTTCGTACGCTAGAGCGTCAAATTGCAAAAGTTTGTCGTAAAGCAGCAAAAATTATCGTTACAGCAGAACGTAAGCGTATTGTAGTAACAGAGAAAAACATTGTTGATTTACTTGGTAAGCACATATTCCGTTATGGGCAAGCTGAAAAAACAGACCAAGTTGGTATGGCAACAGGGTTAGCGTATACAGCAGCAGGCGGTGATACACTTGCGATTGAAGTGTCTGTAGCGCCAGGTAAAGGGAAATTAATTTTAACAGGGAAACTTGGGGATGTTATGAAAGAATCCGCACAAGCAGCGTTTAGCTATATTCGTTCTCGTGCAGAAGAACTTCAGATTGATCCGAATTTCCATGAGAAAAATGATATTCATATTCATGTTCCAGAAGGAGCAGTTCCAAAAGATGGACCGTCAGCAGGTATTACGATGGCAACGGCACTTATTTCTGCACTAACAGGTATTCCTGTAAGTAAAGAAGTGGGGATGACAGGTGAAATTACACTTCGTGGTCGTGTATTACCAATTGGTGGTTTAAAAGAAAAAACATTAAGTGCTCACCGCGCAGGCTTAACAAAAATTATTTTGCCAGCAGAAAACGAGAAAGATTTAGATGATATTCCAGAAAGCGTAAAAGAAAACCTTACGTTTGTGCTTGCATCTCATTTAGATGAAGTATTGGAGCACGCATTAGTAGGAGTGAAACAATGAAAGTAACAAAAGCAGATATTGTAATTAGTGCTGTTAAACCAGAACAATATCCAGACAGTGATTTACCAGAAATTGCATTAGCAGGTCGTTCAAATGTCGGGAAGTCTTCCTTTATTAATAAAATTTTAAATCGTAAAAAGTTAGTACGTATTTCTTCTAAACCAGGGAAAACGCAAACGTTGAACTTCTTCTTGATCAATGAGATGATGCATTTTGTTGACGTTCCAGGTTATGGATATGCGAAAGTATCTAAAACAGAGCGCGCAGCATGGGGCAAGATGATTGAGACTTACTTTACAACACGTGAGCAATTAGACGCAGCTGTATTAGTAGTTGATTTACGTCACCAACCAACAAATGATGACGTGATGATGTATGATTTCTTAAAGCATTATGAAATCCCAACAATTATTATTGCGACGAAAGCCGATAAAATTCCGAAAGGGAAATGGCAAAAGCATTTAAAAGTTGTAAAAGAAACGCTTGCTGTTGAAATTGGCGATGAAATCGTTCTATTCTCTTCTGAAACAGGACTTGGAAAAGAAGAAGCGTGGAAGGCAATTCATAGAATGACAAAAACAAAAAACGCGTGACGAATGTCGCGCGTTTTTTTATTTACTAAATTTTTTTATCGTACGTTTAATGTAACCTCAATATTACCTCTTGTTGCTTTCGAATAAGGACATACACCGTGAGCGGCTTCTACAAGTTCTTGTGCTTCGTCATGAGAGACGCCAGCAACATGTACATCAAGTACAGCAGATAGGCCGAAACCACCATCTGTATCTTTTCCGATAGAAACGTGAGCAGTTACTTCTGTACTTTCTACTTTCACACGTTTTGTACGAATGACAAGTTGTAATGCACTATCAAAACAAGCGGCATAACCAGCAGCAAATAGTTGTTCTGGATTCGTTGCCTCTCCGCCTGCACCACCTAGTGCTTTCGGCATTTTTACATCAAGATTTAATATGCCATCATCTGAAATTACTTTTCCGTTTCTTCCACCTGTAGCAGTTACTGAAGCAGTATATAATTTATCCATGTTTATTCCCCTTTTCTATCATTAATTGTTTTCATTGTTTCAATTAGTTTATTTAATTGAATTAATAAAGAACGATATTCTTGTTCTGTAATTCCTAAATTTGTTGCCATTGTTTTCGGCAATGAACAAGCCTTTTCTTTTAAGTCTTTACCTTGTTCTGTTAATTTAATACAAACTTTGCGCTCATCTTCTTTGGAACGAACGCGTTTTACAAGTTTTAATGATTCCATTCGTTTTAACATAGGTGTTAACGTACCGGAATCTAAAAATAGACGTTCTCCAATTTCTTTTACTGTTAGTCCATCTTGCTCCCATAGTACGAGTAAAGTAATGTACTGGGGATACGTAATACCCATATCTTCTAAATATGGTCGATAAAAGCGGGTAACTTCTTTAGAACAGGCGTAAATAGAAAAACAAAGTTGGTTATCTAGATGTAAAGAATTCTCTGTCATACATAACTCCTTTCTAATTAAGTTGTGCGCAATTTAATTTTATAAAATCAATATAACGAAAAAGAAATACAATGTCAAATACATTGTATTGAGAAAGTTTGTGCTACAATTTGGAACAATCATACATATTTTTCTTCATGATGAAAGAAGATAGGAAAGATGATGTTATAATTCATATGGAATAGTTTCCATCACTTGATTATGAGGGCTTTTTTTGGTAACGTACAAATAGAGTTATTAATTTATAATCATTATAAAGTAGAAAGTCTTTATTAGTTTTACTGAATCTCCTTTATTACATACGGAGAATAAATAAAAAATAATCGGTTGTTCACACGATTGTCAGATTCATAAGAGGAAAGTTGTATTATGATAGTAGATAAAGTGATAAAACGGGTGAAGGGGGACATGCTGCGTGCATATTCTTGTTGTTAGTGTAAATTATCGAACAGCCCCTGTAGAATTTCGTGAGAAACTCACATTTCAGGCAGCAGAGCTAGAGCAAGCAATGACTACATTACAAAATCAAAAGAGCGTGTTAGAGAATGTCATTGTATCAACTTGTAATCGCACTGAGATTTACGCTGTTGTCGATCAATTACACACGGGACGGTATTATATTAAGAAGTTTTTAGCTGATTGGTTTCAGCTTGAAATAGAAGAAGTCGCACCATATTTAACTATTTTTGAACAAGACGGTGCAATAGATCATTTATTCCGCGTGACGTGCGGTTTAGATTCTATGGTAGTTGGAGAAACACAGATTTTAGGCCAAATAAAAGATAGCTTTTTAGAAGCGCAACAAGTAAAAGCGACAGGCACAATTTTTAATGAGTTGTTTAAGCAGGTGGTTACGTTAGCGAAACGTGCGCACTCAGAAACGACGATTGGTGAAAGTGCGATGTCTGTTAGCTATGCTGCTGTTGAGCTCGGAAAGAAAATATTTGGTGAGTTAACAGATTGTCATGTGCTTATTCTTGGTGCTGGTAAGATGGGTGAGCTGGCACTGCAAAACTTATATGGAAGCGGTGCTCGAAAAGTAACCGTCATGAATAGGACGTTTACGAAAGCGGAAGTAATGGCTGAGAAATATATGGGACATGCAAAGCCTTTAAGTGAATTGCAATGTGCATTATTAGAAGCAGATATTTTAATTAGTTCAACTGGTGCATCTGAATATGTCATTACGAAAGAGATGATGACAAAGGTAGAGAAAATGCGCTCTGGTCGTCCGTTATTTATGGTGGATATTGCAGTGCCACGTGATATTGATCCAGCGATTGATGAACTAGAAGGTTCTTTCTTATATGACATTGATGATTTGCAAGGAGTAGTGGAAGCAAATCGTGCTGAGCGTTTGAAAGAAGCAGAGAAAATTCAATTTATGATTGAAGAGGAAATTGTTTTATTTAAAACGTGGTTAAGTACACTTGGTGTTGTTCCGTTAATAGCAGCTCTTCGTGATAAGGCACTTGCTATCCAAAGTGAAACGATGGAAAGCTTGGAACGAAAAATACCGAATCTTAGTGATCGTGAGAGAAAAGTAATTAGTAAGCATACGAAAAGTATTATTAATCAATTATTAAAAGACCCAATTTTAGTAGCGAAAGAAATTGCTGCTGAAGAGGGAGCAGACGAAAAATTAGCGTTATTTGCAAAGATTTTCGACTTAGAAATGGAAGATGTAGAGAGTTGTGCGGAAGAAGTAGAACATAAAAGAGCGTGGACACCATCCGTTCCATCTTTATAATTTGGAAGGATGATCGGATGAGTTTTTTAAATAACAGTATTATTTATCATATTGCAATTATTTTATATGCTTGTAGCATTAGTTTATATTTTATAGATTATTTCCAAAGTAACCGAAAGGCGAACCGATTTGCTTTTTGGTTACTTTCGATTGTATGGGTTCTGCAGTCTATCTTTATGTTACTTAGGGCTACAGATTCAGAAACGAACCCTATATTAACTTTATTATCAGGGATTTATTTTTATGTTTGGCTATTGATTACGATGTCGTTAGTCATTAATCGATTTATGAGAATTGACTTTCTAGTCTTTTTTACAAATGTTGTCGCATTTGGCGTAAGCGCTTTTTCTATTTTTACACCGCTCGGAAAGATGTCGCCGGTACTGGCAGAGCAATTAGTTTCAGAACTTGTATATGTACATGTCGGTATGGCTATTATTTCTTATGCAACTTTCACTGTATCGTTCATTTTTTCTATTATGTATTTATTGCAATATCGCCTATTAAAAAAGAAAAAATGGAATGCGAGATTAAGAAGGTTAGGGAATTTACCGAAGCTAGAATCGATGTCTTACGGATTAAATTTATTTTCTGTTCCATTTTTCTTATTAGCTATTTTATTAGGATGCATATGGGGATATACGAAATTGGACAATTTCCATTGGTATGATACGAAAGTGATTGGGTCTTTTGTCGTTCTATTTGTATATTGTGCTGGCCTATATTTACGAGTGGCAGATGTGTTGCAAGGGAAGAAAATCGTGCAGTGGAACATCGGAGCATTTCTCGTAATGCTAATCAATATTTTTCTATTAAGCAGTTTATCCAACTTCCACTTTTGGTATTTATAATGAGGAGAGAGAATTATGCGCAAAATTATTGTAGGGTCACGAAAGAGTAAATTAGCATTAACGCAAACAAACTGGTTTATTGATCAGTTAAAAGCACTAGGTCTACCATATGAATTTGAAGTGAAAGAAATCGTCACAAAAGGTGATGTTATTTTAGATGTTACTCTTTCAAAAGTAGGCGGAAAAGGCTTGTTTGTTAAAGAGATTGAACATGCGTTACTTACGAAAGAAATTGATATGGCTGTACATAGTATGAAAGATATGCCGGCCGTACTTCCAGAAGGATTAATGATTGGTTGTACACCGAAGCGTGTTGACCCTCGTGATGCTTTTATCTCAAAAAGCGGAGCAGCGTTTAAAGAGTTAGCAGAAGGCGCTATTTTAGGTACGAGTAGTTTAAGACGCAGTGCACAATTATTAGCTGCGAGACCAGATTTACAAGTGAAGTGGATTCGAGGAAATATCGATACACGTTTACGTAAATTACAAGAAGAGGATTACGATGCAATCATTTTAGCAACAGCTGGATTACAAAGAATGGGCTGGGATAATGAAGTTATTACAGAACATTTAGATGAGACGTTATGTGTACCTGCTGTAGGACAAGGTGCATTAGCGATTGAATGCCGTGAGGATGATAAGGATTTACTACAGTTGTTAGCGCATATGAATGATGCAGTAACAGAAAGAACAGTGGCGGCAGAACGAGTATTTCTTCATAAACTTGAAGGTGGCTGCCAAGTTCCGATCGCTGGATATGCAACTCTTACAGAAAATGATGCAATCGAATTAACAGCTCTTGTCGGTTCTATGGACGGTTCTATTTTATTGAAAGAGATAGTAGTAGGAACTAATCCAGAGGAAGTAGGATTAGAGGCTGCGGACCGTTTAATTAAACAAGGCGCCAAAGAACTCATTCTTGCTGCAAATAAGGGGCAACAATAAATATGAACGCTCTCGCTGGCAAAACGGTATTGGTTACACGTGCCCAGCATCAAGCAAAACAAATGAGTGTAGCGGTGAAAGCAAAGAGCGGAATTCCATTGGAAATTCCGCTTTTGCGTATGGAAGGTATGTCTCATAGGCAAATTCAACATATAGTAGGGAAGCTGCATTCATATGACTGGGTTATTTTTACGAGTAAAAATGGGGTAGCTTTTTTTCTAGATCGTTTGAGAAAGAAGCTACCTGTAACGATGAAAATTGCTGCAGTAGGCGTGAAAACAAAGTTAGAGTTAGAAAAGCGAGGCTATGAAGTGGACTTTGTTCCAACTTCATTTGTGGCAGAAGTATTTGCAGAAGAGTTTGTAAAAAAACTAAGTGGAAATGAATGCATTTTATTTCCGAAAGGGAATTTAGCAAGAGATGTAATTCCAGTTGCACTTCGCGAAATCGGTGTTTCTCTAGATGAGCTCGTCGTATATGGTACGAAAGAAAATGTAGAGAAAAAGAGAGAGCTAATAGAAGCATTAGAAGTAGGGAAAGTAGACATTATTACATTTACGAGCCCTTCAACTGTTACTAGTTTTGTTCATTTACTTGAGGGTGCAAACTGGAGAGAATGGACAAAAAAATGTACAATTGCTTGTATAGGGCCTATTACGAAAAAAGAGGCAAGCCTTTATTTTCCGCATATTATTATGCCGAAAGAGTACACTGTAGAAGCATTACTACAATGTATTTGTGAATCTATAAAGTGAAACTTTAATTAGTGGGGTCTTACTGCCCGCGAATAGTGGGATAAAATAAAAGAATGGGGATAGAAATCTATGAACTCTTTACAATTTAATCGTCATCGTCGCTTAAGACAAAGTGGTAATATGCGTGCGCTTGTGCGTGAAACGTTTTTACATACGGAAGATTTTATTTACCCTATTTTTGTATTAGAAGGAGAAAATGTTCGTAATGAAGTGCCTTCTATGCCAGGCGTATATCAAATGTCTTTAGATTTATTGCAAGCTGAAATGCAAGAAGTTGTTGATTTAGGTATTCGTTCTGTTATTGTATTCGGTTTACCTGCTGAAAAAGATGAAGTTGGATCATCAGCATATTGTGATCATGGAATTGTGCAACGTGCAATTCAGCAAATTAAAGGCGAATTCCCTGATTTAGTAGTAGTTGCAGATACATGTTTATGTCAATTCACAAGCCATGGTCATTGCGGCGTAATTGAAGATGGTATTATTTTAAATGACGAGTCTCTTGCAGTTCTGGCAAAAACAGCTGTAAGCCAAGCGAAAGCAGGAGCGGACATTATTGCGCCATCAAACATGATGGACGGATTTGTAACAGCAATTCGCCATGCATTAGATGAAAATGGTTTTGGACATGTACCGGTTATGTCGTACGCTGTGAAATATTCATCAGCATTTTACGGACCATTCCGTGATGCAGCGCATGGTGCACCGCAATTTGGTGATCGCAAAACATATCAAATGGACCCAGCGAACCGTATGGAAGCATTCCGTGAAGCAGAATCAGATGTAATGGAAGGGGCAGATTTCTTAATTGTAAAGCCAGCTCTTTCTTACTTAGATATCGTTCGTGATGTGAAAAATAACTTTAATTTACCGGTCGTTGCTTATAACGTAAGTGGTGAGTATTCAATGATTAAAGCGGCAGCACAAAATGGTTGGATTAATGAAAAAGAAGTTGTACTTGAAAAATTAATTAGTATGAAACGTGCAGGAGCAGATTTAATTATTACGTATCATGCAAAAGATGCAGCAAGATGGTTACAAGAAGGAGGCGCTAAATGATGAAAAAGTTTGATAAGTCGATTGCGGCGTTTGAAGAGGCGCAAGATTTAATGCCTGGTGGTGTAAATAGCCCAGTTCGTGCCTTTAAGTCTGTCGGTATGAATCCGTTGTTTATGGAGCGTGGAAAAGGCTCTAAAGTGTATGATATCGATGGAAATGAATACATCGATTACGTATTATCATGGGGGCCTTTAATTCATGGTCATGCAAATGATCGTGTTGTGGAAGCTTTAAAAGCTGTTGCTGAAAGAGGTACAAGCTTCGGTGCCCCAACGGAAATTGAAAATAAATTAGCGAAACTTGTTATTGAGCGCGTACCATCAATTGAGATTGTACGTATGGTTAACTCTGGAACAGAAGCGACAATGAGTGCGCTACGTTTAGCTCGTGGTTATACAGGCCGTAACAAAATTTTGAAATTTATCGGTTGTTACCACGGCCATGGTGACTCGTTATTAATTAAAGCGGGTTCTGGTGTGGCAACGCTAGGTTTACCAGATAGCCCTGGTGTACCAGAAGGTGTAGCGAAAAATACGATTACAGTAGCGTATAACGATTTAGAAAGTGTGAAATACGCTTTTGAGCAATTCGGTGATGATATTGCTTGTGTCATTGTAGAACCAGTAGCAGGAAATATGGGTGTTGTTCCTCCGCAACAAGGATTTTTAGAAGGTCTTCGTGAAGTAACAGAGCAAAATGGTGCATTGCTTATTTTTGATGAAGTAATGACAGGATTCCGAGTTGCTTATAATTGCGGACAAGGTTATTACGGTGTAACACCTGATTTAACTTGTTTAGGTAAAGTAATCGGCGGTGGATTACCAGTAGGAGCATACGGTGGTAAAGCAGAAATCATGCGCCAAGTTGCACCGAGCGGACCGATTTACCAAGCAGGTACTTTATCAGGTAACCCACTTGCAATGGCAGCAGGTTATGAAACGTTAGTACAGTTAACGCCAGAATCATATGTGGAATTCGAGCGTAAAGCTGAAATGTTAGAAGCTGGCTTGCGTAAAGCGGCTGAAAAACATGGCATTCCGCATCATATTAACCGTGCGGGTTCTATGATCGGTATCTTCTTTACAGATGAACAAGTTATTAATTACGATGCAGCAAAATCTTCAAACTTACAATTCTTTGCAGCTTACTATCGTGAAATGGTAGAGCAAGGTGTATTCTTGCCACCATCTCAATTCGAAGGCTTATTCTTATCGACAGCACATAGTGATGCAGATATTGAGGCGACGATTGCAGCGGCTGAAATTGCAATGTCAAAATTAAAAGCTTAATTGAATAAAGAAAATCGCTCTCCATAAGGGGGAGCGATTTTTTTATTCATAAAGTCAGCTTTCCGTACATAAATCTGTAATGACATATAGTTTGGGAGGGGGAAAAGAAGTGACAACAGATCATTCATTACGTTTTTCATTAAAAGAATCTGTTTGGTTCCAAAAAGGACAGGAAGTCGAAGAACTTTTGTCAATTTCGTTAGATCCAGACGTTGAGATAGAAGAGCTTGATCATGAAGTTATCGTGAGAGGGCAATTAGATTTGACGGGAGAGTATGTTGCGCGGCAAGATGATTCGGCTTATTCATTAAGAGATCTATCACCAGCAAAGTCAATTGATTATGTAGAAACAAGAGAAGATGGGGTTAATGAACTTGTTCATTCCTTTCCGCTTGAAATATCAATTCCGAGAAATCGTGTGAAAGTAATTGAAGAACTATATGTATCTATTGAGGAATTTGATTATGAATTAAAGGAAAACGGTTGTTTACAATTATTAGCAGATATATCTATTACAGGTTTATGTGATGAAGAAAGAATCGAGGATGAAGAGGAAGAAATGGCGTATGCTGAGTTAGAGGATGATTCAGCGCAAGAGTATGAAACTAGACCGACGCCGCAAGTTGAAGAGCCAGCTTATAAAGAATCAGATGAGTGGGAAGATTACGCATTTGAACCGTTCCAACTAGAAGAAAGAAAAGAGCAGGAAGTAGAGGAAGAGGAAATAGAAGAACATGAATTTGGAGAGCGTGAAGAAGAGAAAGAAACAACGCCGCAATTTGAATTGTTCGGACGAAAAGATTTCAAGAAAGAGAAAGCGAAAAAGCAAGAAGAGCAAGAAGAAGAAACGTATTCACAGCGAGATGAAAATGCGCTTTATTTAACGAAATTATTTACGAAAGAACCGGAAGAAGAATTTACAAAGTTAAGAATGTACTTCGTGCAAGAAGGAGATACGATCGAATCTGTTGCAGATCGTTATGAAACGTCTGTACAAAACTTACACCGTGTTAATCAAACAGAAGATATATATTTGACTGCAGGGCAAATTATTTATATTCCTGTTTCAAGAGCAAAAGCGAAATAAGTGGGTGAGTGTTTTCACCCACTTATTTTCTAAAGGATATGTTTTGAATAGAAAGGGTTATTCGTATGGATATGGAATTACGAAATCGCTATGAACCCATTGTAAGGCAATATAGATTGGATACGCAGCATATGGAAGAGCACGGAAGTGTAACGAAAATTTATACGAATCAAGGTCCATATGCGCTCAAGAAAATAGAGGGCAGGAAGTTAGAGCGGAATAACTTTTTGCACCATATTCAATATTTGAAAGAGAAAGGTTTCTCAAATTATGTACCTATATACCATGCGACGGATGGAAATTATATTTTAAGTGACGGTACGTATAATTATTATTTAATGCCGTGGTTAGAACGTGCGGAAGGAAACGGCGAGGATAATGATCAATACCATAAAATGTTTCAGACTCTCGGAGCGTTGCATCAAAAAACGGTAAGAGAAGAAACGTATACAGAAGAAGACTTAGAGAAACATTATACAAATATATCCGATCGCTGGGAAAATGACGGTGAGATGTTAGAAGAGTTTCTTGTAGAATCGGAAGCGAAGTGGTATATGTCTCCGTTTGAATTACAATATTGTACGTACTATCATCATGTAATGAGAGCGCGTGAGTTTGCAACGAAGCAATTAAATGAGTGGAACGATGCGATGAAAGAAAAAGAAAAAACACGTATTACTTTTGTACATGGCAACGTATCACTTAATCATTTTTTATTTGATTATGAACGGAATGGTTATTTTATTAGTTTAGAAAAATCAAAGTTTGCAACACCTGTGCAAGATATAGTAGGTTTTTATTCTCGGTCTTTAAACACGTATCCAATTGCGCGAAGTGATCGGTTTGAATGGTATCAAATGTACCAAAAAAATTTCCCTTTTACGAAAGAAGAGCAACTACTTATGTTTGCGTATATGACGTATCCATCGCAATTTATACGGCAAATCCAGTCTTATAAGAAAAGAAGAGAGAGTCGTAATGAGGAAAATGAACTTCTCGGAGTAAAGAGCTTGCAACAAGCACATTGGCTCGTTAGTAATATAGAATATTTCCTATCGCAATTACAAGCTGCCCAGCAGGGGAACGGATAAAGTGAAACTTTAATTAGTACGGGTATGACTGCCTGCAAATAGCGGGAATAAAAGATAAGTAGAGGATGCTACTTATCTTTTTTGTGTGCCCGACAATTCATAGACTTAAATTTATCTTGACGAATAAGGTTTCGTTTTTTACACTATTGTATATAATAATTAACAATCATATAAATGCCTTGAAGGGGAAGAGTATAACAAGAAACGTCTTCAGAGAGGAGGATCATTAGCTGAGAGATTCTCTAGATAGTTATGTTAGAAGGTAGCCCTGGAGCATCTTTTCTGAACGGAATAGTTCTCATTAGGAAAAGACGGATTTGTCCGTTATCAAATTAAGAGTATAAGCAAATTCTGAATTTGTTTGTAAATAAAGGTGGTACCGCGATGTCCCTCGTCCTTTTTTGGATGAGGGACATTTTTTATTTTAAGGAGGGAACATAATGTCAAACACGGAAAAGAATTTACCAACTAAATATGATCATATGTCCGTTGAAGAAGGCCTTTATCAGTGGTGGCTAGAAGGCAAATATTTTGAAGCAACAGGAGATGAGAAGAAACAACCATACACAATTGTAATTCCACCTCCGAACGTAACTGGTAAGTTACACTTAGGTCATGCTTGGGATACAACTCTTCAAGATATTTTAACTCGTACGAAGCGTATGCAAGGTTACGATGTATTATGGCTTCCAGGAATGGACCATGCGGGTATCGCAACACAAGCGAAAGTAGAAGGGAAACTTCGTGAAGAAGGTATTTCACGTTACGATCTTGGCCGTGAGAAATTCCTTGAAAAAGCTTGGGAATGGAAAGAGGAATACGCGTCTCACATTCGTCAACAATGGGGGAAAGTTGGTTTAGGATTAGACTATTCTCGTGAACGTTTCACATTAGACGAAGGTTTATCTGATGCGGTTAATAAAGTGTTCGTTCAATTATACGAAAAAGGCTTAATTTACCGCGGTGAATATATTATCAACTGGGACCCAGCAACACGCACAGCTCTTTCTGATATTGAAGTAATTCATAAAGAAGTTCAAGGTGCATTCTACCATATGAACTATCCGTTAACAGATGGTTCTGGTCATATTCGTCTTGCTACTACTCGTCCAGAAACGATGCTTGGTGATACAGCAGTAGCAGTTCATCCAGAAGATGATCGTTACAAACATTTAATCGGGAAAACAGTTACACTTCCAATCGTAGGCCGTGAGATTCCGATTATTGCTGATGAGTACGTAGAAAAAGATTTCGGAACAGGCGTTGTAAAAATTACACCAGCTCATGACCCGAATGACTTTGAAGTAGGTAACCGTCATGACTTACCACGTATCTTAGTAATGAACGAAGATGGATCAATGAACGAAAAAGCTGGTAAGTATAACGGTATGGATCGTTTCGAATGCCGTAAAGCGTTAGTGAAGGACTTACAAGAAGCGGGCGTATTAGTAGAAATCGAGCCTCATATGCATTCAGTAGGTCATAGTGAGCGTAGTGGTGCAGTTGTTGAGCCTTACTTATCAACACAATGGTTCGTAAAAATGGCTCCACTTGCTGAGAAGGCAGTAGCGCTTCAACAAAAAGAAGAAGAGAAAGTAACGTTCGTACCAGAACGTTTTGAAAACACATACTTACGCTGGATGGAAAACATTCACGACTGGTGTATTTCTCGTCAATTATGGTGGGGACACCGTATTCCAGCTTGGTATCATAAAGAAACTGGTGAAGTATACGTAGGTACAGATGCACCAGCAGATATTGAAAACTGGAATCAAGATAACGATGTACTTGATACATGGTTCAGTTCAGCGTTATGGCCATTCTCAACACTTGGTTGGCCTAATGAAGATGCAGCAGACTTCAAACGTTACTATTCAACAGATGCATTAGTAACGGGTTATGACATCATCTTCTTCTGGGTATCTCGTATGATTTTCCAAGGTTTAGAGTTTACAGGCGAGCGCCCATTTAAAGATGTATTAATTCACGGTTTAGTTCGTGACGAGCAAGGACGTAAAATGAGTAAATCTCTTGGTAACGGTATTGATCCAATGGATGTTATTGAGAAGTATGGTGCAGATGCAATGCGCTATTTCTTATCAACAGGAAGCGCACCAGGTCAAGATTTACGTTTCAGTATGGAAAAAGTAGAGTCTACTTGGAACTTCATTAATAAAATTTGGAACGCATCACGTTTCGTATTAATGAACATGGATGATATGAAGTATGAAGAAATCGATTTAACTGGTGAAAAATCAGTTGCGGATAAGTGGATTTTAACTCGCTTAAACGAAACAATCGAAAGCGTAACGCGTAACATGGATAAATATGAGTTCGGTGAAGCTGGTCGTTCATTATACAACTTCATTTGGGACGATTTCTGTGACTGGTACATTGAAATGGCGAAACTTCCACTATACGGTGAAGATGAAGCAGCTAAGAAAACAACTCGTTCTATTTTAGCTTACGTATTAGACCAAACAATGCGTCTATTACACCCATTCATGCCATTCGTAACAGAGAAGATTTGGCAACATTTACCGCATGAAGGCGAATCTATTACAGTAGCAGCATGGCCAACAGTTCGTGAAGATTTACAAGATACAGAAGCTGCGGCAGAAATGCACCTTCTAGTTGATATCATTCGCTCTGTTCGTAACATCCGTGCAGAAGTTAATACGCCAATGAGCAAAAAAGTTCAAATGCAAATTAAAGCAAAAGATGAGGCTGTACTTGCTCAACTTACGAAAAACAGCTCTTACATTGAGCGTTTCTGTAACCCAAGCGAATTAATAATTCAAACGGATTTACAAGCACCAGAAAAAGCAATGACTGCAATCGTATCAGGTGCAGAGTTATTCTTACCGTTAGCTGATCTTATCAATCTTGATGAAGAGAGAGCACGTCTTGAGAAAGAATTTGAGAAGTTCGACAAAGAAGTAGAACGTGTACAGAAGAAACTTTCAAACCAAGGTTTCGTAGCGAAAGCTCCTGCAGCAGTTATTGACGGAGAGCGTGCGAAAGAGCAAGACTACCTAGAAAAACGTGAAGCAGTTCGCCAACGTCTAGCAGATCTTGAAAAGTAAAATATTTTTTAGAGGCTCACTATATTGGTGAGTCTCTTTTCTTTGCGTATAATAGGAGTATGAAGGTTGTCTTTTGAAAGGGGAAGCATACGTGATACATACATACGAAGAAGCGATAGGGTGGATTCATAGCCGATTGAAGTTTGGTATTAAACCGGGATTAGAAAGAATGAAATGGATGCTAGAAGAGCTCGGAAATCCAGAGCGTCACATAAAATGTGTTCATCTTGCTGGTACAAATGGAAAAGGTTCAACGTTAACATATATGCGCTACATGTTAGAAGATGCAAAATATAAGGTAGGAACATTTACCTCTCCATATATTGAAACATTTAACGAACGTATTAGTGTGAACGGGACACCAATTGCAGATGAAGAGATTACTGAACTTGTAAAGATGGTAAAGCCAGTCGTTGAAAAACTAGATGGGACGGATTTAGGGGAAGCGACTGAGTTTGAAATTATTACTGTTATGGCAATTTGTTATTTCGGTAAAGTTAATTTCTGTGATGTTGTTTTATTTGAAACAGGGCTTGGAGGGCGCTTTGATTCTACGAATGTTATTCATCCTGTTCTCACGATTATTACAAATATCGGCCACGATCATATGCATATTTTAGGGAATACACTAAGAGAAATTGCATATGAAAAGGCGGGGATTATTAAGTCTGGTGTTCCGGTTATTACTGGTGTACGAGATGAGGAAGCATTGCAAGTCATTCAAAAAGTTGCAAAGGAAAATCATGCAAACTTATACGAGATGGGCAACCATTTTACAGCGTTACATAAACAGTCTGGCGAAGATGGAGAACGGTTCGATTTCACTTGTCCTTTCGCCACTTTTGAAGATGTGCGAATCTCAATGAAAGGTGTTCACCAAGTAGGAAACGCAGCACTTGCACTTATGGCAGTCATGTATGTCAAAACATACTTATCATTTTTAATTGAGGAAGTAGAAATAAGAACTGGATTACAGGAAGCGTATTGGATTGGTCGATTTGAAAAACTGCAAAGCAATCCAGATATTATTATAGATGGTGCCCATAACCCAGAAGGTATCGAAAGTCTTGTGAAAACAGTAGAATCACATTACAAAGATAAAAATGTAATAGTTTTATTTACTGCCTTAGGTGATAAACAATTGCATAATATGGTAGATCAATTAGAAACCATTGCCGATGAAATTATTTTTACAACATTCGCCTTTGATCGTGCTATTTCTGCTGACAAGCTTGCATCGTATTCAAAGAAAGAGTCAAAACTAGTTTTTGAAAGTTGGAAAGAGGCAATTGATACGAAGGTTGAAATGATTGGAGAAAATGATGTTTTTATCATAACAGGTTCTCTTTATTTCATTTCGGAAGTTCGAAAATATATTCGCGAGAAAAACTAGATAGTCTTTGCTATCTAGTTTTTTTGTTCTACAAATGAAGTCAAATGCATACATATAAGATAAATATATAGGGTTATTTGGCGAATTCCTCTGACAAATATCTCGTTTTTTTGTGAAATGAATATGATATGATGCGGACAACGATAAGAGGTGAGGTGTGAGTGTATGGACAAGCAATCACGAACGATCTCAGTGAAAGTGAATGGAACAGAAGCGAAGTATGAGGAGAAGAAGAAAGATGAATTTGAATGGATGGTAGTAGAAAGTGAAAGGCCAAAAAATGTTGTTCCGTTTCAAAAAGCGAAATTAGCTTCTACGGAAAAAAAACGGAAGAAGTGGAGCAATACGTTAATTGCAATCGTTGCAACGGCGATTATTATTGGTACGGCGTTTGGAATGGGAATGCTACAGTTACTTAAAGGACAAGGTGCGACAGGGGGCAGCGAAGTAACGGCTTCGAAGCAGATGCGAAATGAAGAATCAAAGGTGAGTGGAACATCAGAACAAACACCAGCACAAAAAGAGGAAAAACCAAAAACGCAGACAGGAACGTCATTAAATCCAATGAAATTATTTTTTGTTCAGGGAGGAATTTATTCTTCTGAAGAAAAGGGACAGGCTGCTCTTGAAGAGTGGAAAAGTAATGGAGGCGTTGCAGCTTTAAAACCGAGCGGTGATAAGTATGCATTAGTTGTTGGTATTGCTAGCGATGAACAAGGCGTAAACCAATTAATGACTCAGTATAAAAATGATAATGTCTCCGTATTGAAAAAGGACTGGGATATAACAGATAAAGCATTACTGAAAGATGATAAAGAAGTTGGGGCATTTTTAACAAAAGTACAGCCATTATATACTCATTTAGCAAAATATGCTTCCAGCGTACAAGCTAGTGGAAAAAGTAATGCAAAAGATATAGGTGCGATTGAAAAAGAGTGGAAAGCGATTGAAAAAGAGTGGAAAGCGATTGAAAAAGAAGGGAAAAGTATGAAGCAAGAAGAAGCGAAGAAATTGTATATGTATACGTCAGTAGCTGTGCAAACAGTGAAGGACGGAAAAGATGATAAGGAATCTTTGGCAAAACTAAATCAAGTTATTATTGATGGTATGCTTTCGTATGAAAAAATTGTTTCACAAAAGGCGAAATAATAGGATAATGAAATGATGAGGGAAGAAGTGTAGGTACTTCTTTCTTTTCTTTTGAATTTATAGTAAAGTGCTTTCTCTATGGCAGAAATATAATTGTATGTTAGTAAAGAGGTATTATTTTATATAGAGAAGATAATATTTCTTTCATTTGTGGACAAACTATTCCTTTGATACGATTGTTGTAAATGATTCTGCTTCATGTGAGAAAGGAAGGAGAAAATATGAAAAAAATTATTTTAGCTTCAGGGTCACCTCGCAGGAAGGAATTACTTGAGTTAGCTGGTGTGCCATTTGAAATTATTGTAAGTGAAGTAGAAGAAAAGATTGGTGCGTATTCCTCACCTTCTGATATTGTTATGTCACTTGCTTTGCAAAAAGCATCTGCGGTAGCAGAAACGAATAGTGATCACATTGTGTTAGGTGCAGACACAATTGTTACATATGAGTCGCGTATTCTTGGAAAGCCTTCTAATGAGGCTGAGGCGAAAGAAATGTTGCGATTATTATCAGGGAAAACACATGAAGTGTATACTGGTGTTGCAATTATAGCGAAAGACAAAACAGTCACTTTTTACGAGCGTACAGAAGTTACGTTTTGGGAATTACCAGAAGAGGAAATTGACGTATATGTTGCATCAAAAGAACCTCTTGATAAAGCAGGGAGTTATGGAATTCAAGGTAAAGGATCTATTTTTGTTCAACATATTCAAGGGGACTACTATAGTGTAGTCGGGTTACCAATTTCACGTCTTGTTCGGGAATTAAAACAATTTAATATTGATGTAACCCATGCGTAAAATTGCATGGGATTTTCTTTGAGAGAACAAATAAAAGGGGTGGAGAAATGAACGGTATTCGTGATGTTGTCAAAGAAGAACAGCCACGGGAGCGTTTATTGTTAGAAGGAGCTGGAAGTTTATCGAATCGGGAGCTTCTTGCTGTGTTACTTAGAACAGGTTCTAAAGAAGAAACAGTTTTAAAGTTATCAGATAAAATTTTACATCACTTTGATGGTTTACGTATGTTGAAAGATGCAACGTTAGAAGAGCTTGTCAGTATACATGGTGTTGGGATTGCAAAGGCAGCCCAGCTTATAGCTGCTTTTGAACTCGGTAGAAGAATGGTACGTTTAGAATATCAAAATAGATATAGCATTCGAAGCCCAGAAGATTGTGCGAGATATATGATGGAAGAAATGCGCTTCCTGCAGCAGGAGCATTTTGTATGTTTATATTTAAATACAAAAAATCAAGTTATACATAGGCAAACAATTTTCATTGGAAGCTTAAACACATCAATTGTACATCCAAGGGAAGTATTTAAAGAAGCGTTCCGCCGTGCAGCAGCCTCTATCATATGTCTTCATAACCATCCCTCAGGAGACCCCACGCCGAGCCGAGAAGATATTGAAGTAACAAAACGCTTAGTAGAATGCGGCCGAATTATCGGAATTGAAGTGCTTGACCATATTATAATAGGCGACCATAAATTCGTGAGTTTAAAGGAAAAAGGTCATATTTAAGACTATGCTTTTTACTTATTTTGTTTTATAATGTGATTTATGAGTTTTTTGTAGAAATTTATCTACAAAAAGGATAAAGATATAAAAAACGTACTGTTTTTATAATATAAATTAAGAAAAAATGAGTCCGTGAAAACAAGAAAGGAAGATAAATAATATGTTTGGATTTGGTGGATTTACTCGCGATCTTGGAATAGATTTAGGAACTGCGAACACGCTTGTATATGTAAAAGGAAAAGGTGTAGTTTTACGTGAACCTTCAGTAGTAGCGTTACAAACTGATACGAAACAAATCGTTGCTGTAGGTAGCGATGCAAAACAAATGATTGGTCGTACACCAGGAAACGTTGTGGCACTTCGCCCGATGAAAGACGGTGTAATTGCTGATTACGAAACGACAGCAACAATGATGAAATATTACATTCAACAAGCTCAAAAATCAAATGGATTTTTCTCACGTAAACCATACGTAATGGTATGTGTACCATCTGGTATTACAGCTGTCGAAAGACGTGCAGTAATTGACGCGACTCGTCAAGCTGGTGCTCGTGACGCTTATCCAATTGAAGAACCATTTGCAGCAGCAATTGGTGCAAACTTACCTGTTTGGGAACCAACTGGTAGCATGGTTGTTGATATCGGTGGCGGTACAACAGAAGTTGCAATTATTTCTTTAGGTGGTATTGTAACAAGTCAATCAGTTCGTGTTGCTGGTGATGATATGGACGATTCAATCATTCAGTACATTAAGAAAAGCTACAACTTAATGATTGGTGAAAGAACAGCTGAAGCATTGAAATTAGAAATCGGTTCTGCAGGCGAGCCAGAAGGTATTGAGCCTATGGAAATTCGTGGTCGTGATTTAGTAAGTGGTTTACCAAAAACAGTACTAATTCAACCAGAAGAAATTGCAGATGCATTAAAAGATACAGTAGATGCAATTGTAGAATCTGTTAAAAATACGTTAGAGAAAACTCCACCTGAATTAGCGGCAGACATCATGGACCGTGGTATCGTATTAACAGGTGGCGGAGCATTACTACGTAACTTAGATAAAGTGATTAGTGAAGAAACAAATATGCCAGTTCTTGTCGCAGAAGATCCATTAGATTGCGTAGCAATTGGAACAGGTAAAGCATTAGACAATATCGATCTTTTTAAAACTGCTGCTCGATAATATTGCAAAATAAAAATCAATGAAATTAAGAGGGTGTGAACGTGCCACAGTTTTTCTTAAACAAAAGATTAATTGTTTTGTTAGTTAGTATTATTCTTCTCGTGGCATTGATTGGAATCTCATTGAAAGAACGGAACAGTTTAACATGGCCAGAGCAGTTTGTTAAAGACACTGTCGGTGTTGTAGAACGTGTATTCCAAAAGCCAGCGAAATACGTAGCTGGATTCTTCGAAAATGTAGAGGATGTAAAGCGCACGTATGAAGAGAATAAAGAATTAAAAGCAAAATTAGATAATTACGGAAAGTTATCAAGTCAAGTAAAACAATTAGAAGATGATAAAAAGAAGTTACAAGAGTTAACGGGGAAAAAAGAGTTGAATAGCGGTTATACTGAAATTCCAGCGACTGTCGTTTCTCGTAATCCAGATAAATGGTACGATTTAATTGGAATTGATAGAGGGGCACAGCAAGGAATTAAAAAGGATATGGCTGTAGTAACTTCACAAGGTTTAGTTGGACGAGTGAAAAGCGTATCTCAGTTTACATCATCAGTAGAATTGCTAAGCTCTATGAGCCGAACAAATCGTGTTTCTGCTATTGTACAAGGTGATGAGAAAATCTTTGGATTGATTGAAGGTTATGACAAAGAAAAGCACTTACTTCTTTTCACAAAGATTGGCTCTGATGCCAAGGTAGATAAAAATCAGCTCGTTGTAACATCTGGACTTGGTGATATTTTCCCGAAAGGTCTTGTAATTGGAACAATCGTTGATGTTCAGCCGGATCCATACGGCTTAACAAAAACAGCTTATGTAAAACCTGCCGCTGATTTGAATGACGTAGAGCATATTACGGTTGCGAAACGTGAAACGCCTTCAGCGCCATTAGAATAGGAGGGGGAGAAGAGATGATGAAGATTTTAAAAAGAGCAGCTCTTCCTCTTTTGCTCCTTTTTGTTTTTCTATTTGAAAATATGTTTGCTACTATTGTTCCAACAGAGGTTTTTTGGAAAAACAGTATAGCAGCACCTCATTTCTTTATAATTGTATTATGTTTTGTTACTGTGTACTATAGTCCGGTCCAAGGGGTTTACTACGGACTATTATTTGGGTTCTTATTTGATACCGTATACACAGAACTTGTCGGTATATATATTTTTGCGTATCCGATTTTAGCTTATTTAGTTTATAGTGTGATGAAGATACTACAATTGAATTTATTTATTGTTGCTTCTATTGTACTAGCTAGCATTGTAGCACTAGAGTATTATGTGTATGGATTTTTAACTTTGTTAGGACGTACTCATATGTCAGCGTATGTCTTTTTCACAGATCGTCTCCTGTCTACTGTATTGCTAAATGCAATTTTCTTATTGATAGTTTGTTTCCCACTGAGACGATATTTAGTGCGTCTTTCAAAAGCGATGGAAGAAAAAGAAAAAAGGATTTTCTAATTTTATGTCGAATTGAATCGGTGGGGTGAACTTTAGTGGAAGAAAAAAAGCAACAAAATGTAACAATAAAAGGGACAAAAGACGGAATAACGCTTCATTTAGATGATTGCTGTTCATTCTCTGAATTACTGGAGGAATTGGATGAAAAGCTTTCTACACATTACTATGATGGTGATGGGCGCTCGTTAATTGAAGTGCATGTGAAAGTGGGAAATCGTTATTTAACAGAAGTCCAACAAGAAGAGATTCGTACGTTAATTCGTAATAAAAAGAATCTTGTTGTGGATTCAATTGAAAGTGATGTTATAACGAAAGCAGAAGCAATAGCTTGGAAAGAAGAAACAGAAATTGTCCCTATTTCCAAAATTGTTCGCTCTGGACAAGTTTTACATGTAAAAGGAAATTTATTGTTAATTGGAGATGTTAATCCAGGCGGAACGGTTATCGCTGGGGGGAATATTTTTGTCGTGGGATCATTAAGAGGAATTGCGCATGCTGGTTACTATGGGGATTCGGATGCTGTAATCGCTGCATCTATTATGAACCCAATGCAACTTCGAATTAGTGATGTGGCAATGCGGGCTCCGGAAGAGAAAGAAGACGGAGCGGAGGCGGCAGAATGTGCGTATATTAATGAGAACAATCACATTGTTGTCGATCGACTGCAACTTCTCACTCATCTTAGACCTAATTTAACAAAGTTAGAAAGGGGAATTGTATAGCTGTGGGAGAGGCAATAGTAATTACATCTGGAAAAGGCGGTGTAGGTAAAACTACAACGTCTGCGAACATTGGTACAGCCCTAGCGTTATCTGGAAAGAAAGTGTGCTTAATTGACACAGATATCGGTCTTCGAAACTTAGACGTAGTAATGGGGCTGGAAAATCGTATTGTATTTGATCTTGTTGATGTCGTTGAAGGGCGTTGCCGTTTACCTCAGGCTCTTATTAAAGATAAACGTTTTGATGATCTTTATTTATTACCTGCAGCACAAACGAGTGATAAATCAGCGGTAACACCTGAACAAATGGATGAATTAATACAAGTATTACGTCAAGATTATGATTACATATTAATTGATTGTCCTGCGGGGATTGAGCAGGGATTTAAAAACGCGGTAGCTGGTGCGGATAAAGCAATCGTTGTTACGACGCCAGAAGTATCCTCAATGCGCGATGCGGATCGTATTATCGGGCTTTTAGAAAAAGAGGATATTGAACCACCAAAACTTGTTATTAACCGTGTGCGTAGTCATATGCTTCATGAACAGGATATGTTAGATGTTGATGAAATCGTACGTACATTGTCAATCGAGCTTCTTGGTGTTGTCGAAGATGATGATGAAGTTATTCGTGCTACAAATACAGGTGAACCTGTAGCGTTGCAACCGAGCGGAAAAGCAGCGTTAGCTTATCGTAATATTGCAAGACGCTTGTTGGGTGAGAATGTACCATTGCAAGCATTTGGACAAGAAAAGGTATCGGTATTTACAAAGATGAAAAACTTCTTTGGAATCCGTTAAAGGCACTTCGCGCATATGCGAAGTGCTTTCTTTTTTCTTCACACGAATATCTTCCTTTCCTAGCTCATACATATGTACAAACTGTATACAACTGTTTCTATGTAAATTAGCTTAACGAAAGAAAGGAGACAGTATGAAGAATAGACGTGTAGAAGAAATTAAAAAACGGATTGCGAAAAGGAAGGCAGAGCAAGAAAGGATGGAGGAAGAGCAGTATTTTGCTGGAGGGAATTTTGATAGTGAAACAGTATTTATTGAAGATGGAGAAAAGGAAATTCATCCTTTATTTCGAAAAGAAGTATTTTTCTTCAAAGTTTTGTTATCAGCAATATTAGTTCTTTCTGTCGCTATTTTATATAAGAATGCACCCTCTTCTTTTGACGGTGCGAAAGCAGTTACAGAAAAAGTGATGAAAGAAGAATTTCAGTTTGCTACTGTAGCGAAATGGTACGAAAAGCAGTTTGGAAAACCTCTTGTATTTTATTCGCCTAATGTGAAAAAAGAAGGAACGATTCAGCAAAAAGATTATGCAATTCCTGCTTCAGGAAAGGTAATGCAAGGGTTTCAAAAAAATGGCCAAGGTGTATTTGTCCAAACAGCTACAAATGCAACTGTTGAGTCAGTGAATGAAGGGCTAGTTGTTTTTGCTGGTAAGAAAGAGGAACTTGGTAATACGGTTCAAATTCAGCATGCAGATGGAACAGAATCGTGGTATGCGAATTTAAATGACATGAAAGTGAAATTATATGATTACGTTTCAAAGAAACAAAAAATTGGGACGGTGAATAATGATGCAAATAATAAAAATGGTAAGTTTTATTTCGCGATAAAAAAGAATGAAAAATTTATTGACCCGATTCAGGTGATTTCATTTGATTAAATATAGAGAAGTTTTAACGAAGATTTCAGTGCATCCGTTGTTTTGGGTTATTATTGTTATTGGTATTTTTACGGCTCGTTTTAAAGAGTTGCTACTGTTATTTTGTATCGTTCTCATTCATGAACTTGGGCATGCTTTTGCAGCGGCACATTATAATTGGCGTATTAAAAAGATTGAACTTTTACCGTTTGGTGGTGTGGCTGAGCTTGAGGAACACGGGAATAAATCATTGAAAGAAGAGCTCGTCGTCGTAATTGCAGGACCTATTCAACATATTTGGATGATGGCGGTAGGCTATATGTTGTTTAAAGCTGGTTGGCTTCATGCGGATTTATATTATTTCTTTATGTGGAATAATATAATTATTTTAGCGTTTAATTTACTGCCTATTTGGCCGCTTGACGGTGGAAAAGTATTGTTTAACGTATTATCATATCGTTTTCCTTATTTACAAGCACATGAAAAGATGATGAAATTATCATGTGTTTTTTTTAGTGTAATACTAGTGTGGCAGTTACTTTGGAATAGTAACAATATTATGATGTGGGTACTACTCATATTTTTAGCGGTGTCGTTATATCAAGAGTGGAAACAAAGACAGTATGCCTTTATGCGTTTTTTATTGGAACGTTATTATGGGAACAAAAGAGGAATTGAAAAGATTGCACCTATTGAAGTGCAATCAGAAGATCATTTATATAAGATATTCACAAAATTTCGTAGAGGGTATAAGCACTCTATTATCGTCCATGGAAAATATAAAGAACATTACACATTGGATGAAAATGAATTACTCTATGCGTATTTTACTGAAAAACGAACAACTTCATCTGTTGAAGAATTAATCGGTTAGTGTTGACGATAGCACTAACCTTTTATTATTGTAAAAGCAAAGAAGATTATAAAGTGAGGAAAGAATTTTGAAAACGTTATATATGAACTATGCAGGATCGGAAAAACGCGTTGCAATTGAAGAGAAGAAAAAAATTGTTGAGTTTTTATGGAAACGAAATGAAGAACAAGAGATTGTTGGGCATATTTATGTTGGACGTATCGTAAGAACGATTGCTGGAATGAACGCAGCTTTTGTAAACATCGGTTTAGAAAAACATGCGTACCTTTCATACGATGATGTACCATCTTCTTATCGTATACATGAAGGGCAAGCGGTACTCGTGCAAGTTGTGAAAGAGGCAATTGATACGAAAGGGCCGAAATTGACGGCAAACATAGAATTTACCGGGAAATATGTCGTTTATATGCCATATGATGAAATGCGTGCGGTTTCTCGAAAAATAAAAAATAATAAAAGAAGGCAACAGCTACTCCAAATTGAGGTAGAAGGGACAGGAGGTTATATTTTCCGCTCTGCTTCTGAAAAAGGAGAAATTGAAGAAATACAAGCTGAAATGCAAAGGTTACAGCAGTTATATGAAGAGCTAAAAAGAAAAGAGGGCCAAGGAAAGGCACCGTTACTACTTCATCGACCGGCGACCTTTTTAGATCGTGTATTCCAAGAGAATCCGATTGAAACGATTGAAAAAGTAGTTGTAGATACAAGAAGTATAGTAAAAGAATTAGAAGAAAAGGTCGGAAAAGAAAAAGTATCTTTTTATAATGAAAAATCTTCAATGTTTAACCATTTTGGAATAGAGCGTGAGATCGAGAAAGCACTTCAAAAAATTGTGTGGCTCCCGAATGGTGCTTATTTAATTGTGGAACAAATGGAGACGATGACTGTAATTGATGTGAATACGGGCAAGTTTACTGGAAAACAGAATTTACAAGATACAGTCCTTCGTACGAATGAAGTGGCAGCTGAAGAGATTGCACGTCAATTAAGACTGCGTGATATCGGTGGTATGATATTAATTGATTTTATTAATATGAAAAGAAGAGAAGATAAAGAAAAGGTAAGAGAATGTCTGATGGCTGCTATGCAAAATGATCGCACATATACAAGAGTGCTCGGTTTTACAGAGTTAGGGATTTTGGAGATGACACGTAAACGTAAGAAACATTCTTTACGCGACGTATTACTCGAAGAGTGTGTACCTTGCAAAGCGACGGGGTATGTAATGTCATATGAAACAATTGCGTATGAGTTAGAGAGAGAGCTAATCACATATGGAAATATAGAGGATGAGGCAGTATTAATCGCTGCGCCTAAAAATTTGCAAAAACAATTTTTGCAAAAAGAATTACAAAAAAATATTCCATTTGAAATTTATTTCAAAGATGATATGATCGAAAAGTACGCAATTATTCGTTTTGGAAGTAAAACAGAAATTGTAGAACGGAAAAAATAGTTAGCAGAACATTTATTGACAACCGTCTATGATTCATGATAACATCTTTATGTTATAGTTTATAGCACCTAAACGGCTATATGCTACAACCGCACAAGACAGGTTCCCTAAAGACATTTATGTCTACCTCGTTTTTGGCGAGTCTTAGTAATTAAGAGGAGGTGCAAGTATGTACGCAATTATCGAAACAGGTGGAAAACAAATTAAAGTTGAAGCTGGTCAAGCAATCTACATTGAAAAATTAGATGTTGAAGCTGGTGAAACTGTTACTTTTGACAAAGTTCTTTTCGTTGGTGGCGAAAACGTTAAAGTTGGTAGCCCAGTTGTAGAAGGTGCAACAGTTACTGCGAAAGTTGAAAAACAAGGTCGCGCTAAGAAAATCATCGTTTTCAAATACAAAGCGAAAAAGAACAATCGTAAGAAACAAGGTCATCGTCAACCTTACACTAAGCTAGTTGTTGAAGCTATCAACGCTTAATCCAGGTTAACATGATTAAAATTACGATAAGTCGCACGAAATTAGGAAGTATCCAATCATTTAAAATGACTGGACATGCCGATTATGCGCCACATGGACAAGATCTTGTCTGTGCTGGAACTACAGCGGTTGTGTTTGGTTCTATAAATGCAGTGGAAGAACTTTGTAATGTGCAGGCAACTATTGAACTCGGAAGTGATGGCGGATTCTTAACGTATGAATTGCCTAATGATTTAGACGTTCATACAGCAGAAAAAGCACAGATACTTTTAGAAGGATTGGTTGTTTCGCTTAAGACGATCGAACTTGATTACGGAAAGTATATCCGTTTAATAGAAAAAGTGCAGGAGGTGTAACGTATGTTAAGATTAGATCTTCAGTTTTTCGCATCTAAGAAAGGTGTAGGTAGTACAAAGAACGGTCGTGACTCTCAGTCAAAACGTCTTGGTGCTAAACGCGCAGATGGTCAAACGGTTTCAGGTGGTTCAATTCTTTACCGTCAACGCGGTACAAAAATTTATCCAGGTGTTAACGTTGGTCGTGGTGGCGATGACACTTTATACGCGAAAGTTGACGGCGTAGTACGCTTTGAGCGTCTTGGCCGTGACCGCAAACAAGTGAGCGTATATCCTGTTGCTCAAGAAGCATAAGAACTCACGGAAAACTCTAACCTGAGTGCAGGTTAGAGTTTTTCTATATTAAGGGGTATCTAAATGAATGAAAAATGGACAATTATAGATGCATTGCGTCATTCAAGACATGATTGGCTCAATCGTATGCAGATGGTGAAAGGAAACCTTTCCCTTGGAAAAGTGGAAGAGATTCATAGTCTCATCGATCGTTTTGTCCAAGAAGCGAGACAAGAATCCAATCTGATAGGGCTATCAATGCCTTTATTTTCAGAGTGGATTTTAACATATAATTGGAAACAGCAGCCGTGCTTATTGGAGTACGAAGTATTAGGGAAATTACATAACTTATCTCACTTAGATGAGACTGTATGTATATGGACGAATCAATTTTTCTCAATACTTCAGCATAGTTTAGACGTATATGTTGAAAATTATGTTTGTATCACAATTGAATGTGACGCGGAGAATGCTCGTTTCTTTTTTGATTTTCGTGGTAAGCTAACGAGTGTAGAAGAACTACAGAATTGGCTTGCGAACCAAAACAATAAATGGTATTCCATTTCTTATACAGTACGAGACGAAGAAGTCTCAGTTATATTACAACCAATCGAAAAAAGTGTGGTGAAATAATGTTTGTAGATCAGGTCAAGATATATGTAAAAGGCGGCGACGGTGGTAACGGAATGGTTGCGTATCGTCGTGAGAAGTATGTACCTAAAGGTGGCCCAGCAGGTGGCGACGGTGGTAAAGGTGCAGATGTTGTTTTTGTTGTTGAGGAAGGCTTACGTACATTAATGGACTTCCGCTACCAACGTCATTTCAAAGCTGATCGTGGTCAGCATGGAATGAGTAAAGGTCAGCATGGTCGTAAATCTGAAGATTTAATCGTAAAGGTTCCACCGGGAACAATAGTAAAAGATGAAAAAACAGGTGAAATTCTTGCCGATTTAGTAACGCATGGACAAACAGCTGTAATCGCAAAGGGTGGCCGCGGTGGTCGTGGTAACTCACGTTTCGCAACACCGACGAACCCAGCGCCAGAAATCGCTGAGAACGGTGAACCAGGTCAAGAACGTGATGTCACGCTAGAACTTAAAGTGCTAGCAGATGTTGGACTTGTTGGATTCCCAAGTGTAGGTAAATCTACATTATTATCTGTTGTATCATCAGCGCGTCCGAAAATTGCAGAGTATCACTTTACAACAATCGTTCCGAATCTTGGTGTTGTTGAAACTGGTGATAACCGCAGCTTCGTTATGGCTGACCTTCCTGGACTAATTGAAGGTGCACATGCCGGCGTCGGACTTGGACACCAATTCTTACGTCATATTGAGCGTACACGTGTAATCGTGCACGTTATCGATATGTCTGGTTTAGAAGGCCGTGAGCCATATGAAGATTATGTAACAATCAATAGTGAACTAAAAGAATACAATATGCGTTTAACTGAGCGTCCACAAGTTGTTGTTGCAAACAAAATGGATATGCCAGGTGCAGAAGAAAACTTACAAGCATTTAAAGAAAAATTGGGAGACGAAGTGAAAATTTTCCCAATCTCAGCTGTAACGAAACAAGGTGTTCGTGACTTACTATTTGAAGTAGCGAACTTATTAGAAACAACACCAGAATTCCCAATGTACGATGATGTAGAAGAATCTGAAGCAAGTGTAATGTACAAATTTGAATCTGAATCTAATTTTGAAATTACACGCGAAAGTGATGGCACATTTGTTATTTCTGGTTATGATATTGAGAAAACATTCAAAATGACAGACTTCTCACGTGATGAATCTGTACGCCGATTTGCTCGTCAAATGCGTGGAATGGGTATTGATGAAGCCCTTCGTGCACGTGGTGCAGTAGACGGAGATATTGTAAAAATTCTTGAATATCAATTTGAATTTATCGATTAAGACTGCCGAAATATGGCAGTTTTTTTTTATTGTAAATGTCTGATTCATATAGGGAAAAATACCCACTAATTAAATTTTCAATTTATAATAGAACAAGGAGTGGCTTTGGAAGAATTTTTTATGGGGAGAAAACGAACATGTATAAAATATTAATTGTAGAAGACGATGAAAAAATAGCGGGAATATTAGAGGAGCATTTAGAAAGGTATGGCTATCAATCATTTAGAGCAAGTGATTTACGTCATATAAAAGATGAGTTCGTGAAAACAAATCCTCATCTCGTATTACTGGATATTAATTTACCATATTTTGATGGTTTTTATTGGTGTCGTCAAATTCGTACTATATCGAATGCGCCGATTATTTTTGTTTCTGCAAGAACAGGGGAAATGGATCAAGTAATGGCGATCGAGAATGGCGGAGATGATTACATTACGAAGCCATTCCATTTAGATATTGTAATGGCTAAGGTGAAAAGTGCACTTCGCCGTGGCTATGGTGAGTATGCTTCTGTTGCTGAGAGTGATTGTTTAGGTGTAAATGGACTGTTGTTATTTCCGTCCCAACACGTTGTTGAGTGGCAAGGACAACAAACAGAACTAACAAAAAACGAATTTTACTTATTAGAGTGTTTAATGAAACAAGCAAATCAATATGTAACGCGCGAGGAACTGTTAGAAGCCCTCTGGGATGAAGTAGCCTTTGTTGATGATAATACATTAACTGTAAATGTAAAACGTGTAAGGAAGAAACTAGAGGAGCTAGGCATTAAAAATGCGATTGTAACGAAACGTGGATATGGTTATGCGCTTCTTACAGAGTGGGGCGAAGGGCATGAAGGTTAAAAATTACCTCATGGACCGCTTTTCTTTAATTCTTTCTTATATTGTTAGTCTTTGTTTATTTGGGCTTGTTTTGCAGTTGCAGAGTTTTCTAGAAAAGCGATCCATTGATTGGAGTACATGGTTATACGGACTTTTATTAGGGGCAGTTGTATTTACTGTATACCTCATTTACGATTACCGAAAACGGAGTGTGTTTTTAACGAGGCTTGAAAAGTATGTTGCTGGTGGAAATACATTACATGACTCACTACTTATTGATACTTCTTATACGTTAGAGCAAGAGATGATTGTTGAATCGTTTACATTATTAAGACAGCAATATATGAATGAAGTTCATAAACAACATGCGAAAGAACAACAGCAAATGATATTTATGAACCAATGGATTCATCAAATGAAAACACCAGTATCGGTTATAGAATTGCTATTACAGAAGTTTGGTAAAGAGCATCGTGAAGCAAGAGCAATAGTTGAAAGTATTCGTGAAGAAAATAACCGTATACTAAATGGTTTAGATTTAGCGTTACATATGGCAAGGTTAGAGCAGTTTGCGAAAGATTATAAAGTAGAAGTAGTAAATGTGATAGATATCATTCGAGGTATTATTAATGAAAATCGAAAATCTTTTATTCAATCGTCTGTATTTCCGAAAATAATGTTTGAGGAAGATATTTGTATGGTTGCATCTGATAGAAAATGGCTCAGTATTGCTATAGGTCAAATCGTTGTAAATGCAATTAAGTATACGAAAATTTCAGAAGCAGAGAAAAAGGAAATTCAATTTCAAATTGAAGAGAAAGATCAAAAAGTGTTATTACATATTAAGGACAATGGAATCGGTATTCCAGAGCAAGATGTAAAGCGTATATTTGATCCATTCTTTACGGGGATAAATGGCCGTAAAACGAGAGAAGCGACTGGAATGGGCTTATATATTACGAAGGAAATTTGCGATAATTTACATCACGGTATTTATGTACAATCGGCTGAAGGGGAAGGGACAACATTCACGTTCCAATTTGCAAAAGATGAAGAATATCATACATTAATGAGAAAAATGACAAAACTGTAAGATAACAAAACGTTTTGTAAGGGAAATCGCTCGTTTCTTGTTCTTATTTTTCTTATAGTAAATGTAAGAAGAAAACACATAGGGGGATTAGAAATGAGTGTTCTTGAAGTAAAAGGATTAACGAAGGTGTACCAATCAAAAGGTTCAGTAGCGACGACTGCTTTAAATGATATAAATTTTAAAATAGAAGAAGGCGAATTTGTAGGGATTATGGGTCCTTCGGGAAGCGGGAAAACAACGCTTTTAAATTTATTGGCGACAATTGATAAGCAAACTTCAGGTCATGTGCTTGTAAATGGCGAAGAAATTAATCAAATGCGTGCTGCAAAACTAGCAGAGTTTCGCCGTACACATTTAGGATTCATCTTCCAGGATTTTAACTTACTTGATACGTTATCGATTAAAGAAAATATCATTTTACCACTTGTAATGGCGAAGAAATCTGTAAATGAAATCGATGCGAAAGTGCTTGAGATTGCAAAATTTTTAAATATCGAAGAAATTTTAAATAAAAAAGTATATGAAGTGTCAGGCGGACAACAACAACGTGCAGCAGCAGCGAGAGCGATCATTCATGAACCTACGCTAATTTTAGCGGATGAGCCAACTGGAAACTTAGATTCGAAGTCAGCAAAATCATTAATGAGTGCATTGCAAGATTTACATGAACAAAAGAAAGTGACAATTGCAATGGTAACGCATGATCCAGTAGCAGCGAGTTATTGCGAACGTATTCTTTTCATTCGCGACGGAGAAATTTTCTCGGAAATACATAAAGGAAGAACGAAACAAGCCTTTTTCCAAGAAATTCTGGACGTACTTGCGATGCTAGGAGGAGAATATCATGAACTTTCGCCAGCTCGCGCTTAATAACGTAAAAGGAAATTGGCGTAATTATAAAGCTTTCCTTATTAGTAGCTGTTTATCGATTGTCGTATTTTTCATGTATGCTTCCTTTATTTATCATCCAGATGTCGTAAGTGGTAATATTAGTATGAGAGAGATGATTTCAAAAGGGCTAGAATCGATGAATTATATTGTAGTCATCGTCTCAGCACTCTTTATTTTATATGCAAATTCAACATTTTTACGAGCAAGAAAAAAAGAGTTTGGTCTATTAACATTAATAGGTGGAACAAAATCTCAACTTGGCCGAATGATTATATTAGAACAGCTTATGTTAGGTAGTATTGCAATTGTAGTAGGTATTGGGCTTGGTATGCTTTGTTCGAAATTATTTTTCCAAGCATTAAGCGTAATATTGAAAATAGATAAAACACTTCCACTCGTATGGAATAGTAAAGCAATTCTTATTACAGCAGGTGTATACTTTATTCTATTTTTAATCCTATCATTGTTTAGTGTTTGGACAGTAGGACGCTTGCAAATTATTGATTTATTAAGAGAAGCAAGAAAACAAAAAGTAGAACCTTTTGCATTTACATCGTTATGTGTAGTTGGTATAGGATGTATTATTGTTGCATATGTACTTAGCTTCCAAGTGACATTTATGAATTTTATCATTCTGTTTTTACCGATTGTAGGGCTGACGATAGGCGGAACTTATTTACTGTTTACACAAGGTAGTACAGTCGTATTAAAAGCATTGCAAAAAAGAAAAAAATCTTTTTATACATACCCAAATATGTTCGTACTTAGCAATCTTATTTATAAAATGAAAGATAACGCTCGTTTTCTATTTGTAATTTCTATTATTACGGCGGTTGTATCTTCAGCAGTTGGTACACTGTACGTATTTTTTGAGGATATGAGTTATAAGGCAGCAACTAGTACCCCGCATGCTATTTCGTATGAGGAAAAGGGAATAAATACGCATAATGTCATAAAAGAAGGGAAAACAAAAGAATTAATAAAAAAACACGGATTTGAAGATGCACGAGAAGTAACGTACGTAAAACTTCCTGGAAGTCAAAAAATCACGATGTTTAACGGTGAACATGAAGTGCCAATGGCGATTGTTTCAGAAAAAGAATATAACGCTGAAGTACGTAAACAAAAGAGAGAGCAAGTTAGAGAAGTTCATAATGCACCAGGTAGTGCAACGATGGTCATAATGGATATAGCGAACGACATGATGAAGATAGATCGTTCAAAACCGTATGAATTTAAAATGAACGGCCAAACGCAGTCTGTTCAATTAAATGAGCCAACTCCATTTTCTGTTTTTAATGATAGTGAATATCTCATTGTGAATGATCAAGATTTTGAGAAATACGCAAAGCTTGTACAGGATGAAGAAAAGACGAAATATTACGGTTATTATATAGAAGACTGGAAAAGTACGGAAGACCTTGTGTTAGATTTGAAAAATGAAATTGCACCAGATAAGCAAATGGAACTAAACAACTCAGTGCTTGCTTATAAAGATATAAGAGAATCAGGAGCAATTACGATGTTTATCGGTTTCTTCGTAGCTGTGCTGTTCTTTTTCTTCGCTTGTAGTATGACATACTTTAAATGGTTTAACGATAAAGAACAAGATCGTATTCAATTTAAATCGTTAAAGAGAATAGGTATGACAGATAAAGAAATTCGCAAAATTGCAATTCGACAAATGGGCGTTATCTTCTTTATCCCAATTTTAATCGGTGCAATTCATAGTGGATTTGCTCTTCATACGTTAGGGAAAATGCTTTATATCGATTTGTGGAAATCAGGAGCGATTGTAATTGGGACGTACGTTGTAGCTTCTGCGATTTACTTTATGATTGCACAAAGAGGATATTTGAAACACGTGCAAAGCTAGAGAAACTTCTAGCTTTTTGCCTATGTAGTAAGTTATAGGGGGACGATAGATGAACATTCGGCAACTAGCGCTACAAAATATAAAAGGAAATTGGCGTAATTATAAAGTGTTTTTCTTAAGTAGTTGCTTTGCAATATTCGCGTCTTTTGCATACATGTCTGTCATTGTACATCCGTATATGCAAGAGACGATGTGGTATCAAAACGTACGCTGGGGACTTATCATATGTAATGTTATAATTATTTCTTTTTTTGTCATATTTATTTTGTACTCTACTTCTATTTTCATAGAGGCACGTAAGAAAGAATTAGGATTATACATGTTAATGGGAGCAACGAAATCTAACGTAATAGGAGTAATTATGACCGAGCAAATATTGATCGGGGTATTTGCTAATATTTTCGGTATTGGGCTTGGTATGATCTTTTTAAAGCTCTTCCTCATGGTGTTTAGTATGTTACTGGGGCTTCCGAAAGAACTCCCTGTCATATTTGACGTGAGAGCGATTGGGGTAACGTTTATTACATACATGGTTGTTTTTATTCTGTTATCCTTTATAAGTGCTTTACGTATATGGAATATAAAAATCATTCGGCTATTAAAAGAATTTCGCAAGGATAGAAAAGAGAAGAAAACATCAATGCGGCTTTGTATATTCGGATTTATTTGCTTAGGTATAGGATATGCGTTAGCGTTACAAGCGACTATACCAACGATAGCATTCTATTTTTTTCCTGTGTCTATACTTGTCTTTTTCGGAACGTATTTTTCTTTTATACACGGCACTGCTCAAATATTAGAAATAATAAAACGAAATAAAAAGATTATGTATACATATCCGTATTTATTTATAGTGAATCAATTGTCACATCGCATGAAGGAAAATGGTCGTTTTTTCTTTCTAATGTCGATGGCAACGACATTTGTAGTTACGGCAACAGGTACGGTGTTCTTATATTTTTCTGGTATGCAAGATATGTGGCGGAGCGGGGGCGTACACTCATTTTCTTACATAGAAAAGGGTACTTCTTCTCATGAAGTCTTTGCGGAAGGCACGGTTGAACAATTATTGCACCAATATGGATATAATGACTTTCAATCTATGAGTTTTGTTGGAGTGTATGCATCTTTTCAGTCCAATAAGGGAGAAATAGAAGTAGCGCCGCTCATTAAAGAAAGTGAATACAATCAAGAGGCAAGAAAACAAAAACAGAAAACGTATCATCCTAAAAAAGGAACAGTTACACTCGTTTATTATAATAGATACAATAATTCGAATGTATATAATCAAAAAGAGATTCAATTGCAAGTAACGAATCAACCATATCAATTCGTATTTAACGGTCAGAAAGAAGGGGTTCAATTTAACCATCATCCTTCGCACATTAATGGTCTGTTCTTCGTCATGCATGATGAAGACTTTGACAGTATAGCAAATAAGGTTCCTGATTCTGAAAAAATGATATATAGAGGCTATACATTACCAAATATCGAAAATACGAAAGAATTAAATGAAGATTTATGGAAACATATGAAACAAGATAAAGATAATGCATTTCGAAGTAATATGGAGTTATATGTGAATATGAAATCGTTCGGTGATATTACTCTATTTATAGGATCATTCATTAGTATATTATTCTTTCTTACTTCATGTAGTATCGTATATTTTAAATGGTTTCATAATATTGCATCTGATCGAAAGCAGTACGGGGCACTTGCTAAGCTTGGAATGACGAAGGAAGAAGTGTGGAAAATTTCTCGTTGGCAATTATGTATGTTATTTTTTGCGCCAATTCTAGTTGGGAGTATGCATAGTGCAGTTGCGTTATATACGTTTCATAATACGATTTTTATGGATGGTTCATTAAGAAAAGTAGGTTTGTTTATTCTGTATTATATCGCTGCATGCATCATGTATTTCTTTTTCGCTCAAAGAGAATATAGGAAACATTTAGACTAGCGAATGCTAGTCTTTTTTTAATATTCGAAATTTACATAGAAGAATATAAAAAAGTATGGTATAACAGTAAGAAAACGAAAAAGAGGGGAAAAGACGATGATTCGAGTAGGATATTTAGGACCAGAAGCAACATTTACAAATATGGCGGTGAGTCGTTTTTTTCCGGAAGCAGAGCATGTACCGTATCGAACGATTCCAGATTGTATGGATGCAGCTGCAAATGGAAATGTAGATTATGCAGTGGTACCACTAGAAAATGCGATAGAAGGTTCAGTGAATATAACAGTTGATTACCTCGTACATGAGCAACCACTTTCTATTGTAGGAGAAATTACAGTACCAATTCAGCAACATTTACTTGTACATCCGCAGTATGCAGAAGTTTGGGAAGAAGTATATGCAGTGCACTCTCATCCACACGCTATTGCACAATGTCATAAGTTTTTAAATGAAGAATTAAAAGGGGTAACCGTCCGAGATATGACATCAACAAGTGCAGCTGCGCAATATGTGAAAGAACATCCTGAAGAAAAAATCGCTGCCATTGCAAATGAAGCGGCCGCAGAAAAATACGGTTTAACAATTGTAAGGCGTGATATTCATACGCACAAAAACAATCATACACGCTTCCTAGTGCTCCATAAGAAAAAGAAAGCCATACTCCCAAATAACGGAGAAAACCGCGGAGAGAAAACGACGCTTATGATAACGTTACCTGCTGATTATGCAGGGGCACTATATCAAGTGTTATCAGCTTTCGCATGGAGAAAATTAAATCTATCAAAAATCGAATCTCGTCCGATGAAAACAGGACTAGGAAATTACTTTTTCTTAATCGATGTCGATAAAGCATACGATGATGTATTATTGCCAGGCGTAACCATGGAACTTGAAGCGCTCGGTTTTTCTGTTACTGTGCTGGGGAGTTATTGTTCTTATTGGTTGTAAGAGAGGTGGATGAACTGTCGACATTTCCCTTCTAATTGCTGGTATAATTTCATCGGATAATACATTTTGTGATAGATAAATAGAATCCCACCTATAAATGGTGGGATTCTATTTATTTTAACTTCGCAAGACGATCCTCTAACTGACCACGCCAAATATCGGCTAGTTCTGGAACAGCAAGAATCTTTTCGATGCCATCTTTATCTTTTCTATTATGAAAATAAATTTCGTTAGAGAACAAAACAGAAACATTGCGCGGTTGACGTTCTAGTAATGTAATTTTAGAATCTTTACGTACAGTACCTTCTTGAAGAACGCGACATAGATAACCAGTAAATCCAGTTGCTACAATGCGCGGCAGTATGCCAGGAATACCAAGGCGTTTTGAAATTGTGCTACAAGGTACTCTCGCTTGTGTCACTTGAATGATTGCTTCACCTAGTTGATATGTATCTCCGATGCAAACATCACGCTCTAACATATTTGTTACGGTAATGTTTTCGCCAAATGTGGAAGCTGGAAGCGTAGTTTGAAATTCTTCTTCCCATAGTGCGTAATGTTCGTGTGGGTACACACAAACTGCGCGGTCAGGTCCCCCGTGGTGTTTTAAATCCGCTACATCATCACCACGAAATCCATCTTTTGAGAGAAAAGCTTCTTCTGCAAGTTCTTTACATATACCAGTAATCATTTCTTTATCTTCGCTATATTTCATTTGTTTTGGTTTGCCAATGCTAAAGTGAACGAGTTCAATTCCCATGTTTGATCCCCTTTACAATTGATTACAATATTATATCACTAAAAAAGCACAGAGAATGATAAAAACTCTGTGCTTTACATGAATTAATAAACGAGAAATCCTGCTTTATCTAGTGCCTCGCAAGCAGCGTCTAATTTCTCTTTTGAATCTGCCTCAATTGTATGTAAGTTAATACCATCTGTTAGTTGCGAAAGATAGGAAGCATTCGTGTTTTCAATTTTTTGTAAATATTGCTCTACATCAAAGCGATTACTTACCATGATGGACGCTGTTAAGTCACCGTATACAGGATGCTCAACTTTTACATCTTTAATCGTAACGCCGTGGTCAACAAGCATTGTAAGTTCTTGACGTACTTCCGCTGGTTTATGTTGGCATACAATTACGCGTTCGAAAGCTTGTTGTTTCTCTTGTGGTTTTAAATATAAATACCCTTGAGCAGTCGCAATAATTGGTTCGTTTCGTGCTTTAAGCAAGGAAATATCTTGCACGATAACTTGTCTACTTACATTTGTCTTTTTCGATAGTTCATTCCCAGATAACGGTTCATTTGCAGCGAGAAGCCACTGAAGGATAAGTTGTCGTCTTTCTTCACCTAAAATCTTTTTTTGTTCATTTTGTTTCATTATGATTTAACACCTCTATAAAATTGATTTCCAATTGTGTGTAGTGCATGAATAGTAGTATCAATTTGATCTTTCGTTGTTTGTTGTCCGAAAGAGAAGCGAACATATTGTTTTGCCTCTTCATACGTTTTTCCAATTGCAAGCATTGTTTTCGAAGGTTCTTGTTTACCGACTTGGCAAGCACTTCCAGTGGAAATGGCAATACCATGGCGATTACATTCTAGCATTGTATATTGACCTTCTATTCCTTTTATTGTAACCCCAACAATATGTGGTAAACAAGAAGTAGAATGACCTTCTACTTGAATTTCTAGAGGAAGCGCTTGTAAATGTCTTAAAAAGTAGGATCGTAATTCTTTAAAACGTAAGCTCTCTTCTTGTTGATTTTTTAATATATTCTCAGCAGCTGTTAAAAAAGATGCGATGCCAGGAACGTTTACTGTACCTGGGCGAAATCCTTTTTCATGAGAAGTTCCCGGAAATATTTGTGCCCAGCGAACTTGGGGATTTATATAGCAAGCGCCAACACCCTTTGGTCCGTATATTTTATGTGCTGAAACAGAGAGACTATCAATTCCCATCTCAAAAACATTGATAGGAAGTTTACCAAATGTTTGTACACAATCTGAATGAAATAAAACGTTATATTTTTTTAAAAGTGCCCCGATCTCTGTGATGTTTTGAACGGTTCCAATTTCAGAGTTTCCATGTTGTATGCTTGCTAGAACAGTATTTTCTGTAATGGCTGTTTCTAAATCATCTAAATGAATTAGCCCACCTTCATCAACAGGAATTTCAGTAATTGTATACCCTTCTGATTGTAAGGATTGAAAATAACTTCGAATGGATGCATGTTCCATAGGTGTCGTAATAATGTGCTTTTTATTTCGAGCATTGAGAAGGGATTGAATCGCAAGGTAGTTGGATTCCGAGCCGCCGCTTGTGAAGAATACCCCTTGTTCCTTTCCGCCAATCATTTCAGCAAATGTTTTTCGGCAAACTTGTAATAAAGAAGAGGCTGTTCCTCCAATATCATGTAAACTTTGTTCATTTCCGAAGTATTGCGATGCTGCTTTCATATATGTGTGTAATGCTTCTTCACTCATAGGTGTAGTAGCTGCATAGTCAAGATATATCATCATGTAAGTTCCTCTCCCTAGTAAGAGTTACATTTCTTGTATTTTTTAAATGGTATTGAAAATAAGAATTATAAAAAAACTCTTGTCATTATTTTAAAACTATGTAAATATAGGTGTCAAGACAGTTGAAAAGTGTAAAGTAGGAGGCAACAATTATGCCAAGTGCAGATGTCTTAATTATTGGAAGTGGCGTTGCGGCACTTCGTGTTGCGAAAGAGATTTGTCACGAAAAGAATGTGATTATTATCACAAAGGAAACAAATCGTAATAATAATACATATTTAGCGCAAGGTGGAATTGCCGCAGCAGTTGCAACATATGACAATCCAAATGATCATTTTGAAGATACGTTAGTAGCAGGATGTCATTATAACAATGAAGATGTGGTCCGTTATTTAGTCGAGGAAGGACCGAAAGAAATGAATAATCTCATTGAAAATGGAATGAAATTTGATGGAGATGAAACGGGTCCTCATCTTGGAAAAGAAGGCGCACATCGAAAGCGTCGTATTTTACATGCAGGTGGCGATGCAACAGGAAAGAATTTATTAGAGCATTTCATTCAAGAAGTAGCTCCGCACGTTACGGTAGTGGAACAGGAAATGGTGCTCGATTTTATTATAGAAAATGATAAATGTGTTGGAGTTTTAACAAGAACTAGTGAAGGGAAGTTGAAGCGTTACGTTGCAGATTATACGGTGTTAGCAACAGGTGGGATTGGCGGTTTATACGCCTTTACTTCTAACGATAAGACAATTACGGGTGATGGACTTGCGATGGTGTACCGCGCAGGCGGGGAGCTCGTAGATTTAGAGTTTGTACAGTTTCATCCAACAATGTTATACGCGAACGGGCGATGCTGCGGCCTCGTCTCTGAAGCTGTCCGTGGTGAAGGAGCTGTCCTTATGAATGGAAAAGGGCAGCGTTTTATGATGAATATACACCCTGATCACGATCTCGCACCACGTGATGTAGTAGCAAGAGCGATTCATGAGCAGCTTTTGGCGGGTGAACAAGTGTATTTGAATATCGAGTCTATTCAAAATTTCGAAGGACGTTTTCCGACTGTATCATCATTGTGTGAAAAGAATGGTGTCGATATAAATGAAAAACGCATTCCAGTCGTACCCGGTGCTCATTTTCATATGGGCGGCGTGAAAACGAACTGTGATGGGGAGACGTCCATTCCAAATTTATATGCGGTCGGTGAAGTAGCTTGTAATGGTGTTCATGGAGCAAATAGATTAGCAAGTAATTCATTATTAGAAGGTCTTGTGTTTGGAAAAAGAATAGGACAACATATTTTAACGAAAGCGACAAAAGAAAGCTGGAACAACGTGGCTGGGAAGGAAAAGAAGTTTATCGTTCTGAATCATTTGCCGGCGAAAGAAGAAATACAAGAATGCATGATGAAATATGTTGGGATTGTGCGAACAGAGAAAAGTTTATCTTATGCAAAGAGATGGCTTAGTAAGTACGGTGTTCGAAATATGATATTACAACATGATGCTCTTACAAATGAAGAGATAACGCTTATTAATATGTTAACAGCCTGTGAGCTTATAGTCGTGTCAGCTTTGCAAAGAGAAGAAAGTATTGGTGGCCATTATCGAAGTGACTATCCAGATAGAAATAGCGTAAAAAAAGAGATCGTTCGAGTGAAAAGAAAACTACAACTTGTGTGATGAAGGGAAGAGGGGCTCTATGAACACGATAAAAGTGAAAGAAGCATTAAATCGATTTTTTCTAGAAGATATAGGAGAAAGAGATGTAACATCTCAGCTTATTTTTCCAGACAATTTACTTTCAAAAGGAACGTTTCTTGCGAAGGATACAGGTGTCTTTGCGGGGCGTTTAGTAATTGAAGAAGGATTTAAATTAATTGATGAAAAAATTGAAGTGGAGCTTCATAAAAAAGATGGAGATCTTGTAGAAAAGGGCGAAATAATAGCAACTGCGCAAGGACCAATTGCTTCGTTATTGACGGCAGAGCGCGTTATATTAAACGTTATCCAGCGTATGAGCGGGATAGCTACGATGACACATAAAGCTGTTCTTGCTTTAGATAGCGGCCATACACGTATTTGCGATACGCGAAAAACGATGCCAGGGCTACGCATGTTTGATAAGTATGCAGTCGTGTGCGGAGGCGGATTTAATCACCGTTTCGGTTTATATGACGGTGTCATGATTAAAGACAATCATATTACTTTTGCTGGTTCTATTACGAAAGCTGTTACATCGGTGAAAGAAAAATTAGGACATATGGTGAAAGTAGAAGTGGAAACAGAAACGGAGGAGCAAGTGAGAGAGGCTGTAGCTGCTGGTGCAGATATTATTATGTTTGATAACCGTACGCCAGATGAGATCCGGGAGTTTTCAAAGATTGTACCAAGTGCCATCGTTACGGAAGCATCAGGAGGCATTACAATTGAAGATTTATCGAAATATGGAAAAACAGGGGTCGATTATATTTCACTTGGAGCGTTAACACATTCAGTGAAAGCACTTGATATTAGTTTCAATATTGAGGCGTAAGGAAAGTGGCTTAGAGGGGGAGAAAGGAATATGAGTATTTTAGAAAAAGTGCAACCGATTGAAACGATGTTACCAGAGCGTTATTACACGATGACAACAGAAGAAATGGAAAAGCGTGTTCGTGAAATTAAAGAAAAAATGGGGAAAACACTATTTATTCCAGGACATCATTACCAAAAAGATGAAGTGGTACAATTTTCTGATGCAGCAGGAGATTCACTTCAGCTTGCACAAGTTGCAGCGAGCAATAAAGAAGCGAAATATATTGTATTTTGTGGTGTACACTTTATGGCAGAAACAGCTGATATGTTAACGACAGCTGATCAAATCGTTATTTTGCCAGATATGCGCGCAGGTTGTTCAATGGCAGATATGGCAGATATCGAACAAACAGAAAGAGCGTGGAAAGAGCTCACGAAATTATTTGGAGATACGATGATTCCATTAACATATGTCAACTCTACAGCTGCAATTAAAGCGTTTTGTGGTCGCAATGGAGGAGCGACAGTAACTTCTTCTAATGCAAAACAAATGGTATCTTGGGCGTTTACACAAAAAGAACGGCTTGTCTTTTTACCGGATCAACATTTAGGGAGAAATACAGCGTACGATTTAGGCATCCCGTTAGATAAAATGGCAGTATGGGACCCGTATACAGATTCATTAGAGTACGATGGAGATATAGAAGAAATTCAAGTGATTTTATGGAAAGGTCATTGTTCGGTTCATCAAAACTTTACAGTGAAAAATATTGAAAATGTACGGAAGAATCATCCGGATATGAATATTATTGTACATCCGGAATGTTGCTACCAAGTTGTAGCAGCTTCGGATTACGCAGGGTCAACGAAATATATTATTGATATGATTGAATCGGCTTCATCTGGAAGTAAATGGGCGATTGGTACAGAAATGAATTTAGTGAACCGAATTATTCAACAACATCCAGATAAAGAGATTGTTTCACTTAACCCCTTTATGTGTCCGTGTTTAACGATGAACCGAATTGATCTGCCGCACTTATTATGGGCGCTTGAAACGGTAGAAAGAGGAGAAGAAATTAACGTTATTAGCGTAGATAAACAAGTGACTGAAGAAGCGGTTCTTGCATTAAATCGTATGTTAGAGCGTGTATGAAGCAGCGGGATTCCCGGTGCTTTTTTTCATACACATAATCATAACGAGAACGAAATGGGCATACATTGTTTTGAAGAAATCATTGCGATTTTCTTATGCTTATTCCACTTCTAATGATATTGAAAATCGAAGAAGTGATACAAGTGAAAAGAAGTTAGCGTTATTTAGAAAGGGTTACTTCATGAGATTTGTTACTTATAGATAAGTTATACAGGAGGGGGAAAATTTGAAAATTCATATTGTGCAAAAAGGGGATACCCTTTGGAAAATTGCGAAAAAGTACGGAGTAGATTTTGATACGTTGAAAAAAACAAATACACAACTTAGTAATCCGGATTTAATTATGCCAGGTATGAAAATTAAAGTACCATCAAACAGCGTTCACGTAAAACAACATGCTGGAGCAGGTTCAGCACCTCCAAAACAATATGTTAAAGAAGTGCAACAAAAAGAATTTGCAGCAACGCCAACACCGCTTGGAATAGAAGATGAGGAAGAAGTTTCGTATCAATCAGCACCAATTACACAGCAACCGGCTATGCAACAAACGCAAAAAGAAGTGCAAGTAAAACCACAAAAAGAAGTACAGGTAAAGCCACAGAAGGAAATGCAAGTAAAACCACAAAAAGAAGTACAGGTAAAGCCACAGAAGGAAATGCAAGTGAAACCGCAAAAAGAAGTACAGGTAAAGCCACAAAAAGAAGTGCAAAAAGAAAAACCAATTCAAATAGAAAAACCAGTTGAAAAACCGTCAGTTATTCAAAAACCACCTGTTATAGAAAAACAAAAACCAGCAGAGAAAGAAAACACGAAGTTTTCGGTAAATGTTTTACCACAGCCGCCGCAACCACCAATAAAAGCGAAAAAGGAATATAAAATTTCAGATGTAATTAAAAAAGGAAGCGAGTTAATTGCTCCTCAAATTACTAAAATGAAACCTAATAACATCATTTCTCCTCAAACGAAAAAAGATAATATCGTGTCACCGCAAGTAAAAAAAGAAAACGTAGGAAATATCGTGTCACCGCAAGTAAAAAAAGAAAACGTAGGAAATATCGTGTCACCGCAAGTAAAAAAAGAAAACATAGGAAATATCGTGTCACCGCAAGTAAAGAAAGAAAATATAGGAAATATCGTGTCACCGCAAGTAAAGAAAGAAAATGTAGGGAATATCGTGTCACCGCAAGTGAAGAAAGAAAATGTAGGGAATATCGTGTCACCGCAAGTGAAGAAAGAAAATGTAGGGAATATCGTGTCACCAAATGTAACGAAAGAGAATGTAGTTATTCCACAAGTAATACCGCCAAATATTCAAATGCCAAACATCATGCCAATGTTGGATAATAATCAACCACCAAATATAATGCCAATCATGGATAATAACCCAATACCAAACATCATGCCGATAATGGATAACAATCAAATGCCGAATATGATGCCGATAATGGATAATAATCAAATGCCGAATATGATGCCGATAATGGATAATAATCAAATGCCGAATATGATGCCAATAATGGATAACAACCAAATGCCAATAATGGATAATAATCAAATGCCGAATATGATGCCGATAATGGATAATAATCAAATGCCAAATATGATGCCAATAATGGATAACAATCAAATGCCAAATATGATGCCAATAATGGATAACAATCAAATGCCAAACATGATGCCAATAATGGATAACAATCAAATGCCAAATATGATGCCAATAATGGATAACAATCAAATGCCAAATATGATGCCAATAATGGATAACAATCAAATGCCGAATATGATGCCGATAATGGATAATAATCAACCACCGAATATGATGCCATATCAAATACCATACCAACAGCCTATGATGCCGCCAAATCCGTATTATCAACAACAAAATCCATATCAAATGCCATATCAGCAAGGGGCACCGTTTGGACCGCAATATACGTCTATGCCAAATCCAAATATGATGCCAATGGATAATAATATGCCACCGCTCGTGCAAGGAGAGGAAGATTGTGGATGCGGAGGAGAGAGTAGGCTATATAGTCCGCAACCTGGAGGACCACAATACGCGAATCCTTTATATTATCAACCAACTCAATCGGCATATGCGCCACAGCCAGGAACGATGTATTATCAACCAGATCCACCAAATGTATTTGGGGAGCCGGTTTCAGAAGAAGAGGACGAAGAGGAAGTTTAAAAAAGGCGGGATTATTCCCGCCTTTTTTGTATGTAGAGTCGTTCTGAAAATGGAAGATTTACATCAAATGTTAGAAAATCCCCAGTGAAATATTAACAGTGTAAAAACCTTCTCTGTTACTCATCATAAGAGGGAGCTTTTCAGAAGAGAAGTTCATTCTAACAGAGGGGGTTTTTGTATTGAATACGAAAGTAAAAGTGATTGCTGCTTCTTTGTTAGTTACCAGTGCATTAGCTGCATGTGGTACACCAAAAGATAACAATGCAATGGATGGACGTAACTACAACTATAAGCATACATCTTATAATGATACACACCAGTATCGTGATAATGTAGCGCGTAATGATCGCTATACAGATTATGTAACATATAGAAATGGTCGTAACGATACAGGATATAACAATTATTACCGCGATGTAAATTACAACGGACAAATTGCTAATCCGCATCCAACTCGTAATATTACAATGAACAATTCATACATTAACAATGATGGTAAAACAGCTGAAAGAATAACGAATCGTGTGAAACGTATGAATAACGTAGACCGCGTGTCTACAGTTGTATATGGAAACGATGTAGCGATTGCAGTAAAACCACGTAATACAGTGACAAATGAAACGGCGATGGCGAACGAAATTCGTCAAGCGGTTTCAAATGAAGTTGGAAACAGAAACGTATATGTTTCTGTAAGAAATGATATGTTTACTCGTGTCGATGCAATGAGCACACGTCTACGTAATGGTACTGTTACAAACGATTTTAATCGTGATATAGGAAATATGTTCCGAGACATTCGTTACGGTTTAACTGGTACTATGCGATAGCAAAACGAAAGAGGAAGGGGTAGCCCTTCCTCTTTATTCATCGTTGTCTTGTAAACGACGTTTTTTAATGAAATAACTAATGGAATAAGAAATTAAAAAGCATATAAAGAAAATACTACCTGTTAAAATAGCTTCGAAAAAAGGTCTCTCTGGACTGAAAATGATATAAATAATGGCTATAATAGTTCCTGCAATAAGAGAGCGTACAATAATTTTGTAATAAGGAGTTAACTTTATATCCTTTTCGCCTTCTTCTACATCGATAGAAACGCTTAACTGTAAATAACTAAGTACGATACTTGTAAGGATAAATAATAACCATAATGGAGATTTCGTAGCTTGATCCATTCCTTCAGTGAATCCGATATATCCTAAAATGCCAATTATACCAAGCGATTGAAAAAGAAAGGCAATACGTATGTTTTTTAATGTTTTCAGAATGAGACGTTCATCCTTTATTTTTTTCACAATATCCATCTCCTGTTTATTATGATTTCGCTATTATATTAATTGTAACATATATATTGCATTTATCAATTTATAATTTACACGAATTTCGTTTGAGTAAAAGAGGAAATAAAATATTTTTATAAACATGTTGCACTTATACTTTATTAATGTTATATTAGCAAAGCGATGAGCTAATTTACGTAAGACGAGAGATATGCTTAAGTGCTAAACACGCGAATGTGGTCGCCTGGTCTCTCGCCGTAAACGCATCAAGACGCCTGCTTTGCAGGCGTCTTTCATTTTATATAAAAACAAATGCTAATGCAGATAAAGATAAAACTTTATCTGCATTTTTTTATTTTCGAGAGAAATGTAATATGGTCATTTATATGGATAAAACCTCCATTTCCGGAAAAACTACTAATGAAAGTTTGATCTTGCCTAAAAGAGGTGAACGGAAATGAAATGGATACTGATTACGATGCAAGCTTTCGTTATGATGTTTTGTTTCGTTTATGAAACGAATGTGAAGGCGGAAGGGCCAGTACCAGAAGTAACAGAAAAAGAGCCTGAAGTTACAATTTTATTAGAGCGAATGTATGTTGATGGAGAAGTAAGTGAGGAAATCTTTACAGAAAAAGTAGCGGACTTAGAAAAGTTTTTACAGCAGTATAAAGAATGGCAGCTCGTTGATCGTGATGATGTACAAATTGTATTACAAAAGAAAGTTGATGATATTTCTCCGTTATTAAAGACGAGCGGTTATTTTGGTGTGTCAGAGGAAGGGATATTACAAATTTTCAAAGGTGTACCGAAAAGTGATAATGCGATTCATTCCTTCTTTCAAATTGATATGAAAAAGCTTGAGAGCTATGAGCGTGCGAAGTTGAAGCGTGGTATTCGTATTAAATCAAAAGAAGGTTTTGTGAAGACGATTGAAAAAATGAAGCAATACGCAGTGCAAAATAAGAAAAAAAGCAGCTCATGGTGAGCTGCTTTTTTTACTTGTTTTTATCTAAAATTTGTTTTGCGATTTCATCAATTAGCATATCTTTTCCGATTGGATTGAAAGCTTTCGTATTGAAGAGTTCATTTGATACTTCATATACGTGATTGTTTTTAACTGCTTTATTGTCTTTCCAAACGGCACTGTTTTTGTAGTCTTCGTAAACTTTATCAGCTTCGCCGCCAAAGTTTACAATAAACATTTGATCAGGTTGGAATGCAACAAGACCTTCTAACGATACTTGTGCCATCGTTTGTTTTAAATCTGTACCTTTTGTTGCTGGAAGTTTTAAGTCATTAAAGATGATGTCACCGTATCCGAAGCTACCGTATACACGGAAGTTTTGTGGTGTAACTGCGACGAACATAAAGTTCTCATCTTTTGTTTTTTCTTTAATTTTTTTAGATAAAGAGTCTGCTTTTTTATCGTAGTCTGCAATCCATTTGTCTGCTTTCTTTTCTTCGTCAAATAGTTTACCTACTTCTTTAAACTTACCGCGCCAGTCTTCTAAGTTTGTTTCTAAAACAACTGTTGGTGCAACCTTTTCTAATTGATCATAGATCTTCAATTGACGATTATTTAAAATAATTAAGTCTGGTTTTAATGCAGTAACAGCTTCTAGATCAACTTTAGGTGCCCAGTACCACCCTACTGCTTTTACTCCGTCTAATTTTTCTGTTAAATGATTTTGGATTTTATCTTTATATGTGTTTGCTGTACCAACAGGTTTGTGTCCAAGAAGTAATAATTCTTCTGTTGATCCAGACAGGTCAACAATTCTCTTTGGATTTACTGGAATTGTAGCCTCCCCTTTAGTGTGTTTTACAACTTTTGTTTTCAGTTGTTCTTTCGCTTTCGATTCTTCTTTTTGAGAAGAACAGCCAACGATAGAAAGAACAACTAGCATAATAGTAAATAAAATAAATAGCTTCTGTTTCATCCTGATGTAACCCCTTTAATTAATATTGATAATCATTATCGACTTCTGTATATTAAGGTGCTTCATACTTTCTGTCAATGGAAAATAACAGAAGTTTCAAATAGGGAACATTTGTTGGGGTAGTCTCGCTTTTCTATCATTAAATATGTTAAAATGGAATACATGATTTAAGAGGGAGAGATCGTATTTTGTTTGAATATGTTACAGGTTACGTGGAGTATGTAGGACCGGAATATGTCGTAATTGACCATAATGGAATTGGTTATCAAATTTTCACACCAAATCCGTATGTATTTCAAAGAAATAAGCAAGAAATCCGTGTCTATACATATCATTATGTGAGAGAAGATATTATGGCACTTTACGGGTTTAAAACACGTGAAGAGCGTTTATTATTTACAAAGTTGTTAGGTGTGTCTGGTATTGGACCAAAAGGCGCTCTTGCAATTTTAGCGTCTGGTCAAACAGGACAGGTCGTTCAAGCGATTGAACACGAAGACGAGAAGTTTTTAGTGAAGTTCCCGGGCGTCGGAAAGAAAACAGCACGCCAAATGATTTTAGATTTAAAAGGAAAACTAGCTGATGTCGTGCCAGATGCATTTGTTGATTTATTCTCAGACACAGAACGTTTTGATGAGAAGAAAGGTTCATCAGTTGAGCTTGATGAGGCGCTGGAAGCTCTGCGCGCACTTGGATACGCAGAACGAGAAGTTTCTCGCGTTGTACCAGAGTTATTAAAAGAATCATTAACGACGGATCAGTATATTAAAAAGGCACTTAGTCTTTTACTAAATGGTAAGAGGTGAGTATAATGGACGAACGTCTCCTTTCAGGGGAATCTGCATATGAAGATTCGGATTTAGAATATTCATTACGGCCACAGACGCTCCGTCAGTATATTGGCCAAGATAAAGCGAAACATAATTTAGAAGTGTTTATTGAAGCAGCGAAAATGCGTGAAGAAACGTTAGATCATGTGCTTCTATATGGACCACCAGGACTTGGTAAAACGACGCTTGCCAATATTATTGCCAATGAAATGTGCGTAAATGTTAGAACAACTTCAGGTCCAGCAATTGAAAGGCCGGGAGATTTAGCAGCTGTATTAACAGCACTTCAGCCGGGTGATGTATTATTTATTGATGAAATTCATCGTTTGCATAGGTCAATTGAAGAAGTGTTATATCCTGCGATGGAAGATTTTTGCCTTGATATCGTAATTGGAAAAGGGCCATCAGCACGGTCTGTACGTTTAGATTTACCGCCATTTACATTAGTTGGAGCAACGACCCGTGCGGGGGCATTATCAGCGCCGCTTCGTGACCGTTTCGGTGTACTTTCAAGATTAGAGTATTACACAGTAGATCAGCTTTCTGAGATTGTTGAACGTACAGCAGAAGTATTCGAAGTTGAAATTGATTCGTTAGCCGCACTAGAAATTGCAAGACGTGCTCGTGGTACACCTCGTATTGCGAATCGTTTATTACGACGTGTACGAGATTTCGCACAAGTTCGTGGTAACGGAACGGTTACGATGGAAATTACACAAATGGCGTTAGAACTACTGCAAGTAGATAAATTAGGTCTAGATCATATCGATCATAAATTACTGCTTGGTATTATTGAGAAATTCCGTGGTGGCCCAGTCGGGTTAGAAACGGTTTCGGCAACGATTGGAGAAGAATCTCATACGATTGAAGATGTATATGAGCCATATTTATTACAAATTGGCTTTTTACAACGAACGCCAAGAGGCCGAATCGTAACGCCGCTTGCATATGAGCATTTCGGAATGGAGATGCCAAAAGTATGACGGAGATGCCAAAGCTGCTTATTACAGCTGGTATTTTGCTCATTGTTGTTGGATTAGCTTGGAAGTTCATAGGAAGGCTTCCAGGCGATATTTTTGTGAAAAAAGGTAACGTTACCTTTTATTTTCCTATCATTACATGTATTGTGTTAAGTATTGTATTATCTTTTATTATGTATATAATAAATCGATTTAAATAAGAAATAGGTGGATATAGTTATGGATATTAATCTGTTTGATTTTCATTTACCAGAAGAACTTATTGCACAAATCCCATTAGAAGATCGTGAGACATCAAGATTAATGGTGTTAGATCGTGAAACAGGCGATATTGAGCATAAACATTTTACAGACATTCTTTCTTACTTACATGAGGGGGATTGCTTAGTTTTAAATGAAACGAAAGTTATGCCTGCTCGTTTGCACGGTGTGAAAGAAGATACAGGCGCGCACATTGAAGTACTTCTTCTAAAACAAGAAGAAGGCGATAAGTGGGAAACGCTTGTTAAGCCAGCGAAACGTGTAAAAGAAGGAACTGTTATCTCTTTTGGCGAAGGGAAATTAAAAGCAACTTGCATAGGAACTGCAGATCAAGGTGGACGTCATCTTGAATTTTCATATGACGGCATCTTCTATGAAATTTTAGATGAACTTGGGGAAATGCCACTTCCTCCATATATTAAAGAGACGCTAGAAGATCGCGATCGCTATCAAACAGTATATGCGAAAGAAATCGGTTCAGCAGCAGCGCCGACTGCGGGACTTCACTTTACAGAAGAGTTACTGGAGAAGTTAAAACAAAAAGGCGTCGGGTTAGCTTTCATTACACTTCACGTAGGACTTGGAACATTTAGACCAGTTTCTGCAGATACGATTGAAGAACACCATATGCACGCAGAATATTACCATATGTCTGAAGAGACAGCTGCGTTATTAAATCGCGTGAAAGAGAATGGTGGACGTATTATTACGGTAGGTACGACTTCAACTCGTACGTTAGAAACAATTGCGACAGATCATAACGGTAAGCTTTGTGCTGCTTCTGGATGGACAGACATTTTTATGTACCCAGGTTATGAATTTAAAGCAATTGATGGTTTAATTACAAACTTCCATTTACCGAAATCAACATTAATTATGCTTGTAAGTGCATTTGCAAATAGAGATAATGTACTTCATGCTTATAATGAAGCAGTAAAAGAAAAATATCGTTTCTTTAGCTTCGGTGATGCAATGTTCGTTGCATCTCACGCTAAAATGGGAAACAAATAAAAGGAGTAAATTATGACAGCAATTCGTTATGAATTTATTAAAACTTGTAAACAAACAGGTGCCCGTTTAGGACGTGTACATACGCCGCACGGTTCATTTGATACACCAACATTTATGCCAGTTGGTACACTTGCAACAGTTAAGACAATGTCACCAGAAGAATTAAAAGCAATGGATTCTGGCATTATTTTAAGTAATACGTATCATTTATGGCTACGCCCAGGTCACGAAATTATTCGTGAAGCAGGTGGTTTACATAAATTTATGAACTGGGATCGTGCGATCTTAACGGACTCTGGTGGTTTCCAAGTATTCAGTTTAAGTGACTTCCGTCGTATTGAAGAGGAAGGCGTTCACTTCCGTAACCACTTAAATGGAGATAAATTATTCTTATCACCAGAAAAAGCGATGGAAATTCAAAATGCATTAGGATCGGATATTATGATGGCATTTGATGAGTGTCCACCTTTCCCGGCTACTTTTGAATATATGAAGAAATCTGTAGAACGTACAAGCCGCTGGGCAGAACGTTGTTTAAAAGCGCATGAACGTCCACAAGATCAAGGTTTATTCGGTATTGTACAAGGCGGAGAGTTCGAAGAGCTTCGTCGTCAAAGTGCAAAAGACCTTGTTTCAATGGACTTCCCTGGTTACGCTGTAGGTGGTTTATCTGTAGGTGAACCGAAAGATATTATGAACCGTGTACTTGAGTTTACAACACCACTTCTTCCAGATAATAAGCCACGTTACTTAATGGGAGTAGGTTCTCCTGACTCGTTAATCGATGGTGCAATTCGTGGTATTGATATGTTTGACTGCGTACTTCCAACTCGTATCGCTCGAAATGGTACATGTATGACAAGTGAAGGCCGTCTAGTTGTAAAAAATGCGAAATTTGCAAGAGACTTCGGTCCGCTTGATCCAAATTGTGATTGCTATACATGTAAAAATTACTCTCGTGCGTACATTCGTCACTTAATGAAATGTGATGAAACATTTGGAATTCGTTTAACGTCTTATCACAACCTTCATTTTCTGTTAAACTTAATGGAGCAGGTGAGACAAGCTATTCGTGAAGACCGTCTTGGCGATTTCCGCGAAGAATTCTTTGAACAGTATGGCTTTAATAAACCGAATGCTAAAAACTTCTAATACATAATTTAAAAGGAGGAACAAAAGATGAATCCAGGTATGATGAATATCGTTATGATCGTTGCGATGTTTGCGATTTTCTATTTCTTATTAATTCGCCCGCAACAAAAGCGTCAAAAAGCAGTTGCTCAAATGCAAAATGAGTTAGCAAAAGGTGATGCTATCGTAACAATCGGTGGTTTACACGGTACAATCGAATCAGTAGATGAGACGAAAATCGTTATTAAATCTGGTGGTTCACACTTAACTTTCGATCGTAATGCGATTCGTGAAGTTGTGAAAAACTAATGAGAAAGGCCCTGCATGAAATGTGCAGGGCCTTTTTTAGTTGTTTTGTTTTGACATATTTACCCCGAAAATACCACCGAGTGTACTCGCGCCCATTAATGCTAATTGATAAAGTAACTGGGAGTTCGATAAAGTTTGAGAGAAGCCTAAATAGTTAACTAGAAAAACAAGTATAGCGAATGTAAGACCTGTTGTGAAACCTACTAGCCAACCTTTCCCTTGTGCTTTTTTGCCGGCAGTAAATCCGGATATAAGCATAGATAAAAGAGCTAGTATAAAAATAGTAACGGCTAATGTCTCTTCAGTCATATCTGTAAACTTTAATAAAAGAGCCATAACCATGCTAATAATTGATGCAAAAATTAATAAGGTAATGATACCAAAGCCGATTGCGGTTGATAATTTTTTCGTTCCATCCATTTATACATTCCCCCTTTTTAATACAAGCATATTTTCTTTTTGCCCAAGTTAGACTAGTTTATTTTTTATAGGGGAGTCTATACGTAAAAAAGGAGATGTAGAAATGGAATGGGTATCAATCATTGGCCGGACGATGCTTTTGTATATCATCATATTAATTATTTTTCGTCTTATGGGTAAACGTGAAATTGGAGAGTTAAGTGTATTAGATTTAGTCGTATTCATTATGCTTGGGGAAATGGCTGTAGTCGCAATTGAAAATACCGATAAATCACTTTGGCACCAATTAGTTCCGATGACTTTTCTTATGTGTATACAGATTATTTTGTCAGTCATTTCATTAAAGTTTCAACGATTTCGGCATTTAATAGAAGGTGAGCCGGCTATTCTTGTAAATGCGGGGAAAATTGATGAAAAGAAGATGAGAAAGCAGCGTTATAATATAGATGATTTATTGATGCAATTAAGGGAGCAAGGAGTTGGAGATATCCGAGATGTAGAATACGCTATTTTAGAACCATCTGGGAAGTTATCTGTCTTTCAAAAACAAAAAGGTAAACAGGATACATTGCAGTTTACTCTTCCTCTTATTATTGATGGAGAAATTCAATTGAATCATTTACAAATGATTGAACATACAGACGAATGGCTCATTGGAAAATTAAAAAACTTAGGTTATAACGATATCACACAAATTTTATACTGCAGCTTTCAAAACGGACAATTTTTTGTTGATTTGAAAGAAAACTAGAGGCTTACTATATGAAATAGTAAGCCCGTTTACTTCAAAAATGAAAGTTTTCGAATGATTGGAAGTCGACTTAACTCTTCTTTTCGAATGAGTTTGAAAGTGAAGAGGAGGATAATATAAACGATTGTTGTTAAATTGATTTCCCATAATGTTTGTACGCCGAGTGAATGAGAGAAAATTATATATTTATGAAGGTAAAAACCGAAAGCGCCTGCAATACCGATAGCAAGTCCGCCGAAAATGTAGTCTTTTGCGTAAATGGTAAATGTAATTTTCTTTAAAACAGTAGCGTAATGAAGGAATGTTACCGTCACTATATTTGCTGCAATTGCAAGGGCAACCCCCATCATTTGAAAATCTGGCCTTGAAGCTAGTACAAAAATAACGATTAATTTCACGATGGCGCCAATAAATGTATTCATCATTGCAGCTCTTGCTAAGTTTAAAGCTTGTAAAACAGAGGTAAGTGGACTTTGAAAGTAATGAAATAAAAAGCAAGGTGCAAGAAGCTGGATAAATGCTGTTGCACTATCCGATCCATACATAAGAGTTAAAATAGGAGAAGCGAATACGTATAATATAACGACTGACCACCCACCAGTAATTAATGAGATCCGAAGAGCTTGTTGGAGGCGGTGTTCCACTAATTTATGCTGTCTTTTAGCCATCGCTTCACTAATAGATGGAACGAGTGCTGTAGAAAGAGCGTATGTAATAAAGGCTGGCAGTGATAGAAGTGGGAATGCATAACCGTTTAATATACCGTATTGCTGGGTTGCGACAGAGGCAGCAACTCCGGCAATCGCTAAGCTTTGCATAACAACGATAGGTTCAAAAAAATATGAAACGGAACCGATTAAACGACTTCCTGTAGTTGGAAGGGCAATATCCATAAGAGAATAAAATGTACCCTTGCTTTCCTTTACAGTAGTGAAAAATCCAGAGCGTATAGATAAATGTTTTTCGCGCTGGAATAAAGTGAGTAAAAATAATAACGATGCAACTTCACCGAGAACGGCTGATAACATAGCGCCAGCTGCAGCATATTCTACACCGTAAGGTAAAAATAACTGAATGCATATAGCGATAATTGTAATGCGGACAACTTGTTCTATAACTTGAGCATAAGCGCTAGGTTTCATATTTTGTTTCCCTTGGAAATAACCGCGTAAAACAGAAGAAACAGCAATAACAGGAACGACAGGTAAAATGGCCATTAATGGATAGTACGTTCGTTCATCAGTTAATAATGTTTTTGCTAAAATAGGTGTGAGGAGCATAATTCCGATTGTTAAAATGATACTAATAACGGATGTAACAGCTAATGATACTGTTAATATTTTTTTAACTCTTTGTTTATCGTTCACAGCTTCCGCTTCTGCTACAAATTTTGCGATTGCGACAGGAAGGCCGATTTGTGTTAATGTAATTGCTAGAATGAATGTAGGAACGGCCATCATATAAAGGCCAACACCTTCTTCCCCTAAAATACGTGCCATTACAATCCGGTTAATAAATCCAAGGATTTTGGTAATAAAGCCGGCTATCATTAAAATAAATGCGCCTTTTAAAAAGCTTTGTCTCGTCATGGTCTTCTCCTACCTTCTCAAAATCAGTGGAATGATTTACAATAATTTATATGCACGTATGAGACAAGAATGACAAGCATTTAAGAGAGTGAAGTATGAGAGTGCTCTTGAAAGTAGTTATTGCTGTCCATTAGAGCGGGATTAAAAGCGACTTTTCGTGCTGAAATAAGAAGGAGATGTTTATGTATGTTAGAAAAAGAGGCTTTGGTAGAATCATACCGCGGACAGTTACAAGTCGTTTTAGAAAGCAAAGTAGAAGAGTTTCACATGTTCGGTTATGACCGAGTAACAGATGATGATATTTGGAAGTTTCTTAAAGTGAAGAAGTGGAAAAAAATAAACGGTGATGTTAGATTATATGAATTAGTAAATGATGTATTAAGAGTAAGTACTAATGAATATATGAATTATTTAACTGTTGAAGCATATCAAGCGCCACTTTGGTCATTTGATGAATATGAAAATAAATAACCGACTGCAATTGGTTTGTTCTTCCTTTTGCAGTATAATGATAGGTATTGATAATGAGGAAATAATTATGTCTAAGATTATATATAAAGGGGGTAGTGAAGAGAAAAAATAAATAATGAAAGTGTAGGTATTGTGAAAAACTTACCGACACAGCTAGTGATGAACTAGCAAAATTATAGAAAGGAAGTCTACTAACTAGGCGTATGCATACGTGTAAAAGTGAATCGTAAGAGATTTATTTAAAGTGTTAGTAGCAGAAAGAGGGTACATATGGCAAAGCGTGGTACGAGAATTGCCGCCTTTTTCCTCATCGTTTTATTAATCGGTGGAGTAATTGGTGCGGCAGGAAAAGACATAGCAAAAGGAATTAGTCTAGGACTAGACCTTCGCGGTGGTTTTGAAATTCTGTATGAAGTAAAACCAGCCAAAAAAGGTGATAAAATCGACCGAGAGGCACTTGTAAGTACAGTAGGTGCTCTTGAAAATCGTGTCAATGTTCTTGGTGTAAGTGAGCCGAATATTCAAATTGAAGGACAAGATCGAATTCGCGTACAGCTTGCTGGTGTACAAGATCAGCAAAAAGCACGTGAAATGTTATCAACACAAGCGAAATTAACATTCCGTGATGTAGATGACAACCTTCTTATGGATGGAACGGATTTAAAAGGCGGCGGAGCGAAACAAACATTTGATGAGCAAGGCCGTGCGAGCGTAGGTCTTACACTAAAAAGCGCTGATAGATTCCGTGAAGTAACTGAAAAAATTTCAAAAATGCCACCACCAACGAATTTAATGGTAATTTGGCTTGACTTTGAAGAAGGAAAAGATTCGTATAAAGCAGAGTCTGCAAAACCGAATCCGAAGTTCTTATCAGCAGCAACAGTAAGCCAAGTGTTTAATCAAGCTGAAGTATCTATCGTAGGTGGAAACTTCACAGTTGAAAGTGCGAAACAACTGTCATCTTTATTAAATGCAGGTGCACTTCCTGTTGATTTAAAAGAAATGTATTCAACATCAGTTGGAGCGAAATTTGGTCAACAAGCGTTAGAGCAAACAATTTTCGCTAGTGCGATTGGTATCGCTCTTATTTTCTTATTTATGCTTGTATACTACCGTTTACCAGGAATTGTAGCGGTTATTATGCTAGGTCTATACATTTTTGTTACGCTACTCGTATTTAACTGGATGCATGCGGTTCTGACATTACCAGGTATTGCGGCATTAGTGCTCGGGGTAGGTATCGCAGTTGATGCGAATATTATTACGTACGAGAGACTGAAAGAAGAGCTGAAAATTGGTAAGTCAATGATGTCAGCATTCCGTGCTGGTAATCATCGTTCATTAGCGACAATTTTAGATGCAAACGTTACGACTCTTGCAGCGGCTGGTGTATTATTCGTTTATGGTAATAGCTCTGTAAAAGGATTCGCAACAAGTTTAATCGTAAGTATTTTAGTTGGTTTCGTTACGAACGTATTCGGTACTCGTTTCTTACTAGGTTTACTTGTAAAGAGTCGTTACTTCGATAAAAAGCCAGGATACTTTGGTGTGAAACAAAAGGATATTATTCCATTAACAAAAGGTGTAGTACATCCACCGACAAGATTTGATCGTATTAACTTCGTAAATATCGGTCATAAATTCCTTGTTTTCTCGATTGTAGTTGTAATTGCAGGTGCAATTATACTACCGATTTTCAAATTGAATCTTGGTATTGATTTTGCGAGTGGTACACGTATCGACTTGCAATCAAAACAAGCACTTACTGTGTCTGATGTTAATAAAGATTTTAAAGAATTGAAAATTGATGTGAAGGAAGAAAATATTGTACCGACTGGAGATGACAATAAAGGATTCGCAGTTCGTACATTAGGTGTTCTATCAAAAGATGAAATTGCGAAAACAAAAACATTCTTCCACGATAAATATGGTACAGATCCAAATGTAAGTACAGTTTCACCGACAATTGGTAAAGAAATTGCACGAAATGCATTTATCGCAGTATTAATTGCTTCTGCGGTTATCATTTTATACGTAAGTATTCGATTCAGATTTACGTACGCATTATCTGCAGTACTTGCATTATTACATGACGCATTCGTTATGGTTGTTATATTTAGTATTTTCCAATTAGAGGTAGACTTAACGTTTATCGCTGCAGTGTTAACAATCATCGGTTATTCTATTAATGACTCAATTGTTACATTTGATAGAAACCGTGAATTATACAAACAGAAAAAACGAGTTCGCGATATAAAAGACTTAGAAGAAATCGTAAATGCAAGTATTCGCCAAACGCTTGGCCGTTCGATTAACACCGTATTAACAGTGTTATTCCCGGTAATTGCGTTACTTATCTTCGGTAGTGAGTCATTACGTAACTTCTCGTTTGCGTTACTTGTTGGATTAGTTGTAGGTACGTACTCTTCTGTTTTCGTTGCTTCTCAAATTTGGTTAATGCTTGAAAACCGTCGTTTGAAAAAGGGCAAAAACAAGAAAAAGGTTGAGAAAGTAGAATCTGAACCGCAAGTATAAAAAAGATGATGTCTCTTTATGAGGCATCTCTTTTTTCGTTTGTGGATACAATAAGATAGCAACTTTTTAACAGAAGGGATATGGGGAAAACTGGTGTTGTTATCACTGTTTTTGTTACAATAAAAAGATAGGTTAAGAAAAGAAGGGATTTTAATTATGGAAAAAGATGAACGTTTTAAACAGGCCGAGTTTGGTGCTATTGTCGGGATCGTTGGTAATATTATATTAGCGATTGTAAAGGCGGTAATTGGTTATATTGGGAACAGTAAAGCGCTATTAGCGGATGCCGTGCATTCTGCATCAGATGTAATTGGTTCACTAGCTGTATTGTTTGGATTGCGAGCAGCGAAGCAACCGCCCGATGAAGACCACCCGTACGGTCATGGTAAAGCGGAATCGATTTCAGCGATTATTGTTGCAGTATTATTATTTATTGTGGGAATCGAGATAGCGATTTCGTCTATAAAAGCTTTTTCGCAGGAACTAGAACCACCGAAGGGAATTACGATTTTTGCTGTTGTTCTTTCAATTATCGTGAAAGAAGGAATGTTTCAATATAAATTCCGATTAGGGAAGAGGGTAAATAGTGATGCAATTATTGCAAATGCATATGAACATCGTTCGGATGTATTTTCTTCAATTGCAGCTTTAATCGGTATTTGTGCAGCGATTATTGGTGGTAAGCTCGGGTTAGATTGGCTTGTATATGCCGATCCAATTGCAGGATTATTTGTTTCACTTCTTGTTGCAAAAATGGCATGGAGTATTGGGGCAGAAGCAATTCATGCAACGCTTGATCATGTTCTTCATGAGGAAGATGTTGTTCCGCTTAGAGAAGCAGTACTTCAAATAGACGGTGTGAAAAAAATCGGTTCTTTATATGCAAGGGAGCATGGTCATTACGTTATTGTCGATATTAAAGTTTCTGTAGATCCATACATTACTGTAGAAGAAGGGCACCGCATTGGAAAGCATGTGAAAGAAACGCTTATGGAACAAGATAACGTACAAAATGTGTTTGTACATATAAATCCGTATTCTCCAAATTAAACATTATTAACATTTTAGTATATAGATATTGCAGCGTAGTTTGCATTATATTGTCACCCCTTAATCTGTCTTGTATAATGAACAGGTTAAGGGGTGATTTCGTGTTACAACCGAAGACGCGTTGGAAAGAAAAAGAATATAATGACGAGCGAGTGAGTGAATTAGCAAGTAAATTAAAATTATCACCACTTGTCGTTTCGTTATTCCTCGGTAGAGGACTAGATACAGAAGATAAGATTTTAGATTTTTTAAATACAGAAAATCAAGAATTTCATGATCCATTTTTATTAGAAGGAATGGATAGAACGGTAGAACGTGTCAATAAGGCGATTCAAAATGGAGAGCAAATATTAATATTTGGTGACTACGATGCGGACGGAGTAAGTAGTACGACTGTGTTATATCTTGCTTTGCAAGAATTAGGTGCAAATGTAGAATTTTATATCCCAAACCGTTTCACAGAAGGTTATGGACCAAACGAAGAAGCATTTCGTTGGGCGCATAGCGCAGGATTCTCACTAATTATTACTGTCGATACTGGTATCGCAGCAGTACATGAAGCGAAGGTAGCGAAGGAGCTTGGAATAGATCTTATTATTACAGATCACCATGAGCCACCACCAGAATTGCCAGAAGCACTTGCGATTATTCATCCGAAATTAGATGGCGGTGTATATCCGTTTCACTATTTAGCTGGTGTAGGTGTTGCATTTAAAGTTGCACATGCACTACTAGGTCGTGTACCAGAACATTTATTAGAAATTGCAGTAATTGGTACAGTAGCCGATTTAGTGTCACTTCATGGTGAGAATAGATTGCTAGTGAAGCGCGGTTTAAAACATATGCGCATGACGAAAAATATCGGACTAAAGGCGCTATTTAAAGTTGCTAACGTTTCGCAAAGTGAAATTACAGAAGAGAGCATTGGATTCTCACTCGCACCACGTATTAATGCAGTTGGTCGTTTAGAAGATGCTACGCCGGCTGTACATCTTTTATTATCAGATGATCCAGAAGAAGCGAAAGAGCTAGCTGAAGAAATTGATGAGCTGAACAAACTGCGAAAAGATATTGTAAAGCAAATTACAGAAGAAGCTATCGCTGAAGTGGAAAATAATTTCCCCCCAGAAGACAATAAAGTACTAGTACTGGCAAAAGAAGGCTGGAATCCAGGTGTAATCGGAATTGTCGCATCTAAATTAGTGGAACGTTTTTATCGTCCAACGATTGTATTATGCATTGATCCTGTAAAAGAAACAGCAAAAGGTTCAGCACGTAGTATTGCAGGATTTGATTTGTTTGCAAACTTGTCAGATTGTAGAGAGTTATTGCCACACTTCGGAGGGCATCCGATGGCAGCGGGAATGACGCTACATATGAATGATGTAGATGAATTGCGCCGCCGCTTAAATGAACAAGCAGAGGTAATTTTAACAGAAGAAGATTTTATTCCAATTACAGCTGTTGATGTCTTTTGTAAAGTGGAGGATGTAACACTGGCAGCAATTGAAGACATGCAAAAATTAGCGCCATTTGGTGTTGGAAATCCAAAACCGCGTATTGCAGTGAAGGATGCAGAGTTAGAAAGTATTCGTGCAATCGGATCAGATGGCTCTCATTTGAAAATGGCTCTTCGCGATGGACAAGCGACACTGGATACAATCGGATTTGGATTTGGTGCGTATGCGAAAGAAATTTCTCCAGTTGCAAAGGTATCTGTAATAGGGGAAGCATCTATCAATGAATGGAATAATTTTAAGAAGCCGCAATTAATGGTACAAGATATTGCTGTAGAGGCGTGGCAATTATTTGATTGGCGTAGTATGCGTAACGTAGAAGCGAATGTATCAGAACTTCCGAAAGAAAAAATAACGATGGTGTATTTTTCTGAAGAGGTATTGAATAAATTTTCTTTAGAAGACTTTAAAGAGCATATGATGCATGCATCAGAAGTAACTCATTTAGACGATCAATACATCGTGTTACTTGATTTGCCAAAAGGAACAGATGAATTACGAGATTTATTTAAAGTGGGGTTCCCGTCGCGAATTTATACGCTATTTTATCAAGAGAATAATCATTTATTTAGTACTGTTCCAACGAGGGAACATTTTAAATGGTACTATTCTTTCTTGAGCCAAAAAGCACCATTTTCTTTAAGACAATATGGAGAACAACTATGTCGACATAAAGGTTGGTCAAAAGATACAGTAAATTTCATGACACAGGTGTTTTTTGAGTTAGAATTTGTTACAATAAAAGATGGCGTCATTTTTATGGCAGACAAAAAACAAAAGCGTGATTTAATTGAATCGAACACATATCGTGAGAAAATGAACCACTTACAATTAGAAAAAGAATTGGTTTATAGCACATATCAGCAACTATATACATGGTTTGAAACGATTCGTAATCATAAAGAAGTAGAACAGTTAGGGTAAAGGATTTGTATTTACAAACCTTTTAGATCTGAGGAGGATTCAGAAATATGGATTTCAAGCAACATATCGCAATTGTACCGGATTATCCAAAAGAAGGTATTGTATTTAAAGACATTACACCGTTAATGAACGATGGTAAAGCATACAAAGCAGCAACAGATGCAATCGTTGAGTATGCAAAGAAAAGAGACATTGACGTTGTAGTAGGGCCAGAAGCACGTGGCTTTATTATCGGTTGCCCAGTTTCTTATGCGTTAGAAGTAGGTTTTGCACCAGTTCGTAAATTAGGGAAATTACCACGTGAAGTAATTACAGTTGATTACGGTAAAGAATATGGTAAAGATGTTTTAACAATCCATAAAGATGCAATTAAGCCAGGTCAACGCGTATTAATTACAGATGATCTATTAGCTACAGGTGGAACAATTGAAGCGACAATTAAGCTAGTTGAAGAACTTGGCGGAGTTGTAGCAGGAATTGCATTCTTAGTAGAGCTTACTTACTTAGATGGTCGTAAAATGTTAGATGGTTACGATGTATTAGTATTAGAAAAATACTAATCACTATATAGGTAAAACTACGGTGATAAAAAGTACCCGTGAATCTCTTGGAGAGGAGCGGGTACTTTTGTATAATTGCACAAAAAAATAAGGTAAAATGTCAGTAAAATCTTTTCCTTTTCACAATTCACAATCATTAGGTTATAATGATAGAATATAATTTATTCTACTTAATTAAGATAAAGTCAATTTTCAATAAAAGGTGATTCGATGGCAAATGAGCAGGTACTAACAGCTGAACAGGTACTCGAGAAAGCAAGTCAATATTTAGCAGATGAAGATATTGAGCTAGTGGCACGTGCCTATGAATATGCACGTGATGCGCATAGCGAACAATACAGAAAATCGGGTGAACCGTACATTATTCATCCAATTCAAGTTGCAGGTATTTTAGTTGATTTACACATGGATCCAGCTACAGTATCAGCAGGTTTCTTACATGATGTAGTGGAAGATACAGAAATTACATTAGAAGATATTGAACGGGAATTTAATAAAGAAATTGCTATGCTTGTCGATGGTGTAACAAAGCTTGGAAAGATTAAATATAAATCTCATGAGCAACAACAAGCAGAAAACCATCGCAAAATGTTTATTGCAATGGCTCAAGATATTCGAGTTATTTTAATTAAACTAGCTGATCGTCTTCATAACATGCGTACATTGAAACATTTGCCTCAAGAGAAGCAGCGTCGCATTGCAAATGAAACGTTAGAAATCTTTGCACCTTTAGCACATAGACTCGGAATTAGTACTATTAAATGGGAGCTAGAGGATACGTCACTTCGCTATTTAAATCCACAGCAATACTATCGTATTGTAAATTTAATGAAGCGTAAACGTGCAGAGCGTGAAGAATATTTAGACGAAGTAATGACTGGTATTCGTGAGAAATTAAAAGAAGTTGCAATTCAACCTGAGATTTCTGGAAGACCAAAGCATATTTACAGTATTTATCGTAAAATGGCACTGCAAAATAAACAGTTCAATGAAATTTACGATTTATTAGCTGTACGTGTCGTTGTAAATAGTATTAAAGATTGTTATGCGGTACTTGGAATTATTCATACGTGCTGGAAGCCGATGCCAGGTCGTTTTAAAGATTATATTGCGATGCCGAAAGCAAATCTATATCAATCTCTTCATACGACTGTAATTGGGCCGAAAGGTGATCCGCTTGAAGTGCAAATTCGTACGAAAGAAATGCATGAGATTGCAGAATTCGGGATCGCGGCGCACTGGGCGTATAAAGAAGGAAAAACAGCAGAAACAACAGGTACATTAGAGAAGAAACTTACATGGTTCCGTCAAATATTAGAATGGCAAAATGAAGCTTCTAATGCAGAAGAGTTTATGGAGTCATTAAAAATTGATTTATTCTCTGACATGGTATTCGTCTTTACACCGAAAGGCGACGTAATGGAATTGCCACTTGGATCTGTTCCGATTGACTTTTCGTATCGTGTCCATTCGGAGATTGGAAATAAAACAATTGGTGCAAAAGTAAACGGCAAAATGGTGACGCTTGATTATAAATTAAAAACTGGTGACATCATTGAAATTTTAACATCGAAACATTCGTATGGGCCAAGTCAAGACTGGGTGAAACTTGCTCAAACATCTCATGCGAAAAACAAAATACGTCAATTCTTTAAGAAGCAACGTAGAGATGAAAATATTGAAAAAGGCCGTGAACTTGTTGAAAAAGAAGTGCGTAGCCTAGAGTATGAGATGAAAGAAGTGTTAGCTCCTGACAATTTAAAACGTGTTGCCGAGAAGTTCAATTTTGCAAATGAAGAAGATATGTTTGCAGCAGTTGGATATAGCGGGATTACAGCGTCGCAAATTGTTACGCGACTAACGGACAAATTCCGTAAGCAACGTGAAGAAGAAGAAATCGTTGAAGTTAAAGAAGTTCGTAAACCGATGAAAATTCGAAAATGGGATTCTGGCGTTAAAGTAAGTGGTGCGGATAATTTATTAATTCGTTTATCAAAATGCTGTAACCCAGTACCAGGTGATGATATCGTTGGGTATATTACGAAAGGCCGAGGTGTATCGATTCACCGCCGTGATTGTGTAAATGTTCATACAGAAGAAGCTATAGAACGTTTATTGGAAGTAGAGTGGGAAGGTAGTCCTGAAAAAGAAATTGAGTATAACGTTGATATTGAAATTTCAGGTTACGATCGCCGTGGCTTATTAAATGAAGTATTACAAGCTGTTACAGAGACGAAAACGTATATTTCGGCAGTTTCTGGTAGAAGTGACCGTAATAAGATGGCGACAATTAATATGTCAATCTCTATTCGTAACTTACAGCACTTGAAAAAAGTAGTAGAACGCATTAAACGTGTTCCAGAAATTTATGCAGTACGACGCATGATGCATTAATAGGGAGTGTAGAAAAGATGAGAGTTGTTTTACAACGATCAAAAGAAGCGTCTGTCACAGTAGACGGTGAGATCGTAGGACAAATTCCGTTCGGTTTAACATTACTAGTTGGCATTACGCATGAAGATACAGAAAAAGATGCAACTTACATTGCAGAAAAAATTGCGAACTTACGTATTTTTGAAGATGAGAGTGGAAAGATGAACCATTCTGTACTTGATGTAGAAGGACAAGTTCTATCAATTTCGCAATTCACATTATACGGAGATTGTCGCAAGGGAAGACGTCCCAACTTTATGGATGCTGCCAAACCTGATTATGCAGAGCGTTTATATGATTTCTTTAATGAGGAAGTTCGTAAGCAAGGATTGCATGTAGAAACAGGGAAGTTCGGAGCAATGATGGATGTTTCTTTAATCAATGATGGTCCGGTGACCTTAATTGTGGATAGTAAATAGTGTTGCTTAAAAAAGAGGGGATTATATAATCCCTTCTTTTTTATACATTGTTGTATGTTTTGTTCATTTATCTCGCTATTTGTGGGAGATCCACTGCCCGTCGAAGCCTGATTAGTGAGGGCTAATAATGAGTGGCGATGGACAAAACCCTTATTCATTAAAGTTTTACTTTATTTGGAATTAATAGCTGTTTCAGTTATGTATAACTCTTTCATCAATATGGAACAATAAAAAGTAAAACATCTATATTGAATGTGAGGGATATACGTATGCGTATGAACGAAAAAGGGCATTCTGTTACAAATGGTGCAAATCAACTGTTTAACGTAAATTTTCATGATTTTATTTCAAAAGAGCAAAACAATACTTCAATGGAACTTGCTTCTGAGTTTGGGATTTCTCTTCAAGATGTAAAGCGTCTAAAGAAGCAGATTGAACGCTCTTAGAGTACTTGACAATCCTACTCAACAAACGTATAGTAATTTTATATTTACATATGAATATAACCGTTGATAGAGAAGAGTAAATGAGACACACATGGAAAGAGAAGAAATGTCTTAGGCTGAAAACATTTCTGCATGATGACTGATTGAATGACACTCTAGAGGTTTCAACTTGAACGGCATATATGCTTAGTAGGGATGAACGCACATTTAAGCGTTATTAAAAAAGTGGAAGCATACGTGCTTCAATTAGGGTGGCACCACGGGTATAATACTCTCGTCCCTACTGTTCAAACAGTAGAGGCGGGAGTTTTTTTATTTTTATTAAGATTAAAACAATTTGAGGAGGAACTGAATATGTCTATTCAAATCCCACGCGGAACGCAAGATATTCTTCCAGGCACTGTTGAGTTATGGCAGTATATCGAAGGGCAAGCACGCGAAATTTGCCGTCGTTACAACTATAAAGAAATTCGTACACCAATTTTTGAACACACTGAGCTATTTTTACGTGGTGTTGGTGATACGACAGATATCGTACAAAAAGAAATGTACTCATTCCAAGATCGTGGAGAGCGCAGTTTAACATTACGTCCAGAAGGTACTGCACCTGTTGTACGTTCTTACGTTGAAAACAAAATGTTCGGTGATGCAACACAACCAACGAAATTATACTATATTGGTCAAATGTTCCGTTACGAAAGACCACAAGCAGGTCGCTATCGTCAATTCGTACAATTCGGTATTGAAGCAATCGGTAGTAACGATCCTGCGATTGATGCAGAAGTAATTGCACTTGCTGTAGAGTTTTACCGCGGCATGGGCTTAAAAAATATTAAAGTTGTATTAAACAGCTTAGGTGATGCGGCGAGCCGTCAAGCGCACCGTGATGCGTTAATCGCACACTTCGAGCCACGTATCGGTGAGTTCTGTTCTGACTGCCAATCTCGTTTAGAAAAGAATCCTCTTCGTATTTTAGATTGTAAGAAGGACCGTAACCATGAATTAATGGGAACAGCACCATCTATTACAGAATACTTAAACGAAGATTCAGCAGTATACTACGACAAAGTTCAAGAACTATTAACGATGATGGATGTTCCATTTGAAAAAGATCCGAACTTAGTACGTGGTTTAGACTACTACCAACACACTGTTTTTGAAATTATGAGTGAGGCAGAAGGTTTCGGTGCTATCACTACATTAAGCGGTGGTGGACGTTATAACGGGCTTGTACAAGAAATCGGTGGACCAGAAATGCCAGGTATCGGTTTTGCGATGAGTATCGAACGTTTAATTATGGCGCTAAAAGCTGAAAACATCGAATTACCAATTGAACATAGTATTGATTGCTACGTTGTAGCGCTTGGTGAAAAAGCGAAAGACCATGCTGCGAAAGTTGCGTTTGATCTTCGTAAAGCTGGATTATCAGTTGAAAAAGATTATTTAGACCGTAAAATGAAAGCACAATTTAAATCAGCAGATCGTCTAAAGGCGAAATTTGTAGCTGTATTAGGGGAAGATGAGCTAGATAAAGGCATCATTAACTTAAAAGATATGGCAACAGGGGAACAAGAAGAAGTAGCATTAGATGTATTTGCTTCATACGTAGCAGAGAAATTAATATAGGGGGAACTTACAGTGGCTGAAAGAACACATGCATGTGGAAAAGTAACAGTAGAAGCAGTTGGACAAACAGTTCAATTAAAAGGTTGGGTACAAAAACGCCGTGATTTAGGTGGATTAATCTTTATCGACTTACGTGACCGTACAGGTATCGTGCAAGTTGTATTTAACCCAGAAACATCAAAAGAAGCGTTAGAAATAGCAGAAACTATTCGTAGTGAATACGTATTGCACGTAGAAGGTACAGTTGTTGAGCGTGGTGAAGGCGCAATTAATGACAATATGGCAACGGGTCGTATTGAAGTACAAGCAACGAAAGTAAACGTATTAAATGCAGCAAAAACAACGCCAATCATTATTGCTGATGATACAGATGCATCAGAAGATGTGCGTTTAAAATATCGTTATTTAGACTTACGTCGTCCTGCAATGTTTAACACATTCAAAATGCGTCACGACGTAACGAAAACAATTCGTAACTTCTTAGACACAGAAGAGTTCTTAGAAGTGGAAACACCAATTTTAACGAAGAGTACACCAGAAGGAGCTCGTGACTATTTAGTACCAAGTCGTGTACATGATGGTGAATTCTATGCGTTACCACAGTCTCCACAATTATTTAAACAGCTTCTTATGGTCGGCGGATTTGAGCGTTACTATCAAGTAGCACGTTGTTTCCGTGACGAAGATTTACGTGCAGACCGTCAACCAGAATTCACGCAAATCGATATCGAAGCTTCATTCTTAACACAAGATGAAATTTTAGATATGATGGAGCGCATGATGACGAAAGTTATGAAGGATGCAAAAGGTGTAGAAGTGAGTGCACCATTCCCTCGTATGAAATATGCTGATGCAATGGCTCGTTACGGTTCTGATAAGCCAGATACACGCTTTGAAATGGAACTAACAGACCTATCTGAATTTGCAGTAGGTTGTGGTTTTAAAGTATTTACAAGTGCTGTAGAAAGCGGCGGACAAGTAAAAGCAATTAATGCAAAAGGTGCTGCGAGCAAATACTCTCGTAAAGATATCGATGCATTAACTGAATTCGTAAAAGTATACGGTGCAAAAGGTCTAGCTTGGCTTAAAGTGGAAGAGGACGGCTTAAAAGGACCGATTGCGAAATTCTTCGGTGAAGAAGAAGCAAACGCGTTAATGGCTACATTAGAAGCTACTGCTGGCGACTTATTACTATTCGTAGCAGATAAGAAGAGCGTTGTTGCAGATAGCTTAGGTGCACTTCGTTTACGTCTAGGTAAAGAGCTTGAGTTAATTGACGAAAGTAAATTTAACTTCCTATGGGTAACGGATTGGCCACTTCTTGAGTACGATGAAGATGCAGATCGTTACTTCGCAGCTCACCACCCATTCACAATGCCATTCCGTGAAGATGTTGAGTTATTAGAAACGGCACCAGAAAAAGCACGTGCACAAGCATATGACCTTGTATTAAATGGTTATGAGCTTGGCGGTGGATCACTTCGTATTTACGAGCGTGACGTACAAGAAAAAATGTTCAAAGCACTTGGATTCTCACAAGAAGAAGCACAAGAGCAATTCGGATTCTTATTAGAAGCATTCGAATACGGTACTCCACCACACGGTGGTATCGCATTAGGTTTAGACCGTCTTGTTATGTTACTTGCAGGCCGTACGAACCTTCGTGATACAATTGCATTTCCGAAAACAGCAAGCGCAAGCTGCTTATTAACAGAAGCTCCAAGCCCAGTAGCAGAAGCACAGCTTGAAGAGTTAAACTTAAAATTAAGCTTAAAAGAAGAAAAGTAAGAATAAAGTCTAGATGGTTATACTATAGCCGTCTAGACTTTTTTTGAGAGGTTGTTTAAAAAGTCCGGTTTAGATAACTGTCGCATCTCATCGTTACGTATGCTCGGTTCTCTGAATCCTCCTTTTTAAACGGATATTTAGGAAAAAATAAAAGCCGGTTTACATTATGTTTTTATTCTCGAAATATGTATTTTTAGGAATTCTATAACTTTTTCTATACAAATAGTCGGAAAAACGCTAGAATACATGATAGACCATTTTTGTAATAGGAGTGTAGAGCTGAATGTTACATCAATTTTCACGTAATGAATTAGCCTTCGGTAAAGAAGGACTTGAAATATTAAAAAATAGTACAGTCGGTATTTTAGGAATTGGCGGCGTAGGGTCATTTTCGGCAGAGGCGTTAGCACGTTCTGGCGTAGGACGTCTCGTATTAGTCGATAAAGACGTTGTAGATATTACAAACGTAAACCGTCAAATTCACGCGTTAGTATCTACTGTAGGACGTTCAAAAGTAGAATTAATGAAAGAGCGTATCGCAGACATTAATCCAGAGTGTGAAGTAATTGGACTAGAAATGTTTTATACTGATGAAACATATGAAGAGTTCTTCAAACATGGATTGGATTTCGTAGTAGATGCATCTGATACGATTACGTTCAAAATTCATTTAATTAAACAATGCTTACGTCGAAAAATTAAAATTATCTCATGCATGGGTGCAGCAAATAAAATGGACCCAACTCGTTTCCGTATTGCGGACATTTCTAAAACACATACAGATCCAATTGCGAAAGTAATTCGTACGAAGCTTCGTAAAGATGGTATTAAAAAAGGTGTAAAAGTTGTCTTCTCTGACGAAAACCCAATCGTAATTCGTGAAGAAGTACGTAAAGAAATCGTACCAGACGAAAATGCAAAAATTCGTAAAGCGAAATTACCACCTTCATCAAATGCATTCGTACCATCTGTGGCAGGCCTAATCATGGCAAGTCACGTTGTACGTGAACGTATTAAAAACGTTCAAGTGAAGCGTGTAGGGCAAGAATAAAAAGAAAGCATATATCCGTCAAGGGTATATGCTTTTTCTATTATGTTTTAAAGAATTGCATATATTTGCAATACTAATAATTCGAATGTAAGTAATCCTAATAAAGAATAATCGTATTTATCCGACTTATAGGCGGAAGTCTTTTTTAAACTCTTAATGGTAAAAAGACCTAATATTAGAACGAGAATACCGAGTGTTATTTTGAAGACTATTAATGAAATAGCAACCATCGCCCTTAAAATGTATATGTTTATAATAACATTTTAGTAAAAAATATCTAATCTATACCGAGAGTTTTCTTGTGTGATAGGGAGGGATATTTCTTGTCGAATCATCGATATATTAAAAAAATTGTTGATATATTTTGAGTTACGATAGATATATTTGAAAAATCGTCGGTGTAATTTCATTTACCGACACATACATATATACTCTCCACCAAAGAAACAAACAGGGACGTCACTTAGTCAAAAAAGTGACGTCCCTGTTTTAATTCTCTGCAGAATAAATAATATCTAAATTTCCATTTTGATCTGTTTTGAAAATGGGAGCGATCTGTTCCTCTTGTTCTTCAACCGAAACGAGTTTTCGAGCACGGTCCATAATTCTAACAAGCATTGCATAATCTTCTTCTATTGCTTGTTGTTTTTTTGAGAGTACCGCTAATTTTGCTTCCAGTTCATGATTCGTTTTTTTCAAAGTCGTGAGCTGAGCTTGTAATACTTCATTTTCAGTTTGTAACTTTGCGAGTGAAGGGTTGGTATGCTCTAAGTTTTGCAAAAACGAGATGACATGTTGCATTGTAAGATCCTGTTTGTTTGGCATAATATCTTCTGAAAACTCGGCATCAATTACGAGTTGTTTCGTTTGCGTGAAATGCTCTTTTTCTATTTTAGCTTCAGAGCGTTTTAATTCTTTACGTTGTTTTTTTGCAAGTTGCACCGCATCTTCGTAATTCGGTCTTACTTCAGCATTCCATCTAAATCCGCAAGCTGCGGAAGTGCGATTCAATGTATCGCCGACTTCATCGAATGCTTTTATTTGTGTGCTACCGCTGCGAATATGTCGTAAAACAGTTTCTGCTAAAAGGAGATCGTCTTCTTTTGTCCATGCATCTTGACGTGTTTTCATAAGCGAAGCCTCCATAATGGTGACGTTTTCGCTTAGGTTACCCTTTATTTTTCGTTTTATTCGAACTTTGTAATCTTTCATATACAGTAGAAAGTGCTTGCTCAAATTTCCCTGTCGTTTTCGGTTTATAATATTGTTTGTTTTTTATTTTATCAGGTAAGTATTGTTGTTGTACCCATCCATTTGGATGGTCGTGTGGATACAAGTATCCAATGCCTCTTCCAAGTGATTCTGCGCCTTTGTAATGACTATCTTTTAAATGACTTGGAATGTCGCCTGTTTGACCGTTACGTAAATCGTGTAATGCAGTATCAAGTGCTTTGTAAGCTGAGTTTGATTTTGGTGATAAGCAAAGCTCGATAACAGCATTTGCAAGTGGTATGCGTGCCTCCGGGAATCCAACTCGTTCCGCTGATTCTATAGCTGCTAGTGTACGCGGTCCGGCTTGTGGGCTAGCAAGTCCGATATCTTCATATGCCATAATAAGAAGACGTCTACCAATGCTTTGTAAATCACCAGCTTCAATAAGACGTGCTAAATAATGAAGTGCTGCATTTACATCACTTCCGCGCACCGATTTTTGAAATGCCGATAATACGTCATAATGAGCATCTCCACCTTTGTCGTGAACGAAGCTCTTTTTTTGCAAGCATTCTTCTGCAATTTCTAGCGTAATTAACGCAGCTTTTTCGTCCGTTGTAAAGCTAGATAAAACAGCTAGTTCAAGTGCATTATAAGCAGAACGCATATCTCCACCAGATGCATTTGCAAAGTGATGTAATGCTTCCGGCGTAACCGTTACATCATATTCCCCAAGACCTTTTTCTTTATCTTCAAGTGCTCGTTTTAAGCCAATTAAAAGATCATCTTCTGTTAATGCGTGTAATTCGAAGATTTGACAACGACTTCGAATAGCAGAATTAATAGCATGGAACGGATTACTCGTTGTTGCACCGATTAAGGTAAGGAGTCCGCTTTCTAAATGAGGTAATAGAAAATCCTGTTTTGCTTTATCTAGACGGTGTACTTCATCTAAAATTAAAACGAGGTGTCGATGCATCTTTGCTTCTTGTACAACAACTTCCATATCTTTTTTATTATGAGTAACAGCGTTTAATAGGCGAAAAGGGGTTCCAGTACTTCCTGCAATTGCGCTCGCAATGGATGTTTTTCCTGTGCCTGGAGGGCCGTATAAAATCATAGATTGAAAATGATTTGCTTGGACCATTCGCCATAAAATTTTTCCTTCACCAACTAAATGTTGTTGTCCGATAATTTCTTGAATATTTGTAGGGCGCATTCGATGTGCGAGTGGCTGTTTCATTTTTACCGTCTCCCTTAATGTATAATCTCTTTCTATCGTATCATTTTTTTTAGTGGAATTTGAAATAGGATGCTGTTTTGTGGGAAAAATGAATATAAATATTTTCATTTTTCTTTCAATTGTAATAATTTCCGAGTTTTTCAATGTGATTTTATGTTATCATTTTGATACACAAGTTGAAATTTCTTATAATACTATATTATGCTATAATTTCATAGGATTTTAAATTGTGTTCTTTTATAAATAAGATATAACCAATAGAAGTGAAAATTTGAAAAGAGGTGCAAAATAGATGAAGATTTCAACGAAAGGCCGCTACGGCTTAACAATTATGATTGATCTTGCAAAAAAGTTTGGTGAAGGTCCAATTTCCTTAAAATCAATTGCGCAGGCACATGATTTATCGGAACATTACTTAGAGCAATTAATTTCACCACTTCGTAACGCTCGTCTAGTAAAGAGTACGCGCGGGGCATATGGCGGATATGTATTGTCTGATCAGCCAGCTAACATTACAGCTGGGGATGTAATCCGTGTATTAGAGGGTCCGATTAGTGTTGTAGAAATGATAGAAGAAGAGGAACCGGCACAACGCCAATTATGGATGCGTGTTCGTGATGCGGTGCAAGAAGTGTTAGATAGTACAACGTTAGAAGATTTAGTACGTTATGAGGAAGAAAATCACGGGGGCTATATGTTTTACATTTAATTCCTTGTGAAACGATTTGGAAAGAAGGAGATTTAATGGAACGCATTTACTTAGATCATGCTGCGACATCTCCGACTCACCCAGAAGTGGTCGAAAAGATGATTCCATATATGACAGAAACATTCGGGAACCCGTCTAGTATTCACTTTTATGGACGTCAAACGCGCCATGCAGTAGATGAGGCGAGACGCGCGGGAGCACGTAGCATTCATGCGAATCCGAATGAAATTATATTTACGAGCGGTGGTACAGAAGCTGATAATTTAGCGCTTATAGGTGTAGCACGTGCGAATCGTCATAAAGGTAACCATATTATAACGACGCGAATTGAACATCATGCGATTTTGCATACGTGTGAATTGTTAGAGCGCGAAGGGTTTGAAGTGACATATTTACCTGTTGATGAAACAGGACGCGTTCAAGTTTCTGACATACAAAATGCATTAACAGAAGAGACGATTCTCGTATCCGTTATGTTTGGGAATAATGAAGTCGGGACGATGCAACCAATCGCGGAAATAGGGAAGTTGCTAAAAGAGCATCAAGCTTATTTTCATACAGATGCGGTACAAGCTTACGGATTAGTAGAAATAGATGTGAAAGAGTTCGGCATTGATTTATTATCGATTTCAGCTCATAAAATTAATGGACCAAAAGGTGTAGGGTTCCTATATGCTGGTGCAAATGTGAAATTTGAACCGTTATTAATAGGCGGGGAGCAAGAAAGAAAACGCCGTGCTGGTACTGAAAATGTACCGAGTATCGTTGGTTTGCAACATGCAATTTTGTTAGCTGAAAAAACTCGTGAGCAAAAAAATGCCCAATATGAAGAGTTTAAAGATATAATGGTATCTGTCTTCAAAAATGAAGACATTACTTTCGAGGTAAACGGAAACTTAGAATATCGCTTACCACATGTGCTTAATATCAGTTTTACAGGAATGAACATTGAACCGTTCCTTGTGAACTTAGATATAGCTGGTATTGCAGTGTCAAGTGGCTCGGCGTGTACAGCTGGTTCGATTGATCCATCACATGTATTAGTAGCGATGTTCGGAAAAGACTCCGATCAAATACGTTCATCCGTACGCTTTAGTTTCGGACTTGGAAATACGAAAGAGCAAATTGAGAAAGCGGCGTACGAAACAGTGAAAATCGTGAAGCGATTAACACAAAATTAGCATGGGAGGTGACATGATGAACAAACTACCTCAAGAAACACGCGTTGTCATCGGGATGTCCGGTGGCGTCGATTCATCTGTAGCAGCTCTTTTATTAAAAGAGCAAGGTTATGATGTAATCGGAATTTTTATGAAAAACTGGGATGATACAGATGAGAATGGTGTCTGCACAGCAACAGAAGATTACAATGATGTAATTGAAGTGTGTAACCAAATTGGCATTCCGTATTATGCAGTAAACTTTGAAAAACAATACTGGGATAAAGTATTTACGTACTTCTTAGATGAGTACCGAGCTGGTCGTACACCAAACCCAGATGTAATGTGTAACAAAGAAATTAAATTTAAAGCATTTTTAGAGCATGCGATTGCGCTTGGTGCTGATTATGTAGCGACAGGTCATTATGCACGCGTTGCTTATATGGACGGCGAATATAAAATGCTTCGCGGCGTTGATGATAATAAAGACCAAACGTATTTCTTGAATCAATTAAGCCAAGAGCAATTATCAAAAACAATGTTCCCATTAGGTGAATTAAAGAAACCGCAAATTCGTGAAATGGCGACAGAAGCTGGTTTAGCGACAGCGGCGAAGAAAGATAGTACTGGTATTTGCTTTATCGGTGAGCGTAACTTTAAAGATTTCTTAAGCAACTATTTACCAGCGCAACCAGGTGTGATGCAAACATTATCTGGTGAAGTGAAAGGGAAGCATGACGGTTTAATGTACTATACAATTGGACAACGTCATGGCCTTGGTATTGGTGGTAACGGTGATCCGTGGTTTGCTGTTGGGAAAGACTTGAAAGAAAACATTTTATATGTTGATCAAGGATTCCATAACGAGCTTCTATATGGTGATGAAGTTATTGCTACGAATATCGGCTGGGTAAGTAATGAAGCGAAAGAAAAAGAATTTAAGTGCACAGCGAAATTCCGTTATCGTCAAGAAGACAATAAAGTAACGGTTCAAATCGTTGATGAAAATACAGTTCGTATTCTTTGTGATGAGCCAATTCGTGCAATTACACCAGGACAAGCAGTTGTTTTCTATGATGGAGATGAGTGCTTAGGCGGTGCTACAATTGATGAAGTATATCGTAGTGGTAAGAAATTGGATTATTTAGGATAAAATGAGAAGCCTCTGCCGATTAGCGGTTAGAGGTTTCTTTTACATAAAGCGAATTTTCGTTCGCTTGGAAAATACATTCTTTGTTATAATTTGTTGTAGAGGTGAAGGACATGTCAAACAAACTTGAAACAGGTATTCAATATATGCAAGAAGGAAACTGGGAAGAAGCTGCTAAAAATTTCACAGAAGCAATCGAAGAAAATCCGAAAGATGCGCTTGGATACATTAATTTTGCGAACTTATTAGATGTACTAGGTGATAGTGAAAGAGCAATTTTATTTTATAAACGTGCATTAGAATTAGATGATAAATCTGCGGCTGCTTATTATGGATTAGGAAATGTATATTACGGTCAAGAGCAATTTGCAGAGGCAAAGGCTGTATTTGAACAAGCGATGCAAGCGGGATTACAATCAGCTGATGTAACATTTATGTTAGGTATTACACATGTGCAGCTTGGAAATGATCGTCTTGCACTTCCATTTTTACAAAGAGCAACAGAATTAGATGAAAACGATGTAGAAGCTATGTTCCAGTGCGGACTTTGCTTTGCACGTTTAGAACATATTCAAGAGGCGAAACCTTATTTTGAAAAGGTATTAGAAATGGATGAAGAGCATGCAGATGCGTATTATAATTTAGGTGTTGCGTACGTATTTGAAGAAAATAACGAGAAGGCTCTTACTTTATTTAAGAAAGCAACTGAAATTCAGCCAGATCACTTTTTAGCTGGTAATGGTGTTCGTTTATTGGAGCAAGAAGCTGAATAAGATGAAAATATAGTTTAATGGGTAGTTATCCCTCATCTAAATAGGTGGGGGATGTACTGCTCATTAAAGTGAAACGAACCGGAAAGGAGAGGAAAGATGGGAAATCAACATGCAATGGATTTGTTTGAGGAAGATAAAAAGTTTATAAAAGCGCAAGTTCTTCATACCATTTTCCACAACGAAGAAAACCTCTATTCCGTTGTCAGTATGAAAGTCATTGAGACGAATGAAACGTACGACGAAAAAAAAGTGATGATAAACGGTCATTTTCCCCGCATGCATGAAGATGAAGTGTTTACATTGACAGGGCATTTTAAAGACCATCCGAAGTATGGGAAACAATATTTAGTTGAAACATTTAAGAAAGAATTGCCGCAAACAAAAGCTGGTATGGTGCAATATTTAGCGAGTGATTTATTTAAAGGGATAGGAAAGCGTACAGCTGAAAAAATTGTGGATCATCTTGGGGAACATGCCATCTCTAAAATTATGGATGATCCGGATGCGTTAAATGGTGTTGTCAATAAGCAAAAAGCGCAAGAAATATATGAGACAATTGTTGAACATCAAGGACTAGAGAAAGTAATGAGTTTTTTAAATGGTTACGGTTTTGGAACGAAGCTTTCTATTAAGATTTACCAGCAATATAAAGAGATGACATTAGAAGTGATTCGTAATAATCCGTATAAGCTTATTGAAGAAGTGGACGGGATTGGATTTGGAAGAGCGGATGATATAGGACGTGCGTTAGGTATATCGGGTAATCATGATGACCGTGTACGTGCGGGTTGTTTTTATACGTTAGAGAATGTTTCATTGCAACTTGGTCATGTTTATATGGGGAAAAATCAACTTGTAAGAGAAACGATGTCACTTTTAAATAATCAAGAAGGAAGAGTGACCGAGGAAGACATTGTAGCTTGCGTTGAAATGATGCAAAGTGAAGGGAAAGTTATCATAGAAGAAGAACGAGTGTATTTAGCATCGTTATTCTACTCTGAAAAAGGTGTTGTAAAGTCTATTCGCAGGCTTATGAATCAGGAGGAAACACCTTCATTTCCTGAAGCAGAAGTGTTAAAGACGTTAGGTCAAATTGAAGAACAACTGAATGTACAGTATGCACCGTTTCAGCAAGAAGCGATTCAAACGGCACTTCATAAACCGATGATGTTATTGACAGGTGGACCAGGAACAGGGAAAACAACAGTTATTAAAGGAATTGTTGAAATGTATGCGTCACTTCACGGCCTATCGTTAAATCCGAATGAATACAGTGACGATAATCCATTTCCGATATTATTAACGGCCCCAACAGGAAGAGCAGCGAAGCGAATGAGTGAATCAACAGGGCTTCCAGCTTGTACAATTCACCGTTTACTTGGCTGGACCCCAGAAGGGTCTTTCCAGCGTAATGAAACGGATCCGGTACAAGGGAAATTGCTTATTATTGATGAATTTTCAATGGTTGATATTTGGCTTGCAAATCAGCTGTTTAAATCATTGCCGACTAACATTCAAGTTATCGTTGTAGGTGATGAAGATCAATTACCATCTGTAGGACCTGGACAAGTGTTGAAAGATTTATTGAATGCAGGTGCAGTTCCAACAGTGAAGCTTACTGAAATTTATCGTCAAGCGGAAGGCTCATCTGTTATTCAACTCGCCCATGCGATAAAAAATGGAACGCTCCCACCAGATTTAGCGCAAAATCAAAAAGATCGTTCATTTATCGGCTGTACAGGAGCTCAAATTGTTGAGGTTGTTAAGAAGGTTTGTGAAAATGCTAAGACAAAAGGGTTTAGCGCAAGAGATGTACAAGTACTGGCCCCGATGTATCGTGGCCCTGCCGGTATTAATGTACTAAACGAAGCGTTGCAAGAAGTGTTTAATCCGAAAAGGGAAAAGAGTAAAGAAATTGCTTACGGTGATGTTGTATACCGAAGAGGCGATAAAGTACTGCAACTCGTTAATCAACCGGAGAGCCAAGTGTTTAATGGTGATATCGGAGAAATTGTTTCGGTGTTTTATGCGAAAGAGAACGTTGAACAACAAGATATGATTATCGTTTCATTTGATGGAATTGAGGTAACGTATACAAAGCCAGACTTAAATCAAATTACACATGCCTATTGCTGTTCGATTCATAAATCGCAAGGTAGTGAGTTTCCGATTGTGATTATGCCGATAGTGAAAAGTTACAATCGTATGTTACGTCGTAATTTAATTTACACTGGTATTACAAGAAGTAAAAAGTTCCTCATTATTTGCGGGGAGGAAGCAGCTTTCCAATCTGGTGTAAATCGCCTTGATGATGCAATGCGTCAAACGACTTTAGCGAATCGTTTGCAAGAATCACAAGGAGAAGTACAGATGGTAACAGTTAATGGCGAAGAAATGGACGTGGAAAACATTTCACCGTATGATTTCATGTAACAAGGTGAAATTATATAGTGAAACTTTCAAACGTATATCGTTGAAAGGCTCCAGTAATGTATAAATGAATGCGGTTTGGACATAATGGCGAATAGAATCTGGGAGACTGTAAGGAGATGAAAGCCATATGTTCATTTGTCCAAATTGCAAAGGGAAAGACATTGGAAAAATAGGTGTCAACCAATTTTATTGCTGGAATTGTTATATCGAATTATCGGTTTCAAAAGGGAAAATCCATACGCATCAAGTAGAGGAAGATGGTTCATTAAGCTCTCTTGATGATTTATTTGATGAGAACGAAAGAACGATCGGATAACGAAAAGGGGGATTTACTTTGAATCTACGCAATTCATTAATCGCATTAGGTGTTGGAGCGGCAGCATATCAATATGCTCGCAAGCAAGATGTATTTTCAAAACGCAATATGAAAAAAGCACGTAAGATGATTAAATCTTATTTATAAGCGCAAAAAACTCCCTTCATAATAAGGGAGTTTTTTTATGCACTTGTATGTAAATATAAAAGTCCAATTTCAGAGAAGAGATACGATAGGCCGTAACATCCAACGCCAAGCATTCCGTAATGAAATAACTGCTTCGCCCTTTCTTTTCGGGAGGAACGAATAAAGAAACCTTTCCAAATCCCAAACCCGATACAAACCCATTCAAGAATCATAAAAAGTGCTGATAATACGAGCATAAATAAAACCATTATTAGCCCTCCTGATTATATTGTTTCATGCTGCATTCTCAGGGGTGGTTGTCCTTGTTATGTTATGTATATGTATGTCTTTACAAAACAGTATGGTCTTCACGAAAAGATTTTAAAACTTTTGCACATAACCTACCCTGTTTATTTTCAAAATAAAGGTGGAGGAGGTTTTTCGTGTGAAGAATCTTAAAATCATTTGGATATATCGTTTAGGGTTATTGTTACTTGTATTTCTTTGTTTACTTGTCTTTTTAAAAATTAAGCCGCTATGGGCACCGATTATTTTTGTATTTAAAGTGGCAATTACACCGTTTCTTATTGCATGCTTTATTGCGTATTTATTGCATCCTTTAATTGAAAAAATTCATAAAGAGGGGATGCCACGTACACTTGCTATCTTGCTTATTTACATCCTTTTCTTTGGCGGAATTGGTTATGGGATTTATAAAGGAACGCCAGTTGTTATTAAACAGTTACAAGAGATTAATGAACAATTTCCGCAGTTTACAAAAATGTATGATTCTTGGATGGATGGCGTCACAGAACAAACAGCAAATTTCCCATCATTTATTCATGAAAAGGTGAAACAAATTTTTGTTGGTGTAGAAACGAAGATACAATCACTTTTAAATAAAGTGATGAGTACGGCTCGTGGCGTACTGGATTCGTTGCTTATTATTTTCTTAATACCGTTCATTGTATTTTACATATTAAAAGATTACGGTGAATTTTATCACATCTTTTGGAAACTAGTCCCAAGTAAGTGGCGTAGTACAGGGCAAATGCTGGCGAAAGAAATTGATAAGTCACTCGGAAGTTATATTCGAGGACAGTTATTTGTTTGCTTAGTATTAGGGGGGGTATCTGTTCTTTCCTTTTGGTTTATCGGTATGAAATATCCACTATTACTCGGCATTATTATTGGGGTAACGGATATAATCCCGTACTTCGGTCCTATTTTAGGGGCGATTCCGACATTGATGATTGCGGCAACGGTATCAACGAGTTTACTCATTAAGGCGGGAATTACGATTGCTATTTTGCAGTTTTTGGAAAGTAACATTTTATCACCTTACATCGTTGGTAAGTCACTTCGTATGCATCCTGTTATTATTATGCTTGCATTACTAGTTGGAGGAGAGATAGCTGGGATTGTAGGATTACTAATATCAGTTCCAATTTTAGCGGTTATTCGTACAGTGATTGTTCATGTAAGACCTCTTTGGAAAAAAGAAGATGTGTAATATGAAAGCCCTCTACTTATAAAAGTAGAGGGCTTTCATTATTTAGAGAGTTGCTCGTGTATTTGTTGAACGAGAGAGCTTACATCATTTGTTTGAATATGCTTTATTTTTTTCCATTCATTATCGTACATAAATATAATTTGATTGCTGAAAAGCCGCTTTTGCTCTTTTAGATTAGAAATGTTTGCAAAAGAGTACTCTTCAAATATTGGGTTCTTACTTACATCTGGTCCATAAAAGAAGAGCCGTTTGTTCGTTAAAATTAACAGTCCTGGTCTTGCAACGGAACGATAAATAAATATATCTAATGAACATGCAGTGTAAAATAATATCGTTTCGTCAGTCGTTAATATGTTTTTAGCCTTGTTCAATAAAGTTGTCATTTTGCTCACTCCTTTATTATTGATAATTTAATTCTAACAAAAAAATAATATTCTGAAAAAAATATAGAGGTAGTACAATTTATTAATAAATGCATAATATATTGAAAGGCTGTTAAGAATGAATAGTAGAATAACTATGGTTAATGCAATATAAATGATTATCTACATTGACAAACTTAAGAGAATTCTATTATATTTAGTCATATAATACATTAAATCAATGACGGAAAAAGTACGTTACAGTCCATTTATAGAGAGAAGCTTCCATATGGCTGAAAGAAGCTTTAAATGAAGGGTAACAGAAAGCTAATCCTGAGAGCAGCTAATCACTGCCGTCTTGCCACGTTACGGCACCATGAGGTGATGAATTGATTGTTATAATAATCAATTCATAATTAGGGTGGTATCGCGAGTTAACTCTCGTCCCTTTTATAGGGGCGGGAGTTTTTTATATTTAAGGAGGAAAATACAATGAAACAACTAACAGGCGCACAAATTCGTCAAATGTTTTTAGACTTTTTCCAAGAAAAAGGACATGCAGTAGAACCTAGTGCATCACTAGTTCCGCATGAAGATCCATCTCTGTTATGGATTAACAGTGGTGTAGCGACATTAAAAAAATATTTTGATGGACGTGTAATCCCGCAAAATCCACGTATTACAAATGCCCAAAAATCAATTCGTACAAACGATATTGAAAACGTAGGGAAAACAGCTCGCCACCATACATTCTTTGAAATGTTAGGAAACTTCTCAATCGGTGATTACTTTAAAGAAGAAGCAATTACTTGGGCTTGGGAATTCTTAACGAGCGACAAATGGATCGGGTTCGATAAAGAATTACTATCAGTTACAATCCATCCAGAAGATGAAGAAGCATTCACAATTTGGAATGAAAAAATGGGTGTTCCAAAAGAGCGCATCATCCGTTTAGAAGAAAACTTCTGGGATATCGGTGAAGGACCAAGCGGACCGAATACAGAGATTTTCTATGACCGCGGAGAAGCTTATGGTAATGACTTTAGTGACCCAGAATTATATCCAGGCGGAGAAAACGAGCGTTACTTAGAAGTATGGAACCTTGTATTCTCTCAATTTAACCATAATCCAGACGGTTCATATACACCGCTTCCTAAGAAAAATATCGATACAGGGATGGGTCTAGAGCGTATGACATCTATCGTTCAAGATGTACCTACAAACTTTGATACAGACTTATTCATGCCGATGATTGGCGCAACAGAATCAATTTCTGGTGAGAAGTATCGTAATGGTGACTTAGAAAAAGATATGGCGTTTAAAGTAATTGCTGACCATATCCGTACAGTAACATTTGCTGTAGGTGACGGTGCTCTTCCATCTAACGAAGGCCGTGGTTATGTATTACGTCGTTTATTACGCCGCGCGGTTCGTTATTCGAAGAAATTAAACATCAACCGTCCATTCATGTTTGAATTAGTGCCGGTTGTTGGAGAGGTAATGAAAGACTTCTACCCAGAAGTACTTGAAAAGAAAGATTTCATAGCAAAAGTTGTAAAAAATGAAGAAGAGCGTTTCCATGAAACACTTCATGATGGGGAAGCAATTTTAGCTGAAGTTATCACAAAAGCAAAAGAAGAAAAAACAACTGTTATTTCTGGAGTAGATGCGTTCCGTCTATATGACACATATGGTTTCCCGATTGAATTAACAGAAGAATATGCAGAAGAAGCTGGTATGACAGTTGATCAGGAAGGCTTTGAAAGTGAAATGGAAAAACAACGTGAGCGCGCACGTGCTGCTCGTCAAGACGTTGATTCTATGCAAGTTCAAGGCGGTGTCCTTGGAGAAGTGAAAGTAGCGAGCGAGTTCGTTGGTTACGGTACAGTTGCAACAGAAAGTAACGTTGTTGCACTTGTGAAAAACGGCGAATACACAGATAGCTTACAAGCTGGTGAAGAAGGGCAATTAATGCTTGATGTAACACCATTCTATGCTGAGAGCGGTGGACAAATTGCAGACCGTGGTTACCTTCTTGCTGACGGCGTGAAAGTACTTGTAAAAGACGTACAAAAAGCACCAAATGGTCAAAACTTACACAAAGTTGTTGTTGAAGAAGGTACATTAACGAAAGATGCGGCTGTGAAAGCTATTATCGACACGAAAAACCGTAGTAGCGTTGTGAAAAACCATACAGCAACTCACTTACTACACCAAGCATTAAAAGACGTACTTGGAACGCATGTTAACCAAGCAGGTTCTCTTGTAACTTCTGAACGTTTACGCTTTGATTTCTCTCACTTCGGTCAAGTACAAGCTGACGAATTAGAAAAAATTGAGCGTATCGTAAACGAGAAAATTTGGGAAAGTATTGATGTTGAGATTTCTCAAAAAGCAATTGAAGAAGCGAAAGAAATGGGCGCAATGGCATTATTCGGTGAAAAATACGGTGATGTTGTACGCGTTGTACAAGTAGGCGATTATAGCTTAGAGCTTTGCGGTGGTTGTCACGTTGATAACACAGCTTCAATTGGTATTTTCAAAATCGTTGCTGAGTCTGGTATCGGTGCAGGAACGCGTCGTATTGAAGCAGTAACTGGTAAATCTGCATACGAATTAATGAACGATCAAGTAGGTTTATTAAAAGAAGCAGCAGGAAAAATGAAAACAAACCCGAAAGATATTTTAACAAGAGTGGATGGTTTATTTGCTGAAGTAAAACAACTTCAAAAAGAAAACGAATCTCTTGCTGCAAAATTAAGCAATATTGAAGCTGGAAACTTAACTGATTCAGTAATGACAGTTGATGGCGTAAACGTATTAGCAGCGAAAGTAAACGTTGCAGATATGAACAACTTACGTACGATGATGGATGACCTGAAAAATAAATTAGAGTCTGCAGTTGTCGTATTAGCGTCTGTAAATGATGATAAAGTAAACATCTTAGCTGGCGTAACGAAAGATTTAATTAGCCAAGGTTACCATGCTGGTAAACTTGTGAAAGAAGTAGCTTCTCGTTGTGGCGGCGGTGGTGGTGGCCGTCCTGACATGGCTCAAGCAGGCGGTAAAAACCCAGCGCAAGTTGAGGAAGCTTTAGCATTTGTACAAGAGTACGTTAAATCTGTTTCAAAATAAAGAGATAGTAGTGTACAATGGTAGGGAGAGGAGAAGTTCTTCTCCCTATACTTACTATATAAGTGAGGTGCTTGAAATGGACGGTTTTGATAAAACAATGAAGTTTAGCATTCAAGATGAAAAACAGAGTGTCCATGTAAATGATGTACTTTTAACTGTGTATGATGCACTTCAAGAAAAAGGCTATAATCCGATTAACCAAATCGTCGGTTATTTATTAAGTGGAGACCCAGCATACATACCTCGCCATAAAGATGCACGAAGCATCATTCGCAAGCTTGAACGTGATGAGTTAATTGAAGAGCTTGTGAAGTCGTACTTGAAACATCATCGTGAGGAGTAGTTTATGCGGATATTAGGTTTAGATGTAGGTACAAAAACAGTCGGAGTTGCAATGAGCGACGAAATGGGCTGGACAGCGCAAGGGCTGGAAACAATCAGGATTAACGAAGAACGAGGCCACTTTGGTTTTGACCGTATTTCTGAGTTAGTAAAGCAGTACAATGTGGACAAAATAGTAGTAGGTTTACCTAAAAATATGAATGGTACAATTGGCCCACGTGGTGAAGCGTGCCAGCAATTTGCAGAAAACCTGCGAAATCTGTTACAATTAGAAGTTGTAATGTGGGACGAGCGTTTGTCAACGATGGCAGCGGAACGTCTGCTCATTTCAGCTGATGTGAGTCGTAAGAAGCGAAAACAGGTAATCGATAAGATGGCTGCAGTCGTAATCTTACAAGGATTTTTAGATAGTAAATAAGAGGTGACCAAAATGGAAGAAAATCAAATTACAATTGTAGACGAAAAAGGTAACGAACATTTATGTGAAATTATTTTCACTTTTGATGCTGAAAAATTTGGCAAAAAATCATATGTAGTCTTCTCTCCAATCGGTGAAGTAGACGAAGATGGAGACCCAATTTATGATGCAATGGCTTATGAGCAAAATGAAGAAGAGGGCGGAAGTTTACTTCCAATCGAATCTGAAGAAGAGTGGGAAATGGTACAAGAAATGTTCAACACTCTAGCTGATGAGCAAGAAGCTGAATAATAAGTACTGAAAAGGTGGACGACATATAGTCCACCTTTTTTTATATGTAAAATGAAAGATTTTTTGTCGAAACCGTGTAATCCTTTGTAGTATAATGAGACGGATTGTAGAAAAATAAAATGTCTATCTAAAAAAAGATAAATAAATTTATTGTGTTTTTATATCGTGTTGTATAGAAAGATATACATACGGTCTACAATTTAATTAAGGAGGAAGAGTGTTGATAGAGAATCAAGTGAAAAAAAAGCGTAGACGTCTTTTTTTATTTTCGATTATTGCACTGCTTTTAGTTTGTGGTTCAGTCTATGCGTATATTTCATCCGCATTAGGACCAGTTGATAGCGGGAATAAAAAAGAGATTGAAGTAGAAATTCCAAAAGGATCATCTACTAGTAAAATTGGTGAGATTTTAGAAGAAAAAGGTGCTGTGAAAAACGGTACAGTTTTTAGTTTTTATACAAAGGCTAAATCTAAAAATTTACAAGCGGGTACATATTTATTAAATCCTTCAATGAGTGCCTCAGATGTTATTGAACAAATGTCATCTGGTAATGTACATCGTCCAGCTCTTTATAAAGTGACGATAAAAGAAGGTGCACAAGTAACTGAAATTGCAGAAACGGTTGCAAACGAATTAAAGTGGAATAAAGATGATGTCGTACGTCAATTAAACGATAAAGCATTTATTCAAAAAATGCAGCAAAAGTATCCGAAGTTGTTAACGGATAAAATCTTTGATAGCAATATTAAATATCCATTAGAAGGTTATTTATATCCTGCGACGTACTCTTTCTATAAAAAAGATACGACGTTAGAAGAAATTGTAATTCCAATGCTTGAGAAAACGAATGCAATCATTGTTCAAAACGAGGCAAAAATGAAAGCGAAAAACTGGGATGTTCATCAGCTTTTAACATTGTCTTCACTTATTGAAGAAGAGGCAACAGGCTTTACAGATCGTCAAAAAATCTCTAGTGTCTTTTATAATCGTTTGGAAAAAGGTATGCCCCTGCAAACTGATCCAACGGTATTATATGCACTTGGAAAGCATAAACAACGTGTATTATACGAAGATTTAAAGGTAAACTCACCGTACAATACGTATGTTGTGAAAGGATTGCCGGTTGGTCCGATTGCAAACTCTGGTAAACATTCAGTGGAAGCGGCGTTAGAGCCTGCACAAACAGATTATTATTATTTCTTAGCTGCACCAACTGGTGAAGTGTACTATGCGAAAACATTGGAAGAGCATAATGCATTAAAGCAAAAATATATTACGAAAAAACAGTGAAATGGGGAGGGATAGCGAAAAATGTCGCACATCCCTCTTTTTTGTGGTAAAATATATCGGGTTAAAAACTGGCAGAAGAATCGTTTTTAATATCAAAACGGGACGTACAAGCTAAGGATGAAGCTGGCTTGTATTTTTATTGCATTCTATGTGTGAAAAGACGTCATAGAGGCACTTCTCCATGTAAATAAGGAGGACCATTATGGAGGATGCAGTTAACGAGTACCTATTATCATTTATTGATCCGAAAGATAAATTAATTCTTGAAATGGAAGATTATGCGAAAGAAAATCATGTGCCGATTATGGATCGACTTGGAATGGAATTTATGTTGCAATTTTTACGTTTAATTGGACCAAAAAGCATTTTAGAGCTTGGTACAGCAATTGGTTATTCTAGTATTCGTATGATGCAAGCTATTCCAAATTCTCGCATTGTGACAGTTGAACGCAATCGTGAGCGATATGAAAAAGCACTTGAATATATAGAACGTTCATCAGTTAAAGAGCGTATTTCTGTTATTTACGGTGATGCGTTAGAAACAGGTGAGCAAGTAGAAGAACATGGAACGTTTGACGTTATTTTTATTGATGCAGCAAAAGGACAATATCGTCGCTTTTTTGACTTATATGAACCGTTATTAAACCCTGGTGGGGTAATTATTTCAGATAATGTTATGTACCATGGTCTTGTAACGACAAAAGAGAAAATTGAAAACAGACGTACACGTGGTTTAATCCGTCGTATTAAGACGTACAATGAATGGCTTATGAACCATGAAGGATATGATACAACGATTTTCCCAATTGGTGATGGAGTAGCTGTTAGTAAAAAGAGAGGGTGACCAAGGTATGAAGAAACCTGAATTGTTAGTAACGCCAAAAGCAGTAGTGGATATCGAACCTCTTGCGAAAGCAGGAGCAGATGCGGTAATGATCGGTGAGCAAAAGTTCGGTTTACGTTTAGCAGGGGAATTTTCACGTGAAGATGTGAAACAAGCTGTGAAGATTGCGCATGAAAATGGTGTGAAAGTATACGTAGCAATGAACGCTATGTTCCACAATGATAAAGTAGACGAATTAACAGATTATGTTGCATTTTTAAATGAAGTAAGTGTAGATGCAATTGTTTTCGGAGACCCAGCAGTATTAATGGCGGTCCGAGAAGTAGCGCCAAATATGCAATTGCACTGGAATACAGAAACAACAGCAACAAACTGGTTTACTTGTAACTACTGGGGACAAAGAGGAGCAAAACGCGCTGTATTAGCTCGTGAGCTTAGCTTAGATGAAATTGTTGAATTAAAAGAAAATGCTGAAGTGGAACTTGAAGTACAAATTCACGGTATGACTTGTATGTTCCAATCGAAGCGTTCCTTAGTAGGAAACTACTTTGAGTATCAAGGACGTAATCTTGACATTGAAAAGAAAAAATATGAAGAGAATATGTTCTTATATGACCCAGAGCGTAACAATAAATATCCAATTTATGAAGATGAAAATGGTACTCACATTATGAGTCCAAACGATATTTGTTTCATCGATGAGTTAGAAGAACTAATTGACGCTGAAGTCGCTAGCTTAAAAGTTGATGGTGTACTAAAAAGCTCTGCATACATTATTGAGGTAACGAAGAAATATCGTAAAGCAATTGATTTATGTGTAGAAGATCGTGATGCGTATTATGACGTGAAAGACGATTTATATAAAGAGATAGAAGAAATGCAACCAGTAAATCGTCCGTTAGATACAGGATTCTTCTTTAAAGAGACGGTTTACTAAACGAGGAGGGTGTAGGAAATGACTGTACAAGAAATTTCACGAGTAATCGATGGCAAACGCGTTATTGTGAAGAAACCTGAACTGTTAATCCCTGCGGGTAACTTAGAAAAATTAAAAGTAGCTATCCATTATGGGGCAGATGCTGTATATTTAGGTGGACAAGAATTTGGTCTTCGTTCGAATGCAGGTAACTTTACACTGGAAGAAATGGCAGAAGGTGTTGAATTTGCAAAGAAATATGGAGCAAAAATATATGTAACAACAAATATCTTTGCACATAATGAAAATATGGACGGGCTAGAGGAATATTTAAAAGGGATTGAAAAAGCTGGCGTAACGGGAATTATCGTTGCTGATCCGCTTATTATTGAGACTTGTAAACGTGTAGCGCCTTCTGTTGAAGTGCATTTAAGTACACAACAATCACTATCCAACTGGAAAGCAGCACAGTATTGGAAAGAAGAAGGTTTACATCGTCTTGTATTAGCTCGTGAAGCAAGCTATGAAGAAATGAAAGAAATTAAAGAAAAAGTGGATATTGAAATTGAAGCGTTCGTCCATGGTGCAATGTGTATCGCATATTCAGGCAGATGTACGTTAAGTAACCATATGACAGCACGTGACTCTAACCGTGGTGGTTGTTGTCAATCTTGCCGTTGGGACTATGATTTAGTTCAAACAGTATCACAACATAAAGATGCAAAAGAGCTTCCTCTATTCCAAGAAGAAGATGCTCACTTTGCAATGAGTCCAAAAGACTTAAATTTAATTTTATCAATTCCCAAAATGATTGAAATTGGAATTGATAGCTTAAAAGTTGAAGGACGTATGAAATCAATCCATTACGTAGCAACTGTAGCAACGGTATACCGTAAAGTAATTGATGCGTATTGTGCGGATCCGGATAATTTTGAGTTTAAACAAGAATGGTTAGATGAGCTTGATAAATGTGCAAATCGTGATACAGCTCCCGCATTCTTTGAAGGGGTTCCAGGACATCAAGAGCAAATGTTTGGAAATCATAGTAAGAAAACAACGTATGATTTCGCTGGTTTAGTGTTAGATTATAATGAAGAAACAGGCATCGTAACGATTGAGCAACGTAATCATTTCAAACCAGGACATGAAGTGGAGTTCTTTGGGCCAGAAATAGAAAACTTTACGCAGACGGTGGAGAAAATTTGGGATGAGGATGGAAACGAATTAGATGCAGCGAGACATCCGCTGCAAATCGTGAAATTCAAAGTGGATCAACCAGTGTATGTGAATAATATGATGCGCAAAAGCATACTTCAATAAGAAAGAGTTGATAGTCGAATGGGGACGAATAAGCCTGTTGTAATTGGAATTGCTGGTGGTTCGGGATCAGGTAAAACGAGTGTAACGAAAGCGATTTTTGACCATTTTAAAGGTCATTCTATTTTAATCTTAGAGCAAGATTATTATTACAAAGATCAAAGCCATTTACCAATGGAAGAGCGTTTAAAAACAAATTATGATCATCCGCTTGCGTTTGATAATGATCTGTTAATTGAACATTTGCAGCAGTTACTTGCATATGAGCAAATTGATAAGCCTGTATATGACTATACATTGCATACGCGTTCAGAAGAAGTTATTCCAGTTGAGCCGAAAGATGTAATCATTTTAGAAGGAATTCTTATTTTAGAAGACCCACGTCTTTGTGAGTTAATGGACATTAAGCTATTCGTTGATACAGATGCAGATCTTCGTATTTTACGCCGCATGCAGCGTGATATTAAGGAACGTGGCCGTACGATGGATTCAGTTATTGATCAATACGTAAGTGTTGTACGTCCAATGCACAATCAATTTATTGAGCCTTCTAAGAAATTTGCGGATATTATTATCCCTGAAGGTGGACAAAACCATGTTGCAATTGATATTATGGTGACAAAAATTGCAACAATTCTTGAACAAAAAGTAAATTTGTAATAGCATAGTAAAAGATATACGATAGGAAGGGATTTTTTCCCTTCCTATCGAATACAATGAAACATGCAACCTCATCTATATATAGGTGAGGGCATATTTATATCAACTTTCCATACATATCTTCTTTATATAAAGAGGAATTGGGAATACGGGGTTGTATGTGACAACTCCGCTAGTACAGGCGTGCTAGAAACCTCCGCTATACATATAAGTGGGGGAGTTTTCATATGGAACTCCTCTTTTTTTTCGGGGGATTGGTATATAAAAGGAGTGGAAAATATGGCAACAGAAAAAACATACCCTATGACGCAAGAGGGTAAGCAAAAGCTAGAGAACGAACTTGAAGATTTAAAAACGGTAAAACGTAAAGAGGTTGTAGAGCGAATTAAGATTGCACGTAGCTTCGGAGATCTTTCAGAGAACTCTGAGTATGATGCAGCGAAAGATGAGCAAGCGTTCGTAGAAGGACGTATTACACAATTAGAAAACATGATTCGTAACGCAGTTATCATCACAGATAACGGCGAAGAGTCTACAGTTGTTACATTAGGTAAAACAGTAACATTTAAAGAGTTACCAGGTGGAGATGAAGAATCTTACACAATCGTAGGTAGCGCAGAAGCAGATCCATTTGAAGGAAGAATTTCTAACGATTCTCCAATTGCAAAAAGCTTATTAGGTAAGCAAATTGGTGAGAAGGTAGCAATCCAAACTCCAGGTGGAGAAATGCAAGTAGAGATTATCTCTGTAAAATAATAAAAAATCACTCGTGTAAAAGCGAGTGATTTTTTTATTTGTATAAAAGATGAAACACTCCGTCCAAACTATAATAGACGAGGTGTTTTTTTATGAAAATAAAACGGAGAATTACAATTGTTTTAATTTTTTTTATATGTATCATGTTTATTTTACTTTGTCGTTTAATTCAAATACAAATTATAGATACAGAATCATTTACAGATCGTAAGATAAATTTAATTGAAAAAAGTGTTACACAACGGACGCAGTCCATTACGGTAGATGATGGACGAGGCCATTTTATAGATCGGAACGGTAAGGGAATAGGTGAGAAAAAGTATCCTGTTTTAATTGTTTTTCCATTTCTACAAATAAAAAATGACATGTTAGAGAAAATTGCGCATATCATTGGTGTGTCGAGACAAGAGATTGAAAGTCAAATGAAAGACAAGAAAAGTGCATTTATCATGCAAAGGGGAAATGGTCCATTTCGCTTGGCACGAGAGCAGATGGAGAAGGTAAATCAATTAAATGTATTAGGTATTGTAGCAGCTGAAGTTCGTTTACGGCAAACTGGCAGGGTGAATCATTTAATTGGCGATGTGGGGGAGAATGAACGAGAATTTCAAAAACGATACGGAGAAGTAAGAAAAATTTCAAGGCAAACGCCAATTGGTATTTCAGGATTGCAGCAATCATTTGATGAATTTCTTTTGACCGATGGAGAGGCAAAAGTATTGTATCAAGTGGACCGACAAGGGGAACCGATTTTTGGAAAACAAGCGAAATATACTGCGCCTGGAAATCCGTTTTATCCAGTGACGATTCAAACAACTTTACATAACAGGTTACAGCAAAAAGCAGAAGAAGTGGTTGAAGCAAGCGAAATAAAGAAGGGGGGATTAGTATTACTTGATGTAAAGACAAATGAAATTTTAGCGATGGTCAGTAAACCATCTGTGCAGGTGAAGGATGAGCGTTTATATACAACTACACTTGAAAATCAAATGTTGACACCACATTTTCCCGGTTCTGTTTTTAAAACAATAGTTGCAGCGGCAGTGATTGATCAAAATGAAAATGTGTTTAATCGTACATTTAATTGTAATCAAGATTTATATGGTGAAGACCACCCACAAGTTATGATGGGTACACTTAGTTTTAAAGAGAGCTTTGCTAGAAGCTGTAACAGGACATTTTCAGAGTTAGGTAATGAGCTAATACAAAAGGATAAGATGGTGTTAGAAACTTACGTAGCAGCGTTAGGAGCCGCTAGTAAGGTTGGATGGAAAGGTTCTGTATTTCATACAACTCATTTTGAGCAAATGCCAGAGGAGAAGAGGGTTACGATTTGGGGTAGTGAAGGAAATAAGAATAGTAAAAAGGCGGTAGCGCAAACAGCAATTGGACAAAAAGATGTACGTATGTCACCTCTAGCGATTGCAAATATGATGGCGACGATTGCTAGAGGTGGAGAAAAGATGGAAGTGAAAGCTGTGGAAAAAATAATGTATAAAAATGGAACGGACTTCTATACATTTGAAGACCATACATTAGGTGGAAAACAGCTTTCCTATGAAACGGTGAAAACATTACAAGAGTTATTAAGGGGTGTTGTAACAACGGAGAAAGGAACAGGAGCAGCATTCAGGTCGTTACCACTAAGTGTTGCCGGAAAATCTGGGACAGCGCAAACAGGAAAAGGGATGAAAGTGAATCGTTGGTTTGCAGGTTATTTTCCATATGAAAATCCAAGATATGCTTTAGTTGTCGTGGATATAGAAACGAATAGCAATGTAAATAAAGTTACACCTATTTTCAAAGCTATCGTAGAATCAATCTATCGATTAGAGAATGAAAAGTAATCTTGCAATTCATAGTGAAATGTTTTCATTTCGTGAAAATATTATTGTAAATGTTCAACCTTTCTAGATTTAATGTTACAATAGCAAGTATGAAAAACTGCATGGAGGTTTGAAGAATGGCAGGAGGATCTAGATTCCAACAGAAACAACAAAAACGTCGTCAAAACGGTGTTTTAAATATTGCAATTGCAATTGTATTAATATTAGTAGCTATTGTATCATATCAATTGTTTGTTCCTGAAAGAAAAGAACAAGCGTCTTCTAGTGATAAAAAAGTAGCTCAGCAAACAACAAAAGAGAATAAGTCTGAGAAAGCTAAAGGCAAAGAAGAGACGAAGAAGAACGAGCAAGATAAGGCAGAGGCTAAGAATAAGGAAGAAGAGAAGCAAAAGGCTGAAGAAGAACAGAAAAAAGCTGAAGAAGAAGCGAAAGCTAACGAGAAAGTACCAGCTGAAAAAACACAGCCAAAGGCAACTGACGCTTATACGAAGTCTTCTTGGAAGCCAGTAGGTACAGAGCAAGGTGCAACACCTGCGATGACGTTTAAAAAAGGTACAGCAGATTGGAATGAGATGAACCAAGCAATTTCAGCTGCAATTGACGTTCCAGTAGAGCAATTAGTTATTCATCGAATCGGAAATAACGGTAAAAATAAAGCTTACGGTAACGTACAAGATAAACAATCAGGTAAAAAATATTATGTAAATATTGATTGGGTAGAGAATGAGGGCTGGAAACCAGTACTTGTTCAAACTCTAAACTAAAAAAGAGAGGCTCCTTAGGAGCTTCTCTTTTTTGTTAACGCAATTTCTTTAATTTAAAATGAACAACCGCGCTATAATATGGCCTTTTGCTTTCGGGATCCATAACCATTTGATGCGAGATGTGATGAACTTCAAGCATAAGTGCTTTATTATTATCGATTTGTTCACTAATTTTTCGTTCCAAAGAAGCTAAGTCTCCTGCTTCGAAAAACTCTACTTTATCTTCTAACATTTCAAAGGTAAATGACACGAAGACGACCCCTCTCCTATGTAATCAACTATAGTGTAACAAAGAAAAGAAGGAAATACCATGTACATTTCAATTGACATTTTTAGAAAGAGGGCATATTATACTGATAAAACCGATAAGAAAAAGGGGAATTTTTATGGGTACAGAATTTAATGGTTTATTTGATGAGTGGGCTCATACGTACGACTCATTTGTACAAGGCGAAGATATACAATATAAAGAAGTTTTCGCCCATTATGAGGACATTCTAGAGGATGTAGTTAACAAGTCATTTGGTAATGTATTAGAATTTGGTGTTGGTACTGGCAATTTAACAAATAAATTATTGTTTGCTGGACGCACAGTTTACGGTATAGAACCGTCACGTGAAATGCGCATGATTGCAAAAGAGAAATTGCCAAAAGAATTGTCCATTACAGAAGGTGATTTTCTTTCGTTTGAAGTCCCAAATTCAATTGATACCATAGTAAGCACCTACGCATTTCATCATTTAACAGATGATGAAAAAAATGTAGCGATTGCGAAGTATAGTCAATTGCTAAACAAAGGTGGTAAAATAGTGTTTGCTGATACGATATTTGCAGATCAAGATGCATATGATAAAACTGTTGAAACAGCAAAACAAAGAGGTTTCCATCAGTTAGCAAACGATTTGCAAACGGAATACTATACACGTATTCCAGTCATGCAGTCTATTTTTGAAAACAATGGCTTCCATGTAACGTTTACGAGATTAAATCATTTCGTTTGGGTAATGGAGGCAACTAAGCAATAGAAAGAGGGATTAGATTGAGAATTGCTGTAATTGGAGCAATGGAAGAAGAAGTACGTATTTTACGTGACAAATTAGAACAAGCAGAAACAGAAACGGTTGCGGGTTGTGAATTTACGAAAGGACAATTAGCAGGACACGAAGTAATCTTGTTAAAGTCTGGTATTGGTAAAGTAAATGCAGCGATGTCAACGACAATTTTATTAGAAAGATATAAGCCTGAAAAAGTAATTAATACTGGTTCAGCTGGTGGCTTCCATCATTCTCTAAACGTTGGAGATGTAGTTATTTCAACAGAAGTTCGTCATCATGACGTAGATGTAACAGCATTTAACTATGAGTATGGTCAAGTACCAGGAATGCCTCCTGGATTCAAGGCTGATGAAGCATTAGTTACATTAGCTGAGAAATGTATGCAGGCAGAAGAAAATATTCAAGTTGTAAAAGGTATGATTGCAACAGGTGATTCATTTATGAGTGATCCGAACCGCGTTGCAGCAATTCGTGATAAATTTGAAGACCTTTATGCAGTAGAAATGGAAGCAGCAGCTGTTGCACAAGTATGCCACCAATATGAAGTTCCGTTTGTTATTATTCGTGCGCTTTCTGATATTGCAGGTAAAGAATCAAATGTTTCATTTGATCAATTTTTAGATCAAGCAGCTCTTCATTCTACAAACTTTATCGTAAAAGTACTAGAAGAGTTAAAGTAATGTAACAAAAAGACAACTGTCTCATATAAAGAAAATACATACAGTTGCCTTTTCTTTATTGGCAAATAAGGGGGAGAACACGATGAATGTATATCGTGGAGTTCATGAGTTGATTGGTCATACACCAATTGTAGAAATTACTCGTTTTTCACTTCCAGAAGGGGTCCGTTTATTTGCAAAGCTTGAATTTTATAACCCAGGTGGAAGCGTTAAGGACCGTTTAGGAAGAGAATTAATCGAAGATGCGCTAGAAAAAGGGCTTGTTACCCAGGGTGGAACAATTATTGAACCAACTGCTGGAAATACTGGTATTGGACTGGCACTTGCAGCGTTACAACATGATTTACGCGTTATTGTTTGTGTACCAGAGAAATTTAGTATTGAAAAACAAGAATTAATGAAAGCACTAGGCGCAACGGTCGTGCATACACCGACTGAGCAAGGAATGACCGGCGCAATTGCAAAAGCAAAAGAATTAGTAAATGAAATACCGAATTCATACTCTCCAAGTCAGTTTGCGAATGAAGCAAACCCGCGTGCTTATTTCAAAACACTAGGTCCTGAACTGTGGGATGCACTGAACGGAGAGATTAACATATTTGTTGCAGGAGCAGGAACTGGTGGTACATTCATGGGGACTGCATCTTATTTGAAAGAAAAAAATATAGATATAAAAACGGTTATTGTCGAACCAGAAGGATCTATTTTAAATGGTGGTAAAGCTGGTTCGCATGAAACAGAAGGGATTGGCCTTGAATTTATCCCGCCATTTTTGAAAACATCTTATTTTGATGAAATTCATACAATTTCTGATCGAAATGCATTTTTACGAGTGAAGGAATTAGCGCAAAAAGAAGGACTGCTCGTTGGGAGCTCTTCCGGAGCAGCATTTCATGCAAGTTTACTTGAAGCAGAGAAAGCGGCGCCAGGTACAAATATTGTAACGATTTTTCCTGATAGTAGTGAGCGTTATTTAAGTAAAGACATATACAAAGGATGGGAATAAAAAATGAGAGCAAAGACAAAGTTAATTCATGGTATTCGCATAGGAGAACCTTCAACTGGATCTGTAAATGTACCGATTTATCAAACAAGTACGTACAAACAAGAAGCAGTTGGTAAGCATCAAGGATATGAATATTCACGTACAGGCAACCCAACACGTGCAGCTTTAGAAGAAATGATTGCAGTATTAGAAAACGGTCATGCTGGTTTTGCATTTGGTTCAGGAATGGCTGCTATTACAGCTACAATTATGTTGTTCTCAAAAGGTGACCACGTTATTTTAACAGATGATGTGTATGGTGGAACGTACCGCGTTATCACGAAAGTATTAAATCGCTTCGGCATTGAGCATACATTTGTAGATACAACAAACCTAGAGGAAGTTGTAGAAGCGATTCGTCCAAATACGAAAGCGATTTATGTGGAAACACCAACGAACCCATTACTGAAAATTACTGATATTAAGAAAATATCTACTCTTGCTAAAGAGAAAGATTTATTAACAATTATCGATAACACATTCATGACGCCATATTGGCAGTCGCCGATTACTTTAGGAGCAGACATTGTACTTCATAGTGCAACGAAATATTTAGGAGGTCATAGTGACGTAGTTGCAGGCCTAGTAGTTGTAAATAGCCCGCAATTAGCAGAAGACCTTCACTTTGTACAAAACTCAACAGGAGGCATTCTTGGCCCACAAGATAGCTTCTTACTACTTCGTGGTTTAAAAACATTAGGAATTCGAATGGAAGAGCATGAAACGAATTCACGTGCAATTGCTGAGTTTTTAAATAACCATCCAAAAGTAAATAAAGTATATTACCCAGGTCTTGCATCACATCAAAACCATGAACTAGCGACAGAACAAGCAAATGGATTTGGTGCTATTATCTCATTTGATGTAGATAGTGAAGAAACATTAAATAAAGTACTAGAGAACTTACAATACTTTACACTTGCTGAAAGTTTAGGGGCAGTAGAAAGTTTAATTTCTATCCCATCTCAAATGACACATGCATCAATCCCAGCAGATCGTCGTAAAGAGCTAGGAATTACAGATACATTAATTCGTATTTCTGTCGGTATTGAAGACGGTGAAGATTTAATTGAAGATCTAGCACAAGCGTTAGCATAGTAAAAATGCACTGCTCATATAGGCAGTGCATTTTTATTACATCTTTTTGTGAAAAACTTCACAAAATAGACATACACAAATGAAATCATTTCATGTATATTAAGTTCATGAAGTGTTACTCACGAACAAACTTGTGAAATATTTCACAAACAATGAGGTTCATGTAGGAAAGCAACTCTATTTTTTTTGCGCTAATCGGGACTCATTATGACCTATAGGGTCTTATTTAGTCCATGATAGCAGAATAGGAGGAATTTACATGGTAGTCAAAGAGAAAGTTGTAAATGAAATGCAGGAAGTAAAAGAGATGATTGATACGTTAGTGAATAACGGTCGAAAGGCTTTACAAGCATTAGAAAGTTTTACACAAGAGCAAATTGACAACATTGTTCATGAAATGGCATTAGCAGGTGTTGATCAACATATGCCGCTTGCGAAGTTGGCTGTTGAAGAAACAGGTCGTGGTGTATATGAAGATAAATGTATTAAAAATATTTTTGCTACTGAATATATTTGGCATAGCATAAAAAAAGATAAAACAGTAGGGATTATTCACGAAGATCCTCATGAAGAAATAATAGAAATTGCGGAACCTGTCGGTGTAGTAGCTGGGGTAACGCCAGTAACGAATCCAACGTCGACAACAATGTTTAAAGCATTAATCGCGATGAAAACGAGAAATCCAATTATTTTCGCATTTCATCCTTCAGCACAAAACTGTTCCATTGCAGCGGCGAAAACAGTATATGATGCAGCGGTGAAGGCCGGGGCACCAAAACATTGTATTCAGTGGATTGAAAGACCTTCTGTCGAAGCAACGAAACAATTAATGAACCATGAAGGTGTTGCGCTTGTTTTGGCAACTGGAGGAGCAGGTATGGTGAAATCAGCTTATTCTACTGGAAAACCAGCGCTAGGTGTAGGTCCTGGTAATGTACCATGCTATATAGAGAAATCAGCGCATATAAAACGAGCTGTTAATGATTTAATTTTATCAAAAACATTTGATAACGGTATGATTTGTGCATCAGAACAAGCAATCATTGTAGACAAGGAAATTTATGATGATGTGAAAAAAGAAATGATTGCAAACAATTGTTACTTTGTAACAGAAGAAGAGAGAAGAAAATTAGAAAAGCTTGTTATTAATGAAAATACATGTGCAGTAAATAGTGATATTGTAGGGAAATCAGCACAGTACATTGCCGCATTAGTTGGAATTACTGTGCCTGAAAATACAAAAATGCTTGTAGCTGAAATACAAGGTATCGGAGGAGCATATCCACTATCTCGTGAGAAACTGAGTCCAGTATTAGCTTGTGTAAAAGCAAATTCACTAGAAGAGGGACTTACATATTGCGAAGACATGTTAGACCTTGGTGGTTTAGGACATTCAGCAGTCATTCATTCTACAAATAAAGAAGTACAAAAACAATTTGGATTACGTATGAAAGCTTGCCGTCTTATTGTAAACGCTCCTTCATCACAAGGTGGAATCGGTGATATATATAATGGATTTATTCCATCACTTACGCTCGGTTGCGGCTCGTATGGGAAAAACTCAGTTTCTCAAAACGTAACAGCGACGCATTTATTAAATATAAAAAGGTTGGCAAATAGAAAAAAGAATATGCAGTGGTTCAAATTACCACCAAAAATTTATTTTGAAAAACATGCGACAGCATATTTAGCAAATATGCCTAACATTTCACGTGCATTTATTGTAACGGATCCAGGAATGGTTGAGCACGGATATGTAGATACGGTTACGCATTATTTACGTAAACATGCAAATGATGTAAAAGTCGAAGTTTTCTTTGAGGTCGAGCCAGATCCATCAGATGAAACTGTGTTTAAAGGTGCGGAAATGATGAGAAGTTTTAAGCCAGATGTAATTATCGCACTTGGTGGTGGTTCAGCTATGGATGCAGCGAAAGGGATGTGGCTTTTCTATGAGCAACCAGAAACAACATTCTATGGAATTAAACAGAAGTTTTTAGATATAAGAAAACGTACATGTAAATATCCAGAATTAGGAAGTAAGGTGCAGTTTGTTGCTATTCCAACAACATCAGGAACAGGATCAGAAGTAACACCATTTGCGGTTATTACAGATAAGAAAAATAATATAAAGTATCCGCTCGCGGATTATGAATTAACACCAGATGTAGCAATTGTTGATCCACAGTTTGTAATGACAGTACCACCACATGTAACAGCAGACACTGGTATGGACGTATTAACGCATGCAATCGAGGCGTATGTGTCTGTTCTAGCAAATGACTATACAGATGGATTAGCATTAAAGGCCATTGATCTCGTATTTAAATATTTACCAAGAGCATTTAAAGATGGAAATGACGAAGAAGCACGAGAAAAAATGCATAATGCTTCTGCAATCGCAGGGATGGCATTTGCAAATGCTTTCTTAGGTATTAATCACAGCTTAGCACATAAAATTGGACCGGAATTTCATATTCCGCATGGGCGTGCGAATGCAATTCTTATGCCGCACGTAGTTCGCTATAATGCTATTAAGCCAAGAAAACACGCATTGTTCCCAAAATATGAGCACTTTGTGGCTGATGAACGCTATGCACATATTGCGAGAATGCTCGGGCTTCCAGCAGGCTCGACAGCAGAAGGTGTGGAATCCCTCGTCCAAGCAATTATTGAGCTTGGAAAAAGCTTAAATATAAATATGAGTATTGCAGGACAAGGAGTTGCTAAAGACCAATTTGAAGAGGTTGTTGGATTATTAGCAGAAAGAGCTTTTGAAGATCAATGTACAACAGCTAATCCGAAATTACCTCTTATTTCAGAGTTGAAAGAAATTTATATGGAAGCATATAAAGGGGAGTAATGGGTATGAAAGAGTCGCAATAAAGCGGCTCTTTTTCATTTGGAAAACATCTCCCAGAATGGCTGTATTTACTGGTCTTTAAGTTTAATAGAATATGATACAGTGAAATAGAGGAGTGAGAATATAATGAAAGAATTACAAGGAAAAATAGAAGATTATACTCGGTTCGGACAAATCCTTCTCGCTGTAAGTACATTGTTAATGGTTGGATTATTGATTCCGAATGGAGCAAAAGAAGCAATACAATCTTTTGTTATGATGGGGAGTACCGTTATATTTTTAAGTTTATCATTCTTTTTCTTTCATCGTGTGAAAGTGATGCGAGAACAGTTAGAGGGAAACGAATGTGAGTAATATTATGAAATAGAGCACTACGAAAAGAATGAATCTTTTTGTAGTGCTTTTTGTTTTTGTAAAAAATGTATGCGGTTTATATTGACAATGATAATCCTTATCAATTAAAGTAGAGTAGTAGTTAATGATTATCATTATCAGTTAGAGGTGGAAGAATGAAAAAATCTATTACGCTATTCACAGCGATTTTATCTATTTTTTTCTTGTTAATAGGTTGCAATGCAAAGGGAGACGAAAAAGCATCTGCAACAAAAACAGAAAAAGGAAAAGAGAAAATCGAAGTTACCGACCTATCAGGAAGAAAGGTAACATTCGATAAAGTGCCAGAGAGTTTTGCAACATTAAGTATGGGGGACATGAATATTATTCATGCTTTGGGCGGAAAAATAGTAGGTCGTCCGGATGCAAAAATAACTCTTCCAGAGGATGTAAAGAAAGTACAAGTAATCGGGAATGCACATCAACCGAATTTTGAGCAAATCGCTAGTTTAAAACCGGATGTACTTATTGCTAACAATGGGTTTCAAAAGAATGTTCCAACGGTTGAAGGGCAAGGAACGAAAGTAATGATTTCTTCTGCGAATTCTGTACAAGATATTCAAAAGAATATTGAACTATATGGAACGATAATGAAGAAAGAAGATAAAGCAAAAGAACTTAATCAAAAAATTAATGATCAAATGAAGACATATGAGAAAAAGAGTGATGTGAAAGCACTGTTAGTATACGGAGCACCAGGTACTTATTTAGCAGCATTACCAACATCTTTATCAGGTAATATTTTAGAAAAAACAGGCGGAAAAAATATTGCAGCTGATTTTCCGGAAATGAAGGAATATCCGCAATATGCGCAGCTAAGTGTAGAACGTATTATTGAGGCAAATCCAGATGTGATTTATTTAATTACACATGGAGATCCAAATAGCGTTAAAAAAGCATTTGAAGGCGAAATGATGAAAAATGAAGCGTGGAAAAATTTAGATGCAGTAAAACAAAATCGTGTAGTTATTTTGCCACCAGACTTATTTGGATCAAATCCTGGAACAAAAGTTACAGAAGCAATGGACTTTATGTATAAAAGTATACAAGATGTAAGGAAATGATACGTATGGAAAGTAGTGAAGTAGTAAGGGAAAAGGAACATCCTTTTGCGAAAAAAAGATGGATAATAGCAGTTACTTTAGTTGTATTAACGATTCTAGGTCTTTTTTACGGTCTTTTCGCAGGAAGCCTATCCTTTTCTTTACGAGAAATTCTAACAGGGATACAAGATGAAGGTTCGACGGTTCATCGAATTGTATGGGACCTTCGTATACCGAGAGTGCTCGTTGGATTTATAGTAGGAACATGTTTAGCAGCATCTGGTGCACTGCTGCAAGGGGTTATGAGAAATCCTCTTGCAGACCCTGGTATTATCGGGGTTTCATCTGGAGCAGGCCTTGTAGCAATTGTAATTATGATTTTATTCCCTCAGCATATGGCATTTTTACCGCTCGGGGCGTTTATAGGAGCTTTCATAACGGCGATGGTCATTTATGCTTTATCATGGCAAAAAGGGGCGCCGCCTTCAAGGATTGTCTTAGTAGGTGTATCAATCAATGCATTAATTGGTGCAGCGACGTCAGCGTTAATGTTATTACATAGTGACAAAGTACAATCGGTGTTACCCTGGTTAGCAGGTGGCATTGGTGGTGTAAGTTGGGCACATTTAAACATGATTATTTATTATGCAATATTCGCTATTATATTAGCCTTCTTTGGTATAAAACATATTCGAGTATTAATGCTTGGAGATGAAATGGCGAAATTATTAGGTCATAACGTGGAGAAAAGCCGGTTTTATTTAATAGTAGTAAGTACACTATTAGCTGGAATTGCAGTTAGTGTTTCTGGTCTTATTGGATTTGTCGGTCTTGTTGTACCACATATGTTACGTTTATTAGTTGGAAATGACTATAAATATTTACTGCCATTATCATGCCTTGGCGGAGGTATATTACTTGTTTTCGCGGATGCGATAGCTCGAAGTTGGTTCGATCCAATTGAATTGCCTGTTGGTATTTTATTATCCTTCTTAGGCGGTCCGTTCTTCTTATATTTAATTTATAGAGGAGGGAAACAGAGTGATTTCCGTTAACAAAGTGTTTTATGCACATTCTGAAAGGTTTCAAATGCAAAATATGAATGTACATATTAAAGCTGGAGAGGTCGTTAGTTTAATTGGGCCAAATGGATCGGGGAAATCTACTTTGCTTCGTTTAATGGCAAGACTACTTAAACAAAGCGAAGGGGATATCATTTTAGATGGAAAAAGTATTCATACGATGAAAAGTGCCGATGTAGCGAAGCAATTAGCGATGTTACCACAAATGCATGATCATCAATTAGATTTAACAGTGAAAGAATTAATCGAATTTGGAAGAGGACCTCATAAATCATGGAGAGGTCGCTTAAATAAAGACGATGAAAAAATTGTTGATTGGGCATTGTCTGTTACAAATCTTGAAGGGTACGAATATCGCCTTTTGCAATCTTTATCAGGAGGAGAAAGACAACGTGCCTGGATTGCAATGACGCTAGCACAACGTACAAATGTCTTATTATTAGATGAGCCAACAACCTTTTTAGATATTGTTCATCAGTTGGAAGTAATGGAACTTGTGAAACGGTTAAACGAGGAGTTTGGCATGACAATTGTAATGGTTTTACATGATATTAACCAAGCGGCTCAATATAGTGATCGTTTACTCGTATTAAAGCGAGGGCAGCTTCAGTATGACGGTATACCAGAAGAAGTGTTATGTCATGAAATGTTTCAACGTGTGTTCGGCATAGAGGTAGATATTTTTCAAGGAGGTGACAAGCCATTTTTCACACCAAAACGAATTTCTAAAAAAGGAGGAGCAAGATGCGAACAGAAGAATGTATTACCACTGAGTTAGTAAGAGAATTTGTTATGGCAGCTCACGGAGATTTAGAAAAAGTACAAGAACTGTTGGCTGAATCGCCAAGCTTACTTCATGCCTCTTACAATTGGGGCGGATCAGATTGGGAAAGTGCGTTAGGAGCGGCGGCACATGTAGGTCGTAAAGATATTGCTCTCTATTTACTAGAAAAGGGTGCTCGAATGGACATTTTCGCGGCCGCGATGTTTGGAGAATTAGAAGTTGTACAAGCTATTTTAGTAGCACAACCAGAGGCATTGCGTGCATCGGGTCCACATGGTATTTCCCTTCTTCAACATGCACGAATGGGTGGAGAACAAGCACAGCGTGTATTTGAGTACTTAACGGTGATCTCTTAATGACCGCAAAGGTTCTTATGTGCGGTAAACTTTTCACTTTCATATAATTGAAAAGTTTACCGCCCGTTAGAACGGGATAAGTATCTAGTATATTTGAAAATCCTACCCCCCCCTCAATTGTAGTTTTCTTTATGCTAGTTATGATATGGATGCAGTAGACAATATTTGTCTACTGCCTTTTTTAGATTCTTAAGGGATTGAATATTCTGTATTTTATTCTTGGTTCATTTATAATAGATAGTAACATTTTAGTATACATACAAAACATGATCGTGTAGTTAAGTACAAATTCGTGGGAAGGAGTGCAGAGATGTTTCATACAGATCGTTTACAAATTCGCAAATATACAATGGATGATTTGCAGTTCTATGCTTCGCTATGGGGAAATGAGAAGGTAATGCGCTATATTGGAAATGGGACGTTAAAAACATATATGCAATGTAAAAAAAGTTTGGAGGAGTGGGTGATTCCTAGCTATAAAAACGGTCTTGGTTTATTTGTATTGATTGAAAAGGAAACGGGAATACGAATTGGTCATGCAGGGTTAGTAAAGCAGCAGATAGATGGAAAAGAAGAAATTGAAATTGGTTATTGGTTATTACCTCAGTATTGGGGAAAAGGGTATGCGAAAGAAGCAGCGGCAGCATTTCGAGACTATGGTTTCCAAGCGTTACGAATGAATAAATTAATTTCTCTTATTAATCCGGATCACCCCGCCTCAATCTTTGTTGCTAGAAAAACAGGGCTTAGTTATGAGAAAACAACTTCATTTCATGGGATGGACGTTCTTGTTTATTCCATTAAACGCGTTGGATGAAAAAAGGTAAATTGCATCTTTTGAAGAATGGTATATAAAAATAAAGGGGGGATTACATGTATATTTATCATAATGGCCTTATTATTCGTGAGGGAACGAATGGTGTGCCAGCATATGCAATTAAAACTTTATTCGAAGATGCTGGTTGGAGTAATGATGATATCCCTTCTTGGCAAATTGAAAAATTCACGATAGCATTTGAAAATTCAACATGGGCATTCACAATTTGGGATGAAGAAGAGATGATTGCGATGGTTAGAGTCATTTCTGATGGAATCATGATCGCGAACATAGTAAATTTAGTTGTGAAATGTGAATATAGAGGGAAGGGATTAGGTAAGAAACTTGTCGCTCTTTGTTTGCAAAAGTTGCCACATGGAGACTGGTTTGCACATACATCTGCGAGTAATTTTGATTTTTATAGAAGTTGTGGTTTTGAGGTGAGAGAATTATCGAGAAATGGAACATGTGCGTACTACGGGTATCAAGTAGCAAAAAAAGATGGGCACCGATAAAAGTAAGATAGTGTAGAAAAAGGATGCTATTTAATAATATAAACTGAACTGAGACTCATTTTATGATAAAATAAAAGAAAATTCTGTTTATTAAACGGGGGATAAAAATGAATGTAAAAGTTGGGGATGTATTTAAATACGAAAGAAGATTTACTGAGGAAGAGGTTTTTGAATTTGCAAATATTACAGGAGATAAAGGTAGGCATCATATGGAATATGATGAAAAAGGACGTTTAATGGTTCATGGTTTATTAACTGCTAGTATTGGAACGAAAGTAGGAGAAGAATTACATTACATAGCAAGAGAATTAGTAAGTGAGTTTATTAGACCGGTTTTTACAGGAGATACGATCACTTGTGAATTAACTTTAACAAATATTGAACAGATGGAAGGATATAAAAAGGTTTCAATCGAGTCAGTTTATCGCAATCAACATGAAAAGACTGTACTAGTTGGGACAAGTTATGGCGTTATAAGGGGATAAAAAAGAAGCCTGATTTACAGGCTTCTTTTTTATTTAATAAACACGTTTTCGATTTTCTGCATGACTAGAGATGAGTAATAATGCAGTTTCTTCCCCTATATTACGAACGATATGAGGAACACATGCATTCCAGGAGAAAGAATCACCTTCTTCTACTATTGCAATATCTTCTCCATGTTGAACTTCTAGTTTTCCGCGTAATACAAGGTGACATTCTTCCCCTTCATGGGCATTTGGTATATTTTCTTTCGGAAACCCAGCAGGAATTTCCACGAGGTTTAGGCGGAGGCCACCTTGCTCTGCAACATGTTCAATTCTTTGTTCATCTTTTCCGTATACACTGTATTTACGCTCTACCTTTTTGACAACTTTCAACCGATCTTTTTGTTCTAATAATAAATAGGGAAGGGGAACGTTTAAAAAATTGGAGATTGTTTCTAAAGTTGAGATAGATGGTGATGTTTTATTATTTTCAACCTGACTCATAAATCCTTTAGAAAGACCTGTTCCCTCACAAATTTGTGCGATTGTTATGCCTCTACGTTGACGAATTTCACGTATTGCAGAACCAATATTCATAAAATCAAGCTCCTTTTTGTAAACAACTATTTGTATCATAGCAAAAAAAATATATTTTTTCCCAGTGAAAATGAATTGACGAATAAAAAAAATTAGTGTATGTTTTGTAATGTAAATAAAAGTTTTGTATAAGAAAACTATAAAGGAGAGAATGAAATGAATCAACATATCGGTAACTTAATTATTCGTATCGTGTTAGGGGTAACATTCTTTATGCACGGTTTAACAAAATTCCAATCGGGGATTGACAATATTGCAGGGTGGTTTACAAGCATTGGTTTACCAGGAGGTCTTGCATACGGTGTAGCAACAGCGGAAGTAGTTGGTGGTATATTGTTAATTCTAGGTTTAGGTGTAAGATATATTGGATTATTATTTGCACTTGTAATGGTTGGAGCAATTGTAAAAGTAAAATGGTCAGCTGGTTTATTAGGGGATGGAAAAAATCCTGGCTTCGAATTAGAACTTGCATTGTTAGCAATGGGTGCGTACTTATTTGTTGCGAAAGCAGACGGTTTTGTAGATAATTTCTTAAAAGAGAAAATGTCAAAGAAGAACTAAATTAAATGGGGGGCTAACAAGATGAGTTTTCAACTTCATCCCGATACAACACTTGATGTTGTTCATTTATATGTATCAAATATAAAGAAATCACTAGAGTTTTATACAGAAGTACTAAGTATGAAAGTACTAAAAGAAGATGAAATGGTCGTTACATTTGGGAATGAAAATAACGAACCACTCCTTATCATTGAAGAAAAGAAAGAAGCTTTACCAAAGCAAAGAGGGAGAACGGGGTTATATCATTACGCAATTTTACTACCACGTAGACAGGATTTAGCGAATATTCTTCGTCATCTTGTAGAAATGGTATATCCACTGCACGGTGGAGCCGACCATTACTTTAGTGAGGCCCTCTATTTAGCTGATCCAGATGGAAACGGGATTGAAATTTATCATGATCGCCAAAAAGAAGTTTGGCGTGATGAGAATGGAGAACTACCATTTGTTAGTAACCCGTTAGCTGGTGAAGAATTATTGCAGCAAGGAATTGCGTGGAATGGTTTTCCAGCTGGTACTGTGATGGGGCATATTCATTTCCATGTAGCTGATTTGGAAGAAGCGAAACGTTTCTATGTGGATGGTCTTGGTTTTGAAGTAACAATCCCAGCTCGTAATGGCGCGTTGTTCGTATCGGCAGGTGGCTATCATCACCATATCGGTTTAAATACGTGGCAAGGTGAAGGAATACCGCCGCAAATGCCAAATTCTGTTGGCTTGAAATATTTCACAATTGTACTAGCAGATGAAAAACAAAAAGAGCAAGTATGTGAAAGCTTAAAAAATATTGGCAAGATTGCTACGTACAAAGATGGAATATTACAAGCCCAAGATCCATTTGGACATTGTATCCATTTCAAAATTAAAGGAGAAGCCTAAAAAAGGCTTCTCTTTTTTTACTTTCTTATAATTGCTTTTTCGTTTTGTAAAAATAGTTCATTAAACTGCTTTGCAAGCTCAAAATCTAGTTTCGTTAAACCTTTTGCATTCCAAGATGACAAAGTAATAATGACTGCTTTATACTGGATAAGGATAAATGGATGGTGATTACGTTCTTCTGATAGTTTGGCGGCTTCAGAGACAAATTCGACTCCTTTTAAGTAGTCGGAAAACATATATTTTCGTTCAATCCATTTTTCATCTTTTATCATCCATTTATCCACCTTTAATAATTCCCCTTGAACTTCTTCTTCAGTTAATCGTAGCATCATTTTTCACATCCTTTACATGCAGTAGTGCAAGACCATTGTTAATAAGGCGTGTTACAGCTTCGTCAGTTGTGAAAGTAGAAAGTTGTTGTAATAATGCTGCTGATGTTTCGTGTCCTTTGTTATGCTCTAAAAGTAATTCTAATATTTCAAGGCGAAGCAGCCATTCTTTCAGATAAAATTTATTTAATACCTCTTGAATTGCTACTAATTGATCGACATGTGCGTCGTGTAAAATACCTCCACCTCGAATATCACGAACTGTTTGATACATACGATCCAGCTCAGTTAATGCAAGAGGTGCTGGAGTTTCCTCTGTTTCTTCATCAATTGGGAAAAATGATGCTGCATCTGCTGCTCCTGGGAATACTGAAATGATTTGTGAGCCAACAGCCATATCAAATGCGCCCCATGAAGCATCAAATAATACGCGGGCGTTATAAGTAACTGTGCAATCGATAAAGGAAATAAGAGCAATTTTCTTATCGTTTTTTATAATATCTGTTACTTTTCCTTTTACATGAATACCACTTGCAAAAGTAAACTCAGCAATATTTCCAATTGTAATTCCTAATGATTGTAGTTGTTCATCTGTACAATTTTCTAATGCAATATTTTCAGTGAGTAATCCAATTGGTGTTCCAAAGCCGTCACTGTGTATAGATGTAGAATGATTCGCTAGTTGTTTATTATGAATTGCTAATGCAGTTGGTGAATTTGTTCGCATGTAAATCACTTTACCTGCATCGTTTTCAATTGTCTCGCTGAATGTACCTGTAATCTGTAATCCACTAGTTAGTTCAGCAGTTGCATAGTTTTCAGAGCGAATCGCTTTTTCTAAACCTTCCTTTCCACCTGTTTTAAAGGCCATCGTTTCAGCAAATGTCTCAAGTGCTTCAGTCAGCTCTTCAAATGATTCACAAACAAATAGTTGTGGTTGCATTTTTGTTACGTCATAAGTTGTACCTGTACATGCCTCGATAGAGAATGGAACCTTTTCTACAGCGTCCGTTAAGCAATGTTTGCTTTCGCCAACAGAAGAAAGGAGACCAGCACCATATATTTTTGGAGCATCTATATTTCCGATTAACCCATATTCTACTGTCCACCAGAAAAGACGTGAAATTTGTTCAGCTTCTGATAAACCAGAAACTAATTTTTGTTTTTCAATTACAGTATTTTCAGCAGCGGCAACTTCGTCAGGAGTAGAAGTAGGGCTTTCTTTTACGATTGTTAATGTACGAACAGCTTCAAAAGCATCATGTTCTTCTTTTGTGGAGAAAGCTTTCGCACCAATTTGTCCAAAGCGTTTCACATACTTCGCATATGTAGGATCCAGTAAAATAGGTGCGTGTCCTGCTGCTTCGTGTACGATATCTGGAGCTGGTGTATACTCGATATTTTCTACTTTGCGAATATCTGTTGCGATTGGTAGTAATCCGTGTCCTTGGAAATCAAAGAATGCTACGCCGGGAATAAGTCCATCAATTGTTACAGCTCCCCATCCGCTTGGTGCTAAACAGTCATTCATTTCTTCTACCTTTGGAATTGCATCTATATTTATACCAGATGATTGTAGTCCGTTCACATAGGCTGGATGAGCAACGTCTTTTAAGAAACTATGATTTTGTCTCATAATGTAACGCCAAACAGCGTGATTCACCGGTGTATATTGATCATAATGCTGCGTGGATACGAATGGTTTTAAATGCGATGGAATTTCTGTTTTCTTTGTCATTTAGACATCCTCCTTGTTTTCTATAAAATTGAATATTGGTTGGGTATAGCTGAAACCACCACCTTTCAAAATTGTAAGCGCTTATAAAATTTTATCATAAGATTCGGAATTATTTAACATTTGTTTCTGTGAGAAATAGAAAAAGCCCCTATCGGATTTTCCGATAGGGGCGAAAGAATCGCGGTACCACCCTATTTGTAAGTGAAAAAATACTTACATCTCAATTAATGATAACGGAAAAACTCCGTCTTTTCCTTCATGCGTACAAGCACTACGAAAAAGAAGCTCCAGAATTGTAATTCATATTTATATATGTGCTAATTTCCACCGACCATTAGCTCTCTGTAACAGGGATATAAGATATTACTGCGATTCTTTCAACGCGTATATATGAAATTGTGCAAAAGGGAAGGACGCAAAAAAGCCCCTATCGGAAAATCCGATAGGGACGATAAAAATCGCGGTACCACCCTAATTGTAAACAGAAAAATTGTTTACCACTCACTTTAAGATAACGGAAAGATCCGTCTTTCTCTTCATGCATTATGTGCACTACGGGAAAGAAGCTCCAGAATTGTAATTCACGCTTGTATATGTACTGATTCGCACCAACCATCAGTTCTCTGAGACAGGGATATAAGTCGCTACTAGTATTCCTTCAAAGCCGATATATAATTCGTTCAACTAAACTATGTTTCGTATTATAAAACTATTTTTTAAAGATTGTCAACAATAATTTTATCTCGCTATTTGTGGGCAGTAAAACTCCTACCTCAAAATTCGGCCGGAGCAAAGAAGTTAGATGGAAGCTTTACTGTCCGTAAACGTCCGATTAGTGAGGGCTGATTAAAGTTTCACTTTATTTCACTTCTAAATCAACATTTAAATTAGATGTATTTCCAGCTGCATCAGTTGCTACAATATGAATAGTATTTTTTCCTTCTTGTAATTGGTTACGATCGAAATAAATGTCGTAACTTTTCTCCCAAGGATTCAGGAACGCACTTTCCCACACACCATTGCCGTTAATTTCATATTGCATTCTCACTGGAATACCAGGTGCAACCCAACCAGATTCTGTCATCCAATCTAGTAGGATATCGTTAACTTTCCCTCTAATAACAAGATTTTCTTGATCAATTTCGTGTGTTAACTTAGGGGCTGTTCGGTCGATAAATACAGCTCCTGTTTGCTTTGTTTCTCCACCCGAGGTAGAAGCGACAGCTTCGATTTGGTATAAGCCATCAGGTAGAGGAGATCCATCAGTTTTTGTACCATTCCATTTGAAAGATTTATAACCTGGTGTTTCGTTTTTACCTTGATATACCGTACCTTGATATGTCACACGGTCTTTCGTGATTAAATTGGCATGAAACGCTATATCTTCAACTGGTGTAACTAAATAGTAATTGATTAGGTTGTCATCTAATATTTTGTCATTATTTGGACTGAAAGTAGAATTAACGATTTCAAGGCCATCAATACGCTTGTATTCTTTCGGATCGATACTAAATGTAAATGGAATACGCATTTCTTCAGTTTTCCCTTGCTCTTTTACATACAGATTCCCTGTATATACGCCTTGCGGTAAGGAGCTATCTACAGTAATAGTAAAAGGTTTTTCAATATTACTATTCGGTTTCATACTAATAGAAGAAGGGAAAGAAGTTTGGATTTTTGTTTTTGTATCTAGTAATTCAATACGAGTTGAAAAGTTTTTCTTTTTGTTAGAAAGATTTTGTAACGTAATATTTTGTGTTAGTTTCACTTTGCCGCTATTCGGTTTAATAAGACCGAAACTTACATTGTTCGGTTTTACTAACGCATCCGTTTGAGCTGCTTTCGGAATGTTAATTAAACCTGATCCTTGTGCCATAACAGGATATGTATTTTCATTGACATCTTTTAATGTTTTTGCAGTGTTGGCAAGAGCAGATTTCAATTGTTCTGTCGTCCAATCAGGATGCATTTGACGTAGTAAGGCAACAGCTCCTGCTACTTGTGGCGCAGCCATACTTGTTCCGTTGTGAGATTCATAGCCACCCCTTGGTACCGTACTAGTAATTTGTACGCCAGGTGCAACAACATCAGGTTTTATGAGCCAACTTCCTTGTGATGGTCCTCTTGAGCTGAAGTTACCAATAAGTTCTGTTTTGTTCGGTTGTCCAATCTTTATATTTTTCTTTCTTTTTGTAATTAAATTTTTCAATTCTTCGCCATTTGTACTTGATAGTTGCATAACTGGAAGAGCTATCTCTTCACGGCCAAAATATTCAGGCATAATATTAATTTCTTTTTCATTAGAAATTAGTAGCACTCCGATAGCTCCAGCTTGTTTCGCTTGTTCTGCCTTTACTAACGTGCTCGAAGTTCCTTGTAAAACAAGGGCGAACTTCCCTTTCACATCTTGTTTAGCGTAATCACTTGAATTACCGTAGCCAACATAGACAAGCTGAGCATCGTTTCCTACTTGGAAATCTGCTTTTGATAACGGTAATCCTTGGTAAGATTTATTAGAACCAGCTACTTGGAATGTTGGGAATGGAATAGAAACAGTCGATGCGCCAACAGAGATGACACTACTTGCGTTACCAGGAGCATCAACAGACCAAGGTTTTGGTCCATCATTTCCATTTGAAACAACTGCAGTAACACCAAGTTTTGCTGCGCGTTCTAACGTCATTGTTACAGGTTGATCAGGGACATTCAAATCTTGACCGAGAGATAAATTTAAAACGTCAGCACCATCTTGAATAGCGCGCTCAATACCTTGAATAATATCATCGGTCGTACCAGTTCCACCATCGTTCATGACACGGTAAGCGAGTATAGAAGCATTCGGAGCAACGCCTTTAATTTTTCCGTTACCAGCAATAATACCAGCTACATGAGTACCGTGTACGTTACCATCCATCGGATCGTTATCCTCATCGACTGTATCGTATCCACCGATATAGTTTGCTTGTAAGTCGGGGTGTGTATAGTCTACGCCAGAATCAATAATAGCGACTTTCATACCTTTTCCATCAAGCGGTTTGCCAGATGGATCTTTTAAATTCCATGCTTCAGGTGCACCGATTGTCGGTCCGCCGATATTTGGCGCTTCTTCTTTAGTTGCGCTTTTTGCTGTTTCATGCAATTTATATGTTAAGTTCGGATAAACAGCTTTTACTTCGGGTAAAGAAGCTAAAGCAGCAACTTGATCTCCTGGGATAGAAATAGAGAATCCAGAAAATAACGTGCTATACGTTTCTTTTATCTTTGCTTTTGGTGCTTTTTCTTTAATTTTCTTTGTTGTATCCTCTTGCGCCTTTTTTAGTTGTGCATGGTATGATTGCACATTTCCATTTTTTAAATCTGGAGCATGCTGAATGTTACTTTGTGAAGCGAGCGGAGCATGTTGCAATTCTACAATGACTGAAATTTCTTTTGATGTTTTTGTTTCAACATTTTGCGCGATTTTGTTTTCTCCCCATTGCTCAATATTAGCTTTTAACTGTGGACTAAATTGCTTCTCCTTTTGCAGCGATTCAGCATGCGCGCTTAAAGCTCCAAAACTAGAAAAGACAAGCGCCATACTTAATAGTGCAGATGTAGTTTTTTTCATTGAAACTCCCCCTGATAAAAAGTTCCAATATTCCGAAAAGTTATCTTACATTTTTGTTCTGAAATATGAAATCGAATGTTGGCTAAACTATACTTTCGACATAATTCATAGCAATCCTCTTTGAATTAAAAATTTCTTGGGAAATTTTTTGGAATTATGTCGAATGGCTCATACACAGTGGGGGGGGGAAGCACATCCTTACTGAGTATAAATCCACAACAATTGTGCAATTAATATGGAGCGAAATTAGCATATAGTAAGCGGAATATGAGGAATGCTATAAGAAAAATGGAGGGACGTATGAAAAAAATTATCGTGAGTAGTAGTGTGGTTTTGTTTATTTTTTTATCTTCAATTTTTAGTACTAGTGCGGAACATAATGGGGTGAAGGTTGCTTTTATTCGTCATCATGACCTTTGGATTAAAATTGATGGGAAAGAAAAACAAATAACAAAAGGTGAGTACATAACAGGGCCAAAATGGTCCCATGATGGAGAATGGCTTGCCTATGCTAAAGGAAAGAAGCAAAACACCTTGGAGTTGTACCAACTGGAAGATGGAAAGAAAGTTAGGCCATTGCAATCTGAAGTATCGAATTATCAATGGTCACCGAAAGAGAATATAATTGCATTTGTATTTATGAATACATTAAATACGTTTGATGTCAAAAATAAGAATACAGATTTTGAAAATGTATCGGCTGGTGTAGGTGATTATGCATGGTATCCTGATGGAAAGAAGTTTCTTGTATCTTCTGAGGCACACTTACTTCCAACAGGATGGACAGGAGCTCAGCTATATGAAGTGCAAAAAGATGCACATATGGATCCTCATAAAATGAAGCATTTGTATGCATTACCAAATGAACATGATGATTTTTTAGCACTAGTTGCAAGTGGGTTTGAGTGGTCGCCAGATCAAAGGTGGATTTCATTTTTAGCGGTACCGACAGCTTCATGGTCAGCTGATAGTAATACGCTTTGCTTAGTTCGAGCAGATGGCGGTCGATTTGAAAAAGTAGATCAAATGTTATTAAACACACAATGGTTCAAATGGGCGCCATCCAAGAATATTTTAGCTTATATTGAAGGAAGTGGAAGAGTTGCGTTTGAGAATAAACATTTAAAAGTAAAAGAGCTGCCGGCACTTCAGCAGAACACCTTTACGCCGAAAGGATATGTCGATTGGGATTTTGCATGGAAGAACGATAAAGTAATGATCGTTTCACGAGCAAAAGAGGCAGGGATAGAAACTCCGCCAGAAAAAAGGCCACTGCCATCCTTATATGAGATCGATAGTACAAGCGATAAACAACAGCAAATCACAAAGCCACCTCATAAGCAAGGTGACTATCATCCCATCTTTATGAAGAAGAACAATCAATTAATATGGATACGCTCAGACCGTAAGAAAGCCAATGTATGGCTTTCCAGTAGTGATGGGAAACAGGAAAAGAAGTGGATTGAAAATATAGATGTACCAGAATGGTATTATGAGAGATGGAATTGGGGAAATGTTATCTCGGTGAAAGAAGAATAAAAAAACGTGCCTAAAAGATAATTTTAGGCACGTTTTTTATTGTTATTTATGTGTTTTATTTGGCTTTTTTTTCGCGGGGTTTCCGTTCCCCTGACGCTTTCTATTTTGTTCATCTTTTGCTTGTTTTTCATGTAGTGTATCTAAAAAGTCATTCGAGTTACTCATTTTTATATCGCTCCTTTCATTTCGTCCTAATTACTATAACCATTTAGGAGGATAATCATGAGATAAAAGTTAAGCGCTTAATTTTCTTCGATAGTATACGTAAAATATGCCATACGTAATAAATAGCATAGATAAAATTTGTAACTCTACATTTTCTTTTAAAATAGTTGCGACAGAAGATGGTAAGTAAGGTGATGTATTACTCGTTCCTAAACCTAACCATTTGTTTAAGAGGTTAATGATACAAAACATGAAAACACCAGACCAGCTTGCAATAATTGCTTTCTGTTTAATTTTTGTTTCACGTTCATCATCTGTAATCCAAGGATTAGCAGTTTTATCACTATTAAAAAATCCATTTATGTATCCCCATATGATCATTCCGATAAAGGCGATAATCCATTTCATATTTGTGATTCACCTCTCTCTTGTAAAAAGTATTTTACATATTATAATTGTAATGTTTTTCAATTAATTGTGTCAAATGTTTTTTACATACCAGTTTTTCATATAGCAGGAATAAAGAATGAGATAGGGAAGAAATATGTAAGAGGATTTCATAGAGAGAGGAGGCTGGATATGAAGCTTGTCTTTGTTCGGCACGGAGAAGGTGAACATACAAAGGATTTGCCGTCAAGTTTACAAGTGCTTCATCCGCCATTAACGGATGAGGGAAAGAATCAGGCTAAATTACTTCAATGCAATGTGCCATTACAAGAAACGGATATATTAATTGTTAGTCCTACACGTAGAACTTTACAAACAGCGGCAATATGGAGTGCGAAAGTAGCTTGTCAAAAAATCGTCCATCCATATGTATCCCCACGTATTTTTCCTTATCGAGAAGGAGCGAAAACATTACCATGTGATGACATAGTAGATCAGGGAATGATAACAGATTTATTTCCACATTTTTCGATAGAGAAAAGTACAAATAAGCAGTTATGGACGGAAGGTATAAATACTATTTCAGAGAATCGTTTTCAGCAAATAGTAGATGAATTTCTTCTTTGGTGCTATGAGCTAGGCGCTGAAAGAATTTGCATTGTATCTCACGACGGGACAATTACAGCGTATAGGCAATATGTACAAAAAGTCGTTTTAACTAGATCTGATTTTTTGCAAGAAACAGGTATATATGAAATGGATGTATCTTTTAAAAGTCTGATTGATGAGATCTAATTATAGGATGGAGGGTGTATGTTGAATGTTGCATTAGTAGTTGGTTTTAATTCGGATTTAGAGGCGCAATCAATCCGAGCATCGCTTGAATATTTTGGGGCAAAAGTTGTAACATACTGGATTGGTAGACCGAGAGAGTTCATTAATATTCTTTCTGGAAAGGGTTTATATAATGATATCAATTATGTTATTTTTTGCTTTCATGGTGAGGAAGGAAAGTTTGTCATGGAAGAGTTAGGTGAAGATATATATGAACAAGATGAACCGAGGGGATACTTTGGTGCAGCAGAAATTTATAAATATGCAAAATTGCATAATACACATATTGTAAATAGCGGGTGTACGTTAGGGGAGCGAAAACTAGCAGAATCTTTCTTACATAGTGGGGCGAAATCGTATATTGGATCGATAGATTATGTAGATGGGAATGCAGCACTTATGTTTACAATACGCTTATTTTATGGGCTTATTAGCCATGAAAAAACGTTAGAAGATGCTTTTCAAGAGGCGAAATTAATCGATGAGGAGACACGTACATTTCAATTCTATAAATAGTGAAAACGCATTTATTCTATATTTGAATAAATACGTTTCACACTTAACTCACATTTTTTTTACATTTTCTTCAATGAAAATGATTATCACCTATGGTATGATATGTTCAAGTTTTTACAGGTAATAGAAGTTACTATATATTAGTATTTAATGTTTTTTATGTATGTCACAAATTATTCATGATTAACATTTTAAAAATAAGTAACTAATGATATTATATTATCTGTAACTAACTTAATTACAACTTTAGGAGGAAGATATGGTTATTCAATTTTTAAGAGAAAACAAAGCAGTTTCTTTTGTGTTGGCAGTAATTCGAGTGTATCTTGGTTATACATGGTTAATGGCTGGAATCGGTAAACTACAAGGAAAAGGGTTCGATGCAACTGGTTATTTACAAGGTGCAATTGAAAAATCTAAAGGAGCACAACCGGCTGTTCAATCTTGGTGGGCATCATTTTTACAAGATTTCGCAATTCCAAACGTTGATCTATTTAATACACTTGTAACGTGGGGAGAAATTTTAGTCGGAATTGGTTTAATTGTAGGCTGTTTAACAAAAACAGCGGTCTTTTTCGGTCTTGTAATGAACTTTTCCTATATGCTTAGTGGGTCAATTGGTGTAAATCCTGAAATGGTTATTCTATCAATGTTCGTTCTAGTCTCAGGTATGAATGCTGGTAAATTTGGAATAGATGGTTTCGTTATTCCGAAAGTATTAGGATCAAAAACTCAAAAGCGCCAAAAGCAAGCTGCTTAATATATGAAAGCGGGTATCTCAAAATGAGATACCCGCTTATGTTATTTTTCAACTTTATTGTTCTTAAAGAATTCTTTTACATAACCTACAAATTCTTGTGGCTCTTGACGAAATGGTGCATGATAACCTTTTTCGATAATATGGAAAGTACTATTTTTTAAGAATTGATGATACGTTTCTCCTTCTTTCCAAGAAACGCTACTATCATTTCTTCCCCATATAATTAAGGTTGGTTGTTTAATTTCATTTGCATTGATTTGAAGACGTCTAGGCCATAATTTCATTTTATTGTAATGCTCTTCATCATTACGCTTGGATTTAACTTTGTTTTCATCATAATCTGCAATAGTAGAAACAGTATTTAAATCAGTCGACAACTGTGGTTTTGGTGAACCTTGTTTATTAACGAATGTATGAGGACCGCCTGTAGCATCAGTTAAAATAAGGTGGGTAACGGCTTCAGGATATAAATAGGTTAAATTAAGAGAAATTTCTCCGCCCATTGAGTGTCCTAGTATTGCAAACGAATCATAACCTAGTTTTTTCATTAATTTATAATACAAATTTGCATGGGTTGGGAAAGAATAGTAAAAATCCATTGGCTTAGATGAGCGCCCGAATCCTAAAGCATCTACAGAAATAATTGTATGATCTTTTGCTAAGTCTGAGTAAATCTTTTGAAAACCATCTGACGATCCTCCAAATCCATGGATCATAAGTAAAGGTGGTTTTTCATTACCAATCTTTTTAAAGTAAATGGTTTGACCATCTATTTCTACCATTTTTTCCTCGGTAGCTAGTTTCGCTGTAAGTGTATTTTTCACTTGTTTTACTTGCTCTACTGGCTTTTCTGCTGCACTACATCCTACTAATAGTGTAAGAGTAAGACAACCTACCATAAAATAGCTAAATCGCTTCAATTAGGTGTCCCCTTTCTAACATAACGCTGTGTCTATCATAGCAAATAGCATATTACGATTTCCAGGAAGTTGGCTACCATTTTTCATCATAAGAGGTGAAAGGAGCGTTTCTTGGAAATTTTCTGTTTGAAGAAATTTACGAAATGAAAATTGTGAATGTGGGACATCAATCCTTACTGTGCCATTCCAACGTTCACAGATTCTCTTGAATAATTGAATAGCATCCTTCTCTTGTTTTGCGATAAGTGGAGTGACGCATAATATATTACCTTTTTGTATACATAAGGAAAAAGCTTCTATACAGTTATTTCTCTCAATTTTAAAAGAGTGTATGGCTCTTGGTAATAGCGATGAGTAAAGTAAGGAACGATTAGCTCCAGTTGTAATTTGATCGAGAAAAATAAGTGATATAAGATCTGGTTCTTTTACTTGTTGTGTATGAGCAATATGTGTCTTAGTAGTTTGTTTTTCAAAACGATGAATCGTCGTTACTGTTTGAAATTCGCATGATGTATAAAGAGGCTCGCCAGCTTTTGTTGCAATAAGTGCAATTGGTTGTTTTGGATGAGTGTGCTCTAAGCAACAATTTAGCAAAATACGTCCGATGCCTTGGCCTTGAAAATTAGGATGGACGATTAACATGCCAATAGTAGAAAAACTATCTTTAAAAGGAAATACTCCTCCAGCTGCAATCAGTTTATTTTCATGCATATAACCGATAAGTGTGCCGAGAGAAAGATACATTTCGAATTGTTTTTTCATAAATTCTTTATCTTGTAACCATCCAATAGCTTTACAAAGGTCGAGTAAATCAAAAATAAAAGATTCATCTAGCTTTATTGTTTTCATAAATACGCCCCACATTTCTATTAATTTTCATAAAAGTAGATTGAAAATGTTAAATAAGAGATTTACGTTACATGAAATCCAACTTGTTTATATTTTAATTGTAAAGGGGAAGGAGGTTGCTATGAAAGGACAAACTTATACAAATTATAACTGATATTTACATAAGTTAACAAAAAATTTACATATAACTAATTTTCTCTTAATAGTCTTCTATTAAATTTGATAGTGGGAAATGAATAACCTAATTAGGGGGACAAGACAGTGAAAAATTTTGTGAAAAAAGCATGGCCATTTGCAGTTGTGGCGTCGTTAGCAGTTACTTCGGTGGCAACATGGAATTTTACACGTTCTAGTGAAGTGAATGCAGATGAGAGCGGAAGCAATGCAAAGATTAAAAATGTTATTGTGTTAATTGGAGATGGTATGGGTCCTTCATACATGACGGCTCATCGTTATATGAAAGATAATCCAAAAACATTCGAGATGGAATCTACAGAGTTTGATAAGCATCTTGTAGGAACACAAAAAACATATCCGGAAGATGAACATGAAAATATCACAGACTCTGCATCAGCAGCAACAGCTATGTCAGCGGGAATTAAAACATATAACGCGGCAATTGCAGTTGATAATGATAAAGCAGAAGTGAAAACTGTTCTTGAACAAGCGAAAGAAAAAGGGAAATCAACGGGACTCGTTGCTACTTCTGAAATTACACATGCAACACCAGCTGCTTTCGGTGCGCATGATATTAGTCGTAAAAATATGGATGCAATTGCAAATGATTATTTTGATGAAAAAATTAAAGGGAAGCATAAAGTAGATGTTATGCTTGGCGGCGGCGTAAAAAACTTTGTTAGAAAAGATCGTAATCTTACAGAAGAGTTTAAGAAATCTGGTTATAGCTACGTAACAGATCGAGATCAATTATTAAATGATAAAAACGATCAAATTTTAGGTTTATTTGCACCAGGCGGTTTAGATAAAATGATTGACCGTAATGAGAAGACACCTTCATTAGAAGAAATGACAAATGCAGCAATTGAGCGTTTGAACAAAAATAAAAATGGTTTCTTCTTAATGGTTGAAGGAAGTCAAATCGACTGGGCTGGACACGATAATGATATCGTAGGTGCAATGAGTGAAATGGAAGACTTTGAAAAAGCATTTAAAGCAGCGATTGAGTTTGCGAAAAAAGATAAAAATACGTTAGTCGTTGCAACGGCAGACCACGCTACTGGCGGATTATCTTTAGGTGCGAATGGTGAGTATAACTTTAAAGTAGATCCAATTAAAGCTGCAAAACGCACACCAGACTTCATGGCAAATGAGATTGCAAAAGGTGCAAATGTAGAAGAGACATTAAAAAAATATATTGATTTACAATTAACACCAGAAGAAATTAAAGCGGTAAATGATATTGCTCCTTCAAAAGATGTAACAAAGATTGATAATGCGATTGAGGATATTTTCAATAAGCGTTCGGTTACAGGATGGACAACAGGTGGACATACGGGGGAAGATGTAAACGTATATGCATTTGGCCCTGGTAAATACTTGTTCTCTGGCGTTCAGGAGAATACAAATATCGCTAAACGTGTCTTTGATATTGTTGGCGGTGGCGATCCGAATAAAGGAAGACGCTAATTATCAAGAAAAGTGAGGCGAAATGCCTCACTTTTCTTTTTAGGAGATGGGAAAGATGAGGACTTTTTTCAGAGGGATAGGATCCCTTCTAATAGGTGTATTATTGCTAGTTGGATGTCAATCCAAGGAGAATTATATAGAACAAAAATCTACTACTAAAAAAATTGAGGAGAAGGTACAAATAACGAAAGAAGAAGAAAAATCGATTCAAGATGTTATGGAGAAATTTGTACGGACGACAAATGAAAAAAATCTTGCTGAACATATGGAGTTATTCTCAAAGAAGCTGCCTAGTGCTGAAGACTTAAAAACACAAAAAGAAGCCGCTTTTCAAAAGGGAAATAAGAAAATTGAATTGGAACATATAGACATGAAAGCTAGTAAAGCAGGGTATGTTGTAGTTGAAACAAAGGAAAAGGAAATAGATGGGGAGGTCACTCTTCAGAAAAATGTACAGTATGCGCTTGGAAAAGAAGAAGATGGCTGGAAAATTGAAGAGGTTCGCACGATAGGGAAGAAATAAAGTGAAACTTTAATCAGGGAGTCTTACTGCCCGTAAATAGCGAAATAAAAAAGGTTCTCATTGGAGAGAACCTTTTTAAAGTGGTAATAGAATTTGATTTGAACATGCTTCGATATCATCAATATCTTGGCGAATTGTTGCCATTTTATTATCAAGATCTTCAGCTTTCATTGCTGCATCATGTAGTTCATCTTTTAAATACTCAGGTATTTTCCCCTCATATTTATAATAAAGTTTATGTTCTAAACTTGCCCAAAAGTCCATAGCAAGTGTACGTAACTGGATTTCTGCAAATACATCTTTTGTACCAGAATTCAGTGATAAAGGATACTTAATGATCATGTGTAAACTTTTATATCCATTTCCCTTTGGATTAGCGATATAATCTTTTACTTCTATGATTTCCATATCCTCACGCTTTTGAATGACTTCTTTTAAATGATAAATATCTTCTACGAAGCAACATGTAATACGAATGCCGATGATATCTTGTAAATGTGTTTGCGCATTCTCAACTGTCGGTAATAAATTTTTACGTTCAAGTTTTTTAATAATACTTTCAGGTTGTTTTAATCTTGTTTTTATATGTTCAAACGGGTTGTAATCCTCTAAAAATTGAGCTTCCCGGTTCATAATTTCAAATTTAGTTTTTAACTCTTCTAAAGCAAATGTATATGGTAGTACAAAAGCTTTCCAGTAGTTAACTGTTGATTGATTATATTCCATTTATATACACACCTTTTCCTATTTACAAGTGAGGTTGTTATTATACTAAATACCAAAGCATATAAGCGCAAGCAGCAAATGAGGAGATCATAAAACGATATTTAGTTTTCATACTTTCAACTCCTTTCGAGTAAGATTCTATATGAATAAACGTGATTGTTAATAAATTCACTATGTACAATTCTTATAGTAATAGATTCGTGTGAATTTCGTATGAACTAATTGTTTCAGATTTTTGTCTTTTTTTTGTAATTGACAAATAGAATAAACTTATATAACATATAAATCGTAATCATTACGTTTTAGTTTGCGGTCTTTGAAAGAAAGGAGAATTACATATGCGTGTAAATATTACATTGGCTTGTACAGAGTGCGGTGATCGTAATTATATTTCTAAAAAAAGTAAACGAAACAATCCAGAGCGCATCGAACTAAAAAAATATTGTCCACGATTAAAGCGAGTAACGCTACATCGTGAGACGAAGTAGAAGACTAGAGATATCTCTAGTCTTTTTTGTTTATAGTCATTTAGTTTTATTTGTTATAATTACCTTAAATTGTAATGAAGGAGAGGTATGATGAATCAAAAAGATAAAGAAAGAAAAGAGCAAGTGGCTCATATGATTGATATTCCAGATGATTATAGGCTTGTCGTAGATGATCAAGAAGGTGTGGATGACCCATATCATCTATTATGGTGGGAACATAAAGAGGATGAGGAGAGAACGATACAAATTACGCTGAATAGACATACTGGTAATTTAATCGAATTTAGTATAGATGATAAAAAATATTTTTCGAGTTCGAGTGGTAAGGAAGCGATAGGAGAGAATAAAGCAAGAGAGATTGCAAATGCATTCTTAAAAAAATATACAAAAGAAGGATATGAATTTTATATATATGTAACGGTTAAGGACGACAGGCGTGGTCGGAAAGAAGTAAATTATATGCAAGAAGTAAATGGCTCTCCATTGCCGAATACAGGGTGTGTTGTGCGAGTTCATCCTTCAGGTAATGTTGTGCATTTTCGTTATAATGGACAAAAAGCTATACAAGAAAAACCGCTATGGCCAAATGAAATTGTTGAGAAGAACATCGTTTTAGAGAATTTAAAAGCTAGACAAGATATGAGACTTGTATTTGTAGATTTGACATTCTCTTCATGTAAATATGAAAGTGGAGAAGAAGGAACCGGGTACCATCTTGTATATGAACCAGAACCTAGTCATGCGTTTATTAATGCAAGTACAGGTAAAGATTTATTTGGGCCCGATCATTATAAATTGCCTTCAACTGTAGCTGTTGAAAAACCGAAAAAAGGTAGCCGGCCAGACGATATATTCGATTTGTTTGAATGGAATAAAGAAAATTTTACAAAAGTAGCTGAGACGGAAAATGATGATGAAATAAGAATGAAATTTGTTCCGAAAGAGGAATTGCAAAAACAGAAAGAAGAAAAGAATCCATATTTAATGAATGAATTCTTTAAAAAGCATTTACCGATGTTAAAATATAATAATTTAATTGGCATTACGGTTGATAAATCTACCAATGAATTAACTGGTTTTATAAAACTGACAGACGATAAAGAAGTAAAGCAAATATTTCCTAGAGAGGAATGTTTACAAAAAGCACTTCAATTTTTGGAACAAGTTATTCCAGATGTCACACAATATCTACGTCTTTGGGAAGAACGTGAAGAAGCAGAAGATGGGATTGAAAGATTTACCTTTTCCGTATATGTGAATGGCATTCCGGCAGAGTATAAGCAATTTATGGTTAATATCAATGCGGGAAATGGGGCTGTGGTGCATTATTCCGGAGAGTCTAGCAACCTTATAAAAGAATTGCTTACATACGAAACAACACCAAAAGTAAAAAAGGAAAAAGCGTTAGCAATATACAGAGGGGCCATGCGAGTTAATTTAGAATGGTTTTTAGAAAATGACGTAGAGGAAACGAACTACGAACTACTGTATAAACAAACGACGGATGAAAATTATAAAGAATCCTTCGATTGTAGTCGAGAAATTCGTTATATTGATGCGCATACGGGGGAAAAGATTTGGAGTGAATAGTTTTATGAAAAGCCAATCGAGAATCTCGATTGGCTTTTAGTTATATGAATAAGAGATATTAGTGGATTTTAAGTACGCCTTTTTGAGCTTCATACCAATCATATATATTTCCATCCGAACCTACTGCAAAGTTGTAAACGCGTTGGCGCTCGCCCTCTCCATGTGCATAGAAAACATCGTATAGTTTAATTCCGTTGATTATTCCGATAGGTTCAGTTGTGGCGCCATAGTGTAGTTGAGCTGTTTGAGGTCCCATCGTTTTTTCTAAGATTTTTATGGCATCCTCACTTGTGAATGTAGTAATATCGGCGGGTTTGTTTATTGGTTCATTCGATTGTTTCCCAGTTTGTTTATTAACTTGTTGATTTTCTTGTGTATTTTTAAATTCTGATTCAGTTAATGTGCTACCGTCACTCCCATTAACAATAATTTCTCCTGTTTGTTTATGAACAGAAAAAGGTGAAATCAGCACGATAATTATCAAATTGAGGCGTGAAAGTATAGTAATCAGTACCCAGTTTATTATTAATTTTATTTTTTGCCGAGCTTTCACTAGGTAGAAGATTGTATGTAACTTCATTTTTATCTAATGTTCCGAATTTTCGGATGAGGATTTCTTTAGCCTTGCTTGCTGTTATGTTTATATTTGCAGCGTTGTCTTGTTTTTCTTTAATTTTTGTCTGTTCTTCAGGTTTTACTGGATCTTCAGGCATTGCTTGGTTTTTAGTTTTTGTTTGATTTTTAGCTTTTTCCTGTTCTTCGGGTTTGTTCTTGTTTTCGGTGTTTGTATTATCTTTTGTTGTCACAGTTTCCTTTTTGTTGTTATCAGTTTGTGTATTTGTATTTTGTTGTTCGCAGGCTGAAAGTAGGAAGAGTGATAAAATGAGTACGATAGAGTTTCTGATTTTTACAGTTGAGTATGGCATGAAAACACCTCTTTCTAATTTTTTGCACTTTGTAAATTATAATATAATGAAAATATAATCCAAGCGATAGGGTTCATTTAGTTCTCCAATAAGTTAAGGGTTCCATATTTGCTTAGTACAGACACAAACAACCTCACGCCCACATACACATAGTAAAGACCACTATTTTGGCGGAGGTGAAAGGTTTGAGTCTATTCGCCGCAATTGGATATATGGTTCGAGAAGTGTTTGTCTTTGTTTCTTATGTGAAGAATAATGCGTTTCCGCAGCCGTTATCATCAGACGATGAGAGAAAGTACTTAGAGTTAATGGAGCAAGGTGATGCTCAAGCGAGAAATCTGTTAATTGAACATAATTTACGGCTTGTAGCTCATATCGTTAAAAAATTTGAAAACACAGGGGAAGATGCAGAAGATTTAATTTCAATTGGTACAATTGGGCTCATTAAAGCGATCGAGAGCTATTCGGCAGGAAAAGGCACAAAACTTGCGACGTATGCAGCACGCTGTATTGAAAATGAAATTTTAATGCATTTACGTGTACTGAAAAAAACGAAAAAAGACGTTTCACTTCATGATCCAATCGGGCAAGATAAAGAGGGGAATGAAATATCGCTTATCGATATATTAAAATCAGAGTCTGAAGATGTAATTGATATGATTCAGCTTAGTATGGAGTTAGAAAAGATTAAAGAGTATATCGATATTTTAGACGAACGAGAGAAAGAAGTAATCGTGAAGCGTTTTGGACTGGGGCTTGATAAGGAGAAAACGCAACGAGAGATTGCGAAGGCACTTGGTATTTCCAGAAGCTACGTATCAAGAATTGAAAAGCGCGCTTTAATGAAAATGTTCCATGAATTTGTAAGAGCTGAGAAAGAGAAAAAAGCGAAAGAATAATGTACATTGCAAGCAGCCATATTTTAAAATGGGCTGCTTTTCTTTTTGTAAATAAGGAAAGAAAAAGAGTTGTGTTCAGAAGAAATCTATGTTCACTGTTGAAAATGACGGATTCTATCTGTAATATTAGAGGGTGCTAAACAATTTAAGAATAATACCATACTTAGTTTTCCGCATGTATAATGAAACAGTTCTATATGATATGTGGGAATAAGAACCAATTTTACATATGATATAGAAGGAAAAGAAGGGGAAGCTAAAGTTATAGACTGATTAGGAGGTTTCGCAATTTGCGACGTACATTATATCGACTTATGATCGAACTTACAAATGGTCGTTTTACTTCTTATATATTACGTAAATTTGCACAATCTCGTTTGAGCTCTATCATTATTCCATCGTATGCGAAAGTTTTTCAAATTAACCAAGATGAGATGGAAAAGGGTTTGAAGGAATATAGAACATTGCATGAATTATTTACGCGTAAGCTAAAAGAAGGAAAGCGTAGTGTTGATACAGATGCATCGAGTATCGTTAGTCCTGTTGATGGTGTTTTTGCTGCTCACGGTCCTATTGAGGACACAAAAACATTTGATATTAAAGGTAAGCGTTATTCAATCGTGGATATGCTAGGTAATGAAGAACGTGCAAAGCGATATGCAGGTGGTACATACATGGTTATTTATTTAAGCCCAAGTCATTATCATCGTATTCATAGTCCGCTTTCTGGTTCTGTGACTGAAAGGTTTGTACTTGGTAGAAAGTCATATCCGGTAAATGCAGCTGGTATGGAATATGGGAAAGAGCCATTGTCAAAAAATTATCGCTCTGTTACAGAAGTAAATAGTGACGGTGAACATATGGCACTTGTCAAAGTAGGAGCTATGTTTGTTAATAGTATTGAGCTGTTGCATGAAAGAGACACTGTTCAAAAAGGTGAAGAAATGGCATACTTTACATTTGGCTCAACAGTTGTGTTATTGTTTGAAAAAGATATGATAGAAGTAGTGCAGGAATTGAAGAGTGGACAAGAGCTTCGTCTTGGTGAAAAAATTGCTACTCGTTCGGCTCATAAGTAAAGAAAACATTTTATAACTGTAAGCAAGAGTTATGGACAAAGATGCTTAATGATGAAATTCCCTAGATGGGAGTACTTGTTTATTCGAGAGCCATCGCAGGATGGCTCTTTTTACAAGTTAGCTCATTAAAATTTCACTTTATATGTAATCAAGACGATTTGACAAGCTTGTCCTCTAATGAGCGTCTAATCATTTCTTGTTTTATAAGTAAAATGAAGTCGGGATTTAATTTTAGTTCTTTTGCTTTATAATAAGACTCTGTGAGTAACTCAGTAGACAACTGTTCCATATATTTTGTTTTCAAGGTGAGTCACCTCCTAATAATTTAAGGATTGATTCGTTGTTGCATTTAATGTACCAAAAAAATATGACAGTCACAAACGAGTGGTTATCCACATACCTAGGTGGATAAAATGTGTATAGATTGTTAGTAAATTCCAAATTAGCTGAAAAATTAATGTGGAAAATGTGTACAATTTTATCCACAGGTCATATATCGAAATATGTTGTCGAAAAATTTTTATGAAAACTCCTCAAAGAGGTGAAAGAAATTGAAGCTATTTTTACCAAATGAATATGTGAAAAATGTATATCATGTTCAACCAGAAGATTTGAAAAAACGTGGAATTAAAGGTGTCATTACTGATTTAGATAACACGTTAATTGAATGGGATCGTCCAAATGCAACGCCACAACTTGAAGAATGGTTTTTGAAAATGAAAGAGCAAGGTATTCAAGTAACGGTCGTTTCAAATAATAATGAGCAACGTGTGAAAGACTTTGCTGATCCATTAGGTATTCCATTTATTCATAGTGCGCGTAAACCATTTGTTCGCGCGTTTAAGCGTGCGATACAAGAGATGCACCTGCAACCAGATGAAGTTGTAGTAATTGGAGATCAGTTACTAACGGATGTTTTAGGTGGAAACCGAGTGGGACTTCATACAATTTTAGTTGTACCGGTAGCACAAACGGACGGATTAGTAACGCGCTTTAATCGAAAAATTGAACGAAGAATTATGAGAAATATGAAGAAAAAAGGTTTAATTAACTGGGAGGAATAAAGTTTGACTGAAACAATTAAATGTATTGGTTGCGGTGTAGAAATTCAAACAGAAGATAAAAACGAAGTGGGATATGCTCCTACCTCATCTTTAGAGAAAGAACAAGTAATTTGTCAACGCTGTTTTCGCTTGAAGCATTACAACGAAATTCAAGATGTATCATTAACAGATGATGACTTCCTACGTATTCTAAACGGAATTGGAAAATCAGATGCATTAGTAGTTAAGATTGTAGATATTTTTGATTTTAATGGTAGCTGGTTACCTGGTTTACATCGTTTCGTGGGAAATAATAAAGTATTACTTGTTGGAAATAAAACTGATTTAATTCCTAAGTCAGTAAAACATGATAAAGTAAAGCATTGGATGCGCTATAGTGCAAAGCAGCTAGGATTAAAGCCAGAAGATGTCTTTTTAATTAGTGCAGCGAAAGGGCAAGGGATTGCTGAGTTGGCAGATGCTATTGAGTATTACCGCGGCGGAAAAGATGTTTACGTTGTTGGATGTACGAATGTAGGAAAATCAACATTTATTAATCGTATGATTAAAGAATTTAGTGATGAGACTGAAAATGTAATTACAACATCTCATTTCCCAGGAACAACACTTGATTTAATTGATATTCCGTTAGACGAAGAATCTTCTTTATATGATACGCCAGGTATTATTAACCACCATCAAATGGCTCATTATGTTGGAAAAGAAAGCTTAAAACTTATTACACCAACAAAAGAAATTAAGCCAATGGTGTTCCAATTAAATGAAGAACAAACATTATTCTTCAGTGGATTGGCACGTTTTGATTATGTAAGTGGTGGTCGTCGTGCATTTACTTGTCACTTCTCGAATCGTTTAACAATCCATCGTACAAAGCTTGAGAAAGCAGATGAATTGTATAAAAATCATGCTGGGGATTTACTAAGCCCGCCAACACCAGAAGAATTAGAAAATATGCCAGATCTAGTGAAATACGAATTTAATATTCGTGAACCAAAAACGGATGTTGTATTCTCTGGATTAGGATGGGTTACTGTGAACGAACCGGGAGCAAAAATTGTTGCACACGTACCAAAAGGAGTAAGTGTTTCGCTACGTAAATCTTTAATTTAATATGGAGAGGGATTTATGAAACAATTATATGGTGTAATCGGAAATCCAATTGGACATTCATTATCGCCTGTTATGCATAACGATGCATTTGAACACTTGAATATGGATGCCCATTATCATGCATTTCTTGTTAAAGAGGAAGTGCTAGGGGAAGCAGTAAGAGGTTTAAAAGCATTAGGTATTTCAGGATTTAATGTAACAACGCCGCACAAAGTTGCTATTATGGATTATTTGGATGAGATTGACCCGCTAGCAAAACAAATTGGTGCAGTAAATACAGTGGTTCATAAGGATGGAAAATTGATTGGCTACAATACAGATGGAATTGGTTTTGTCCGAGCGCTGCAGTCAATTAGTAGTGAACCACTTCAGGAGAAACGTATTTTATTGCTTGGCGCAGGTGGTGCTAGTCGAGCTATTTATTTTTCTCTTGCTGATGTAGGTGTGAAAGAGATTGATGTAGCTAATCGTACAGTAGATAAGGCGAAAGAACTTATTGCTGCATGTACAGCTACTGTTAATTCTGTTGCTTTATCGCTAGAAAAAGCAACGGAAGAACAAGGAAATTATGATATTATCATTCAGACGACAACAATAGGTATGCATCCACGCGTCGAATATACGCCATTACAAATTTCTTCGTTAAAAAAAGGGACGATTGTATCAGATATAATTTATAATCCATTTGAAACGAAAATTTTATGTGAGGCAAAAGAGCAAGGTGCAATGATTCAAAATGGTATTGATATGTTTGTTTATCAAGGTGCACTTGCATTTGAAATGTGGACAGGGCGTGTACCGAATATCGATAGAATGAAACAATTAGTTATAAGAAAGCTTGGAGGCTAACATATATGTTAACAGGAAAACAAAAAAGATTTTTACGTGCACAAGCACATCATTTAACACCAATTTTTCAAGTAGGAAAAGGCGGAGTAAATGAAAATATGATTAAACAAATCGCAGATACTTTAGAAGTTCGTGAACTATTTAAAGTAAGTGTGCTACAAAACTGTGAATTCGATCGTCGTGAAGTTGCAGAAGAACTTGCAAAAGGCGCACGTGCTGAAATCGTTCAAGTAATTGGAAGTACAATCGTTTTATACAAAGAATCTAGAGAAAATAAACAAATTAAACTTCCGCGATCAAAAGAATAGCATATGCTATTTTTTATCGTTAGTGCGTAATGATGTAGAGAGCGAAACCAATTGAACTTTTATTAACAGTGAACTCTCTTCGGATAGGAATGAAGAGAGTTACTGTAGGTAAAAGGAAGGGGCGTTTCTTTTGAGAAAAATTGGCATCATTGGCGGTACATTTGATCCGCCACATTATGGGCATTTGCTAATTGCAAATGAAGTATATCACGCTTTGAATTTAGAAGAAGTATGGTTCTTACCGAACCAAATTCCACCGCATAAACAAGGGCGGAATATTACAAGTGTAGAAAATCGATTACAAATGTTAGAGTTTGCGACTGAGGCAGAGGAACATTTTTCTATTTGTTTAGAAGAGCTAAGCAGGAAGGGCCCATCGTATACGTATGACACTATGTTACAATTGACGAAGAAGTATCCGGATGTGCAGTTTCACTTTATTATTGGTGGAGATATGGTTGAGTATTTACCGAAGTGGTATAACATTGAAGCGTTACTCGATCTTGTGACGTTTGTTGGGGTTGCAAGACCTGGTTATACATTGCGTACGCCTTATCCTATCACCACTGTGGAAATTCCGGAGTTTGCAGTTTCTTCATCTTTATTGCGTGAGAGATATAAAGAGAAGCGAACATGTAAATATTTACTTCCTGAAAAAGTACAGGTGTATATCGAGAGGAATGGGTTGTATGAATCGTGAGAAAGCACTTCATATTGTCAAACAACAAATGCATGAAAAACGTTATATACACACAATAGGTGTAATGGAGACAGCAATTGAACTTGCTAAGTTATACGGTGTGGATGAAAAAAAGGCTGAAGTTGCAGCTATATTCCATGATTATGCGAAGTGTAGAGCGATTTCTGAGATGGAAGAGATTATTAAAAGTGAAGATTTGCCGAAAGATTTACTTTGTTATAACAAAGAGTTATGGCATGCACCTGTTGGGGCATACTTAGTAGAAAAAGAAGTAGGCATTACGGATCCTGAAATCCTGCAAGCTATTACATATCATACAAGTGGTCATGAGAAAATGACGATGTTAGATAAAGTAATTTATGTAGCTGATTACATTGAGCCTGGGCGAAAGTTTCCAGGGGTGGAGGAAGCTCGTAAACTCGCATATACGGATATAAATCAAGCTTTATTATTTGCGTTAAAGCGAACAATTCAATTTTTAATGGAAAAAAATCAAACGATTTATCCATTAACATTCCAAACATACAACGCAGTTATCAAGGAGGAAATTAGTAAATGAAAGATAAAGAGTTATTAGTATTAGCAGCAAAAGCAGCTGATGATAAGAGAGCAGAAGATATGGTTGTCCTAAATATGCAAGGTATTTCACCAATTGCAGATTATTTCATTATTTGTCACGGTAACTCAGATAAGCAAGTGCAAGCAATTGCGCGTGAAATTAAATCAAAAGCACATGAGTTCCAAATCGACGTACAACGTATGGAAGGTTTTGACGAAGCACGCTGGGTACTAGTTGACCTTGGAGATGTAGTTGCTCATGTATTCCATAAAGATGAGCGTAATCACTATAATTTAGAGCGTCTTTGGGGCGATGTGCCACGTGAGGATATTACAGACGAGCTAGACCAATGAAATACGAACAATTTGCATTGTTGTACGACGAACTAATGAATGATGTTCCTTATGATAAATGGGTGGAATTTACAGAGGAGAGTTTACAGCAAGCGGATATGAAAGAGGCGAAGATTCTTGATGTAGCATGCGGTACTGGTAATGTAACACTTCCGCTTGTACAAAAGGGTTACGATTTAATCGGTGTCGATCTTTCAGAAGAGATGTTAACGGTCGCTCAGCAAAAACTAGGCGGAGAAGGATACTTTATTCCTTTTTACCAACAAGACATGCGAGAGCTTGACGTTCCAGGTGAGTTTGACTGTGTAACGATCTTTTGTGATTCATTAAACTATGTATTGCAAGAAGATGGAGTGCAAGAAACATTTCGAAGAGTGTTTCACCATTTACGTCAAGATGGTTTATTTTTATTTGATGTACATTCTTTATATAAAATACATCATGTATTTCAAAATGAAACATACACAGTGAATGGAGAAGAAATATCTCTTATTTGGAATTGCTTCCCTGGTGAAGAATCAAATAGTGTAGAACATGATTTAACATTCTTTGTTCAAGACCCAGAAGAAGATGTGTACCATCGTTTTGACGAATGTCACGTGCAACGTGCATATCGGGTCGAAGAGTTAACGAAATGGCTTGAAGAAGCTGGTTTTACCGTGCTTCGCGTCACTGGTGACTTTGAGCGACTTGAAGTTACAGAACAAACAGAGCGTATTTTCTTCATGGCGAAGAAAAACGGGTAAAACAAAAGCAACCGAGAAGGTTGCTTTTGTTTTGTAAAGAAGTTGTAATTTTAGTTCTAGCATAATAAGAAGATGATATACGTGAAGTGTGAAAATACTAGTTTAAGTAAAAATGTAATGTAAAAAAGTAAGTATTTATAAAAAGGATTTGGAATGACGATGACGTATTTATTATGTGTGTTTATTGAATTGCTGATCGACGCATTTTAAATCTTCATCAAATTTCTCGTGTGTCCGCTCAATTAATTTATGAAACATATCCCCAACATGTTCTTCTAAAACACGAATGCCTTCTCCTGTAACGCCGCCTTTAACACATACTTTTTCTTGTAAAGTAGGCAATGTGAAAATCTCTTTTTCAAGTAGTTTCCCCATTCCAACGACCATTTCACTTACTAAAGTAGTGGCTTCTTCATGTGTAATATTTGTTTTATCTACAGCAGCGTTAATGAAACATTGTAATAAATAACTAAAGAATGCAGGGCCGCAGCTTGCTATATCAGATGAAACGCGCGTTATATCTTCTTCTATCATAAGAGGAGTAGAAATGTTTTTGAATAGGCGAAATAGCTTTTGTTGCCACTCTTCAGAGCATTTACTTCCAAATGTAAATAGTGATGCGCCAGACAGGGCGCGGTTTGTAATGCTCGGAATGATACGTGCAATGTGGCAAGGTACAAGCGTCTCTAATTGTGACGGAGATATTGGACTTGTGATAGAAACTAAGCACTTTTCATCAGAAAAATATTCAGCGTATTTTTGTAGGATCGGGTATATATCTATCGGCTTTACGCAAATAAAAATAAGATGTGATCGTTCGATTACCTCATCGATAGTTTTGGCTATATGAACAGAAGGGTGTTTTTCCTTTATATGATATGCTTTGGCGGGCGTTCGATTAATCATTGTAAGGCACGAAGGTTTGACAGCACGGGTTTCTAAAAATGCGTCGATTAGTATATTCCCCATGTTCCCTGTCCCTATAATTCCTATGTTCAATGTTTCATCCCTCCTTCGTAACAGCTTTCTCCTAAACAATATGAATGATGTTATAAATTTATGATTAGAGGTGTAAAATGATGTGGGATTTTCCAAAGAAATGGTTAGGATTAGTAGCTATTATTGGAACTGTACTTTTTCTTCTTTTTTGGAAAACGAACCAGCATACAGAGCGAACGGTCATTGCAACGGATGTTCAAGCGAAAGAGCTAGAGAAGAAAAGTAAACCAAAAATATCGGATGCAAAGCAGCAGAAAAAAATAATTGTAATTGATATGAAAGGGGCTGTTGTTAAAGAGGGGGTGTATGAAATGAAAGAAGGGGACCGGGTCAAGGATGCTATTGAAAAGGCAGGTGGTTTTTTACCCGAGGCAGATAGGAAGAAGGTGAATTTAGCACAAATGGTACAAGACCAAATGATCCTTTATGTACCGAATGAAAACGAACAAGTGCAAGAGGTAGCTGCTATTTCAAAGGGGGAGGGGAAAGTTCAAATAAATGCGGCTTCTAAAGAACAACTTGAAAAAATTACAGGCATTGGTTCTCGGAAAGCAGAAAGTATTTTGAAATATCGAGAAGAACATGGTCCTTTTCAGAAAATAGAAGATTTGTTAGAGATTGATGGGATCGGTGTGAAGTCATTGGAAAAAATAAAAGATCAAATTATTATTCCGTAAAAGATTGACGAAGTTTTTCTTCATTCGCTACACTACAAGTAGACAAAAAAGTAGGTGAAAAATATGGAACGAATTTCATGGGATCAATATTTTATGACGCAAAGCCATCTGCTATCTTTACGTAGTACATGTACAAGGCTTGCAGTAGGAGCGACAATCGTTCGTGATAAACGAATTATTGCTGGTGGATATAATGGTTCAATTAAAGGTGGCGTACATTGTATAGATGATGGATGCTACGTTATTGATAATCATTGTGTTCGTACAATTCACGCAGAAATGAATGCTTTATTACAGTGTGCAAAATTCGGTGTGAAAACGGAGGAAGCGGAAATTTATGTTACGCATTTCCCTTGTTTACAATGCTGTAAGGCGATTATTCAAAGTGGTATTACAGCAGTTTATTATGCGCAGGATTATAAAAATCATCCATATGCCGTAGAGTTATTTGAAAAAGCGAATGTAACAGTGAAACACGTTCCGCTAGAATATAATATTGCAGCATTAGAGGATCAAAAGCGTCATATGGAGTTAAAAGAACTATTTGCATCTTTAGAAAAAGAAAACTTATCAATGGAAGAATTACAGCATGTATTCACGAAAGCAAAAATGATGCTATAAGGAGTGAGTATAGTTGTATGGACAATGGGGTTATGTTGCAATCTCATTTATCATAGGGATTGCAATTGCCTTTTCCACTTCAGTTTTACTGCTGACTTGTTGTCTCGTTTTGTATGTTTTCTATTGTTTATACCGTACTTCGCGTAAAACCTTCTTTTTTTGTATGTTAGCGTGTTTTAGTGGCGCTATGTACACTACGTATATTCAAGGGCAAAACAAGCCTCTAGGAGAGTCTTACGAAGTTACAAGGGGGCTAATACAAAATACACCTCTTATTAACGGGGATCGCCTAACATTTCAAGTTGAAGATCAGAATAAAAATATAGTGCAGTTAAGTTACAAAATTAAATCGGCCTTGGAAAAGAAACAACTGCGACAATTACACGCAGGAGTATCATGTGTATTCGAAGGTGAGAGGAAAGAGCCACCAATAGCTCGGAACTTTCATGGTTTTAATTATCGTGATTATTTGTATAAGCAAAATATTCATTTCATATTGGAGGCTACATATATTTCTGAATGCCAAAAAACATCGTTGTCACTCGTGCAATGGATTCTTCTTTTGAGACAGCAAGCAATCTCGGGCGTTACAGAAATGTTTCCGGAGCAATCAGGTGCTTTTATGAATGCATTAGTATTTGGTGATAGACAACAAATGACATTTGAAGTTGAAGAGCAATATCAGCAATTTGGTCTTGTACATTTGTTGGCGATTTCAGGATCGCATATCGTATTGTTAATGGTGATTGTGTATTTTATTTTGCTAAGAAGTGGTGTGACGAGGGAGATAGCAACAGTATGTCTTATCTTTTGCATTCCTCTATATATGATTTTAGCAGGAGCATCACCGTCTGTTATAAGAGCTTCTATAACAGGAGTGTTGATGTTGATTGCTTTCATATGTTCTATTCGTTTATCTAGCTTAGATGCTTTAAGTGTTACAGCTATATGTATGCTTATATTTGATCCGTATCTTGTCTTTAATATTGGCTTTCAGTTTTCGTTCGTTGGTAGTTTCGCCTTGCTTTTGTCAGCCCCGCTTTTACTAGATAGTAGCAATGGAGTAATCCGAAATTCCATTTATATTTCTTTTATTTCACAACTCGTTAGTACTCCGATTTTGTTATATCACTTCGGTTATTTTTCTCCATATAGTATTTTTCTTAATATCCTATACGTTCCGTTTTTATCTCTTATTGTATTGCCGTGTAGTATTATCGTTTTGGTATGTATACCGATCGTCCCGTTTCTTGCGAAAGGACTTGCGAATGTACTATCAATAGGTTTGAATCTTTCTAATGATTTTCTAAGTTATTGTGAAAATTTACCGTTTATCCGCCTTGTTTTCGGGCAAACATCTATACTTCTTGTAGCTCTATATTACGCGAGTATTGTTAGTATATTGATGGTTTGGGAAAGGCGGGTGTCGAAGAAAATTATGTTCGTAGCTTCGGGTATATTTCTTTTCGTTTGTACATGTCATTATGTATATCCGTATTTTCGAGAAAGTGGGAGTGTTACATTTCTTGATGTTGGACAGGGAGACGCAATTTTAATTCGCCTCCCGTACGATAAAGAGATTTACCTCATTGATACCGGTGGCACAATGCGTGCAAATAAGGAAGAATGGCAACGGAAAAAGCATGAATTTTCTGTTGGAAATGATATTTTAATCCCTTATTTACAAAAGGAAGGGATTAAAACAATTGATAAATTAATTGTAACGCATGGAGATGCGGATCATATAGGTGCTGCGCAAGAGTTATTATCAAATATAACCGTAAAAGAAGTTGTATTTGGCCGAAAAGAACAAGATGCGGTATTAGAAAAAGTATTAAAGAAACAGGCATTAGAAAAGGAAGTGAAAATAAGTGAAGTGGGGGAAGGAGAGAGTTGGAGCGTAAATGAAGCGGAATTTTTTGTGCTAGCTCCAACAGGAAAAGCAAGAAGTGAAAATAATGCTTCAATTGTAATATGGGCAAAATTAGGAGGGGCAACGTGGCTGTTTACAGGTGATTTAGAAGAAGAAGGAGAGAAATTTTTAATAGCTACGTATCCAGATTTACAGGCGGATGTTTTAAAGGTTGCTCATCATGGGAGTAATACGTCATCTATAGTGCCTTTTTTGAGCGCTGTACAGCCTGATGTAGCGATTATTTCTGTCGGTGAGCGTAATAGGTATGGGCATCCTCATAAGGAAGTGATAGAGCGTTTGGAGAAGATGGGGATTGAAATATGGCGTACGGATAAGCAAGGCGCTATTTCCTATGTTTTTAAAGTGGAACACGGAACCTTTCGTAGCAAAATCACATATGATGAAACACATGATAGATAAAAAAGAAGACTGCCAGTAAGCAGCAGTCTTTAAGAACCGATAAATTTAATAACAGTTGCAATGATGAAAAGTGTTGCGAAAAAACCAAATGAGACGATAAATCCTACCCCTGAATCAATAGCGTCATTGCGTTTACTTTGAACGTTCTGTTCAAAATCATTCATTTAGAATCCCTCCCCAACATTCCACTTTAGTATAAAATATTGTCAGAAAAAAATCTACAATTTCCATATGAAGAGAAATCGAGCGTTTTTACTACTTTAGATCATTAAGGAACGCGAGTTTTTTGTTTCCAAGCATGTTAACAGTTGGCACTTATACTCGAATTTTTATTGTGAATAATAAAGGGAAGGTGATTACCGCACACCAATAAGAAACCCGGGGCTTATTGCGTGGCGTTTAATATAAATAAAGGAACGGGTCATAAAGCCTGTTCCTTTGTACTTGTAAAACGAAAGCTAGGGCATTAGTATAAATATATATTGCCAAGTTAGGGAGTAGGAAAAAGTATGAGTGATATACATAAAAAGATTAAAAAGAAGCAGTTTGCTCCAGTGTATTTACTGTATGGAACGGAAGCGTTTTTTATAAATGAAACGATAAAGCTTATTACAACAGAAGCGCTTGAAGAGGAAGATCGCGAGTTTAATGTTGTGACATATGATTTAGAAGAAGCGTATTTAGAAGATGTGGTTGAGGATGCACGTACACTTCCTTTTTTCGGGGAACGTAAAGTGATATTAATAAAATCACCACTATTTTTAACTTCACAAAAAGAAAAATTAGAGCAAAATATAAAAATTTTAGAAGAATATATTGGGGAGCCTTCTCCATTTTCTATTCTTGTTTTTGTTGCGCCTTACGAAAAACTTGATGAACGAAAAAAAATTACAAAACTATTAAAGAAAACAGCGGATGTAGTAGAAGCGAATGCGATGCAAGTGCAGGATGTTCAGAAGTGGATTGTTGCTCGTGCAGATGAAGTGCATGTGCATATAGATAATGCAGCTGTTAGTTTGTTGTTAGAGCTTGTGGGAAGTAATGTAACGATGTTGGCGAAGGAAATGGACAAGTTAACGTTATACGTCGGTATGGGCGGAGAGATTACACCGAAACTCGTTGGGGAGCTTGTGCCAAAATCGGTTGAACAAAATGTGTTTGCTTTGACAGAAAAAGTGGTAAAAAAAGATATCGCGGGTGCGATGCAAATTTTGGATGGATTATTTACGCAGCAAGAGGAACCAATTAAACTGCTTGCGTTATTAGTAAGTCAATTCCGCTTGCTCTATCAAGTGAAAGAGTTACAGCAACGTGGTTATGGACAAAATCAAATTGCGTCTCATATTGGTGTGCATCCATATCGTGTAAAGTTAGCGATGAATCAAACGAAGTTTTTCTCTTTTGAAGAATTAAAAAAAGTGATTATAGAATTAGCGGAAGCTGATTATAGTATGAAGACTGGAAAAATGGATAAGAAACTTGTACTTGAGTTTTTCTTAATGCGGTTAAATCATATGTGATGAAACAAAAAGTTCACGTGCTTAGCACGTGAACTTTTTGTATATAAAAAAACGATCCAAATGGATCGTTTTTTAAACGCCTTACGCGTTTACTTGTTTCGCTAAGCGAGATTTTTGACGAGCTGCAGCGTTTTGGTGGATAAGACCTTTACGAGCTGCTTTGTCAAGTTTTTTAGAAGCAGTTTTGAAAGCTTCTTTAGCATTTTCAAGATCGTTATTAGTAACTAAAGCTTCTACAGTTTTAACAGCAGAACGCATGTCAGACTTGATAGAAGCGTTATGTGAACGACGCTCTTCGCTAAGTTTAGCGCGTTTGATAGCAGATTTGATGTTTGCCATACTTTTCACCTCCCTGGTGCAATCGAATGACTCGATTCTTAACATAGAACAAGTGATATTCTATCAAACGGTGAAGAGAATTGCAATAGTATATCAATGAAATTTCACGTAAAGGAAAGAATGACCTTATATAACTTTGGGAAATCTAACGATATTTACTATGAATTACGGAGGAGATACGATGAAAGAACCATTAGATTTAAGTAAATATAGTGTTAGAACGGACCTTGCTGTAGAGGCACATGAAATGCTGCAAGAGAGTCAAGAAGAGCAAAAAGGGATACAAGGAGTTATTGTCAAAGAGAGGGAAGAAGAAGGTATTACCATTACAAAAGTAACGATTGATGAAATTGCCTCTGAATCGATGGGTAAAAAACCTGGGAGTTATTTAACGCTTGAAGTACAAGGCATACGTCAACAAGATACGGAACTGCAACAAAAAGTAGAGCGTATTTTTGCAAAAGAATTTTCTTATTTCTTAGAAGAGGTTGGCGTTACGAAAGAAGCGAGTTGTTTAATTGTTGGTCTTGGGAATTGGAATGTAACGCCAGATGCGCTTGGACCAATCGTTGTAGAAAATGTATTGGTAACGAGACATTTGTTTCAATTGCAGCCTGAAAGTGTAGAAGAAGGGTTTAGGCCTGTTAGTGCAATTCGGCCGGGGGTAATGGGAATTACAGGAATCGAAACGAGCGATGTCATTTATGGAATCATTGAGAAGACGAAGCCAGACTTTGTCATTGCAATTGATGCATTAGCTGCCCGCTCTATTGAACGAGTAAATAGTACGATACAAATTTCTGATACAGGAATTCATCCTGGATCGGGTGTTGGGAATAAGCGTAAGGAACTTAGTAAAGAAACATTGGGTATTCCTGTTATCGCGATTGGTGTTCCGACTGTGGTTGATGCAGTTTCGATTACAAGCGATACAATTGATTTTATTTTGAAACATTTTGGACGGGAGATGAAAGAAGGAAACAAACCTTCCCGTTCTTTGTTGCCAGCCGGTTTTACATTTGGAGAAAAGAAAAAATTAACAGAAGAAGATATGCCGGATGAAAAGAGTCGGAATATGTTTTTAGGTGCTGTAGGTACACTGGAAGATGAAGAGAAGAGAAAATTAATTTATGAAGTGTTATCTCCTCTTGGTCATAATTTAATGGTGACTCCGAAAGAAGTGGATGCTTTCATAGAGGATATGGCGAATGTAATAGCGAGTGGTTTAAATGCAGCCTTGCATCATCAAATTGACCAAGATAATACAGGAGCATATACACATTGATGGGAAGAGAGGATAATCGTTTAAGCCGTTTTTCGCTTTTATGTATATGTAGTGCGGCCTTATGTTTACTTATGATAATAGCAGGGGTGGCACTTGCTAATCATGGTTTGAAAAGTATGAAAGGTTATCAGCAAATGTCGTATGAACAAATCGCTCATATGACAGGAACAAAGGGTGCGGGTGCTGAATCAGAAATTTTGGGAAGTTCGTTTTCCATTGCTGAAAAACAAAAACAATTAGAAAGCTTAAAAAGCTTTAATGTTGTAGAAGGAATTGGTATGGCAATAGCAAGTGCTACTTATGAAGTAACAAAGTTTGGAACGGATATAGTTGTTGGGAAAGTGAGAGAGATTTTTAGTTAAGTGTAGCAGGAAGAACGGTTGTCTTACCATTTTGTACGACAGCCGTTTTTAAATTTGAAAAAAGTTTGTCTCTTATGGTTTGTTCGCATAAGATATAGATAGAATGATTTGTATTGTAAGCAGCACGAGTTTTCATTGAATCTTTGCTGCTCTATTGATATAATCAGTGCTAGTGTATATTGGCGAGACTATTAGGAGTTGAGAACATAGATGAACAAAGAAGAAAGAGCAAAAAGACAGTCCAAAATCCGTAATTTCTCTATCATTGCTCATATTGACCACGGAAAATCAACGTTAGCAGACCGTATTTTAGAGAAAACAAACGCGTTAACACAACGTGAAATGAAAGCTCAATTGCTTGACTCTATGGATTTAGAGCGTGAGCGCGGTATTACAATTAAATTAAATGCAGTACAACTAACGTATAAAGCGAAAGACGGTGAAGAGTATATTCTTCACTTAATCGATACTCCAGGACACGTCGACTTTACGTACGAAGTATCTCGTAGTTTAGCGGCTTGTGAAGGTGCGATTCTTGTTGTGGATGCAGCACAAGGGATTGAGGCGCAAACATTAGCGAACGTATATTTAGCGCTTGATAATAATTTAGAAATATTACCAGTTATTAATAAGATCGACTTACCAAGTGCGGACCCAGAACGTGTACGTCAAGAGGTAGAAGATGTAATTGGTTTAGATGCATCGGAAGCTGTACTTGCTTCAGCGAAAGCTGGTATTGGTATTGAAGATATTTTAGAACAAATCGTTGAAAAGGTACCAGCTCCAACAGGGGATTCAGAAGAGCCTTTACAATGTATGATTTTCGATTCTTTATATGACCCGTACCGCGGTGTAATTGCATATATCCGTGTTGTAAATGGAACGGTAAAAGTTGGCGATAAAGTACGTATGATGGCAACTGGAAAAGAATTTGAAGTAACAGAAGTAGGTGTGTTTACACCGAAAACAACGCAACGTGACGAGTTAACAGTAGGTGATGTAGGTTTCTTAGCAGCATCTATTAAAAACGTAGGTGATACACGCGTAGGTGATACAATCACACATGCAAAACGTCCGGCTGCAGAGGCGTTAGCAGGTTATCGTAAATTAAACCCGATGGTATTCTGTGGTTTATATCCAATCGATTCTGCACGTTACAACGACTTACGTGATGCGTTAGAAAAATTAGAGTTAAACGATTCTGCTCTTGAGTTTGAACCAGAAACATCTCAAGCGCTAGGATTTGGTTTCCGTTGTGGTTTCTTAGGACTTCTTCACATGGAAATCATTCAAGAACGTATTGAACGTGAATTTAAAATCGATTTAATTACAACAGCACCAAGCGTTATTTATAAAGTTTATTTAACGAACGGTGAAGATGTTATTGTTGATAATCCATCTAATATGCCAGATCCACAGTCTATTGATCGTGTAGAAGAGCCGTTTGTGAAGGCTTCAATTATGGTTCCGAATGACTATGTTGGAGCTGTAATGGAAATTTGCCAAGGTAAACGTGGAACGTTTATTGATATGCAATATTTAGATGAAACACGTGTTACACTAACATACGAAATCCCGTTATCAGAAATCGTATATGACTTCTTCGATCAGTTGAAATCAAATACGAAAGGATATGCATCGTTTGACTACGAGTTAATTGGCTACAAACCATCGAAACTTGTGAAAATGGATATTCTTTTAAATAACGAACAAGTCGATGCTCTATCATTTATCGTACACCGTGATTCAGCGTATGATCGTGGTAAAGTAATCGTAGAGAAATTAAAAGAATTAATTCCAAGACAACAGTTCGAAGTACCAATTCAGGCGACTATCGGAAACAAGGTTGTAGCACGTTCTACAATTAAGGCGATGCGTAAAAACGTACTTGCGAAATGTTACGGTGGTGACATTTCTCGTAAGCGTAAACTTCTTGATAAGCAAAAAGAAGGTAAAAAACGTATGAAGTCTGTTGGTTCTGTAGAAGTACCGCAAGAAGCATTCATGGCTGTACTGAAAATGGATGACAACTAATAATTGATTGTTATTTCATGCGGATTGAGATAAAAAAAGAAGTCGTTTATACGGCTTCTTTTTTATGTATAATTACTTTTTAGACAACGTAGCTTCTCTCATTTACAATAGTGAGGTGGCTATATTTATGAATGATTGATATAGAGTTAGGAGACTATTAATGTCCGAAAATATTCGAAAAGATATTCACGAAAAAATACAAAATGGCAATTTTAATTGTGAAAAGGAATTGACGCTTTCTATTATTAGCGGGAAGTGGAAAGTTGTGATACTGTGGCATCTTGGTGTGGAAGGGCCTCATCGTTTTAGTGAATTACAACGATTATTCCCAAGCATTTCTCATAAAGTTTTGTCGAACCAATTAAAAGAGTTAATGGAAGATGGGATTGTTGACCGAACGGTATACCCAGAAATTCCTCCGCGAGTAGAGTATTATATGACGGAATTAGGCATGTCGCTTTTACCGATCGTTGAAATGATGTATGATTGGGGAAAAATGCGAATGGAACAAATTCGTAATACGTTAGAGAAGTGAAGATTCCTCCGGAGTGCGGAGGTTTTCTTTTTAGAAAGGTAGGAGTTATATTTGGTTCAAGCTGCATATATTCATATTCCATTTTGTCAGCATATTTGTCACTATTGTGATTTTAATAAAGTGTTTATTGAACGCCAACCGGTCGATCAATATTTAGAGTATTTAGAGAAAGAAATAATAAATACAGTTCAAAAAGTACCGTTTGATAGTATGAAAACGATTTTTGTTGGTGGAGGAACTCCGACAGCGTTAAATATGGAACAGACAAAAAAGTTACTAGATATTATAAACCGTCGCTTACGTCCGTTTGCTCCAAATTGTGAATTAACATTTGAAGCGAATCCAGGTGATTTACCAAAAGAGAAGTTAAATGTATTGCTAGAAGGTGGAGTGAACCGAATTAGTTTTGGTGTGCAAACATTTCGGGATGAGTTGCTTGAGAAAATTGGGCGTAAGCATACGAGGGAAGATGCATTTGTAGCAATTAGAGAAGCGCAGGAAGTGGGCTTTAAAAATATAAATGTAGATATTATTTATGCTCTGCCAGGGCAGACGATAGAAGATGTAAAAGAAACATTAGACATTGCTTTTACGCTTGGTGTACAACATTTCTCAGCATATTCATTAATTGTGGAACCGAAAACTGTGTTTTATAACTTAATGAATAAAGGGAAATTAAGACTTCCAGGTGAAGATCATGAAGCAAAAATGTATGAAATGGTAATGGATGAAATGGAGAAACACGGCTATAGCCAGTATGAAATTAGCAATTTCTCAAAAGGTGATAATGAAAGTAGACACAATCTCACATACTGGAATAATGAGGAGTATTATGGATTTGGAGCTGGAGCGCATAGTTATGTAAATGGAGAACGTATCCAAAATGTAGGGCCGCTCAAGCAATATTTCAATAAAATCGATGAAACTGGATTTCCGTATTTAGATGTTCACGCGGTGACGGAGAAAGAAAGAATGGAAGAAGAGTTGTTCTTAGGACTTCGAAAAACACAAGGTGTATCTAAAATATTGTTTCAAAAGAAATTTAATATGGAGATGAATCAAGTTTTCGCGAAGCAGTTGCAAAAAAATCAAGAACAAGGCTTGCTTGAAGAGAAAGATGGATATGTTCGTTTAACGCGAAAGGGAAAATTATTAGGGAATGAAGTATTCCAATCATTTTTGATTGACTAATTAAATGTTCCATAAACGTGAAAAAGTTTCATTATTTCGTGACGTTTCCGTTGACAATTGAATGTCAATTTTGGTAAGTTATTAATAGATTTAGCACTCGAAGACAAAGAGTGCTAACAGAGGTGATGATGAGATGCTTACGGAACGTCAGCTCTTAATTTTACAAACAATTATTGATGACTTTATTGGATCAGCGCAACCTGTTGGGTCGAGGACGTTGGCTAAGAAAGATGAAATTACGTTTAGTTCAGCTACTATTCGAAATGAAATGGCTGATTTAGAGGAACTAGGATTTATTGAGAAAACGCATAGTTCTTCAGGACGTGTTCCTTCTGAAAAAGGATATCGTTTTTATGTAGACCATCTTTTAGCGCCGCAAAACTTACCGAACGATGAAATTGTACAAATTAAAGATTTATTTGCTGAAAGAATTTTTGAAGCGGAAAAGATTGCACAGCAATCTGCTCAAATTTTATCAGAGCTTACGAATTATACGGCCATTGTTCTTGGACCGAAGTTAAGCACAAATAAACTTAAAAACGTACAAATTGTACCGCTTGATTGTCAAACTGCAGTCGCTATTATTGTAACTGATACAGGGCATGTACAAAGTAAAACGATTACCGTTCCGGAATCTGTTGATTTATCAGATTTAGAAAAAATGGTTAATATTTTAAATGAAAAGCTGTCGGGTGTACCAATGGCAGAACTGCATAATAAAATCTTTAAAGAGATTGTTACAGTTTTACGTGGATATGTTCATAATTACGATAGTGCAATAAAAATGTTAGATGGTACATTTCAAGTTCCTTTATCGGAAAAGATATACTTTGGAGGCAAAGCAAATATGCTTTCGCAACCAGAGTTCCATGACATTCACAAAGTAAGATCCTTGCTGACGATGATTGATAATGAAGCCGAGTTTTATGACATTTTGCGTCATAAACAAGTAGGTATTCAAGTGAACATTGGTAGGGAAAACTCTGCGACGGCCATGGAAGATTGCAGTTTAATTTCTGCAACATATTCGATTGGAGAAGAACAGCTTGGAACAATTGCTATTTTAGGTCCGACAAGAATGCAATACTCTCGGGTAATTAGTTTGTTACAGTTATTTACGAGACAATTTACTGATGGACTTAAAAAGTAAATGAGAGTAATACATTCGCTCAAGTAATGAAATTTTCATTGCTGTGTGTAATATATAATGCTTAAGGAATTGTGTTCAGCATAATACCTAATACCTTTTAAGGAGGTGAATATTGTGGAAGAGCGTAACGAACAAGTGGTAGAAGAAGTAAAAGAAGCGCAAGTTGAAGAAGCTGTCACGACAGAAAACAGTGAAAAAACTGTAGAAGAAAAAAGTGAGGCTGCTCTTTTACAAGAAAAAGTAGATGAGTTACAAGCGAAGCTAACGGAAACGGAAGGTCGCACATTACGTCTACAAGCTGATTTTGAAAATTATAAGCGTCGTGTCCAAATGGATAAACAGGCTGCTGAAAAATATAGAGCACAAAGTCTAGTTTCAGATATTTTGCCAGCTCTTGATAATTTTGAAAGAGCGATGCAAGTGGAAGCAACTGATGAGCAAACGAAATCCTTGTTACAAGGTATGGAAATGGTGCATCGTCAATTGCTAGAAGCGTTGACTAAAGAAGGCGTTGAAGCGATTGAAGCTGTTGGTAAACAGTTTGATCCTAATGAACACCAAGCTATTATGCAAGTGGAAGATAGTGAATTTGAATCAAACGCGGTAGTTGAAGAATTCCAAAAAGGTTATAAACTAAAAGACCGTGTGATTCGCCCATCAATGGTAAAAGTAAATCAATAATTTACATAAAAGTAGGAGGATTCGCCATGAGTAAAATTATCGGTATTGACTTAGGTACAACAAACTCTTGTGTAGCTGTTATGGAAGGTGGAGAACCAAAGGTTATCCCAAATCCAGAAGGAAACCGTACAACACCTTCTGTTGTAGCTTTCAAAAATGAAGAGCGTCAAGTTGGGGAAGTTGCAAAGCGTCAAGCAATTACAAACCCAAATACAATCATGTCTGTTAAACGTCATATGGGTACAGACTACAAAGTAGAAGTTGAAGGTAAAGATTATACACCTCAAGAAATTTCTGCAATCATTTTACAAAACTTAAAAGCTTCTGCTGAAGCATACTTAGGTGAAACAGTAACGAAAGCTGTTATTACAGTACCTGCATACTTCAACGATGCAGAACGTCAAGCAACAAAAGATGCTGGTCGTATCGCTGGTTTAGAAGTTGAGCGTATCATTAACGAACCAACAGCAGCAGCGCTTGCTTACGGTTTAGAAAAACAAGATGAAGAGCAAAAAATCTTAGTATATGACTTAGGTGGCGGTACATTTGACGTATCTATCCTTGAGTTAGCAGATGGAACATTCGAAGTTATTTCAACTGCTGGTGACAACCGTCTTGGTGGAGATGACTTTGACCAAGTTATTATTGACCACTTAGTAGCTGAGTTCAAAAAAGAAAATAACATTGATTTAAGCCAAGATAAAATGGCACTTCAACGTTTGAAAGATGCAGCTGAAAAAGCGAAAAAAGATCTTTCTGGCGTAACACAAACACAAATTTCATTACCATTCATTAGTGCTGGAGCTGCTGGTCCATTACACTTAGAATTAACGTTAACAAGAGCGAAATTCGAAGAGATTTCAGCAGGTCTTGTTGAAAGAACGTTAGAGCCAACTCGTCGTGCATTAAAAGACGCTGGTTTTGCTCCAAGCGAATTAGATAAAGTTATCCTTGTTGGTGGATCTACTCGTATCCCAGCTGTACAAGAAGCTATTAAACGTGAAACTGGTAAAGAACCATATAAAGGTGTAAACCCTGATGAAGTTGTAGCATTAGGTGCTGCAGTTCAAGGTGGCGTACTTACTGGTGATGTAGAAGGCGTACTATTATTAGACGTAACTCCACTTTCTTTAGGTATTGAAACTATGGGTGGTGTGTTCACGAAATTAATCGAGCGTAACACTACAATTCCAACAAGTAAGTCACAAGTATTCTCAACAGCTGCTGATAACCAACCGGCAGTAGACATTCACGTATTACAAGGTGAGCGTCCAATGTCAGCTGACAACAAAACATTAGGTCGTTTCCAATTAACAGACCTTCCACCAGCACCACGTGGTATTCCACAAATCGAAGTAACATTCGATATTGATGCGAACGGTATCGTTAACGTACGTGCAAAAGACTTAGGAACAAGCAAAGAGCAAACTATTACAATCCAATCTTCTTCAGGTCTTTCTGATGAAGAAGTAGATCGTATGGTACAAGAAGCGGAAGCAAATGCTGACGCTGACCAAAAACGTAAGGAAGAAGTTGAACTTCGTAACGAAGCTGACCAACTTGTATTCCAAACGGATAAAGTTGTAAAAGATTTAGAAGGTAAAGTGGATGCGGCTGAAGTTGCAAAAGCAACAGAAGCGAAAGAAGCATTACAAGCTGCGATCGAGAAGAACGAGCTTGAGGAAATCCTTGCGAAAAAAGACGCTTTACAAGAAATCGTACAACAATTAACTGTTAAATTATACGAGCAAGCTCAAGCAGCTGCAGGGCAAGCAGAAGGTGCACAAGGAGCACAAGATGCTGGCGCGAAGAAAGACAATGTAGTAGACGCTGAGTTCGAAGAAGTAAAAGAAGATAAGTAATATAAATAAGTAAGATGACAAAAAGTCAAAGTCAAGCGTGCCTTGACTTTGGCTTTTTTCACGAATGAAAAGAAAAGTGTGAGGTTCTTAAGTTTTTTACTTTGCATACTGTAAGTGAGGAAACTTTGTTGCAAAGCACTTTCTTTCGGTGTTAAAATTACGTTTATGTGAAAGATTCGGGGGTTGTAAATTTATGAGTAAACGAGACTATTATGAGGTCCTTGGACTTAGCCAGGGTGCTTCAAAAGATGAAATAAAAAAAGCGTATCGTCGTTTGGCTAAAAAATACCATCCAGACGTAAGTAAAGAAGAAAATGCAATTGAAAAGTTTAAAGAAGTACAAGAAGCATACGAAGTATTAAGCGACGATCAAAAGCGCGCGCAATATGATCAATTTGGTCATGCTGGTGCAAATCAAGGTTTCGGTGGCTTTGGCGGCGGAGGAGACTTCGGCGGTGGCTTCGGTTTCGAAGATATCTTTAGTTCGTTCTTTGGCGGCGGTGGCGGTAGACGTCGTGATCCAAATGCTCCGCGTCAAGGTGCTGACTTACAATATCAAGTTACTTTAGAGTTTGAGGAAGCTATTTTTGGTAAAGAATTAAATGTTGAGATTCCGGTAGAAGATCCATGTGATACTTGTAAAGGTAGCGGAGCGAAACCAGGAACTTCAAAAGAAACATGTAAACATTGTTCAGGATCAGGGCAAGTAAGTGTAGAACAAAATACACCATTTGGTCGTATCGTAAACCGTCAAGCTTGTGGTCATTGTTCAGGAACTGGTCAAATGATTAAAGAAAAATGTACGACATGTCACGGTTCTGGTAAAGTACGTAAACGTAAAAAAATCAATGTTAAAATTCCAGCAGGTATTGATAATGGTCAACAAATTCGTGTATCTGGAAAAGGTGAAGCGGGCGTAAATGGCGGACCGGCAGGAGATTTATATGTTGTTGTTCATGTGAGAAATCATGAATTCTTTGAGCGTGAAGGAGATCACATTATTTGTGAAATGCCATTAACATTTGCGCAAATGGCACTTGGTGCTGAAGTGGAAGTTCCTACTGTTCATGGGAAAGTGAAGCTAAAAATTCCAGCAGGAACACAAACCGGAACAGAATTCCGCTTAAAAGGAAAAGGTGCTCCGAACGTACGTGGATACGGTCAAGGAGATCAATATGTAGTCGTTCGTGTTGTTGTACCGACGAAATTAACTTCACATCAAAAAGAGTTATTACGTGAATTTGCGGGACAAGAAGAGCAGGATGATAGTTTATTTGGAAAGCTTAAACGTGCTTTCAAAGGGGAATAATGGAAATGAAAAATGGAGTTGGTAAATTGTGAAATGGTCAGAAGTTAGTATTCATACAACAGAAGAAGCAGTAGAAGCTGTCTCTCATATTTTACATGAAGCTGGTGCTAGTGGAGTTGCGATTGAGGATCCAGCGGAGTTGACGAAAGAGCGCGAGCAACAATATGGTGAAATTTATGCATTGAACCCAGATGAATATCCGGCGGAAGGTGTATTAATAAAAGCATATTTCCCACAAACGGATTCTTTACAGGAAACGATTGCCGGTGTAAAATCATCTATTGATATGCTTCCATCTTACGACATCGAAATTGGTACTGGAAATATTACCGTTAACGAAGTCAATGAAGAAGATTGGGCTACTGCTTGGAAAAAATATTACCATCCAGTACAAATTTCTGATACATTCACAATTGTGCCGACGTGGGAAGAATATACACCAGCTTCTCCGGAAGAAAAAATTATTGAATTAGATCCAGGTATGGCGTTTGGGACAGGAACTCATCCGACAACAACGATGTGTATTCGTGCTTTAGAAAAAACAGTTCAGCCAGGTGATACTATCATTGATGTAGGAACAGGTTCTGGTGTACTTAGTATTGCAGCGGCAAAATTAGGTGCGTCTTCTGTTCAAGCGTATGATTTAGATCCGGTTGCAGTGGAAAGTGCAGAAATGAATGTACGTTTAAATAAAACAGATGATATCGTGTCTGTTGGGCAAAATAGTCTTTTAGAAGGTATTGAAGGTCCTGTTGATCTAATCGTAGCTAACTTATTAGCAGAAATTATTCTTTTATTCCCTGAGGATGCAGCAAGAGTTGTGAAGTCGGGCGGATTATTTATTACATCGGGCATTATTGCAGCGAAGGAAAAGATAATTTCTGAAGCGCTAGAAAAAGCTGGATTTACAATTGAAGAAGTATTACGAATGGAAGATTGGGTAGCAATTATTGCACGAAATGCGTAATATAGATTTTAGTTTATAATGAAAAGGGGAGTCTCTCACTATAAGGTGAGGGACTTGCCGTTTGTTATATGAAAAAATGATAACGTTTCGTTCTTTTCGTAAGTGTTGACTTACGAAAGGAACGAAACTCTACTAAGGTGATTATATGCAACGTTATTTTGTAGAAGAGAAATATGTAAATGAGACAAGTATTCGCATTGTAGGTGATGACGTACATCATATCGCAAGAGTGATGCGTATGTCAGCTGGTGATCACATTTATTGCTGTGTAAACGGAAAAACAGCAGTATGTTCAATTGATGAAATTACCAGTGAATTTATTAATACGGCTATTGTAGAATGGGTAGAGGCGTCAAGTGAACTTCCTGTTTTCGTGACGATTGCAAGTGGACTGCCAAAAGGAGACAAGCTAGAGTTAATTTTCCAAAAAGGAACTGAGCTTGGGGCGGCCGCATTTTTACCATTTCAAGCATCTCGCTCTATTGTAAAATGGGATGCGAAAAAAGCTGATAAAAAAGTTGAGCGTTTAAGAAAAATTGTGAAAGAAGCTGCGGAACAATCGCATAGAAGCGAAATTCCAGAAGTGCATGCTCCGGCATCATTTAAGCAATTGCTTTCAATGAGCAATGAGTATGATGTATGTCTTGTTGCGTACGAAGAGGAAGCAAAACAAGGTGAGAAATCCAATTTTGCTAAAGCTTTAACGACGATGAAACCAGGCCAAAAACTATTGATTGTATTTGGACCAGAAGGTGGTTTAGCGGAGGAAGAGATTACTACGCTTCGTGAACATAAATTTGTACCATGTAGTTTAGGACCAAGAATTTTAAGAACAGAAACGGCGCCGTTATATGCGTTAAGTGCTGCTTCGTATCATTTTGAATTGATGGGGTGATGATCAATGTCAACTGTTGCGTTCCATACGTTAGGTTGTAAAGTAAACCACTATGAAACAGAGGCCATTTGGCAATTGTTTAAACAAGGTGGATATGAAAGAACTGAATATGAAAAGAAAGCTGATGTATATGTTATTAATACGTGTACAGTAACGAATACGGGGGATAAGAAAAGTCGTCAAGTTATTAGACGTGCTGTTCGTCAAAATCCGGATGCGGTTATTTGTGTAACGGGATGTTATGCACAAACATCTCCAGCGGAAATTATGGCGATTCCAGGTGTAGATATTGTAGTTGGTACACAGGATCGTGAAAAGATGTTAGGATACATTGAAGAATTCCGCAAAGAGCGTCAACCAATTAATGCGGTCCGCAACATTATGAAAACACGTGTATACGAAGAACTGGATGTACCTTATTTCACGGATCGTACACGTGCATCTTTAAAAATACAAGAAGGTTGTAATAATTTCTGTACATTCTGTATTATTCCTTGGGCACGTGGTTTAATGCGTTCTCGTGATGGAAAAGAAGTTATTAAACAAGCGCAGCAATTAGTAGATGCAGGTTATAAAGAAATCGTATTAACAGGTATTCATACAGGTGGGTACGGTGAAGATATTAAAGATTATAACTTAGCTGGATTACTTCGTGATATGGAAGCGGAAGTAGGCGGATTAAAACGTCTTCGTATTTCTTCTATTGAAGCGAGTCAGATTTCAGATGAAGTAATTGAAGTGTTAGATAAGTCTGAAGTAGTTGTACGTCACTTGCACATTCCATTGCAATCTGGATCTAATACTGTATTAAAGCGTATGCGTCGTAAGTATACGATGGAATTTTTCCAAGAGCGTTTAGATCGATTGAAAGAAGCGTTACCAGGCCTTGCGATTACATCGGATGTAATTGTTGGTTTCCCAGGTGAAACAGAAGAAGAATTCATGGAAACATACAATTTCATTAAAGAGAATCGCTTCTCTGAGTTACACGTATTCCCTTACTCAAAGCGTACAGGAACACCTGCAGCGCGTATGGAAGATCAAGTTCCTGAAGATGTGAAGAATGATCGTGTTCATCGTTTAATTGAATTATCTAACCAATTAGCGAAAGAGTATGCGTCACAGTTTGAAGGGGAAGTGCTTGAAATCATTCCGGAAGAGCAATTTAAAGAGGGCGACCGTAAAGGGTTATATGTAGGCTATACGGATAACTACTTAAAAATTGTATTTGAAGGATCAGAAGAGTTAATTGGTAAGCTAGTGAAAGTGAAAATTACGAAAGCTGGTTATCCATATAACGAAGCGCAATTTGTTCGTGTTCTTGAAGATGATGTAAAAAAAGAATCAGCAAGCGCATAAAATGAAACTTTAATCAGTGGGGTTTTTGTTCCTCCCCACTAATTATCAGCCGGATTCCTACCTAAGTTCTTTGCTTGTGCTGAATTTTGAGGTGGGGGGTCTTACTGCCCGGCAAATAGCGGAATAAAAAAAGCATGCAAACGGAAACGATTTGCATGCTTTCTTTTTTTCGTGGAGAAGTTAAGTACTGAAAAAGGCAGGTACGTCGAATGAGTAGTTGTTTCGTACATTCCTGCATTAAAAAAGATGTAATGATAAAAATATAGTTGTCTTCAGGGGAAATGGATAATAGCTATCTACGTAGTTTTTGAACAGGAAAGGGCATCTATTCTTCTTTTATTCTGCCAAATAGTTGACCTGAAGTGATAAAATGTATTATAATCGTAAAAGACATGCTGAAGAAGGGTTTCTTTTTGCATGCTGAAATTAGTATGTAAGTGTGATGTTTCGGAGGGAGGGAAAGAGAATGTCAAAAACAGTCGTTCGTAAAAACGAGTCTTTGGAGGATGCACTTCGCCGTTTTAAAAGATCGGTTTCTAAAACTGGTACACTTGCTGAAGCAAGAAAGCGCGAGTTTTATGAAAAACCAAGTGTAAAACGTAAGAAGAAATCTGAAGCGGCAAGAAAGCGTAAATTCTAAGAGAGGGTGTAAGTGATGAGTCTTCTCGGTCGTTTAAACGATGATATGAAACAAGCGATGAAGAATAAACAAAAAGAAAAATTAACCGTTATTCGTATGGTTAAGGCTGCTTTACAAAATGAAGGTATTAAACTGCAACATACTCTTACTGAAGAAGAGGAATTAACAGTTTTAGCTCGTGAAGTAAAACAGTATAAGGACTCCCTCCTTGAATTTAAAAAAGCTGGTCGTGAAGACCTTGTTAATAAACTGCAAAGTGAAATTCAGATTTTAAGCGCATATTTGCCCGAGCAATTAACAGAAGAAGAACTAGCGAATGTAATTAAGCAAGTTATTTCTGAAGTTGGTGCAACTTCTAAAGCAGATATGGGTAAGGTGATGACTGCTGTTATGCCGAAAGTAAAAGGTAAAACAGACGGATCACTTGTGAATAAGTTGGTTATCCAGCTATTAGCATAAAAAAACGTCTCATTTCGTATGAGACGTTTTTTTATGCTTTTTTTCAGTTTGGACGTGATATTACAAGCTCTTTTTTCATACATATGGGATGAGAGGGGGTCTTTTGAGATGAAAAAATTAGAACAAATGAAGAATTGGTTAACAAAGCAAATAGACCTGCCAGTGGATGTGCTAATGGATCTACCTCGGATCACGCTTGTTGGGCAAGTGCATATCTATATAGAAAATCATCGGGGTTTATTAGTGTTTTCAGATAAAGAAGTAAGATTGTTATTAAAGCACGGTCAATTATTAATTAAAGGGCAATCCTTTATTATTAAAACAATCCTTCCAGAAGAACTTTTGCTTGAAGGAATAATTGAGCAAGTGACATTTTTAGAAAACGAAAAAAAAGAGGAGTGAGGGAAACTTCCATATGTGAAGTTTTTCTTCGTTATTTTCGTGATTCGACCTTACTATTCAGTTTATCTCGCTATTTATGGGTGGTAGAACTCTTTATTTCATTTTCGTACGAGCTATTTTGCTAATTAAAGTGAAAAAAGTAGTGTGTATACTTTTGGAAAGGTAGTGGAGATAGTAGATGAAAAATAAATGGTTTATAAAGTGGCTTGGATATGTAAAAGTACGAATTGAAGGTAGAGGTGCAGAACGGTTCGTTAACGAATGTGTACGTAGAAAATTATTAGTTTGGGATGTTAAGAAAATTGCTGATGAAACGTTAGTTTTTTGTATGTTATTACGAGATGTGAAGAAAATAAAACCAATTTATAGAAAAAATGAATGTAAATTATATTTTATTGGGCGTTACGGTTTTCCTTTTTTGAATAAGCGTTTAATTAAAAATAGTGGATTCTTAATTGGTTTTTTAATTTTCTTTTTTGGCATGATTGCATTATCCAATATGGTTTGGAAAATTGAAATTACAGGAGCGAAACCTGAAACAGAATATATATTGATGAAAGAATTGGACAAAATGGGTATTAAAAAAGGAAAATTACAATTCCAAATGCCTAATGTAGAAGATGTACAACGTCATTTGACAGACAATATTAATGCGATTACTTGGGCGGGATTAGAAATAAGAGGAACGACGTACCATTTTAAAATTGTTGAAAAAAACGAGCCGAAAAAAGAAAAGGAACAAAGACCGCAAAATTTAGTTGCAAAAAAAGAAGCGATTGTGACAAAAACATTTGTTGAAGTAGGAAAACCAGTTGTCTTGAAAAATGACCATGTCGAAAAAGGGCAGCTTCTCGTATCAGGGATATACGGTAATGAGGAGAGTCCGACGATTGTTTCGGCGAAAGGTATTGTATATGGAGAAACGTGGTACACATCTGAGGTGAGTGTACCACTAAAGACGCAATTTCAAGTATATACTGGCAATGCGTATAATGAGCATTACCTTACATTTGGGAGTGCGAAAATAAAAATATGGGGATTTCAACATGATAAGTATAAACGCTCTCGTACTGAAAGTGTAAAACACGATGTGAAACTATTTGGTTTTACACTGCCGATCGCGTATGAAAAAGATATTGTACGAGAAGAGGAAGAAGCGAATCGGGAATATACAGAAAAACAGGCAATGAAAGTAGCGAAAGAGATGGCTGAAAAAGAACTAAAGAAAAAATTGGATGAACATGCTATGATTGTAAGTGATAAGATTTTGAGTAAAGAGGTTGAGGCGGATCAACTAAAAGTCACATTGCATTATACTGTGATCGAAAATATTGCAGAGCCACAACCAATATCCGAATCCGATATTCAAGGAGACTGAGTAATGGCAGAACAATTAGTAGAAATGAACCAACAATTGGAAAATGCTAACGAAGCAATCGCTCTTTTTGGAGTCAATGATGCTCATTTGAAAGTAATTGAACGGGAATTGAATGTATCGATTGTAACTAGAGGTGAAACTGTTCATGCATCTGGAGCAGTTGAAACTGTGACACTCGTAGAAAAAATCTTACAGCAATTACTTGTTGTTATTCGAAAAGGTATATCAATTACTGAAAGAGATGTTGCGTATGCAATTCAGCTCGCACAACAAGGGAAAATTGCTCAATTTGAAGAGTTATATGAAGAAGAAATCTTTAAAACGGCAAAAGGTAAATCCATTCGTGTAAAAACAATGGGGCAAAGAAGATATATTCATGCAATGAAGAAGAATGATATTGTATTTGGAATGGGACCTGCTGGGACTGGGAAAACATACTTAGCTGTAGTAATGGCTGTGAGAGCTTTAAAGCAAGGGTATGTAAAGAAAATTATTTTAACGAGACCGGCTGTAGAAGCTGGAGAAAGTTTAGGTTTTTTACCAGGAGATTTGAAAGAGAAGGTAGATCCGTATTTACGTCCATTGTATGATGCTTTGCACGATATTCTTGGACAAGAATATACGCAACGTATGATGGAGCGAGGGGTAATTGAAATTGCACCTCTTGCTTATATGAGAGGGCGTACGCTCGATGATTCATTTGTTATTTTAGATGAAGCGCAAAATACAACGGGTGCACAAATAAAAATGTTTTTAACTAGATTAGGTTTTAGTTCTAAAATGGTTATTACGGGGGACCCTTCACAAGTAGACTTACCAAAAGGGGTAAAATCAGGGCTTTCGCTAGCTTCTAACATTTTATCTAGTGTATCAGGTCTTTCATTCATTACATTAGAACAAACGGACGTTGTGAGGCATCCGCTGGTGCAACGTATTATTGAGGCATATGATAAAATGGAATGATCCTATTTGTCAGGATCATTTCTTTTTGTATTAAGGTTGGCGAACGGCATATTTTTTACTATCATAAAAGATAAGAGAAATAAACTATAGGTGCTGGTGTATCAAAATGTTACTTAAAAGTATTGTTGGCTAGAAGAAATGAAAGCTATAAATAGTTTCACTTTATTTCTGGAGAGGAGAAGGTATTGAAATCATGTTAAGATCTGAAGAAATTTCTAAGTGGTTTCGTAATTTACAACATTCGAAAAAACTAAGTTGGATTTCTTACGTTTTATTAGGAGCAGTGCTGTTTTTTGCACTTATGAATAATGTAAAACCAGAGCAATTAGATGTTGATATGTATTCTATTGCAAAAAAAACAATTCATTCTCCTATTAAAATTGAAGATAAGGTTATAACGGACAGAAAAAAACAAGAGGCCGCTCAAAAAGTTGGAGATCAATATACATATAGAAGTGAATATAAACAAAATAGAGTAGATATTGTAAATGATGTTTTTGCTAAGGTAAATGAAGCAATTCAAGAGATGAAAGCTGCTGGACCTGAAGAGCAAAAAAAGATGACCGATGCAAATAAATTAGAAAAATTGAAGAAGAAGTTGCCATCTAATTTAACAAAGGAATTATCTGATGAGAATTTATTATATTTTATTAATGCAGAACCGGATCAATTAGAATTAGCAAAGAACGCGGCTCTAACGTCTATTAGTGTTATTATGGGTGGAAATATTAAAATGTCCGAAGAAATAGCAGCAAAAGAGCGATTTGTTAATGAAATGAAAAGCCTCAATGTGAATAGTGGATTGAAGGAAGCTGTGAACGCGCTAGGATCATATGCGATTACAGCAAATTATTTTTATGATCCGGCTGTAACGAAAGAGAAGAAGAAAGCGGAAGAAGATTTAATTCCACCTGTTTATATTCTTCAAGGACAAGTTATTGTTAGAGAAGGTGAAACAATTTCAAGTGATATGTATAATCAGTTGAAATTAGTCGGTTTATTAGAGAAAGGTAATAGTTTTCAGCCTTATGTTGGATTAGCAGTGCTCATTGGTGTGTTACTGTACTTTATGCATAAGCAGTTTGAAGTATTTTTACAGCGTAAAAGAGAAGATAGACCGTATATTTTAGCGTATATTACAATTTTATCTATCACGATTGTTTTAATGAAAACGATTAGTTTGTTTCAAAAGCTTGAATATGCAGGAATTGCGTATGTTGTCCCGGTTGCGATGGGAACAATACTTGTAAAACTAATGATTGGCGACCGATTTGTATTTTTAACAAGTATGATTTTTTCTGTGTGCGGAAGTATTATGTTTAATGAAGGGGTAACAAGTACACTGAATTATAGTGTAGGTATTTATGTGTTGTTAAGTTCATTATCAGTAAGCATTTTCTTAAGAGAAAAAAATCGTCGTACGATGATTTTGCAAGCTGGTATACTCGTTTCTATCTTAAATGTGGTCGTCTTAGCGGCGTTATTATTATTACGTAATGGGAATTTTTCACCTCTTGAAATTGGAACGCAATTATTGATGGCTTCCGTTTCAGGAATTATCTCATCCGTTTTGGCTATGGGGATATTACCATATTTAGAGAGTGGACTTGGAATTGTATCAAGCATGAAGCTTATGGAACTATCAAGTCCGAATCATCCGCTTTTACGTAGAATTTTGTTAGAAGCGCCAGGAACGTATCACCACAGTGTAATGGTAGCGAATCTTTCTGAGGCAGCGTGTGAAGCGGTTGGAGCAAATGGTGTATTAGCACGTGTAGGGGCGTATTATCATGATGTAGGAAAAACAGTACAACCGCAATTCTTTATTGAAAACCAGATGGGAATTGAAAATCCACATGATAAATTAGATCCTGTGACGAGTAAAGATATTATCATTGCTCATGTAACAGATGGAGTCAGAATGCTCGAAGAATACCATATTCCGCAAGAAATTATCGATATTGCTGGACAACACCATGGTACAACATTACTTAAATATTTTTATTATAAGGCGATTAAAGAAGATAAAGAAAAATATACAGAAGAGATGTTTCGCTATCCAGGATCAAAAGCAACTTCTAAAGAGTCGGCAATTGTTGGTATTGCTGATAGTGTTGAGGCGGCAGTACGTTCTATGAATCACCCAACGCCAGATCAAATTAATAATTTAGTACAAAGTATTATTAAAGATCGCCTGCAAGATGGGCAATTTAGTGAATGTGATTTGACGTTTAAGGAACTACAAATCGTTGGAAAAACGTTATGTGAAACGTTAAATGGTATTTTCCATTCGCGTATTACATATCCGGAACCACCGGAAGAGAAGGAGAAAGAATGAGTTTATTAATTGATTTCATTGATGAAACAGAAGAAGTGAAAGAAGAATATGTGAATTTAATTCGTGAGATATTAGAAAAAGCAGCTCAAATGGAAAAAATAGAGGATGGTGCGGAGTTATCAGTGACATTTGTAGATAACGAACGCATTCGCGAGATTAATCGTGATTACCGAGATAAGGATCAGCCTACTGATGTCATTTCCTTTGCTATGGAAGAAATGGGAGAAGGAGAAATGGAAATTGTAGGTGCAGAGATGCCTCGTATGTTAGGTGATCTTATTATTTCTATTCCGAGAGCGAAAGAACAAGCTGAAGAGTATGGACATTCTTTTGATCGTGAACTTGGCTTTTTAGCGTTACATGGCTTTTTACATTTACTTGGTTATGACCACATGACAGAAGAGGATGAAAAAGAAATGTTTGGAAGACAAAAAGAAATTTTAGAGGCATTTGGATTAGGTCGATGAAAAAAGGAAAACTTATAAATAGTTTTGGATATGCTATAGCAGGTATATTCTTTTGTCTTCGTCATGAACGCAATATGAAAATTCATTATGTAGCCGCAGTCATTGTTATATGCTGCGGCTTTTATTTCCATATTACGAAAGTAGAGTGGATGGTATTACTTATTGTAATAGGAATTGTAATGAGTTTAGAGATGGTAAATACGGCTGTGGAAAAAACAGTAGATTTAGCGACTACCGATATACATCCGTTTGCGAAAATTGCAAAGGATGTCGCAGCCGGATCGGTTTTATTGTTTGCGATAATAGCCGTTATAATTGGTGCTATTATCTTTTTGCCGTATGTGGTATAGTTGCATTCCAAAGCTTTTATGAAGCTTTGAAAGTGCCGTAAAGGCCTTTAATGAGAGAGTGTATCTATTCACAGCTGTGGACAGGAAGGATGCGGGAATATGAATAGTAAACAATTAATTCAAGAAGCAATCGAAGCGCGTAAACAAGCGTACGTACCATATTCTAAATTTCAAGTAGGTGCAGCATTATTAACACAGGATGGAAAATTATATCGTGGATGTAATGTTGAGAATGCATCATATGGCTTATGTAACTGTGCAGAAAGAACAGCTTTATTTAAGGCGATTTCTGAAGGAGATAAAGAGTTTGTAGCTATCGCGATTGTGGCGGATACAAAGCGTCCAGTACCTCCTTGTGGAGCATGTCGACAAGTTATGGTAGAATTATGTAAACAGGATACGAAAGTATACCTATCAAATTTACATGGTGACGTTCAAGAGACGACAGTCGGAGAATTGTTACCAGGAGCATTTTTAGCGGAGGATTTACATGAATAGAAAAGGTTATAAATCAGGGTTTGTCTCTATTATTGGCAGACCGAATGTTGGGAAATCTACATTTTTAAATCGTATTATCGGCCAGAAAATTGCCATTATGAGTGATAAGCCACAAACAACTCGTAATAAAATTCAAGGCGTATATACAGAAAATGATTCACAAGTAATTTTCATTGATACACCAGGAATACATAAACCTAAACATAAATTAGGCGACTTCATGGTGAAGATGGCTCAAACGACATTAAAAGAAGTTGATATTGTTCTGTTTATGGTCAATGCAGTTGAAGGGTTTGGTCGCGGTGAGGAATTCATTATTGAGAAATTAAAAGAAACGAAACAACCAGTATTTTTAGTAATTAATAAAATTGACCAACTTCATCCAGAGCAATTATTAGAGTTAATTGATCAATATCGTAAATTATATGAGTTTGCAGAGATTGTACCAATTTCTGCATTAGACGGCAATAATGTGGATGCTTTAATTGGAACAATTAAAAAGTATTTACCAGAAGGACCGCAATACTATCCAGATAATCAAGTAACGGATCATCCAGAGCGATTTATTATTTCAGAGCTTATTCGTGAAAAAGTATTACATTTAACACGTGAAGAAGTGCCGCACTCTGTAGCGGTTGTTATTGATGCAATTCAAAAACGTGAGGGCGGAGCGGTTTATATAAACGCAACGATTGTTGTTGAACGTGCATCACAAAAAGGAATTATTATAGGTAAGCAAGGAAAGATGTTAAAAGAAGTCGGTAAGCGAGCTCGTTTTGACATTGAAGCATTACTTGGTTCTAAAGTATTTTTAGAAGTATGGGTAAAAGTGCAAAAAGATTGGCGTAATAAAATGTCTCAGCTTCGTGACCTTGGTTTCCGCGAAGATGAGTACTAAAATAGAGTAAAGCTGTAATCAGCGGATGTTTTGTTCATCCGCTGATTATTGGTTTTTATGAGTTTTGATAAATTAGGAAAAATTTTTCTCACATGAAAATGGACAAAATGGGTCAATTTAATAACAACAAAGGAAATTGGTTTATAGGCTACGCTTATTGAGAAAGGTGGATTCTTATGCTAGATTTTACCTGGAAGTTTTTCTCCAAAACAGGAAGCATTGAAACGTACTTGCTTTTGAAAGAAATGGAAAAAGACGTAAACGATGAGATGGATCAACATGAAGAGGAGCTAGCGCATCTAGACTCTCCAATTTCTTGACCCGTTTTGTTCAAACCTTGGATGGTGACGAACATGTTTCAAAAAGTTGAGGGCATCGTTATCCGTACGACAGATTACGGAGAAACGAACAAGATTGTTACAATATTCTCAAGAGAATTGGGTAAGGTAAGTGCAATGGCAAGAGGAGCGAAAAAACCGAAAAGCCGGTTAGCATCTGTTTCGCAACTTATGACCCATGGTAATTTTCTTATTCAAATGGGATCTGGACTTGGAACTTTGCAACAAGGCGAGATTATTTCAACTATGAAAGAAATTCGCGAGGATATATTTTTAACTGCTTATGCATCATTTATTGTTGAGTTAACTGATAAAGCAACAGAAGATAAAAAACATAATCCATATTTATTTGAAATGTTATATCAAACGTTGCATTATATGTGTGAGGGTGTTGATTCAGAAGTATTATCATTAATTTATCAAACGAAAATGCTTCCGGTATTAGGGATGCGCCCGTACTTTGATACATGTGCGATTTGTCATCAAGAAACAGATTTTGTCGCCTTCTCTGTCCGGGAAGGCGGTTTTCTGTGCTCGCTTCATGCTGAGCAAGACCAGTATCGTATACCAGTGGGGGAAGCTGTTCATAAATTATTACGTCTTTTCTACCACTTCGATTTACATAGACTTGGCAATGTATCGGTGAAGGATAGCACAAAAAAACAAATGCGTTTAGTATTGAATACATATTATGATGAATATTGCGGGATTTATTTGAAGTCAAGACGTTTCTTAGAACAACTTGATAAGTTTCAAATATAATTTGGGGCCGTATACGGTCCTTTTTACATCCTATCTTTTTCAAATAGCATATTTAGTATATAATATTTAAGAGATAGTATAACTTTTTTCGTTGTGCATTAAAGGTGGTGATTATCATAGAGCTGAATAAACGGCAAGAACATATCATTCAGATTGTAAAAGATCACGGTCCTATTACAGGGGAGTCAATTGCTGCGCAATTAGGATTAACACGTGCAACACTAAGACCAGACTTAGCAATTTTAACGATGGCTGGTTATTTAGAAGCGCGTCCACGCGTAGGTTATTTTTATACGGGTAAAACCGGGGGGCAGCTATTATCTGAGGCTGTTAAGAAAATTAAAGTACAAGATTATCAATCTAGACCAGCTGTAATTGATAAAAATGTATCAGTATACGATGCGATTTGTACAATGTTTTTAGAGGACGTAGGTACCTTATTTGTTGTAGATCAGGCGATTCTATTAGTTGGTGTTGTGTCTCGTAAAGATTTATTAAGAGCTAGCCTTGGAAAGCAGGATTTAACCTCTCTTCCGGTTAATATTATCATGACAAGGATGCCAAACATTGCGATGTGTCGTAGAGAGGATTCTTTGTATGATATTGCGATGGAATTAATAGAAAGACAGATTGATGCGATGCCGGTTGTGAAAGATACGAAGCAAGGTTTAGAAGTGATTGGACGAATTACAAAAACAAATATTACACGTGCGTTTGTAAACTTAGTAAATAACGAATAAGTGTAATTTGTTTAAAGTGAGGTAATATAATGGATAATAAAATCGTATATGTCGTATCTGACTCTGTTGGAGAAACGGCTGATTTGGTTGTTCGAGCAGCGATGGGGCAATTCCCATTTGCTCCTGATATTAGACGTGTACCGTATGTAGAAGATACAGGGACATTAAAAGAAGTGATTTCGATTGCTAAGAGCAATCAAGCGCTTATTTGTTTTACGTTAGTAAAGCCTGACATGCGTCAGTATTTAGTGACAGAGGCTGCGAAAGAAGGCGTAGAGGCATATGATATTATCGGGCCTCTTATCGATCAAATTGAAGAAATTACAGGGCAAGTACCAAGATATGAACCGGGTGTTGTTCGTAGATTAGATGAAGAATACTTTAAAAAGATTGAAGCGATTGAGTTTGCTGTAAAGTATGATGATGGTAGAGACGCGCGTGGTATTTTAAAAGCAGATATCGTGTTGATTGGGATTTCGCGCACATCAAAAACACCACTTTCTCAATATTTAGCTCATAACAAACGTTTGAAAGTTGCTAATGTACCGCTCGTACCAGAAGTAGATCCGCCTGAAGAGTTATATCAAGTGGCTAAAGAAAAATGCTTCGGTTTGAAAATTACGCCAGAGAAGTTGAATCATATTCGAAAAGAGCGATTGAAATCACTTGGACTAAGTGATGGTGCAACATATGCCAATATTAATCGTATTAAAGAAGAAATTGATCACTTTGAGAATGTAGTTGGTAAAATAAATTGTCAAGTAATTGATGTATCGAATAAAGCGATTGAAGAAACAGCCAACATTATTGTGAATGCAGTGCAAAACCAAAAATTGTTTTAGCACATTTACCAAAGGTGAATGTGCTTTTTTCGCTCGTGAGAAACACAATACCTGTTGATTTCGTAATAGATTATAGCGGAGTGGTTATACTTATATTCTTCTGTCTTTTTATTATGCTAAAGGCAGGGTTTCGTTATCCTGAAATAGAAGATGAAAAAATAAAGGGATATGTAGCGTAGTTGAAGAAAATATATTATAATAAAAAATTGTGATAAAAACCTATGTTTTACGTTTAGACTTTAATTTTTCAGAATAAACTAGGGATAGGATTTACGAAAAGACATGTAATTACGTTAAATCGACAAAATCTATACAAGAAAACGCACATTATGGAAGGATTCGCAGAAGGGATGTAGAATACAGAAATATGCAAAACATCAATATCGTATTAGTTGATGCAGATGCATAGCCTGTGAATGCTGAAAATTGTGCAAGTTGGAACGAAAGTTCATGTCGAAATTTTGTTTGTCACATCGTATGCTCATCGTTTAAGGAAGTAGCAAGGGAAATTGGATCTATGTAGATACTGAATAAGCTACAGTTGATTTTTTATATGTATCAACATGCAAAAAAAACAGATCTCGTGATCACATAGGATATGGTGCTTGCTAGTCTTCTTGTAAAAAGTGTATATGTATTGTCTCCAGGAGGTACATTTGTAACAGGTGAGCAAATGGATACAATTTTATATAGTAGGTACGTATCTGCGAAATTACGCAGAAAAGGGCCTGCAAAATCGTTTGATAACGTGATCGACAACACTTTCTAATAAGTTTAGAAAAAATATTGTCGAATTATAAAGGAATTTTTTAATTTTTATCGAATACAAAATACGACACGGAGATGGATTTATGGGGAACAGAATTCCCGAAGAAGTTGTTGAACAGATTCGGACGTCATCGGATATTGTAGAAGTGATTGGTGAATACGTTCAACTTAGAAAACAGGGGCGTAACTATTTTGGCCTTTGTCCATTTCATGGTGAGAATTCTCCTTCATTCTCTGTTTCATCTGATAAGCAAATTTTTCATTGCTTCGGATGTGGAGAAGGTGGAAATGTATTTTCCTTTCTAATGAAAATGGAAGGATTGGCTTTTACCGAGGCTGTTCAAAAGCTAGGTGAAAGAAATGGAATGGCGGTTGCAGAGTATACATCAGGGCAAGGACAACAAGAAGACATATCTGATGACACTGTCATCATGCAACAGGCTCATGAACTTTTGAAAAAGTACTATCATCATTTATTAGTAAATACAGAAGAAGGAAATGAAGCACTTTCGTATTTGTTAAAACGTGGTATTACGAAAGAGATGATTGAGAAGTTTGAAATTGGTTATGCGTCACCTGCTTGGGATGCAGCAACGAAAATTTTACAAAAAAGAGGTGTATCGCTGTCTAGTATGGAACAAGCTGGTCTTCTCATAAGAAGCGAGAAAGATGGTAGTCATTATGATCGCTTCCGTGGAAGAGTTATGTTTCCAATCTATACGTTACAAGGTAAAGTGATAGCGTTTAGTGGAAGGGCATTAGGAGACGACACTCCGAAATATTTAAATAGCCCTGAAACACCGATTTTTCATAAAAGTAAATTGTTGTATAACTTCCACCAAGCGAGACCGTTTATTAGAAAACGTGGGCAAGTGGTCCTTTTTGAAGGGTATGCCGACGTAATGGCTGCGGTAAAAAGTGGTGTGGAAGAAGCTGTCGCAACAATGGGAACAGCTTTAACTGAAGAACAAGCAAAACTTCTGCGACGTAACGTTGAAACTGTTGTTCTTTGCTATGATGGTGATAAAGCAGGGCGAGAAGCAACGATGAAAGCAGGGCAATTATTGCTAAAAGTTGGTTGCCAAGTGAAAGTTACATCCTTGCCAGATAAGCTTGATCCTGATGAATATGTGCAACAATATGGGACAACTGCTTTTGAAAATCTTGTGAAATCAAGTATAAGTTTTGTTGGTTTTAAAATAAATTATTTGCGTTTAGGGAAAAATTTGCAAGATGAGTCTGGCAAAGAAGAATATGTGAAAAGTGTTTTAAAAGAGTTATCGTTGCTACAGGATGCGATGCAGGCAGAATCATATTTGAAGTCATTATCGCAAGAATTTTCGTATTCAATGGAAACTCTTTTGAATCAATTGCACCAATATCGCAAAGAACAAAAGGTACAGCAAAAACAAGTAAAGCAGGTTTCTAAGCCGTCTCAAATTGTTCAAACAAAACCGAAGTTAACAGGTTTTGAAAGGGCAGAAAGAGAAATTATTTATCATATGTTGCAAAGTCCAGAAGTGGCTGTTCGTATGGAATCCCACATAGAAGATTTTCATACAGAAGAACATAAAGGGATTTTATATGAACTATACGCATATTATGAAAAGGGAAATGAACCTTCAGTCGGAACATTTTTAAGTTGGCTCTCTGATGAGAAGTTGAAAAATATTATCACTGATATTTCGACGGATGAATTTATTAATCCAGAATACACAGAAGAAGTGTTACAAGGCCATTTGGAGACGCTCAGCCGTCATCAAGAAAAACTTGAAAAGATGGAAATCATCTTTAAGGTAAAACAAATGGAAAAAACAGATCCTGTAGAGGCTGCTAAGTATTATGTAGCATATTTACAAAATCAAAAAGCGAGAAAATAGCTTTTTTGATAAATTTTTAGTATAATGAATGTTTGTATCTCGCGTAAGGAGGGGAACAGATGGCTGACAAACCAGCTCGTTCTAAACAAATTGAAACTGAAATGACCCTTGAGCAAGTGAAAGAACAACTCACTGAGCTCGGAAAAAAACGTGGCGTTCTTACATATGAAGAGATTGCAGAACGCATGAATGGATTTGAAATTGAATCCGATCAAATGGATGAATACTATGAATATTTAGGTGAACAAGGGATTGACTTAGTTGGTGACAATGATAACGACGAAGGTCCTAATAATCGCCAAATTACAAAAGCGGAAGAAGAATTTGACCTTAATGATTTAAGTGTACCACCTGGGGTTAAAATCAATGATCCCGTTCGTATGTATTTAAAAGAAATTGGTCGTGTAGATTTACTATCTGCAGAAGAAGAAATTCGACTTGCAACGCGTATTGAAGAAGGCGATGAAGAAGCGAAACGTCGTCTTGCAGAAGCAAACTTACGTCTTGTAGTAAGTATTGCAAAGCGCTACGTGGGCCGTGGTATGCTTTTCTTAGACTTAATCCAAGAAGGGAATATGGGTCTAATTAAAGCGGTTGAAAAGTTCGATTATCGTAAAGGTTTCAAATTTAGTACGTATGCAACTTGGTGGATTCGCCAAGCGATTACACGTGCGATAGCAGACCAAGCACGAACAATTCGTATCCCAGTTCATATGGTTGAAACGATTAATAAGTTAATTCGTGTACAACGTCAATTACTACAAGATTTAGGACGCGAACCATCTCCTGAAGAGATTGGTGAAGAAATGGATCTTGCTCCAGAAAAAGTACGCGAAATCTTAAAAATTGCACAGGAGCCAGTTTCTCTTGAAACACCGATCGGTGAAGAAGATGACTCCCATTTAGGTGATTTTATTGAAGACCAAGAAGCAACATCGCCTGCGGACCATGCAGCGTATGAATTGCTAAAAGAACAATTAGAAGATGTGTTAGATACACTAACAGATCGTGAAGAAAATGTTCTACGTCTTCGTTTTGGTTTAGATGATGGACGAACTCGTACGCTTGAAGAAGTTGGGAAAGTATTCGGCGTAACGAGAGAACGTATCCGTCAAATTGAAGCAAAAGCACTTCGTAAATTAAGACATCCAAGCCGTAGTAAGCGTCTTAAGGATTTCTTAGAATAGGCTACTTTTAAGTTTACTTCACCTTTGTGAAGTAAACTTTTTTATTTTGTTAACTTTTGTTAAACTTTAGCTATCAGCAACGATTACAATTTCTTGTAATTTATTTTACAGAATTGTCTTTTGATTTGCAAATGCTCATTTTTCGATTTTTCGATTAATTTTGTGTATTCTATACAAAAATATATGTAGAAAAGTGAAAAATATGATGAGAAACGTTAATAATTATCGAAATAATAAGCGATATAACAATAAAAAACAATAAACAGAATTTATGGAAAATTTTTAACGATTAGTAGTTTGCTCTTTTCTGATAGAGCGTTTTCAAGTACAATGGAAATGACTGAATCATCTAACTATTTAGGGGTATAGAGGGGGGAGAAGAGATATGAAACGTAATCCGCTGATTCCGTTCGCTCTTATTGCAGCATTAGGTATTATCGTTATGTTTGTATTTTCATTTCAGGGGCTAAATAAATCTAAAGAGTTAGCTGATGCAAAAAATGGCGGGAAGCCAGCACAAACAGCATCAAAACCAGAGGATATTGTGAAGCAAAGCTGTACGAGCTGCCACGGTGATCAGTTACAAGGGGCAGTAGGACCTAATTTACAAAAAATTGGTGGAAAACTTTCAAAAGATGAAATTAAAGAAATTCTTTCGAAAGGAAAAGGAAATATGCCACCAAATATAGTTCCAGCTGATCAAGCCGCTAAAGTAGCTGATTGGTTATCGAAGAAAAAATAAAGTTCCGTATGACAAGCCTTTTGCTTATGCAAAGGGCTTGTTTTTCTATATTTTCTAAAATACGATGAGTGATAGAGAAGTGAATTGTTTTTATAGGCTTGCAACAACTACTATAAATTCATTATCATGGAGACAGACTGACAAGAGAAGGAGTAATGGAAATACATGAATGAAGTAAAGCTTTCAAAACGATTAGAAGAAGTAGTGCGTGAAATACCGGTAGGATCTACAGTAGCTGATATTGGATCGGATCATGCGTATTTACCGTGTTATACAATTATAAATAATATTGCTACAAAAGCAGTTGCTGGAGAGGTTGTAGATGGACCATTTCGCTCTGCACAAGCAACTGTAGCTGAAAGTGGCTTACAAGATAAAGTAGATGTGCGTAAAGGGAATGGATTAGCTGTTATCGCGCCAGGAGAAGTAGATGTAATTACGGTTGCTGGAATGGGCGGAGCGTTAATTCGTGACATTTTAGAAAGTGGTAAAGAAAAATTAAAAGGGGTAACTCGTTTAATTTTACAGCCGAATATTGCAGCGCATCACATTCGTGAATGGTTTATTGAGAATGGATGGGAGCTTATCCATGAAAAAATCGTAAAAGAAGATGGGAAAATTTACGAGATTTTAGTAGGCGAGCGAGGAGACATTGCGGTGCCTTATTCTGAAAATAAACAAGCGGAATTATTTATGGGACCATTTTTAATAAAAGAAAAAGGTGAAGCTTTCGTTGAAAAATGGGAAGGGGAATTGAAAAACTTCCAAAATATTTTAAAGCAGTTAGAACGTGCGGCTGATTCTGAAGAAACAAAAGCGAAGCGTGCGGAAGTAGAAGCGAAAATGAAAATGATACGGGAGGTTTTATCATGAGTAAAATTCCAAATGGCCATGAAATTATTTCTTTATTTGAAAGTATGTATCCGAAGCATTTGGCGATGGAAGGAGATAAGATTGGCCTGCAAATTGGAGCGCTTAATAAACCCGTACAACACGTATTGATTGCGTTAGATGTAACGGAGGAAGTTGTGGATGAAGCAATTCAATTAGGGGCGAATGTCATTATTGCGCATCACCCTTTAATTTTTAATCCGTTAAAAGCGATTCATACAGATAAAGCGTACGGAAGAATTATTGAAACGTGTATTAAAAATGATATTGCCATTTATGCAGCACATACAAATGTGGATGTTGCTAAGGGTGGGGTAAATGATTTACTTGCTGAGGCGTTAGGATTGCAAAATACAGAAGTTTTGGCACCGACATATGCAGAAGAAATGAAAAAAGTTGTTGTGTTTGTGCCAGTAACTCATGCAGAAGAAGTACGAAAAGCATTAGGAGACGCAGGTGCTGGTCATATCGGCAATTATAGCCACTGTACGTTTAATAGTGAGGGTACAGGTACGTTTGTACCTCAAGAAGGAACAAATCCTTATATCGGGGAAACTGGGCAGTTAGAACGCGTAGAAGAAGTGCGAATCGAAACGATAATTCCAGCTTCACTACAGCGAAAAGTGATTAAAGCAATGGTAACGGCACATCCATATGAAGAAGTAGCATATGATGTGTATCCACTTGATAACAAAGGTGAAACATTAGGGCTTGGAAAAATAGGATATTTACAAGAAGAAATGACACTTGGACAGTTTGCGGAACATGTAAAGAAATCATTAGATGTAAAGGGTGCACGAGTTGTTGGGGATTTAAATGATAAAGTGCGCAAAGTAGCTGTACTTGGTGGCGATGGTAACAAATACATCAATCGAGCTAAATTTAAAGGAGCGGATGTATATGTAACAGGTGACATGTATTATCATGTTGCTCATGATGCGATGATGCTCGGTTTAAATATAGTTGACCCAGGACATAACGTTGAAAAAGTAATGAAGCAAGGTGTACAAAAGCAATTACAAGAAAAATTGGATGAAAAGAAACTCAATGTACACATTCATGCTTCGCAATTACATACAGATCCATTTACATTTGTATAAGAAAAATAAAAACCGTTGCTTATAGGCAACGGTTTTTATTATTGTTCTTTTTTCACTTTTACACGAGGCAATATTTTTTGTAATGGTACTTTTCGAACTCTCTCCCATGTAGCGGGATTCATTGGATCATATTGATCTAAGAAAGCGATAACTTCTTTTGTAATTGGAGTTGGAGTAGAAGCACCTGCTGTAACAGCTACGTTTTCTACACCTTGTAGCCACTCTAATTTAATCTCACTTACGTCTGCAACGCGGTATGCTTTCGTACCAGCGATTTCTTGTGATACTTGTGCTAAACGGTTTGAGTTGTTACTTTTCGGATCACCGACAACAATTGTTAAGTCTGCAACATCAGCTTGTTTAGCGACAGCTTCTTGGCGAACTTGAGTTGCTAAACAAATTTCCTTATGGAATTCTGCTGTTGGGAATTTCTTCTGAATGTCCTTCATTAAATGTTGAACATCCCATTGGCTCATCGTTGTTTGATTTGTAACTAAAATTTTATCTGTTGGAATTTCTAATGTTTTTAAATCATCAGCTCTTTCGATAAGGTGAACGATGTCAGGTGCAATACCAACTGCACCTTCTGGTTCTGGATGATTTTTTTTGCCGATATAAATGACATGGTAACCTTCAGTTTTCTTTGCTTCAATAAGGTCATGTGTTTTTGTAACATCTGGACAAGTGGCATCGATTGTCGTTAAACCTTTTTCTTTTGCACGTTGTTTAACTTCTGGAGAAACACCGTGTGCAGTGAAAATAACAGTACCAGAATCGATTTTATCTAAAATTTCTAATCGACTTGGACCGTCTAATGTAATGATGCCATCTTCTTCGAATGCATCTGTTACATGTTTGTTGTGAACAATCATACCTAAAATATAAATAGGTCTTGGTAATGATGTATCTAATGCGGCGTTACGTGCAATAACCATCGCGTCCACAACACCGTAGCAATAACCACGAGGGGAAATTTTAACAATTTTCATATGAGTAATCCTCTCCTTCTAAACAAGGGATACTTTTGTGCATAGTCTTTTACATTATAAAGGAGGAATGGATAGAAAACAAAGGATTGTTACACATATAGTTTTGGTTTTGTTGCTATTTTTTGAACAGGCTCCTCTCGTAATTCTTTTTCTATGACAGGCTCAATCACTATTTTTTTTCTTTTTCTTTTTTTTTGTGGAGGAGGCGGAGTTGCTACCTCAACCTTTTCTGTTATGTCTTCAGTTGGATTTTTAGTTGGATCTTCTTCCGTACTTTTTCCAGAGGTGAGGATTTTAACAATGCTTGGTAGGTTACGCATAATAGGACCGTACTGTTCGACGACAGGGCTTACAGATTGAACGACTTGGGATACTTTTTCAATATTGTTTATCATATTAGTTGGATTCGAAATTAAATTTGCAAAAAAACTGCCGATGCCGCTACTTGATGCTGCTGTAGTTGCTGCACCGCCGCGCGTTTCATTTGATTCATACATTTGAGGGGGAATCATTTGCTCTGGATGTTGCTGCATGTATGGTTGATATTGTTGTGAGTATTGCTGCGGGTATTGTTGTTGGTATTGGTATTGTTGTTGATATTGGGGCGGCGGTTGCTGGTGCATCATTGGCGGCGGTCCATCCATTTGTCGATAAGGTGGAACCATTTGCATGAAAGGCTCGGTTGGATCGTGTTTTTTAAAGAGTTTAGCAAGGAACCCTTTCTTTTTTTGTGCCATCGGTGGTAGTTGTGGAATTGGATATGGTGTATAAGGTTGCTGTCCTTGATTCGGATACATTTGCCTTGTGTGGGATTTTGGAAACATGTGAGAAATCCTCCTTTCTTCAGTTAGGTATATACACATACAATATGCAATAAGAGGGAAGAAGGTTAGTTTTTGAAGTAAAAACCTAAACTAAAGATGGATTTTACTTGTAGATTTCGATATAATGTAGACTTGGCTGATTTGTGCGCGCAGTAGAAATTTAGAAAGAAGGTGTAACTTATGACACAACAAACTTTTACACAGTATGATTTTAAACCATTTTTAATAGATGCAGTTCGTGAACTACGCTTTACAGAGCCGACAGGAATTCAAAAGAAAATTTTCCCGGTCGTGAAAAAAGGTGTAAGTGTAATTGGACAATCCCAAACAGGTTCTGGGAAAACACATGCATACTTACTTCCTACATTGAACAGAATTAATGCAAGTCGTGAAGAAGTACAACTTGTTATTACAGCGCCTACTCGTGAGTTAGCACAACAAATTTACGAAGAAATCGTGAAATTAACAAAGTTTTGTGCGGAAGATCAAATGATTACAGCACGTTGTTTAATTGGTGGAACTGATAAACAACGATCAATTGAAAAGTTGAAAAAACAACCTCATATTGTAGTTGGAACACCAGGACGTATTAAAGATTTAGTGGAAGCACAAGCATTATTTGTTCATAAAGCAAATACTATTATTGTCGATGAAGCAGACTTAATGCTTGATATGGGATTCATTCATGATGTAGACAAAATTGCATCACGCATGCCTAGAAACCTGCAAATGCTAGTTTTCTCTGCAACAATTCCTCAAAAACTAAAACCGTTTCTGAAGAAATATATGGAGAATCCAGAGCATATTCATATCAATCCAAAACAAGTTGCGGCTGGGAATATTGAGCATTATTTAGTACCTTCTAAACATCGTAACAAAATCGATTTAGTGAACAAAATGTTGCTACAATTTAAACCGTATTTAGCAGTTGTTTTCACGAATACGAAGAAGATGGCGGATCAGGTTGCTGACGGATTAATGGAACGTGGCTTAAAAGTTGGACGAATTCACGGAGATTTATCACCGCGTGATCGTAAAAAAATGATGAAACAAATTCGTGATCTTGAATTCCAATATATTGTTGCAACTGATTTAGCAGCACGTGGTATTGATATTGAAGGAATTAGTCATGTTATTAACTACGAACTTCCATCAGATTTAGATTTCTTCGTTCACCGCGTTGGAAGAACAGCACGTGCGGGGCATTCAGGTATTGCAGTGACGATTTATGATCCAGCAAACGAAGAAGCGTTAGATAGTTTAGAAAAACAACGTCATATTGAGTTCAAGCATGTAGAGTTACGCGGAGATGAGTGGGCGGATTTAGGTGAACGTCGTCGTCGTAAGAGCCGTAAAAAACCAAATGATGAACTTGATGTTATGGCAACGAAAGTTATTAAAAAGCCGAAAAAAGTAAAACCAAACTATAAACGTAAACTTGCAACAGAACGTGATAAAGTGAAGAAAAAATATAGCAATAAAAAAAGATAAGGGGAGCCCCCTTATCTTTTTTTATCCGGATATTTGCGGGATAATAATCGGTGGGGAATGAAAAAACACTGATTAAAGTTTCGGTGTAGCTAGTTACAATTTGCGTAGTGTTTTAGGAACAAACAATTCGCTACATATTTCTACAAATTATGCTATCATTATATCTATTGTATATTGAAGAGGTGATTGTATGTTAAAGATTGGATCTCATGTTTCTATGAGTGGTAAGAAAATGTTATTAGCAGCAAGTGAAGAGGCTGTTTCATACGGTGCAACGACGTTTATGATTTATACAGGTGCACCGCAAAATACACGAAGAAAACCAATTGAAGAATTGAACATAGAAGCAGGAAGAAAACATATGGAACTAAACGGTATTGAGGAAATTATCGTACATGCGCCATATATTATTAATCTTGGGAATACGACGAAGCCAGAAACATTCCAATTAGGTGTAGACTTCCTTCGCATGGAAATTGAAAGAACATCGGCATTAGGTGTAGCGAAACAAATCGTTCTTCACCCAGGTGCGCACGTTGGTGCAGGAGCGGATGCTGGTATTCAACAAATTATTAAAGGGCTTAATGAAGTATTAATGCCAGAGCAGACGGTTAACATTGCGTTAGAAACGATGGCAGGAAAAGGAACAGAATGCGGTCGTAGCTTTGAAGAAATTGCAAAGATTATTGATGGTGTAAAATATAATGAAAAATTATCAGTATGCTTTGATACGTGTCATACGCACGATGCAGGATATGATATTGTAAATGATTTTGACGGCGTATTAAATGAATTTGATAAGATTGTTGGTATGAATCGTTTGCAAGTACTTCATATTAATGATAGTAAAAATGTATGCGGCGCAGGAAAGGACCGTCATGAAAATATCGGCTTCGGTCATATCGGTTATAAAGCGTTACATCATATTGTGCATCATCCGCAGTTAATGCACGTACCAAAAATTCTTGAAACGCCATATGTAGGTGAAGATAAAAAAGATAAGAAGCCACCATATAAATTAGAAATCGAAATGCTGAAAAATGGTACTTTTGATGAAGGAATTCTTGAGAAAATTAAAGCGCAATAAGCAATAAGGAGGGGATTTTCCCCTCCTTATTTTAGTAGTTGCTGAAATAAAGTATTTACTTGTTGGGCAGTAGCAGGGGAGGTTACTTTTGCTATTTGTTTTAAGAGCTCTAGCCGTTCGTCATTATCGTAAATGTTAATATTCTTTCCTTTCATAAGTAAAACAATTTGATCCGCTTGTGCAGTCGTAATAGAAACTTCATATTCTTTACTATATTTCAATAACTCTTTTGTAGAAATATGATTTAATTTTTTATTTACAAGTTGTTTAATGAGGTTCATCGAGTTATCCTCCTTCACACGTTCTTCTATCGAAATATATGAGTACGTAGCTTGTACATATTCGTATAGAGTTTCTTTTTCCATGAGAAAAAGAAGCGTATGTTATAATATAAGGACAAAACTATAGAAAAAGAGTATAAGGAGGACTTATGGAACAAAAGCAACATCGAAAAGAAAGTGTTATCCATCTTATTTATCGTTTAGTTATGATTATTTTTGGGGCAGCATGCGCAGCGGTAGCGATTGAACTATTTTTAATGCCAAATAAAATTATTGATGGTGGAATTATTGGTATTTCTCTTATATTAGATTATCTTACTCCTAATATTTGGTGGTTAAGTTTCTCTACTTTAGTCGTTATTCTCAATATCCCATTTATGTATTCAGGTTATAAGCAAATCGGGAAAACGTTCATGTTATCTTCGGCGTTCGGTATTGTAGCTTTAGCGTTTATTGAATCAACGTTACATGCTGTTCCGCCATTTACAACAGAGCCGATTTTAGCAACAGTGTTTGGTGGTCTTATTTTAGGTATTGGTGTAGGGCTCGTTATTCGCCATGGTGGATCAATGGACGGAACAGAAATTATGGGTATTTTATTAACGAAGAAATTACCTTTCTCTGTTGGCGAATTTGTAATGTTTGTGAACTTATTCATTTTTGCATGGGCAGCATTTGTATTTGGTGTTGAACAAGCTATGTATTCTGTTATGACGTACTATATCGCATTCAAAACAATTGATACAGTCATTCAAGGTTTAGATGAAACGAAAGCAGTTTTAATTGTATCAGATCAATATGAGGAAGTATCAAATGCGATTTTGCATCGTCTTGGTCGTGGAACTACAAAGCTTGTAGCGAAAGGCGGTTACACGGATAAAGAAAAAGAAGTTATTTATGCAGTTGTAACGCGTCTGGAAGTGACGAAGTTAAAATCAATTGTGTATGAAATTGATGCGAATGCGTTCGTTACGATTATGAATACACAAGAGACAAATGGTGGCAAGTTTAAATCGGCTATCCACTAGAAAATTTATCCAGTAAAAACCCTCGCCAATCGTTAGGGGATGGCCTCATCTGATTAAGGTTTCATTTTATAGGAATATTTTTCGGGAGCAGAGAATTTTTCTCTGCTTTTTGTTATAATAGTAAGGTTTCTTGAAAAAATTGATATATTTTAGGCAGATTGGTTTACAACTATAATAAGCTGTACTATAATTCAAATAGATATAAATCGGAATCATTCTGAATTAAAATAGGTGAGATGCTATGAATAATATATTAGAAATAGAAGGATTGTCATTTCGATATGAAGATCGAAATGTGTTAGAAGATATTAATTTGCAAGTTCCGAAGGGAGCTTTTTTAGGTTTAGTTGGGCCAAATGGTTCTGGGAAATCTACTTTGCTAAAATGTTTATTAGGCGTTTTAAAGCCAAAACAGGGAAGTATTCGTTTGTTTGGTGTTGACAGTAAGAAGTTTAAAGAATGGAACAAAGTTGGTTATGTGTCGCAAAAGGCAAATAGCTTTAATTCTGGTTTTCCGGCCACTGTTTTTGAAGTTGTATCAATGGGACTCGTTTCGAAAAAAGGGCTGTTTCGCTTTTTCACGAAAAACGATAAGGAAAAGGTAGAAAAAGCGATTGCTGATGTAGGGATGAGTGCGTTTCAAGGGCGCAATATCGGAGAACTTTCTGGTGGACAACAACAGCGTGTATTTATTGCTCGTGCGCTCGTTAGTGATCCTGAATTACTTATTTTGGACGAGCCCACTGTTGGAATCGATGTGAAGAATGTAGAAAGTTTTTATGAGATATTAGAGGATTTAAACAAAAGGTTAGGAATCACATTAATTCTCGTTACTCATGATATGGGAGCTGTTACAGAGAAGGTAACACATGTTGCATGCTTAAACCAACATCTACATTTCCATGGAAATGTAGAGAAGTTCCGAGAGTTAGAAGATGCAGAAATGTCCGTCTTATATGGACATCATGTTCATCGTTTAGAACACGAGCATGAGCATCACGGGAGGATATAATGATACAAGATTTTTTACAATATGACTTTTTACGGAACTCTTTATATGCAGGGATTTTAATAGGACTTGTTGCGCCGCTTATCGGTGTATTTGTTGTCATTCGCCGAATGTCGCTTATTGCGGATGCTTTAAGTCACGTGACATTATCGGGTATTGCTGCAAGTTTACTACTAGAAAAAACAATTTTCACAGGAGGATTTTTAAATCCGTTATATATGGGAATGATTTTTTCTATTGGTGGGGCGTTACTAATTGAAAAATTACGTACTGTATATAAACATTATCAAGAATTAGCAATTCCGATTATTCTTTCAGCAGGAATGGGGATTGGGGTTATTTTTATATCACTTGCAAATGGATTTAACACTGATTTATTTAGTTATTTATTTGGGAGTGTAAGTGCTGTAACAAGTACGGATTTAATAATCATCGGCATTGTAGCAATTGTTGTTATTGTAACGATCACTTTATTATACAAAGAGTTATTTTTACTATCGTTTGATGAGGAATATGCTGTATCAACCGGTTTGAGTGCAAAGTGGATTCACTTTATTTTCATTATATTGGTTGCTCTTGTTATTGCAGTATCAATGCGTGTAGTAGGGGTTCTTCTCGTATCATCATTAATGACGTTACCAGTTGCAGCAAGTATTCGTATTGCGAATGGATTTAAACAAACAATTTTCTTTTCCATTTTATTTGGTGAAATTGCAGTAATTGGTGGAATGTTTGCTTCATATCAACTTGATCTAGCACCAGGTGGTACAATTGTTATGATAGCAGTTCTTATTTTAATTGGTGCGATTTTATGGAAAAAGAAAAAAACTGCATAAAGTAGGGATAGATATGAATCTAACAGAAGCTTTACGCCTAATGAAAGATAAAGGATACAAACATACGGGGAAAAGGGAAGAAATGCTCAGGTTATTTGCAGCTCACAATCGTTATTTAACGGCGAAAGACGTTTTAGAGCATATGAAGGATGATTATCCAGGTCTTAGCTTTGATACGATTTATCGTAACTTAACGGTGTTTGCTGAAATCGGTGTTTTAGAACAAACGGAATTAAATGGTGAAAAACATTTTCGTTTTACATGTTCTATTATGGAACATCATCATCATTTTATTTGTTTAGATTGCGGGGGAACGAAAGAGATTACTTCCTGCCCGATGGATTTTATGAATAAAGATTTTAACGGTTATGAAGTAACCGGTCATAAGTTTGAAATATATGGCCGTTGTCCAAAATGTGCAAAATAAGAACTCGTCGGTTACATAACTGACGAGCTTTTTTACGTAAAAAAGAAGGTTGCCACAAATATTGTGGCAACCTTCTTTTTATTGTTCTTGTGTTTCTTTTTCTTTTTCTCGTTCAGCAGCCATTTCAGCAGCAATTACATCAATTTCTTTTTTCAGTTCTTCTACCATTATTTCTTCTGGTACTTTACGAACAACTTGCCCTTTACGGAATAATAATCCTTCTCCACGTGCACCGGCAATACCGATATCAGCTTCACGAGCTTCACCAGGACCGTTTACAGCGCAACCAAGTACTGCAACTTTAATTGGTACTTTTAGTGTAGAGATGTATTCTTCCACCTCGTTAGCGATACTAATTAAATCAATTTCAATACGACCACAAGTTGGACAAGAAATAAGTGTTGCTGCATTAGATGCAAGACCGAATGACTTTAATAGTTCACGCGCAACTTTTACTTCTTCAACTGGGTCAGCACTTAATGAAATGCGTAGTGTATTTCCGATGCCTTTATTTAAGATTGCGCCAAGACCAGCGGCACTTTTTACAGTTCCGGCAAATAATGTTCCGGATTCTGTAATACCTAAATGTAATGGGTAATCAAAAGCACGAGCAGCTTTTTCATATGCTTCAATTGCTAAGTTAACATCAGAGGCTTTCATAGATACGATAATATCGTGGAAATCTAAATCCTCTAAAATTTTAATGTGATGTAGGGCGCTCTCGACCATACCATCTGCAGTTGGGTATCCGTACTTTTCTAAAATGTGACGTTCTAATGAACCTGCGTTTACACCGATACGGATTGGAATACCGCGTTCTTTTGCTGCATTTACAACAGCTTCTACTTTATGGCGACGACCAATGTTACCTGGATTGATACGTACTTTATCAATGCCACCTTCAATTGCTTTTAAAGCAAGACGATAATCAAAATGAATATCAGCAACAAGTGGAATGTTGATTTGTTTTTTAATATCAGCAATAGCATTTGCTGCGCGTTCGTCTGGAACAGCAACACGGACGACTTGACAGCCAGCTTCTTCTAAACGTTTAATTTCAGCAACTGTTGCTTCAACATCATGTGTTTTTGTTGTTGTCATACTTTGTATAATTAATTCATTATTACCGCCAATTGTTAAATTACCGACTTTAACTGGACGTGTTTTTGTACGATGAGTCATTTCATTCACGAATAGATCGCTCTCCTTATAAAAGAAGTTTCTTATTTAGTCCCTCATATCAATGAAAGTATACGTGATACAGGGCTATAGAAACCGAAGTGCTCGGTTTCACTTTTACTATTGTATCAGCGCCTTTATGTAATTGACAAGGATTAAGTGATTGCTCATTGATATAACGGGAATTTATAAGACTTTCCAATTTGTATTTTTGTAGCAGATGTACTTTTGTTTAGTTGTTTAAAGTCATCAATTACCTTTTCAATGGAAGGGATTTTTTTCTTATTGATTTGTTCAGTAATAGAAAGAACTGTCTCACCTGTTTTGACTTCGATTGTTTTATAAGTTACATCTGTTTCTTTTTCTGCTTTGTTCTCTTTCTTTTGTTTTGTATCTGTATTTTCTTGCTTTATCGTTTGGGCAGCGGTTGTTTTTTTATATGAACTTAACATCGGTAAAGTGCCGATTTTTATATCGTAATAAAATATATAACCAAGAACAAGCACGAATAAGAATATACCTAATCTTTTCATATTCTTCACTCCTTTGCTAGGAATATATGCTTGTCCAAAAAAAAAATGCCTATTTAGGCATTTTTTCGTTTTTATTTTTCTTTCGGTTTTGGAACTTCTTTAATCGTTAAGTAAAGAACAATTAAAACAACTGCGATATAAATGAATGTTGAACCAGGTACAACAATTTTGAATAGATCCATAATCATAAAGAAGATTGTTGGAATTGTGTAGCTGTATGCAGTTAACGTCCATACTTGCTTATAAGATAATTTACGTTGACCGCTCATAGCAGAACCTATAAACGCAAGTAAAGTAATTCCTAAGAAAGTAATAAACAATTGGAATAGATATACTAACACGCCGATAACAGCTAGTAAAATTGGATAAATACTATCGAATACAGAAATGAAATCTTGCAAGTCTTTCTTCTCAAGAGATGTCCCTAATAAATCATTATAGGAGTATGTTTGTGTTTGACCATTTCCTATAGAAACTACTTTATCTTTTAAAATAAATAAACCAGTTTTGTTTTGATATGTTTCTATATCTGTTGTATTGGGATCAAATACGAAAAGAGCATCTCCTTCTTCCTTTAGAATAGGTTGTTCAATATCTGCTTTTAGTTCACCGTTTTCGATTTTAAAATCAGGTAAATCTTTTTCAATTGCTTGATTTACCATGGTAACACTATCTTGAATAAAGCTGCCGTAAAAGAATGTTCTTGGAATAGTAGTGATTAGACAAAGTAGCATAATATACAAAATGGTTTTTCCGATTTTTTGAAAACGGAATAACGCCATATCTTTAGGCGAATATACGCTTTTTGCTAATTGGGTAAATATGGACATAGATTCACTTCCTTTATGTATGTATAAAATCATTGTAACGTAGGAATCTAGAGAATCTCAAGATATATTATATTTACATTTAGTGGAGATAACTAAATTTCTTTTTATTAATTTTCTTCTTTTATATGAGAAAAATACAATTGACACTTTTCTTTGCCATATGGTAAATTTATCTTACATTTCTTAAAGGATATATCCGATAGGAATTCCTTTATTTGATATGTTGTTACATACATAATTGTGGACCCTTAGCTCAGCTGGTTAGAGCAGACGGCTCATAACCGTCCGGTCGTAGGTTCGAGTCCTACAGGGTCCATATCCATTTCGCATGTTTATTATGTCAGTGGGAAGCTTCCTTGTAGAAGGGAGCTTTTTTTACGGAATATATGAGCATTTTAATTGAAAAGAAGTGGGATTTTTGCTACGTTAATGATAGCAAGACAATGTGATTTATTTGTTTGCACCCTATGGCAATTAGGGTAGAATGAAGTTGTATGTCACTTAAGTGGCAATACATAAACTGGGAGGAATATAACAATGGCAAAACACGAATTACCAAATTTACCTTATGCGTATGATGCTTTAGAGCCTCACTTTGACAAAGAAACAATGAACATCCATCATACAAAACATCATAACACTTACATTACAAACTTAAACGCTGCTTTAGAAGGTCATGCAGAATTAGCTGACAAAAGCGTAGAAGAATTAGTTGCAAACTTAAACGAAGTACCAGAAGCAATCCGTACAGCAGTACGTAACAATGGTGGCGGACATGCTAACCATACATTCTTCTGGACAATCTTATCTCCAAACGGCGGCGGACAACCAGTAGGCGAACTTGCAACTGCAATTGAAGCGAAATTCGGTAGCTTCGATGCATTCAAAGAAGAATTCGCAAAAGCTGGCGCAACTCGTTTCGGTTCTGGTTGGGCTTGGTTAGTAGTAAACAATGGTGAGCTAGAAGTAACAAGCACGCCAAACCAAGATTCTCCTCTAACTGAAGGTAAAACTCCAGTTGTAGGTTTAGATGTTTGGGAACATGCTTACTACCTAAATTACCAAAACCGTCGTCCTGACTACATCGGTGCATTCTGGAACGTTGTAGATTGGAACGCTGCTGAAAAACGTTACCAAGAAGCAAAATAATTGTAATAACGATAGAAAAAGCTAGGAGAATGCTCCTAGCTTTTTTCTATGCTTTCCTTTTACATAATTGGGCTTGTCTTTGGAAGACTAGAACATGAAGTAAAGGAGAGTTGTGTATGAAGTGGAAACATATAATTGGTGATGTTGAAGTGAATCGGGATTTAGTGTTGTTGCTCCTTATTGGAGGTTTATACACGCTCGCAATTTCTTTATCGAATACGTTTGTTAACATTTATTTATGGAAACAAACACAAAATTATGTGAATCTTGGCTTGTATAATTTGGCCAGCGTTGTATTACAGCCTCTCACATTTCTTATAGGTGGGAAATTAGCGAAGCGTATTGATCGCTCAATCTTGTTACGAATAGGCGTAGGCACGTTAGCTATTTTTTTTATCGTTGTTTTAGTAGCGGGAAAAAGCGCTTCTCACTATATTTTATTAATGGGGGCTCTTTTAGGAGTCGGATATGGTTTTTACTGGCTCGCGTTTAACTTATTAACATTTGAGATTACAGAACCAGAAACAAGAGATTTCTTTAATGGGTTTCTTGGACTTCTTACATCCTTCTCTGGCATGATTGGACCGATAGCAGCTGGATACACAATTTCACGTATGGAAAAATGGAGTGGCTATACGGTCATATTCTTTCTTTCGTTAGTGTTATTTGCAATTGCTGTTATTTTAAGCTTTTTTGTATCTAAGAGAGAATGTGAAGGACGGTATGAAATTGTACAAGTATTGAAAGAGCGGCAGATTGATAAAAATTGGGGAAGAATTACACGTGCTCATTTTTTCCAAGGGTTGAGAGAGGGAACGTTTATTTTTGTGATTTCCGTGTACGTGTATTTAGCGACGGATAGCGAACTCGCCTTAGGAAAATATAGCTTAGTAAATTCTGCTGTATCATTTGTATGTTACTACTTAGTCACTCGTATGTTAAAGAAAGAGTGGCGGAAAAAAGCAATTTTGCTTGGAGGCATTATTTTATATGCTGTCGTATTTTTAGTTATATTCGAAGTTACATACGCAAAATTACTTATTTATGCAGCGTGTATTGCGGTTGCATACCCTATTTTGCTCGTTCCGTACGGGTCCATGACATATGATGTAATTGGCAGAGCGAAAAATGCGAGAGAGTGGCGTGTAGAGTATGTAGTTGTCCGGGAATTATGGTTAAATGCAGGAAGAATTTGTTCGATTTTAAGTTTTTTATGTGCTGTATTATTCTTTCCGCCTGAAAAAAGTTTACCTTACTTATTATGTATTTTAGGTGCAGGACATTTCCTTATTTATTTTGCAGTTAAAAATGTCAAATATGATGAGGGAAATGCAAGTAAAACAAGTGTTGTAAGGCAAGGGACTGCGCAGAATCAAACAGAACCAGAAGGTTAACTTCTCGGTTGTTTTATGCTAGAATAGAAAAAGATGTAAGACAGCAGTGAGGACACCTGTATGAAGGTGTCCCTTTCACATTACATAGCTGTTGGTAGAGGGGGTTTGTATGAGCAAGAAGCAGAAACAACAAAAGAAAAAGACTCACGTTCCTTTTCGGTTAAACGTGCTGTTTTTCTGCGTGTTTTTAATGTTCTCCGCGGTTATTGTAAGGCTTGGATATGTACAAATTGTTCGCGGTGAGGAATATAAGAATGAAGTGGAGAGGAAAGAGAACTCGACGATAAGTAATCCTGTACCACGTGGGAAAATATTTGACCGTTATGGGCGAGCTGTAGTAGATAATGCAGCTGTACGTACGATTACATTTACAAAAATGAAAGGGTCAACTGCAGAGGCTCGCTTAGAAACAGCGGAAAAGTTAGCAGATTTGATTGAAGTCCCGACAGATAAATTAACAGATCGCGATAAAAAAGACTATTGGCTTGCTACGCACAAAGAGGAAGCTAAAGAAAAAATTACGAATAAAGATCGTCAAGAGTTAAAAGATAAAAAAATTGACGATAAAGAAGTAGATGAGCGTCAACGAAATCGCGTGACAGAAGAAGAAGTGAATCAATTATCCGCAAAAGATTTAGAAGTGCTAGCGATTAAAAGCAAAATGGACGGCGGATATGCGATGACGCCACAAGTCATTAAAAAGGATGCTACAGAAAAAGAATACGCGATTATTAGTGAAAATCTAGCAACATTACCGGGTGTAGATACAAATGTTGATTGGGATCGAAAGTATATTTATGATGATTTATTCCGAAGTGTACTTGGCGGGGTGTCAACGTCTGATGAAGGTTTACCGAGAGAAAGACTAGATTACTATCTTGTTCGTGATTATAATCGAAATGACCGCGTAGGGAAAAGTTATCTTGAGCAGCAATATGAAGATAGTTTGCACGGTAATAAAGCGGAAGTGAGAAATATTACAGATAAAAACGGTAATATTTTAGAAACGATTAATGTATCAAAAGGGCAAAGTGGTAACGATCTAAATTTAACAATTGATATGGAATTACAAAAGCGTGTAGAAGAAATTATCACGAAAAATTTATTGAGATATAAAGGGGGACAACCTCTTTTAGATCGTGCATTCGTTGTAATGATGAATCCAAAAAATGGTGAAGTTTTATCTATGGCAGGGAAACAGTTAGTAGAAGAAAATGGCGAAACGAAAGTGCAAGATTTCGCATTAGGAACGATGACAAGCTCTTATCCGATGGGATCAACTGTAAAAGGTGCGACGGTACTTACAGGATATCAAACAAATGCGATTCAACCGGGTTCAGTTCAACTTGATGAACCAATTAGATTAAAGGGAACGCCACAAAAATCTTCGTGGAAGACGATGGGATATATTAATGATTTAACAGCATTAAAAATGTCTTCTAACGTATATATGTTTAAAACAGCGATGAATCTCGCAGGTGTTCAATACGTAAGAGGTGGTACGTTAGATATACCACAAAAAGCATTTGATACGATGCGTTATTATTTCGGACAGTTTGGACTTGGCGTAAAAACAGGTATTGATTTACCAAATGAATCTGCGGGTCAAACAGGTAGAGGGAATCAGCCAGGTTTCCTATTAGATTTATCAATTGGACAGTATGATACGTATACACCACTTCAATTAGCGCAATATGTTTCAACAATTGCAAATGGTGGTTACCGTATGCAGCCGCAAGTTGTGAAAGAAATTCGTCAACCGGCAGTGAAACCAGACGAAGTTGGAAAAGTGGTTCATTCAATGGAACCGAAAGTACTAAATCGTATTGATATGCCTGAATCACAAATTAAACGTGTTCAAGAAGGATTTAGACAAGTATTTAACGATTCTGGTGGTACAGCTACGAAATACTTTACAGGTGCACCATATAAAGCTGCTGGTAAAACAGGTACAGCTCAAACTGTGTATGGCGGAGATAAAGAGATAGGTAGAAAGGCAAACGGTGAGCGTAAAGAAACATATAACTTAACGTTAGTAGGTTATGCGCCACTTGAAGACCCTGAAGTAGCATTTTCTGTTGTTGTACCTTGGGTGGATGATAAATCAGGTATTAACGGATATATTAGTCGTGATATTATGGACGCGTACTTTGATTTGAAAAAAATAGAAACTGGCGAAGCTTCAAAAGAGGAAATAGATAAGAAAAAGAAAAATCAAGATCAAGATGACGAATAAAAAAGTTGTAAAAAAAGCACACTATCTGAAAAGATAGTGTGCTTTTTTTTATGGTTCATGCATACGTTTTAATAAAATGGACAAGCATATCATATCGGAAAATTGAGGAATCTCACAAATGATATGTATGTATCTCCTCTGAAGGAGAACGGTTTTATAGACCAATCATCAGTGAAGATGAACGGTGGCTACGGATTCAAGTTTCCCCTTATGTTGATTCTTGTGGAACTTTACAAAACTTTTACAAACAATTAAAACCGAATTAATAGTTTAGCAGTATTCTTATATCTGTAATCCTGTTATTTCCGGTTACTTCTAGGAGGAAGAACACGTGAAATGGATAAGTGCATCGATTAAAGTTTTCATGCTGTCGACATGTTTTCTTTATGTTGGCACGTCTACTGTATTTGCTGTGAATGAAATGGGAGAAGTGAGAGTTGATGGATCCTCAACAGTTTTCCCTATTATAGAAGCAGTAGCGGAGGAATATACAAAGGCGCATCCAAACGTGAAAATTTCTATCAGTGTTTCTGGAACAGGAGGAGGATTTAATCGTTTCAGTAAAGGAGAAGTAGATATAAATAATGCTTCGAGAGCAATGAAACAAGTGGAAGAAAATGAAATGAAGAAAAACTCTATTCAGTTTACACCGTTTGAAGTCGCTTACGATGGTCTTACGATCGTTGTGAGTCGCCAAAATACTTGGGTAAACAATATGAAGGTAGACGAGTTACGTCTATTATGGAGTGAAGATGGAAACGAAAAGCGATGGTCACAAATTCATTCTTCATGGCCACGTGAACAGGTGAAGTTTTATGCGCCAGGTGTAGACTCTGGTACGTATGATTATTTTCAAAATGTCATCTTACAAAATAGTCGCATTGTAAAAAAAGTCTCTTTGTCTGAAGATGATCAAGTTATTATGCAAGGGGTAATGAATGATAAAAATGCCATTGCTTTTGTAGGATATGCTTATTATATGGCCAATCGAGATAAGGTGAGAGCAATAAAAGTGAATGGTGTACTTCCGACGAAAGATACCATTCAATCAGGTAAGTATAAGCCATTATCTAGGCCACTATTTGCTTATGTGAATGATGCATCTATCCGAAATAAAATGAATGTAGCAAATTATATTGAGTTTATGATTCAGCATGTTGGTAATCTTGCTGAAGAGGTTGGATATGTAAAATTACCAAAAGAAAAATATAATGAACAGCTGCGGATGTTAACAGAAATAAAAAGGTAATGTCAGGGTGGAAAGGGGTTTTCATCTTTGGCTCATAATGACAAAAGTCAAATTACATTTTCTGTACAAAATTTGATTGAAAGAAATACAAAACAAAGAAAAAAAACGCAGCGAATCAATCGAATAGTTCCGTTATTACTAAAAATAATTGCTAGCGTGTCTATTGTAACGACACTTGGAATTATTTTCACATTGGCAAATGAAACAATGATGTTTTTTCAAAAAATACCATTACACTCCTTTTTGACGGGAAAAGAATGGTTACCTTTTTTTGAAAATCCTAAATTCGGTATATTACCACTTATATGTGGAACGTTCCTTGTAACAGCAATTGCCATGTTCGTAGCAATTCCTATCGGTTTAGCGTGTGCCGTATTTTTAAGCGAATATGCTTCAAGCAGTGCAAGGAAAGTATTAAAACCGATGTTAGAACTATTAGCAGGTATCCCGACAATTGTATATGGTTTTTTTGCATTAACAGTTGTCACACCACTTTTACAACGGATTATACCAGATTTACAGTTTTTTAATGCGATTAGTCCAGGTATTGTTATTGGCTTTATGATGATACCTACAATTGCATCTCTATCTGAAGACGCGATGAGAGCTGTAGCGAAAGGAACGAAAGAAGCTTCGTTAGCACTTGGAGCAACTCGGTTTGAGATGGTAAAACAAGTCGTGTTTCCTTCGGCTTTTACAGGGATTATGGCAGCAATCCTATTAGCTGCTTCCAGAGCAATTGGCGAAACGATGATAGTTGTAATTGCAGCGGGATCCACGCCGAACGTATCGCTCGATCCGACACACTCTATTCAAACGCTAACAGCCTATATTGTGCAAGTGAGCTTAGGTGATGCTCCGCATGGAACAATTACGTATTACAGCATGTACGCTGTAGGCGCAACGTTATTTTTGTTTACTCTTATAATGAACATCATTTCACACTCTATTATGCGCCGCTTTAGGAGGGTGACATAATATGCGAATGTTGAATCATAAAAAAATACAAGAAAATATGGCATCACGTTTTTTAAAAGACCGAGTTTACAAGTTGTTATTTTATATAGCAATTTTGTTTGCAATAGTAATACTGCTTATTTTACTTTTTCAAATTTTTGAAAAAGGTATAAGTTACCTTTCGTTAGATTTCTTTACAAACTTCGCTTCGCGTAATCCGAAAGAAGCTGGGATTGCTGCAGCTTTGTCAGGAACAATATTATTTATGAGTATTGTTATACCAGTCTCCTTTATATTTGGAGTTGGAACTGCTCTTTATTTGGAGCAATATGCGAAGGAATCTATATTTAAAAAGGTAATAGAAATTAATAATCAAACGTTAGCAGGAGTACCTTCCGTTGTATTTGGATTACTCGGCTTAACTATTTTTGTATATGCTCTTCATTTAGGAGAGAGTATTATTGCGGCGGCACTGACGATGAGTTTACTCGTTTTACCGACAGTTGTTGTAGCGAGTCAAGAAGCGATACGATCTGTACCAAGTTCATTATTAGAAGCTTCTGACGGATTAGGTGCTACGAAGTGGCAAACGATGTATCAAATTGTATTGCCATCTGCTTTCCCAGGAATTATAACGGGTTGTACGTTAGCGATATCAAGGGCGATTGGAGAAGCAGCACCGCTATTAGTTATCGGGGCACTTGCATTTGCAAATTATGTTCCATTTAGTATGTTTGATAGATTTACAGTTTTACCAATTCAAATTTTTAATTGGATGAGTAGACCGCAAGAAGAATTTCAGTATGTAGCAGCTGCTGGGATGATTGTTTTGTTAGGTTTATTACTCTTTATCAATATATTTGTCTTATGGTTACGAAATCGAAAATAAGTTGGAAATGGATGAAAGGGGAATTCAAATGGTAGCAACAGTAGTAAATGTACAGGTGAAAAACGAGGAGAAAATCGAGACTGCACCAAAGAAAGTAGTATTTGATACGAAAAACTTAAATTTATGGTACGGAGAAGACCATGCTTTAAAAGATATTAACTTAAGCATTCATGAGAATGAAGTTACAGCAATTATCGGGCCAAGTGGTTGTGGTAAATCAACGTACTTAAAAACATTAAATCGTATGGTAGAGTTAGTACCAATCGTGCGAACTACAGGTGTAATTGAATATAGAGAGCGCAATATATTTGAAAAATCATACCCAGTTGAAGAATTAAGAACTCATGTGGGAATGGTGTTCCAAAAGCCAAACCCATTTCCGAAATCTATTTATGAAAATGTAGCATATGGCCCGAAAATTCATGGTATTCGTGATAAAAAAACATTGGATGAAATTGTTGAAAAAAGTTTACGTGGAGCAGCGATTTGGGATGAGTTAAAAGATCGTTTGCATGATAATGCATACGGTTTATCTGGTGGACAGCAACAGCGTCTATGTATCGCACGTTGTTTAGCAATTGAACCAGACGTTATTTTAATGGATGAGCCAACATCGGCACTAGATCCAATTTCAACATTAAAAGTAGAAGAATTAATTCAAGAGTTAAAGAAAGACTTTAGTATTGTGATCGTAACGCATAACATGCAACAAGCGGCACGTATTTCAGATAAAACTGCTTTCTTCTTAAGTGGAGAAGTTGTGGAGTATACAGATACAAATAAATTATTTACGACACCTTCAGATAAGCGTACAGAAGATTATATTACAGGCCGATTCGGTTGATATCGTTGCAAGGCTAAGAGCAAATACCCTCTTAACAGAGGGTATTTCTTATTTTTACCTCATTTAATTAGAGAAGTAATACTTCTCCTATCTTAAGGCTTATTACAAGTAGGCTAGGTAGGAGATCTATATATAATGGCACATAATATTGAGGGGGAAGAAACAATGGTAAGAGAACAGTTTCAATGTGATTTAAAAATGTTACAGCAAAAGGTGATTGAGCTTGGAGAGCTAGCGAGGGAAGCTTTATTGCTTGCTATGGAAGGTCTTCATAAAAGGGATGTAGAGAAAGCGTTAGAGGTAATAGATGGTGATTATCGTATGGATAATTTAGAAGAGGAAATAAATGATCTTGCGCTTATGCTTATTACGAAGCAGCAACCTGTAGCAAGTGATTTAAGAAGGATTTTCATTTCAATTAAAACAGCGACAGATTTAGAGCGTATTGCAGATCATGCTGTTAATATTGCGAAATCAACAATTCGTCTTGGGGAAAAAGAGGTGGTTGTTAGTTTGCACAATCTTGATGAAATGTTTGCAATTGCAAATAAGATGCTACAGTTAGCGCTAGAAGCATATGAGCAAGAGAATCTAACTTTTGCGAAACAAATTGCCGAAATGGATGATTCAGTTGATGAAATATATGGGAAAGCGATTCGTGAATTTATATCTTCAGTTCCAGAACAACCAGAAGCAATTACACAAATTACACAATTATCCTTTGTGGCGAGATATATCGAGCGTGTAGCAGATCATATTACAAATATTGCTGAAAATGTTTTTTATTTAGTAAAAGGAAAGCATTACTTATTAAATGAATAAAGAAAAAAGGCAGGTGAAACATCACCTGCTTTTTTTAGTCAAAACATGACAAAAAAAGCTCGTTGTTTCCTTTAGTTTATGATGATAAGATGTATCATAATATAATGGAAAAAATAGGACATATATGTTGTTCACTTATTAAGGGATATTTTACTAAGTTAATGGTAAGCGCTTTCTTTTGTGGTGTTGAAAAGGTACATGTATATAGGGAGTTTTACTGCCTGTAAAAGCCGAGTCGAGTGGTCAAGGCTAATAATCAGTGGGAGATGCACAAAATCCCTACTAATTAAAGTTTCATTTTATACTGCTAGTTAATGCGGGGGAGATAATATACATATCGTATATGAAGTTACTGATCATTATATAAGTGGAGGCTGAAGTATATGAAGGGGGTTATTTTAGCTGGAGGAAAAGGACGACGCCTTAGACCATTAACATGTAATACTCCAAAGCCGATGTTACCGTTATTAGAAAAGCCAGTTTTGGAATACAATATTGAATTATTACGTCAGCATGGGATTCGTGAAATTGCAATTACTGTTCAGTATATGAGTACGGCCATTAAGCAATATTTTGGAGACGGTAGCAAATGGGGAGTTAACTTGTACTACTTTGAAGATTCTCCCCCGCTTGGAACCGCAGGGAGTATTAAACAAGCGGAAACATTTTTAGATGAAACGTTTGTTGTGATAAGCGGGGATGCGTTAACTGATTTTCAATTATCAGAAGGAATTACGTTTCATGAACAAAAGAAAAGAATGGTAACTATGTTTGTAAAGGAAGTAGAAAACCCACTCTCATTCGGTTTAGTTGTAATGAACAAAGAACAAGAGGTTACACGATATATAGAAAAACCGAGCTGGAATGAAGTAGTCTCTAATATTGTGAATACAGGTATATATATTATGGAGCCAGAAATTTTTTCTTACATACCGCCCCGAGAGTTTTTTGATTTCAGTCAAGATGTGTTTCCGCTCTTGGCAAATAAGAACGCGTTATTTGCATATTTGTCAGAAGGTTATTGGTTAGATATCGGTACATTTGATCAATATCGACAAGCACAATTTGATTTGTTAACGAAAAAATTGCAAGTACCTATTCCTTACACGGAAGTATTGCCGATGGTATGGATGGGGGAAGGTGTGACGATTGGAAAAGGAACGAAAATTCACGGTCCTTCTTTTATTGGAGAAGGAGCAAAGATTGGTGTTGGAGCTGTAATTGAGCCATACTCTATTATCGGGAAAAATAGTGTTGTTTCAAGTTATTCTCATCTTCAAAAAAGTATTGTTTTTGCAAATGCGCACATTGGTCAGTATTGCGAGCTATTAGAAACGACCATAGGAGAGCATACAATGGTGGAAGATGACGTTACACTGTTTCAAAAAAGCATTGTAGCGGATCATTGTCATATAGGGAAAAGTACGGTAATTAAGCAAAAGGGAAAACTATGGCCATATAAGGCAATTGACAGCTATTCAGTAGTAGGATCGGCTGGTGTTCAAGAAAGTGAAAAGAGTGCAGGATGGTTGCAAAAAAGCCGCATTGTAGGAAGAGGTAATGTTGAAATCACTCCTCAATTTATTGTGAAGGTTGCGATGGCGTATGGATCTCTTTTTGCCAAAGGAGAAAGTATATTAATTGGGAGTCAAGAACATATAGAAACGACTTCTTATAAAAATCTCTTTCTTCATGCGATTCATGGTATCGGGGTTCATACGATGGAATGCAAAGAAATGAACGAATCGCTTTTTCAGTATAGCATTCAGGATTTACAATGTGCTGGTGGGGTTTTCATTCAAGTAGAAAATGAAAAAGAGGTTGTTATAAAGTTATATGGTAAGGATGGGGTACAATTAACGTATAAGCAGCAAAAAGCGATAGAACAAGTATATATGTCTGAGTCGTTTTATTACGTATGTGAGAAAGAAATGGGACGGAATAAGCTAGTCCATGTTTCTTTACATGATTATATAGAGGCTGTATTAGAGCGCGTTGATATTGAGAAAATACAAAAACAAAAGTTTCATCTTCTTATTAATAAGAGGAATGATATGTTACAACATTTATTGATGCTCTTTTTACAAAGGCTCGGATGCACAGTTACATGGATTTATGCGGGCGAACAAAAGGATCATGTGAAAGCTTTGATGAAATCAAGTAAAGCAAATATGGCACTTATGTTTTCAGAGCAAGGAAATTATTTCGAGTTATATGATAATCATAGTAATATTTACCAAGGAACAGATTTTGAAGAGGTGGATATTCCAGATTTATTACTTGAATCGGCAGGAAATATTTACCCGATGTCTTTGAAATTAGGAGAATGTTACCTTCTATTTTATACGCAGGATGAAAAAAAGTCGTTTCAAGCGAGATGGAAGCGAGATATTTTATATCGAATTGGAAAATTATTCGAGTTAATAGCATTGCAGGGGAAAACATTTCTCAGCATAGTAGAGCAATCACCGCCGCTCTATCTACTTTGTGATGAAGTTGTATGTTCATGGAATGAAAAAGGAAAAGTAATGAGGAAATTATTGGCTGATATGGAAAGAAAGGAAGAAGGTATATTTGAAGGAGTACAGTTCAAATATACCGAAAAAGAGTGGTCTTATATCGTTTCTGACACAAAACAACCGAAATTTTTAGTGTATTCGCATGCCAGAAACCCAGTAATAGCAAGGGAAAACATGAAAAATCTTATAGAAAAAATTAGACAATATCAAAAGGTGTAGAATTTTTATTTTAAAAGTGGTATTATAGTATAGTCTGATTTAAGTTATTAGTACTGGAGGGAATAAGAATGCGTGTGAATATTACTCTAGCATGTACAGAATGCGGAGATCGTAACTATATCTCAAAGAAAAACAAACGTAACAACGCTGAGCGTATCGAGCTTAAAAAGTATTGCAAGCGTGACAAGAAGTCTACGTTACACCGTGAAACAAAGTAAGCAGTAGGAATATTTTCCTACTGTTTCTTTTTTTATTCGATTCCTCTGTTAAAAGTGATACACTATCATCGTAGAGCAAAGTATCACTGTGAGGGGGAAAGTGTGTGAGAGAAGAGAAAGTACGTTTACGTAAACAAATAATAGAGCACATGAATTCTTTATCAGAAGAACGGTATACAACTTTATCAGAGCAAATTGCATTTTCGTTGTATGCGCAAAAAGAGTGGGCTGAAGCTAAAACAATTGGAATCACTCTCTCAATGGAAAATGAAGTGAATACATATGCTATTATCGAAAAAGCTTGGGAAGAAGGAAAGAAAGTTGTTGTTCCAAAGTGTAACAAAGGAACACGAACAATGTCTTTCCGGCAAATTAGTAATTTTGATCAATTAGAAATGGTGTATATGAATTTACGTGAACCAATTCCAGCGCGTACGGAAGAAGTGAATGCAGATGACATTGATCTTCAAATCGTGCCAGGCGTAGCTTATACAGAGCGAGGAGAACGGATTGGATATGGCGGTGGGTATTATGATCGTTATCTCGTGCATTATAAAGGGAAAACGCTATCATTAGCTTATAGTTTTCAAATAGTAGAACATATTCCAGTAGAGCCGTTTGATAAAAACGTAGAAAAAATTATTACAGAAAAAGGAACAGTGGTTAAAAATGGGCTTGTATAGACAAATAAAAATTGACGAGACTTTTTCTTCTTGATTATAATAAAATATGTGAACGTTTTCTTATTATAATTTTTTATAGTAAGTGAGCATAGAGGGTGATAAAATGGTATCTATTTATGATATTCAGCAATTGCTAAAGAAATTTGGTACGATTATTTATACGGGTGATCGAATTGCAGATTTACAATTAATGCAAGATGAATTGCGTGAATTAAATCAATCACAGTTAATCGATCCACAAGACTATCAAACAGCTTTATTTTTATTGAAGCAAGAAATTCAAAAAGAGCTAAATAAGAATTAGATAAAGGTAGGTAAGCAACATGGAAGAGAAATGGTTAGTTGGGGTTGACCTTGGTGGTACAACAATTAAATTAGCATTTATTAATGTGTACGGTGAAATTTTACATAAGTGGGAAATCCCTACGAATACAAATGAGCAAGGAAAACATATTACGCTTGATGTAGCGAAAGCTATTGATAAAAAGTTAGAAGAGTTAGGTGAATTGAAAAGCAAGTTAATCGGTATTGGTATGGGAGCTCCTGGTCCTGTACACGTGGCGTCTGGGATGATTTATGAAGCGGTCAATTTAGGATGGAAAAACTATCCGTTAAAAGATTTATTAGAAGTAGAAACAGGATTACCTGTTGTTATTGATAATGATGCAAACTTAGCAGCACTTGGTGAAATGTGGAAAGGTGCTGGTGAAGGAGCAAAAGATTTAATCTGTATGACACTTGGCACTGGTGTTGGTGGTGGTGTAATCGCCAATGGTGAGATTGTACACGGCGTAAGCGGAGCTGCTGGTGAGATTGGACATATTACAGTAGTTACAGAGAATGCTTTCCCATGTAATTGCGGGAAGTCTGGTTGCTTAGAAACTGTAGCATCTGCAACGGGTATGGTGCGTGTTGCTATGCAAAAAATACAAGAGACTAATAAAGAGAGTGTTCTACGTTCTATGTTAGCAGAAGAAGGGCGTATTACATCAAAAGATGTGTTTGAAGCACTTGGACAAGGTGACGAGCTAGCAGGCGAAGTAGTAGAAAAAGTAGCTTCTTATTTAGGGTTAGCTGTAGCGAACCTTGCTAGTACGTTGAACCCAGAGAAAATTGTTATTGGTGGGGGCGTGTCTAAAGCTGGAGATGCACTATTAGAGCCAATTCAACGTTATTTCGAGCAATATGCTTTCTCACGTGCTGTAAAGAGCACAAAGTTAGCGATTGCAATACTTGGTAATGATGCAGGTGTTATCGGAGGAGCTTGGCTTGTAAAAAAGCACAAATACGAAGCGAAGATGGTATAAGTTGTGAAATATGAAAAGAGGAAGGGGAAACCCTTCCTCTTTTTGTGTGAAATCTTGATGAAGAATAACATGTAAATGAATTAAGCTGCTGGTGGGTACCCGTTATATAGAACAGTCATGATTGTAAACCATCCGAAAACGAGTACAGTTGCAATTGCAAAGCCGCCCGCGAATAAGTTTTTTTCGCGAAGAGTTCTAAGCGTAGCGAATACAGCTAACAGAGTGACTAGCGCAAAAATAATAACAAGGCCCATACAATATCCTCCTCTGTCTACCCATTCCTCAATATGAGTTTTTAGAATATTAACTCTTTTATATTGTACATGTTTTAAAAATGATTGTCGAGATAGCATCCTTTCTTTTCCTAAGAGAAAAAAATGTTGTATCATTGAAAGTAAGTTTAATAATTGGAGGAGATTTTCATATGAAATGGATACAAATGCCGTTAGGCCCATTACAAACGAATGCTTATATTTTAACGAATGATCAAAATGAGTGTATTATCTTTGATCCTGGTCACGAAGGAGAGAAGCTCGTTACATATTTACAAGAAGAACAATTAAAGCCACTTGCTGTTTTATTAACACATGCTCACTTTGATCATATTGGTGCTGTTGACGCGGTAAGAGACGCTTTTCATATTCCTGTGTACGTACATAAAGAAGAAGCAAATTGGTTAGGCGATGCAACTGTAAATGGCTCTCAAATTTTTATGATGAATCGCAGTATTACAGCAAAACCAGCAGATCATATTATTGATGCAGAAGGTGCATTAGCAATTGGTTCATTTAATTTTGAGATTTTTGAGACGCCAGGACATTCTCCAGGCAGTATTTCTTATTATTGTAAAGAGGCGAATGCTGTATTTTCTGGTGATGTATTGTTCCAAATGAGCATCGGAAGAACAGATTTAACCGGTGGAAGTTTTGCTGAATTGATTGGAAGTATTGAAGAAAAATTATTTGTATTACCAGATGAAACAGCGGTGCTATGTGGACATGGTCCAGAAACAAGCATTGGTTTTGAAAAAGAAAATAATCCATTTTTACAGTAAGGAGCTAGTATGGAGATGGAGCTCATTTTAAAAGAATGGATGGAGAAAGAGAAGGATTATTCAATTTCATATAGTACGTATATGAACCTCGTATTGTACACAGAGGGACATGGCTATTATATGAAGGAACGTGAAAAAATTGGAAGACAAGGGGATTTTTTTACAAGTAGCAACGTATCCTCTGTTTTTGCAAAAACATTTGCTAAATTTTTTATTCGTCTTGTTGAAAATGGTGAAGTTGCTCCGAATATTTGTGAGATTGGTGGGGGAACAGGAAAGTTTGCCTATGATGTTTTACAAGAGTGGAAGCAAGTATCTCCAGAAACCTTTATTGATTTAAACTATTCAATGATTGAAATGAGCCCTTTTCATAGAAACTTACAGCAGAAAAATCTTTGTTCGTTTTCTAATGCGTCGTATTATACGTCGCATAGTGAAATGGGAGAATCGTTCGAAGGGATTCTTTTTTCGAATGAGTTATTTGATGCATTTCCTGTTGAAGTAATTGAGAAGAGAAATGGAATATTGTATGAAGTACGTGTTACGTACACAGAGGAAGGGAAACTCGCAGAAGTATGTAGACCGCTACAGAAAAGTATTGGTCGATACTTATTGAAATATAATATTCATCTTGCTGAAGGTCAGCGTTTTGAAGTGCCACTTGCGATGGAAGAATATATAGAAGAAATTGCGAAATGGTTTCAACGAGGTGTATGTATTACCGTTGATTATGGATACACAAAAGAAGAATGGATGCATCCTGCACATCAAGAAGGAAGTTTACGAGGATATTACGAGCATAAGTTAATCCGTAATCCTTTAGCGCATCCAGGTGAAATGGATCTTACTACTCATATTCATTGGGACGAGCTGAAAGAGATGTTTAGCCTGCAAGGCATGAATATAGTATGGCATAAGAAGCAATCTGAGTTTTTGTTAGCAGCAGGAATATTAGATCAGCTTACGGGTCACCAAGATCGAAATCCTTTTTCTGAAACTCAAAAACAAAATCGTGCAGTTCGTTCTATGATTTTGAGCGGAGGATTAGGGAGTGCATTTGATGTTGTGATACATACGAAACATATGCAACAGTTACACTTGGATCAGTATTTGAAAATATAAAAAAACAAGACACAGCATATTTCTGTGTCTTGTTTTTTAATACGACTTTTTAATTATGTAGCATCATATATTTTCTCTCATGATATATATTTATATTAAAGATATGAGATAAAAAATATAAAATACGCCCTTTTTCTCTGTTTATGAGCTCTTAACCTAATAATACGCGAACGAGTTGAATGATTGTCTCGTTTTCTACTTTGTAATAAATTTCTAATCCTTTTCTTTCACTGGAAACGATTTTAGCACTTTTTAATTTTGCTAAATGCTGTGAAATTGTAGATTGTGGCATATTTAAGCCAGTGTACATTGTAGAAACGTTGCTTGGACCACGTTCAATTAATCCTTTTACAATACATAAGCGAACAGGATGAGCAAGTACTTTCAATAATTCTGCATTGCTTTCATATAGTTCTATTTCTTTTTGAAAGGTTTCTAACATGTTCTTTTCCACCTCCGTGTGAGCTGTTATACCATACTATACATACCAAAAAATTAAAGAAAAGAAAACAGTTGTTGCAGAAAAAAAGTCCTAAAGTAAAGAAATTGTAAGAAAAGAGACTCTGATGTAAATAAAGTAGATAAATTTGCATGGTTTTGTAAAATGACATTTTTGGGTGAAAATTTCAATGCGTTTTAAAAATTGAAAGATATAGATATATTTGTAACACAATTTTATCATGATTTTCTTATTCTTTCAAATGAATATACAAAATTTTTAAAATAATAAGAAAAAGGAATTATAATGTTATATATAGAATATAAAACAGGTTAAAAGAAAAGAAGCTGAATGTAGTCAGCTTCTTTATGGTGATAACAAAATATTTGAGTATAGCTGATAAATTTTAGAATTACCAAGACATTAGTTATATATTCTAGATTTCATCTTTTATCAGCTTTAAAAATCTGCGGTTCCATATATTTTCATAAAAATCAATTGTCTCTTTTGCGGACATAAATGGATTATTTAACGTAGAGGTTGCTTTCTGTACCATGAAGTTTTCGTATTCTAGTCCATGGGAAAATTTAATCGTAGCATCCATACAGTACTCTGTTTGGGCACCACAAAATTCAATACGGTGTACAGATAATTGTTCTAAAATCTCTTTCAAGTTTGTTTTATAAAATGAATTGGCATGTGTTTTTCTTACAAAAAAATCTTGTTCCTGAACATCTAGATCAGCATGAATAGCCCAAAGTTCTTTTTCGGGTACTAAATCATCATCACAATGTTGAATAAAAATGATTGGTTTATTTGATTTTCTGTATGAAGAAATTCTTTTATTTACTTTTGTAAGTAAATTTTGTAAATCGAATAAATGCTCTTCGCTATAACATACTCCATTTTGTAAATCGATAACGATTAAAACATCTGCACAAGTATCTATTATTTTTGCCCCTTTTTTACTTCTTAATATATCAATTAATTCATTATTTAGAAATAGATGGTGCTCTTTCGTTTTTTTATGAACTATACGAAAAGTAAAAAATATACTTAATGGCATAAAACAGAAGATATGAAAAATTAATTTCATATCTTCTGTTCGTTCTATGCATTGACAGGTTCTTCTACATAAGAAAGGGCATTTTCAAAATCGGATATTAAATCGTCAACATTTTCAAGGCCGACAGATAACCGAAGTAATGAATTAGAAATCCCTCTTTCATCACGAGCTTCTTGCGACAGTGCTGCATGTGACATTTTAGCTGGGTAGGAAAGAATCGATTCGACAGCTCCTAAACTAACTGCAAAGACAGGTAATTTTACTTTTGATAAAAATTGGCGGAGTGCGTCTTCTGATTGTAAAGTGAAAGATAGGACAGCTCCGGCTGATGTAGCTTGAGATTGTTGAATATCAAATCCAAGATGTGTTTGTAAGCCAGGATAATAGACATTTTTAACTTTAGCGTGCTCTTGTAAATAATGTGCAATTTTATTGGCGTTTGCAGCTGAATGCTCAAGACGTACATGCAATGTTTTTAGACCGCGAAGTACGAGAGAACAATCTTGAGGACCTAAAATAGCGCCGAATGCATTTTGTAAAAATCCAAGTTTTTGAGCGAGTTCGGCATCTTTTACAACCGCTAATCCGGCAGTAACATCACTATGACCGGCAATGAATTTTGTGGCACTATGAAGAACGACATCGGCACCAAGATCAAGTGGTTTCTGGAATAGTGGTGTCAAAAATGTATTATCAACAAAAGTAAGGGCGTCAATAGATTTTGCAAGTTTAGAAACAGCACGAATATCTGTCACTTTTAAAAGTGGATTAGAGGGTGTTTCCACATAAAAGAGTTTTGTGTTTGGCTTAATGTTTTGCTTTATTTCTTCTACATTTGTCATATCAACAAATGTATGTGACACACCGTAACGGGAGAGCACTTCAGTTATAATTCGGTAAGTTCCTCCATATACGTCTTCTGAAATGAGTACGTGATCGCCTTGTGAAAGAAGGAGGAATGCAGTAGAAATCGCTGCAATTCCTGATGCGAAGGCAAATCCCTTTGTTCCTCCTTCTAATAAAGCAATGATATCTTCAAGAGCTTCACGAGTTGGATTACCAGAGCGACTATAGTCATATTTTCCGAACGTATCTACATCAAACTGGTGGAATGTTGATGTATTATAGATGGGAACGTTAACAGCTCCTGTTTGTGAGTCATGTTTATATTGGTTGTGCAGTAAGAGTGTATCTATAGAATAACTCATATTCTTACACCTTCTTTTACAAGTTTAATGGCTTGCTTTAAGTCTTGAATTAAATCGTTACTATTTTCAATGCCAACGGAAAATCGCAGAAGCCGATTACATACACCGTTTGCTGTTCTGATTTCTTCAGGAATATCAGCGTGTGTTTGCGTTGCTGGATACGTCATTAAACTTTCAACACCACCAAGACTTTCAGCAAATGTAATTAAGGATAAAGATTGTAAGAATGGATTAATCCATGTTTCATCTTTCAGACGAAATGAGATCATGCCACCTCTTCCAGGATAAAATACATCTGTCACCCCGTCTTCATCATTTAAATAAGCAACAACTGCTTTTGCATTTTCTTCATGTTGTCTCATGCGAAGCGCTAACGTTTTCATACCACGAATTAATAGCCATGAGTCAAATGGACTTAAGACCGCACCAGAGGCATTATGATAATGAGCGATTTCCTCACAAAGTTCCTTTCCTTTTGCAACGACAAGTCCGCTTAGGACATCGTTATGTCCCCCTAAATATTTCGTTGCGCTATGAAGTACAATGTTGGCACCTTCTGTTAATGGCTGCTGTATATAAGGCGTATAGAATGTGTTGTCTACAATAAGAAGTAGTCCGTGTCTTTTCGCTACAGTTGCGACAGCGGCAATATCAGTAACTTGCATTAACGGATTAGTTGGAGTTTCTATGAAAATAGCTTTCGTTTCAGTTGTGATAGCTTGCTCAATTTGTTTAATAGATTGTGTATTTACGTATCTACATCGAACATTCCACTTTTTTTCGTGCTCAGAAAATAATCGATAAGTGCCCCCGTATAAATCTTCGGATACAATAAGTTCGTCTCCAGAACGGAATAGGGAGAGGACGAGGAGAACAGCTGCCATCCCTGAACTACAGGCATAACCTTGTTCACCATATTCTAAGTCTGCGATTGCCTGCTCTAAAAGACCACGAGTTGGATTGCCAGTTCGTGAATAGTCAAAGCCAGTAGAGTTACCAATTCCTTCATGACGATAAGCAGTTGAAAAATAAACAGGTGGGTTAACAGTTCCTGTTGTAGTTTCGCTCCGGTTTCCGATTTGTGCTAGTTTTGTTTCAATAGTTGACATGTGAAAATTCCTCCTTTTTAAATTAACAATTAAGTGAATGTAAAGTGAAACTTTAATCAGTGAGGGGGGCATCCCCCACTGATTATTAGCTCTCACCAATCGGGCTTTTACGGGCAGTCGATTCCCACCTAACTTCTTTGTTCTAGCTGAATTTTGAGTTGGGAATCTTACTGCCCTCAAATAGCGGGGTAAAATAAAAAAAGCCTTCTAAAGAAGAAGGCTTTCGGTTTGAATAGAGTCTTCTTCTCATCTGTCAAATCTTTCACAATTTGCTGGAATTAGCACCTTATTAACAAATGTTAATGGTTGCTGAGGCGTCATAGGGCCAGTCCCTCTACCTCTCTAGATAAGAATGTTCGTATGAAATTTTTATTATGTTTTTAACTTTACAACAAAAGATAATTGAATTGCAACTTTATTTTAAATAATTTTTATTTTTTCCGCAAGTGTCATTGACTTTTGCATTTGTGCATGCTAAATTTATTAAAAAATTAACAAACATTGTTAAAAGGGGAACGTATTTCCTTTTAGCTACATAAATAAAATAATAAAGACAAACTCTTATTGAGAGCGGTGGAGGGAAAGGCCCTGTGAAACCCAGCAACCTTCAAACGAAATGTTTGAAACGGTGCTAATACCTGCAAAACGAATGTTTTGCATAATAAGAGGAGGAACAATTATGTCCCCCTCTTCAAAGTGAAGAGGGGGTTTTTATATTGATAGAAATGAGGGAGATTTGTGAAATTACTAGATTTATTATCAAAAGGAATTGTAATAGGTGATGGTGCGGTTGGGACGTTATTACATTCACATGGTTTGCAAAGTAGTTTTGAGGAATTGAATATATCTGATCCAGATTTAATTATATCGATTCATAAGCAATATGTAGCTGCTGGGGCTGATGTGATTCAAACAAATACGTACGGAGCAAATGAAGCGAAATTACGTATGTATGGTTTAGAAAATCAAGTTACTGAAATTAATAGAGCCGCAGTAAAACTGGCGAAAGCATCTGTTATAGACAGAAATGCAATTTTAGGAACAATTGGTGGTATGAAACATATCGGAGCTGTTACGACAACTGATATGGAAAGAGAATTTATGTTACTGGAACAGGCAAGTGCATTACTAGAAGAACAGGTTGATGGACTGCTATTAGAAACTTTCTATGATGAGTTTGAATTACTTCATGCTGTTCAGGTGTTACGAAAACAAACGAATATTCCAATTGTAGCTCAATTAGCATTGCATGAGGCAGGTACAACTCAAAATGGAAATGATGTAAATGAAATATTAAAACAGCTTTTAGATTACGGTGCAAATGTCGTTGGATTGAACTGTCAACTAGGGCCACTTCACATGACGGAAGCTTTTAAAATGATATCGATTCCGCAAAATGGCTACTTGTCAGCATATCCGAATGCAGGTCTCCCAAATTATGTGGAGGGACGTTACGTATATGAGGGAAGTCCAGCTTATTTCGAAGCGATGACACCGAAATTTATTGAGCAAGGTATTCGGTTATTAGGTGGTTGTTGTGGCACGACTCCAGAACATATTGAAAGTATGAAACGTGCAATTGCAAATGTTACACCTGTAATAGAAAAGGATACGATTCAAAGACCGAAAGTAGTTCATACACACGAGAAACGTTCAAAAGCTCATGTCACATTAGCAGAGAAAGCAAAAAAACAAACGACAGTAGTAGTGGAATTAGATCCACCGAAAACGTTAGATACGCAGCGATTTTTTGAAGGCGCAAGAGCATTGAAAAGAGCTGGGGCAGATGCTATTACTCTAGCAGATAATTCATTAGCATCGCCTCGCATCTCGAATATGGCAATGGGGGCATTATTAACGAAGCACGATATTCCGGTATTGACGCACTTAACGTGTAGAGACCATAACGTCATCGGACTACAATCTCATTTACTAGGCCTATCAGCGTTAGGTATGGAAGAGGTGTTAGCTTTAACTGGGGATCCAGCACGCGTTGGTGATTTTCCAGGTGCCACTTCTGTATATGATTTGTCCTCTATTGAGCTCATTAAAATGATTAAAGAAATGAACGACGGGCGCTCGATTTTAGGGAAATCAATTGGTCCAGCAACAAGGTTTTCAGTGGGAGGTGCGTTTAATCCGCATGTAAGACATTTAAAAGCAGCGGTTAAGCGAATGGAACGGAAAATAGATGCTGGAGCGGAATATTTCTTAACTCAGCCAATTTATGATATCGCGTTAATTGAAGAAGTGTATGAAGCGACAAAGCATTTGGAACAACCTATTTTTATTGGGATTATGCCATTAATAAGTAAAAGGAATGCAGATTTCCTTCATTTTGAGGTACCGGGTATTACTCTACCTGAAGAAATAAGGGAGAGAATGGATGGACATGAAACGAAAGAGGCAGCAATTGAAGAAGGGATTCGCATTTCACAAGAATTGATCGATGCGGCGATGAAATATTTTAACGGCATTTATCTTATTACACCATTTCTAAAATATGAAATTACAGAACATCTTGTTAAATATGTGAGAGAAAAGCAAGAAGTGAAAGAAGGTATTAATTGATGAAATGTATAGAAGAAAAATTACAAAATAACATCTTAATATTAGATGGTGCAATGGGAACAATGATCCAGCAAGAGGACTTAACTGCGGAAGATTTCGGAGGAGAAGAGTACGAAGGCTGTAATGAATATTTAGTAGAAACAAGGCCTGATGTCATTTTAAAGATTCATAAAGCTTATATTGAAGCTGGAGCAGATATTATTGAAACAAATACATTTGGGGCGACAAACATTGTATTAAGTGATTATGAGTTGTCTCATTTAGATGAGGAATTAAATGAGAAGGCAGCACGTTTAGCGAAGCAAGCGGTCAAAGCAAGCGGGAAGGAAGTATATGTTGCGGGAGCAATGGGACCAACAACGAAAGCGATTAGTGTTACAGGTGGTGTGACGTTTGAAGAATTAATTGAAGCCTATACACGGCAGGCTAGAGGCTTATTGAATGGCGACGTAGATGTATTACTCGTTGAGACGAGTCAAGATATGCGTAACGTGAAGGCTGCTTATATTGGAATTCAAGCAGCTTTTGATGAGCTAAATAAAATTGTACCTATTATGATTTCAGGAACGATTGAACCGATGGGAACGACTCTGGCCGGGCAAACAATTGAGGCTTTTTACTTATCAGTAGAACATATGAAGCCATTATCTGTTGGATTAAACTGTGCGACCGGTCCGGAGTTTATGAGAGACCATATTCGTTCACTATCTGATTTGTCGGAGTGTTACATTTCTTGTTATCCAAATGCAGGTCTTCCTGATGAAGATGGACATTATCATGAATCTCCATCTTCTCTCGCTGAAAAAGTGAAGCGATTTGCTGAAGAAGGATGGGTTAATATTATCGGTGGTTGTTGTGGCACAACACCAGAACATATAAAAGCAATAAAATCCGCGTTAGCTTCTCTTAATCCACGTGAACACCACGAAAGAGCTGGACACGGGGTTAGTGGATTAGAGGCACTTCAATATGATGACTCTATGAGACCATTATTTGTTGGTGAAAGAACAAACGTTATTGGGTCACGTAAATTTAAACGATTAGTAGCAGAAGGGAAATTTGAAGAGGCTGCTGAAGTCGCAAGAGCGCAAGTGAAGAAAAATGCTCATATTATTGATATTTGTATGGCAGATCCTGATCGCGATGAAATAGAAGATATGGAAAACTTCTTGGCAGAAGTTACGAAAGTGTTAAAAGTACCAATTATGATTGATTCAACAGATGAAAATGTGATGGAGCGAGCTCTTACTTATATTCAAGGAAAAGCTGTTATTAATTCAATTAATTTAGAAGATGGAGAAGAACGATTTAAAAAAGTGACGCCGCTTCTTCGGAAATATGGTGCTGCTATTGTTGTAGGAACAATTGATGAAGATGGTATGGCGGTTAGTGCAGAACGAAAACTCGAAATCGCGAAAAGAAGTTATGAGTTATTGACGACGAAATATGGTATACGCCCGTCAGATATTATTTTTGATGCACTTGTATTTCCTGTAGGTACAGGTGATGAAGAATATATTGGTTCAGCGGCAGCGACGATAGAAGGAATTCGCCTTATTAAAGAAGCCTTGCCAGAGTGTTTAACGATTTTAGGTGTAAGTAACATATCTTTTGGTTTACCACCAGCTGGCCGAGAAGTATTAAATTCCGTCTTTTTATACCATGCAACGAAAGCAGGATTAGATTACGCAATTGTGAATACGGAAAAATTAGAACGGTATGCGTCAATTCCAGAGGAAGAAAAACGTCTTGCTGATGCACTACTTTTTGAAACGACGCAAGAGACGTTAGAAGAATTTACAAATTTTTATCGCGCGGCAAAAAAGAAAGATGTCGTTACCCAAGAAACATTAACTCTTGATGAAAGGCTGGCAAATTACATTGTAGAAGGTACGAAACAAGGACTACAAGAAGATTTAAGCCTTGCACTTACAGAAGGAAGAAAACCTTTGGATATTATTAATGGCCCACTTATGACAGGAATGGATGAGGTGGGACGATTATTTAATAATAATGAGCTTATCGTTGCCGAAGTATTGCAAAGTGCTGAAAGTATGAAAGCTGCCGTAAGCTATTTAGAGCCACATATGGAATCTAGCGAGAGTGCGAAAAAGGGGAAAGTATTATTAGCAACTGTTAAAGGTGACGTACATGATATTGGGAAAAACCTCGTTGAAATTATTTTATCGAATAACGGATATGAGATTATTAATTTAGGAATCAATGTTCGTTCGGATCGAATTGTTCAAGAAGTACAAGAAAAGAAGCCTGACATTATTGGTCTTTCTGGTTTATTAGTAAAATCAGCGCAACAAATGGTAACGACTGCTGAAGATTTAAAAGCTGCAAATATTGATGTTCCAATCGTTGTAGGCGGGGCAGCGTTAACGAGAAAATTTACAGAAAATCGTATTTCACCATCATATAAAGGGCTCGTATGTTATGCGAGTGATGCGATGACTGGTCTTGATATTATTAATAAGCTTCAAAAAGAAGAAGAGCGTGAGAAGATGAAACAAGATAAAAAAGAGCGTCATCTTCATATCGTAAAAAAAGAGGAGAAGAAAGTAGAAATTCCAGCAGTAATTGAGCCATTAGCGAAGGCAGAGGTTATGATACCTGATTCAACAAAACGAATTGTATTACGTGATATTCCAGTTGCACATCTCGCTCCATTTTTAAATAGACAAATGCTACTTGGACATCACCTTGGATTAAAAGGAAATGTGAAGAAGCTTTTGCGAGAGGGAGATAAGAGAGCACACGAATTAAATGATTTAATAGATGAATTATTGCAGGAAGGACAATCTTGGTTAAAACCGAAAGCGGTGTATCAATTTTTCCCAGCGCAAAGTGACGGACAAAACATTGTAATATATGATCCAGAAGATCATACGCGTGTTATAGAGCGTTTCATATTCCCAAGACAAGGAAAAGCACCATATCGTACTTTAGGTGATTATTTACGACCAGTTGGAGATGAGATGGACTATGTTGCTTTCCTATCTGTTACGGTTGGGGAAGGCGTTCGGGACATTGCTGAAGAGTGGAAGGCGAAGGGTGATTATTTACGCAGCCATGCGATCCAATCGTTAGCGCTTGAACTAGCAGAAGGTCTTGCTGAAAAAACACATATGCTCATTCGTGATCGCTGGGGTATTCCAGATTCACTAGAACTGACGATGGAAGAACGTTTCCGTACGAAATATAGAGGGATACGAGTGTCTTTCGGTTATCCAGCATGTCCAGAACTTGCGGATCAAGAAAAGTTATTTCGCCTTATTCATCCAGAAGAAATAGGTATTTCATTAACAGAAGGATTTATGATGGAGCCAGAAGCATCTGTGACGGCTATGGTATTTTCTCACCCTGAGGCAAGATATTTTAGTGTATTATAGTGTAGAAGGGGGAGACGTATGAAGAAAATAGTCTTTACAGGTGGCGGTTCGGCAGGGCATGTAACACCTAATTTAGCCATCATTCCACATTTACAAGAACAGAATTGGGATATCTCGTATATTGGTTCTCATCAAGGGATTGAGAAAACGATTATAGAAAAGGAAGGCATTCCGTACTATAGTATTTCAAGTGGAAAGCTACGTCGTTATTTTGATTTAAAAAATATAAAAGATCCTTTTCTTGTAATGAAGGGTGTTATGGATGCGTATGTAAGGATTCGAAAACTAAAACCGGATGTGATTTTTTCAAAAGGTGGTTTCGTATCTGTACCAGTCGTAATTGGAGGCTGGCTAAATAGAGTCCCTGTTTTATTACATGAATCTGATATGACGCCAGGACTAGCAAACAAAATTGCGCTCCGTTTTGCTTCGAAAATATTTGTTACATTTGAAGAAGCTGCGAAACATTTACCGAAAGAAAAAGTAATCTATACAGGATCTCCTGTACGTGAAGAAGTGCTAAAGGGAAATCGTGAAAAAGGTTTAGTGTTTTTAGGTTTTTCACGTAAAAAGCCAGTTATTACAATTATGGGAGGAAGTTTGGGCGCAAAGAAAATTAATGAAACGGTTCGAGAAGCGTTACCAAAACTTCTGAAAAAATATCAAATTGTTCATCTTTGCGGAAAAGGTAATCTTGATGAAAGCTTACAAAATAAAGAAGGATATAAACAATTTGAATATATACATGGGGAACTGCCAGACATATTAGCGATAACAGATTTTGTTATTTCACGTGCGGGCTCTAATGCCATTTTTGAGTTTTTAACATTGCAAAAGCCGATGGTTTTAATTCCGCTATCGAAATTTGCAAGCCGTGGAGATCAAATACTAAATGCAGAGTCTTTTGAAAGACAAGGATATGCTTCCGTATTGTATGAGGAAGATGTGACTGTGAAATCACTTATAAAGCATGTCGAAGAATTAAATCAAAATAATGAGATGTATAAAACAGCACTAAAAAAATATAATGGAAAAGAAGCAATTCAAACAATCATTCAATATATTTCAGAGGCATGATGAAACAATCATGTCTTTTTTAGTAGGATGAAAGATTCCAAGGATTGATATTTTTATGTTACAATAAAGTGAAACTTTAATCAGTGGGGGAGGGGTTAATCCCCCACTGATTATTAGTTGAACCAATCGGGCTTTTACGGGCAGTTAATCCCACACCTAACTTCTTTATTTTTGCTGAATTTTGAGGTGGGGGTTTTACTGCTCTCGAATAGCGGGGTAACAAATGGATTAGTAGGGAAATTCCAATTAATGAAGCGTGAAAATACGAATGGATTAGGAGTGACTGTGTTGGAGCTAAGTCTCTATGAAAATACTGCACTTATTATATGCTTTGTGTTGTACGTTGGTAGTGTTATTGTTTATATTTCAAGGAAATTTTCGCAAGAAAGAGAGCTTGAAAAATCAGAAATAACAGCTGAACTAGAAATGTTAGCTGATGAAAGTTATAAAAAGAAGAAAATAAAAGAAGAGCATGAAGAATCCCATCATTTAAACGCAAATAAGTTTTAAAGATGGGGATTTTTTTTGAAGTCATTCTTTATTATGTTTATAGCAATTAACGCTAAAAGGAGTTTCCCGTACATAATGAAGGAGTGTATATAAATGAATTTTTATGTCGCCTCAGGATTCCAAAATAAACATCTTGTACGTTCTATAGCAAATGAACTGAAACATGCAGGATGGCACCATACATATGATTGGACAAGAAACGAAAGAGCAGTGAATCAAGATCAATTAAGAGAAATTGGGCAGGCAGAAAAGAATGCTATTAAAGAAGCGGATGTCTTTTTACTTATATTAGATGGCGGAAACGGGAGCCATACAGAGTTTGGAATGGCGATTGCGCTAGAGAAAAAGATATATGTATATCATGAAAGAAACCCGCTTCAAACAACGTTCTATCATTTGCCAGAAATAAATATTTTTGAAGGAGATGCAACTGAATTTGCATCTTATGTTATGAATCATGTGAAATAATAGTAACGACCTAAAAGGTTATAAAAGTGATCTTTTGGGAACAGTGATGATAAGAAACGTATATAAAGGAGTATATAATATGAAATTAGAAAATGGATGGGAAACGAGCTTTTTAGAAGTTGTACAAAATAGTGAATTTAAGAAAGAGGCCGTTCTTAGTCAATTGCTTTGTGAGGATAGTGAAGAAGTAGAAGAGCTTGTGGATGATTACGGATATGAAGAGATTATTGAACGCGAACATGATGATGAATTAGCAGAAGTTTTAGGTGAAGAACTTTTCGATGAGATGGAACGACACGTATTCTTATCTTCACAGCCAGAAGAAAAACTTATTTCATTCGTAAATGGATTAGGTTTTCATGTGTTAGATTGGATCGTTCTTCTTGAAACAGAATTTGGCATTGATAGTGTACACTTTACGTCGGACGCCGTGAAAATGTTAGAAAAGCGCTTTAGACAATTTCCATACATAGAGGATAAGACGATATTTGATATGACATTTGGAGAAGCAATGGATGTATTAGAATCCATTACAGGATTACAACTGAAGGAAAAGATGAACGTATAATGTAAAAAAAAGAACGTGATATTCTCACGTTCTTTTTTTTACATTATAATAATTTTGTCATCTAGTTTTGTTTGTCCGCTAAGAAGTGCGTTTAAATATTCCACTTTTCTTATACAGGCCTGTATATGTCTTTCAACCTCTTGTAACTCTGCTTGGTGATGTGTTTCAATCGGATGAATTTGTACGTTGAATTTTTCAAATTGACTACTATATGTTATTTCTGCATAGCCGCTCATAATATCCATTTCGTTATGAAATAAAAATTGTTTCGTTTTGTCACAGAATGATACATTCTGAAAGCCATATACTTTTAATGCGTCAATTACTTTTTTAATCATTTTTGTATTCATTTTTTTTAACCCTCTTTGCGAAGTTCTACTTATATATTATAACATAAAAAATTACATAGAAAGCGCTTCCAAGTGTATTTTATTATAAACTTTACGTTTCAATCACAAAAATGAAACAAAGAAAAAATAATTGTAAAGAAGGGAGGACTCTTTTATTGTTTCGTCATATATATAGAGAAATAGTGCAAGGAAAGGAAAATTTCCGAATTTGAGTTCGTATTTCAAATTTAAGCGCAATAAAAGAGGTGAGAGACTTGAACTTTGATATTGTAGGACAAAAAGCATATATAAAAGATGGACCGCATCGGAACCGAATTGGAATTGTAAAGAACAGCGAGACAAAATTAGAATCGCAGTTTGCTATTGTAATTGGAGAACAAATCATTGATGTAGAGCTAAAGGATATCGTGTTAGTTGGAGTAGACGTAGGACAATTTCATAAATGGTGCGAACAAAATGGTTATTTGTGAAAAGGACGGGCTGTGAGATAATGAAGTATATTTGAGAAAAGAGAATATGTTATTGTATTCTCTTTTTCTATGTGTAAGGAGATAGAAATGAAGTATAAAGAACGAGATTTTACATAGTGTTTGAAACAATATGTTATGCCTTATGTATAAAAGACAAAGAGGAAGATGAAAAGAACTAAAAAAGGACGCTAACAGTTTTTGTTAGCGTTCTTTTTATTATGAAGCAATTTCACCAGTTTTTGTATCATCTTGATTGTACGTATCTTGATCTAATTCACCAAGCCATTTACTAGAAATAAGACCTGCTGTCATAGAACCACTTACGTTAAGAGCTGTACGACCCATATCGATTAATGGTTCAACTGAGATAACAAGAGCGACAATACCGATTGGTAAGTTCATTGTAGATAGTACGATTAACGCTGCGAATGTTGCACCACCACCAACACCGGCAACACCGAATGAGCTAATAGCAACGACAGCGATTAAAGTTAAAATAAATTGTGGTTGTAATGGATCGATTCCTACAGTTGGAGCGACCATCATTGCAAGCATTGCTGGATAAATACCTGCGCAACCGTTTTGTCCGATAGATACTCCAAATGATGCTGCGAAGTTTGCAATCCCTTCGGAAATACCAAGCTTTTCTTTTTGCGCTTCAATATTTAATGGCATTGCACCAGCACTAGAGCGAGATGTGAATGCAAATGTTAATACAGGGAACACCTTTTTTAAATATTGAATTGGATTTAAACCAGATAGAGCAATTAATAATAAGTGGATAACGAACATTACGATAAGTGCCACGTAAGACGCTAACACGAAGTTACCAAGTTTTAAAATAGCATTAATGTCGCTACCAGCAACTGTTTTTGCCATAAGAGCTAATACGCCGTATGGAGTAAGACGTAAAATTAATGTTACCATACGCATTACGATTGCATATACAGCATCAAGCATTTTCTTAAATAGTTCTGCTTGTTCTGGATATTTTCGTTTTACCCCTATAAAGGCGATACCGATAAAGGCTGCAAATATTACAACAGAAATTGTTGATGTTGGACGAGCTCCTGTTAAATCAAGAAACGGATTTGTAGGTAACAGCTCTAATAATTTATCTGGAATTGTTGTTTTTTCAATAGAAGTAAATCTTTCTTCAACTAGTTTCAGACGAGCAGATTCTGCATCACCTTGTTGCAGGCCTGTTGCAGATACATCAAATCCTGCACTTGCGGCGATACCGACAGCTGCAGCGATTCCAGTAGTAAGAATTAAAATTCCGATAATAAGACCACTAATTTTACCAAGGTTTTTCGTTAACTGTAATTTTGTAAAGGCTGAAATAATAGATACTAAAATAAGTGGCATAACGATCATTTGAAGTAATTTCACATAACCGTTACCGATCAAGCTAAACCAAGTATTTGATTCAATAATTACTTTAGAAGTTGGCTCATAAATAAATTGTAATATAAGACCGAATATAATTCCGACTCCTAAAGCAGTAAATACACGTTTATTAAAAGATACATGCTTACGTTGCATATAATATAATACGCCAACTAAGATGAGCATGACTGCAACGTTAATTCCGACAAGCAGTGTATTCATGTTGATTCCCCCTAATTCCAATCTGTTATATAGAATATAAGGTAATAAAACCTATAAGTCAACTAGGGAATTGCGGAATTAAAAAAAAGATGGCAAAATGCCATCTTTAATGTCCAGCTCCAGGGACAAGTAAAAACGTCGTGTAGTATGTAAATCCTATGAAGAAAACAGTTAAATATGCCCCGAATACGTATATATACATACGCTCTGTTAAATTTAAATAGCTTAAAAGTACGAAGAAACCTGTTTGTCCTAAAAATAGTAGTGCGGCCTGTTGCATATCCCCTACGTAAAACATAACCGAGAAAATTCCAGTCCAAAAGCCGAGAACGCGAAACATGCGCTCCATGCCATCTCCCTCCTTTTCTAAAAAAAGTAAACCTCTCCTCATTATAGTTTATTTTTCTTACTATTGTAAATATTCATTCATATAAAAAGAAGCCAATTATAATTGGCTTCTTTTTATATGAGAAATTAAATTGTTAGTTTATAATTACAAGATTTACATCCATCTAGTAGACTATCGTTTCGAGTTAATTCCGTGTTAGGGAATAGGATTTCAAAAATCCCTTTCATCATATCTCCGTGCATATTACAAATTTCAGTTGGGTGATGAACAGCAACTTCTTTAAATGGACAATTGTGTACATCATAGAAAATTTTCGTTCCATCTGCACTTAATTCAAATGCAGGTGATAAACCAGCTGTTGAGAAAGCTTCTTTTGCAATTTGGACTTTTTGCTCTACTGTTAAAGCATCTTCGTTCACATGTAAACGCTGCATATGTTGTTGCATTAACTCGGACCCGAATTGTTTTCCCGTTTCGTATAGCGCTTTTTCACCAGCGGCGCCAAGGCTAAGTAAAGAATTAAATGCTATTCTTGCTAACAATTGATAATCGCGGAATGGAAATTGTAATTGAATCACATCTTCAGATAATACATATAATCTACTTGGTCTTCCGCCTTTTCCAGTTTTCTTCGTTTCCGATTTCAGCATATGAACATCTTCTAATTTAGATAAATGTAAACGTGCTACGTTTGGATGAATGTCAAACTCATCTGCAATTTCTTGTACAGTTACGTAACTATGTTTTTGAGAAATATATTTATAAATGTAATAACGAGTTGGGTCAGATAATACGCCTGTAATTTTTAAAGCTTGTTCCATGAGGATCTCCACCTTTATCACTTTATCCAAGATAATAACATTATAATACAGATAAACTTCCATATAGGTAATTTCAGACAATAATTCGGAAATTGTTCATAATTTCACAAACATATTTTTCCTTTTTCCTCTATTGAAAATACAAAAATACCGATTTTTCTTATGAATTTTTTCATGCTATATACATAGTGGGGAGGGAAAAATGATGAATGGAATTGAAATTTTTGCGAATACGATTTTGAAAGAGGCGTGCAGGGTACAAGCTTCGGATTTACATATTGTGCCCCGAAAGAAGGATGTAGCGGTTCAACTGCGTATAGGAAAAGATTTAATGACGAAACACTGTATCGAAAAGGAATTTGGGGAAAAACTTGTTTCACACTTTAAATTTTTAGCATCCATGGATATAGGGGAGAGACGGAAGCCACAAAATGGTTCACTGTATTTACAAATGGATAGACAAGAAGTGTATTTACGCCTTTCCACGCTTCCAACCGTATACCAAGAAAGTCTCGTTATTCGTCTTCATTTACAAGCATCTATTCAGCCGTTATCTCATCTTTCGTTATTTCCAAGTACAGCGAAAAAACTACTCTCTTTTTTACACTATTCACATGGGTTACTCGTATTTACTGGACCGACTGGTTCGGGGAAGACAACAACAATGTATGCATTATTAGAGGTAATTAAAAAAAAGAAAACACGTCGCATCGTTACACTTGAAGATCCAGTTGAAAAAAGAAATGACGATGTACTACAAATTCAAATAAATGAAAAAGCAGGTATCACATATGAGGCGGGACTAAAGGCCATTTTACGTCATGATCCAGATATTATTTTAGTCGGTGAAATTCGTGATGAAGAAACAGCGAAAATCGCTATAAGAGCAAGTTTGACTGGACATTTAGTAATGACGACACTGCATACTAGTGATGCGAAAGGGGCGATACTCCGATTTATGGATTTCGGTATAACGAGGCAAGAGATTGAACAATCTTTATTGGCTATAGCTGCACAGCGACTTGTCGAATTGAAGTGTCCGTTTTGCCAAAGAAAGTGCTCAACTTTATGTAAATCAATGAGGCAGGTAAGACAAGCGAGTATTTATGAGTTGTTATATGGATATGAGTTAAAACAAGCAATTAAAGAAGCAAACGGGGAATGTGTCACGTACAAGCACGAAACATTAGAATCTTCGATACGAAAAGGATACGCTTTAGGATTTTTAGAAGAGGATGTGTATGTTTAAGAAAATATGGAGTTTAAGTGATCAAGTAGTATTGCTGAGACGATTAGGAGAACTATTAGAAAAAGGATACTCCCTTTTGCAGGCATTAGAATTTTTACAGTTTCAATTACCTTTAGAAAAGAAAGTACAATTGCAGCGCATGATTGATGGATTAAAAGATGGAAAAAGTCTACATGATTCTTTTCATCAATTAATGTTTCATCAGGAGGTGTTAAGTTATTTATTTTATGCTGAGCAACATGGTGATATTTCTTTTGCGTTGCAACAAGGGAGCGCACTTCTTTATAAAAAGGATAAGTATCGGAAAGATATGATGAAAATAATGCAGTATCCTATGTTTTTGGCGTTCTTTTTAATAATCATGATTTTTGTTTTTAACCGCATTTTATTACCGCAGGTTGACATGGTATATAGTTCATTCGGTTCTACAGCACCGTTACTTACAGAACAAATATTAAGTGCAATTAAGCTGCTACCCAGCCTTATTTTTAGCACTATTTTTATCATTATGATTGGATGTAGTGTATATATGTTTTACTTTCGGAAACTCCCGCATATGAAGCTGGTAAAAATTATGCTTCGTATCCCCCTCGTAAAAACATTTCTTATTTTAAAGCATTCACATTATTTCGCCACTCAATTGAGCGGTTTATTACAAGGTGGACTATCAGTACTTGAGGCCCTAACAATAATGATGGAGCAAAATTATCATCCGTTCTTTCAATATGAAGCGGGTCGAATTGAACGCCAATTAATTGCAGGAGAACCGTTGCAATCTATTATTGCTAAAAGCGGATATTATGAGGAAGAACTTTCTTATATTATTACGCATGGACAAGCAAACGGTAATTTGGCGCTCGAATTAGGTGACTATAGCGATCTTATTATGGAAAAGATGGAGCAAAAAGTTAAACGTATGTTAGTGATCATTCAACCAATTTTATTTACGTGTATTGGAGGAATAGTCGTTCTTATGTATTTAGCGATGATTATGCCAATGTTTCAAATGATGAATTCTATTTAGGAGGCATTTACATGCAGAATGAAGAAGGGTTTACCCTTTTAGAAATGTTATTAGTTATGGTCGTCATAACTGTACTATTACTATTAATTATTCCGAATGTAGTTACACAGCGTTCATCTGTCGAAGGAAAAGGATGTAAAGCCTATGTGAAATCTATAGAAGCTCAAATACAAGCATACCATTTACAACATAATAAAATTCCCTCGCTAAAAGAGCTAAGGGATGAAAAATATATTACAGCTGATGAGTGTCCGAATGGTGAAGCCATTCATATTTCAAATGATGGCACAGTAACAACTGGGAAACTGTGAAACAAAAAGGTTTTACTCTTTTAGAAATGCTACTCGTTCTATTTGCAATTTCTGTACTAAGTATGGTCACGTATTTTAACGTACATTCATTACATGAAAAACAAAAAGTGGAACAATTTTTAAGACAGTTTTCAAACGATATTTTGTATATGCAACAATTAGCGATAAACCGTCAAAAACACTATACATTACGATGGTATAAAGATAGACATATGTATTATATAGGGGAGCTAAGTGAGAATCTTGCTATCATTAAAAGAGAATATGATAGCGATATACAAATTGATTTGAATACTTTTCCAAATCCGATGACATATAATCCGAGTGGAAATATTAATAGAGGTGGCACTATTTTACTTTCGTATCGAAGTTATAAATATGAGATTGTATTTCAGCTTGGGAGAGGGAGATTTACGTATCGTGAAATGTCAAAAAGGGTCAGTGATGGCTGAGATGCTTGTAGCATTAAGTATAGTAATGATGGCAGTATCTTTACTACTTCCGCAAACAGTATTGGTTATGCAAGAACGAAAAAACATACAAATTCGTTATAAAGCATTTGTATTATTAAAAAGGGAAGCAGCTTTATATATGTATGAGAATGGGGCGAAACGACCGCAAGAAAAAGTCGTAAACGGAAATGTATATTACACATATTGGGGAGGAAATGAAGTTTGTGCTATGTGGAAAGATGTGAAAGGAAGAATGATGGAACAATGCTTTTATGCAGGAGAAAAAATAAATTAGAAGTTGGGTTTACATTAATAGAAATGATCGTATGTTTTTTTCTGTTATCACTGTTCTTTTTACTCTTGCCACGTTTAAATTTTATTGGAATAGAAAACAACCAATCAAAAGGATTAAATAATTGGGAATGGGATGTGTTTATAGGACAAGTACAGTTAGAGTTTCGTAAAGTATCTTTTGTAGAAAAAATAGTCCCTGAAAATAAAGATAATCTTTTGCGCTTCCGTCTTCGCACTGGAGATGAAGTGACGTATGAAAAATTGAATAATCATCTTATAAGAAAAGTGAATATGCGCGGAAGAGAAGTTATATTGCAAAATGTTGAAATGGTTTCGTATGAAGTAACACCTCATTTGCTCTTTATAAATGTGAAAGATATGAGTGGGAAAATATATGAAGGTGTAGCTGTCAGGTATAGCGAAATGGAAATAAATATATGAGAAAACAAGATGGATTTACGATGCCAGGAACAATCATTTTTCTTGTATTATTAACTTCGTTCTTTGTATACGAAACGAATATGTTGCTTATAGATAAAAAATTTTATATTGAAATAGAGCAAAAGTTTGTACTGGAGGAACTACTAAATCGATCTATTACAAATATAAAAAAAGACTTACAGCAAAAAGAAAAGGAAGATACTTTTTTCTTTCAATATGAAAAGGGCGAAGCAAGTGGGAATTACGTCTTTGAAAACGATGTTATACTCGTTTCGTTGCAGTGCAAAATAAAACAAGAAGTTTTCTACAAGGTTAGTTTCCGGTATAGAAAAAAGGATGAGAAAATATTCGATTGGATAGAAGGATAGCATGTAAAATATACGGATGAAAACCATAATTTCTTATTTTAAAATAGGTTATTTTTTTATAGAAAATGGATAAATAAAACAATTGAAAGTTTAAATTTTCTCAAAAAAGAGAAAGGTAGGAAGAATATGATATATTCATGCTATCCAAACATATTTTTTTAGGGAGAATAGGGAAATGACAAATAACAATCAAATAGGTGAAAATAAGGAACAAACTATTTTTGATCATAAAGGAAATGCAATTATGACAGAAGATAGGGAAATACACATTATTTCAAAATTCGAAGAACCTCTTATTGTCGTGTTAGGAAATGTATTAAGCGATGAAGAATGCGACGAATTGATTGAATTGTCTAAAAGTAAAATGAAACGTTCTAAAGTTGGTTCATCACGTGATGTAAATGATATTCGAACGAGTAGCGGTGCATTTTTGGACGATAATGAACTTACTGCGAAGATTGAAAAACGAATTTCATCTATCATGAATGTTCCTGCGTCGCATGGAGAAGGATTACACATTTTAAATTATGAAGTGGATCAACAATATAAAGCGCACTATGATTATTTTGCGGAACATAGTAGATCAGCTGCTAATAATCGTATTAGTACGCTTGTCATGTACTTAAATGATGTAGAAAAAGGCGGAGAAACGTTCTTCCCGAAATTAAATCTTTCTGTGCACCCTAGAAAGGGAATGGCAGTGTACTTTGAGTATTTCTATCAAGACCAATCACTAAATGAGCTTACGTTACATGGAGGGGCACCTGTAACGAAAGGTGAGAAATGGATTGCAACGCAGTGGGTGAGAAGAGGCACTTATAAGTAAAAACGTGTATGTGACGTTTTGTTCTTCATTGTACAAGGAGAACAAAACGTTTTTTTATTAAATAATGTAATCTTTCGTTATAATAACAAATAATAACGGATGATTGAGAGGAACGAACATGAAAACTATATACATAACCGGTTATATGGGAGCTGGGAAAACAACAATTGGAAAAGAATTAAGTAAAGAACTTCATATGGATGTTGTCGATACCGACCAAAAGATTGAAGAGAAGCAAGAGAAGGCAATTCGTGATATTTTTGCCGAAGAAGGGGAAATCGCTTTTCGGGAATATGAAAGTGAAATGTTACGTTCACTACCCAGTTGTAATGTAATTATTACAACTGGTGGTGGAATCATTGAGCGAGAGGAAAACCGAAAGTGGATGAAGGAAAATGGAACTGTCGTGTATTTATATTGTGATCCACATGTAATTGCAGAAAGGCTTCGTGAAGATACGACACGTCCACTATTTCAGAAGAAAGATATAGAGGCATTTGTGGCAAAATTTGAATCGCGCCGAGCTCAATATGAAGAGGCTCATATTCATATCGATACGACGAATAAATCGGTAAAACAAATCATGAATGAATTAAAAGAAAAGATTAATGAATAAAAAAGTGGACATACTAATCAAGTAGAGGTGATGATAATATGTCTACTAATGATTATGTTCGCTTTGTGACACAGCAGTTTGTGTCGTATATGGATGCTCCAAAAGAAGATCGTAAACAAAAGAAAGAACAACGCCGTGCTGAAAAAGAGCCATTTATGAATAAGTGGTTTGGTGTTATGCCGCTTAGTGCTGCTTTGTTTTATCGAAACGTAAAAAATAAAAGAAAAAAATCAAGTTAACGATTTCTTAATATGTGTAGTAAAATGAAAATCCCCTAGTAGTATGATGCTACTAGGGGATTTTCATTTACTGTACAGATTCTTTTTCTTCTGTAACAGCATGTATTTTGTTGTTTACCCAAACAAATCCAATTCCGATACAAATGGAAATGCCCCATCCAACAGCGGTCATAATCGCTCTCATTTCACCATAGCCATCTACACCGAAAACAGAGATGAAATAAATTTTTAAGAAGCTTTTTAATATGAATTGTAGCCCGAAAAATAGCGTTAAATATTTTAGTGCTGGATAGATACGACTATCACGATACAGTTCACGACTTTTATCACGGTCATGGCCTTGCAATGCGGCAATATCTGCTGCGAAATATAACATAAGTGGTTTTTTTATAAAAATGGTACATATAACGATAATACCGAGCACGATGTGATAATACGCATCGTTCCATAACATTCGTTCAGCTGATCCAGATAATAGGTCTACCGTTGTATTAGAAATGAGTGTAATTAAAATAAAGAATCCTGTTACGTTAAACTGTTTTTCTTTTTTAAAGGTATACAGTGTATAAATAATCCCCGGAACAGAGGAAAGTAACATCGCGTAATAAGGATCGATATAAGGTTTTGCAAATTTCCAAATGAGGAATGGGATTACGAGATAAAAGACAAGATCTAATATAGCTTTTTTATTTTGATTCATATAAATCCTCCTTAAGTCATACATATATTTTATAATATAATTTCTGAAAATTGTATAATGTTTAATGGGAAAAGAAAAAATATATCACTTTTTGAGGGATTAGTAGATTGAAAAAATTGCCCCTAGCGTAGTAAGTTTTTTTAGTATATAATAAAGGAAACGCTTTCATTTTTTGGTTTGTTCACAAAATGGACGGAAAATCACATATTTACTATCGATATGTTGCTTTATAATGAAACTAATTAAATATACATGCATACAATATTGTGAAATAAATAACATAAATAATCTATATAAATGTAAACGTTATCAAAATAGAGAGGTGGAGACAATGAGTAAATTTTTCTTCAATCATAATCCAGCAACAGTAGAGGATGGAAGGCTTGTTAAGTATGCTGAAATTATTTATGGAGAAGGTGGCCGTTCTGTATTAGAAAATTTAATGGTGAAGGCATCTATCAGATTGCGTGATCGTTATCCGAATAAATCTGACGAGCAGATCTCGAACCTCGTAAATAAAGGCATCCATGATATGTTTCAAAAATATGTGAGTGAGTAAGAGTAGCCAATGGCTGCTCTTATTTTTTTGTATAAGGATTGTATCTCTAGCTGAAAATAAGGATGTATTTTGAAAGATATAAAAAGGAGTGATAAAGATGAGTAATGGAATTGGTCGTTCAAAAGAAAATCTTCCAACTGATGCTAATCATGTGAGCGCAAAGGATCGTGCGCATCAAAAACGTATGGCAAAGCAAAAACAACAAGAGCGTAATGGCGATAGAGGATAACTCAAAAAAAGCTCCTTCTAAAACAGAAGGGGCTTTTTAAGAAAGAAAATGATTCGCGGTAACATAAAAGAGTCCGCCGTTAATAATTTGTACTGTAATGCGTGGTTCATATTGCTCTTGCAAGGCTTGTTTTTCAATTTCATAGCTTTCGGGGAGTTCATCACTTTCTTCATAAAAACGATTTAAAAGATCTAAATCGTGATTCCAGCGCACTCTTGCTTCTTTCGCCCACGTATGGTCATCTTCTGCAATAATATTTTTTAAAGCATCCTCTATACGTTGTAAACCGCTTTGCGGTTTAATGATAGGCGAGAGCGTAAAGCAAAAGTCAGGTATTTTCGGTGTAAGTTTAATTTTAGCTAATGTTTCATGAAAGTTTGCAATCATTGTGCCAGAAATGAGATGAATCCCAATGGAGTGAAGGATGTCTTTTTTTCGATCACATTGATAGGAAACTTTAATATTTACACCGAGCCAAGGATGGAGTGGTGTATGTGTCGCTCCGCTATGCCGTACTTCCTCATATAAACGTATGTAAGAGCCTAATTCTTTTGTCGTTTGGAAAATTTGATGAAGACGTGGTGAACCGTAGTGAATAAGCTCACCATCGCTTTCTTCACTTTCTGGATTTGTAAGAAGAGTAAGGCGCATCGGATTCGGTACGCCTCCTGTTTTCTCAAGATAGTGCCAATAAAAAGGACGGTTCATTAATAATTTATCCATCTCAATTGTTAACTGCACATCTAATAGATGAGGGGAGCGCTTTAAAATTTCGCAGTTATTCGCCTCAAAAAAATTGTATAAGTAATTATGAATTTCATGTTGCTGCATAGCCTTGCACCTCAGCTTCATTTCGTTTCGCGAAGTCGATAATAGATGTTAAGTTTTCCATCTTAATTCGGATTTCTCCTTCGCTTTTTGATTGCGCAAATATTTCTTGAATATGTGCGTCGATGTTTTTCATATTAATTCTCGTTAAAATTTCATCAAGTTCACCGATAACACGCTCAAATAAATTGATTTTTTCATATAACAGTTTCAAAATATGTTCTTCAACAGTATGTTTTGTAGCTAAGTTATAAATATGAACATCATTCTTTTGACCAAGACGGTGAATACGTCCGATTCTTTGTTCAAGACGCATTGGATTCCACGGTAAGTCATAATTAATCATATGGCTACAAAACTGTAAGTTAATCCCTTCACCACCAGCTTCGGTTGCAATTAATACTTGTGCGTGGTTTTGGAAAAGCTCCTTCATCCAATCTTTCTTCCCACGTTTAAACCCGCCGCGGAATGGAACGGAAGAAATACCGTGTTGTTGTAAAAACCATTGTAAATACATTTGTGAAGCTCTATATTCAGTGAAAATAATGACTTTATCGTCAATTTCTTTTATAAGTTCTAGTGCTTTATTCGCTTTTGAGTTGAAAGGAATATGATTAATTTTGTCCATTAGCACATCAATATGCGGGTCTTTTATGTAATGCTCATTTTCTTTCTGCCTTTTTTCCACATGTTTTTTTAATGAATAGTAAACAGCTTCACGACTACTACACGCTTCCCGTTTTAAAGTTAACGATGAGAAAGCAGATGTGAAGGCATCTTGTCCTCGCCAATTTTCAATACCATTATACAAAGCTTGCTCTTCTTCATTAAACTCAACAAAAATTGTACGTACATGTCTCTTTGGCCAATCAATTCCGGTATTATGACGTCGATTTCGGACCATCACTTTGTTAATAAGAGATTTTAAATCTTCATCAGATTCGGCGGAACGATTTTTTGAAGCATAATATTCTTCAAAGTTGGATTGATTGCCTAAATGTCCTGGCTTTAATAAAGAAACGAGGTTGAAAATTTCATCAATCTTATTTTGAACAGGCGTAGCGGTTAATAATAAGCAAAATTTCTTTTTTAATCGTTGTGCAAATTCATAGTTTTTTGTTTTATTATTTTTAAGTTTATGTGCTTCATCGATAATAATAAGGTCATATTCTAAATTCAAAACGATATCGCGATGCGGTGAACGTTTTGCAGTATCAATTGATGATACAATCACATCGGCTTGTTCCCACGAGTAGCTTTTCTTTTGGGCTACAGCTGGAATAAAAAACTTTGTATTTAATTCGTATGCCCATTGTGATACGAGAGAGGCAGGGACGAGTATAAGTACTTTTTTCACAAGGCCGCGGACCATATATTCTTTTAAAATCAGCCCAGCTTCAATCGTTTTCCCAAGTCCCACTTCATCTGCTAGTATCGCTTTACCATTCATTTGTTCAATGACATTTTGAGCGACTTCTAATTGATGAGGAAGTGGTGTGAAATGAGATAAATGCTTCGGTGCTTGTAATCCATCGAAAGTAGGAACAAGTAACGATTTTTCTGTTTTATAAGCTAAATGATATAAATCCCAATTTGTCCAAGGACCATCTTCGTTAATTCTATTTAAAAAATTGTTTTGCCACGTTCGATCTACGGAAATATCGACATTCATTACGACTCTCCCACCTTTTATAAACTAAAGTAATTATTAAAAAAATCTTTATTATATAAGCCTTGTAATAAGGCTCTATTACACTTGCTGAAAATTAAAGAATAGGAAAAGATAAAGGGCTAAATTTTGAAAATTGTATTTAATAAGATTAAGAATGAAAAATTCTAAATTATTTTTTATGCTAGAATATTGATGAAATATAGCGAATAATGTTAGGATAATGGTGTGAAATGTGTGGAATCTTTCGTATTTTATCCAAGAAAGTGATTTTTTATTTACGCTTTCATAAAAAAATATAATGAGATTCCGTATATCCTATCTTTTCAGAGTGAAAATGTTTAGATATGGCGAGCAACTTTTATTGATTTGTCAAAGCATAAGGGGGAGAGAGCATGATTACATTACAACGTACACCGTTATTTGATGTATACGCGAAGTATGGTGGAAAAACAATCGACTTCGGTGGTTGGGAATTACCAGTTCAATTTTCAAGCATTAAAGAAGAACATGAAGCTGTACGTACGGCTGCAGGTTTGTTCGATGTGTCTCATATGGGAGAAGTTGAGGTAAAAGGTGTAGATAGTTTAGCATTTTTACAACGTGTTGTTACAAATGACGTTTCTACCTTAAAGGTAGGAGGCGCACAATATACAGCTATGTGCTACGAAAATGGTGGTACAGTAGATGATTTATTAATCTACAAACGTGGTGAAGAAGACTATTTATTAGTAATCAATGCATCAAATATCGAGAAAGATTACGAATGGTTAGCTAGCCATGTAATTGGCGATGCGACAGTAGTCAATGTTTCTAGTGAAGTTGCACAGCTTGCAATTCAAGGTCCAAAAGCAGAAGGCATTTTACAAAAAGTTGTGTCAGAAGATTTGAAAGAAATTAAGTTCTTTAAATTTAAAAACGATATTCTTGTAGATGGAATTCCAGCACTTGTATCTCGTACAGGTTACACAGGTGAAGATGGATTTGAAATTTACTGTAAGAGTGAAGAGGCTGCAAAACTTTGGGAAAAACTTCTTGAAGTTGGAGCAGAAGAAGGCTTAAAAGCATGTGGTTTAGGTGCTCGCGATACACTTCGCTTCGAAGCAACATTACCACTTTATGGTCAAGAATTATCAAAAGATATTACACCGATTGAAGCTGGCATCGGCTTTGCGGTAAAACCAAATAAAGAAGCAGACTTCTTTGGAAAAGAAACGTTAAAAGAGCAAAAAGAAAACGGTGCGCCTCGTAAATTAGTCGGCATCGAAGTAATCGAACGTGGAATTCCTCGTACACATTACCCTGTATTTATTGGAGAAGAAAAAATCGGGGAAGTAACGAGTGGTACACAATCTCCAACGTTAAAGAAAAGCATTGGTTTAGCACTAATTGATGTAAAATACGCAGCAGTTGATACAGAAGTAGAAATTGAAATTCGTAATAAACGCGTCAAAGCAGTAGTTGTTCCAACACCATTTTATAAACGTTCAAAGTAACGGGGAGAGGGGTAGATTTCATGTTGCATCGTTATCTTCCAATGACAGAAGAAGACAAAAAAGAAATGTTACAAACGATCGGCGTTCAAACGATCGATGAGTTATTCTCTGATATTCCAGAGAGTGTTCGTTTTAAAGGGGATTTAAAAATTAAAGAAGCAAAATCAGAGCCAGAGCTTTTAAAAGAGTTAACTCAAATGGCTAGTAAAAATGCTAACTTAAAAGAATACGCTTCTTTCTTAGGAGCAGGTGTATACGATCATTACGCTCCAGTAATTGTAGATCACGTTATCTCTCGCTCGGAATTTTATACAGCTTACACGCCATACCAACCAGAAATTTCACAAGGGGAATTACAAGCGATCTTTGAATTCCAAACAATGATTTGTGAATTAACAGGAATGGATGTAGCAAACTCTTCTATGTACGACGGAGGTACAGCTTTAGCTGAAGCGGCAATGCTAGCAGCTGGCCATACTCGCAAAAAGAAAATTCTTGTATCTAGTGCAGTTCATCCAGAATCAAGAGCAGTACTTGAAACGTATGCAAAAGGTCAACATCTTGAAGTTGTTGAAATTAATCATAAAGATGGTGTAACAGATTTAGACGTATTACAAAGTGAAGTAGATGATACAGTTGCTTGTGTAATCGTTCAATATCCAAACTTCTTCGGACAAGTTGAAAAATTAGCTGATATTGAAAAAATCGTTCATCAACAAAAATCATTATTTATCGTTTCTTCAAACCCATTATCATTAGGCGCATTAACACCACCAGGAAAATTTGGTGCTGATGTTGTAATCGGTGATGCACAACCATTTGGTATTCCAACGCAGTTTGGTGGACCACACTGTGGTTACTTTGCAACAACGAAAGCATTTATGCGTAAAATTCCAGGACGTCTTGTTGGACAAACTGTAGATTCAGATGGTAAACGTGGATTTGTATTAACGTTACAAGCACGTGAACAGCATATTCGCCGTGATAAAGCGACGTCTAACATTTGTTCAAACCAAGCGTTAAATGCATTAGCAGCATCAGTTGCAATGACGGCACTTGGTAAACAAGGTGTGAAAGAAATGGCACGTCAAAACATTTCTAAAGCACAATATGCAAAACGTCAATTTGAAGCGAAAGGCTTCACTGTAACATTTGCTGGACCATTCTTCAATGAGTTTGTTGTAGATTGCAAGCGTCCAGTGAAGGAAGTAAACGATGCATTATTACAAAAGAATATTATCGGCGGTTACGACCTAGGCCGTGATTATAAAGAGCATGAGAACCATATGCTTGTAGCAGTAACTGAGCTTCGTACAAAAGAGGAAATTGACACACTTGTAAACGAAATGGGGGCTATCCAATGAAGAATCAAGACCAAGCACTTATCTTTGAAGTGAGTAAAGAAGGACGCATAGGATATAGCCTACCAAAATTAGATGTAGAAGAAGTGAAACTAGAAGATGTGTTTGAGAGCGATTATATTCGAGTAGAAGATGCAGAGCTACCAGAAGTATCTGAACTTGACATTATGCGCCACTATACAGCACTTTCAAACCGTAACCACGGTGTAGATTCTGGATTCTATCCACTTGGATCTTGTACGATGAAATATAATCCGAAAATTAATGAGAATGTAGCTCGTTTCGCAGGATTTGCAAATATTCATCCATTACAAGATGAAAAGACAGTACAAGGTGCAATGGAATTAATGTACGACTTACAAGAGCACTTAATTGAGATTACAGGTATGGATACTGTTACATTGCAACCAGCAGCTGGTGCACACGGAGAATGGACAGGCTTAATGTTAATTCGTGCATACCATGAAGCAAATGGTGACTTTAACCGTACGAAAGTAATTGTTCCTGACTCTGCTCACGGAACGAATCCAGCATCTGCAACTGTAGCTGGCTTTGAAACAATTACAGTAAAATCAAATGAACATGGTCTTGTTGACTTAGAAGATTTAAAACGTGTTGTAAACGAAGAAACAGCAGCACTTATGTTAACAAATCCTAATACATTAGGTCTATTCGAAGAAAATATTTTAGAAATGGCAGAAATCGTCCATAACGCAGGCGGTAAATTATACTATGATGGTGCAAACTTAAATGCGGTATTAAGCCAAGCGCGCCCAGGAGATATGGGATTTGACGTTGTGCATTTAAACCTTCATAAAACATTTACAGGTCCTCACGGCGGCGGTGGCCCAGGTTCGGGTCCAGTAGGTGTGAAAGCTGATTTAATTCCGTACTTACCAAAACCAATTTTAGAGAAAACGGAAAATGGCTATCACTTTAACTATGATCGTCCAGAAGCAATTGGACGCGTAAAACCATTCTATGGTAACTTCGGAATTAACGTTCGTGCATACACATACATTCGTTCTATGGGTCCAGATGGACTACGTGCAGTAACGGAGTATGCGGTATTAAATGCGAACTATATGATGAGAAGATTAGCACCATTCTATGATCTTCCGTTCGATAGACATTGTAAGCATGAGTTTGTATTATCAGGTCGTCGCCAAAAGAAACTTGGCGTACGTACATTAGATATCGCAAAACGCCTGCTTGATTTCGGTTACCATCCACCGACAATTTACTTCCCATTAAATGTGGAAGAATGTATTATGATTGAACCGACAGAAACAGAATCAAAAGAAACATTAGATGGTTTCATTGATAAGATGATTCAAATTGCTAAAGAAGTAGAAGAAAATCCAGAAGTTGTACAAGAAGCGCCACATACAACGGTAATTAAACGTTTGGATGAAACATTGGCCGCTCGTAAACCAGTTTTACGTTATGAAAAGCTAGCTCCTGTACAAGTTTAATTAGAATAACAAAGGAAGAACTCGCTATATGCGGGTTCTTTTTTGTATGGAGAATTTGTCCCGCGATTTGTAGGCTGATAATCAATGGGGATGAACAAAAATCCCCCGCTGATTAAAGTTTCACTTTATGCAGAACTAGTGAAGAAAATGTTAAAATTTTATATTTTTTGTTTCATAATGGTGTAAAGAAGTAGTTTCATAGGTGATTTTGTTGAAAAAGTCAGTTTGATAAAAGTATTTATTTTTGTTAGAATTTTATTGAAATTAAGAAGATGCAATGAGATAGGAATGACTCATTTTTATGTATATGTGAAAAAACGAGCAAGTTGGGGGTGAAAATGTGGGATATCGGTGTTATAGAATGATATACCATTTAGAAAACGGAAAAACGATTAAAGATGTAAAAGAATTTTGTTATCGAGATCAAGGAAAAGTATTAGAAAGAGTAGCACATCGTGTAATGGATAATAGAGAAGTGACGGCAATTGATAAGAAAGGAACAATCATTTCAATAGCATGTGAGGACATTGTAAAGGTGGAACTTGATTACATAACAGAAAGTTAACCTTGAGTCATATCGAATTATTCGATACAATATACTGTTGAATGGTGATGAGAGAAGAGAGGAGTTTATTATGGGTAGTACAAGACACTTTTATATGTTTATCTTAGCGTTTGTTCTTGTTGTAGCATTAACGATTTATTTAATTGTTGATAGCACTTGGTACAACACAGTTCATCCGGCGTTCCTTCTGTTTATGTATGTAGGAATTGCGGTAGTGAGTTTCGGAATGAGAGATGAGATGTTAGATCGCTTTGAAAAGTGATACATATACGAAAGACCAACAGGAAAATGTTGGTCTTTTTTTCTTGCCAAAAATAGGATGGTGTGTATATACTGTGTATATAAGGTATATACAGTATATACACACTGGAGGAAAACATGAATATTATTATTTCGAATTCTTCCCAAGACCCTATTTATGTACAAATAAGAAAACAATTAAGCCAGCTTATTTTAAATGGTGGTTTAAAGGGTGGAGACCAATTACCGTCTATTCGTAGCTTAGCGAAGGAATTACAAATTAGTGTAATTACAACGAAGCGTGCGTACGAGGAGCTTGAAAAAGAAGGATATATAGAAACTGTTGCTGGGAAGGGGACTTATGTTTCACGTAAAAATAATGAACTACTAAAAGAACAAAGGCTTCGTCTATTGGAAAGTAAAGCGGAAGAGATTGTAAATGAAAGTAAAGCGTTGCAGCTTTCACTTGAAGATTTACAGCAGATGATTGCGTGTTTATATGAGGGGGAATAAGAGATGTTAGAGCTAAAAAATGTTTGTAAAAGTTATCAAGATTTTGCAGTGAAAAATATAAGTTTTACGTTACCACGCGGATATATTATGGGATTTGTCGGACCGAATGGCGCAGGGAAAAGTACGACAATCAAAATGATTATGAATTTAATTCGAAAAGATAGCGGCGATATAAAAATTTTTGGCAAAGACAATAAGAAAGCTGAAAAGGAAATAAAACAAAATATTGGTTTTGTATATGATGAAAATCATTACTACGAAGATTTAACGTGTGAACAAATGAAACGTATTATTGCACCATTATATAAAAAGTGGGACGAAGAGCAGTATCAATCGTATATGTACAGATTACAAGTTCCGAAGTATAAAAAAATTAAAGAACTATCAAAAGGGATGAAAATGAAATTTGCGATTGCTATCGCACTTTCACATCACGCAGAGTTTATCATTATGGATGAACCGACAGCAGGATTAGATCCAGTTGTTCGAAGTGAATTACTTGATATTTTGCAAGAAATTGTAATGGAGGATGAAGTATCTGTATTATTCTCAACGCACATTACAACAGATTTAGAGCGCATCGCAGATTATATTACGTTCATCAATGATGGAGAAATTATATTTACTGGTGAGAAAGATGAACTAATGGAGAACTACGTAATCGTAAAAGGAAGTAATGATTTATTAGACCGAGAAGGAAAAGAATTATTTGTTGGATTACGAAAAAATAAATTTGGTTTCGAAGGTTTAGCGAAGGATAAACAAGCAATTATCGATTGGTTTGGAAATGAGGTTGTACTAGAAAAGCCTACATTAGATGATATTATCGTTTACACTGCGAAAGGGAGAAGTGTTTATGCGTCAGCTCGTATATAAAGATTTGTTCTTTTTTCGAGGGATATGGCCAGTGTTTCTTATTATACCCTTTATATTCTTTTTATTTGAAAACGGTGATGGAATGCTGTTTCCTATGAGTTGTTTATTTATAACTCTTTCCGCAGTTATGGTATTAGTCGCAATAGATGAACGAAATACAAGTGACATTATTATGAATAGTTTACCGTTAAGCAGAAAGGATATCATAATTGCTAGATATATTTCCTGTGCAATATTCATTGTAGGGGGCATGGTTTCTACTATGCTAGTTGTTTTTCTTATAAGGTGTATCGCTGTTATTGGTGCATACCAACCTAAACTTTATATTGGGATTTCATGGTATGAAGTAATAAATGGAATTGTTTACGCCGTATTTTGGATGGCCACCTTTTTCCCTATTTATTATGTTGCAAAATCAAAGGCGGTAATAAGTATAATAGCAGCAGCTTCAATACTAGTCGGGGGGATACTTTGGATATTTATTAGTGATGGGCTGAATGAAACAACACCTTCATTCCTTGAGTGGATTATGAATCCTATGCATATTGGTATATTTATAGTTGGATTCATTATATTAGTCAGTATGTATATCGCTTCTATGTTTCTTACAATTAAAATTTATGAAGCACGTGATTTGTAGGGGGATGAATTGTATGCAACAGTTAATTTTGAAAGAGTTTTTCTTACAAAGAAAAATGTTTCTTATCTATTTAATCTTACCAATATACGGAGCATTCCAAAACACTATAAAACCATTTCAATTAGCATATGTTTGTTTTGCTATATGTCTTTTGATGATTTCAATCTCTTTATCAAATGAGGAGAAAAATAGTACGGAAAAAGTGTTAGTAAGTCTACCTTTTACTAGGAAAGATCTTGTCATTGCGAAATACATATCGACACTATTATTTATGGCATTCAGCTTAATCATTACATTTGTTTTCTTTGTACTACCTGTATTTGTATTAAAAGAAAATATAAATATACCTTGGTATGCAGCATTTATAGCTATTTTCTTTTCTATTCTGTATGCTGTTATGATCCTTCCCATAAAATATAGTGAGGATAAGCGAATGGTTACTATGTTTGGATTAGTTATGCTTTTTCCTATAATAGGCTTACTAGGATTTATGTGCAATATATTTATGGATGAAAGGCTTATGCTAATAATTTTTCGAACTTCCGATGTGCTAGTAGTCATAAGTATTTTAAGTATAGGCGCGTGTGTAAGTTATTTAGCTTCAATGTTTATAGCTATTGTGAGTTTTAAAAAGAGAGAGCTTTAATACGTATGGCTTGTCTTATATAAAAACGAATAATTGATGTTAAGGAATGAGTTTAGTGAGGTGTGATATATGATCAAGCAATTAGTTTTAAAAGATATGATGATGCAAAGAAAGGTAGGGTTGTTGGTTTTATATGCTTGCTTTTCCTAGCAATTGTTGATTTTGGTAGCGACACTTTTCTGTTGAAGCTTAGTATAATTATACCTATCCTTGGAACGATATGTTCGACGAGTTATGAGGCTAGAAATAAGAGTGAAAAGATATTAAATAGTTTACCACTTCAGCGTAAGGAAATTGTCATAGCAAAATACATATTTGTAAGTATTTTAGTTGCTTTAGGTGGAGGTTTCTCGCTAGTGATTGGTTTAATTCAGTTACAAAATGAATATATAACTGGACTTATGCTGTGGGGAGCTGTTCTTGGCGGAATAACGGGAGGATTGGTTTGTAGCATAATCGTACTCCCAATTGAATTTTTAGTAGGATATAGCAGTGCAAAACAAATTGCTCCGTTCGCCGGACTTGCGTTGGGGTATTTAAGTGGACTGATTGTAAGTAACGTCTGGTTAGATGTAGAAAATGCTTGGAACACGAGTTTAGTCGTAAATATTTGTTTTATAGCAGGGCTGCTTCTTTTATATGTTATGTCCATGTTTTTCTCAATTCATTTTTATAATGAGCGTGATCTGTGAGGGGGGAATAGCATTGAAACAACTAATTTTAAAAGATTTCATCATTCAATGGAAATTTTTAATTTGGTACATACTGTATCCTGTTTTCTTTTATATGGCCTTAACAGATACGAAAAATCTGTTCATAATTATGTCAGTAATTTTTACAATTGGGGCAACAGTAAAAACATTTGAAGCAGATAGTAAAAATGAGAGTGAAGTTATAGTAAATAGCTTACCAATATGGAGAAAACAAATTGTGTATGCGAAATATATAGTAGCAATTATTATTCTTTTTATAAGCGTAACGGTCGGTTGTTTCACGATGGGAATGAAGAATGGGGTTAACCTATTTGAATTTATTGAAACGACAATGATTGCTAGTATTAGCTTTATTTTAATGTATTTAAGCTTTGTTTTACCAATATCATTTTGGTTAGCATATAAAAAAACTGTTTTTATTGCGATTTTTATACTAATAGCACCTATGGCTGTTTCTTCTATTTTCTTTGGAATCAACTTAGAACAAATTCAACTATATAACAGCGTGTTATTCATTGGTGCAATTTGCATGTTCATAGTATCTATCTTCATTTCAGTGAAATTGTATGAGAAGAGAGAATTTTAAAAGGTGCCTTATATAAGGCACCTTCTTCAATAACGACAATATGAAAGTAAAAGTTTATAAACAGAGAGGCTGTTTGGTACAACATCTTTTGGAGTATGTAATATAAAGCTGAAAACGATAACGAGAATGAGAAAGAGGAAAAATAAAAATAGGATCTGCTTATGTATAGAATTTTGCATATTATCCACTCCTTTTTTAGGTAGTATGTCCAAAAGAAAGGAGTGTATGAAAAATGTTAGGGGGAGAATGATGAACAAAAGAAAATGGTTATATAGAATAGGGATATTTTTATTTTCAATCGGTCTCATTTTAGCAAATTTTTACTCGGATATCCCATCACCATTTCCTAACTTGCATAAAGGGATTGGTATAAGTATTGTCATAGTTGGTCTTCTTTGTCTTATCACATCAAACTTCTACAGAAAGTCTGAATGAATATAAAAAAGGACAGTTACTCTTTTTCAGAAGTACTGTCCTTTTTAAATAATTTATTCCATAGTTTGGCGATACTCCATATAATGACGATTGCAATGGAGGCAATAACTGACCAAGCAATAGATGCAATTTCAAGTGCCATGCTAGGAAGGAAGGTAAGAATGGATACTATTTTATGAAACAACCATTCTATTATATGAAAACTGATTTGCAATAGAATGACACTCCCGAGTGTAATCCATGCTAACATTTGTTTTCCTTTTTCTTTCCACATGACATTCACCTCACGTTAGCTTAATAGTTTTAAGCCAACAGCGCCGCATAGAATGCAACTTAAGAAGGCAAGACGACGCCAATCCGCTGATTCGCGGAAAATAAGAATACCTAGAAGTGCACTTCCCGCAGTTCCGATTCCAGTCCAAATCGCGTAAGCAGTTCCCATCGGTAACGTGTTCATCGCAAGGGATAAGAAGAAGAAACTTACGCCGAAGTTAGCGATTAAAATAACTTTTGGTGCCCAGCCTTTCTTTTCAGTGGCTACTTTCATAAAGAGTACACCAATAATTTCACAAATACCAGCTAGAATTAAAAATACCCAAGCCATTTTATGCGGCCTCCTTCGCTTCTTTTTCTTCTGTTACTCGTTTTAGCCCAATTACTCCGAAGAAGATTAAACCGATTAATAAAACTTTTACAATAGAGAAAGGTTCTCCGAAGACGAAAATCTCTGTAAGAACGATCCCACCAGCTCCAATTCCTGTAAAGACTGCGTATACAGTGCCGACAGGTAAATCTTTATAAGCTCTAAATAATAAGACGAAACTAATTGTAATTAATAACGCAACACCAGCCCATTCAAGTGGTGCCTCCGCTTTTTTAAGTCCAATAACCCAAAAGATTTCAATAATACCAGCTATGATTACATAAATCCATGCCATATGTCATTTCTCCTTCCTACCAGTCGTTAGGTAAAGGGCTTAAAAACGACGCATTGCAAAGGAGCAATCCGTCAGTTTGAAAGACCTCGCCAAAATACTTGCCAAGAGGCGTTTAAACGAGTCTCAAAGCGATTTAAACCTGCGAATAGTAGTTCCACCATAAGTCCGTCCAGTAAGCATAGAAAAGCTTCTAGAGCGTCTTTTACTTCAATGTTATGCAGTTCACTTTGCTCGTTTGCCTGTTTAAATATAGGGAATAAAAGTTTTCCGACGTTTTCAATGTGTGCATTCGCTTTTTCGATAATTTGTACGCGGAATGCATCAGGCGGAAAATAAGAAGTTCGTAACCAAAACATTGATTCTTCACTTTCACCAAATCGTTTTGCGTAGCCCTTTAGTAACTGTAAGAGCAATTCTTCAGTAGACGAATTTGAAAATTTTTCGATATCGTCTGTGAAGCTCTGTAAATCTTTTTGAAGAGCAGATTCTAAACATATAAAATATAGCTCTTCTTTTCCTTTAAAGTGTGCGTAAATCGATGGTTTTTTAATCCCAACTTCTTGAGCAATATTTGCCAATGAAGTTCCTTCGTAGCCGTAGCGTGCGAAATGAGAAAGTGCTACAGCTTTAATGCGGTTTGCTGTCATTTTCATCCCCTACCTACCGTTCGTTAGGTTCATTATATGAGATGGAAAATATAAAGTCAATAGGTGAAGAGCTGAAAAAGAGCGCTACAGGTAACGCTCTTTTTTTAGACAGTATCTCGCTCAATTAAATGGAATGAAAGCTCTTCTGCCTTCCCGGCAATTTGCTCGCTTTGGATTTGTTTATGGAATAAAGAAAAAGCATGTGAGCCCATTGCGAGACCGGGGTGTTCAATTGTGGAAATTTCTAACGCCTTTGAAATTTCATGATTATCAAATCCAAGGATAGCAAGTTCTTCAGGGACTCGAATGCCATGTTTTCGCGCCTCTGTTAATAAACCAGCTGCAACTTGATCGTTCGCTGTAAAAATAGCGGTTGGGCGATTTTTCATGTTTAAAATGCGATGAAGTATTTTTGCACCATCCTGCATCGTATAGCATTGATGAAAAATCCAATCTGGATGTACCGTTTTACCTTCGTTATGCAGCGTATCAGCAAATGCTTTTTCGCGCTCCATAGAATTTGCACTCGTTTTTCTTGCTAAACAGATTCCGATTTTTTCATGGCCTTTACTGAGTAAATAGGCAGTGCCGAGACGGAAGCCATCATAGTGATCTACGTAGACGGATGAAATGAGGGGATGCTTTATCTTTTCACATGAAATAATAGGGGCAAATTTTGCGAAAGGTTCAATTTGTTCCCAAGAACTCGTTCGAGAGCAAATAATCATTCCGTCGAATTGTTTCATTTTCATCATTTCAAGAACACGAATCTCTTCGAGGCTATCGTAATTTGTTTGACATAAATTAATGTGATATCCAGCTGTTAACGCTTCGTTTCCGATTCCTTCAATAATTGTACTGAAGTATGGAAGATTAATGAAAGGGAGCATAACCCCGATTGTATATGTTTTTCCCTTTATTAAATGAATAGCATTTATATTTTTTGCATAGTTCAATTCTTCAACAGCATCTAGAACACGCTTACGTTTTTCTTCTTTTACGTAAGGGTGATTATTAAGGACGCGGGAAACAGTTGATATGGATACACCAGCAGTTTTTGCAATTTGTTTTATATTGGCCATATGTATCACCTCTTTCCCTTATTATAAAGGGAAAATAACAAGAATGAAAAAATCTTGACCTGAAAAGCTTTTCACAAACTATGTTATAAATAAGGCTTCTTTTTATTCGCGTAACCTTTTTATTTGGGCGTAAGAATGATAGGGGGCTTTTTTGCGTCTATAAAAGAAGTTTTGTCAAAATGTGTGAGAATAACGTGGAAAGTTTTCAAAGGGGGAGTTTGTTAATGAAGCGAATATGAATAGCATACAAAGTGAAACTTTAATCAGTCGGGCATCTCCCGCGGGTTATTAGCCCCACCAATCGGGCATTAACGCTTTATTCATAAAGAGAGCGGTATGAAGAAAGGGCGGAAACAAATTGAAAAAAAGAATCATTTGTTTCGTGTTTTCTAGTCTAGTGCTAAGTTCATGTTCGTTTCAGCAAACGATGCAAGAAGAAAAAAACTTTGTGGGAACAACAGGGGGAGTGATGGATCGTGTTACGGATCCTATTCCGCTAAAGGAGCTTCCGAAATATTTTCCGGTGAAATTTAAAGTTCCGGAGTTTTTACCGTATGACATTACGAGTGATGTGAAGGGGGAAGTCAGAACGATTGGGAAAAAGAACACTGTTTTAATGATTAAATATAAACAGCGGGAGCCAGGTAGAAATGAGTATATTGAGTTAAATGTTGCGAACTTTCCTTATAGTTTTCCGGATCTCGTGGAAGAGAAGCGATTTCAAGAACAAATGAAATTGAATAGTGGAGCATTCGCTTATTTTAAAAATAAAGATGACTCTGGGCGAGGAGATGAATTCGCTACGCTTATTTGGAAAGAGAAAGGACTTGAATATCAGCTGCTGTATCGTAATGCACAAGAGAATGATAAAGATGTGATTAAGCAAAATTTATTATACATTGCAAATAATATGGAATGAAAAAACTAGCTGAATGATTCAGCTAGTTTTTGTATGTTATTATTTCTTTTTAATTTTTCCAGTCCACGTTTTGAATCCACCTTGTAATTGGTAGAAATCTTTGTAGCCTTGTTTTTTTAAGTATTGAGCTGCACGACCAGTACGGAATCCGCTTTGGCAGTATAAGTAAACTGGTTGATCTTTGCGAAGTTCTTTATGACGAAGGCGAATTTGTGATAACGGAATGTTACGTGCGCCTAAAATATGTCCTGCAGTATATTCGTCTGCTTCGCGAATATCGATAAGCTGTGCTTTACGGTAGCCAGCGCGAAACTCTTCTTCTGAAAGTGTTTTAATTAATTTTCTCTGATAGAAATACATCCATACAGTGTAGCCGATGAACGCTACGATTACGGCTAATAAAATAATCCAAGTTGTTGACACGGTTCTATCGCTCCCTTTTTTCTTATCCTACTTTCAATATTATAATGCCCGTATGTATTTATGCAACAGATTCATTTGCATATAAGAAGAAATTTCGTATTCTTTCACAAATTTTGTCGAATTTGGTAGACTAGAGAATGTGAAAAATAATTGGTTATATGAGGTGTAGGATGGGAAAAGAAAAATGGTGTTATATTAACTCTGGTCAATGTTCACCGGCATTTAATATGGCGTTAGATGAATGTTTATTAAATTGGCAAAGTGAAAAGAAAATGCCACCAACCATTCGTTTTTATGAATGGGAAGTACCAACATTAACAGTTGGGTATTTCCAGCGTGTTGAAAAAGATATTAATATGGATGTAGTTAACGAAAAGAAATATGGATTCGTTCGTCGTCAAACAGGCGGCAGGGGTGTACTACATGATAAAGAATTAACGTACAGTGTTATTGTGTCTGAAGATCATCCAAATATGCCAAAAACAGTTACAGAAGCGTATCGTATTATTTCGCAAGGTTTATTAGACGGTTTTAAGGCATTAGGATTAGAAGCATATTATGCAGTTCCAAAAACAGAAGCAGACCGTGAAAATTTAAAAAATCCACGTTCAGGAGTATGCTTTGATGCACCATCTTGGTATGAAATTGTAGTAGAAGGAAGAAAAATCGCAGGTAGTGCTCAAACACGTCAAAAAGGTGTGATTTTACAGCACGGATCGATTCCGTTAGAAATAGATTTAGATGAATTATACGATCTGTTTTTATTTCCGAATGAACGTGTAAAAGAGCGTATGAAGAGTATGTTCTCTTCTAAAGCGGTAGCAATTAATGAATTAACAGACCGTACGTTTACAATTGAACAGCTAATTAAAGCGTTTGAGGTTGGGTTTGAAAAAGGATTAGATGTAGAGCTTGTTCCGTATGAATTAACAGAAGAACAGTTACATGAAGTGCAAACATTAGCAAAAGAGAAGTATGAGAGTAAGGAATGGAATTATAAAAAATAAGAGGTGGCAATTGCCACCTCTTATTATTTTATAGTAAATTAAGTACTTTTTCTACTTTGATTCCTTTATCTTGTAAAGAACGAAGGCGATTTACAACGTCCATAATTTCTTTGTCAAATGTAACGCTAATACCTTGGCTTTGTAGTTCTTTTTTTAAGCTTTCAATAGAATCATCTATGTCGATGCCAAGCTCGTAATCTTGACAAACTTCAATTGTCTTTTTCACAAGTTTCACATAATTTTCTTGTAGTTTTGTATTTGTTTCAGTCAAAGCAGGTTGCTTCGGTTTTGCAGGAGCGACCGGTGCTGTCTCTTGCTTTGTAACTGGAGTTGGTGCTGCTTTTTTCACAGGTGCTGGAGTAGATAATTCCACAGCTGCTTCTACACTTACTGGCTTCGGTGTCGGTACCGGAGTAGGTTTAGATGCTGCAGGTGTTTCTACTCGCGTAACAGGTTTTGGAGCAGGTGTAACTGCTTTTGGAGCTTCTACAACTACTTCTTTTTTCGGAGTAGCTTCTACAACAGTTTCTTCTTGCTCAGCAGCTTCTTTATTTTCTTTGCTCCACATAACGCGTTCAACTTCTAGAGAAACATTATTTTTGTTCATCGCTGTTAATGTAACTTTACCAACTTCAGCGTTCCCAGTGAAATCAACAATTTTATAAATAACACTCTTGTTCCAATCCACGTTTCCGCTCAAAAATAATTCTTCGTTACATTTCGGCGTTAAGCCCTCGATTTTAATTTCTGCGTTTACACCGTTTTCACTATATACCATAATTAGCGAAGCATTTACATCTTCGTCTGCTAACATTAGTTCACGTACCATTTTGCCGGTGCGTACTTGCGTTTTCTTCTTAACTGACATTTAATTTCTCCTCTCAAAAATTCAGTAATAATAAAAAAATCGTATAACGAAAAATAATTGCTCACGAAGATTTATGATACCGATAATAAAAGCATCACGTCAACAATTAACTTTAATTATTTTGCATTTTTCTTATTTTCTTTATGAAATTTTTCAATTTGTAAAATTAGACAGAAGAAAAACAGCCTTTTGAAAGGCTGTTAAAAATTTGATTTTTTATATAGTAATTTATATAAAACAAAAAATAAGATAGCGATTAAGGCGTTTTGCCAAAAGGTTAGATGATAAATGAGATAAGGTTGTTTTTTAAAATAAATATTTAAGAATATAGCGGAACAAAATGGGATAGCAAATGCGAATCCAAATAGAATTCTTCTTTTCCAATTCATTTTCTGATCAAAGGAGTACCGCTTTAATAAATATAAAATGAATAGTATACCTAGTATAATTATTGAAACCGACAAAGTAGTTCCAAGGATACTAAAAGATGGACTTATTATTTCGGTGTTCTTTTCAAAAAAGAAAATGAAAAGAGAAGCAATGGTGTCCATTCCAAACTGTATAGCGAGAAGTAAGCTAATAACAAAGCCGATTAAAGAAGTTTTTTCTAACATTGTTTGAACCGGCAAAGCCGATATGAGTTCATCACAATAAGATTGTAAGTCATCACCAAAAATGTCATAAGCATTTTTATTTTCTGTTTGTGCTTCGATGAGATGGTCTAATATTTCTAGTAATAGTTCTTCTACTTGTTGTTCTGGCACGTTAGATAAACGAAGATAAACTAACATATCGCTATAAACAACTTCATTTTCAGGTGTTAGAAGTTCGCGTTTTTTGTTGTTCAATTTAATCATGTCTTGCGCATTCATCCTCATCACTCTCCCTGTAATAAATTGTTCACCGTTGTTGAAACCATTCCCCAGCTTTGTTTAAATTCTTCAAGCTGTTCTAATCCTTTATCGGTTACGTGATAATATTTACGTTTTGGACCGAGTGAGGAGGCTTTTAATGTTCCTTCAATCAATTTTTCTTTTTGCATACGTAACAATAACGGATATATGCTTCCTTCGCTTACGAATGTAAATCCGTGTTTATTTAATTTTGTACTCAGTTCATATCCGTACACTTCTTCTTGTGAAATGATGTATAGGATGCAACCTTCGAGCACACCTTTTAACATTTGGCTGTGCATGATTTCACCACCTTTTACTCAGGTAACTTGCGTTGCAAGGTAGCTGTTATCCAAATTATAACATTCAGTAACTTGCAACGCAAGTTACTGAAGTGGAAAACTTTAATGAGTGTTAATTTTTCATCGTTTCCCATACTAACGAGAGGAGGGAAGTATATGAAACCATTTATGCCAAAACTCGTTTACTTTGAACCGAAGGCACTCGAATATCCGCTTGGAAAAGAGCTGTATGAGAAGTTTACGAAGATGGGATTAGAAATTCGTGAAACGACGTCCCATAATCAAATTAGAAATTTGCCAGGTGAAAATGACTTGCAAAAGTATCGTAATGCAAAGGCAACACTTGTCGTTGGGGTGAGGAAAACATTAAAGTTTGATACGTCAAAACCGTCAGCTGAATATGCAATCCCGCTCGCAACGGGGTGTATGGGACATTGTCATTATTGCTATTTGCAAACAACACTTGGGAGTAAGCCCTACGTTCGCGTGTATGTCAATCTTGATGAAATATTTGAGAAGGCGAAGCAGTATATGGATGAAAGAGCACCAGAAATAACAAGGTTTGAAGCGGCTTGTACATCAGATATTGTTGGAATTGATCATTTAACACATGCATTAAAGCGGGCGATTGAATTCATTGGAGAAAGTGAGCATGGGCGTTTACGTTTCGTTACGAAATATTCGCACGTTGATCATTTATTAGATGCAAAACATAATGGGAAAACTCGTTTTCGATTTAGTATTAATTCACGGTATGTAATCAAAAATTTTGAGCCGGGGACATCACCTTTTGAAGAACGAATTGAAGCAGCTCGTAAAGTAGCAGGTGCGGGTTATCCACTTGGGTTTATAGTTGCGCCACTTTATATGCATGAAGGATGGGAAGAAGGATACCGTGAACTATTTGAGCGACTGTACAATGCGCTAAAAGATTTGTCGATACCGAATTTAACATTTGAATTAATTCAACATCGCTTTACAAAACCAGCAAAAAAGGTCATTCAAGAGCGTTATCCGAATACGAAGCTTGAAATGGATGAAGAGAAGCGCAAATATAAATGGGGACGATATGGCATCGGGAAATACGTATATAAAAAAGATGATGCAGAAGTATTGGAAGAAACGATTAGAGAATATATTCATCACTTTTTTCCTAACGCAGAAATTCAATATTTTACATGAAAGGAACTTGTATTGGAATGCAAGTTCTTTTTTCTTTTAAATATTTAGGCTTGTTTTCAACTTGTCACGTTATTCTTTCTGGTGTATCATTTTATTGATTGCTTCGTACGGAATGAGCAAAATGAAATTGGATGGAGGAAACCGATGCCTACCCCTAGTATGGAAGATTATATTGAACAAATTTATTTGTTGATTGATGAAAAGGGTTATGCCCGCGTATCTGATATTGCTGAAGCGCTGAGTGTACATCCATCCTCTGTAACAAAAATGGTGCAAAAATTAGACAAAGATGAATATCTAATTTATGAAAAATATAGAGGGCTTGTATTAACATCAAAAGGTAAAAAAATCGGAGAGCGTCTCGTATACCGTCATGACTTGCTAGAGCAATTTATGCGTATTATCGGTTTGGATGAAAGTAAAATTTACAATGATGTAGAAGGAATTGAACATCATTTAAGTTGGGAAGCAATTGACCGCATTGGTGATCTAGTGCAATATTTTGAACAAGATGAGATTCGAGTGGAAACACTTCGTGGCGTTCAAAAAGCAAATGAAGAGAAAAGTAATTAAGGGGGAACGTATGTCGTTTCCTTTTTTATTTCAACCGAAAAGGATGGGGAAATTATGAAAGCAATTATTTTTGATTTTGATGGATTAATTGTGGACACAGAAACAATATGGTTTCACTCTTTCAGAGACGCCGTTCGTGAGTACGGTGGGGAGTTACCTTTAGAGGAATTTGCAAAATGTATTGGAACGACAGATGATGTACTATATGCATATTTAAATGAGCAATTAAAAGAGAAGTTTAACAAGGATGCATTAAAAGAAAAAGTGAAAACTTTACATAAAGAGAAAATGAAAATACCAGAAGCTCGTGACGGGGTAAAAGAATATTTAGAGGAAGCGAAAGAAATGGGGTTGAAAATCGCATTAGCTTCCAGTTCATCTAGAGAATGGGTTACTTCTTTTTTGGAAGAGCTACAAATTCGAGATTATTTTGAAGTCATTAAAACAAGGGAAGATGTTGAGAAGGTAAAACCGGATCCAGCACTTTATCGAATTGCGATAGAAGATTTAGGGATTGATCCGTCTGAAGCTGTTGTATTTGAAGACTCGTTAAACGGATTAAAAGCAGCGATTGCAGCAGGATTAAAGTGCGTTGTTGTACCTAATGATGTGACACGGAATTTACCATTTGAAAATCATCATCTTCGAATTGAAAGTATGAAAGATAAAAGTTTGAAAGAAGTACTACAAAATATAAAAAAAGACCGTATTTCCTAAAAGGAAGCACGGTCTTTCTTTTTGTTTTTTTACCTTCAATGACAGTTAAATGAGATTGTTTTCTTTTTCGCTTCAAAGTGGAAGGAGCGCCTTTCTTACCTTTGTCATTAGAAGCGTTTGATTTCAAGAAAGAATTGCTTAGGGGTGCTACATTTTGTTTCCCATGTTTGCGGTTCGATTGTTTCGCTGCACGCTTATAAGAGCTTTGCGAATTTGCAGAACCACTAGAATTTGTAAACATCTTGTATAGCAAATAAAAGATACCGACAACAAGTAACATGTACCCAATATTTCTTAATACACCCATTGGATTTGTAATGACAGATGAGACAAGGCCGAATATTGCTAATCCGATAATAAGCATAACTATAGCGAATGTAAACGAACGACCGTTCATAAGGGACACCTCCTAAAAACATATATTAAATTAGTATATTAACGATGAGGAAAGGAGTTGAACACCAATTTTAAATAATTATTGTTTGTTTTCTAAACGTAATAATTCTTCAAACGATGCAATGGCTACTTCCACTTGATCATCTGTTGGTTCTTTCGTTGTTAATAGTTGCAGCCATAATCCGGGATATCCAAGTATGCGTAATACTGGAATATCGCGTAATCGATTTGTAAATTGTAACACTTCAAAAGAAATGCCGAGAACGACTGGAATTAATAAAATTCGGTTTACGACTCTGGCCCAAAGTGGATCTGTAGGGACAAGGAAATAAACAAACATTCCAATAATGACTGTAAATATAATAAAGCTACTGCCACAGCGATAATGAAGGCGAGTTTGTTTTTGAACATTTTCTACAGTCATTGGAAGATTATTCTCATAGGCATTAATTACTTTATGCTCCGCACCATGGTACTGAAATACCCGCTTAATAAGTGGGGTTAAAGAAATAAAGTATATATAGCTCAATAATAGCATGAGCTTAATGACACTTTCGACAATGATTTGCCCTGTATGAGAAGGGAAAATCGGTCTCGTTAATTCAGCTAGTAGTGCAGGAACTGCTGTGAAAATGACTTTACCGAATATGAAAGATAAAACGCCAACTGCTGCAACTCCTAATACCATCGTTAATTTCGATTGTTCTTCTTTGTTATTTGCAATTTGTTCGTCTTCTTCTGGGTGGACATCAAATCGTTCTGAAGCAAAGTTTAAATGTTTTGCTCCATTCGCACTTGCATCCACAATAGCGGCAATCCCTCGTAAAAATGGAATTTTTTTCAGGATAGATAATGCTTTATTACGAACGCGTGGTAATCGATAAAATTCAATCGATTTGTCTTTACGACGAACCGCTGTAACAGTATATTCTCTACCGCCAAACATAACTCCTTCTATGACTGCTTGCCCGCCATATATTTGTTTTGACTCTTCTGCCATGTTAACACCAACCTGTATTTGTTTCTCTCTTATGTAGAAAAAGAGGCAATTGTCATACTGGGTTCTGTCATTTTGAAATAAGACAATCACCGAGTTTCCTTTATTTTATCGACAAATACAAGTATATGACAAGGAAAAATGTTACGAGAGTCGGACATTTCTTATTCTTTTTATAGACAAATTTCGCAGTATTTAAACATGGTTCAAAATAGTTTCGGACATACTATTGAGCGGAGGTGTCGATGTGAGTCAAGAACAATTAGGAACAAGGAATTTTGTACAAATTGGTTTATTTGGTGGAATCTTTTGGGGGGGGATATGGTATTTCCTTCATATATTTTCATTTACGGAAGCAGGACCGAACTATTTACTTTTACCATTTGCCTTTGGAAGCTGGAAAGAAGGGGTATGGGGCAATGTGTCAGGAATTGTTTGTATGGGACTACTTTCGATTTTAATTGCCTTTTTGTATAAAGCGTTTTTGGCAAAGTTTGAAGGAATTATTCCAGGGATGATTTATGGGCTATTTTGGTGGGCGTTACTATTTTTCGGAATGGGATTAATAGCGCCTGCCATTAAAAGTGCACTCCATTTACCGAAAGAAACAATTGTGACGACGATATGTATTTTTATATTGTATGGTGTGTTTATAGCATACTCTGTTTCCTACGCAGTAAATACCAATAAAGCTGAGCGAGAAGGGGAAGAGAAGACAAACTATTCAAATAAGTGACTCCTATGTTAAAATGTTGTATAGATATTTAATATTAAGGAGTTTTAAACATATGAAAAAGGTACTCCTCGTAAACGGTCCTAACCTAAATCGCCTCGGTGTCAGGGAGGTAAATGTATATGGAAAGGGCACGCTAGCGACACTTGAAGCAGATATGAAGCAAGAAGCAGAAACAATGGGAGTGGAGTTAGAATGTTTCCAATCGAATCATGAAGGTGCGATTATCGATCGTATTCATGAGGCGGAAGATATATATGAAGGGATCATTTTAAATCCTGGAGCATTTACGCATTATAGCTATGCGATTCGAGATGCAATTGCGAGCATTTCGATTCCTGTTATTGAAGTACATATTTCTAACATTCACCAGCGTGAGTCGTTCCGTCACGAATCTGTGACGGCAGCTGTTTGTGCGGGACAAATTGTTGGATTTGGTTTTTATGGCTATAAGTTAGCGTTATTTGCATTAATGGAGAAATTGAGGGAGGCATAAAGTAATGGAGAAAATCGAAAGAGTAAGAAGTGCATTTGATGAGGCTGGTATTGACGGTATTTTGTTAACAAATGAACATAGTCGTAGATATATGGCTAATTTCACAGGAACAGCTGGTGTTGTACTGATTTCGAAAAATCGTGCTCAATTTATTACAGATTTCCGTTATGTAGAGCAGGCTAGTAAACAAGCGGTTGGATACGAGATTGTACAGCATGCAGGATTAATCATTGATGAAGTTGCAAAGCAAGTGAAGGAACTGGGAATTCAAAAGCTTGGCTTTGAGCAAGATACTCTTACATATAGTTCTTATTCAGCGCATAAAGAAGTAATCGATGCTGAATTTATCCCAACTTCTGGGCTTGTAGAAAAGTTACGCTTGATAAAGACTGATTCAGAGATTAAGATATTAAAGGAAGCTGCACAGATTGCAGATGCTGCCTTTGAACATATTCTATCATTCATTCGCCCGGGAGTATCTGAAATTGAAGTGTCAAATGAACTTGAATTTTTCATGAGAAAACAAGGAGCAACATCTTCTTCGTTTGATATTATCGTTGCTTCAGGTCTTCGTTCGGCATTACCGCACGGCGTGGCATCTGAAAAAGTGATAGAAACAGGAGATTTCGTTACATTAGACTTCGGCGCTTATTACAAAGGATATTGTTCTGATATTACTCGTACGATTGCAGTTGGTGAACCATCTGATAAATTGAAAGAAATTTATAATATCGTTTTAGAAGCACAATTACGTGGTGTGAACGGTATTAAAGCTGGTTTAACAGGCCGTGAAGCGGATGCGTTAACGCGCGATTACATAACGGAAAAAGGATATGGTGAATACTTTGGACACTCTACTGGTCATGGAATTGGTCTTGAAATCCATGAAGCACCAGGTTTAGCGTTCCGTTCTGATACAGTACTTGAACCAGGAATGGCTGTAACAGTAGAACCAGGTATTTATATTCCAGGTATTGGCGGTGTACGTATTGAAGATGATATCATTGTAACAAGTGAAGGTAATGAAGTAATTACGAAATCACCAAAAGAACTTATTATTTTGTAATATACAGGAGGATTTTTTTACATGATTTCAGTAAACGATTTTCGTACAGGTTTAACAATTTCAGTGGACAATGCCCTTTGGCAAGTAATGGATTTCCAACACGTAAAGCCAGGTAAAGGTGCTGCATTCGTTCGCTCTAAACTACGTAACCTTCGCACAGGATCTGTTCAAGAGAAAACATTCCGTGCAGGTGAAAAAGTAGAAAAAGCACACATCGAAAACCGTCGTATGCAATACTTATACGCGAGCGGTGAGTCTCACGTATTTATGGATAACGGAACTTACGAGCAAATCGAACTTGGTGAAAACCAAATCGAGCGCGAACTTAAATTCCTAAAAGAAAACATGGAAGTATCTATTATGACATACCAAGATGAAGTACTTGGTGTTGAACTTCCGAACACAGTTGAATTAAAAGTGTCAGAAACAGAGCCTGGTATTAAAGGTGATACAGCTTCTAACGTAACAAAACCAGCTACATTAGAAACTGGTCTTGTTGTACAAGTACCAATCTTCATTAACGAAGGCGAAATGCTTATCATCAACACTGGTGAAGGTAAATACGTTTCTCGTGCATAGTAGAAAAGCACTCGTGATCATCACGAGTGCTTTTTTTTATAGGAAATAGGGTAGATAGTAAATAGCAGTGATAATAAAACTAACTAAAACAAGTGAAAGAGTACCCGCCATATATGGAGTGAAAACAATTTGAAATGGTTTTATTTCGCCAGTCTCAACGCCAGTCAGTGTTTTACTTATTGCGTGATCCGTAATGTTGTTTCTATGAGTATTCATAATAATTAACCCCATAATTGCAAATATCGCTAAACTACCAAGGAAAAAGGTCTCCATAAATGACCAACCGACCAATTTTGAAAAAAGATAAATAAGAGCTAATTCTACTACGACTGTTAAACTAATTTTTACTACCTTCATATTTTTCCTTCTCCTTTTGTAGGTCTAGCCAATTTAGAAATTTTTCACGTGACACGACATGTAGTACACAAGAAGATTTTACTTCATTCTCTAAGGCAGAATGTTCACCAGGGAATCTATCTTCCACATGCAATGAAATATAAGGCAGTTTTTCTTGTGCTTTTAACGAGCGGACATTATTCGTTTTAGCTCCAGCAAATACGTAGGAAAGTTGTAAGTCCAAAAAAGCAATTTTAAAGATTTCTTTTTTAGCAGCCTCATTATACCCTTTTCCCCAGTATGGATAGCCGAGCCAACTACCAATGTGAGATTGTTTCTTCTCATAATTAATATGTTTAAGTGTGCTGAGACCAATTATTTCGTTTTCTTCATTTACAATCATTCTCGATAAAGACCTCTTTTGGCGCTCTTCTTCTATTGCGAAAAGAAGAAATGCTTTCGTGTCTTCGATCTTTTCTACTTTTATTCCTAATGCATTTTTTATGTGTGGATCACTTGATAGCTTGAAAATCACATTTGCATAGCGTAAATCGAGTGGTACTAAAGTAACGTGTTGCATCGTCTATACCCCTTTTAAATTAAATATACCATAAAATAATAGGAATATTCAGATTTAATAAAAGTGTTAGAGAAAAGTTATGTTTTTAATTCTGAAATAGACAACCCCTGCATATGGTTGTACAAATATATTCTTTTTTGGAATGTAGCAATAGTAACCGTTATGGGAGAAGGTGGGAGAATGAAACAGTGGCTAGCGGCAATGGAAACATCCGTGCTTGTAATGGGGTTACTTCGGTTGTTTTCAGGTAGCGCGGAAATATTCGCCGCTTTGCTTATGCTTTATGTGAATGATGCGAAGAAAGCATTGTTTATAAATGGTATGTTGGCGTTTGTTGGACCGACCGTATTAATTTTAACAATGACAATAGGCATAGCGAGTGTGGCAAGTGAGATTTCTTTCTTGAAACTCTTTTTTCTAGCGCTTGGAATTGGCTGCATTTTTATCGCGTTGTTGAAATAGTAAGTCGAGTATAGTGGGGAGAAGCTGATGAAAGAAGTATTAGAAGTTTTACCGAAAACGATGAAGCAGCTAGTGGAAAGTTGTAAGCAATACGATGCTCTAGAGGAAATTCGTGTTCGAATTGGAAGACCGCTAGAGTGTATTGCTCATGGCGAAGTGTTTTTTTATGACTATATCGTTACAGCAGAGGATGCCATTTACTTATTGAATAAGTTAAGTCAATTCTCAATTTATACGATGGAAGAGGAATTAAAACGTGGGTATGTGACACTTCGAGGAGGACATAGAATCGGCTTAGCTGGAAAAGTCATTACAGAAAAAAGCGCAGTGAAAATGATTCGAGATGTCTCTTCCTTTAATATTCGTATCGCTCGTCAAAAAATAGGAATTGCTGAACCACTTTTGCCGTATTTGTATGAATCACGATGGTTAAACACGATGGTAATTGGCCCACCGCAAACGGGGAAAACAACACTTTTAAGAGATGTAGCACGTTGCATGAGTCAAGGTGTAAGTGCTTCGAAAATTCCTTCTTGTAAAGTGGGGATTGTTGATGAGCGGTCAGAAATTGCAGGCTGCGTGAAAGGTATTCCGCAATATGACTTCGGCACACGAGTAGATGTGTTAGACGCATGTCCAAAAGCTGAAGGAATGATGATGATGATTCGTTCTATGAGTCCAGATGTTTTGATTGTAGATGAAATTGGACGTAAAGAAGATAGTGAAGCAATTATGGAGGCGGTGCATGCTGGGGTTCAGCTTTTTATAAGCGCACATGGATTTTCTTATGATGATGTTGTGAAACGTCCATCACTAAAAGCGGTGCTGGAGCTCGGTATATTTGATAGGTTTGTGGAGCTATCAAAAGCAAGAGGGCCAGGAACAGTTATGCAAGTAAAAGATAAATATGGAAAATCGGTATTACCTCATAGAAAGGCTGAGGGCGTATGGTAAAAATATTTGGTGCAGTGTTAATCGTTGCGGTCAGCACCTTTTTCGGATTTTCATACGCTAAAAGATACAGTGAGAGACCAAGGCAACTTAGATTATTAAAAGCGGCACTTCAATCATTAGAGGCAGAAATTATGTATGGGCACACACCTTTGTCTGAAGCTGCCGAGCGATTAGTGAAACAAATGCCTAAGCCGTTAAATTGGATATTTCAAAGTTTTGCTAGAAGGCTAGAAGGCGGAGAACAAACTGTAAGAGAAGCTTGGATAGATAGTTTGAAAGAAAATTGGAAGCTAACAGCATTTCAACAAACTGAGTACGAAATTTTGCAGCAATTTGGCGAAACGCTCGGACAACATGATCGAGAATCACAACAAAAACATATTCGCTTATGTATTACACATTTAGAGAGAGAAGAAGAGGAAGCGAAAGCATTACAACTGCAATACGAAAAAATGATCAAGAGCTTAGGGGTACTAGCGGGTCTACTTATCGTAATTTTACTGCTATAGGAGGGAGAAAGGCGATGTCCATTGATGTTGGATTAATATTTCAAATCGCCGGAATCGGCATTGTTTTAGCTTTTATTCATACCGTACTAAAAGAATTAAAGCGAGAGGATATTGCAAATTGGGTTATCCTTGTCGGTTTTGTCGTTATTTTATTTCATGTGGCATTTTTAATTAATACGCTATTCGACAAGATTAAGAGTGTCTTTCTCTTCCAGTAAAGGAGGCGGTTCGAATCGAAATTATACAAATTGTCGGATTAGGCCTCGTTGCTACGTTTTTAGCAGCTGTATTGAATCAGCATAAATCTAGCATTACGTCGTTATTTATTGTGTTCGTAGGTAGCGTGATGTTTCTTCTTTTAATTGATCAAATTCACTCTATTTTACAAATGATTGAGAGAGTAGCGAGTGAAGCAAAGGTTAGCAACGTATATGTAGAAACGTTGCTAAAAATTATTGGAATTGCTTATATTGCTGAGTTTGGAGCACAAATTACAAAAGATGCAGGGCAGGGGGCAATCGCTTCGAAAATTGAATTAGCTGGAAAAATCTTGATTTTAGTAATGGCGATTCCTATTTTGACGGTTGTCATTGAAACTATTCTCGGATTTTTACCGACGGGATAAGGGGGAGTGAATGTTGAGGGGGTTTGGAGCTAAGCTGCTATTTGCTTGCTTCCTTTTCTTTTCTTTACCGGTTGTTGTACAAGCTTCTCCTGTAGAAACAAACGTCGTTGATCAACAATTGGATAAGCTCGGAATTGAAGATGTGAAGCAATTTTGGGACGGGCTTGTTACAAAATATGGAGGTTATTTACCAGAGAGTCAAAAAGGTAGTTTTATGGAGTTTGTAAAGGGAGAAAAAGAAATTTCTATAAAAGAGTGGATGCTAGGTTTATTAAAGTATTTATTTCACGAGCTTGTTGCAAATGGGAAGCTGCTGGGAACGCTCATTATGCTTACAATTTTTAGTGCATTGTTGCAATCACTGCAATCTGCATTTTCAAAGAGTAGTGTAAGTAAAATTGCGGATGCAGTTGTATATATGGTACTTATTATTTTCGCTTTAAATAGTTTTTATGTCGTCATGACATATGCAAGAGAAACGATACAAACAATGGTAGATTTCATATTAGCGCTATTGCCAATCTTGCTTGCACTCATAGCAACTGGAGGTGGTGTTGTATCTGTATCGTTTTTTCATCCGATTATCATCTTTTTAATGAACACGAGCGGGCTTTTGATGAATTATATCGTTCTACCACTTTTATTACTTGCAACGATATTAAGTATTGTAAGTACGATGAGTGATCAATATAAAGTTACGAAATTGTCCAAGCTTCTGCAAAATGTTAGCGTTGGGATTATCGGTATTTTTTTAACGATTTTTTTAGGGGTATTATCTGTACAAGGAACAGCGACAGCTGTTGCTGATGGAATAGCTGTGAAAACTGCTAAATTTGTAACAGGGAACTTTATTCCCGTAGTAGGAAGAATGTTTACAGAGGCGGCGGATACTGTTATTAGTGCATCGGGATTATTAAAAAACACAGTCGGAATTATCGGGCTCGTCATTCTATGCTTAATTGTTGCTTTTCCAGCGATTCAAATTTTTTGTATCGCGTTTATTTATAAATTCGCAGCAGCAGTATTACAGCCAGTTGGCAGCGGAGCAATTATTCAATGTTTAGATATTATCGGGCGAAGCATCATTTATGTATTTGCTTGCTTAGCTATCGTATCATTTATGTTCTTTTTAAGTATCACAATTATTATTGCTGCGGGGAACATTACACTTATGATGCGGTAGGAGGTGAAGGGTATGCAATTTGTTACAGAGTGGATTAGAAATATTATCGTTTTTTTACTCTTAGCGACAATGCTTCATCTTATTCTTCCAAATTCAAATTTGCAAAAGTACGTTAAATTCGTTGTAAGTCTATTATTAGTTGTTTTAATCTTAACGCCTCTTTTTAAACTACTGCAAACAGATGTGAATGAAGTAATCGCAAATTTTAATGAAGAGAAGTACGTAGCAGAAGGATCTGTAAAAAATTCAATAGATTCGAAGAAAAAAGAAATACAAGCTCTAACACGTGCATATAGTTTAGAAGAGATGGCTACCAAAATGAAAAAAGAAGTAGGAAAAGAATTCGAGAAAAAGTATGGTATGACAGTCTCTGAAATACAAATAGTCGCAGCGGAAAGTACAGCGGAAGTAAAGTCAGCAAAAGATATTCAAACTGTTGTTGTGACGTTGAAAGAAAAAGAACGTAGTAAAAATGATGCAATCGAAACAGTAAAACCAGTTGAAATTAACACGAAGGAACCTCCGAAAAAAGTAGAAGAAACGAATGTGGAAATGAAAGATTTCTTTTCAAGCAGATGGCAACTAGAGAATAAACAAATCCAAGTTCAAATGGAAGGGAGGACAGGTAGAGTAAATGGACAATAAAGATAAAAATTCGAAGTTCTCATTTTTTCGAAACTTATTGAATGGGGATGAAAAAGAAAGCAATGAGAAGGGAAAAAAGATAACACCTAAGTTTTTACTTGTCCTACTCATACTTGGGATTTTGCTTATGTTTTCTAGTAGTCTTTTTTCAAGTAAAAAAGAAGAAGTACCTGTATTTAAAGAACAAAAAACGCAAAACCAAGAAAAAGACGTACCAACTTTTGGACAAAAAAATAATGATAGTATGTCAAATGTAGAAAAGTATGAAAAAGCGTATGAACAAGAATTAAAAGCAGCTTTAGAAGAAATAGCGGGAGTAAAAAATGTAACGATTACAGTAAATTTAGATTCATCTGAAGAAAAAATATTAGAAAAAAATACAGTGAAACGTTCACAAACAACAGGTGAAACAGATAAAACAGGCGGTCAGAGGAAAGTAGAAGATGAGTCCCTTGATGAAAAGACCGTCATTATACGTGAAGGGGATAAAGAAACTCCCGTTGTTTTACGAACAGAGAAACCGAAAGTGCGAGGTGTTCTTGTCGTAGCAAAGGGAGTGGATAATATACAAGTTAAAGCGATGGTAAAAGAAGCTGTCATACGGCTGCTAGATGTACCAGCCCATCGCGTTTCAGTTTCACCGAAAAATTGATAGGGAGGAAATAAAGTGTTAAAAAAACAAACGGTTTGGCTATTAACGATGTTAAGTTTAGTTGTTGTACTATCTGTTTATTACGTAACAACTCCTGACAAAATGAATACAGCATCGCCGGCAACAGGTGAAAAGATTGGACAAGAAAAACAAGGTACTGACAAAGCAGTAACAAATGAAGCACCTAAAGAAACGCCAAAAAAAGAAAATACAAGCAAGGAAACATCAAATAAAGAAACAAATAAAGAAACAGACAAAAAAGAGAGTGCTAACAAAGAAACAAGTAAAAAAGATGCTAACGTAACGGTTCAATCAAGTGATGAAAATTTCACAGCGTTACGTATGCAAATGGAAGATCAGCTAAGTGAACAAAAATCAAGATTACAAGAAGTGATGAATTCAGCAAAATCTTCAGCAACAGAAAAGAGTAAAGCGAAAGATAATTTTGATGCAATTACTACAATGGAAACGAAGCAAGAATTACTTGAGACAGTGATTAAGTCTCAAGGAGGATATAAAGATGCCCTTGTAAGAGCTGATGGAACTGACATTAAAGTAACTGTGAAAGCAGCAAAGCATTCACAAAAAGAAGCGAATAAAATTATACAGCTTGTAAGAAGTGAAGGCGGATCAAAAGATGTAGGTGTGAAATTTGATCCACCAACAAAATAAAAACTAATAATCCGCGGGGGAATTCCTCGCGGATTATTAGTTTTTACGAATCGGATTGTTTGAAAATAGTTATAGAAAAAAAGCTATCATTTTCGATAGCTTTTTTCTGTTTCGTCTTTGTAGTTGTTTTTATTATGTTCAACTCGGAACGGAGAAATACGCTGTGAGTAAAAGATTAGCGGTTCATGGTAATGATGATTACTTTTTCCGGATTTGACGTGGATGAAGAGAACGAATGCCCAGACCATTACGGCAGGTAAGAAGAGAATGAGCCATATCATATGTCCACACCTCGATACGATATATTTTCTACACTTTGAACATACTATTCTTATATGAAGGAATGATGAACGGTGTGTAAACAAAAAAATAATATTTGGTAAAAATATGTTGTTGACTATAGATGAGGTGAAGAGTGGAGCGGTAATGATTTGTTTATTGTGTAGCATTGTGAAAAAAGTAAGGAATGTTTTTTTAGAAGTGGTCTTGCCAATTTTGTGTGAAACTTGGTATTATTACTAGGTAATAAATTTTTATTGGAATAATATTTTTACAGGAGTTTCGATTTATTATAAAGAAATATAAATTGGAATGTTTAAAAAATTTATCGTAAGATGGAAATAGCAATTATTTCTATTAGTAAATGAAATGCATTTTCTAATAGAGTACATCGTATTTTTACAGTCAATCTAGTTTTAGTGACGATAATCTGTAAAAACGGGACAAACAAGAGTATGGGAGTGGATTTTACATGTTTAAAATTCAAGAAGTTCGTGAATTAATTAAATTAATTGATAGCTCTAATATTGATGAATTTGAATACAAAAAAGATGGTACGACAATCAAAATGAAAAAGCGTGGTAATGAAGTTGTTGCGGTGCAAGCACCTGTAGCAAAACAAGTCGTGCAACCAGTAGCACCTGTTGAAGTTGAAACAACAGTAGCGGCAGCACAAGTGGAAGTACCAAAACAAGAAGAGCAAAAAGTGGTTCAAAATGAAAACCTACATAAAATTACATCACCGATGGTAGGTACATTCTATTCTTCATCTTCGCCTGATACACCTGCATATGTAAGTGTAGGAGACAGAGTATCAAAAGATTCTATCGTATGCATTGTTGAGGCTATGAAGTTATTTAATGAAATCGATGCAGATGTAGATGGGGAAATTGTTGAGATTCTTGTTAATAATGGACAGCTTGTTGAGTATGGACAACCGCTATTTCTTGTAAAAGCGTAATAAGGGAGTCTTTGTGATGATAAAAAAAGTATTAATAGCCAATCGTGGGGAAATTGCTGTACGAATTATTCGTGCTTGTAAAGAAATGGATATTGAAACAGTCGCAATTTATTCAGAAGCAGATAAAGAGTCACTTCACGTACAAATTGCTGATGAGGCGTATTGTGTAGGACCAACGATTTCGAAAGAAAGCTATTTAAATTTGACGAACATTATTAGTGTTGCGAAGTTAACAGGCTGCGATGCTATTCATCCAGGATACGGATTTTTAGCAGAGAATGCAGATTTTGCAGAGCTATGCCGTGAATGTAACTTGATTTTTATCGGTCCAAGTCCAGAAGCTATTTCAAAGATGGGCACAAAAGACGTTGCTCGTGATACAATGAAAGAAGCAGGGGTTCCGATTGTACCAGGTTCACAAGGGATTATTAAAAATACCGAAGAAGCGATCGAGCTTGCTAATCAAATTGGATATCCAGTTATTATTAAAGCAACTGCAGGTGGCGGCGGAAAAGGTATTCGTGTTGCACGCCATGAAGAAGAGCTTGTAAAAGGAATTCAAATTACACAGCAAGAAGCTAGTACCGCTTTTGGGAACCCTGGTGTATACTTAGAAAAGTACGTTGAAGATTTCCGCCATGTTGAGATTCAAATAATGGCAGATACACATGGAAATGCCATTCATTTAGGAGAGCGTGATTGTACAATTCAGCGCCGCTTGCAAAAACTACTAGAAGAAAGTCCATCACCTGCACTTGATGAAAATGTTCGCAAGCAGATGGGTGATGCGGCAGTTAAAGCGGCGGTAGCGGTTGATTATACAGGTGCTGGTACGGTTGAGTTTATTTATGAATATAGAACGAAAAGCTTTTATTTCATGGAGATGAATACGAGAATTCAAGTTGAGCATCCAGTTACTGAAATGGTAACAGGGATGGATTTAATTAAAGAACAAATTCGTGTTGCTTCTGGAGAAAAGTTATCGTTACAGCAAGAAGAAGTACAATTTAATGGTTGGGCAATTGAATGCCGAATTAATGCGGAAAACCCTGCCAAAAAATTTATGCCATCCCCAGGTAAAGTAGAAATGTACTTGCCACCAGGCGGATTTGGTATTCGCGTCGATTCAGCTGTATATCCGGGATATTCAATCCCACCTTTCTATGATTCGATGGTTGCTAAATTAATTGTTCACGGAAAAACACGTGAAGAGGCAATTGCAAAAATGAAGCGTGCACTCAGTGAGTTTGTCATTGAAGGCGTACATACAACAATCCCGTTCCATTTGCAATTGCTAGATCATCCTGATTTTGTAAAAGGTGAGTTTAATACGAAGTTTTTGGAAGAGCATGAACTTGTGACGCAGTGATACATTAAAGGAGGTTTTTTTTCATGGCTGAACATATGTTAGATATGGGTCAAGATACAACTCTTGGTAAAGTAGAAATTGCACCAGAAGTAATTGAAGTAATCGCAGGTATTGCAGCTGCTGAAGTAGAAGGTGTAGCGGCAATGCGTGGTAATTTTGCTACAGATGTTGTTGAGAAGTTAGGTAAGAAAAATCATGGTAAAGGTGTAAAGGTTGAATTAGCAAACGAAGATATTATCGTTGACCTTTATGTTGTAATGTATTTTGGCGTAGCAATTCCAGTTGTTGCACAAAAGATTCAAGACAACATTCGCCAGGCACTCTTTACAATGACAGGGCTTGAGCCAAAAGAAGTGAATGTTCACATCGTTGGCGTAACATTCGAAACACAAAAAACAGAAATTGAACCAGTGTAAGAATGAAAAAGGTGCCTAGTAACATAGGCATCTTTTTTATCGTTTCATTTCTTCACAAATTAAAACCCTCTAATTATTATACTATTTCAAAAAATGAGAAATAAAAAAGAAGATGTTTCGTTTTTCCAAAAAACGTACATTGTGATAAGATATGGAACTTGAAGTTAATCTTTTTATTATTTTTCAGCCTTGTAACCCGTGTATGAAACGATAAATTGTGTTATTATCATTGTATTATAAGGTTGGAAAATCAATGAAAACTGTAAGAGTAAGTGAATTGACGGCTTATAAATTATAATAATATAACAAAGCATAAGGAAAGACTTGAAGCATAAAGGAGAGTTACAATGAAACGTAGGACGGCTAGAGAAAGAGCTATGCAAGCATTATACCAAATGGATATTACAGGTGAATTAGAACCGAAAGTAGCGGTGGAAAACACGCTAGATGAAGGTGAAGAAACAAATGATTTTCTAGAATCACTTGTAGTAGGTTTTGTAGAAAATAAAGAAGTAATTGATGAAGCGATTCGTCAAAACTTAAAAAAATGGAAGCTGGAGCGTATTAGTATTGTTGATCGCAGTATTTTACGTGTAGCTGTGTATGAAATGAAATACATGGAAGAAATTCCACACAACGTAACAATTAACGAAGCGATTGAAATTGCTAAAACATTTGGGGATGAGGAATCTCGTCGTTTTATTAACGGCGTTTTATCTAATATAAAAGATACACTGTAATTTCTTTAAGGGGGAATCTTAAAATGGTAGCAGTAATCATCAAAGGAAATGAAGTTGCGGAGAAAAAACGAGCACAATTAACAGAAGAAGTTGTGAAGTTGAAAGAGCAAGGGATTGAACCAGGATTAGCAGTTATTCTAGTTGGAGAAGATCCAGCATCTCGTTCTTATGTAAAAGGAAAAGAAAAGGGCTGTGAACAAGTAGGAATCTATTCAGAGCTAATTGAACTTCCTGAAACAATTACTGAGGAGCGTTTGCTTGCTGAAATCGATCGCTTAAATGGCGATGACCGTATTAATGGCATTTTAGTGCAATTACCTTTACCAAAACATATTGAAGAAAAAGCTATCATTGAAAGAATTTCACCAGAAAAAGATGTAGATGGATTTCACCCAATCAGCGTGGGACGTATGATGACGGGACAAGATACATTCCTTCCATGTACACCGCACGGTATCGTAGAATTAGTAAAAGAAACAAATCTTGATATCTCAGGAAAACATGTTGTAGTAATTGGAAGAAGTAATATTGTCGGCAAGCCAGTGGGGCAATTGTTCTTAAATGAAAATGCAACTGTCACATATTGTCATTCTAAAACGCAAAATATGAAAGAGTTAACGAAGTTAGCTGATATTTTAATCGTAGCTGTTGGACGACCTAAAATGGTAACAGCTGATTATATTAAAGAAGGAGCGGTTGTAATCGACGTTGGTGTGAACCGTTTAGAAACAGGTAAACTTTGTGGTGATGTTGACTTTGACAACGTGTTAGATGTTGCAGGGTACATTACACCTGTGCCAAAGGGTGTTGGTCCAATGACGATCACAATGCTTCTTCATAATACTGTTGAATCTGCTAAGCGTGCAGGTGTCGTTTGTAAATAATTTGAGTCGGCTATGAGGAGAGAGAAATGGAAAAACAATATTTAACCGTTACAGCGTTAACACGCTATATAAAAACAAAAATAGAATATGATCCGCATTTGCAGTCTGTTTGGTTAAAAGGTGAAATTTCCAACTTTAAAAATCATAGTCGTGGCCACATGTACTTTACATTGAAAGATGAAAATGCAAGAATCGCAGCGGTTATGTTTGCGGGTCATAATCGTAATATTAAATTCAGACCTGAAAATGGGATGAAGGTACTTGTGAAAGGGAAAATTTCCGTTTACGAGGCGAGTGGTTCTTATCAAATTTATATTCAAGACATGCAGCCTGACGGAGTCGGAAACCTGCATTTAGCTTACGAACAATTAAAGGTTCGTTTAGAGGAAGAAGGTTTGTTTTCTCAAGTTTATAAAAAAACAATTCCTCCTTATGCTAAAACAATAGGTGTGATTACGTCGCCAACAGGGGCAGCGATTCGTGATGTTATAACAACGATTAAACGTCGTTATCCAATTGGAAATGTTATTGTGTTTCCGGTACTTGTACAGGGGGAGTCAGCAGCTCCCTCAATTGTACAAGCGATTCGTACAGCGAATGAAATGGGAGAGATAGATGTCCTAATCGTTGGGCGAGGGGGAGGCTCTATTGAAGAGTTATGGGCTTTCAATGAAGAAATGGTAGCAAGGGCAATCTTTAAGAGTGAGATCCCTATTATTTCGGCAGTAGGCCATGAAACGGACTTTACAATTGCGGATTTTGTTGCCGATTTACGTGCGCCAACACCGACTGCAGCAGCTGAGCTGGCAGCGCCTAACATTATAGAGTTACAAGAAAAGGTATTACAAAGAACTCTAAGATTGCAAAGAGCAATGAGAGAGTTAGTACATAAAAAAGAAGAAAAACTACAAGTATTGCAAAAATCTTATGCGTTCCGTTATCCAAGACAAGTATATGAGCAAAAAGAAGAGCAATTAGATAGAGCGTTAGAACAGCTTGTTTTAGCGAAAGAGCGCTATATTGATAAAAAGGTAAATCAGTTAAAACAGCTTTCATTTTATTTAGAGAAGCACCACCCAGCTCAAAAAATTATGCAAACGAAGGTAGCGGTTGAAACATTGCAAAAGCAATTGCAACGTGAAATGCAAACATTACTTCAAACGAAAGAATTTGCCTTTGTAAGAGCTGCTCAAAAACTTGAAGCGTTAAGTCCGCTTAAAGTAATGATGAGAGGGTACGGGCTTGTATATGATGAAGAGAAGCAAGTGTTAAAAAGTGTGAAAGATGTCAGCCTTGGAGATGCTGTTTCAGTTCAATTACAAGATGGAATACTAGATTGTAGCGTATCAGGCATAGAGGAGCGTGAATTGAATAATGGAAAATAAATTAAGCTTTGAAGAGGCAATTTCGCAACTTGAGCACCTCGTTTCTAAGCTAGAGCAAGGTGACGTACCTTTAGAAGAAGCAATTTCTTATTTTAAAGAGGGTATGGAATTATCTAAGCTTTGTGATGAGAAGTTGAAGAACGTACAAGAACAAATGGCAGTTATTCTTGGGGAAGATGGAGAGCTTGAACCGTTTACTGCTTTAGGAGATGAAGCATAGTGACTATTGCTTTTGATACTTTTTTGAAAGAAAGTAAAACTTTCGTAGAAGAGAAGCTTGTAAGCTATGCAAATGAATTACAATGTCCAAATGTACTTCGTGAAGCGATGGCATATTCTTTGGAAGCGGGTGGAAAGCGTCTCCGCCCGTTACTTTTATTTGCGACATTACAAGCGTTTGGTAAAGAAAGAAATCTTGGAATAGGTGCAGCTTGTGCTCTTGAAATGATACATACATACTCGTTAGTTCATGATGATTTACCTTGTATGGATGATGATGATTTAAGAAGAGGTAAGCCCACAAATCATAAAGTATTTGGTGAAGCGATGGCAGTTTTAGCAGGCGATGGTTTGTTGACGTATGCTTTTCAAGTTATTATGGCATATGAACAAAAGGAAATCTCTGCTGAAAAAAAAGTAAGACTTGTACTTGAGCTTGCAAAAGCGGCAGGACCAGAAGGAATGGTTGGCGGACAAGTGGCAGATATGGAAGCTGAAGGGAAACAGCTTACGATTGATGAGTTGGAGTATATTCATAAGCATAAGACTGGGAAACTACTTGAATTCGCTGTACTTGCAGGATCGATACTTTCTGATGCCACAGAAGAACAAGAAGAAAAGTTACTTGCGTTTGCAAAATATATCGGCCTAGCTTTCCAAATTCGAGATGATATTTTAGATGTGGAAGGAACCGAAGAAGAGATTGGAAAACCGATTGGTAGTGATGTTTCCAACGAAAAGAGCACATATACGACGTTATTTACTGTAGATAGAGCGAAGGATATTTTAGAAGAAACAATTGCAAAAGCAAAAGGTGCTATTGGTTCCTTGCAATTACAAGATGAATATTTACTATCTATTTGCGATTTGATTGCAAAACGTAATAACTAATATAACAGCGTTTCCATTTGTTGAGTCATTCATCATTTTATGATATAAATGTAGGAAAAGGTTTTTCTTTTCTTGTTATTGGCAAAAATATATGTAGATTACATTGCCGTTATCACTTCGTGTTAGCGGCTATTTTTTTCATCGCCTAAAGAAATATGGTTTATAATAGGATTAGGGCGCAATAGACTGGTTAATTGCAGGACAAGGTGAAAAATAAAAAAAGATAATTTCTTGTTTTGTGTAAATGTTTTTTATAATATTTGACATGTTGACAGATTATGAAATGAAAGTGAGTGATCCATGTGGATCTAACGCAAATTCAAAACCCTAGTTTTTTGAAAGATATGTCTATCGGTGAACTAGAGGGATTGAGTGAGGATATTCGTAAGTTTTTAATTGAAGAGCTCTCTCAAACAGGTGGACATATTGCACCTAATTTAGGTGTAGTAGAACTCACAATTGCTCTGCATAAATTATTTGATAGTCCGAAAGATAAATTTTTATGGGACGTAGGACATCAATCCTATGTACATAAAATTTTAACAGGACGTGCAAAGGAATTCGGTACATTAAGGCAATATCAAGGTCTATGTGGTTTCCCAAAACGTTGCGAGAGTGAGCATGATGTATGGGAAACTGGCCATAGCTCAACATCATTATCTGCTGCAATGGGAATGGCTCTAGCACGTGATTTAAAGAAAACGAAAGAATATGTTATACCAATCATTGGAGATGGTGCTCTAACCGGCGGAATGGCTTTAGAGGCATTGAACCATATTGGACATGAAAAAACAGACATGATTGTTATTTTGAATGATAATGAAATGTCAATTGCACCAAACGTTGGTGCGCTTCATAATGTACTTGGACGTCTACGTACCGCAGGGAAATACCATTGGGTAAAAGATGAACTAGAGTATATGTTAAAGAAAATCCCAGCAGTCGGTGGGAAAGTTGCTGCGACAGCAGAGAAAATAAAAGATAGTCTTAAATATTTACTAGTATCCGGTGTCTTTTTCGAAGAATTAGGCTTTACATATTTAGGTCCAGTTGATGGGCACGATTATGAAAAGTTATTCGAAACGTTGCAATATGCAAAGAAAACAAAAGGCCCAGTGCTTGTTCATGTTATTACGAAAAAAGGAAAAGGTTATAAACCAGCTGAGAGTGATGTTATTGGAACTTGGCATGGAACAGGACCTTATAAAATTGAATCAGGTGACTTCGTTAAACCGAAAGAAGTTGCACCAGCATGGAGTGCTGTTGTTAGTGATACAGTACTTAAGCTAGCGAGAACGGATGAGCGTATCGTTGCAATTACACCTGCAATGCCTGTTGGATCGAAACTTGAGAAATTCCAAAAAGAATTCCCGGATCGTATGATTGATGTAGGTATTGCAGAACAGCATGCTACAACAATGGCGGCGGGTATGGCAACGCAAGGAATGAAGCCATTCTTAGCGATTTATTCAACATTTTTACAAAGAGCATATGATCAAGTTGTTCATGATATATGTCGCCAAAATTTAAATGTCTTCATCGGAATCGATCGCTCTGGTTTAGTAGGAGCAGATGGTGAAACGCATCAAGGTGTATTTGACATCTCATTCTTACGTCATTTGCCGAATATGGTACTTATGATGCCGAAAGATGAAAATGAAGGGCAACATTTAGTATATACGGCGATGCAATATGAAGATGGACCAATCGCATTACGTTATGCGCGTGGTAATGGACTTGGTGTTCATATGGATGAAGAACTAAAGGCGATTCCAATCGGTACTTGGGAAACGTTAAAAGAAGGTACACAAGCGGCTATTTTAACATTTGGTACGACAATACCAATGGCAATGGAAGCAGCTGAGTGTCTTGAAAAGGCTGGAGTTTCAGTGAAAGTAGTGAACGCTCGCTTTATTAAACCGATGGATGAAGCATATTTACATGATCTCTTAGGGAAAAATATACCGATTTTAACGATTGAAGAAGCTTGCTTAATTGGTGGTTTTGGAACGGGAGTAGTTGAATTTGCATCTGAGAACGGGTACCATAGTGCGTTAATTGAACGAATGGGTATTCCAGACCGTTTCATAGAGCACGGTAGTGTAACAAAATTATTAGAAGAAATTGGTTTAACGACAGATGCTGTTGTAGACCGTATTCATACAATGATTCCATCAAAACAAAAAAGGGCGTAACAAATGAGTGCAAAAAAAGAAAGAGTAGATGTACTATTAGTAGAGCGAGGACTTATAGAAACACGTGAGAAAGCAAAACGCGCCGTTATGGCCGGACTTGTATATGCGAATGAGATGAGACTTGATAAGCCAGGAGAGAAGATCCCACAAGATACAGAGATTACGGTGAAGGGACAAGTTATGCCGTATGTAAGCCGTGGTGGTTATAAACTTGAAAAGGCATTGGAGACATTTCACCTGGATTTACAAGATAAAGTTATGATAGATATTGGTTCATCAACTGGTGGCTTTACAGATTGTGCGCTTCAAAACGGAGCGAAATTATCTTATGCATTAGATGTAGGATACAATCAACTTGCGTGGAAATTGCGTCAAGATGAGCGTGTTGTCGTAATGGAACGGACAAACTTCCGTTACGTGACACCAGCAGACTTAGAACGTGGTTTACCGCAATTTGCTAGTATCGATGTTTCATTTATATCATTAAAGCTTATACTGCCGGTTTTAAAAACAATGCTTATGCCTAATGGGGATGTAGCAGCGTTAATTAAACCACAGTTTGAAGCTGGAAGAGAGCAAGTTGGGAAAAAAGGTATCGTTCGTGATCGAAAAGTACATGAGGCTGTCGTAGAAATGATTGTCGACTTTGCTATAAAAGAAGGATACGACGTAGAAGGTTTAACATTCTCACCAATTACGGGCGGGGATGGTAATATTGAATTTTTAATTCATCTGAAATGGCATGGTGAACGTGAGAATGGCGAAAATCATTCTCCAGTTTCTGTTGAGCAAGTAGTTACAGAGGCGCATGATATCCTAAAACAAAAAGGAAAAGGGGAATAACATATGTTGTTCCTCTTTTTGTTGTAATTGTATAATGATTGTAAAAACAATTGTGTACAAGCAACGAATAATAAGTTAACATAAATAAGTGAAGTATACCAATGTTTAAACTATGGTAAGAGATAGTGTGAGGTGCAAATGTATGAATAAAGGTCAGCGCCATATTAAAATCAGGGAAATTATTGCGAACAAAGAAATTGAAACACAAGATGAATTAGTTGATATTTTACGTAATGAGGGATTTAATGTAACGCAAGCAACAGTATCGCGCGATATTAAAGAACTGCACTTAGTGAAAGTGCCATTACATGATGGGCGCTATAAATATAGCTTGCCAGCAGATCAACGATTTAACCCGTTACAAAAATTAAAACGCAATCTAGTGGATTCATTTGTAAAATTAGACACGGCAGGACATATGCTTGTGCTAAAAACATTGCCTGGTAACGCTCATTCACTTGGAGCACTTATTGATCATTTAGAGTGGGATGAGATCATCGGAACCATCTGTGGTGATGATACTTGCTTAATTATTTGCCGTACACCTGAAGATACAGGTGTTGTCTCTGATCGTTTCTTAAATATGTTGTAAAAAAAAATCTTGTTTGCTTTCCTCTGTAAAGTGGAAAGTGAACAGGATTTTTTTATTGGTTAAAAATGTGAATCCTTAATTGTAATATAATATTTTCTTTGAATAAAATTAGAAAATAGGTGGATTGACCCGTAAAACGAATGTTTGGTACAATGGAGCGGTTAGAAAAGTAATTTATACATACAAACATATAGTTTGACTATTTGAATGAAGAACTGAGAAAAGCCCTTAATAGGGGATTAGTTTATAACGAGGTGAATGGGGCATTGTTATCGGAATTATCGATTAGAAACTTTGCTATTATTGAGGCATTAAATATTTCTTTTCAAAAAGGGTTAACGGTTTTAAGTGGTGAAACAGGGGCCGGAAAATCGATTATTATTGATGCGATTAGTTTACTTGTAGGTGGCCGTGGTTCAGCGGAATTTGTTCGATACGGAACAGAAAAAGCTGAGATAGAAGGGCTATTTTATGTAGAAGATGATAAGCATCCGTGTATTGAAAAGGCAGAAGAGTTGGATATAGAAATAGAAGACGGCATGATTATTTTGAAGCGTGATATCGCTGCAAACGGAAAAAGTGTATGTCGTGTAAATGGGAAACTGGTCACCCTTAGTATATTAAAGGAAATTGGAAAAACACTTGTTGATATTCATGGGCAGCACGAAACACAAGATTTAATGAATGAAGAGCGTCATATGTTTATGCTTGATCATTTTGATGGAGATCGCATTGTTAAACAATTGGGTATATATCAAAATGTATACGCTGACTATGAGAAATTAAAAAAACAGTTAAAATCGTTAAGTGAAAATGAACAACAAATGGCGCATCGCTTAGATTTAATTCAATTCCAGCATGAAGAAATCAGTAAGGCGGATTTAAAGATGGATGAAGAAATTGAATTAACTGAAGAACGATTGCAAATTTCTAATTTCGAAAAAATTTACAAAGCATTAGGCGATGCATATCGCTCATTAAGCGCTGACGGACAAGGGTTAGATAATGTACGAAGCGCAATGGGACAAATGGAGAGTATTACACATTTAGATGAAGTTTATCAAGAAAATCATGATTCAATTGCAAATAGCTACTACTTATTAGAAGAAGTTGCATATCAACTTAGAGAAAAGCTCGATATGATGGAATATGATCCGAAGCGTTTAGACGAAATTGAAACGCGTTTAAATGAAATTCGTATGCTAAAGAGAAAATATGGAAATACTGTAGAAGAGATTTTAGCGTATGCTGATAAAATTGAACAAGAAATTTTTACGATTGAAAATAAAGACGTTCATATTGAAACGACGAAGAAGCAATTAAAGGAATTAGAAAGTGTTATTCTGCAAGAAGCAACGTCGTTAAGTAATATGCGTCATGAGCTTGCAGAGCATCTTACAAATGCCATTCATCAGGAATTAAAAGAATTATATATGGAGAAAACAAAATTTGAAGTGAGAATCATGAAGAGAGAAGGAAATGCTGAAGAGCCTCTTGTTGAGGGTGCCCCGGTAAGACTTACGGCGGATGGCTACGATCATGTGGAATTTTATATTTCAACAAATCCAGGTGAGCCGCTAAAACCACTTTCAAAGGTCGCTTCTGGCGGAGAGTTATCTCGTATTATTTTAGCTTTAAAAAGCATTTTTTCTAAGCATCAAGGTGTTGCATCTGTTATTTTTGATGAAGTGGATACTGGTGTAAGTGGTCGGGTTGCACAGGCTATTGCGGAAAAAATTTATCGAGTATCAGTAAACTCGCAAGTACTTTGTATTACGCACTTACCTCAAGTAGCTTCAATGGCGGATTCACATTTATTTATTCGAAAACAAGTAGCGAATGATCGGACAATTACATCAGTTACCGTTTTAACTATGGAGGATAAAGTAACAGAAATAGCTCGAATGATTTCTGGTGTGGAAATTACAGATTTAACGACAGAACATGCGAAAGAATTACTTACGCAAGCGCATCATTTTAAACAGACAGCAGAGGCTATCCAGTAATGGATAGCTTTTTTTCTCAAATAATGATTTCTTAATTCTTCCGGTTATAAATAAAGCACTGCAAGGAGAGATTAAAAAGTGAAGCCAAGAGGCTGAATGTGGGGTAGGAGCGAGGAGAGTGAACAAATTGAGATTAGAAAGATTTCGCAAAATAATAGGTCTTTGTCTCCTTGTTTCTTTAGTTTTTATTGGGTGTTTTAAACCGCTTCGGACGTTTATTTCATCCCCGAAGCAACTTGTTGTTTTTGAAGGGCAACAATCAGAAATAGCTTCATTACCAGTTTTTCACGCTTCATCTACAGATCGTCATGTGTTTACAGTAAGTTCCAATGAACAAAAACAAGGACTTATGGTAAATCCTCATCAAAATGGTGAAGCAGATATGGTGTTTCAGCTTGCTGGTTTTCCAGTGAAAAAAGTAAATGTGAAAGTATTGAAAGATTTTAAAGTTATTCCAGGTGGACAATCAATTGGTGTGAAGTTAAATACAAAAGGGGTACTTGTTGTAGGCCATCATTTAATTCAAACTGAAAAAGGGAAAGTATCTCCTGGTGAAACAGCTGGTGTGCAAATTGGAGATATGATTACTGAAATTAATGGTAAAACAATTGAAAGAATGAGTGATGTAGCACCATTTATTCATAATAGTGGTGAGACAGGTGAACCGCTTAATCTTGTTTTGTTAAGAGATGGAAAACATATCCGCACTAAGTTAACACCACAAAAAGACAGTGGAGAATCGTCTTATCGTATTGGTTTATATATTCGTGATTCGGCAGCTGGAATCGGAACAATGACATTTGTTCATCCTGATTCTATGAAATATGGGGCACTTGGTCATGTCATTTCTGATAACGATACGAAAAAGCCGATTCAAGTCGAAGATGGACAAATTATGCGTTCGACAGTTACATCAATTGAAAGAGGTAGTCATGGGAATCCAGGAGAGAAATTAGCGAGGTTCTCACCAGATCGTGAAGTGATTGGTAATATTACAATAAATAGTCCATTTGGTATATTCGGGAAATTGAATACAAATATACCAAATGGCGTAATGGATAAAGCGATGCCTATTGCACTATCTCATCAAGTAAAAGAGGGACCGGCAAAAATATTAACAGTTATTGATAAAGATAAAGTGGAAGCGTTTGATATTGAAGTTGTAAGTACAGTACCGCAAAAGTTTCCAGCTACAAAAGGCATGGTAATAAAAGTAACAGACAAACGTTTATTAGCGAAAACGGGTGGTATCGTACAAGGCATGAGCGGAAGTCCAATTGTACAAAACGGGAAAGTAATTGGTGCTGTTACACATGTATTTGTAAATGATCCAACGTCAGGATATGGTGTTCATATTGAATGGATGTTACATGAGGCTGGAATTAACATTTATGAACAAGAAAGAAAAGCGAGCTAATTATTAATTAGCTCGCTTTTCTTTTGAAAAATTCGTTGAAATTTTGTAAAAGCTCCGCAAGAGGTGTTTTTTGTTGTAAAATAAAAGAAAAGGGTTGAACGTTTCGTTGTATTTCTATGATGGAATGTGTTGCGAAAGGGAATAAATGAACGATAAACATATTTTTTTGTGATTTTATCGGAAAGTAACAAACTTTAAAAGGGAATTTTCACACAATTGTCGAACAATTCATGTAGCCTAGAAGGATACACATGTCGGAGAATCGATTCGGTAAGGGAGGAAAAGCTGTGGAGAAAATTAAAGTCTGTCTTGTAGATGATAATAAAGAATTAGTATCAATGCTAGAGAGTTACGTAGCTGCTCAAGATGATATGGAAGTAATCGGTACTGCTTATAATGGTCAAGAGTGTTTAAATTTATTAAATGATAAGCAGCCGGATGTACTTGTTTTAGACATTATTATGCCACATTTAGATGGTTTAGCTGTACTAGAGAAAATGCGAAATATTGAAAGGCTAAGACAGCCTAGCGTAATTATGTTGACAGCATTTGGACAAGAAGATGTGACGACAAAAGCTGTTGACTTAGGTGCTTCATATTTCATATTAAAACCATTTGATATGGAGAATTTAACGAGTCATATTCGTCAAGTGAGCGGTAAGGCGAACGCTACCATTAAACGTCCACTTCCATCTTTCCGTTCAGCAACTACAATAGATGGAAAACCGAAAAACTTAGACGCGAGCATTACGAGTATCATTCATGAAATCGGTGTGCCTGCTCATATTAAAGGGTATATGTACTTAAGGGAAGCAATCTCTATGGTGTACAATGATATCGAATTACTTGGATCTATTACGAAAGTATTGTATCCAGATATCGCGAAGAAATATAATACAACAGCAAGCCGCGTCGAGCGTGCAATCCGTCACGCAATTGAAGTAGCATGGAGTCGTGGGAATATTGATTCTATTTCGTCCTTATTCGGTTATACAGTATCCATGTCAAAAGCAAAACCTACGAATTCCGAGTTCATCGCAATGGTTGCGGATAAGCTGAGACTTGAACATAAGGCTAGCTGAGAGTAAAGATAGTAAGGGATTTAAGTTTTAGTAAAGCTTAATCATTCTTTAAATTTATACTCGATATTAAATGTAAAACCAATGAACTTTTTATTTAATGACCAATGAATTTTAGAATTCGTTGGTCTTTTTATTTTATTGAGAACAAGAGATCATTTGATATCATGGAAGATAAATCCTGTTTTTAGTAATATTACATATAAGTGAGTTTTTTTATAAGATAATTAAATAGGTATAGATAGGGAGAAGGGGAATGAAAAATAAAATATTAACTTGGCTAGGATTAGTAGCAGCTATGGGAGTTCTTGCTGTTGCAGTTACATTTGGAATGTTAGAACTTGCCGATAATCCAGTAGATAAAGAAGTGAATGCTCAAATAGATAAAAAAGAAGATCCAACGATAGTAGGTAGAGAGGTAGATGGAGTCTTTGTTGATGTGTATGTTACTGAAAATTCTACTGAAAGCGAAGTCATTACAGTGATGCATCACATGACTCATCAAAAAGTAGTAGCAGAACGAAAATCAGAATCCATTCCAATGATTCAAAATAATGCTGAAAAATTAAAAAATATCATAAATAAGAGTGGCTTTGCGAAAAAAATGAGCTTTTAGAGATTGCTGATAGATGGGCGAAAAAAGATTTTAGTCAAATTGTAGAAGATCACAATTATTTCTCGGATGCCCAAGAAGGTAGCACTTGTAAAGCCACTAGAGCGATGGATGCGGTAGAAGAGCAACATTATATTTTAACTACATTCGGGGAGGAAAAAGCGAAAGAACTATACGATTCAGGAGATGCGCCACATGTGCAATAAAATGAACCTTTAATTAGTAGGGGCTCCCATCCCGCACCTAACGCCATCGTCAAATTGTGTGCCGGGATTCTTACTGCCTGTAAATAGTGAGATAAACTATAGATTACGAAGAAGCTTCCTTTTAGGGAGTTTTTTTATTTCCTTCGATTTAAGGGTTTTGAGGGAATATATAAATTTATGTGAAAAAATGTAGTGAAAAGAAGGATATGTACAGGAAATACGTGGGTTTGACATCATAATCTCTATAACGTATCATTGATTGGGAAAAGTTAGAGATATAGGAGAATGGACGAATGACTTTAAAAAAAATAGTGAATCGAGCTTACCCAATCATTGTTATGACGGTGTTTTTATCTATATTTTCAATGATAGTAAGTAAATTTTTTATCCCCAAAACAATTTTGATGAGTGGTGAATTTCCTTATCCGACTGAGGAGTACACTCCCCAAAAAGTCGGTGCTGTTCTAGCGGCGACGTTGCTTTTATTTGCGCTCTTCTTTATGTATTATAAATGGGTTATTAATAAAATGAAAAGAACGTACACAAATATTATGATTGCTTTAGGTATCGTAATCATTTTGACGACGGAAATAATGATTACTTCTATCGCATTTAACCCTGTTGTAGGAGATTATGCCATCCTTAAACAAGGAATTGTCTCTGTGTTTAATGGAGATAATCAATTTTTAGAAATGGGACAGCTTCTATTTTATCCATATAATACACATATTGTATTATTAGGAGGATATTTTGCTAAATTGGTAGGAAGCGTAGATGTGGCGATAAAAATATTACCAATAGTATGTATAACAGGTAGTATTATTTTAAATGTATTGATTGTAAGGAAAATTACAAACTTTAAAGTTGCTCACATATCGATCGTGTTATCTGTGCTAAACATTTTTATATATTGGCAGGCGCCAGTTTTCTATACGCATACATTAGTAATATTTTTTATTTCAGCAACGATGTATACATATTTATGTTTGAAAACAGCGGAAACAAAAAGGTTGAAGATTATTTTATGGATTTTATTAGGAGTTTTTGCGGCTTGTACTTATATTATAAGACCGACAGCATTGGCGTTAGCGTTATCGATTTTAATTGAGAATATTTTTAAATTTCGTAAGAAGTATTCTGTAAAGGTGTTAAGTAGTGTTTTATTTTGTTTAATCCTTATTGTAAGTTTTAAAAGTATAACGACAAAGCTAAATCTCAGTACCGATAATGAAATTGAAAAAATTCCATTCACTCATTGGGTGAAAATGGGGTTGAACAAAGATACGTACGGTGTGTGGAATCAGGCAGATGCAGATTATATTGATGATGAAAACATAAAGAATACGAAGGATTTAAATGAACACAATAAAGAAGTTATAGTGCAGCGTTTCAGTGAATTTGGTGTAACGGGTTATGTACACCATTTAAATGAAAAAATAACTAGAGAATGGGTATCAAGTCAGTTCTCCATGTACCGTATTGGACAATGGTTTGAGCAGAAGAACGACACGATAACTAATTACGTATCGAACTATAGTACAACGAAGTATAAAATCGTTACTGTATATTCGTATGTTATCAAATTATTTGTTTATGTAGCTGTTCTGGCGGCTGTTATACTTTATAAAAAGAAAGATGAAAATGAATCGGAAGTTATACGAATTGCGATGATTAGTACGTTAGGGGTGTTTACTTTCTTATTACTATGGGAAACAGCTCCTCATTATACTTATGAAGCATTTGCATTTATGAATATTCCAGCTTCTTTAGGGTTGTATAAATTGTTTATGATTTTTAATAAAGAAAAGAAACATGCATAATTTGAGTAACTGAAATGAGTAGTAAGAAACCCCTCTTTTATTAAAAGAGGGGTTTTAATTTATTGATTATAAATGTTTGAAAAAAAGATTAAATGGAATCATAGTATATCTGTTAAAGGATTTTAGTAGGGAAGTCATCCGTGATATAATAGAAAATAATAAAAAGCCCTGCAAAACAGGACTGTATTATTCCTCGTCTTTATTTTGTTTTTCTAATTCAACTAACTTTTGAATTAGAATGTGCTGCGGCATATGCATAAGTTGTTCAAGTGGAACACCTAATGCTTTTGATAGGCGGACTGCAGTGTCTGGAGAAATTTGTAATGGTCTCATAGAAGTACCTCCTTTTTCGTATAGTATAGCATAAGATTGGGGGAGTGAGGATGACTCTTATATTTGCACATCGTGGTGCAGCGGGAACGTACCCAGAAAATACAATGATTTCATTTGAAGCAGCTGAATCTTTTAGAGCAGATGGAATTGAGCTTGATGTTCAATTAACGAAAGATGGAAAAGTTGTCGTCATTCATGATGAAACAGTGGACCGGACAACAAATGGAAAAGGTGCGGTTCGTAATTATTTATATGAGGATTTATGTAAATTAGATGCGAGCTATAAATTCGGTGATAAAGTAGGCTTTTGTAAAATACCTCTTTTAGAAGAGGTGTTAGAATGGATTGATAAAACAGAGTTGCTACTTAATATTGAACTGAAAAATAATAAAATTCCATACAGAGGTTTAGAGGAAGAAGTTATAACGCTTGTACGGAAATGTAATCTAGAAGATCGTGTTATATTTTCTTCATTTAATCACTACAGTATGAAAAGGTGTCATATGATGGCTCCTGATATTCAAACAGCGATTTTATATCGTGAAGGTTTGCATAGTCCGTGGGCGTATGCGAAAAAAATGGGCGCTACAGCAGTGCACCCTAATTATCGTTATCTTCAAGATGCTGTTGCTGAATTAACGATGGAAAGTGGTGTAGAGGTTCGGCCCTATACAATAAATGAAGAAACGCTTATGCGTAAATATTTTGATATGAATATTTCGGCGATTATTACTGATTACCCCGAAACAGCAAGAATGTTATTGCCAATAAAAAAATGAGACCGCGTGTAACGGTCTCATTTTTTATTTATAAATAGTGGGGCCTTCCTACCTTCTAAAGCGAGCTTGTACTTTATTTCGTTTACGGTCTCGGTGTAAGACGAAGCCTCCGAAGATATAAAACCCGAGCCCGAAGCAGAGAGCGCCGATTAAAAATTGTAACCATAGTATAGAGAGTGGAGGAAATAGAATCCCGAATACAGTATCTCTCATTAACTTAATGCCAAACACAGCTAATGAAATAGGGATGAGTGCTAATGATAGAGCAAGGTAACGCTGCATATAAACGCTCCTTTTTAGATTATTTTGTTTATTTCAATGATGTTATATGAAAAGGGGGTTTGTCAAGAGGGGGCTGAACGAGTAAGATAAGGGTGTGAAAAATTTTGCAGAGATACTTCGAGAGGAAGTGTAATATATGAAACAAAAAGTTTTAATTGTTGGTGCAGGTGAAGGTGGTAGTACACTGCTGAATCTGTTACAAAGTTCAAATATATTTCAAATTATAGGGATTATTGATATAAATCCGATAGCAAAGGGATTACAAATGGCTAAGGAATATGGGGTTACAATTGGAGAGAGTGTAACGCCGTTTCTTTCTATGCATATTGATGTAATGTTTGATATGACGGGTGACGATGATTTACATAAAGATTTAATAAAGAAAAAGCATAAAGATACTCTTCTTATACCAGGTGATATTGCGAAAATTGTTACGAGATTAGCACATGAGAAGGAAAGTTTAATTGGAAAATTAGAAGAACAGACGCAGCAAGGGGATTTAATTTTAAATTCTACGCATGACGGTATGATTGTGATTGATCGAGAGGGACAAGTACGCCTATTTAATAAAAGTGCAGAGCGTATTATCGGATATAAAAAAGAAGATGCGGTAGGGAAATATATTTTAGAAGTTATTCCGACTAGTAAGTTGCTTCGTATTATACGTACGAAACAAATAGAAGTAAATTATGAACTGACATTAGAGAATGAAAAGAAAATTATTACAACCCGTATTCCAATATTAAAAGAGGGAGGAGAGGTACAAGGGGCATTTGCGATTTTTAAAGATATAACAGAGGTTGTAGATCTTGCGGAAGAAGTTACAGATTTAAAGGAGATTCAAACGTTACTTGAGGCGATTATCAACTCGTCTGAGGAAGCAATTTCGGTCGTGGATGAAAAGGGAAGAGGATTAGTAATTAACCCTGCGTATACGAAATTAACAGGTTTAACAGAAGAGGACATTATTGGGAAACCGGCTACAACTGATATTGTAGAAGGTGAAAGTATGCATATGAAAGTACTTCGAACGCGTAGGGCGGTACGCGGAATACATATGAAGATTGGACAAAAGAAGCGTGATGTAATTGTAAACGTAGCGCCAGTTATAGTGGATGGGATATTGAAAGGAAGCGTTGGTGTAATTCGTGACGTATCAGAAATTCAAAAGTTAACAAATGAATTGAATAGAGCAAGGCAAATTATTCGAACGTTAGAAGCGAAATATTCATTTGATGACATTGTCGGAAATTCAGATGAAACAACGGCCGCTATTGAACAGGCGAAACTTGGAGCGAATACACCGGCAACAGTATTACTACGCGGAGAATCTGGAACGGGTAAAGAATTGTTTGCACATGCAATTCATAATGGAAGTAATCGAAAATATAATAAATTCGTCCGGGTAAACTGTGCTGCTATTTCCGAGACTTTATTAGAAAGTGAATTATTCGGTTATGAGGAAGGTGCATTTTCAGGAGCAAAAAGAGGCGGAAAACGAGGTTTTTTTGAGGAAGCGAATAACGGTAGTATCTTTTTAGATGAAATAGGAGAATTGTCTGCAAATACGCAAGCGAAACTCCTTCGCGTGTTGCAAGAAAAAGAAATTGTAAAAGTTGGTGGAACGAAAGCGATACCTATAAATGTCCGGGTAATTGCAGCGACACATGTGAATTTAGAAAAGGGCATTCTAGAAGGAGAGTTTAGAGAGGATTTATATTATCGATTAAATAAAATTCCAATTCAAATTCCGTCTCTTCGTCAACGAAAAGGAGATATACCGGCAATTGCAGACAGATTGATTCAAAAAATTAACCAAGATTATGGTCGGAATGTAGAGGGGCTCACTGATTCGGCTATTTCATATTTACAATCATATGAATGGCCAGGAAATGTGAGGGAGCTTGAAAACATTTTAGGACGAGCTATTATCTTTATGAATTATAACGAAATATATATTGATGTCCATCATTTACCACCTTTACATACAGAGGAGCAGACTGAGGTAAAACAAAATAACTTATTACCTGAATTAGAAGAAAAGCCACTTGAACAATTAGTGACAGAGTTTGAAGGGCATATCATTCATGAATGTTTAGAGAGGTTTGATGGAAATAAAACAAAAACTGCAAGAGCATTAGGAATTTCGGTTCGAAATTTATATTACAAGCTAGAAAAGTATGAGTGTGCAAAAAATAGCATGCAATAAATTGCGTACCGTGCAATTTATTGCATGGTATACAAAAAGCGACAAAACAAGACAGAATGTTTTGTTATTTTCCAAAGTATTGATTTTACTGCATTTTGAATGCGTTTTCATTATTGGTAAGACCACTTTTGAAAGTTGGCACGGTATTTGCTTTATAAATAGACGAGGGACGACGGAAAGGGTTGATTACAAAATATGAAGTTAGAACACTTAATTGATCAAGCAGCAGGACAGCCTAAAAAAACTGTGGCTGTAGCAGTAGCTGAAGATCATGAAGTAATTGAAGCTGTAGCGAAAGCAATTAAATTACAGCTAGCTCAATTTCGTCTATATGGAAATCAAGAAAAAATAATGGGGATGCTACAAGAACATGGTTTACAAACTTCAGAACACATTGAAGTGATTGCAGCAGCGTCAAGTGCTGAGGCTGCAGAACTTTCTGTTAAAGCTGTAAGAAATGGCGAAGCAGATGTGCTTATGAAGGGAAACATCCCAACAGCAAATATTTTGAAAGCTGTATTAAATAAAGAGTGGGGACTTCGTAAAGGTAGCGTACTTTCACACGTTGCAGCATTTGAAGTTCCAAATTACGATCGTCTTATCTTTGTTACAGATGCAGCGATGAACATTGCACCTGATGTAACACAAAAAGCTGCTATTATACAGAATACTGTAGAAGTTGCCCAGGCAATAGGAATAGATTTGCCAAAGGTAGCACCAATTGCAGCAGTAGAGGTTGTGAATCCTGCGATGCAAGCGACAATTGATGCCGCGATGTTAACTCAAATGAATCGCCGCGGACAAATTAAAAATTGTGTCGTTGATGGACCACTTGCTTTAGATAATGCAGTATCACAAATTGCAGCAGAACATAAAGGCATAGTAAGTGATGTAGCAGGTAAAGCAGACATTTTACTCGTCCCAACGATTGAAGCTGGAAATGTGCTATACAAATCACTCGTATACTTTGCGGATGCAAAAGTAGGAGCTATGATTGCTGGCGCAAAAGCACCGATTGTTTTAACATCTCGTGCTGATTCAGCAGAAACAAAAGTATATTCATTAGCATTGGCAGTTACGACTGCTTCAAAATAAACCAAACAGGGTAAAACACTAGGGGGAAACGACAATGACATTAGAAATCTTCGAATACTTAGAAAAATATGATTATGAGCAAGTAGTATTTTGTCAAGATAAAGAATCTGGTTTAAAAGCAATCATCGCAATTCATGATACAACACTTGGACCAGCTCTTGGTGGAACAAGAATGTGGACATATGATTCTGAAGAAGCGGCGATTGAAGATGCATTGCGTCTTGCAAAAGGGATGACATACAAAAACGCAGCAGCTGGCTTAAACTTAGGTGGTGCGAAAACAGTAATTATCGGTGATCCACGTAAAGATAAGAGCGAAGCGATGTTCCGTGCATTAGGACGATACATTCAAGGACTAAACGGACGTTACATTACAGCTGAAGATGTTGGTACAACAGTAGATGATATGGATATTATTCACGAAGAAACTGATTTTGTAACAGGTATTTCACCATCATTCGGTTCTTCTGGTAACCCATCTCCAGTAACTGCATACGGTGTTTATCGTGGTATGAAAGCAGCTGCGAAAGAGGCTTTCGGTACTGATAATTTAGAAGGAAAAGTAATTGCTGTTCAAGGTGTTGGTAACGTAGCGTATCACCTATGCAAACATTTACATGCTGAAGGAGCAAAATTAATCGTTACAGATATTAATAAAGAAGCTGTACAACGCGCGGTAGAAGAATTCGGTGCATCAGCAGTTGAGCCAAATGAAATTTACGGTGTTGAATGTGATATTTACGCACCATGTGCATTAGGCGCAACAGTTAATGACGAAACTATTCCACAACTTAAAGCAAAAGTAATCGCAGGTTCTGCAAATAACCAATTAAAAGAAAATCGTCACGGCGACATGATTCATGAAATGGGTATTGTATACGCACCAGACTATGTTATTAATGCTGGTGGTGTAATTAACGTAGCAGACGAATTATATGGATACAATAGAGAACGTGCACTAAAACGTGTTGAGTCTATTTATGACACAATTGCAAAAGTAATCGAAATTTCAAAACGCGATGGCATTGCAACTTATGTAGCAGCAGATCGTTTAGCTGAAGAGCGCATTGCAAGCTTGAAAAACTCTCGTAGCACATACTTACGCAACGGTCACGACATTATTAGCCGTCGCTAATCATTCATATATTACTTTTACAAAAGGTGTGGTTACCTCTTATGAGGTTTCCACCTCCTTTTGAATTTATTAGTGGAGGTAGCAACAGTGTCTTTAAATCGAATTCTTGTTATTAATCCGGGTAGTACATCCACAAAAATTGGTGTTTTTGATAATGAAAGGCCCGTTTTAGAAGAAACTATTCGTCATGACGAAGAACAAATTGGAAAATATAAGAGAATTATCGATCAATATGAGTTTCGCAAAGAAACGATTTTAGAAGTTCTACATTCTCACGGTATTAACATTTCAAAGTTAAACGCAGTTTGTGGGCGTGGGGGATTACTTCGTCCAATCGAAGGCGGAACATACACAGTAAACGATTCGATGTTAGAAGATTTGAAAAATGGGTTTAGCGGTCATCATGCTTCAAACCTTGGAGGCATTTTAGCATATGAAATCGCTTCTGGATTAAATATTCCGGCATTCATAGTAGATCCTGTCGTTGTAGATGAAATGGAGCCGGTTGCTCGTATAAGTGGTATTGCTGGTATGGAACGTAAAAGTATTTTCCATGCATTAAACCAAAAAGCAGTTGCTCGTAAAGTGGCTGAAGAATTAAATCACAAATACGAGGATTTAAATTTATTAGTTACACATATGGGTGGCGGTATTACAGTTGGTGCTCATAAAAAAGGAAAAGTTATTGATGTGAATAACGGCTTAAACGGAGAAGGCCCATTTAGTCCAGAGCGTGCGGGTACAGTACCGGTAGGGCAATTAGTGGAGATGTGTTTCTCTGGTGAGTATTACCGTGACGAAATGGTTAAAAAACTTGTTGGACAAGGTGGACTTGTAAGCCTAATCGGTACAAATGATGCGATCAAAGTAGAACAAATGGTTGAAAAAGGTGATCCGGAAGCAACTCTTATTTATAAAGCAATGGCATATCAAGTTGCAAAAGAGATTGGCGGAGCTAGCGCTGTACTTCACGGGAAAATTGATGCAATCGTTTTAACTGGTGGACTTGCGTACAGTAAAATTCTTGTTGATGAAATAAAAGAACGTGTTGACTGGATTGCAGATGTTATCGTACATCCAGGGGAAGATGAATTACAAGCATTAGCAGAAGGAGCACTTCGTGTATTACGTGAAGAAGAAGCGCCGAAAGAGTATGTTGTACGAGAAAAACAAACAGTAGCTAGGGGTTGAGATAATGGCAAGAGAATATGATTTAGTCATCGTTGGCGGCGGTACTGGTGGATATGTTGCTGCTATTCGAGCATCACAACTAGGTTTAAAAACTGCACTTGTTGAAAAAGAAAATCTTGGTGGTACTTGTTTGCACAAAGGATGTATTCCTAGTAAAGCTCTTTTACGTAGTGCGGAAGTATACGCAACTGCTAAAAAAAGCGAAGAGTTCGGAGTTATTGCAAGTAATGTAGAACTAAACTTTGCGAAAGTGCAAGAGCGTAAAGAGAAGATTGTAACGCAACTTCATAAAGGTGTTCAACACTTAATGAAACAAGGTAAAATTGATGTGTTTGAAGGTATCGGCCGTATTCTTGGCCCATCTATTTTCTCTCCAATGCCAGGGACAATTTCAGTTGAACTTGCAAGTGGAGAAGAGAATGAAATGTTAATTCCAAAAAATGTACTTGTTGCAACAGGTTCTCGTCCGAATTCATTACCAGGTTTAGAATTAGACGGAGAGTATGTAATGTCTTCCGATCATGCCCTAAAAATGGAAACGCTTCCTAGCTCAATTATTATCGTTGGTGGCGGTGTAATCGGTATTGAGTGGGCATCTATGCTTGCTGACTTCGGTGTAGAAGTTACAGTATTAGAGTATGCGAAAACGATATTACCACTAGAAGATCAGGACGTTTCAAAAGAAATGCAACGTCTATTCAAGAAAAAAGGTATTAAAGTGGTAACTGGTGCAAAAGTATTACCAGAAACATTGGTAAAAGATAACGGAGTAACAATTCAAGCTGAACATAACGGTGAGAATAAAGAATTTAAAGCAGAAAAAATGCTTGTATCTGTAGGAAGACAAGCCAATACGCAAAATATTGGTTTAGAGAATACGGATATCGTTGTGGAAAAAGGATACATTCAAACAAATGAGTTTTATCAAACGAAAGAATCTCATATTTACGCAATCGGAGATGTAATCGGCGGCTTACAACTTGCTCACGTTGCTTCTCATGAAGGAATTGTTGCAGTGGAACATATTGCTGGTAAAGAAGTTACACCAATTGATTACTCTATGGTATCAAAATGCGTATATAGCAGTCCAGAAGTTGCTTCTGTCGGTTTAACAGAACAAGAAGCGAAAGAAAAAGGCTATAAGTTAAAAGTAGGTAAGTTCTCATTCCGTGCAATCGGAAAAGCACTTGTATACGGCGAATCAGATGGTTTCGTAAAACTTGTAGTTGATGAAGAAACAAATGACATTCTTGGTGTTCATATGATTGGACCACATGTAACAGATATGATTTCTGAAGCTGGTCTTGCAAGAGTACTTGATGCAACACCGTGGGAAGTAGCACATACAATTCATCCGCATCCATCATTATCTGAGGCGATTGGTGAAGCAGCATTAGCTGTAGATGGAAAAGCGTTACACGCATAAAAATGTGGATTTAGGAGGTTATGAAAAATGGCAGAAGTAAAAGAAAAGCGCCATGAAGAGCTTGGCTTAAGTGATGAGCAAGTATTAGAAATGTTCCGTACGATGTTACTTGCACGTAAAATCGACGAACGTATGTGGTTATTAAACCGTGCGGGTAAAATTCCATTCGTAATTTCTTGTCAAGGACAAGAGGCTGCACAAGTTGGAGCAGCATTCGCTCTTGATAGAGAGAAAGATTATGCATTACCATACTACCGTGATATGGGTGTTGTACTAGCGTTCGGTATGACAGCTAAAGAGCTTATGTTGTCTGCTTTCGCGAAAGCTGGAGATCCAAACTCTGGTGGTCGTCAAATGCCTGGTCACTTCGGTCAAAAGAAAAATCGTATTGTGACAGGATCATCTCCAGTAACAACGCAAGTACCACATGCAGTTGGTATTGCATTAGCTGGAAAAATGGAAAAGAAAGATTTAGTAACGTTTGTTACATTTGGAGAAGGTTCTTCAAACCAAGGTGACTTCCATGAAGGGGCAAACTTTGCTGGTGTACACAAACTACCTGTTATTTTCATGTGTGAAAATAATAAATACGCAATCTCTATTCCAGTTGAAAAACAATTAGCATGTAAAAACGTATCAGACCGTGCAATTGGTTACGGTATGCCTGGATATACAATAGACGGAAACGATCCACTTGCAGTATATAAAGCTGTAAAAGAGGCAGCAGACCGCGGCCGTCGTGGTGAAGGCCCAACTTTAATTGAAACAGTATCATATCGTTTAACAGCACATTCTAGTGACGACGATGATCGTGTTTATCGTGATAAAGAAGAAGTAGAAGAAGCAAAGAAAAAAGATTCAATCATAACATTTGCAGCTTATTTAAAAGAAGCTGGCGTGTTAACTGAGGAATTTGAAAAACAAATGTTAGACGAAATTATGCATATCGTAAATGAAGCAACAGAATATGCAGAAAATGCTCCGTATGCAGCACCTGAAGATGCATTGAAGCACGTATACGCAGAATAGGGGGGGAACGTTTCATGGCTGTAATGTCTTATATTGATGCTATTACATTAGCAATGCGCGAAGAAATGGAACGCGATGATAAAGTATTTGTTTTAGGTGAAGATGTTGGTAAAAAAGGTGGCGTATTTAAAGCGACACACGGATTATATGATCAATTTGGTGAAGATCGTGCGCTTGATGCACCGCTTGCAGAATCTGCAATTGCTGGGGTAGCAATTGGTGCGGCAATGTATGGTATGCGTCCAATCGCTGAAATGCAGTTTGCTGATTTCATCATGCCAGCAGTAAACCAAATTGTTTCTGAGGCAGCAAAAATTCGTTATCGTTCTAATAACGATTGGACTTGTCCAGTTACAATTCGTGCGCCATTTGGCGGAGGTGTTCACGGTGCATTGTATCATTCACAATCTGTGGAAGCGATGTTTGCGAACCAACCAGGTTTAAAAATTGTCATTCCTTCTACACCGTATGATGCAAAAGGTTTATTAAAAGCAGCAATTCGTGATGAAGATCCAGTATTATTCTTTGAGCATAAGCGTGCATATCGCTTAATTAAAGGTGAAGTGCCAGAGGATGATTACGTATTACCAATCGGAAAAGCAGATGTAAAACGCGAAGGTGATGATATTACTGTTATCACGTACGGATTATGTGTTCACTTTGCTCTTCAAGCAGCTGAAAAGTTAGCGCAAGATGGCATCTCTGCACATGTTCTTGATTTACGTACTGTATATCCATTAGATAAAGAAGCAATCATTGAAGCAGCTTCTAAAACAGGTAAAGTTCTTCTTGTAACAGAGGACAATAAAGAAGGAAGTATTATAAGTGAAGTGGCAGCAATTATTGCTGAAAACTGTCTGTTTGATTTAGATGCGCCAATCGCACGTCTTGCAGGTCCAGACGTTCCAGCAATGCCATATGCACCAACAATGGAAAAATTCTTTATGGTAAATCCAGATAAAGTTGAAAAAGCAATGCGTGAACTTGCGGAATTTTAATCGGGGGGACTATACATGGCTGTAGAAAATATCACAATGCCTCAGCTCGGGGAGAGCGTTACAGAGGGTACAATTAGTAAATGGCTCGTTAATGTTGGCGATCATGTAAACAAGTATGATCCACTTGCAGAAGTAATGACTGATAAAGTAAATGCTGAAGTACCATCTTCTTTCACTGGTATTGTGAAAGAATTAATTGCTGGTGAAGGTGAGACGTTAGCTGTAGGTGAAGTAGTTTGTGTTATTCAAGTAGAAGGCGCAGATGAAGTAGCAGCGACAGCTGTTGAGGAAAAAACAAAAGAAGAACCAAAGTCAGAAGTAGCTACGTCTGAAAAAGCACCGAAGGCAAAACAACCAACTGATGGAAAACCACGTTTTTCACCAGCTGTTTTAAAACTTGCAGGTGAGCATAATGTTGATTTAGATTTAGTAGAAGGTACGGGAGCAAATGGCCGTATCACTCGTAAAGATATTTTAAAGCTGGTGGAATCTGGAAATATTCCGCAAGCAGGTGCGAAGAAAGAGGAAGCGGTAGCAGCAGTAGTAGAAGCGCGTCCAGAAGCACCAAAAGCAGCGCCAGTAGCACAAAAAGTAGAAGCTGCAAAACCAGTTTCTGTACCAACAATGCCTGGCGATATCGAAATTCCAGTAACAGGTGTGCGTAAAGCAATTGCAGCGAACATGTTACGTAGTAAACACGAAGCGCCACATGCTTGGATGATGATTGAAGTAGATGTGACAAACCTTGTGTCATACCGTAATTCAATTAAAGGTGATTTCAAAAAGCGCGAAGGCTTTAATTTAACGTTCTTTGCTTTCTTCGTAAAAGCAGTAGCGCAAGCGTTAAAAGAGTATCCTCAAATCAATTCAATGTGGGCTGGCGATAAGATCGTTCAGAAGAAAGATATTAACCTTTCTATCGCTGTTGCAACAGAGGACGAACTATTTGTACCAGTAATTAAACACGCGGATGAGAAGACGATTAAAGGTATCGCTCGTGAAATTACAGAGCTTGCAGGAAAAGTACGTACGAAATCGTTAAAAGCGGACGAAATGCAAGGTGGAACATTTACAATTAATAACACAGGATCATTTGGTTCTGTTCAATCTATGGGTATTATTAATTATCCACAAGCGGCTATTTTACAAGTTGAATCAATTGTAAAACGCCCAGTAATTATGGATAATGGTATGTTCGGTGCTCGCGACATGGTTAACTTATGTTTATCACTTGATCATCGTGTACTAGATGGCTTAATTTGTGGTAAGTTCTTAGGACGTGTAAAAGAAATTTTAGAAAATACGTCAGAAAATAATACATCTGTATATTAATAAAAAGCTCGCTTATGCGAGCTTTTTATCATCTTATTTCTTCATCTACATCCTACTATATGTATAATATCTTCCCCAGTAATCTTACAATGAACGATTATGTATTAGGAATTTATGAAAATACATTGCTGATATATGGTATATGGATATAAAATAAGAAAAGAATAATTTTTTTGGCAAATCTTACTGACGAAACTGTAGTATAATATATTGTATTGTATGAAAAAGAGAGTTATTCTATATAAGTGTTTTATAGATAATGTGTAATCAGTCGTCAAAACATGAAGAATGTTGACTCCTGGTTTTTTATTTTGCTGTAACAATGTTTCAGGAGGATGTCATGAAAAGAAGTACCGAGTTTCTAAAAAGTTTAGATGTAAAATTAATATTAATTTTGTTAGCATTATGTGTTACGAGTATAGCCGCTATATATAGCAGTCAGCAAACTGGCCAATATGGAGAGGCAAACTTTGCGATGAAACAGGGTTTGAACTACATAATTGGAGTTGTATTGTTATTGCTTGTTGCAAGCATCGACTTAGATCAATTACAAAAATTGTCTTGGCCACTTTATATCGTTGGATTTGGTTCACTTATTCTTTTGAAAATACTACCGGTTTCCACTTTCACACCTGAAAAATTAGGTGCAAAAAGATGGTTTGTATTTCCGTTAGTTGGACAAATTCAACCATCTGAGTTTTTCAAAATTTCATTGCTTCTCGTAGTAGCAAGTATAGCAGTGAAACATAATGCACAGTATATGGCAAGGACATTCCAAACGGATTTACAATTAGTAGGTAAAATTGTGTTAGTATCCCTTCCGCCTATGGCTGTTGTATATAGCCAACCGGATACAGGGATGGTGTTCTTATATGCTGCTGCTATTGCATGTATTTTATTTATGTCAGGTATTCAGAAGAAATTGATAGCGTTATGTACAGTTATTCCGGTGACCGTATTATCTACGTTAATATTTATTTACGTAAGGTATGAGGATTTCTTCTTTAATAAGTTAGTTACGTTACTAAAACCTCACCAACAATCACGTATTGTAGGTTGGTTAAATCCATTTGAAAATGCAGATCAAGGTTATCAAACACAGCAATCGATTTTAGCTGTAGGTAGTGGCGGTATGGAAGGGAAAGGATTTGGCGAAGGGAACGTCTATATCCCTGAGAAGCATACTGACTTTATTTTTGCTACAATTGCCGAAGAAGGTGGATTTATCGTAGCCGCGTTAGTTGTATTTTTGTTCCTATTACTACTATATCGAACAATTATTATCGGTTATTCTGCTGATAATTTATTCGGTACATTATTATGTGCTGGAGCAATTGGAATATTAACGGTTCAAATATTCCAAAACATCGGTATGATCGTTGGATTAATGCCTGTAAAAGGGATTGCATTACCGTTCTTATCGTATGGGGGAAGTTCCTTGTTCTCGAATATGATTATGATGGGTCTCATATTATCGGTACGGAAAACGTATAAAAAGTATATGTTTTCTGTTAAGTAAAAAAGCTGGTTCGTGTAAATACGAACCAGCTTTTTTACATATATGCTCTTAAACGTTGCAAACTAAAACAAAGTAGCAGTTTGAGACGGGTAAGGAGTGCAAAGTGATGCATATGCATATTTTTGAAGGGGCACGGCATCTTTCCAATAGTGAATGGGTTATTCGGGCTATTATAGCATACATATTTTTAATATTAGTTGCGAAAGCGATGGGGCAAAGATCCATCGCGCAACTTCGTTTTTTAGATGTCGTATTAGTATTATTGCTTGGTGGAAATATTTCTAACGCATTATCTGATGAAAAAGTAGGATTACTCGGATCAATGATTACAACGTTCATACTCGTTGTACTTCACATTATAAGCTCAGTCTTAATGTTGAAATGGGATAGATGGAGACGCTTTTTAGAGCCAGCACCTATTATTCTTATACACAATGGTTCCATTGATTTTAGCAATTTGAAAAAAGCGAGAATTACGGTGGAATATTTATTTTCGGAACTTCGTATGCGAAATGTGAGTGATATTCAAAAGATTAAATTAGCATTATGGGAAGCGAACGGTGTCGTTTCTATATTTCAGTATCCAGAATATGAAGCAGTTTCGCGGCTTGATCTGAAAGTGGCGGGAAAAAAATCTCCAGTTTCATTTGTATTAGTAAAGGATGGGAGCATTCAGAAAGATGTTCTTGCTTTATTAGGGAAAACAGAAGAATGGGCGAGAGAATTTCTAGAGAAAAACGCAGAAGTTGAATCCATTATGTTAGCTACAGTAGATGAAGCACATAAAATAAATATTTTGTTAAAAAAATGAAAAATATACGCATTTTGTCGTTTCATACATATGATACAATAGTGTGGACAACGAAAAAGGAGGCGATACGATGGGATATGTAGAAGAATTACGAAAAATAGTTGGTCATCGCCCTTTAATTTTAGTTGGTGCTGTTGTACTCGTTATAAATGAAAATGGGGATGTTTTATTACAGCAAAGAACAGAGCCTTACGGAAAATGGGGATTGCCTGGCGGATTAATGGAGCTTGGCGAATCACCAGAAGAAACAGCTTGCCGTGAAGTATATGAAGAGACAGGAATAGAAGTGAAGAACTTGCGATTAATTAATGTATTTTCGGGAGCGAATTATTTTACAAAACTAGCAAATGGTGATGAATTTCAATCCGTAACGACAGCCTATTATACGGATGAATATGAAGGGGAGTTTGTTATGAATAAAGAAGAAGCGGTTCAGCTTACATTCTTCCCACTAACAGAACTACCTGACTATATTGTAGGATCGCATAAAAAAATGATTGGTGAATATATGAAGATTATGGAAAAAGAGATATAATAATAGTGAAAGAAATACAAAAACACAGTTCTGGTCGGTAGTCCAGACGCATGATTTCATGTCAGTAACCTTCCCCTCCGGGATGTCCAGTATTTCTAATTTTTTTAAAGGAGGGGCTGTCAATGGATTTGACAGTATATCACGATGGTCAATTTTTCGTAGGAATTATTACGCATAAAGAAAAAGGAAAATTGTATGGAGCAAGGTATATTTTTGGAATGGAACCTTCAGATGAAGAAGTACTTATATTTGTGAATGGTCCAATGTTAGCATATTTCCAGCATGTTGCAAAATGCGGTGTGGAAGTGGAAGAAAAACAGCGTCCAAAAAATATAAAACGTATCATACGACAAGCGGCAAAAGAAGTAAATGTAAAGCGTTTTACTAAGGCACAAGAAGCGATTAGTTTATCTTATGAATTGTATAAACAAGAAAAGAAAGTGCAGTCTAAAGAGAAGCGAGAAGCTGAAAAACAAAGAAGACGTTTAATTAAAGTACAAAAAGCAAAGCAAAAGCATCGTGGCCATTAAAAAAAAAGGTGTTAGAGCAAGGGCTCTAACACCTTTTCTATGCCTAAATACAAGTAAACTTACTTGTATTTCATAAACATTAACTGGTAAGATACAAATAGATAGTTTTAGAGGAGGGAAAAGATTGATTAATTTTAACTTTTTTATGAATGATGTTGTCCGCCAAGCGCGTGAAGAGATTGTCTCTGCTGGATATACAGAATTGACGACGCCGGAAGCAGTAGAAGAAGCGTTTAAAAGAAATGGAACAACACTTGTAATGATAAACTCTGTATGTGGTTGTGCAGGTGGTATTGCTCGTCCTGCTGCTGCGCATTCCGTACATTATGATAAACGTCCTAACCATCTTGTAACGGTGTTTGCAGGTCAAGATAAAGAAGCGACAGCAAAAGCTCGTGAATATTTCGAAGGATATCCACCTTCTTCTCCATCATTCGCTTTATTAAAAGATGGAAAAATTGTAACGATGGTAGAACGTCATGAAATTGAAGGTCATGAACCAATGCAAGTTATTGCAAAACTACAATCTTATTTCGAAGAGAATTGTGAAGAACTATAAATATAAGCGAAAAGGCGGTACGTCCACAATGAAGTGGATGTACCGCCTTTTTTTATTTAGTATTAAAATTTATGGGATATGCATAGTTATGTTGTTTTATGCAATGTTTTATACATAACAAACGTTGTTTGTATTGATATTTTATTTATTTTTATTTTATATATTGCATAAAAATTAAAGTGCTGATACAATACAAACATCGAATAAATATTCTATTAAACTTTTAAATATACATTATTAGGGGGAAGAAAGATGAAGAAGTTATTATCAATATCGTTTGCACTTATTTTAATTGTAAGTATGTTCAGTGCTTGTAGTAATGGGGAAGAAAAGGCTACTGGAAAAAATAAGAAAGTACTGGTTATGGGGACTTCAGCAGATTATAAACCATATGAATACGTAGAGGCTTCAAAAAGTGATGAAATTATCGGCTTTGATGTTGATGTTGCTAAATATATCGGAAAAGAACTTGGTTATGAAGTGAAAGTGAAAGATATGGATTTTGGTGGTTTATTAGCATCCCTTAGCTCAGGAAAAGTTGATTTCGTAATGGCAGGTATGACGCCAACGGCAGAGCGTAAAAATAATGTTGACTTCACAGATATATATTTTGTTGCGAAAAACATGGTCGTTTCTAAAAAGGATTCTAATATTCAATCTGTAGAGGATTTAAAAGGGAAAAAAGTAGGAGTACAAACAGGATCTATCCAAGAAGAGAAAGCAGCAGAATTTAAAAAACAAGTCGATTTCAAAGTTGAGGGACGTGACCGTATACCAGAAATCGTACAAGAAATTAAAGCTGGTCGTTTTGACGCTGCAATTATAGAAGACACAGTTGCTAAAAATTATTTAGAAAAAATGAAAGAATTACAAGGAATTGAAATTAAAGAAGCGCCAGAAGAAGTAGGAGCAGCAATTGCCCTTCCGAAAAATAGTGATAAAACAGCAGAATTTAATAAAGTAATTAAAAAAATGCAAGAAAATGGAGAAATGGATAAATTAGTGAAGAAATGGTTTGGCAGCGAAAAATAAGCTGCCTTTCACTTTTCTGTGAGGGGAATGAAAAGAATGAACTTAGATTTTTCGGCGATTACGCCTTCGATACCATATATACTAAAAGGCCTAGAAGTTACTTTAAAAATTGTAGCAGTATCAGCGTTAGTTGGGTTTATTTTAGGAACGTTATTAGCGCTTTGCAAAATTGCTAGAATACGAGCATTAAATATAGCGGCAGATTTTTATACATCAATTTTCCGTGGTACACCACTTGTATTGCAATTAATGATTATTTATTTCGGTGTCCCGCAAATAATTGGTTATGAAATACCAGCATTCGTAGCAGCTGTATTAGCATTTAGCTTAAATTCAGGTGCATATATGTCAGAGGTAATTCGTGCCGGCATTCAAGCGGTTGATAAAGGACAAACAGAAGCAGCGATGGCTTTAGGAATTCCTTACGGGAAAATGATGCGAAATATCATTTTCCCTCAAGCATTAAAAAATATATTACCAGCGCTTGTGAACGAGTTTGCGACACTTACGAAAGAATCGGCTGTAGTAACAGTAATAGGAGCGACCGATTTAATGCGCCGTGCTTACATTGTAGGCGGTGAAACGTTTAAATATCTTGAACCATTACTTTTTGTTGGACTCATTTATTATATGCTAGTCATTATTCTTACATTAGTCGGGAAGGCAATTGAAGGGAGAATGAAGAAAAGTGATTAAAATTGAAAACCTTCATAAATCATTTGGAAAAAACGAAGTATTAAAAGGGATTACAACAACGATTGAAAAAGGGGAAGTAGTAGCAATTATTGGACCGTCTGGATCAGGGAAATCAACATTTTTACGTTGTATGAATGTGCTAGAAGCACCGACAAATGGTCACATTTGGATTGGAACGGAAGAAGTAACGAATCCGAAAACGAATATTATGCACGTTCGTGAAAATGTCGGAATGGTATTTCAGCATTTTCACCTATTTCCTCATATGACTGTATTAGAAAATATTACGTATGCTCCTATCAATGTAAAAGGAGTAACGAAACAAGAAGCTGACAAGAAAGCCGAGAAACTTTTAGAAAAGGTCGGTTTATTAGATAAAAAAGATACGTATCCGAATCGTCTTTCGGGGGGACAAAAGCAACGTGTAGCAATTGCGAGAGCGTTAGCGATGGAACCAGAAGTGATGTTATTTGATGAACCAACATCAGCACTAGATCCAGAGATGGTAAAAGAAGTGTTAGAAGTTATGAAATCATTAGTTACGACAGGAATGACAATGGTGATTGTTACACATGAAATGGGATTTGCAAAAGAAGTAGCAGATCGTGTTCTCTTTTTAGATGGTGGAAAGCTTGTAGAAGATAGCGCGCCAACAGAATTTTTTGTAGCACCGAAAAGTGAACGTGCGCAACAATTTTTACAAAAAATATTGTAATATGTAAAGGTTGCGTGAATAATAAGTAGAAAAGGATGACATTGTGTCATCCTTTTTTTATACTAACTGTAAATACGTTTATACATATAGGAGCAGTGCTATGTTCAAAATTGGATACCGTACAGTAAAAACAGCAATAGGGACAGGCGCAGCCGTTTTTATTGCGCAGTTATTAGGATTAGAATTTTATAGTTCAGCGGGCATTTTAGTTATATTATGTGTACAAAATACGAAACGTAAATCACTTCAAGTGTCGTTACATCGTTTTTTAGCTTGTGTATTATCAATGGTATTCGCTTTTTGTATTTTTGAAACAATTGGATATACACCACTTGCAATTAGTATATTATTACTTACATTTATTCCGACTGCAGTTATGCTCAAAATTCAAGAAGGTATTGTCACGAGTTCAGTTATTGTGATGCATCTATATTCATTGAAACAAATTACATGGCTTATTGTTGGGAATGAAATTGCGATATTAACGATAGGAATTAGCGTGGCTTTATTAGTGAATATGTATATGCCAAGTAGTGAAAATAAGCTAAAAGAGTATCAGGATACAATAGAAAGTAACTTTAAAACAATTTTGTTTGAAATGGTCGTGTATTTACGAAACAGAGAAAGTAGCTGGAGCGGGGCAGAACTTATTGAAACTGAAAATATGCTAAATGAAGCAAGGGATTTATCGTTTAAGAAACTTGAGAATGCATTTATGCGAGAAGATGGCTATTACTATCGTTATTTTAATATGCGCATGCAACAATTCGAAATTTTAGAACGGATGATACCATTAGCAGCTTCTTTATCATGGACATATGAACAAGCTGATATGATTGCGGATGTGGTTGAAAACATTGGAAATGCTATTAGCCCTGAGAGTACTGGGGTTATTTCCTTAAGACAGCTTCAAGAAATGAGAGAATTATTTAGAGACATGCCATTGCCCGTTACACGTGAAGAATTTGAGATACGTGCGAAGCTTGTTCAACTTGTGTATGAAATGGAACAATATTTACTCATTAAAAGCCGTTTTAAGGGAAAGGATAATATAAAAGAACTTATATAGAAGGTAGGAATTATTATGCCGTATCTTCTCTCTTTCATATTATGTCTTTCTTTATCACCTATTTGGCCTCTTGGTGATAATCCACGTGCCGGAGATCCTTTTATTATTGTAAATAAAGCGACGAATAAACTAGCTTATATTGACGATGGAAAGATCCAAAAGGTTTTTCCAGTAGCGACAGGGAAAACAAATGAATTAACTCCAGAGGGAACTTTTGATGTTGTAATGAAAGCGAAGGATCCGTATTATATTGCGAAGGATATTCCAGGTGGGTCACCGAAAAATCCACTTGGGTCAAGGTGGATTGGATTTAATGCAAGAGGAACTGATGGAAGTAAATATGGAATACATGGAACAAACCAACCTAGTTCAATTGGAAAGTATATTTCACAAGGATGTATAAGAATGAAGAAAAACGATGTGGAGTATTTATTTGATCGCATTCCAATTGGAACGAAAGTATGGATTGTGAAGTCGAAAAAATCATTTCAGCAATTGGCAAAACAAAAAGGAGCCATTGCATATGAAAAAGCCAACAAAGGTTGGCTTTTTCTATTGTAATAAGTTGTCTTGACATGTGTACATAACCATGAGTTAATGAGAGTATAGAAAGATAAAGTGAAACTTTAATCAGTGGGATGTTTTTTACCCGCGGATTATCAGCCCTCACCGATCAGGATAAAAAATTAGATAAAGGGGTTGCTCATATGTACTTGAATCCAAAAATTTCGTATATGCAATTTTTTATGGGATTTCTATTTGTTATTACATTCATATTGGCAACTTTTAATATATGTTCTTATCTTGTAGCAATTGTATGTATGGCATTACTCAATCTTACTTTTGTTATTGGAGCATTTCAGCAGAAACAATATACAAGTTTTATAACAGCACTTGTAATGTCATTCTCCTTTAGTATTGTAGCGATTGTGCTTTATATAAAATAAACCATCTCGATATCGAGATGGTTTATTTTATTATGTTATGTGTAAAAAGTAAAAAAAGGACGAACACATCGTCCTTTTTACCAAAACATACTTGCGCCAGCAAGTAATGTTGTTACAAGCATAGAAATTAGCATTACATAAATCATAACTTTTTGAGCTTTTTTATGCATCGTTAAGCCTCCTTGCAAATCAGTACAATATTATTGTAACGAGAAATGATATTGTGGACAAGGGGAGAGAAGTGACAAAATTCGAGAAGTGCGTGTAAAGTATAACAGGAAATTTGTATGTATGTAGAGAATATATAATTAATGATAGAGTATAAGTTTTTTGTTATGCAAGCTGAAGAATGGAGATACGATGATGAAAATATATGAAACAAATCGTTTACATTTAAGGGAAATTGATGAGTCGTATGCTGAAAAAGTTCTTCAATATTACGACAGAAATCGTGAATTTTTAAAAGCTTGGGAAGAGTATAGACCGGATGATTTTTTTACGTTAGATTATCAGAAGAAAAAGTTACAAAAGGATAGAAAAGAGTTTGCAGAAGGTAAAATCATCAGGCTTTGGATTTTTAAAAAGGGTGATGATACGAAAATAATTGGATGTATTTCATTTAATTTAATTGTTCGCGGAATTTATCAATCTTGTGTACTCGGCTATAAATTAGATAAGGCAGAGTTAAACAAAGGTTATACGACAGAAGCGCTTAGAAAAGCGATTCAAGTTGCTTTTGAGGAATTTCAGTTACATCGTATAGAAGCACCGATTATGCCACGAAATTTAGCATCTATACAAGTAGTGACGAAGATAGGCTTTCAATATGAGGGCGTGTCTAGGAAAATGTTAATGGTTAATGGAGTATGGGAAGATCATATGCGCTGGGTATTGTTAAATGAGTAATAGAAAGCAGATGGTTATCTAGACATATAAACCGTCTGTTTTTTGTCTTGTATTTCGAAACTTTTGCGAAATTCTGTTATAATTAATAGTGTTACATACATAATGGTAGTGCAGGAGGCGCAGTCTTATGATTAATCAAGAACGTTTAGTAAATGAATTTATGGAATTAGTACAAGTAGATTCTGAAACGAAATTTGAAGCAGAAATTTGTAAAGTATTAACAAAGAAGTTTACAGATTTAGGTGTAGAAGTATTTGAAGATGACACAATGGCTGTTACTGGGCATGGTGCAGGTAATTTAATTTGTACTTTACCAGCAACAAAAGATGGTGTTGATACAATTTACTTTACTTCTCATATGGATACAGTAGTTCCTGGTAATGGAATTAAGCCTTCTATTAAAGATGGATATATCGTATCAGATGGTACTACGATTTTAGGTGCGGATGATAAAGCTGGATTAGCATCAATGTTCGAAGCAATTCGTGTTTTAAAAGAGAAAAACATCCCTCATGGTAAAATTGAATTTATTATTACAGTTGGAGAAGAATCTGGTCTTGTTGGTGCAAAAGCATTAGATCGTGAGCACATTACAGCGAAATACGGTTACGCATTAGATAGCGATGGAAAAGTTGGTGAAATCGTTGTTGCAGCTCCAACACAAGCGAAAGTGAATGCGATTATTCGTGGGAAAACAGCTCATGCTGGTGTAGCACCAGAAAAAGGTGTATCTGCAATTACTATCGCAGCGAAAGCAATTGCGAAGATGCCACTTGGTCGTATTGATTCTGAAACAACTGCAAATATTGGACGTTTTGAAGGTGGTACACAAACTAATATCGTTTGCGATCATGTACAAATCTTTGCAGAAGCGCGTTCTTTAATCAATGAAAAAATGGAAGCACAAGTTGCGAAAATGAAAGAAGCATTTGAAACAACTGCAAAAGAAATGGGTGGTCATGCAGACGTTGAAGTAAACGTTATGTACCCAGGATTTAAATTTGCTGAGGGCGATCACGTTGTAGAAGTTGCAAAACGTGCAGCTGAAAACATTGGTCGTACACCTTCTCTTCACCAAAGTGGTGGCGGAAGTGATGCAAACGTAATTGCAGGACACGGTATTCCAACAGTTAACTTAGCGGTTGGTTATGAAGAAATTCATACAACAAACGAAAAGATTCCTGTTGAAGAATTAGCGAAAACAGCAGAATTAGTTATAGCAATTATTGAAGAAGTAGCGAAGTAATGTAATAGAAAAAGCGTGTAAATCACAATTGATTTACACGCTTTTTATTTTGATTCGATTGCTTTTACAAGGCGGATCAGCCAATACAAGAAAATCCATGGCAATATATAAGTTGTTGCTATATGTACTAGACGAGGGAAGAATCCAAATGTATTAAAGTTGAAAATAGGAAGCAGTAAATAATTAATGGCTATGATTAATATAATCACAAGGAACGTATAGTTGAGTTTATTAGTTGATTTCATCATAATCACCCCTTTTTGTAATTTGATACATTTTATGTAAATTGTATCAAATGTATGAAAGGAAAAGAACAAGTAATTATTATAACTATTATGCAAAATTTGATATAATGAAAGAACGAACGTTCTGATTAGGGAGTGAGTACTATGCGAGAAATGTATCCGAAAAATGGTCGTGTTATTTTGCATGTAGATATGAATTGTTTTTTCGCATCTGTTGAAATTGCTCATGACCCATCATTACAAGGGAAGCCGTTAGCAGTTGCTGGAAATGAAAAAGAAAGAAAAGGAATTATTATAACATGTAGTTATGAGGCAAGAGACTATGGAATACGTACAACGATGCCTCTTTGGGAAGCAAAAAGGTTATGCCCGCAATTAGTTGTAATGCGTCCTAATTTTACATTATATCGTGAAGCTTCATTTCAAATGTTTCAAATTCTTTCACGTTTTACGGAAAAAATACAACCAGTCTCTATAGATGAGGGGTATTTAGATATTACAGATTGCTACGCACTCGGTTCACCTCTTGAAATAGCAAAGATGATTCAGCAGGCGTTATTAACAGAGTTACAGCTTCCGTGTAGCATCGGAATTGCTCCTAACCTTTTCCTAGCAAAAACAGCTTCTGATATGAAAAAGCCTCTCGGTATTACCGTGCTTCGAAAACGAGATATTCCAGAAATGATTTGGCCACTTCCAGTTGAAGCAATGCATGGAATTGGAGAAAAAACAGCTGAAAAATTAAATGATATTCATATACAAACAATTGAGCAGTTAGCAAAAGGAAACGAACATATCATTCGCGCTAAAATTGGAAAGCATGGCGTTGATTTACAAAGGCGGGCAAAAGGTATGGATGATAGGGAAGTTGACCCGAGTCAAATGGGACAACATAAAAGTGTCGGTAATTCGATGACTTTTTCAAAGGATATGGATGAAGAGAAAGAATTACTTGATATGTTAGAACGGCTATCAAAATCAGTGAGTAAAAGATTACAAAAGCGAACTCTTGTCAGCTATAATATTCAAATTATGATTAAATATCATGATAGGCGGACAGTAACACGGAGTAAGCAATTGAAAAATGCGATTTGGGAAGAACGAGATATTTTTCAGGCAGCATCTCGTTTATGGAAGCAACATTGGGACGGTGATTCTGTTCGTTTACTAGGTGTTACAGCCACTGAAATAGAGTGGAAGACAGAATCGGTGAAACAATTAGATTTGTTTTCATTTGAAGAAGATGCGAAAGAAGAGCCGCTACTTGCTGTCATCGATCAAATTAATGATAAGTATGGAATGCCGATTTTACAACGAGGTAGTCAATTATTACGTAAGCAAGAAAAGTCTTTTCAGCAAAAATTAGAAAATAAGTTTATGTAGAAGGTGTCATGAAGCTGTAAATATCATGACACCTTTTATTTTTACAATTAACTATGAAATTTTTTACTATAAAGTTTTTATAGAAAATAAATTGTTTCTTTTGCACTACAAGCAAAAGAATTATTTAATAAATCAAGTGAAAGGATAAATTTAGATGAGTTTGATCAAAGTATGTATACAAATTTTTTGACGGAATATGACGATTTGCTAAATAAGTATAAATAAAAAGCACTGTAACCAGTGCTTTTTATTATAGATTATGAGATTGTAGCATTTTCAAAAATAACAATTTCTGAACTGTTTGTTGTTGAAACGCGTTGTGCGTAATATGTTAAAGCTGAAGAAATATATGTTGGTAATGAATCATTTGTATGTGTTGTTGTATATTCATGGATTAATTCTTTCAAAGTCGTCCATTCTAATTGTGCTGGGTGATCAGAAACGAAAGAACTTACCCAGCGATCAAATGAAGATGAAAAATCAGTTTGTAAACGAAATGCTTCTTTCATAATAAAACGCTCCCTTAAAATGTAGTATAATCATTTTAACATAAAACACGAACGATTACTAAGTTTTTTGAGTATAACGTTCGTGATATATAGTTGTCTAGATGATCGGTTATGTAAATTCGATTTGCCATTTGAAATAACATTCCGTAAGATGAAAGGTAGATTATATAAAGAGCTGGAGGAAAGAAAGTGGAATTTGTATTTTTAGGAACTGGTGCAGGTGTTCCTTCGAAAGGAAGGAACGTTTCGGCAATTGCTTTGCAATTGTTAGAAGAACGAGGACAGACTTGGTTATTTGATTGTGGCGAGGCGACGCAACATCAAATATTACATACATCAGTACGCCCACGCCGCATTGAAAAAATATTTATTACGCATTTACATGGTGATCATATTTTTGGCTTGCCTGGTTTATTAGGAAGCCGTTCATTTCAAGGAGGGACTACACCTTTAACAGTGTATGGACCAAAAGGAATTAAACAATTTATTGAAGTGGCATTATCAGTAAGTACGACACATGTAAAATACCCACTTGAAATTGTGGAGATAATAGAAGAAGGTACTGTATTTGAAGATAATGAATTTCACGTGGAAACGAAAAGATTGTCACATGGTATTGAATGTTTTGGGTATCGTATTGTAGAGAAAGATATACAAGGTGCTCTTTTAGTCGATAAATTACTGGAGATGGGTGTGAAACCTGGCCCGCTCTTTAAACGTTTAAAAGATGGAGAAGTAGTTGAATTAGAAAATGGTACGATACTAAATGGAAAAGACTTTATTGGTCCACCTCAAAAGGGAAGAATTATTACCATTTTAGGTGATACAAGATATTGTGAAGCGAGTAGAGAGCTGGCACAAGACGCTGACGTACTTGTTCATGAAGCCACTTTTGCAGCAGAGGATGAACAACAAGCATATGATTATTTTCATTCTACATCTAAGCAAGCTGCGAGTATTGCACTTCAGGCAAATGCAAAACGATTAATATTGACTCATATTAGTTCTCGTTATCAAGGAGATACATATAAGGAATTATGGAAAGAGGCAAGAGAGCTATTTTCTAATACAGAAATAGCTACGGATTTGAAATCATTTCCAGTAGATAGATAATAATGGTGTGAAAAAATGGTGACGAAAGGTTGCCATTTTTTTATTTCTAAAAAAAATTTAAAATAAAACTGTTATCATTTTATGTTTATATTGGATGAAACAGAAAGTTTTAATGATGTGAAGAAATAGGATAAAAATACATAGTACCGATTGTTTAGAGAAACTGTTATATAAGTCAGACGACATACGAGTGGTACAAATAGCAAAAACGGATCGTTATTCAGAACTTTTAAAATTTATTAAAAGTAAGCGTTTTATTAAAAACAAGATATAATGAGGGCAGATTATAATTTATTGTAGGCTACATGCGTTTTAACCATTTGTCGTAACAAGTGGAGTTGACTAAATCGTGAGAGGGAAACATGAGAATTATAAATAAGAAGGATATTACTATTATTTGTACTAAGTCTTTTTTCATTTTTTAGCTTTAAAGCACTAAAAGGTATGAAAGCAATGGGAGTTTCACTTGTTTATGCTATGCTTGTAAGGGGTTCTGTGTTAAACTTTGGATTGCTACAAGACTTTATTGTGGATTAGCTTATATGATTAGTAAATGAAGGTAATGCTAAGTTTCTTATTTATTATGATAATTGGTATTATTTCAGGATATATTGTTTCACTGTTATTCAAAAACTATCCAATTCGTATAGCGGAACAAATTCGTCGTACAACTGGAAAAGCAACCGATTCGGTAGCTTAATAGAATAGTAAAAAATTTTTGCACAGAGGTTTAGGGGGAGTTATGATGAAGTATCGCTCAGTATTTGATATTATTGGTCCAGTTATGATTGGTCCATCAAGTTCACATACAGCAGGTGCAGCAAGAATGGGGCAAGTTGCTCGCCAGCTGTTTCGTCATGAACCAGAAAGAGTAAGCATTTCATTATATGGATCATTTGCAAAGACGTATCGTGGGCATGGTACAGATGTAGCGTTAATAGGTGGGATATTAGGGTTTGAAACAGATGACTTACGTATTCCAGAAGCGCTAGACATAGCAAAAGAGCGCAAAATCGAAGTAGAATTTATTGAAGAAGATGCAAATGCACCTCACCCAAATACAGCGAGAATTCGTTTGTATAAAGGTGAAGAAGAAATTGAAGTTGTTGCTTGCTCAATTGGTGGCGGTAAAATTGAAGTTGTAGAATTAAACGGATTCGATCTTCAATTAACAGGCACGAGTCCAGCACTACTTATTGTAAATAACGATCGCTTCGGTGCTATTGCAGCAGTAGCTTCAATCCTTGCGAAACATGAAATTAACATTAGTACAATGAGTGTTTCTCGTAAAGAAAAAGGAAGAAGAGCGCTTATGGTTATCGAAACAGATGAATTATTAGCAGATGAAGTGATTGAAGAAATAAACGCGCAACAAAATATTTGTCAAGTAACTATTATGGAATAATTGCAGGGGGGACACACCATGTTTCGGAACGCAGCGGAACTAGTGGCGCAAGCTAAAGAACAAAATGTAAAAATCGCAGAAATTATGATTCAATGTGAAATGAAAACAAGAAGTATTTCACGTGAAGAAGTAATTGCTGGTATGGAAAAGAACTTAGTCGTGATGGAGCAAGCAGTAGAACGTGGTATTCGCGGAGTGAAATCACCAACTGGTTTAACTGGCGGAGATGCTGTAAAAGTTCAGGCGTATATGAATAGCGGAAAAGGCTTATCTGGAGATACGATTTTGGACGCGGTGAGTAAAGCTGTTGCAACAAATGAAGTAAACGCAGCGATGGGAATTATTTGTGCAACACCAACAGCAGGGTCTGCTGGAACAGTGCCAGGTGTACTGTTTGCACTGCAAGAAAAATTACAGCCGACACGCGAAGAGATGATCGAATTTTTATTTACAGCAGGAGCTTTCGGTATGGTTGTTGCGAATAATGCTTGTATTTCCGGCGCGGCAGGAGGTTGCCAAGCTGAAGTAGGTTCAGCAAGTGGAATGGCAGCAGCAGCAGCAGTTGAGATGGCTGGTGGAACACAAGATCAAGCAGCTACAGCGATGGCGATTTCATTAAAGAATATGCTTGGTTTAGTATGTGATCCTGTTGCAGGGCTTGTAGAAGTACCTTGTGTAAAACGTAATGCAGCAGGAGCTGCGAATGCGATGATTTCAGCTGATTTAGCATTAGCTGGCGTAACGAGTACAATTCCATGTGATGAAGTGATTGAGGCGATGTTTAGAATCGGACAAACGATGCCAGTAGCACTTCGTGAAACAGCTGAAGGTGGACTTGCAGCAACACCAACTGGTCGCCGTCTGCAAGAAGAGATTTTTGGGAAGACTAATAACTAAACAATATATGTTAATGAAAAAATGGAGCTCAAGTAAGATTGAGCTCCATTTTTATTTTTCTTTTGTTAGTTGTTCTAATGTTTTCCCAAGATTATGTGATCGTTGTGTAGCCTGTGTAATACAAGAAATAAGTGCTTGTTGAAATTTATGTTCTTGTAATACTTCAATGCCTGCTTCGGTCGTTCCGCCAGGAGAAGTAATTTCCTTTCGCAAAACAGAAGGGTGTTTTTCACTTGCTTTTAGCATTTCAGCAGCACCAATCATCGTCTGAAGAATAAGTGACTTTGCAACATCTTCTTTTAAACCAATTGTTTTTGCGGCTTCTTCCATCGCTTCCACTACGTAATAAATATAAGCAGGCCCACTTCCAGATAATGCAGTGACAGCATGCATATCTTCTTCCTCTACAACAGAGACGAGACCGATCGTTTCAAATAAAGCTATGGCAGTCTGAATATGTTCCGCTGTTGCATGTTTTGAAGGCGAGATAGCAGTAGCTGATTTTAAAATAGCTGCAGATGTATTTGGCATCGCACGAATAATCGGAACATCTTTTTGAAGTAGGTTTCTAATCGAGTGAGTAGAAACACCTGCTAATAAGGAAATAATAAGCAGGTTATTATGTATATCTTCTTTAAAAGGAGTAAGCGCTTCTGCAACATCCTTTGGTTTCATTGCTAGAAAAAGAATAGTTGTATCAGTAAGTAGCTCTTTTTTATTATGCGTACCTTTTACGCCATATTTTTTATGTAGCTCCTGCAATCTTGTCTCGTTAGAACGATTACTTACAGTAATTTGTTCGCCTTTCACAACATTTGCATGTAACAAGCCACCAATAATAGCTTCAGCAATAGAGCCTGCACCGAGAAAGGAAATGTTTTGAATAGACATGATGTTCCTCCTTTAAATTTGGTTAGAAATTCTTATAAATGTACATACATTCGTTTTTTTACAGGAAACACCTCTTTTTATCTGAAAATAATGACAAATATATATAGAAGTTGTAAACTGAAGAAGTATTCATTTTTGAACCGGAAAGAGACAGGGGGGCTAAGCATGACGGCGATTCACCGAATGGAGATTCCTGTGCCATTTGCAGTTGAAACTGTGAATGTGTTTTTAGTTGAGGGGGAGACATTAACATTAATTGATACAGGGACGAATACAGAAGAGGCAAGAAGTGCTTTAGAAAGGCAATTAGGTACATTAGGATATGCGATAGAAGATATTAAAACAGTAGTCATTACGCATCATCATGCGGATCATTGTGGGCTTTTAAATATATTTTCTGAGAAAACGAACATTATTGGACATCCTTGGAATGAGCCTTGGATCACGCAAAATCCAGAATTTTTAAAGTGGTATCATGAGTTTTTTAGAGAGACAGCTTTGCAATTTGGTGTTCCAGCGGCATTTTTGAAAGACGAGGCGTTATTGACGACGAAGACACTTAAATATTCTTGTAATAGATCGTTAACGCATACTGTGAGAGAGGGAGATCGTATTGATTCTTTACCTGGGTTTACAGTAATCGAAACACCAGGTCATGCTTCCACTCATATTTCATTATATAGAGAATCTGATGGAATATTAATTGGCGGGGATGCTCTCATTAGCCATATTTCTTCGAATCCCATATTAGAACCACCATATGAAGGACAAACAGAAAGGGCGCGCCCGTTATTACAATATAATCAAACATTAAAGCGTTTAAGTGAAATGAATATTTCGCGCATTTTATCAGGACATGGAGAAGATGTTCTAAATGTGAAACAACTTATTGAAACGAGATTACAAAAGCAAGAAACACGTGCGTTTAAAGTGCTTGAGTTATTAAAGGAAAAACCAATGACAGCATTTGAAGTATGTGTAAAACTATTTCCGGTATTATATAAGGAGCAATTGCCGCTTACTATTTCAGAAACTGTTGGACAATTAGACTTTTTAGCATATAATCAACAAGTGATGATTGATGAATCTTCGCAACAATTGATTTATTATGCAAAGTAGGTGACAGCAATGACGGGACGTTTACAAGATAAAGTAATCGTCATTACAGGTGCTTCTAGCGGAATTGGAGAGCAAGTTGCAATGCAAGTTGCAGAGCAGGGGGCGACTCCAGTATTAATGGCTAGAACAGAAGAGAAATTAAAAGCGTTAGCAGAGAAAATTAAAGAAACTTATAATACGCCTTGCTATTATTATGTATTAGATGTAAGTGAAGAGATGGAAGTACAATCTGTTTTTTCAAAGGTATTACAAGAAGTGGGACGTATTGATATATTAGTAAACAATGCGGGATTTGGTATTTTTAAAACATTTGAAGATGCGTCAATGGATGAAGTGAAAGATATGTTCCAAGTAAATGTATTTGGATTAGTAGCTTGTACGAAAGCGGTACTACCCTATATGGTGAAAAGGAACGAAGGACATATTATTAATATTGCTTCACTTGCTGGGAAAATTGCAACTCCAAAATCGAGTGCGTATGCAGCGACGAAACATGCAGTATTAGGATTTACGAATAGTTTACGCATGGAGTTGTCTAGTACAAATATTTTCGTAACAGCGATTAATCCAGGTCCGATAGATACAAACTTTTTTGAAATAGCGGATCAATCCGGTACATATGTGAAAAACATGGGACGGTACATGTTAAAACCAACATATGTAGCAGAGCAGATCGTAAAATCGATGCAAACGAAAAAGCGTGAAGTAAACTTACCGAAGTGGATGGGCATTGGTCCGAAACTTTATGCACTATTCCCAGGTTTATTTGAGCGTGTTGCAGGTAAATCATTAAATAAAAAATAGGAGATTTCCATATGGAAATCTCCTATTTTTTATTTTCCAGTCACATAATCGTAAACGATATCCTCAACTGCCTCGTATACATCAATTTCAGTATTTGAATGAATTATCGTTTGAATATGTTTAATAAGCATTTCCTGATCCTCATTTGACATAGGATTACATTGATATTGCTGAAAACTTTTTATAATCATTTTCTCAATTAATTTCTCATTCATGTTTTTCCCCGCCTGTATGTATACATGTATTGTTTTACCCGGCATTAACGGGCAGTAAAACCCCCACCTTAAAATTCGGCTAGAGCAAAGAAGTTAGGTGGGAGATCGACTGCCCCTAAACGCCCGATTGGTGTGGGCTAATAATCAGGGAGGATGAACAAAACCCCACTGATTATAGTTTCACTTTATTGTACTTGAAGTGAAATGAAAAAACTACTATACACTATTTGTGTATAAAAATTCTATTGTGTATATTGTTTTTCTAGTAAAATTAAGTTTTTCAAGTTTGTAAAATTTATAAATATTTAATTGACTCTATAAATATACAATATTATAATCATACTTAATTTAAAGAATTGATATGAGGAGGAGCATATGAAAGTCGCGATTATTGGAGCAACTGGGTATGGAGGTATTGAGTTAATTCGGTTATTAGAGCAACATCCATATTTTTCGATAGCATCTCTTCATTCTTTTTCGCAAGTTGGCGAGTGTATAACAAATGTATATCCGCATTTTCAAAATGTTCTTGTTCATACGTTACAAGAAATTGATGCGGAAGAAATAGTGAAAGAAGCAGAAATTGTATTTTTGGCAACCCCAGCAGGAGTATCAGCAGAGCTAACTCCAAAATTATTAGCAGTAGGTTTAAAAGTAATTGACCTATCTGGAGACTTTCGTATGAAAGATCCTTTCATATATGAACAGTGGTATAAAAGGACAGCTGCAAAAGAAGCAGTTCTTAGTAAAGCTGTATATGGGTTAAGTGAATGGAAAAGGTCCGAGATTCAAAATGCAAATTTAATTGCAAACCCAGGATGCTTTGCTACAGCTGCATTATTAGCGGTATTGCCGTTAGTTCGTAGCGACATAATTGAAGAAGATTCCATTATTATTGATGCGAAATCAGGAGTATCTGGAGCAGGCAAAACGCCAACGACAATGACTCACTTTCCTGAGTTATACGATAACCTGCGTATTTATAAAGTAAATGAGCATCAACATGTTCCTGAGATTGAGCAAATGCTCGCGGAGTGGAATAGGGAAACGAAGCCAATCACGTTTAGTACACATTTAATACCGATATCAAGGGGAATTATGGTTACACTTTATGCGAAAGTAAAACGAGAAATGGAAATAGGGAAACTTCAAAAATTATATGAAGAAACGTATGAACAATCGCCTTTCATTCGAATTCGTACGCAAGGAGAGTTTCCAAGTCCGAAAGAAGTGAGGGGCTCAAATTATTGTGATATGGGGATAGCTTACGATGAAAGAACCGGAAGAGTGACAGTCGTTTCTGTTATAGACAATATGATGAAAGGTGCGGCTGGGCAAGCGATTCAAAATGCAAACATAGTAGCGGGACTAGAAGAAACAACAGGTTTACAACATATGCCGCTTTATTTATAAGGGGGACATGATGATTAAAGTAGAGTCTATTACAAAATTAGATAATGGTTCAATTGTAACGCCAAAAGGCTTTTCGGCAGTCGGTACTGCAAATGGTTTGAAAAAAGACAAAAAGGATTTAGGTGTAATCATTTGTGAAGTGCCAGCATCATGTGCTGCCGTTTATACAACGAATCAAATACAAGCAGCTCCCCTGCAAGTAACGAAAGACAGTATAACAGCTGAGGGGAAATTGCAGGCAATTATCGTCAATAGTGGAAATGCAAATGCTTGTACAGGAATGAAAGGGTTACAAGATGCTTACGAGGTGCGTGCATTAGGAGCGGAACATTTTGGAGTGAAAGAAAATTACGTTTCAGTAGCTTCAACAGGTGTAATTGGTGTCCCTTTACCGATGGATATAATCCGAAAGGGAATTGCAACTCTTATCCCGACGAAGGAAGAAAGTGAAGCTCATTCTTTTTCTGAAGCAATCTTAACGACGGATCTTATAACGAAAGAAACTTGCTATGAAATGATGATTGATGGGAAGAAAGTGACGATTGCTGGTGTTGCGAAAGGTTCAGGGATGATTCATCCAAATATGGCGACGATGCTAAGTTTTATTACGACAGACGCTCATATAGAGCATGACGTATTACAAACAGCATTATCACAAATAACGAATCGTACATTTAATCAAATTACGGTAGATGGAGATACTTCTACGAATGATATGGTCATCGTTATGGCAAGTGGATTATCAGAAACGAAACCAATCAATATGGAACATGCAGATTGGGAAACTTTCGTATTTGCTTTACAGAAGGTATGTGAAGATTTAGCGAAAAAAATCGCACAAGATGGTGAGGGCGCTACGAAGTTAATAGAAGTAAATGTGTTAGGAGCTCGAACGAATGAAGAGGCAAAGAAAATTGCAAAGCAAATAGTCGGTTCGAGTCTTGTGAAAACAGCAATACATGGTGAAGATCCAAACTGGGGGCGAATTATTAGCAGTATTGGACAAAGTGAAGTCACGATTAACCCAAATACAATTGATATTACTCTTCAATCTATTACGGTGCTGAAAAATAGTGAACCTCAAATGTTTTCTGAAGAGGAAATGAAAAAGAAATTAAAAGAACATGAAATTATGATTGATGTGTATTTACATTTAGGAGAAGAGACAGGATCAGCTTGGGGCTGTGACTTAAGCTATGAATATGTGAAAATAAACGCTTGTTATCGTACATAAGGAGAGGGAAGATGAGCGATTATATTGTAGTAAAATGCGGCGGTAGTATGTTGGATCAATTAAATGATGTGTTTTTTGATTGTATAAAGAAATTGCAACAGAAGTATAAAGTAGTGATTGTCCATGGTGGTGGCCCAGAAATTGATGCGCAATTAAAAGGTTGTAACATCAAAGTAGAAAAAAGAGATGGGTTACGAGTAACACCAAAAGAAGTTATGGATATTGTTCAAATGGTGCTATGCGGAAGTACGAATAAAAAATTTGTAATGAAGTTGCAAAGGCATAATTTACTTGCGGTAGGTTGTTCAGGGTGTGACGGCAATTTACTTCAAGTTCAACCTGTCAGCGAAGAAATAGGATATGTGGGAGAAGTAAGTTATGTCGAAACAACCTTACTAAAAGGATTGATAAATTTGAATTATATTCCTGTTATTGCTCCGGTCGGGATACATGATAATGAGATTTATAACATAAATGCGGATACAGCTGCAGCTGGAATTGCGGCCGCATTATCCGCAAAAGAACTCATTTTTATTACGGATGTAGATGGGATATTACATGAAGGGAAATTAGTAAAGAAAACGGATGAATCGGAAATTACTACTTTAATAGAAAAAGGAGTTATTACAGGCGGGATGATTCCGAAAGTACAGGCGGCACTAACGTCATTAAAAATGGGAGTGCAAAAGATAAGTATTGTGAACGGTACAAAAGATTTTACTGAAGTTACGGGCGAGTGTATCGGAACGACGGTAACGAAAGGAGTAAGTATCGTATGACAAGTCATCTTTTTCAAACGTATGGGAGAAGAAATATTGAGCTTGTAAAGGGAAGTGGAACGGAAGTTATTGATGAAAATGGTAAGCAATATTTAGATTTCATATCAGGAATTGGCGTATGTAATTTAGGACATTGTCATCCTAAGGTTATGAAAGCTGTCCAAGAGCAACTTCATGATATATGGCATATATCTAACCTGTTTACAAACAGCTTACAAGAAGAAGTCGCGTCATTATTAACAGAAAATATTGCATTAGATTATGTGTTCTTCTGTAATAGCGGGGCAGAGGCGAATGAAGCAGCTTTGAAGTTAGCCCGTAAGCATACTGAAAAGTCTCTCGTCGTAACATGCAAGCAGTCTTTTCACGGTAGAACATTCGGAACGATGAGTGCGACGGGGCAAAATAAAGTGAAAGAAGGATTTGGTCCATTACTTCCATCTTTTTTACATATTCCTTTTAATGATATTAAGGCATTGAAAGAGGTAATGAATGAAGAAGTTGCGGCAGTAATGGTAGAAGTTGTTCAAGGTGAGGGAGGAGTAGTACCTGCTAATCTAGCCTTTTTGAAAGAGATTGAAACATTATGTAAGAAGTCCGGTTCCCTATTTATTATAGATGAAGTACAAACTGGAATTGGAAGAACTGGGACATTATTTGCTTACGAACAAATGGGAATAGATCCTCATATCGTTACTACCGCTAAGGCGCTTGGAAATGGCATTCCAGTTGGAGCAATGATTGGCCGGAAAGAACTTGGAACATCGTTTCCTGCAGGATCACACGGTTCAACGTTTGGTGGAAATTATATTGCAATGGCTGCGGCGAAAGAAGTATTGCAAATAACTAAGAAGCCATCGTTTTTAAAAGAAGTAAAGGAAAAGGGCAAGTACGTATTACAGAAATTGCAAGAGGAATTACGACATGTCGACTGTATTCAAAATATACGTGGTAAGGGGCTTATGATTGGAATTGAGTGTAAGCATGAAGTTGCAAGTTTTATAGAACAACTAGAGAAAGAGGGACTTCTCGTATTACAAGCAGGATCTAATGTGATAAGACTATTACCACCACTTATTGTAACGAATGAAGAGTTAGAACAGGCAGTATATATGATAAAAAAAGTAGTTTGTACAAAAAACGTATCAATCATATAAGGGGGAAATTCCATGTCAACTGTACAAGTACCGAAATTAAATACGAAAGATTTTTTAACATTAGAAGAACTGACACAAGAAGAAATCATTTCTTTAATTGAGTTCGCTATATATTTAAAAAAGAATAAGCAAGAGCCTTTATTACAAGGAAAAATATTAGGGCTTATCTTTGATAAACATTCGACTCGTACTCGCGTATCTTTTGAAGCGGGAATGGTACAGCTCGGAGGACATGGCATGTTTTTAAGTGGGAAAGAGATGCAAATTGGAAGAGGGGAGAGCGTTTCAGATACTGCGAAAGTATTATCTCATTATATTGACGGGATTATGATACGTACATTCTCACATGCCGATGTAGAAGAGCTTGCAAAAGAATCGAGCATACCTGTTATTAATGGATTAACGGACGATCACCACCCTTGTCAAGCGTTGGCAGATTTAATGACGATTTATGAAGAAGTAAAGACATTTAAAGGAATTAAATTAGCTTATGTAGGTGATGGGAATAACGTATGTCATTCATTGTTGTTAGCGAGTGCGAAAGTTGGAATGAATATGACTGTTGCGACGCCTGTAGGATATGAACCGAATGAGGAAATTGTAAAAAAAGCGTTAATGATTGCTGAAGAAACAGGGGCTGTAATTGAAATTTTGCATAATCCTGAATTAGCGGTGAGTGAAGCAAATTTCATTTATACTGACGTTTGGATGAGCATGGGGCAAGAAGGAGAAGAAGAGAAATATACTTTATTTCAACCTTACCAAATCAATAAAGAACTTGTTATGCATGCGAAGCAAACATATCGTTTCTTACACTGTTTACCTGCCCATCGTGAAGAAGAAGTAACAGGAGAAATTATAGATGGACCACAGTCTATCGTCTTTGAGCAAGCTGGTAATCGATTGCACGCGCAAAAAGCATTATTAGTAAGTTTATTTAAAAATGTAGAAGAACTTTCCTAAATGATGTGCATCTCCAGTTGTTAGACATGAATAACAATTGGAGGTGTATTTTTTTATGGTTAAATTCTTACTAGAAGAAAAGTAAATGTAATAAAAACATATTCCCTTCAGTATACACTGAATGTACTTAATTATATGGATAGACGAGGGATATCCATTAGAGAAATAGCTACTTAATTTTTTGTCTAACCTTTTGGCCTTGTTCACCAGGAAGGCTCTTTCCTTTACTTCACATACACATAGGCTTCATTTGTTGTTAAGCAGGTTTTATGTTATATAAAGACTTTTGGTTAGCCTGAAGTTTCCGTATTTACATTTTTTTCTTTTTATCTCATAATTTTAATTGGGAGAGGGAGGAAAAAAATGGTTCAAATTAAAGTAACACCTGAAATGCTAGAAGAAGTTGCTAATCGTGCAAGTAATACTCGAATCGCATTAGAATCTATACATAATAAATTATGTAATGAAATAGATCAATTGTGTTTTCAGTGGATTGGTGCCTCCAATCAACAGTTCATTCAAATGTTCAATGATGCGCGACCAAAAGCTTTTACATCTATTCATTCACTTGTAAAAGTAGAAGAAGATTTGAAACGAATTGCTGAGAAATTCCGCAATACAGATAATCAAGATGTTACAATGGAAAAAGGTGCAATGTGTGGACCACTATCATCAGAAAAAGAGGGTTTTGATGGTAAAAAACTAGCTAGGGATATAGCGGGTGAAATAAGTGGTGAGTATGATATTCGTCGTGCTTGGGATGGGATTGATCCATCTACTGGCGAAAAACTTTCGGGGTGGGAACGTGCTGGGGCAGGTGTCATGGCTGTAGCCGGCCTTACACCCTTTGGAAAGATAGCTAAAGTAGGAAAAGGAGTTAAAATGACTGCTAAGGCTACTGAGGCTGTGAATAAAGCTAAAAAAGTACCTGTGGAGAAAGTCAATGGAGTTAATGGTGCGGATAAAGCTCTATTGACTAATGAAGGAAAAGTTGGAACCTATAAACAACTTGTGAAACAAGGAACTGCTTTTGATAATATTACTCCACATCATATGCCTTCTGCACAGAAAATGAAACAAGCTGGTATAAAAAGGAATGATGGTGTGAGTATGAATATGGAACAACCTCATCCTGGAACTGGTGGGAGACATCGTGAAACATATACATATGGTCTATCAGGAGAAAAATCGCAGGCGTATTTAAACCTTAGCTTTCGTGAGGCCTTATCTCATGATATCTTGGATGCTCGAAAAATTTATATAAAAGATGGTTTATATACTGTTGAGATAAGAGAAGGTTTAAGAGAAGTTATTAAAAGAAACAAAGAGCTGTATCCGCATTTATTTGATAAATAAAACATGGAAAGGATGATTACCTTTGGATATTAAGAGTCATTTAAAAAGACTATATGATAATCGTTTATTAGAAAATGAAAATGAGATACGAGATTTTAATGAGTCATTAATGGAAGTAATAGAGTACAATGACGTCTCTGTTATTACAGATTTATGTTTAGTTCTGGATGATGAGACTGAGCAATTTGAGGTTATGTTTGGTTTGATTCATGGAATAGAGAGCTTATATAAAAATAACATAGAAGAAGGACTTGTATGTATTGTTAAAGCTTTTCCAAAGATGATTAACTCAGCTAAAGAATGGGTAGAAATTTTACATTATAGAATTCTTAATCACCCTCAAGTAAGATTAGCATATGGAAAAGTACTTTCGGGATTTGATCCATCAATTACGATTAGTATTAAAGAATTATTGATTGATATAAAAAATGAAGACCCTGATATGTTTAGTGAATCTGTTAATGAGGTAATTAAGAGCATCTAACCATCTAATGTTTAAAGTTGAAACGATATATAAGCACATAAGGCAAGCTAACAGAAAAGAATTTATTATTGGAGTGGAAAGAAAAAGAATAAGAAAAAGAATAAGAAAAAGAATAAGAATAAGCTATTAAAAAGTACATACTCCATGATGGTTGTACCATCATGGAGTACTGTGTGCAATGATAGAATAGAAAAACGAAGTACGAGCTTAGGCGAGATGACATTTTACTGGATGATGAATATAAACACATGGAATGGACATAAAACTAATGAACTCGTACAAACTCGTAAGTTTTAACGTAGTAGTTGTCACAACATATAAAGGCTGTCAAACTGTTACTACAAAACTTAGAAATCTATGCTACTTAAAAACAGATGAACTTAAAGCACTGGGTTGTCGATTAAAGGCAACAAGTGCTTTTTTGTTTTAGCGTAGAAATAAGTTGGTACACGTATAATTGTATAAGTGTATGAAGTCTTAAATTTTATAGACTGTAATTTATCGCAATGTTCAAGATGGCGATAGTAAAGAGCTAATTTTAGTTAATACTGATGGTACACTTTCCTTAAATAGTAAATGGAGGGGAAATCATAACTTAAAGGTATCTACTAGAAAAGAGCACTCTACATATTTTAAAAATAAACGATCAGACTCATATATATTGTGGGATTTGAAGTAACATAAGTATTTAGATAAATTAATTAAAGAAAATGGGAAGAGATAATTTAATGAAAGTAGGTGCGTTTATGGGAGAAACAGGAAATCTGATGAGTAGTAAATGGTTTGGAGAAAAAACGACGTTAGCTCAATCGGAAATTAAAGAAGAAATTTTAAAATCTGTAACAGAAAAGGAAGTTTTATTTAACTTAATAGAATTATTTAAAACGGGGGATTTTACTCAAAAACCACTATTCGTTCAATTAATGAATCAGACTAAAGATGAGACGATTCTAAATTTATGTATTAGAGTGTTTTTCTCTGTCGCAACACATGAAGACTTAAGGGATTCAAATAATCTTCGTTTTCTTAGTGAGGCAACTGAAGAAACAGTAGAGACTTTTGCATCAGCAGCCACAACCTCACTTTCTTTTGAGGTAATTCCATATTTATTGGCTTTACTGGAAGAGTGGGAGGAAGTTAGTGATACAGCTACTATAATAAGAGACTCTATTGATTCTTTTATTAATTTTGAAGAGCAAATTGGTGAAGATGCAACTATTAATGAAATTGGAAGTTTTTATTTTATATATTGTCAGGAAAAGGATACAGATAGATATTATTTTCAACAAAATTTAGCTTTTCCAGGAGACTTAGCTAAAAAAATGATTCAGCGGGTTATGATTGCTGCAAATAATAAAGAACCATTAAAAATGGAATTAATACCATCTTTATTATCAATTTGGACTGGTGAAAGAGTGCCTGCGGATTACACCACTATTATTAGTGCAAGCAATTATAAAGATTTTATTGTTTATATAAATGGAATTTCAAGTGAAAACTGGGAAAAGGGACAAAAGTATTTTTACGGATATAAGCTTTGACTATAATATATGAACTTAAAGCACTTAATTGCCGACAAAAGGCAACAAGTGCTTTTTTCGTCTTGAGATAGAAATAAGATCTACTAAAGAAGAAGTTAATATTTTGTTAGGGTGAGATTATCACTATTAAAAAATAAGAGCTAGCATGTAGCCGGCGATGGTATAAAAACAATTCCTAAGAACGAAATTAATATAAATGATTCGGATGAATATAATGCTATTACGATGAATAAAACATCTATAAAAGACAATAAAGACATGTATAAACTACTTATTAAAAAGGGTTCAAACTATAATTAGAAAGATCAATTTGGAAAATCATGTGTGGATTATGCTAAAGAGTACTCTTGGAGAAATGATTTATTAACTATTATTGAGGAGTGTTAATATGAAAGTAAATAATTCTGATTATGGGGGCTTTATTGTTTCTAAAAATGTTGTAGCTGGAAAATCAATACGTTATACATTTAGAGAAAAATCAGAAATCCCTCAATTAAATGGGTGGACTATTTATTCTTCGGAAGATGATGATGAATATGTAAATGATTCTATTAATTTTCAAGTATTAGGAGCAAACTCTATATTAGAAATAGCTCCAGTTATGTTAGAAATTTTTGATGCTCCTTATGGTATAGATTTATGTTGGTTGTATGAAGAAGATATTCATGTAGGATTTTATGATTTAATAAGTGAAAATGAGAAAGATATTGATCAAATATTAAAAAGAAATTGATTTTATTTTTTTAGGTGAGAGGGGCAATTCCGAAAGGGATATGCTCTTTTTGTTTTATCTAGATGTGTAGAAGACATATAGGGTGTTTTATGAAGGTTTATGTTTGAGAACAGGGAATGAAAATCGGAAATGTATACACCGAAAATTGTTGCGGATCGTTTAGGGGTGACTCTTGATTTGCTTAAGGTATAATCAAACGGGCGAAGTCGGGAAGGGGGCGGAGATACTAGAAGGAAAATATAGGAGCCATAAGTATGAATGAGAGGGTGATAGTATAAATGGATATTGATAAAGCTGATTATAGGACTATTATAAAGTTCGGGAATCTTGAATTATTTTTAGAGAAGCTAAAAATTGAGGGAAACTGTATTGAAGAGATTGTAAATTCAAGCGATAAAAATGGTATTAGTTTACTTGAAAAATCATTAATTAGTAGAAAGTTTGATATAGCAAACTTTCTATTGGACAATGGTGCAAAGGTTAATATAATTTCTAATGATGAATGTAATGAATTGCACTATTTAGCAGCAAATGTTAATTGTCCAGGTGCGGTTGAAGTAGCTTGTAGGCTGGTTGATATGGGGGTAGATTTGAATTTGAAAGATAAAAAATTTGGTAATTCTGCAATATGGTCTTTATGTCAAGAAGTATTAAAAAAAAGAACAAAGGAAGGAAATGATTTAATTGTAAAATGTTTAGGAAAACGACCGAATATTAATGATGAAAATAAATCTGGATATTCATTAAGGTATTTAATTGAAGAATGTGGAACAGATGATATGAAAAAAGTTCTGGAGGTGATTATTTGAAAAAGAGTAGTGGATTGGGTGGTAGCGTTGTATCTAAGAATATTTTACAAAATAAAGGGAATGTGAAATGGTGTATTAAAGAACAACCAGTTAATGCTATTGATAATGGATGGAGGTTTTTGTCAGAAATAGATACAGATGAATATCTTGCTGATGCATCAAATATGTCAATTTGTGATTGGGGAACTATTATTGAAATAGAACCAGCGGTAATGAATATTTTTAATATGCCAATTGGAACAGATATTACTCTACTAAATGAAAATAATAAAAAGTATTTTGTTTATACTGATTCGGGAGAAAAAGTAGATTTTTAAGAAGATATATTAGTGATTAGTACAGGTATATATCTACTAGCATAAAACTTTATGCATATCAGTATATATTTCAAAAAGATTAAAGGAATAGATAATCTATACTATGGAATTGGGTAAAATACTATTGAAACCTTGATTGGCTATATGCCTTTCAAGGTTTTTTAGTAATCTAAAAAGTTTTACATAAAAACTTATGATGGTAAATTGATATTCAAATATAGCGACAATACTTACAGAACAATAGTTATCTGTTAAATGAAACCACAATTCATAAGTATTGATTTCTTTTTCTGGATCTGTAAAACAAATATTATATCTCTCCTTGAATCAAGGCAAATAGCTATCTTATTATTAGGCGATAAGACACTAAATAAAATAGGTCATGTCGCAAGAGAAGCAAGGTATCAAGTGGATTAAGTACAATCGCTAATGGATTAAAACTAGCAAAAGAAATGGCTAAAATAAAAAATAGTACAATATTTCCAGGAAGTTGGAGTGATACAAAGATTTTAGGTAGTATAACTGATATAGGAAATTCTTCCACGTCAAGTATTAGAGGAAGAGATGGAGCAACTTTTCATAGGAAAAGTATTGATGACGCAGAAATTGATGTAATAAAAATAGGTGACAATGTGGTTAGTGGATAGCCAACAGGCCAAATTAATGCACCATTACTAGGTGGATTTATCAAATAGAGGAGGAACATAAATGTATGAAAAAGTAGATGCAGTATTATCTGAAAATAGCTCAGATAACTATTTCTATGATGATGAATTTATGTATGTACAAAAATTGATAAGTGAATTTAATGAAAATGATTGGGATAAATTGCTTCAAAATTTAAAGGAAAGAGATGATAAATATAAAATTAGATTAGTATATTGTATAGATGAAGATACTGGGATGAATGGATTCAATTTATTACTAGATTTACTCAATGCGAATGATGAATTAGCTGAATATATAATGGACTCTTTTCGTTCTTTTAACAATGAAGAATATAAAAAAATAATCGCTTCCAACAAGAAAATTATGGCTAAAGCGGAGAGTCTAATGAAAAAATCGAGTCTGCCAGTTAAGAGAATTTTAGAAGCATTTTTACAACAAAATACACAGTCTTAGTATTTACATCTTTAGAAACAGCATTGTTTAAACTAAATAAAAACGAACTCTAGTATTCGAGTGGCGTCAAATAATAGAGGATTGACTAGTAAGAATCACCTGCCACCATTAGTCGGTGGTTGGTAGAGTGTGGCCAAAATGCTAAACTTATCAAGTAAGAGAGGAGAACTAATTAAATGATTAAGCCTTTATATGCAGAAAATATTATAGTGGGTGTAAAATATGAAAATAAGTTCAATTGGTATATAACTGAACCGGATTTATGGTATTTAGATTATAATCAAGCTGGGTACGCTCCTAGTGAATATCCAGAAGAAAGAAAAGGCATTCGTATTTTAAATGAGACTACAATAGCTAATTTTTTAGAAAGAATAGAAAAATATGAAAGATTTACAGAAGATAGTAGGTTAGAATTCTTAAGGGAACTAAGAACTAATAGAGAAGAAGCCTATTATGATTATAATCCATGTTTCTTGATAGATTTTGATCGTTTAATTTTTTATTCTAATTATCCGGAATCTATATCTTTTGAAGAATATATTCCGAATAACTGGGAAGGTTATTTACAGCGATTTGATGAACAAGTACTCTATGAGTATAGATACTGGGAAGATAAGAATAAAAGCTATTTAGTTAGAGAGGGTTAAGTTATACAAGAAAATAAATTAACTATGATAGAAGAAACATTTAAAAATGAAGAAACTGGTGAAATAACACCAGGAATCACTATAATCCTTGATGGAAATGTAAGGAGAGTATTGGAGATAATTATAGAAAAACAAGGTTATTCGGATTATCCAGAAGCTCTAAAAGAAGTTGTTTTTGAAGGGATTCATCATTTCGTGAAAAGAAATAACTAATAAATTGACATATATTCTTAAGATAAAGGGCAATTCTGAAAGGGATATGCTCTTTTTGTTTTATTTAAATGTGTAAAGGACATATAGGGTGTTTTATGAAGATTTATGTTTGAGAACAGAGTGAAATGATTTGATGAAATGTAAATTTACTAAGTGTGAGTACATTGAATATTTTTGAAATAATTTTTAAAAATAAAAAATCGCGTAAGAAAAACGAAGGGAACTGACCTGATGATATGGGACAAACATTAGGAGAATAAATAAGAAAAAAGTCGCCAAACTGAAATACCCCTCCAATTGTTAGACACGAATAACAATTGGAGGGGTGCTTTTTTATATTGAAATGTCGTATGTATATTTGGTTAATCATCTCTATATCATTTATAATAAAAGGAGTAAACTACATTTATTTTTCATATCATGTAAGGACATACTAGATAGAAAAAATATAGTTAAAGAGATGATGAATTTGAAAACAACTAAGAAAACATATTCGTTTTTTCAGCGGATGTGGAGAATATTAAAGTTTCAATATTATAAGTTACTTCGATCGCCAGAAGGAGCAAAGAAAGTATCATTAGGCTTTGCGATAGGTTTTGGTTTAGAGATGCTGGTCCTATATACGGCATCGCTCGTATATGTAATATTTTATCCGATCGTTCGATTGGCAAAGGGATCTTTTCCTGCGGCGGTTATTGGCAATATTATTGGGAAAATATCATTTTTACCAGTATTTTTATTTCCATTTGCATATGCGTTAGGAAAAATGATTTATCCATTTCATGTGAAAAAGATACATCATGAACCATTTACGATCTCTGACTTGTTTTCAAGCCATATTTTCACAATGTTAAAGAGCTTGTTACAGAGTGAAGTGTATGTATTAATTGGTATGACGATAATAGGAGTTGTGTTTGGGGTGATTTCATATTTTGTTGTGCATTATTTATATGAAAAGAACCGTAAGCTACGGTTGAAGAACAGAAAGAAACGAGTGAGAGAACCACTCGTGCAAATATAAAGAGTGTCACATTCATTTTCTCCTTGGAATATGTTTAAGAAAAAGGAGGAGAGAATGAATGTATTATTATTACGTACCGCAAGTATATCCATATGTAAATTATTATCCGGTAAATGATATGAGGCAGCAATTTGGAGTGTATCAGCAGCAGCAATTACCACAAATACCACAACAACAGCCTACGCAAGAACAAAAACCATATTTAACGACATGGCCATATTCAAATGTATACTATGGTAATTATTACGAATCATAAAGCTGCTTCTATGTAGAAGCAGCTTTATGCGTTTGTTTTCAAAATTAAATTTTGAATGGTTTGAAGAGAGTGAATGAGCTTTTCGCGCTCTTCCTCAGATAATGTTTGGAAATTTTCTTTTAATTTGTCTAAAATGAATTGTTGATACTGATTTACTAACAATTTCCCTTCAGCTGTTAGGGAAATTAAAATGACCCGTCGATCTTTTTCGCTATAATGACGCTCTATTAGTTCTTCTTGAATCAGTTTGTTTAATAGAGGTGTCATGTTAGGCCGTGAAATCGCTAGCCGCTTGCCGATTTCGGAAACTGCTAATGTACCATTTTCATGCAGAAGTAGCAATACTTGTGTATGTGATGGCGGCATATGTCTTTGAGAAGAAAATTCTCCAGGAAGCATAAATTTGCGATAAAAAAGAGGCACTAGCGAAAGAAGATGATCAACAATACGTTCCCACTCGCGTGATTCCATATAAAGGCCCCCTTCCACTATCATTGTAACAAAAAAGACATGTTATAAAAATAGAATTGTTTCATGGAAATTTTAATATTTGTAGGCCAACACTTTTTTTGTAAATGAATCGGCAATAATCGCGTAGCCATTATCATTTGGATGCACTTGGTCAAAGAGTAAATCTTTTTTATCATTTGATATTAATTTACGAATTGGTAAAACGATAGATGGTTGATTTGCTTTTGAAATGGAATAAACGGATTCATTCCATCCATCTAAAAACATATCTGCATAACTGGCGATGGAGTCATCGAGTTGTAACGGATTATAGAGTTCTGAGAGAATGAGTAAAGCGTTCGGATTTTGATCTCGAACTGTCTTTACAATATTTTTTATATCCGCTTCAAAATGAGCTTTTTCTTTATTTAACATTTTAATACCATCTATAACACCGACATCACGATTTAAACGGAATAAATTATTTCCTCCAATATTAATTGTAATGATATTTGCTGCTCTAATTTTTTGCTTTACATCTTCTGATTGCACTTTTTTAGCGAGACGATCTGTTGTAAGACCGTTTATCCCAAGGTTTTCTACTGTAATTGGCTTATGAATTTGTGCTTCTATTTGTCTAGAAGCTAATTCAGCAAATCCCCCTTGTGTCGATCCATATCCTTTGGCGAGTGAATCACCTAGTACGAGATGATAAAAGGAATCGTTTGTTTGCTTATCAATCCAACTTGGAGTAGATGTTTTTTCTGTGTTTTCTTCGGGTTCATTTTGTTTTGTCTCATCGTTCTTTTCAAAATAAGAATAAGAAATGATTAGAAGGAGGAGACAAACAATTGTTAAGATGACTTTTTTCATATATTCATCCTCCTTGTAATTGGTAATTGTATCATATTCAGCAGTATTAACAATGTAAGGGCATATTATATGTTTATGAAAAGTTTACAACAACTTTACAGAAAATTTGTAGAAGTATGTCAAAAAATATTGACGATATGAAAGTACATTATATATGATAATGTCAGATAAGGTGAAATTTTAATGAGTAGGGCTTTATTTCCCACTAATGAAAGTTTCACTAATCAGGCGTTTAAGGGGACTACTCATTAGCGCAGGATGAAATGAAAATCTTGTCTCTAATAGAAGAAAAAAGGTATGTGGTTAGAGGCAAATAGAAGTTTATTTCATTATTTTTGGTAATTGTATAAGGGGGATTTTTTGTGAAAAAGTCAAAAAAAATGCTAGCTGGAGCAACTCTTGCTATAGGTGTAATAGCGCCGCAAGTATTGCCAGCAACAGCTCATGCGGATGAGAACAACGGGGAGAGTACGGTTAACTTACGAATTCTAGAAACATCAGATATTCACGTTAACTTAATGAATTACGATTATTATCAAACGAAAACAGATAATAAAGTAGGTCTCGTGCAAACGGCAACACTTGTTAATAAAGCACGTGAAGAAGCGAAGAACTCTGTCCTATTTGATGATGGGGATGCATTGCAAGGGACACCACTTGGAGATTATGTAGCGAATAAAATAAATGATCCGAAGAAGCCTGTGGATCCTAGTTATACACATCCATTATATCGTTTAATGAATTTAATGAAGTATGACGTCATCTCTCTTGGGAATCATGAATTTAACTACGGTTTAGACTATTTAAACAAAGTAATTAGTAAAACAGAGTTCCCGGTTATTAACTCCAACGTCTATAAAGATGATAAAGATACTAATGAAGAGAACGACCAAAATTACTTTAAACCATATCATGTTTTTGAAAAAGAAGTAGAAGATGAATCAGGACAAAAACAAAAAGTGAAAATTGGCGTAATGGGATTTGTTCCACCTCAAGTTATGAACTGGGATAAAGCAAATTTAGAAGGAAAAGTGAAAGCGAAAGATATAGTTGAAACAGCGAAGAAAATGGTGCCAAAAATGAAAGCAGAAGGTGCAGATGTTATCGTTGCACTAGCGCATTCGGGCGTTGATAAGAGTGGATACAACGTTGGCATGGAAAACGCTTCGTATTATTTAACAGAAGTTCCTGGTGTAGATGCAGTATTAATGGGACATTCACATACTGAAGTGAAGGATTTATTTAATGGTGTTCCAGTTGTAATGCCTGGTGTCTTTGGAAGTAACTTAGGTATTATTGATATGCAATTGAAAAAGGTAAACGGAAAATGGGAAATACAAAAAGAGCAATCGAAGCCGCAACTTCGTCCGATTGCTGATAGTAAAGGGAACCCATTAGTGCAATCTGATCAAGAATTAGTTAATGAAATTAAAGATGATCATCAAGCGACAATTGATTATGTGAATACAGCTGTAGGAAAAACGACAGCGCCAATTAATAGTTATTTCTCATTAGTACAAGATGATCCTTCTGTACAACTTGTGACAAATGCACAAAAATGGTATGTAGAAAAGTTATTTGCTGAAAATGGACAGTATAGCAAATATAAAGGAATTCCAGTTTTATCTGCAGGCGCACCATTTAAAGCAGGTGGCCGAAACGGTGCTACATATTATACGGATATTCCAGCTGGAACGTTAGCGATTAAAAACGTTGCAGATTTATACGTATATCCAAATACGTTATATGCTGTAAAAGTAAATGGGGCACAAGTGAAAGAATGGCTTGAAATGTCTGCAGGTCAGTTTAACCAAATTGATCCAAAGAAAACAGAAGAACAGCCGTTAGTAAATATAAGCTATCCTACATATAACTTCGATATTTTAGATGGCTTAAAATACGAAATTGATGTAACACAACCAACGAAATACGATAAAGATGGAAAAGTTGTAAATGCAAATACGAATCGTATTATAAATATGACATATGAAGGTAAGCCAGTAGCTGACAATCAAGAGTTCATCGTCGCTACAAATAACTATCGCGGAAGTAGCCAAACGTTCCCAGGTGTAAGTAAAGGCGAAGTTGTATACCAATCACAAGATGAAACACGTCAAATCATTGTGAAGTATATGCAAGAAACACCAGTTATTAATCCAGCAGCAGATAAAAATTGGACGTTTAAACCGATTGTTGCAGATAAATTACATACAACATTCGATTCTTCACCAAATGCACAAAAGTATATAAAGAAAGATGGGAAAATATCATATGTTGGACCATCTGAAAATGAATTTGCTAAATATGCAATTGATATAACGAAGAAGAACGATGATGATAAGGAAACTGGTGGAGAGAATCCAACGACACCGCCAACAGGTGAAGGGAATAATGGAGGAAATCCAACGACACCACCAACAGGTGAAGGGAATAATGGAGGAAATCCAACGACACCACCAACAGGTGAAGGAAATAATGGAGGAAATCCAACGACACCACCAACAGATGAAGGTAGTAATGGAGAAAATCCAACGACACCACCAACAAATGAAGCAAATAATGCAGGATCTGGACAAACTACAACGGATAATCAAAACTCAAAAGAAACAACAACTGTAAGTGAAAATAAAGAAGACCGTGATTTACCGAAAACAGGTACAAGTGTTGCTTCTACAATTGGAGCAGGCTTGGCGTTTGTTGGAGCGGGATTACTTCTGTTATTTAGAAGAAAGAAGGCAAATAGATAGTGGAGAAATATAAAAAGGATTACCGATTCAGGTAATCCTTTTTAGTATATTATGAAATTGTTACTGCTTTTTCTTTCTTCCATGAAAGACCAAATCCAGTGAAACCAACAATAATTGTTAAGACTGGGCAAGCTAAACAGAAAATTGCGAATGGAAGGTAATCGAATGTCGGAACGCCAAGGACGTTTGACAAGAATACACCACTTACTCCCCATGGTACGAGCGGGTTAATAACTGTACCTGCATCTTCTAATACACGTGATAAATTACGACGTTCTAAACCGACTTCATCGTATTTATTAGCAAATGCTTGTCCTGTTAAAACGATGGATAAGTACTGCTCACCAAGTAAGAAGTTTACACCAATTGCAGTTGAAGCAGTAGAAATAATTAAACGTGTGCTATTTTTTACGAAGCTAGAGATGATATTCATGAGCTGCGTAATAATACCCATTCCTTGTAATAATCCTCCCATACAAAGAGCCAGGAAAATAAGTGCAATCGACATCATCATACTTTGTAGACCACCGCGAGATAGTAAGCTATCAATGCCTTTAATACCAGTTTTAGAAACGTATCCGTCTTGCATAATTTTCATTAAATCAGCTAAAGAAGTGCTAGGTTTAAAAATAAAGAGAATAATAATTCCTACCACAATTCCTGCAAGTAATGTTGGAACTGCTGGAACTTTTTTAAATGCGAATAGGAACAGTAATAAAATTGGAATTAGTGTAACGATAGAAATCGTCGTATTTTTCTCTAAAGTGCTAATAAAGTTTGTGAAGTCAACGTCTCCGCTAGTACCGCCTCCTAAAATGAAAAATGCGATAAAAGCAATAATGAAAGCTGGAACTGTTGTCCAAAGCATGTTACGAATATGCTCAAATAAATCTACACCCGTTACAGCAGGAGCTAAGTTTGTTGTATCAGATAAAGGAGACATTTTATCTCCAAAGAATGCACCAGAAATAATTGCACCAGCGATTAGAGCTGGATCGTATCCGAGAGCACTACCCATACCCATAAAGGCAAGTCCTACAGTTGCGGCAGTTGTAAAGGCACTACCGATACTTGTTCCAACAATTGCACAAACAACAAAAACAGTTGGAACGAAAATCTTTGGAGATACAAGCTGGAAGCCGTATACCATTAAAGTTGGAATTGTTCCAGCAGCGATCCAAACACTAATTAATACGCCTACAAGCAAGAAAATAAAAATAGATGGAATACCAGCTGAAATACTACTGATCATCCCTTTTTCCATAGTAGACCAAGAGATTTTTTTCATAAATCCAAATGCTAATAAAAGAACGATACCAAATAAAATTGGGATGTGTGGTGAAACTTCTAATTGAATAACACTAAAGCCAATACAGAAAAAGATAAATAATGTTAAAAGAACAGATTCAATTTTTGAAACCATTGTTTTCCCCTCCTAAGTAATTTAAAATAGCTCTTTTTTATATAAAATTCGCCAATATTGTGTATTTCCTTCTAAAATTTAGAATTTTGTGACAAATTATCGGTAATTGTTGGTCCTTCAATATGATACGGAAATGATTGGATAAAAAAACGTCCCTGCATATAATTATGCAGGGACGAAGATATCGCGGTACCACCCTAGCTTGTGAAATGAATGTATCACAAAATAAAGGGTCGTATGATATGCGCTAATAAAATAAAAACGCCCCTGCAATATATGCAGGGACGAAAAATTCGCGGTACCACCCTAAATTGTGAAACAGTTTCGTTTCACCACTCTTTAGATATAACGGTCTATAACCGTCTTTCACTACTCCTTACGTTTCGCAAAAGAAGCTCCAGGGGGTAATTCATAATTCGCTCTGTACTGGTTCGCACCGACCACCAGCTCTCTGAAATCAGAAATCGAAATACTACTAAATCCTATCAATGCCGATTCATATGATGTTAGTTAAATTTTTATCACATTTTTATCTTATATGTCAATAAAAATGTTCAATATTTTTTTAGGGAAATAAAGGTTAAATGTTTTTAATGTTCTAAATTTGTACGTTATAATGAATTTGAAAGGGGAGGAAAGAGTGAAGAAAAAAATAATTCTTTTTACCACCTTACTAGTCATTGGCGGAAGTGCTGGAATTTACACAGCTTTTGCAGCTGAATCAGAGCAGGCGAAACAAAAGCAAATACAGCAGTTAGAAGTGAAGAAAGCGAAAGAAACGGAAGAGAAGAAGTCGATGGAAAAAGCAGCTGAGAAACTAGGAGTTTCTACTGAAGGGAAAACAAAAGAAGAGGTTACGAAAGAAGTAAATACCGCAAGATTTGAGAAGCGCCATGATTTATTAATTGAACATGCAAAACAGCTTGGAATTGATACAGAAGGAAAAAAAGATGAAGAGATTATTTTAGAAATCGGAAAGGTACAACACGGAAAGTAGAACAACTTATCGTATGATAAGTTGTTCTTTTTTAAGAACTATTTGATTTAAAAATAATTGACAGTCATTTAAATTTAATGTTAACTTTATTTATAAATTAGTTAACATTAGGGGTGACAATTGTGACTGTTAATAGTAATACGACTGAAAAATCGTCTTATACATATGAAGAATTATCGGAGAAAAATAAAGCTTATGTATGGCATCCGTTTACACAAATGAAAGATTATTTAGAAGAAGACCCTGTCATTATTGAACGTGGAGAGGGAAGAAAGCTATACGATGTAAATGGAAATGAATATTGGGATGGTGTTTCATCTATTTGGTTAAATGTTCACGGACATCAAGTACCAGAATTAGATGAAGCAATTCGTGAGCAATTAAATAAAATTGCCCATTCTACTATGTTAGGACTTGCTAACGTTCCATCTATTTTATTAGCAGAAAAAATAATTGAAGTTGTGCCAGAAGGTTTGAAGAAAGTATTCTATTCAGACTCCGGTTCTAGCGCCGTTGAAATTGCAATTAAGATGGCCTTTCAATATTGGCAGCATAAAGGAAAACCGAAGAAACAAAGATTTGTTACATTAAAAGAAGCGTATCACGGTGATACAATTGGAGCTGTTTCAGTAGGAGCGATAGACTTGTTTCACCAAGTGTATAGTTCACTTTTATTTGAGGCAATTAAAATGCCGTATCCATATACATATCGTTCTCCTTATGGAAATAATAAGGAGGAAATTGTGAAAAAACATTTAGAAGAAATGGAAGAGCTGCTGAAAGAAAAGCATGAAGAAATTGCGGCGATTATTGTAGAGCCTTTAATGCAAGGTGCTGGCGGTATGATTACAATGCCAAAAGGATACTTAAGAGGGCTCCGTAATTTATGTACAAAATATAATGTTTTATTTATTACAGATGAGGTAGCGACTGGATTTGGGCGTACCGGGAAAATGTTTGCATGTGAACATGAAAATGTAACGCCGGACATTTTAACAGCCGGAAAAGGTTTAACAGGTGGATATTTACCAGTTGCAATCACCGTAACGACAGATGAAATTTATAATGCCTTTTTAGGAGACTATGAAGAACAAAAAACATTTTTCCACGGTCATAGTTATACAGGGAATCCGTTAGGGTGTGCGGTAGCCATTGCGAATCTAGAGCTATACGAGAAAACAAATTTAATAGAAGAAGTGGCAAGTAAGACAGAATATGTAGCGACGCAATTAGAATCGCTCTTTGCGTATAAACATGTAGGGGATATTCGTCAGTGCGGGTTAATGGTTGGAATTGAACTTGTGAAGAATAAAGTAACGAAAGAAGCGTTTGAATGGACAGAGAGAGTCGGTGTTCAAGTATGTAAACGTTCAAGAGAGCTGGGCATGATTTTGCGACCACTCGGTAATACGATTGTATTTATGCCTCCTCTTGCTTCTACAATTGATGAGATTGATGATATGTTACGTATTTTGTATAAAGCAATCTCGGATGTTACGGAGGGAGAATAATGGGCGGTTTTTTTGTTACAGCGACGGATACTGAAGTGGGGAAAACTGTAGTTGCGGGTGCATTAGCAGGTGTATTTAGAGAATTGGGATATAACATCGGGGTATATAAACCGTTGCAAAGTGGACATGTTGCATCAAATCCAGAGGGAGATGCAGCAAGGTTAAAAGCATTATCGGGTGTACCAACAAAAGAAGATGAAATTTGCCCTTATTCTATTGAAGAACCTCTTGCTCCGAGACTTGCCATGAAAAGAGCTGGAAGAGTAGTACATTTAAAAGACATTATGGATCATTATAATGAACGATTGAAAGAGTTTAATAGCCTATTTGTAGAAGGAGCAGGTGGACTGGCTGTTCCATATACAGAAGACGCTTTAGTAATTGATTTCGCAAAGGAATTACAGCTTCCTCTTATTATAGTCGCACGCCCTACATTAGGAACAGTAAATCATACAGTTTTAACAATTGCTTATGCAAAGGCACAGGGCTTAACAGTAGCAGGTGTAATTTTATCCGGCTGCAAAGAATGTGAAATGGAAAGAGTACAAGAAAATAAAGAAATGATTGAAGAGCTAAGTGGGGTACCGGTTTTAGGTTTATTACCATTCTTTGAAGGTGCGTTTACAAAAGAAGAAGTCTTGGAATCTGCAAAAGAGTATATAATGATTTCAAAATTAGAGGAGTTCATCCGAAATGAATCAAACGTGGCGCACACATCTTCAATCTAAATTGCAACAATTAAATGAACAAGGACAGTATCGCAATTTGCATGTAACAGAACAAGCAGAAGAGACATGGCTTATTCGAGATGAAAAAAGGATGCTAAATTTAGCGTCAAATAATTATTTAGGGTTAGCTGGAGATGAGAGGTTAAAAGAAGCTGCTATTGCATGCACAAGAAAATATGGAACTGGAGCGACAGCATCAAGGCTCGTTGTAGGAAATTATTCACTGTATGAAGAGGTTGAGAGAAGTATATGCGAATGGAAAGGCACTGAAAAAGCCTTAGTTGTAAATAGTGGATATACCGCAAATGTTGGAGTGATTTCTTCATTAGCCTGTCGTCACGATATTGTGTTTAGTGACAAATTGAATCACGCAAGCATCGTTGATGGGATTATATTAAGCGGAGCAGAGCATAAAAGGTATCGTCATAATGATTTAGATCATTTAGAGAAGCTGTTGCAAGCAGCGCCGCCCAAAAAGAAGAAATTAATCGTAACGGATACTGTTTTTAGTATGGATGGTGATACTGCGTATTTGAGAGAGTTAGTGGAGCTGAAAGAGAAATACGGGGCAATCATTATAGTCGATGAAGCACATGCGAGTGGAATATATGGAATTGATGGAGCAGGGTTGTCTCATATAGAAAAAGATATTGCTCAAAAAATTGATATACATATGGGGACGTTTAGCAAAGCTCTAGGGTGTTATGGCGCGTATTTGACAGGTGATGCAATGTATATAGAGTATTTACAAAATATGATGAGAAGCTTTATTTTTACAACAGCTTTACCACCAGGAACGTTAGGAGCAGTGCAAAAAGCAATTGAAATTGTGAAAGAAGATAATGAAAGAAGAGAGAGGCTTATAGAGAATGGAGCATATTTTAGGACACTTTTGCAAGAAGCTGGTTTTGATATTGGGAATAGCTCAACTCATATTGTACCAATTGTAGTCGGTTCAAATGAAGCAGCTTTACGGTTTAGTAGAAGGCTACAAGAGGGAGGTATTGCAGCAATTGCAATTCGTCCACCAACGGTTCCAGTTAATAGTTCACGGGTCCGTTTTGCAGTTACGTCCCAACATACAATAGCTGATTTGAAATGGGCTATTCAGCATATTATATGCATTGGTAAAGAAGAGGGGTTTTTCGTATGAAAGAGCTAAAGGTTATTTTTATTCCTGGATGGGGAATGGAAGAAGGTGTTTGGACTTTAGTTCTGCCGTATTTTAAAGGATATTCTGTTCAATGTATCAATTGGCGTAATGTGAAAGAACAAAGTGAATTTGCGGGGCGAATAATAGATGTAGCAAAAGATGAAAATGTAATTTTAGTTGGATGGTCACTAGGAGCGTTAGCAGCAGTTCAAGCTCATAAAAGGGTTAAGGCAAAAGGTATCGTACTAATTGGTGGTACTGCCAAATTTACAAATACGAGCGATTATACGAGTGGATGGAATACTCTGCATGTAGAACGGCTGAAAAAGAATTTAGCGAGAAAGAAAGAAGATACGCTCAAGCGGTTTTATGAAAATATGTTTACAAAAGATGAGCTGAAAGAGAATAAAAGGTTTGAAGATATGATAAAACGCTTTAAAGGTGATTCTATTCAGTCTTTGCAATTAGGTTTGGAGTATTTAATAGAAGCAGATATGAGAGAAGAACTGAAAGAAATTAAAGTCCCTATACTACTTATTCACGGAGAGCAGGATGTAATTTGTCCATTGTCTGCAGCGCGTAGTATGGCTGAGAATGAGACTGCCACGCTCAAGGTAGTAAGTGAGGCTGGACACGCATTATGCGTAACGAATTTCGAATATTGCGGAAATGAGATAATTCAATTTGTAGAGGGGATACGACATGATCAACAAAACGTTACTTCAAAAACGGTTTAACGCGGCATCTGTATCCTACGATCAATATGCAAATGTACAAAAAAAGATGGCACATTCATTACTTTCTACATTGAATCGGCGATATAGTGCAAATTCATCGATACGTATTTTAGAACTTGGATGCGGAACAGGATATGTTACAGAGCAATTATCAAACTTATTTCCGAAAGCACATATTACAGCCATTGATTTTGCTGAAAGTATGATTGCAGTTGCGAAAACTAGACAAAATGTGAAAAATGTAACGTTTTACTGTGAGGATATCGAAAGATTACGACTAGAAGAAACATATGATGTCATTATTTCAAATGCCACATTTCAATGGCTAAATGATTTAAAACAAGTGATAAGAAATTTATTTCATCATTTGTCTATAGATGGGATATTACTCTTTTCAACGTTTGGACATGAAACATTTCAAGAATTGCATGCTTCGTTCCAGCGGGCGAAAGAAGAAAAAAATATACAAAATGAAACATCGATTGGGCAACTTTTTTATTCGAAAAATCAGTTGCGCCATATGTGTGAAATAGAAACAGGGGATGTGCATGTTTCTGAAACATGTTACATAGAGAGATTTACAGAAGTTAGGGAGTTTCTACACTCTATTCGAAAAGTAGGAGCGACCAATAGTAATGAAGAATCATATTGTCAAAGTCCCTCACTCTTTCGTGCGATGCTTCGCATATACGAAAGAGACTTCACGGAAAATGAAGGGATAATGGCGACGTATCATGCTTTATTTATGCATATAACAAAAGAGGGGAAGAGATGGAATGAAACAAGTACAAACAAAAAGGGATTGGAAAAAACTTGCACATGACGTAGTAGAAGAGAAAATGATTACGAAAGAGGATGCAATTGCAATATTAGAAGCTGATGATACAGAAGTGTTAGAAATTATGAATGCAGCTTACATCATTCGCCATCATCACTTTGGTAAGAAAGTAAAATTGAATATGATTATTAATACGAAATCTGGATTATGTCCTGAAGATTGCGGATATTGTTCACAGTCTATTATTTCAGAGGCGCCGATTGATAAATATGCATGGCTAACGCAGGAAAAGATTGTAGAAGGAGCACACGAAGCAATTCGCCGTAAAGCGGGTACATATTGTATTGTAGCATCTGGTCGTCGCCCGACGGATAAAGAGGTGAATCACGTAATTGGAGCAGTTAAGGAGATTCGTGAAACGACAGATTTGAAGATTTGTTGTTGTTTAGGTTTCTTAAACGAAGATCAAGCAGGACGTTTAGCAGAAGCGGGTGTACATCGTTATAACCACAACTTAAATACACATGCAAATAATTACGAAAGTATTTGCTCCACTCATACGTATGACGATCGTGTTGATACAGTTCAAAAAGCGAAACAAGCAGGCATTTCACCATGCTCTGGGGCAATTTTTGGAATGGGGGAGACAATAGAAGAACGTGCTGAAATTGCATTTGAATTACAACGTATAGATGCAGATTCAATTCCATGTAATTTCCTTGTTGCTGTAAAGGGTACGCCGCTTGAAGGACAAAAAGAATTAACGCCGATAGAATGTTTAAAAGTACTGGCGATGATGCGTTTTGTAAACCCAACGAAAGAAATTCGTATTTCAGGAGGACGTGAAATCAATTTACGCTCTGTGCAGCCAATCGGTTTATTTGCAGCAAATTCTATTTTTGTTGGAGATTACTTAACGACAGCTGGACAAGAACCGACTGCAGACTGGGGTATGATTGAAGATTTAGGGTTTGAGATTGAAGAATGTGCATTATAAGATAGATAAAAAGCAAACTTGTAAAAGAGTTTGCTTTTTTTTTGTAAATAAAATGTAATAAATAGTTGTGAAAGCTTGATACTATTGGTTTTTGAGCAGAAAAAAGAATTTTGGTGGACGAATTTTCCAAGCCCCAATTGTACATAGTAAATATGTAATTTATATTGGGTTGGAGGATTTTACATGCACAAATATATATTAGCGATTATGACTTGTCTAATTTTACTAAAAGCAATAAGTGCTGATCCAGTTAAGGCTGCCGAAAATCCTGAACAAAAAGAAATGCAACAACGAATTGAACAACATTTTCGAACGAAAGCTGAACATTTTGGATTGAAAACAGAAGGGAAAGATTTAAAGGAAGTGCGAAAAGAAATTACTATTATAGAAGAAGCGAAGAAAAGAGAGAATGTATGGAGAACAGCACAAACGCTTCGTATACAAACAGAAGGAAAAACAATGGATGAATTAATAAAAGATGTACGGAAAAAAGTAAAAAAATAAAAAAGAGGCCGCAGCCTCTTTTTTATTTTTTATGCCCATTGTTTTGATAAATGAGCCATTTCAATCGCAGCAACGGCGGATTCATAGCCTTTATTACCTGCTTTCGTGCCCGCGCGTTCAATCGCTTGCTCGATCGTTTCAGTCGTTAATACACCGAAAATAACTGGGATGTCTGTTTGTAGTGATAAAGATGCAACTCCTTTTGCTACTTCATTACAAACGTAATCGTAATGTGTTGTAGCACCACGAATTACAGTACCTAACGTAATTACAGCATCATACTTTCCGCTATTAGCCATCTTTTTAGCGATTAAAGGAATTTCGAATGCGCCAGGAACCCAAGCAACATCGATATCAGTTTCTTCTACACCGTGACGCTTTAATCCATCTAAAGCTCCGCCGAGTAACTTACTTGTAATAAATTCATTAAAACGTCCAACAACAACCCCAACTTTTAATCCTGTACCAACTAAATGACCTTCGAATACCATAATAAACCTCTCCCTTAATTATAAGTTTAGTAAATGTCCTAATTTGTTTACTTTCGTTTGTAAATACGTTTTATTCTCTTCTTTTGTTGGCATTTGCAATGGTACACGCTCGATTACTTCTAAATCGTAACCTTGTAAGCCAGCAATTTTTCGTGGATTATTCGTTAATAATCGTAAATGTTGTAAACCTAAATCTTTTAAAATTTGAGCGCCAATACCGTAATCACGCAAATCAGCTGGGAACCCAAGTTTTTCGTTTGCTTCTACAGTATCGAATCCTTCTTCTTGTAACTTATAAGCGCGAAGCTTATTAAGAAGGCCAATGCCTCGTCCTTCTTGTCTCATATAGAGAAGAACGCCTTTTCCTTCACGCTCAATTTGAGCAAGTGCAGCATGGAGTTGTGGTCCGCAATCACAGCGGCACGAGCCAAATACATCTCCTGTTAAGCACTCTGAATGAACGCGTACAAGTACAGGCTCTCCTGTTGAAATATCACCTTTTACGAGTGCGATATGTTCTTTCGTATCTAATGAATTAGAATAGCCAATTGCATGGAAAGTACCGAAATCTGTAGGTAATGTAATTTCCACTTCTCGCGTCACTAGTGTTTCATGGTGGCGGCGGTAAGCAATTAAATCTTCTATTGTAATCATTTTTATATCAAATTGTTTTGCACACTGTAGTAAATCAGGTACGCGTGCCATCGTACCGTCCTCATTAATAATCTCGCAAATGACTCCAGCTGGTTCTGCTCCGCAAAGTCTGGCTAAATCGACAGCAGCTTCTGTATGACCAGCTCGGCGTAGGACACCGCCTTCTTTCGCGATTAATGGAAAGATATGTCCAGGACGATTGAAATCAGTACCTTTTGATGCAGGGTTTAATAATTCTTGTATCGTAGTTGCCCGTTCGTGAGCGCTAATCCCTGTTGTTGTAGAAACATGATCAATACTCACTGTAAATGCAGTATGATGCGAATCTGTATTATGAGCTACCATTGGTTCTAATTGTAGACGTTCTGCGTATTCTTCCGTAATCGGTACACAAACGAGACCACGCCCATGTGTAATCATAAAGTTAATCGTTTCTGGCGTAATATACTCTGCTAAAGCGATAAAGTCGCCTTCATTTTCACGGTTTTCATCATCGCATACGATAACGACTTTTCCTTGTTTTAAATCTTCTAGAGCTTCTTCAATACGATGAAACATAATGCTTCCCCCTTATAGAAATCCGTTTTCTTGTAAAAAGCTTTCGCTCATTGAACCTGTTCGTTTTACAGGTTTAGAAATAAAGCGTTCGATATATTTACCGATCATGTCACACTCAATGTTTACGATGTCACCGGCATTCTTTGCTCCGATAACAGATTCACTTACTGTGTGCGGGATGAGTGAGATTGTGATGGAAGATTCGTCTATATCAAATATTGTTAAACTCGTTCCATCAACAGCAACGGAACCTTTATGCAAACAATAGCGCAGCAATTCATCAGAAATAGCTATTTTGTAATAGACGGCATTATAGTGCTGTTTTTTGTTTAATATCGTTCCAATGCCATCAATATGTCCTGAAACGAAATGCCCACCGAATCGTCCGTTTGCAGCCATCGCCCGCTCTAAATTTACTTTAGAGTGTTGTGTAAGCATGCGAAGTGATGTTGATTGCATCGTTTCAGGCATTGCATCCACTGTGAATGAAGCTGTTGTGAAACTCGTTACAGTTAAGCAAATACCGTTAACCGCGATACTATCACCTAAGTGAACATCTGATAAAATTTTATTCGCATGGATCGTTAACTTCATCGCTTCTCCGCTTTGTTGCATGTTTGCAATCGTTCCTAATTCTTCTACAATTCCTGTAAACATTCCGTCACCTCACTTCGGGCATTCGCAACGATTTTTATATCATCACCAATTTGTTTCATCTCTTGAATTTCCAAGGAAATTGCATCTTGCAATGCTTTGAAACCATCTCCGCCAAATAAAGTAGGGGCATCTTTCCCGCCAATTAATTTGGGACTTATATAAGTTACAATTTCATTGGAATACTTTGTTTGTAAGAAGCTTGCGTGAACTGTTTGACCACCTTCAACGAATAGAGAAAGAATTTGCTTCTCTCCAAGAAAGAAAAGGAGGTCCTTGATTTCTATATGTTTTGTTTTCATTTGGAATATAGCTATATTTTCAGATTCATAAGAAGCTATTTTCTCTTTATTTACATCCTTACCGACAATAATCCATGTCGGTGCTAAACCATCTGTTATGACATGAGAAGATGGTGGTGTTCGTAAATGGGTATCTAAAATAACGCGTATAGGATGTTTACCCCCGTTAGGAATTCTTGTTGTTAAATGCGGATTATCAGCTATAACTGTATTCACTCCAACGAGAATTGCATCATGTGTATGGCGATATTGGTGAACATCAGCTCGTGCGGCTTCACCTGTAATCCACTTACTTTCACCAGTGACAGTCGCTGTTTTTCCGTCTAAGCTCATTGCTGTTTTTATTGTTACAAATGGACGTTTCGTTTTCATGTAGTGAAAAAAGTAGCGATTTAGTAAAACTGCTTCCGCTTCAAGAACACCAGTCGTTACTTCAATTCCAGCTTCTTCTAATCTCCTTTTTCCATTACCAGAAACGAGCGGATTACAATCAAGAGTAGCGATTACAACGCGCTTAACTTCTTTTTTGATGAGTAATTCACAGCAAGGTGGTGTTTTTCCAAAATGGCTACACGGTTCAAGTGTTACATACACGGTAGCTCCTTTTGCTTTTTCACCAGCCATATGAAGCGCGTGAACTTCTGCGTGTTCTTCACCAGCACGTAAATGAGCGCCAATACCGACGATGTTTCCTTCTTTTACAACAACAGCACCAACCATAGGGTTTGGACTTGTTTGTCCAGATGTCCCTTCTGCTAACTGTAGGGCAATCCTCATATATTCTTGATCTGTCATTCTCTTCACCTCTCCTGAAAAAATCAAAAAACCCCAAGGATTTTATATCCTTGGGGTTTGGGAGACGTGATTTCTAGAAATATAGTTCGAATACGAAAGTACAGGAAAGAAACCTAACGTTGATTGGTATTTTTGCATAAGGAAAAAACCTAGCAAAAATATCGAATTTTTCAAACGCTAGTCGTATCTTTTTATTTCAGTATAGAAACATAAGTATACAAAATAAAACATATATAAAGATTCAAAACGAAACTTTAAAAATATGCATACTGAAATAAAAGTGTATTCGCTATATAAAATTACTAGAAAACATATCCTTCTCCCATCCAGACTATACTGTCGGCCCTAGAGTTTCACTAGATCCACCGTTTTCGAGTTGAAAACGGGTCACGGACTTAGAAGTTTGCACTTCATCACCGCCGGTTGGGAATTTCACCCGACCCCGAAGGATGTTGTTTGCTCAAATTATAGCACAAAAAAAATAAAAGGCTAGAAAAAAATATTCGAATGTGAAGAATTGTGTGAAAATATATGTAAGTTGGAATGAGGACAAAAGTACGAGGAATGTTGTAAGGAAAAGGGGGACGAGAGTTAATGAAAAGAAAAAACATGCACAAAAAAATGTGCATGTCACATGTAAAATTATTCTGCCTCTGGTGCTCTAACGACAGACTCGAATTTCCCTTTATGCGAAGCATCGCAATAAGGCATATTTTTTGATAAACCACAACGGCATAAAGAAAATGCCGGTTTTGCTGGGAATACATTCCCTTGTGAATCGACTAATTCCACGTCCCCTGTAACGCGAAAAGAGCCATTATCATTTACTTTAATTTGTACTTTCGCCAACGCTATCCCTCCTTCCCAAACGCTTAATTTCATCATATAATTAAGAGAAGTACTTGACAATATAAAATGAGCACTTTCTTTGGGAGAGAAGAGAGTGTTATAATGTTTTTTATAACTGACTAGAGTAAGGTGACGAGAGATGGATAAACAATTACATACATTACGAAACATTGCAAATGAGCGCACGTGGGCATCATTTTTGAATGATAATCATCCATATAGTTTGTTACATTGGTCCATTGCAGGTGTAGGGCAAGAGGCAAAGGATGTTTGGTTACTTCAAGATGAAGTAACATTTCAAACGACAGAATTTCCAACGTTAGATGATGCAATGCAATGGATTTCTGTAAATATGGAACAAGTTACAGACGTTTTAGCGCAATAAAAAACAGGCTTATGCAAGCCTGTTTTTTGTTTCTTTTACATATGAGTTTAAAAATTGATCAACGGCTGCTTCATACTCTTCTTTATTTTCGTTATAAGAGCAAGCGTGTGCACCGCGTTCTGCAATATAAAGTTGTTTATTGTTTTCTTTTGCTTCATATAGTGATTTCGTCATATCAGCTAAAATATAATCATCATCTTTACTATGAATAAAGAGGACGGGATTATTAATATTTTTTATACAATCGATTGGTGAAACTTCGCGAATCGTATAACCGTCACGTACTTTTAAAAAAGCATTTGCTAAAGGTAATAAAGGCCATTTAGGTAAATGGAATTCAACCTTTAAACGGTGTTGTAATTGCCCGTAGAAATCAGAAAAAGGACAATCTGCAATATAGAAATCAGCACCATCTTCTACAAGTCCTGCGTATTGAAGAAGTGTTGCAGCTCCCATAGATTCACCATGAATACCGAGTGTTATATTTGTTCCAAAACGACTTTTTAGCCAGTCAACTACAGATTTTAAATCATGTTTTTCATAGTATCCATAGCTTGTTGTTTTTCCGCCAGTTTTACCATGACGACGATGATCATAAATCACGACATTATATCCTCTGCTTAAAAATAACCTTGCATATTTTACAGAGTTCATTTTATTTACAGTTACGCCGTGACAAAAAATCATAAACTTATTGGAATGACCAGCAGGAATGTAATATCCGTGAAGATCATATCCGAATTGCGAAGGAATATGAATTTCTTCTTTATGAAGAGCATCAAAATCCTCTAAACGAAAATGTTTTTTCGTTTCTCTTTCGAGTACTTCTTCCTCTGTTTTTTTCTTTAAGTACATCACTTTATTTGTAAAGAAAATCCCAAGGGCAGTTATCGCACCTAGTATAGTAAACAATGCTGCAAAAAAACGTTTCATACTTTACCTCATCCTCCAAATACCGTTACATGTGATACACTTACATTGTATCACAATGATAGAAAAGGGGAGAAATAGGAAATGGTGTATATACAAAAAATTACGCCAGCGATGAAAGAAACAATCCGAATGTTCATGTGTGAGAACTGGGGGAGTTCATTGATGGTTTCACGTGGTAAGGGGCATCAGTTAGAAGAGTTGCCAGGATTTGTTGCGCTCTTGGATGACAGAATAATCGGAATTATAACGTATGAAGTGACCGGAAATATTTGTGAAATTGTATCGTTAGATAGCTTTGAAGAAAGAAAAGGAATAGGGACGAAACTTGTAGATTGTGTATTACAATTTGCAGAAGAAGAACGGTGCGGGCGGGTTTGGCTCATAACAACAAATGATAATATGAATGCGTTACGTTTTTACCAAAAACGTAATTTTGTGATGACTAATTTATATGTGAATGCAGTGGAAGAGGCACGAAAAATAAAGAAAGAAATTCCGCGTATCGGATATGATAACATCCCAATTTTACATGAAATACAGTTGGAGTATCGTTTAATAAATTGATGTAACAATTTTCAGAAATATAAGTTATTAACCTTGACGAATATTGTAATTTAGGTTACCGTAAAATTGTAATCTATTACCATATTAAGGGGTGACGATGTGGCAACTATACGTGATGTTGCAAAATTGGCAGGTGTTTCAGTCGCAACCGTTTCACGAGTTATTAATGAAAAAGGATACGTTCATGAGGACACAGTAAAACAAGTAAAGGAAGCAATTGGGGAATTACGTTATAGGCCAAATAATGCAGCAAAGCCATTATTTAAAGAGAATTCAACGATAATTGCATTACTTGTAGATAATCTATATGACCTATCAAACATCCCTTTGCTACATTGTATTGAGGAAATAGCATATAAAGAAGGATATCAAATCATTGTTTGTAATATAGAGAATAAAGATAGATACATATATATGTTGAAGGAAAATAACGTTGCAGGTGTTATTTTAACAAGATCCGTTTTTAAAAGTATAGGAGAAATTCCACTTCCGTTTGTTGTGATTGATGAACAAAAATCCCATGCAAATTATTATGAAAGTGGACAAAGAACGGTTTCTTTATTAAAAGAAAAAGGCTGTCAATTTCTTGCTTATTTCGATGAGGGAGAAGATAGTGAAGAAATGGAAGAGCGCATATCAGGATTTTTAGACGCTGTTTGGGAGGAAGGGATCTCTTATCGAGAAGTATGTGTACAAGGGTATACGAATAAACAGTTTATTACATTCTTACAAACTTACCCGTATATAGATGGAATTGTAACTTCAAGTGAAAAGGTTACTTTTGAGTTAATTCAAGCAGCGAAAAATTTCAATATCCGTATACCGGATAAGTTGAAAATTATTGGACCGAACGGGAGCATAGACAGTGAATGGATAGGCTCGTCACTCATGAAAATTGAAAGTTGCGCCGAAGAAAATGGGAAAATAGCTTTACAACAATTAAAAGAAAAAATAAAAAAGTAAAAGGTGCGTATAAAACGCACCTTTTATAATGTAATTGCGGCAATAAAGCCGAATATAAGTAACGGTATATTATAATGCAGAAAAGTTGGTACACATGTATCCCATATATGATGGTGTTGACCATCAGCATTTAAACCGGATGTTGGCCCAAGTGTACTATCTGATGCTGGAGATCCCGCATCGCCTAGCGCTCCAGCTGTACCGATAATTGCAATTGTGGCCATTGGACTAAATCCAAGCTGCATGCAAAGAGGCACAAAAATTGTTGTTAAAATAGGGATGGTTGAAAAGGATGAACCAATTCCCATCGTAACGAGAAGTCCAATCACAAGCATAAGAAATGCAGCGAGTGGTTTGTTATTTCCAATTATATGTGCACTCGTTTGCACAAGAGATTCAACATGTCCTGTTTTTCGAAGAACAGCGCCAAATCCAGCGGCAGCGATCATAACAAAACCGATAAAGGACATCATGCGCATTCCGCTTGTTAATATCGCATCTGCTTCTTTAAGAGGTAGACTACCACTTACTGATAAGACGATAATCCCCGCTAAAGCACCGAAAATCATTGATTCTGTTGCTAATTGAACAGTTAATGTGGCTATGATAGATAACAATCCGAAAGTAATGCTACGTTTTGTATAGGGAACGATTTCATTTGCGGTAGTATGAACTTGTTCTGTTTCATACGTACGAGGTTTCCGGTACGTAATGAATACCGCTACACATAATCCAATAATCATACCGATTGCTGGAATAGTCATTGCTTTTGGAATAAGTGCGACATCAAATGTAAGACCACTTTGCGCAGCATTTGTTTGCAATACGTCATGATAAATTTTTCCGAACCCTGCTGGAATCCACATATAAGGAGTAATCAATCCGAATGTAATAATACATGTAACAAGTCGGCGATCCACTTTCAGCTCATTTAATACTTTTAAAAGTGCTGGAATTAAGATGGGGATGAAAGCGATATGAACAGGAATCACATTTTGTGAGAAACAAGCCATCGTTAAAATGATGAATAAAATAAGTATTTTAGAATAAACTTGTTTTTTCGTGTCTTGTTCATTGCCAATCCATTTTAGTGCAGTTTGAATCATGGCATCTGGAAGTCCTGTTTTGGAAAGGGAAATAGCGAAACCGCCAAGCATGGCATAACTTAAAGCGATTGGAGCACTGTTTCCAAGGCCAGTTGTAAAAGTGTTAATAGTTTCTGAAATACCGAGTCCACCGATAATTCCGCCTGTTAAAGCTCCAACAATGATGGCGACAATGACCTGGACACGTAACAAACTAAGCAATAGCATAACTGCTACTGCGACGAGTACAGCATTCATAATAAATGTAATCTCCCTAAAATTATATTGTGTTAAGGCAAGTAAATATGAAGCACTTTGCTAGATTTATACATAGTTGCGACATATTATTATAAATTGTTTTCTATGAAATGTAAAAGAGCCTTTTGTTACTAATGTTGAAAAGCTAGCTCTTGTTTAATTGATTGTAAAGAATTGGCGAATAATTCTGGTTCTTCTAAATCAGGAGAATGTGCTGAATTTGGGAACCAAATCATTTTTTTTATGGGGGCTTCTATCACATCACAATATTCCTGAACGAGAGCATAAGGAGTTTGATAATCATAGCGACCAGAACAAAAATAAACCGGAATAGATAAGCTTGAAATAGAAGAAAAGAAATCGATTGTCAACATTTCTTCCCATAAAACGCCAGATTTTAAATTTCCTGCGAGAAACTTGAACCAATCTAATAGCGTATATTCAGGGGAAAAGAAGCCTTTTCGTATGAAAGAAAAGGAAGATCCGTTTTGGATTGCTCCGCCGAATGTGCCAAGCCACTTTCTTTGAATAATAAGGCGTCTTGTATCTAAAAATGGTGGTTTGCCTAATTTCAAAAGGGACGCTAATGCTTTTTTATGATCATGTTTTTTTGCAGAACGAATTAAATGCTGATATAGCAATTCTTCGTTTTGTTTCATATGTACAATCTGCCCAATACCGATGTAAGCCTCGATATACTGTGGATATTGATGTGCTATGTTAAGCCCAATAATGCTTCCCCAAGAATGACCAGCGAGAAATAGTTTCTGTTTATTGAACTTTTTAAGTACATATTGAATCACTTCTTTTGCATCGGAAACGAATTGTTCGATTGTAAAATTTGCTCCGAAATCTTTCATTGAAAAGGATTTACCTGCCCCGCGCTGATCCCAATTAATAACGATGAAGTGTTTCTCCAATTCTTTTTGAAAATGACGAATAAATCCAATTTGTGCCATGCCAGGTCCGCCATGACAGCATAATAAAATTGGCTGCTCTACGTTTTGCCCGCGCATAAGGAGAGTTTGTTTTCGATTATGAATCATAACACTTTCCATCGTAGCAATACTATTAGGAATGAGTTGTTTATTTTCATTATAAAACTGTGGGGTATAGCTACGAAAAAGCATATGGAAAACCTCCTTTTCTGAAATCATATGAATCGCACAGGCTATTCGTTTTGCATATACTGTTAGAAAATCATTGTAACATACCATACTAGTGTCATTTCAACACGGGAGGAGGGAAATTGTGACGATTGGAGAAATTATAGATTGCTTAAATAGACGTGAATCCATCGCTATTATAGCAAAACGTCTTGAAATAAGCCCGTATACATTATCAAAGAAATTAAGATTAATTGGATATGAATATGATGGAGAACAGAAGAAACGTATTTTTGTAGGAGATGGAGAAGAACCTCGTCACTTACAACTCCAAGAAGCGACAGCCCTTCAATATGCGAAAACGGATTATCAATTATTAATTTATGAACAATTACAAAGTATTTATGAATTACTAAGCAAGAGAGAAGAAGTAAGTGTACCTATTATGAGTATAAGTACAGAAAAAAAGAAACGTACTTTTTCTATTAATAAAGAAATATTAGCAAAACTAGACGTTATATCAGAAGCGAAAGGAATTCAAAAATCGAAACTTGTAGAAGAGGCGTTACAACAATTTTTACAGCAATATGACTTTAACAAAACAGCACGTTTGGATGACTAAAGAAAAGGATACTATGTTCATTGTAAGAACGAGTATCCTTTTTAGGTTTTACTAATATTGTGGATTAAGTAAGTATAAGTGCGTACCGATACGATAAACTTAACTAAATCTATACAATTCAATCAAATTTACACAAGTTAGTGCTTCATCATGTTCTCGCAGCCCCAAAGGGACGAGGGGTATAACACTCCACACGAGGCAGTATCGTTACCTCCTATTATCAAGCATTTATTTTACCCATCTTGATAAATTTATCGAAGCATTTAAATCTCTATCGTGATGGCTATTGCACCCAACACAGTCCCATTCACGAATCTTTAAACTCCACTGTCCTTTTGGTTGAACTGAATGGTCGTATTTTACTCCGCAACATGAACAAATCTTGCTTGAGGCGAACCATTTATCAGCTTTTACATACGCAATGCCATACTTCTCGCACTTGTATGACAAACATTGAAAGAAGAAGTTTAATTTTTGAAATGAAAATGCTTTCGATAGTTTTTTGTTTTTTAACAGGTTTGAGATAAATAAGTCTTCTACAACAATTCTCATTGGTTTGGTTTTCACCAATTTAGCTGTTGCTTGATGGATATGGTTATTTCGGATATTCGTAATTTTCCTAGATAACCGCAGGTGCTCAGTTTTAGCTTTTTCATATCCGGCAGATTGAATTTTTACACCTTTTTTAAATCTCCTAGACATATCTCTTTGTGCTGACTTTTTCCTTTTCAAAAGTTTTTTAACCTTGGCATCTTTATTTATATTTCGTTCTTTCATACCATTAGAAGCTACAAAAAGCTCTTTTAAACCAACATCCACACCAATCGACTCATTCGTTAGTTCTTGTAATTCAAAGTCTTCTTGGAATCCTACACTAATCCACCAGTAACGACCGTCAAATGCAACTCTTGGATTTGATGGTTTTTTATTTCTTGGTAGTTGTTGGCTTGTTTTCACTTCTCCAATGGACTGAATATGAACTACTTTCTTTCCTATAATCAGTCTTTCATAATTGGCATAAAATCCTTGGATTACATCTTTTTTGGATTTATAAGAAGTGTGAGAACCATTTTTGTACTTTTTGAACGAATTTTTTCTCGCCGTATCAAAATCTTTTGAAGCCTGTTTAGGAACTTGTGCATTAATGTCATGTAACCACTCATATCTCTTTCGCTTCTTGATCTTTGTAAATCGTTTCTGTAAAGCTAACTGTGAAACAGATTTTCCAAATAGCTTATAGTATCTATCACTCATTCTTTTACAATAGTTATAAGCAAATCTCGCAGCACCGGCATGATTTCTAAGTACTTTTTCTTGTTCAGGCGTTGGAATCAATCTAACTTTCTTCGCCAATATCATCAGAATTTAACTCCTTTAATGAAAGATTTGTTCTTCTGACTAGTAGCGTGTTCCACCAGCATTCTCCTGAGACTACTCGGATGCAAACCTGTTAATTCTGATACTTGACTAACTCGTGAAAATTTCATTATTATTCTCACTTCATTGAATCAACCATAACACGTACGTTCGATAGATTTAATTAACTTTAGTTATAATTGATTAAATAAATCGTAACAGTTGGTTATCCTTTACAATAAAAATCTGGATCGCATATGAGGGAAATACTTAATTTATCTTTTGAATTCTTCCATCAATAACTGGCTGAATTGGTTCTTTTAATTGTTTTACATAATCGACTAGCGCTTCAAAGTCGTTTGGACCAGTTTCTGAATTCTTCCCATTTTTAAATGATACGAATCCGTCACCGCCAGAAGCTAAGAAAGCATTCGCAACTACGCTATACGTTTTAGATGGAGATAACTCTTCGCCATTTGTTAAGCGTATATTCGTAACCTTTTCACCGCTTGGTTTATTTGCATCCCACGTATATTGAATACCTGAAATTTGAAGCATTCTTGTTGTTCCTTTTTGCCATTGTTGATTTAAAATGTCGCGAATATCTTGACCTGTTAAATCTACTTTAATCAATTGGTTTCCAAAAGGCTGAATGCCATATAATTCGCCCCAAGTAATGTCGCCAGCATCTAAGTCATTACGAATGCCACCAGGATTCATAAGTGCGATTTGAGCTTGCATCGTTTGACGCTGTGCGTCGGCAATTACATTCCCAAGAGTAGATTCACCAGCATCATTTTGTTTACGGTCGATAGGTGCTGTAGATTTTCCTACAACTTCATTTACAAGTGGTGCGATTGTTTCTTTATATTGATCTATTTTTTGTTTTACTTGTTTATCAGGTTCCACACCTTCATGATATGTTGTAATCACTTCAGCTTTTTTCTTTACAATATCTTTTGTTTTACGATCAATTGTTACATCTACGTCTGAGAAAGCTGTTCCATAAGAGTTCGCTTGGACGATTAGTTTATTATTTACAGTACCATTTACATACGTGTGACTATGTCCACCGAAAATAACATCAACTTCCGAGTCTGTTTCATTTGCAATTCGAGTAAGGTCTCCATTTGTCACGCCAGACTCATCAGTTGTTCCGCCGACATGGGCAAGGACGACGATGGATTTAACACCGAGACGCTTTAATTGTTGCGCTGATTTATTAATTGCTTCTACTTCGTCAGTGATCTGTACATTTTTAAGCATAGTAGGCATCACGACATTTGGCGTATCGGTTGTAACAACGCCAATGAATCCTACAGGAACACCATCTACCATTTTTACAGTAAATGGTGGTAAAAATAAGCGACCAGTTGATTTGTTATAGAAGTTAGCAGCGACATAAGGGAAGTTAGCACCTTTGAAATTACCTGTTTTCTCGTGATATCCACCGTAAATGAGGCGTTTCATTTCATCGATACCTTCATCAAATTCATGGTTTCCGATTGTACCAACATCGAATTTTAAGTCATTTAAAAATTCAATTGTTGGTTCATCTTGTAACAACGCTGAAACTGGTGGACTAGCTCCGACGATATCGCCAGCATGTACGAGAAGTGTATTAGGGTTTTGTTTTTTACGTTCTTTTAAATAAGTAGCTAAGTACTCAGCGCCACCAGCTTCTTTGTTATTAATTTTTTTAACAGTATCTAGTTGTCCATGGAAATCATTAATACCAAGCATTTGTACGTCTACGTAGCGGTTTTGTTCAGCTGGAGTCTGGGATGGGGGAGCGGCAAATACGCTTGAAAAAGTAATGGTGCTTAAAACGGCAACAGCAGGAATGATTTTTTTCCACATAATTTAATTCTCCTTTTTTATAATCTGACATCATACGACATAATTTTAATAGATTCATAGGATTATATCTATATAAAAATTTAGTTTTTTTCGAAAAATTAACATATTTACAAAAAGTGAATAATAGAGTAACGAACCTTTTTTATTGTCGAGTTCATTGTGTATCTACTATAATGGAGAAAAAAGTAAAAGGTGAGTAGCATGAAGAAAAAGAAACAAAGACAAATGCAAAGACAATCGCAAGTGAATAGACCAGAGAAAGAGTCGCTTACATTAGGCGATCAATTAAATGATTCACTCATGCAGCAATTAAAGAATAAGAAGAAAGAATTGCAAGTGAGAGAAGAAGAAAAAGAGGCAGCTGAACTGGAAAGAAAGCGCCGAGAACAAAAAGAACGTGAAAAAAATAAATCATTTGAAGAACTGTTAAGTGAAAGTAGCCTTACTTGGAAAGACTTTAAATAATATAAAAAATGATCAGTGCATACCGCTGATCATTTTTTTGACGAGCTTGTAAGAAAAGGGGAGTTTTAATGAGAAAAATTGTAGTCGTTCCGCATGAAAATCATTGGAATGAAAAATTTCAAATAGAGGTCGAACGATTAAAATCGGCGATGCCAGAAATGGTGAAAGTCCATCATATTGGAAGTACATCAGTGCCAGGACTGGCAGCTAAACCAATTATAGATATGATTATGGAAGTAGAGTGTATCGACAGAGTAGATCATTGGAATGAACGTTTTGAAGAGCTTGGTTATATCGTAAAAGGGGAAAATGGTATTTCAAGACGTCGTTATTTTATTCATGGAACTGAGGAAAAACGCTCGTATCACTTACACGTTTTTGAAAAAGGAAATCCTGAGATAGTAAGGCATTTAGCGTTTCGTGATTATATGATGGCTCATTGTGAAGAAGCAGAGGCATATGCAACCTTAAAGAAAGAATTAGCCGAAAAATATACATATGATGGCACGTTATATACGGAAGGAAAAAATGAGTTTGTGCGTAGTGTTGATGAAAAAGCGAAAGAATGGAGAAAAGGAAATATGAATAATTGAGTTTGCGTTTTAGTGTATAAAATTATTATGTAAACTGTACATATGTTTTGACTTTTTGGTTGAATCTTGTTGAAATAAAGTGGTAGCTTATAAAAAATGTAAGAATGAAAGGGAGACGACTGTGCACATTCCAACAACTACACTTCATAATGGCGTAAAAATGCCGATGATTGGTCTAGGCGTTTATAAAGCGAAAGAAGGCGATGAAGTAAAACAAGCAGTAAAAACAGCGTTAGAAGTTGGATATCGTTCGATTGATACAGCAACTGTATATGAAAATGAAAGCGGTGTCGGAGAAGCGGTTCGTGAATCAGGGATTCCGAGAGAAGACATATTTATTACAACAAAAGTTTGGAACGACGATCAAGGATACGAGGAAACACTTGAGGCGTTTGAAAAAAGCTTAAAGAAATTACAAATGGACTATGTAGATTTATATTTAATACATTGGCCAATAAGAGGGAAGTATGTCGATACGTACCGAGCGCTAGAAAAACTGTATGAAGAAGGTAAAGTGCGCGCAATTGGTGTTTCAAATTTTCATAAACATCATTTAGAACTGTTATTACCAAATTGTAAAGTGAAGCCGATGGTCAACCAAGTGGAACTTCATCCGATGTTAGCGCAATTTGAATTGCGTAATTTCTGTCAAGGTGAGCAAATTCAAATGGAAGCATGGAGCCCATTAATGAGAGGCGGGGAAGTATTCAAGAACCCGATTATTCAGGCCCTTGCTACGAAATATGAAAAAACACCTGCGCAAGTTATATTAAGATGGGATATTCAGAGCGGGGTAGTGACGATTCCTAAATCTGTTACACCATCTCGCATTAAGGAGAATTTTTCTATCTTTGATTTTTCATTAACGGAAGAAGAGATGACTCAAATTAATACGTTAAATCGTAATTTACATGTAGGAACGAATCCGGATAAATATGATACGCTATAAAAAGACGCTACCAGTATGGTAGCGTCTTTTTAACGATGTAAAGCGTAAGTATCACATTTAGCAATTTGCTGAAGTTGTATATATTGAGCTGTTGTTAACTGTGTTTGTTTACTAGCCTGGGCATTTTCTTTCAATTGCCCAATAGAGCTTGCACCAGGTATAACAGCTGCAACAGTTTCGTTATGTAAGCAATATTGAATAGCTGTTCCTGTTAAAGAGCTTTCTCCGATTATTTCTTTTACATTCGCAAGTGTCGCATATAATTCATCGTAAGAATAAGAAAGATAATTCTTTTCTTTTACTCTTTCTATCTTTCTTGCATTATTATCAGTTAAAATTCCTTTTGCAAGTGGCCCACGAGCAATAATGCTAATTTGATGTTCACTTAGAAGTGGGAACCATTCTTCAGGGCGACGATTTAAAAGGCTATATTCCATTAGCACACTAACGATATTGGAACGTTTAGCATATTCACGGATAACATTTGGACGTATAGAAGAAATACCGTAATGACGAATAATACCTTCTTTTTTTAATTCTTCAAAGGCTTCAATTGTTTCATCTATTGGATCTTCAATCGTCCCGCCGTGAAGTTGATAAAGATCAATATAATCAGTTTGGAGTCTACGTAAACTTTCTTTCACTTCAGCCTTTATGTAACTTTTAGAAGGATCCCAAGACCACCCGTTTTTTTCTTCTGTCCATCGATTTCCAACTTTTGTTGTAAGAACAATTTGGTCTCGTTTCCCTTTTAAGGCTTTTCCAACAAATTCTTCGTTTAATCCATAATCATATAAATCCGCTGTATCAAAAAAATTGATTCCTAAATCGATTGCTTCATCGATAATACGCATAGCTTCTGTTTCAGATGTACCGAGAGACATACAGCCAAGTCCCATTTCTGTCACAAACAAATCTGAGTTTCCTAATTGACGTTTTTTCATAGGTCAACCTCCTTACCTTTATTGTACGCAAGGGAAAAGAGGTTGACAAACGTTTACTTTTTATTTGCTGTAATCCACTCTTGTACAGTTGTATACTCTTTTCCATATTGTTTTAGCTTATGGCGAATTTGCCATGCTTTTCCGACTAAAGTGACGCGATTTGGTAAAATATAAACTTTCATTTCTATCACGCTCCTTTCAATGTGGTAAAATGTATGAGGAAAGAATAGGAAATAGAACAGGGAGATGAAGTAGTATGAGTAATCTTGCAGAGAGAACAGTAAAAACTGAACCGATTTTTGATGGTAGAGTTATAAAAGTTCGTGTTGATGATGTAGTATTACCAAATGGAGCAATGAGTAAACGTGAAATTGTAAATCACCCTGGTGCAGTTGCTATTATTGCTATTACTGATGAGGGGAAAATTGTGCTTGTCGAGCAGTATCGTAAAGCGCTTGAAAAGGCGATTATAGAAATTCCGGCCGGCAAGTTAGAACCTGGTGAAAAACCTGAGGTGACAGCAGTTCGTGAATTAGAAGAGGAAACAGGATATGTATGTGAAAATATGGAGCTTATTACTTCTTTCTATACATCTCCAGGATTTGCAGATGAAATTTTATATGTATATAAAGCGACAGGTTTGACGAAAAAAGAAAATAAAGCCGAGTTAGATGAAGATGAATTCGTAGAATTGATGGAAGTATCATTAGAAGAAGCGATTATTCTTATGAAAGATCTTCGTATTCATGATGCTAAGACGATGTTTGCAGTACAATATTTACAACTACAAAAATAAACACTCGCCAAAGGCGAGTGTTTTTTAATTGATTTTTGCGTATACGCGTGCATCACGTAAGCTACCATCTGGTGCTATGAAATCATTTTCCATTGTACCTTCTAGAATAAATTCTAAACGTTCTGCTAGGTTACATGCATTTGCATTTGTTGCATCAGTACGAATTTCAATTCTTCTAGCACTTAGCTTATCAAAGGCAAATTGAATGGCACCTTTAATGGCTTCAGTCATATAGCCTTGTTTTGTATAAGCACTATGCAGCCAGAAGTGAAGTGAAAACTTTGGAATATCCCAGTTTTCAGGCTTGAGCGTTATAGCTCCGATGAATGTACCAGATACTTTATCGTATAAGTGAAAATCAAGTGTTTCACGAAGTAAAAACTGCCCGTGAGCGTTACGAACGATTTCTTCAGCACTTTCTTCTGTTTCAGCGTTAATTGGCATCCATGGTACTAAGTCTTCTAGAGAAGCTTGGATTGCTTCATACACTTCTGCACCATCACCTGGAAATGGCTTACGAACTTGTAAGCGTTCAGTTTGAAATAATGTTGGAAAATCTAATAATAATGGTTTCAAGAGAAATCCCTCCTATTCTCTACTTTTTAGTTTAGCAAAGTAGAGCGGAATTTCAATGTTAATTCGTCATACTTTTTTCTTTCTTTCATACATTTTTAGTAAGAGTGTGAACGGAGGGAAGAAAAATGTGGAGAAAAACTTGGCAAGACCGTGTAATGTCTCACATACAGGAAAACTCTTCATTATATATATTTAACGCTGTTTTATTATTGATGGGAGTAATATTTGGGGCCATTCTTGTAAATAGTTTACAATTAAATCAAAAACAAGATTTATCATTTTATTTACAACGTTTTTTTGGACAAGTTTCTAAAGGAGAATTTGCTGTTGCGAGCGAAATGTTTCGAGAAAGTTACTTTTCGCAATTAAAATACATTGGATTTATTTGGATTTTGGGGATTTCAATTATTGGATTGCCACTTATTTTTATTTTATTATTTGTAAAAGGAGTAGTTGTCGGATTTACAGTAGGTTTTTTAGTAAGTCAGCATGGATGGAATGGATTATTATTAGCATTCGTTTCTGTATTGCCACAAAATCTCATTATTATTCCAGTATTTCTCGTTATGACAACAATTGCCGCAAGCTTTTCCTTACGGATGATTAGACATCAATTTATTCGGAAAATAACCGAACCGCTATTACCATTATTAATTCGTTATACATGCTTCTTTCTTGTAATCGGAGTAGTGTTAGCTCTTGCTTCTAGTGTAGAAGCTTATGCATCACCAGTTTTAATGAAAGAAGTCGTTGAGGCTATTAATAAACAATAAATACTTTTTGAGAATAATTATCAATTTGTTTTTATTGTTTTTCTTTTGACAGAAGCCCTTCTTCTGATATAATGGTGTAAGAGTGGCGAGGAGGGAGTAGTACCGAATGGAAGAAAGAATTGAACGAATTAAGAAGCAATTACATGCAGCGAGCTACAAATTAACACCGCAACGTGAAGCAACAGTTCGTGTGCTGCTAGAAAATGAAGAAGATCATTTAAGCGCAGAAGATGTTTACCTCCTTGTAAAAGAAAAGTCGCCAGAGATCGGATTAGCAACCGTCTATCGAACTTTAGAACTATTATCTGAGTTAAAAGTTGTCGATAAGATTAACTTCGGAGACGGTGTTTCACGCTATGACTTACGCCAAGAAGGTGCGCAGCGTTTCCACCATCATTTGATTTGTACACAATGTGGTGCTGTACAAGAAATACAAGAAGATTTACTTGGTGAAGTGGAAAGGAAAGTAGAACATGACTGGAGCTTTAAGGTGAAGGATCATCGTTTAACATTCCATGGGATTTGTAAAAATTGTCAAGAAAATGAAACGGATGAAAAATAACCTTTTCCTATTTAACTAGGAAGAGGTTTTTTATTTGAATAAGGTATAAATTGGTGAAAGCTTGGCATATGTTGTAATAACTTATATTTTGGAGGAATTTACAATGCGCCGAGCTTTAAAATTAACTTTTGATGGGATAAAAGTATTTTTATTATTTACAAGTTGTACGATTTTGTTTTATTTCGCTATACTATGGATAAATGAAGAATATGAAAGCTATCATCGTTATGAAAAGCCAAAAGAAGAGACTGTAGAAAAAGTATCAGGGAATGAAGAGCCGGCAAAGGATGCTTTCGTAAATAGAATGATGTTTTTCTATGAAAATGGGGAGTAGTGTAGATTGGAAGATCAATTAAAAGATTTTATTCATTATATGGTTGTCGAAAAAGGGCTAGCGAAAAATACAGTAGTATCTTATGAACGTGATTTAAAAAGTTATGTAAAGTATTTGCAAAATGTAGAACAGGCGAAAAGCTTTCATGAAGTAACACGCTTGCACATTGTTAATTTTCTGCAGCACTTAAAAGAAAACGGAAAATCTTCGAAAACATTAGCACGTCATATTGCATCGATTCGTTCGTTTCACCAATTTTTACTTCGTGAACGGGCGGTAGAGCACGACCCATCCGTACATATTGAAACGCCGCAAGGAGAACGGAAATTACCGAAAGTACTATCAATCGATGAAGTAGAGGCGTTACTTCAGACACCGAAAATGACGAGTGCTTTTGGGGTTCGTGACAAAGCGATGCTAGAGTTATTGTATGCAACAGGACTTCGTGTTTCGGAATTAATTGCCTTAAATTTAGAAGATGTACATTTAACGATGGGATTTGTTCGTTGCATAGGGAAAGGGAATAAAGAAAGAATTATTCCACTAGGAAGTTTAGCGACGGAAGCGATTCAAAAGTATATTGAAAAGGGAAGAAGAGAATTGATGGGTAAAAAAGTAGTAGATGCACTCTTTTTAAACCATCATGGGAATCGATTATCAAGACAAGGATTTTGGAAAATTTTAAAACGATTGGCGAAAGAAGCAAATATTGAAAAAGAGCTTACACCGCATACGTTGCGCCATTCTTTTGCTACGCATTTATTAGAAAATGGAGCAGACTTGCGTGCTGTGCAAGAAATGCTTGGACATGCAGATATTTCAACGACGCAAATTTATACGCATGTTTCAAAAGCTAGATTAAAAGATGTATATAAACAGTTTCATCCGAGAGCATAGTTACTATGCTCTTTTTTCATAGATTCAAAAGGCTACAGTACTTCACAAAAACTTCACAAACATTTCGTACATTGTTTTCAGCAGAAGACTAGAATATTACAATGTATTTCCTCTATACTAAATAAGGTATGAAGGAGGAAATGATGATGAAAAAACTTATTATGACTTTATTTATCGCGATGCTAGCATTGGCTGGCTGTAATACAAACAAAGAAGAACCGAAAAAAGAACAGAAACTAGAAGCTGTAAAAGTAGCAGTTCAAACAAATCCGAAAGAAATTAAACCTGGTGAAAAAACAGAAGTACAAGCACTTGTTACACAAGGAAAAGAAAAAGTAACAGATGCTGATGATGTAAAGTTTGAAATTTGGAAAGCTGGCGACGAAAAGCACGAGATGTTAGATGGTAAGCATAAAGGAAAAGGTGTTTATGCAGTAGAGAAAACGTTCGAGACGGATGGAGTATACCATATTATCGCTCACACAAATGCACGTGAAATGCATGTTATGCCAGAAGTAAAAGTGGCTGTAGGAAATGCGAAAGTAGAAGATGCGAAAAAAGAAAATAGTCATCACGGTGCAGGGCATGGCGATCATAAAAGCGATACAATGATCCATCTTATGGCTGGTGATATAAAAGCAAATGCTGAATCGACTATGAAAGTTCATTTAAAACAAAAAGAAGAAGCGTTAACTGGTGCTGAAGTACAACTTGAGATTTGGAAAGATGGTGTTGAAAAACACGAATTTATTCCAGCGAAAGAAGGAAATAAAGGAGAGTATGAAACGAAACATACTTTCAAAGAAAATGGTTCTTACAAAGTGAAAGTTCATGTTAAAAAAGGCGAACTACATGAACATAAAGAAGAAACAGTAGAAGTAAAATAAAAAGCAGCTCTTTAGAGCTGCTTTTTATTTTTATTCCGTAAACGTCCAATTGATGAGGGCTTATAATCAGTGGAGAAGAACTAAACTCCTACTAATCAAAGTTTCACTTTATATGAAGAAATAAATCACAAAATAATTAGCACTTATTTGTATAATGGATTACAATAGAAGTGTGAAGAAAATGAGAAATTCTACGAAAATGTATTAAAAAGAAAGCGTAAACATGTTATGATATCTGTATCAGATGTCTGACATCTGACTTAGAAAAAACTAGAAATGTTTTTGAGTCGTTTCGAAGTAAACGAAATAGGTTAGAGAATCAATTAAAGAAGTACTGTTTGACAATGAGAACGAAAGAGAATTCTTATGGAGAACAGTTTCACTTTATAGCGTTTTGAACATACTACAAGAAGTAGAACTGAACTTATAGGAGGTCGCAGTTATGAATAAATATAAACGTATATTCCTAGTCGTAATGGATTCTGTTGGAATCGGTGAAGCACCAGATGCTGAGCAATTTGGTGATTTAGGATCTGACACAATTGGTCACATTGCTGAACATATGAATGGGTTACAAATGCCTAACATGGTGAAATTAGGTCTTGGTAACATTCGTGAAATGAAAGGTATCTCTAAAGTAGAAAAACCACTTGGATATTATACAAAAATGGAAGAGAAATCTACTGGTAAAGATACAATGACAGGTCATTGGGAAATTATGGGTCTTTACATTGATACACCATTCCAAGTTTTCCCTGAAGGCTTCCCGAAAGAATTACTTGATGAATTAGAAGAAAAAACAGGTCGTAAAATCATCGGTAATAAACCAGCTTCTGGAACTGAGATTCTTGATGAGCTTGGTCAAGAGCAAATGGAAACAGGATCTTTAATCGTTTACACTTCTGCTGATAGCGTATTACAAATCGCAGCACACGAAGAAGTAGTGCCGCTTGATGAGTTATATAAAATTTGTAAAATTGCACGTGAATTAACATTAGATGAGAAATACATGGTAGGTCGCGTTATCGCTCGTCCATTCGTTGGTGAGCCTGGAAACTTTACACGTACACCAAACCGTCATGATTATGCATTAAAACCATTCGGCCGTACGGTAATGAATGAATTAAAAGATAGTGACTACGATGTTATTGCTATCGGTAAAATCTCTGACATATATGATGGTGAAGGTGTAACTGAGTCACTTCGTACGAAGTCTAATATGGATGGAATGGATAAGCTTGTAGATACATTAAATATGGACTTTACAGGTCTTAGCTTCTTGAACTTAGTTGACTTTGATGCATTATTTGGACACCGCCGTGATCCACAAGGATACGGAGAAGCTCTGCAAGAGTATGATGCTCGTCTTCCAGAAGTATTCGAAAAACTAAAAGAAGATGATTTATTATTAATTACAGCAGACCACGGTAATGATCCAGTTCACCACGGTACTGATCATACACGTGAATATGTACCGTTATTAGCATATAGCCCAAGCATGAAAGATGGCGGACAAGAATTATCAATTCGTCAAACATTTGCTGATATTGGTGCAACGGTAGCAGAAAACTTCGGCGTGAAAATGCCAGAACACGGAACAAGCTTCTTAAACGAGCTAAAGAAATAGGGGGATAAACAAATGAATCGTGAACTTATTACAAAATCAGCTTCATACTTAAAAGAGAAATTTCAAGAAACGCCACAAGTAGGACTAATCCTTGGATCTGGACTAGGTGTATTAGCAGATGAAATCGAGAACGCAGTAACAGTACCTTACAGTGAAATCCCTGAATTCCCAGTATCAACTGTAGAAGGTCATGCAGGTCAACTAGTATTCGGTACACTTCAAGGTGTAACAGTAGTAGCAATGCAAGGACGTTTCCACTTCTATGAAGGATACGACATGCAAAAAGTAACATTCCCAGTTCGTGTTATGAAAGAACTAGGTGTAGAAACAGTTGTTGTAACAAATGCAGCTGGTGGTGTAAATACATCATTTGAGCCAGGCGATCTTATGTTAATTTCAGACCACATTAACTTCATGGGTACAAATCCATTAATCGGACCGAATGATTCTGAAATGGGCGTACGTTTCCCTGATATGTCTACATCATATACGACAGAACTTCGTGAAATGGCGAAACAAGTTGCAGCGGACTTAAATATTAAAGTACAAGAAGGTGTATACGTTGGAATGACAGGTCCTGTATATGAAACACCTGCTGAAATTCGTATGCTTCGTACACTTGGCGGAGATGCAGTTGGTATGTCAACAGTACCTGAAGTAATTGTAGCGCGTCATGCTGGTATGAAAGTACTTGGTATTTCTTGTATTTCAAATATGGCAGCTGGTATTTTAGATCAGCCACTTCACCACGATGAAGTAATCGAAACGACAGAACGTGTTAAAGCTAACTTCTTAGCATTAGTAAAAGCAATCGTAAAACAAATGAAGGGGTGACCTCACAATGAGAATGGTGGACCTAATTGCAAAAAAACGTGACGGACATGCATTAACGACAGAAGAAATTAACTTTATTGTTGAAGGATATACGAATGGTGATATTCCTGATTATCAAGTAAGTTCACTTGCAATGGCAATTTTCTTCCAAGATATGAACGATCAAGAGCGTGCTGATTTAACAATGGCAATGGTAAATAGCGGTGATACAATCGACTTATCAGCTATTGAAGGAGTAAAAGTAGATAAGCACTCAACAGGTGGCGTTGGTGATACAACAACACTTGTATTAGGTCCATTAGTAGCTGCTTTAGGTGTACCGGTTGCAAAAATGTCTGGACGTGGTTTAGGACATACTGGTGGTACAATTGATAAATTAGAAGCAGTTCCAGGATTCCATGTTGAAATCGAAAATGATGAATTCATGCGTCTTGTAAATGAAAACAAAATCGCAGTTATTGGTCAAAGTGGAAACTTAACACCTGCGGATAAAAAATTGTATGCACTTCGTGATGTAACGGCAACAGTAAACTCAATTCCGCTTATTGCAAGCTCGATTATGAGTAAAAAAATTGCTGCTGGTGCAGATGCAATTGTTCTTGATGTAAAAACTGGAGCAGGTGCATTTATGAAAACAGATGAAGATGCAAAACGTTTAGCAGAAGCAATGGTGCGCATTGGTAATAACGTTGGTCGTAATACGATGGCTGTTATTTCTGATATGAGTCAACCACTTGGTGAGGCGATTGGTAACGCACTTGAAGTACAAGAAGCAATTGATACGTTACAAGGTAAGGGGCCGAAAGATTTAGAAGAGTTATGTTTAACACTTGGAAGTCAAATGGTATACCTTGCTGGACAAGCTTCATCTTTAGAAGATGCACGTGAGAAATTAATTGAAGTAATGAACAACGGTAAAGCGCTAGAATCATTTAAAACGTTCTTATCAGCGCAAGGCGGCGATGCTTCTGTTGTTGATGATCCTTCTAAATTACCACAAGCACAGTTTAAAATTGAAGTAGAAGCGAAGGAAGACGGTTATGTATCAGAAATCGTTGCAGATGAAATCGGAACAGCAGCAATGCTTTTAGGAGCAGGACGTGCGACGAAGGAATCTGAAATTGATTTAGCAGTTGGCTTAATGCTTCGCAAAAAAGTAGGGGACAGCGTGAAAAAAGGTGAATCCCTTGTTACAATTTACGCAAACCGTGAAAATGTGGACGATGTAAAAACAAAAATTTATGAGAACATGAAGATTGCTAACGAACATGTAGATGCACCAACATTAGTGCACGGCATCGTTACCGAATAATAAAAAAGGGCCAAGGAGTATTTCTCCTTGGCTTTTTTTGCTATTTTTTGTTTATAATAATAATGGGTGAAATTATGATTAGAATTTGTGCAATAACAAAAACAGATGAAGTATTATATGATGTTTCGCTAGAAGAAACAACGAAAGACCATATTGTATGGTATTGGCTAGATTTATATAAGCCAACGAAAGAAGAGTATACATACATTTTGCAAGATCATTTTAAGTTCCATCCCCTTGCAATTGAAGACTGTATAGAATATGTACAGAGACCAAAAGTTGATTTTTATGATGGATATAACTTTTTAGTTCTTCATGCATTTGGTGAGGATGGATTAGAACCGCACGAGATTGATTTATTTATTAGTGATCGTTTTATTGTTTCTTTCCACTTTTCTCATAACAATGCAATCGAAAGAGTGTGGAAAACACTTGGGGAAAAGAAGCGTATTAAAAATAGTCCTTTACACGTAGCGCATACAATTATCGACCAAATTGTAGATGACTATTTTGCGCCTGTATATTACATTGAGGATCATTTAAATGCAATTGATGATAATTTAACGGGTGAGACAGCAGGAAGTGTATTAGAAGAAGTATTTGATATACGTACAGATTTATCGAAGCTAAGGCGCACAATCATTCCGATGCGTGATTTATTGTATCGTATTTTAAATTCGACTCGTTTTTACGGTATAAGTGATCATGAGATTTATTTTAAAGATATACATGACCATTTGCTTAAACTGACAGAAATGATTGAAGCAAGCCGCGAGTTAACGGCAGATATTCGGGATAGCTATTTTTCATTAAACTCACATCATATGAATAACATTATGAAAACATTAACTGTATTCTCGACTATTTTCATGCCATTAACATTTATTGCGGGAGTATACGGAATGAACTTTACGCATATGCCAGAGCTTGGTGGACAATATAGTTATTTTATTTGTCTACTTCTAATGGCGCTAATTGGCGGTGGGATGATGGCTTGGTTTTATAAAAAAGGATGGTTTAAGTAAAAAAACACCGAGGAAAATTCCTCGGTGTTTTTACTTAACCAATAGCATGTAATACGAACATGGCTAAGAATAAGCATGTAACGATATACATAGACGGTGCGACTTCTTTACGCTTTCCAAGAGCAACTTTTAAGATAGGATAAGCAATAAATCCGAACGCAATGCCATCAGCGATACTATATGTGAGCGGGATCATGACGATAATTAAGAACGCTGGAAATCCTTCTGAAAAATCGTTCAGAGGAATTTGCTGAATGCTTGTAATCATCAGGCCGCCAATAATAATTAAGATTGGTGCAATGGCACTATCAGGAATTAGTTTCACAAACGGAAGTGCAAACAGTGATGCGAAGAATAACAACCCTGTAACGATAGACGTCAGACCTGTCTTTCCGCCTGCAGTAATACCTGCAGCACTCTCTACTGTTGATACGGTAGGGCTTGTGCCAAATAGACCACATGTCATTGCTGAAATTGCATTGGCTTGGTAAGCACGTGGGAATTTACGGTCATCTTCTAATAAACCGTGCAGAAGTCCCATGTTCTCAAAAATAAGCACCATGCTTAAGGAGAATGTTGCAATCCAAAACGGTAAGGAAGAAAGTTTGCCAAATGACATAGCTCCAAACACATCGCCGTAATTAGCGAATGAGAATGAACTATTTCCGATTTGACTTGTATCAACAAGACCAAATAGCCATGCAATACCAGTTCCTATTGCAATCGTCCATAAAAAGCTTCCACGTACGTTACGAATAAATAGTACAAGTGCAACGATAAGAGTAAGTAGTGTCGCAAGAACGACAGGGTTACTTAATTTACCCATTGCAACAGCAGTATTTGGATTCGAAACGACTAAACCACCTTTTTGCAATCCGATAAATGCTAAAAATAATCCGATGCCGACAGTAATAGCTTCCTTTAATGACTTTGGAATCGATACTGAAAGCAAGCGAGCGATTGGTGTAAACGCAGCAATTGCAAAAATAATACCAGAGATGAAGACAGCTGCTAATGCTTCCTGCCAAGCTAATCCGAGCGTATGCACAGCAGTGTACGTGAAGAATGCATTTACGCCCATACCAGGGACAAGAATAGCAGGTGCATTTGCCCAAAATGCCATGAGCAGACATCCGACAAATGAACTGAAAACAGTTGCTAAAATTCCAGCTTCAAGAGGAATGCCAGCATCCGATAAAATTGATGCATTTACAATCATAATATATACGATTGTGAAAAATGACGTAACTCCAGCTAAAACTTCTTGTTTTGGTGATGTTTCGTGTAAACCTAATTTAAATGTTCTTTCAAGTATTCCTTTCATGTTAAACCTTCTTTTTCATATCCCTCTCCCACCCGTGATATCTCTTTTGTAAGAGCTCACCGTCCTTTATTATATCAGAACATCATGTTTTTACAACAAGGAAAATGATAACGTTTACTTATAAAAGAAATTATTTATAAATACGTAAAAATGGCTCGTATTGTTGAAATGATTTCTAATTCTCCTGATTGAATGGGCGGAGCTGCTTGCGCATGTAAAGTAGCATAGGACGTCACTTCCCGTGGTAATTGGGCGGATTCTTCAACGAATGAGAGTGGAACTGGATTAATGTTTAAATTGTATGTACTCGCAATAGCACGAGCTTTTTCTACCGCTTGTTGCAGAGCTTGAATAAGAGCTTGCTCATAATATTTATTTGGATGAGATATTCGAAAACGTAACCCTTTTGCTAAGTTTGCTCCATTTGAAACGGCTATATCATATACTTCCCCTGCTTTTTGTACATTTAAAACGGTAATTTCATACAAATGTTCCACACGATATCCTTGTAGTAATGCTTTATCATTTACATATTCGTACTGGGGCGTAATCGTATATGAAATGGTTTCTATATTTTTTTCGGCAATACCTAGTTGTTTTAGTGCATCCAATAATTGTTTTGATTGCACTGCATTCTCTTCTTGTGCCTGTTTTACATTTTTATGATCTGTACGAATACCAATCGTTAATATAACAACATTTGGTTTTGCTTTTACAACGCCTTCACCTTGCACCGTAATGGTAGCTTCTTTACCAGTATTAGCTGTACGTACGTTGTGTAAATAAGGATTCATTCCACCTTGCATCTTCCATCACCATCCTTATTTATATGTATATGTGTGAACAAAAAAGAAATTTGTATGAAAAAGTTACATAAATGAGAATGTTAAAGAAAGAAAGCATATACAATAAGGGTATTTATAGATTATAATATGTGTAAATATGATAAAAAAGGGACGAGGCTAGTGAACGAAAAAAGAGAAACACTGATTTTAGAGTTATCCGGATCATTTCGAAAGATGATACGTTTATTACAAAATGATATTAATACACGTTTTGCAGAACATATGCCATACAATGAATTTTCTGTATTACGCGCGTTATTTTTAAAGAGTCCACAGATGGCTTCGCAAATTGCGAGTGAAGTAAACGTAACCTCTAGTCATATTACAGCTGTTACTGATCGTCTCGTACGAAAAGGGTTTGTAGAAAGAAAGCGTTCAAATTCAGACCGTCGTATCGTGTACCTAGAAATTACAGAACACGGAAGAGAAGTAACTGAAAAACTTGAAGCTGTGCGTAAAGAATATTATAAAGAGAAATTTAAAGGTTGGAGCGACCAAGAAATCGAAATGGTGTTAGAGCTATTTGGCCGCGTATTATAATAAATGAGGATAGGAAGCGAAAGCTTTCCTATCCTTTTTCTTTTGAATAAAAACATTTTGAAACTCCAATACTTTAATTAAAAAGAATCGGAGTGAAAAATTATGAAACGTATTTGTATGCTTTTCATTATGATTGGAAGTTTTTTCTGCTTTAATCAATTCGTGGACGCTGCAACGCCTCTTCAAGTCGTTCAGAAAGAATTACAACATATTTCAAATAAGCAACCTGTTTTATATTCAAAACTATGGATTCGTTCTATGCAGAATGCTATTTTATTTCATCATAGTGATAACATTCGGCATGAAGATACGATAAGCAATGTGACAAAGTCTTCTCTTATAAAAGTAAAACAACTTCCACTTCAGAAAGCATCACAGTACATCCCGAGATTATCGCAATATATTTCTAAGTTTGAAGCTGAGAATGTGCAAGTGTATTATGTTGCAGCTCGTTATGAAGTGAAAAAAGAAAATCCGTATCAGTTAAATGGAATGAATTATTTTATGCAAGTGTTTATTCAACAAGTGGGAGAATGGAGAATTGCTGAAAGCATAGTTGCTCCAACAGATCAAATCGTGGCAAATGGTGACGGGTTTGGAATGAAGCAAGAAAAAGAGTATGGGAAAAGAAGAGAGAATGTGAAATAACCTCCTCAATAAGAGGAGGTTATTTTATTTAAAATTCCAATAGACTTTCCATTTTAATATTTTTGGTAGGAAGAAATACGTAATGAAGCTAGTCACTAAAAATCCGATGTAAAAGCTGGACAATGACTGCTTGTGACTTAGTATTAAACCTCCAACGATCCCACCAAAGAAAATCGCACAAGCTAAAACTACTTTTTGTAGTTTTGGATATAGTAAGTAGTTACCATTTCGCTCATTGGCTGAACGGGCATATAAATATATACCGAGTGGTAATAAAACAATGATATGTGCGATAGATCCAATCAATGTTTTTGCTGGTGGAATCTTTGTAAAGTTTGGTTCGTTATGACGCACTCCATTCTGATCGGTATAAGCGCTTTGTGGATCATAATTAAAGTCAATATAAAAATCTTCTGCTGGACTAGAAATACGTATGTTTTCCATCACATTATGTATAAGACTTTTGTCCTCATGAAATTCAGTGTTTGAGTGAACAACAATGACTCCTGAGATAAGTGATGGAAGTAAAGCTGGGAAGAATAGTATAACTGCAGTGAGAAATCCTTGCGATATAATATTCCCTGCAATGGTTCCTACACATAAGGCAAGTGTATAAATTGCGAATAATACAATTAACATGTATATAAAGTAACTATGAAATGGGGAGAATACTTGATATTTATTATGAAAAGTCAACTTTTTCATAATAGCAAATAGTCCCCAGTTTAAAACGACAACAGCGGCGATATTACAGAGTCCAAACAACCATTTCGTTATATAGAGGTGTGAACGTTTAAATGGCATAGACCATAACAAGTCACTATAGTTATTTTGTCTTTCCCAGCCGATTAATGTACAGGCCAGAACGATAAGTGCAGCACCTTGAAATATGACAGGTTCCATAAGTGATAAATCAAAATTGTAATGATATATAATTTTCGATTCTTTATTCATATTTAGAAAATATTGCTGTTGAATAGAAGTCATATAGTATTTATATGACAAAGTATAGAAGCTGACGAGCCAAAATAACCATACAACATATTTACTTTGTTGATATGTTCTTAGCCACAGTGCTTTTTGAAACATAGGATCTCTCCTTTAAAAAACTTTATAATTTGTTAGGCGTGATAATACAACATAAGTAATGATTCCAGCGAGAAACAAACTGATATAGTAGTTAGGTAAGAAATAAAATTGATTGATTTTATAGCCACCTAGTAATGCAAAGTAAATGGTTGTCCCCCATATCCATATTTTTAAATGTTTTTGGAAAATAAATATCTTTTGACTATTTTCATTTGGTGACCGCATATATAAATATGTCCCAAGTAGTAAATAAAATATTGTATAGAAAATAGGGACTAACATTGATTTGGCTGAATAATATTTATGAGATTCTGGCTTTCTTAAAGTAGTTGGATCGTTGTCATGCTTCCGGTATTCTGGATCATAGTTATAATCAATAGAAAAGCGATATATTGGTGCAACTATATTTGTTTTTTGATTGATTTCATAAAGTTGTTCATATAGCTTATAATTTTTAGGGTCGGTAGATTCTAAATGATTTATCGTAAAAGTGTAAACTAGTGGAATAAATGTAAGTCCCATTAGTAGCCACGGAATACAAAAAACAACCTGGGAAACAATGCTTCCAGTAAAAGTACCGATGCAAAGTGCAGCTGTATATACTGCAACATAAGAAACAATTGCATAAAGAAAGTATCGATGAAATGGACTAAATGATTGATAATCAAAATGAATAGTTGTTCTATAAATAACATACATAAGAATCCAATTTATAAGTAATGAGCTCACAATACAAAATGAACCGAAAGCCCATTTCGATAAGAAAACATCTTTTCTTTTAAACGGCATCGTCATAAGTAGTGTATTAGATTGGTTACTACGTTCCCAACCTATCAATAAGCAAGCTAAAGCAATGATAAGAAGAGTTAACCAAAAACTATTACCTTCTCCTGAAGAAAAGGTATAAAAATAATAATACTGTTTCCCTTTTTCTTGTAATTCGTAATATTTATCGAGTTCCATCTGAGCACTTCTATAGTATCCTAAAGATAAAAGATAAAGCGAACTAAAGAAGAATAGTAACACAGCATATTTCCCGCGCTTCCAATTCCACATCCACAACGCCTTATGAAACATACCCATCCTCCTCCAGTGTCGTAACGAAGACATCTTCAAGTGACATTGTTAATTCTTCAATGAGTATAGGTTGTTCTTTATAAAACTTCTCCAGTGTTGTAGCTACATTTCCCTCAATTAAGATTGTAAATACTTTTCCTGTTTGATTTAATATTTTAATATTGCTTAAGTTTTCTAGTTTTTGAGGTAATGACCGTTCATAAGCTACTTGTATTTTTGCAAATCGTGATTTTGCATCGTCTAGTGATGTAATAGAAGATATAGTATGGCCTTTTAATATAATGATTGTATCTGCAATTTGTTCCACTTCATCTAAATGGTGAGTTGAGATGAAAATGGTAATCTCTTTTTCTGCAACTTCTCCAACGAGAAACTGCAAAATCTGCCTTTTAACGATAGGATCAAGTCCGTTTGTCGGTTCATCCAAAATGATATATTCTGCTTTTGTAGAAACGGCTAAAATGATGGCAAGCAGTGCTTTCATCCCTTTTGAATAACTACGAATTCGTTTGTTTGGTAAGTTAAAACGTTCTAACAGTTCATAGAAATATGCTTCATCAAATGCGGTATAAACTTCTTTATAAAACTTTACAATTTCTTTTACCGTATATCCGTTCAGTATGTTAGTAGAATCCGGAACATATACGATTTTTTGCTTTATTTCAGGACAATGATGAATGTTTGTATCCTCATATGTAACAGTCCCTGCATCAGGGTCTAAAATGCCTACCATCGTTCGTAATAAAGTTGTTTTCCCCGCGCCGTTTCTTCCGAGTAATCCAATAATACTTCCTCTTTGTAATGTGAAAGAAACATCATCTAAAATTGTTTGATTATCAATTGTCTTCTTCAAGTTTTTCACTCTCAGCATCCGCATTTCCTCCAATCTCTTTATAGTATGAATCTATCCAATCATGAATTTTATCTTTCGTAACACCAAGATAAGAGGCTTCTAATAGTAATTGATGAAATTGCTTTTGAACCATAGCGATTTTCCTTTCGTCTAATGTTGGGGTAATCGATTGGGATACAAATGTTCCTTTTCCTCGTAATGTTTCAATAATTCCTTGTCGCTCTAACTCTTGATACGCTTTACTTACTGTATTTGGATTTATAACGAGTAAAGAAGCGAGTTCGCGTACAGAAGGAAGTTTATCACTTGGAGCTAACATGTTTTTCAATACGAGTTCTTTTATATTTTGAACAATTTGTTCCCATATCGGAGTGTTGCTTCTTGGATCAAGTTGAATATGCAAGAGCAATGTCTCCTTTCTGACTTGTATTAAGTGTACTACTGTATGTAATACACTTAATACAATATAGGTGATGAATATATTTGTCAACTGAAAATATTAGAAAAATATGGTATTAAAAAATAATAAATTGGAAAAAATAGGTTTGATATAGAATGGAGGGTTAGTCATGAAGCGAGTTTTTGGAATACTTGTTTGTTTCATGTTATTGCTTTCTGGTACTTCAGTTAGTTTCGCACAATCTGAGAAGACGAAGCAGGAAAAAACAGAAGAAACAACACCGAAGTTAGCGGAACAAGCGTCATCAGCAATTGTAATTGAACAAGATACAGGTAAAGTTTTGTTTGATAAAAATCCAAATGAGAAGTTACCACCTGCTAGTATGACGAAGATTATGACAATGCTATTAATTATGGAACAAGTTGAAAAAGGAAAACTAAAACTGACCGATAAAGTTAGAGCAAGTGAGCATGCAGCTTCAATGGGTGGATCACAAATCTTTTTAGAGCCTGGAGAAGAGATGACTGTAAATGAAATGCTAAAAGGTATTGCTATTGCATCTGGAAATGATGCGTCTGTTGCAGTAGCGGAGCATATCGCGGGTTCAGAAGAAGGTTTTGTAAATATGATGAACAAAAAAGCGAAAGATTTAGGACTGAAAAATACTCATTTTCAAAATCCAACAGGTCTTCCGGCTAAAGACCATTATTCCACAGCAAATGATATGGCTATAATGGCAAAAGAATTGATGAAGTACCCACTTATTCGCAAATATACAGGTAAATACGAAGACTATTTACGAGAAGATACGGATAAGAAGTTTTGGCTCGTGAATACGAATAAGTTAGTACGTTTTTATCCTGGAGTAGATGGTGTGAAAACGGGCTTTACGACAGAAGCAAAATATTGTTTAACAGCATCGGCTGAAAAAAATGGCATGCGTGTTATTTCAGTTGTTATGGGAGCACCTACATCGAAAGAACGGAATAATCAAGTAACAAAGCTTCTTGACTATGCATTTGGACAATATATGACAAAGAAATTGTATACACGTGGCGAAAAAATTAAGACTGTACAAGTAGGAAAAGGGAAAAAAGAAAAAGTAGATTTAGTTGCGTCAGACAATGTGTCTCTTCTTATGAAGAAGGGCGAAAATATGGACAAAGTAAAGCAAGAAGTAATTGCTGAAAAGAAAGTGAAAGCGCCGATTAAAAAAGGTGACGCGCTTGGTACACTTGTTATTAAAAAAGATAAAGATGTTTTATTAAAACAAACAATTGTAGCAAAAGAAGATGTTGCTGCAGCGAGCTGGTGGGAGTTATTTAAAAGAAGTTTTGGGATGTTTTCAACATCAAAATAGCGGCAAACATTTTGCCGCTTTTCTATTCGTATGAAAGTAAATAATTGCCGAATGTTTTCACTTTATGGCGAAATAGTTCTTCTTTTGTCAGCAGGAAGGATTCTTATGTTGTATCACGAAAATCTTTATGTATGTAAATGAGTAAAGTTTGAGCATAAGGAGGAAATCGTGTGAGTCTTTCCATGCAATTAGAAGTAAAGCGTGACGTCCTATGTGTGAGACTAGCGGGTGAATTAGATCATCATACTGCTGAAGAGTTGCGAACGAAAGTAACAGATATGATTGAGACACATGGTGTTCATCATATTGTTTTGAGCCTAGAGAACTTATCGTTTATGGATAGTTCTGGTTTAGGTGTTATATTAGGCCGATATAAGCATGTAAAGGGATTAGGTGGAGAAATGGTTGTTTGTGCAATTTCACCGCCTGTTAAGCGTTTATTTGAAATGTCGGGCTTATTTAAAATTGTTCGCTTAGAAGAAAGTGAAGCGCATGCGCTCGCGACGTTGGGGGTGGCATAAATGAGAAATGAAATGAACCTTCAATTTTCAGCATTAAGTCAAAATGAATCATTCGCTCGCGTTACAGTAGCTGCTTTCATTGCGCAACTAGATCCAACGATGGAAGAACTTACGGAGATTAAAACAGTTGTGTCAGAAGCAGTTACGAATGCAATTATTCATGGATACGATGGAAATGCAGAAGGTGTTGTTTATATTTCTGTAATTTTGGAAGAAGCAATGGTGAAACTCACGATTCGAGATGAAGGGATTGGCATCTTTGATTTAGATGAAGCAAGACAACCCCTTTTTACAACTAAACCTGAATTAGAGCGTTCCGGAATGGGATTTACTATCATGGAAAATTTTATGGATGAAGTAGAAGTTATTTCAAACGAATCTTTCGGGACAACAATCCATTTGACAAAATACTTATCAAATAGTAACGCTCTATGCAATTAAGGAGAATAGCCTATGGACATAGAGGTCAAAAATGAGAAGAAGAAACCTCAGTTAAAGGACCACGAGCTAAAAGCGTTAATTCAACAAAGTCAAGATGGAGATCAACAAGCGAGAGATACAATCGTTCAAAGTAATATGCGTCTCGTATGGTCGGTTGTGCAGCGTTTTCTTAATCGAGGATACGAACCAGACGATTTATTTCAAATTGGATGTATTGGGCTCTTAAAATCGGTAGATAAATTTGATTTATCTTTCGACGTGAAATTTTCAACATATGCAGTTCCAATGATTATTGGAGAAATACAACGATTTTTACGTGATGATGGATCAGTGAAAGTAAGTAGATCTTTAAAAGAAACAGGAAATAAAATTCGAAAGATGAGAGACGAGCTTTCGAAAGAATTCGGAAGGGCACCAACAATTAACGAAGTAGCCGAAGCGTTAGAACTAACGCCAGAAGAAGTGGTTCTGGCGCAAGAAGCAAGTCGTGCTCCTTCATCCATACATGAAACGGTGTATGAAAACGATGGAGATCCAATCACTATTTTAGATCAAATTGCTGATCAATCTGAAACGAAATGGTTTGATAAAATTGCTTTAAAAGAAGCAATTAGAGAATTAGATGATCGAGAACGTTTAATTGTATATTTACGCTACTATAAAGACCAAACCCAATCAGAAGTAGCGGAGCGCATAGGTATTTCGCAAGTACAAGTTTCAAGACTTGAAAAGAAAATATTAAAACAGATGAAAGATCGAATAGATGAGTAGCTATCTATTCGATTTTTTTTATGACTTTAATTTAGTAGAGATTGTAAACTTCCGTAAAAATTAACAGAATTTATTGATAATTTAGTAAATTTAAAATATAATCCAAGTATGAACTTGTCACAAAGGGGGAAGGAAATATGGAAACGAGGCAACAATGGGGAACGAGGGCCGGATTCATTTTCGCAGCGGTCGGCTCTGCCGTTGGATTAGGAAACATATGGCGTTTTCCTTATACAGCGTATGAAAATGGGGGAGGCGCATTCTTTTTACCGTACTTATTCGCATTATTAACGACTGGTATTTCATTATTGGCGTTTGAATTTGCTCTTGGGCATCGTCATCGTGGCTCGGCGCCACTTACATTCTTCCGTATTAGTCCGCGTGCTGAATTTATCGGATGGTGGCAAATGTGTGTAACGTTTATCGTTTCAACATATTATGCAGTAATTATTGCTTGGTCTATTTCCTATACGTACTTTGCAATTACTGGAGCATGGGGGAAAGACACACAATCATTTTTATTTAAAGAGTATTTGCATGTTGCAGATAAGCCTGGACAGTTTGGAGGGCTCGTACCGGAAGTATTAATTCCATTAGCTCTCGTTTGGATTATCGTGCTCGGTGTAGCATTTAAAGGAGTTAAAAAAGGAATCGAAGTTGTTAATCGTATTTTCATCCCTTTATTAGTTGTTATGTTCCTTATTATCGTAGTTCGTGCAGTGACGATGGAAGGTGCAATGCAAGGGTTGGATGCATTCTTCAAACCAGATTGGAGTCGTATTTTTGATGGGAAAGTATGGCTTGCTGCTTATGGTCAAATTTTCTTTAGCTTATCTTTAGCATTTGGAATTATGATTACGTATTCTAGTTATTTACCGAAAAACTCAGATACAACAAATAATGCCTTTATTACTGGCTTTGCAAACTCAGGATTTGAATTGTTAGCTGGGATTGGGGTCTTTGCAGCTCTTGGATTTATGGCAAATAATATGGGAGTACCAGTTGATAAAGTAGCAAGTGCTGGTGTAGGACTTGCGTTCGTAGTATTCCCGCAAATCATTAATGAGTTACCGATGTCACCGTTATTTGGCGTATTATTTTTCTTATCATTAACGGTTGCTGGAATTACATCCCTCATTTCACTTGCGGAAGTATGTTTTGCTGCCGTATCTGAAAAGTTCAGCTTAAGTCGCCAAAAAACAATTGGAATTATGGGGACGCTTCTCGTACTAGTTTCTCTTGTTTTTGCAACACGTGGCGGGCTTATGTTCCTAGATGTTGTTGATTATTTCGCTAATAACTTCGGATTAATTTCAATTGCATTAGCGGAAGTGGTTACGATAGGGCTCATTCTACGCCGTTTACCAGTTTACCAAAATCATGCAAACTTCGTATCTGATATTAAGTTAGGGACGTTTTGGAGAGTAAGTTTACTCGTTATTACCCCGCTTATGTTAGGGTACATGTTAATTGATGGCACAATCCAAAATATTAAAAAGAACTACGGAGATTATCCAACGGAGTTTGTCGTAACATATGGTTGGTCAATTGCAGCAGCCTTCCTTATCGTTGCACTAATCATTAGTATAAAGAAATGGAATGCACAAATACATTCAGATTCTGCTAAGCTTGAAAAAGAATGGAAAGATCGGGGTGTTTCATAATGAGCGGATCAGCGATTATGATGATGGTGATTGGTATGGTAGTCATTTGGGGAGGACTCGCATTAAGTATTGCAAATTTATTTAAGAAAAAGGCATAAACTAAAAAACATCTGTACCGAAACGGTACAGATGTTTTTTTATGAAAAAATTGTATTAGAAAAAAATTCAATAACCATACTACAACTACGAGGAAGAGTGAAGAGGTGAATAGAAATTGGAACAAACAATTTATATTAAAATGCGTAATCGATTAAAAGTTTCTCCTACGTATGAAGTGAAACTACGTGATGTCGCTCAACTTGCTGGAGATACTGAGGTAGTTGAGTCGTTACAGGATGAGGTAGTTTACAAAATAACAGCGCATGATAAGACACATGTTGTAATTGATGTTATGAAAATTATTGAGATTATTAGGCGAAAAGCGGCTCATATACAAATTAATTTACTCGGTTCTGGACAAATTCTTGTTGAAATTATATATGAAAAAAAGAAAGTACATCCGGTTTTCTTCGGACTTGTATGGTTGTTACTTTTTATTGGAGCGGCTCTTGCGATCATTTATTTCCATGAAGATGTAAGCATGCAACAAGTGCACCAGCGGTTATATTACATGATTACGGGAGAATTTAAGGCGCAGCCACTGCTATTTCAAATTCCTTATTCAGTAGGTCTTGGGTTAGGTATGGTCTTATTTTTTAATCATGTATTTCAAAAGCGAATTAATGAAGAGCCGAGTCCGTTAGAAGTGGAGATGTTCCAATATCAGCAGTCACTTGACCAATATGTAATTGTTCATGAAAACAAGGACAATATGAAACAACTTGCCGATGATTGAGTCTGGGCTTGTTATTTTAATTGGTTTAGCGGGAGGAATTGCAGTGGGTAGCGGATATGTCGCATTTTTAGCTGTACTTGGTATAATCCCCCGTCTAGCTCAATTAACGAGAAGTGGAAAGCACATTCAATATTTTGAGTGGGCAGTTATTGCAGGTACGTTAACAGGAGCTTGGTGTAGTTTGAAAAACATTACATTTCAAACGTCGCAATATTGGCTTGTTATATTAGGAATATTTTGTGGCACATTCATTGGAATGCTTGCAGCCGCATTAACAGAAGTGTTAAATGTTTTACCTATTTTAGCGAAACGAGTAGGGGTAGAAGGGAAAATCATTGTTTTACTCGTTGCTCTTGTACTTGGCAAAGTAATAGGCTCATTGTTTCACTGGATTTATTTCGTAAAGTAGGAGGCAGTATATAAATGACAGGGCGAAAACTAAAGGATGATTACATAAATAAAGTGAAGGAGTACCATCCAAAACCAAACTATTTCCTAAATTGTGTCAAGGCATTTCTTGTAGGTGGATTCATTTGTACTGTCGGAGAAGTATTGATGAAATTTTATATACATTATTTTCATTTCAGTGAACAAGAGGCAGGAAATCCGACAGTTGCAACGCTTGTATTATTATCAGCGATTTTAACAGGTTGTGGTGTATATGATAAAATCGGTCAATTTGCTGGAGCGGGATCGGCCGTACCTGTTACGGGATTTGCGAATTCTATGGCGAGCGCTGCGCTAGAACATAAGAGTGAAGGAATTGTGCTTGGGGTTGCTACAAATATGTTTAAGCTAGCGGGAAGTGTTATCGTTTTTGGGGTCGTTGGTGCATACGTTATTGGATTAATAAGATATACTTTTAACATTTTTATGTCTTAAAGGAGGGGCTAGTATGAGGTTGACCGGAAAACAAACGTGGGTATTTCAAAATGATATTTATGTGAATGCAACCGGTACTGCTGTCGGTCCAAAAGAAGCTGAGGGCCCTCTTGGGAAGGATTTTGATATTTCATATGATGATTTACATTGCGGAGAGGAAAACTGGGAACTTGCTGAACGAAGGTTAATGTCAGATTCAATTCAACAAGTCTTGCAAAAAGGAAATGTAAAAACATCACAAATTGATTTCTTTTTAGCGGGTGATTTATTAAATCAAACAGTGACAGCAAATTATGTTGCGCGTAGGTGGGGGATTCCCTTTTTAGGGATGTTTAGCGCTTGTGCAACCTCGATGGAGACTTTAGCGGTTGGATCAGCCTTTATAGATGGTGGATTCGCAAATCGTGTTTTAGCGACGGTAAGTAGTCATAATGCAACGGCTGAAAGACAGTTCCGTTATCCAACAGAGTATGGGGGACAAAAACCAGGAACAGCAAATTCCACTGTTACAGGTGCGGGATCCATATTAATTAGTAAAGAAAAAAGTGCTATTAAAATTACGGCAGCTACGATTGGAAAAGTGCAAGATTTAGGGATTGCGAATCCTTTAGATATGGGGTCGGCGATGGCACCTGCTGCTGCTCATACAATTCAACAACACTTTGAAGATTTGAAGAGAAGTGCAGCAAATTATGATTTGATTGTTACTGGTGATTTATCAGCTATTGGGACACCAATAGCAAAACAACTGTTACTGGAAGAAGGTTATGATCTTGGGCATATATATAATGATTGCGGATTAATGATTTATGATCCCGGTCAAGAAGAAGTATTTGCCGGTGGTAGTGGTTGTGCTTGTTCAGCTGTTGTCACATATGGTCATTTATTAAGCGAGATGCAAAAAGGGAATTTACAACGAATTTTTGTCGTTGCTACTGGTGCGTTATTAAGTCCGATGATGATGCAGCAGAAAGAAACCATTCCAACAATTGCACATGGTGTCGTATTTGAGAGAGTGAAGGGAGAGTGAATTGTGGATTTTATATATGCATTTCTTGTAGGAGGCGCCATTTGTGTAATTGGACAGGTATTGTTAGATTTCGCAAAGTTAACACCAGCCCATTTAATGGCTACCTTTGTAGTTATAGGAGCAGTTTTAGATGGATTTGGATTGTACGATAAGCTTATAAAGTTTGCTGGTGCTGGGGCGACAGTTCCTATTACAAGTTTTGGACATTCACTATTACATGGGGCAATGCATGCGGCAGAAAAACACGGATATATTGGGATTGGTATGGGTATGTTTAGTTTAACGTCTGCAGGCATTTCTGCAGCGATATTATTTTCATTTTTTGTAGCACTTATATGTAAACCGAAAGGATAAATCAAATGAGACGAAGGGTTGTTTTGGTCACAGATGGAGATGAATATGCAAAGCGAACAATTGAGCTTTTAACGAAGGAATTTGGGGGAAGGTGTATTTCAGCATCACAAAGTAATCCAACCAAATTGACAGGGAAGAAAGTTGTTGAGCTTATTATGCAAACGCCATATGACCCTGTATTTGTCATGTTTGATGACAGTGGATTTATTGGAGAAGGATCTGGTGAAAAGGCTTTAAAATATGTAGCCACACATAAACAAATTGATGTACTGGGGATTTTGGCAGTAGCGTCTAATACACATCATTGGGAATGGGCACGTGTAGATGTCAGTGTAGATCGAAACGGGAATTTAACCGAATACGGTGTTGATAAATTTGGACTACCAGATGGTGAAATTGGCAGAATTAGCGGAGATACAATTTATTGTTTAGATGATCTGAATGTTCCTGTCATTGTGGGAGTTGGTGATATTGGTAAGATGTGTGGAAACGATGAATGGGAGAGAGGATCACCTATTACTAGAAAAGCGATTCAATTAATTTTGGAAAGGAGTGGTTTTTATGACGAAGCCTAAAAAAGTGGATATCCCTATTTCATCTTTCATAAGTGATAATGAAAATTACTTAAAGCAAACAGCTGGACTGGGTGTTACATACGACGTTGGCATTCGTAAATTTCAAATTTTAAATAAAGAAATTGGTGTGTTATTTGTAAACGGACTTTGTGATACAAATTATATTATCCCTATTTTAGAAGAAGCGGTGGATACAAATGAGATAAGGGATGTAGAAGAAGATACAGTGAAGCTTTTAGAGAATCGTTTAATCCATCAACAAGTAAGCAAAGTGAAAACGATGGATGAGGTAATGCTCCAAGTATTATCAGGACTTATTGTTATATTTGTGGAAGGTGAAACGGAAGCGTTCGCAATAGATGTTCGCAGCTATCCAGGACGAACACCGACAGAACCTGATACTGAAAAAGTAGTACGCGGTGCGAGGGATGGATTTGTTGAAAATATCGTTGTAAATACAGCGTTAATTCGTAGGAGAATTCGAGATCCACGTCTTCGAAATGAAATGATTCGAGTAGGAGATAGATCCCAAACTGATATTTGTATTACATATGTTCAAGATGTTGCAAATCCAGATTTAGTAAAGATTATAAAGCAAGAATTAAATAACATTGATGTCGATGGAATTACGATGGCGGATAAAACAGTGGAAGAATTTGTTGTAAAGCAAAGCTATAATCCATTCCCGCTTATTCGATATACAGAAAGACCGGATGTAGCGGCGAATCATTTATTAGAAGGACATGTGTTAGTACTAGTTGATACATCACCGAGTGCTATGATTACTCCAACAACATATTTCCACCATTTACAGCATGCGGAAGAGTTTAGACAAAATCCAGCTGTCGGTACATTTTTACGTTGGGTACGCTTTTTAGGTGTCTTATTCTCCTTATTTTTACTACCATTTTGGTTAGTGTTTGTATTTGATCCAACTCTTTTACCAGAAAAACTTGCTTTCATTGGACCGACTAAGATGACACATTTACCAATTCTATTACAGGTGTTGATGGCCGAAATCGGACTTGAGTTTTTAAGGATGGCAGCCATTCATACGCCAACGCCGTTATCTTCTGCTGCAGGGTTAATTTCCGCCATATTAATTGGTCAAATAGCAATCGATGTAGGTTTGTTTGTACCAGAAGTTATTTTGTATGTAGCAGTTTCTATGATCGGTGCATATGCAACACCGAGTTATGAATTAGGATTAGGAAATAAAGTTGGAAAATTGTTTGTTATTATTTTAACAGGTCTCTTCCATGAGATGGGATTTGTAATTGGTATGACGATATTGATTTTATTTTTAACGTCTATAAAAAGTTTACAAACGCCTTATTTATGGCCGTTTTTACCATTTGATTGGGGTGCATTAACAAAAATTCTACTTCGCCCGACGATGTCTAGTTTAAAAGTACGACCAAGTATTGTAAGACCTCAAAATGTAAAAAGACAAAAATAAACGGGATTATACACCCGTTTATTTTTTTAGCAAAAATTTATTGTTTTTTAACAAAAATCAAACATTTTTTGTGTACACTTAGAGTAGATATTGTGTATGGAAGGGGAAGAGGACATGATTAAATTATTTGTAAGTGATTTAGATGATACGCTCGTTTACAATGTGAATCATATGCAAAAAGAAGATGAACGTGCACTTTGTTGGTTAGCTGAAAAAGGGACAAATATTTGTTTTGCCTCTGGCCGCTTTACTCATCGAATTGATGAAGTCGTAAATAGGTTTGCATTCCCGTATTACACAACTAGTTTAAATGGAGCAACGATGTTACTGCCGGATGGAAAAATATTTCATGAATCAAGTTTTGAAGATGGGATTGCCCAGGAAATATATCGATATATCCATAAAAAGGGACTAGCAGATATTGTTTGTGCAAATGAGCAACGGTATACAAAAAGAAAGAATGAACATCATCATACTTTTGAAACGTATATGGGCGTGCATATTGCTGAGATAGAAGCATTAGAAGAGGAATTTGGTAAGACTGTACATCCTGCGAAATTGTTTGTTTTTGGGGAAGAAGAGACAATTGCAGCATTAGATCAAGAGTTACGAGATACATTTCAGAGCGAAGCGGAAGTTTTTATGTCTGGTAAACGCTATGTTGACATTATGCCAAGGGGAGTAAGTAAAGGGAGTGCTTTAAGGCGACTAATGGAACATTTACAAATTGAAGCAAATGAAGTTGCATGCATTGGAGATTCTTTCAATGATATTTCTATGTTTGAAGTAACTCCGCATTCATTTACTCTACATCATGCTCATCCATATGTGAAGAATAAGGCAAATCATATTGTTCGTTCGGTCGAAGAAGCTGTTATGAAATTGCCATTACTTGTATAAAAAAAGAAGCTCGTCACTGACGAGCTTCTTTTTACTTGAATAACGATTTAACAAAATCAATGATACTTGAGAAGAAATCTTTAACTTTATCTAGGAAACCTTGCCCTTCTTCAGATCCTAAAAAGGCAGAAACGTGTTCTTTTGCTTTATTTAACTGATTGCCAACTTGATTCCAATCGATATTAAGATTTTTCATTTTATCAAATAGCGCAACTAAGTTATCTAACTGTTCATCCGTTAATGTAATACCAAGTTGATCCGCAATTTTTTTAATTAATGAACGTAAATCTTCAGTCGTTTTTGGCTGTTCTTTGGCAATTTCTTCTTTAATTTTTGCAACAAGTTGAACTGCTTTTTCTTCACCAATTTTATCGCCGAGCTGAGCTGTTTGCACCATTTCTTCATTTGCTACTTTTTTTACTTCCTCAGGAATTGCTTTGTTCGATGTTGTTTCATAGGCTTTCATTAAACCGGTTAAAGCAGCAGTTCCTGAAACTTTAAATGGTGCAGTAATTTGAATTTCTGCATCTTTCACACCTGCTGTAATAAGTGCGTTTGTGTACATTGCATCTGTTATCGAATTAATGTTTTTTGAACGTACAATGAGACCAGAACCTGGCTTTGTGTATGTAATCATAGAAGAGGAAATTGCTCTCGTACCAATTTGGGCTTTTGGAACAATCCCTTCTAGAAATTTATGTTCTTCCGCATTAGACACAGTAATGATTGTAGCATCTTTTGGTGCTTTCATTTCTTTTAACAGATCTTGTTTTTGTTGTTCAGACAAGTTTTCTCCTAGTGTAACAATTGATTCTCCTTCGATGATGTCTGCAAACGAAGCTGTTGGCATCATAAATACCGTTACAGCCAATAGCAGAGCTAGTAATTTCGTTTTCACGAAAAATCGCTCCCTTTCTCTTTCTAAAATTTTCGGGCAACACAGTTATTATAGTATATATTTCTTATTTGTCACCTAGCTTTTTCCACATTTCGAAAAAGAAGTATCTAGATTGTCGGATTCTTTTTGTTTCTAGTCATGAATGTGGTAATATAGTGCTGAGATAGTTGAAAGGAGACATATACGTATGAAAACTTTAGGATACATATTAATGGAAAATGGTGAAAAAATCGAGTTAGAATTTTTCCCAGAAGAGGCACCAAAAACAGTAGAAAACTTTAAAAAACTAGCAGAGCAAGGATTTTATGATGGTGTGACATTCCACCGCGTTATTCCTGGCTTCGTAAGCCAAGGTGGAGATCCAACAGGAACAGGTGCAGGGGGCCCAGGTTACTCTATCCCATGTGAAACTGATGGAAATCCTCATAGACACCTTGTAGGTTCACTTTCTATGGCTCATGCTGGCCGTAATACAGGCGGTAGCCAATTCTTTGTTGTTCATGAGCCACAACCGCATTTAGATGGTGTACATACTGTATTCGGTAAAGCAACAAGCGGTATTGAAACAGTATTAAACATGCGTCAAGGCGATGTAATGAAAGAAGTTAAAGTTTGGGAAGAATAAGTTAATGGGAAAAGAGAGCTATTGCTCTCTTTTTTGTTTTTTAATAGGAATGGGTATTTCGTTTGCAGTACATGATACAAGTAGTACTGTTATTGTAGCGAAAATATGGCGCTTATAAGAACAAAATTTTGACAAATTACATAGAATACATTAGATTTCATGTTTCAATAAATATTTTTATTACATTAATTTTGCTAGAATTCATTTGCTCTCAGGTGATGAATATTGAAGTGGTAATGAGCGGTGGATGTTTCTTTTTACTTTCATATAACAGCGTTTCTTAGTTAATCTACTTAGAAAAAATAGTACTGAAACATATATTTGACTTTCTTCTTTTCGCTTTGTATGATTATCAAGTTGTTTTAGGCCCTTCTCACTCTGTTGAAAATATTGTAAAATGAATGTGATATGAAAAGAGTGGTTGAGGGGATTAATAGTTTGTAACTTTTGTAAGAAGGGATAATGGTTATGTTAATTCGTTTTAAAAAAAGTTATGAAAAGATTGCAATGGGGCTTCTTTCATTTATGCCAACTGAAAAAGATGTGAAAACATTACAATTGACTATGAAAGATTATGAAGCAAAGGATGATTGGCAATTGTATTTGTGGAAACAAAACGAAGATTTTGTTGGGATAATGGGGATTGTAAAAAAAGAGAATCAAGTGTTGGAAATTCAGCATTTGAGTGTGAACCCGTCTCATCGTCATATGGGTATTGGGACGAAGATGGTTCAAGAGTTAAAGAGTAAATTTCTTGAGTTTACAATTTGCGGAAATGAGCAAACAGCAAGTTTTTGCAAAAAGTGTAAAGGGCTAGAACAAAATATACATTCGTAAAAGCAGAGATAAGTGGTTTATTATCTCTGCTTTCTTTTTTGTAATTGTTCGTTTCGTTCAGCGATGACCTCTGTTCGATCACGTAATGTGTGCTTATGTATTATATATTCATTAGAAGTAGCATTCACGTCTTTCCAAGGAAGGTTTTGTTTCTGACATAATTCCATGCAGTGCTTTTCTAATGCTGTATCCGATAACGGTAAAAATAACGGTGTAAAACTCTCTTCTTTCTGTATAGATTGCAATCTATCCTGGAGTAAGCATAGAAGTTGTGTCTGATTTATTCCTAAACGTAGTAAAGGTGCACTGTTTTTTTCTAAAATCGTTATGGCGCTTTTCATCATCTTCTCTGCGCCATTCCAGTTAGAGCGTCTTTGATGGTATAAAGAAACTGCAATTTGAATAAGACCGACTAAATAATTATCACGATTTCCTCTCGGTTTTGTTTTCCAATATTCTTCCAGTGTTTCGTGGCATTCAAAATAATCATAATCTCCGTGAAAATGAATTAAAAATTGTATGTATTCGGTAGGATACATTTTCTTCACCCCTGTTTAACGGTTATAAATACAAGTGTATCATAGAAATATAAACAATAAACGACTAGGGAATTGTCCCTAGTCGTTATTGTTCATATTAGCAGAAGCAAGCTGCCCCTACAATAATTAGTAAAATAAACAATACAACAAGTAATGCGAACCCACCGCTAAAACCGCAATCAACGTGACCCATAGTTTTTTGACCTCCTACATTGTTCTTACTACACTGTTATCATATGAAGCGGTGGGCATGATGATATAGGCATAGGTCTATTTTTAATTAAATTTCTTAAAAAGGTTGGATAGAACATGAGTATGCTCTATACTTATGTTGTTATAGAAAAAATGTGGTGGGATGCTTTGTGCAGTATAATTTTAAAGTAGAGGCTTTTGAAGGGCCTTTAGATTTATTGTTACATTTAATACATCGTTATGAAATTGACATATATAATATTCCTGTAGCGGAAATTACAGAGCAATATTTATCTTATGTTCATACGATGAAAGAACTACAGTTAGATGTTGCAAGTGAGTATTTAGTAATGGCTGCGACTTTATTACAAATTAAAAGTAAAATGTTGTTGCCGAAACATGAAGAAGATGTACTTGATAACGGTGATGACTTTATAGATGATCCTCGTCAAGAATTGATGGAGAGGTTAATTGAATATAAGAAATATAAGCAAGTTGCTACTGAGCTAAAAGAAAGAGAACAAGAAAGAGCACAGCTATATACACGTCCGCCAATTGATTTTACATCGTTACAACAAGAAGAGGAGACAAACTTGCCTCTTGATGTTACGTTATATGATATGCTAGCGGCATTTCAAAAATTAATGCGCCGTAAAAAAGCAAAGAAACCTGTAACAACACGTATTACTCGTCAAGAAATACCAATTGAAAAGCGCATGATTGATATTTTAAAACAGTTAGAAATACAAGGTGGTCGTCAAAGTTTTTATGATTTGTTTGTTGATGATGAACGGGAAATAATGGTTGTAACATTTTTAGCGGTTCTTGAGCTTATGAAAAATCAACAAATCATAATTGAACAAGAACATAATTTTGATGAAATTTTCGTATCAAGCTCTACTAAATCTGCATAGATTTAGTATGGAAAATGGGATGGGAATAATATATCTCATGCTAGGTTTGAATGTATCGTTTGGAACAAGAGAAAAAATATTGAACCGAACGCATTGATTGTGATTCGGTTTTTTGATGTGTATTTTTATGGAGAAAATTGGAGGAAGGAGCTCGTAAAATGGATAGAAAAGAACAGAAATCAATCATTGAAGGGCTTTTATTTGTTTCTGGTGATGAAGGGATTTATCCAGAACAAATAGCGAAAGTGCTTGAGATTGAAGGAAATGAAGTAATCGATATTTTAGAAGAAATGCAAAAAGAATGTGAAGGTGCACACCGCGGTTTGCAAATTGTACAGTATGCAAAAGTATATCGTTTTGCTACAAAGAAAGAACATGCTTCGTACTATCAAAAATTAATAGATATCCCAACAGCTGCTTCACTTTCTCAAGCTGCTTTAGAAACGTTAGCGATTGTGGCATATCGTCAACCTATTACAAGGACTGAAATGGAAGAGATTAGAGGGGTGAAAACCGATAAGGCGTTACAAACGTTAGTTTCACACTTACTTATAAAAGAAATGGGAAGAGCAGAAGGGCCAGGGCGTCCTATTTTATATGGAACAACGAAAGAATTTTTGGATACATTTGGATTGAAAACATTAGATGATTTACCGGCACTTTCTGAAGAGAATGAACAAATGAATGAAGCAGATTTATTCTTTGGTTCTTTACAGGAGATATCGAAATAAAAGCTTAGCATTTTGCTAAGCTTTTTTTGTATATCAATTATATACCGTGCCATACTAATTGAAAAAAGGAGACGAGTTATGAGAAGTATGCGAGGTATTTTATTGTTAGTTTCTGTTTTGTTATGCTTTTCTTTAAATAGTGCATCGGCTAAAAGATATATGATGTCTATTCATACCGCGTCTCCTTTACATATGCAGCGGCAACATTTTGGTAAAATGAAAGTGAGTTTTTTAAAAGTTGGACAAGGTGATGCGACACTTATTACATTACCAAATGGACAAACGATGTTAATTGACGGGGGACCTTATGAAGCCGGAGAGGTTATCATTCAAAAACTAATCGAAAAAGGGATTAACCATTTAGATGCTATCGTCAGTACGCATCCTGATATGGACCACATTGGAGGACTTATTCCGATTGTAGAGCAAATGCCGGTATCGCTTATATTAGATAGTGGAAAAACATATAGTTCTTTTACGTATCACACATACCGGAATCATATTAAAAAAAGAGGAATTCCTTTCGTTTCAGTAAAAGAGGGACAATACATACCGCTAGATCCGCATGTTTCCATACAAGTATTAAACAATGGGAAATCAAAAGATGAAAATAATGAATCTTCAATTGTGTTGAAGGTACGATACGGAAAAGCGGATTTTTTACTAATGGGTGATGCTGATGTGCGGACGGAAACTGAAATATTAAAGCAATTTGATGTACATGCAGATGTGTTAAAGGTGGGACATCATGGCTCCTATACTTCAACAAGTGAAATGTTTATAAAAAAAGTAGAACCACAGTTTGCGATTCTTTCATATGGAAGCAGAAATCCATATGGACATCCGCATCAAAGTGTAGTGAGACGCTTAAAACAGCATGGTATAATGATATATGGAACAAATAAACGTACAGTAGAAATGGAAACAGACGGCGAGCATATTACAATAGGCTCTAGTGGATTAATGCCATTACTTAAGTGAGTAATATGATAGGGGATATTCTCCCTTTTTGGAAAACTGAATAACATATATTATAATTGCAAGAGACGTACTAAGTTTCCTTTTTGTTAAACAAAGAGGAAATTTCATTCGAATGTCTAGACAACTACTCGTGCATATATTAAGATGGAATTAGGCGAATAAGGTAATAATAACAAGTAGGTATTTCATGGGAAAGGATCGATGAAAATGAAAACGCAAGTTGTCATCAATGCCAAAATTTATACAGGTCAAGAAGTAGTGGAAAACGGATTTATTCGTTACGCAGAAACAATTAAAGAAATTGGTTTGATGGCTCAATATGTATCACAAGAAAATGAAGCGGTTTTAGATGCAGCAGGGAAGATTGTGATTCCAGGTATGATTGATGTTCATATTCATGGTGGATACGATATTGATGCGATGGATGCAAATAGCGATGGATTAGTAACTCTAGGTAAAGAAATGTTAAAAGAAGGAGTTACAACTTACTTTCCAACAACAATGACACAAGCTCCAGAAGCAATCGAAGCGGCACTACATGCTGCGAAGGAAGCGAAAGAAAAAGGAGCACATTTCGAATATATTCACTTAGAAGGACCGTATGTTTCAAAAAAACGTGCAGGTGCACAACCACTTGAACATATTGTTCCTGCGAATATTGAACAATTTAAACAATGGCAGGAAGCAAGCGGGAATCTAATTAAATTAGTAACATATGCACCTGAAGAAGAAGGTGCGTTAGAGTTTGAGCAGTATCTTGCTGAAACTGGTGTTGTTGGCACAATGGGGCATACAGATGCAATTGATGCGCAACTAAAAAATAGAAACATTACACATGCAACGCATTTATACAATCAAATGCGTGGATTACATCACCGAGAACCAGGAGTTGTTGGTCATGTGTTATTAAATCCAGATGTAATGGTTGAAGTAATTACAGATGGTATTCATATTCACCCTGATATGGTGAAATTAGCATATAAATTAAAAGGACCGAAAAAAGTAAGTGTTATTACTGACGCAATGCGTGCAAAAGGTCTTGAAGATGGATTATATGAGCTTGGCGGACAGCCAGTACATGTAAAAGATGGTAGTGCTCGATTAGAAGATGGAACGTTAGCTGGTAGTATTCTAAAAATGGATCAAGCTTTCCGAAATGTAATTGAATTTACAGGTTGTTCAATCGAAGATGCAGTACTGATGACATCAGTTAACCAAGCAGAAGAGTTTGGATTAAATCATAAAGGTGCATTAGCGGTAGGAAAAGATGCAGACTTTGTTGTGATGAATGAAGATTTACATGTATATGATACGGTTCGTTTAGGAATTCATATGAAGGAAGGGAAGTAATTAAATGAATATTCTTGTTGTAAAAACTCCAGAAGAACTAGCAGAAGCAGGATATAAATTAATTGAAGAAGTTGTAAAAACAAAAGAAAATCCAACATTAGGAATGGCTACAGGAAGCTCTCCATTAGGTATTTATGCAGAAATGCGAAAAAATAAACTTGATACAAGCCGTGTAACCACTGTAAACTTAGATGAGTACGTAAATTTACCACATGAAGATAAAAACAGCTATCACTATTTCATGCAAGAACAGTTGTTTGATCATCTTCCATTTAAACAAACTTATGTACCAAACGGGATGGCAAGTGATTTAGAGGAAGAGTGCAAACGTTACGAGGGCATTCTAGCTGCTAACCCAGTTGACCTACAGATTCTTGGAATCGGTGAAAACGGTCACATCGGATTTAACGAACCAGGAACACTGTTTAATTCTCCAACAAACATTATTGAATTAACAGAATCTACACGCCAAGCAAACCTTCGCTTCTTCGAAAAAGAAGAAGATGTGCCAACGCATGCGATTACAATGGGAATTGGAAGCATTATGAAAGCGAAACAAATTCTACTTGTTGCTATGGGTTCTAAAAAGGCAGAAGCTGTGAAAGAATTATTGCAAGGTGAATATAGCGAAGCGTGTCCTGCTACAGTTTTACAACGTCATCCGAATGTAACCGTAATCGCTGATCAAGAAGCTCTATCTTTATGCAGTGAGGCGATTGCTGATGAACATCGACAAGTATTCACCATTTCCGATCTATTATCAGATTCAAGAGTGGGTGAAACAGCTAATTGAGGACGGCGAATGGAAGCCGGGAGATAAAATCCCATCTGAGAATGAACTTTGCGATAAGTTCGAAGTGAGTCGTATGACAATCAGACAGGCGATTAATAATTTAGTGGAACAAGGTTATTTATATCGGAAACGTGGAATCGGTACGTTTGTCCAACTTCCGAAAGTGGAACAAAAATTGCAAGGAATGACGGGATTCACAGAAGATATGATTTCTCGTGGGATGAACCCAAGTAGTCAATTACTTAGTTTCCGCCTAGTTCCAGCTACTGCGAAAATAGCAGACCGGTTGAGAATACAGGAGGGAGAGTCGGTTTATGAAGTGAGGCGTATACGTTTAGCTGATGATGAACCGATTGCTTTTGAGACGACATATTTGTCGCCAGCTCTTGTAAAAGATATTAACGAAGAAATATTGCAACAATCTTTATATGAACATTTAGAGAAAAAACTGGGCTTTAAACTTGTTAGCGCTACTCAATCAATTGAAGCTTCAATTGCAACGGATAATGAAGCTGAACATCTGCATATTCCTAAAAAGGCGCCAGTGCTTGTAATGCGTCAATGGTCATATTCAGAAGGTGAAGTACCGTTAGAGTATGTGAAATGTATTTATCGTGGGGATCGTTATAAGTTTATTACAAACATCGCACGTAACAAATAATATATTTCAGTTCGTGAAGTACAGTTAATGTCAAATTGTTTAACATGTAAAGAAAAAATACGACTCATCCTTACAAGGAGTGAGTCGTATTTTTATTATGAGTAATTACGTGGTTAACAGCATCTTTAACTGTATTTACTACATAGTGAGCGTGTTCTTTTACTGCTTCATCTGCTTGAGACATAGCAAAACTGTGAGGAGTTAAAGAAAACATCGGGATATCATTATAAGAATCCCCTATGCAAGCAACTTCCTCTGGTTGTAGTTGAAACTCTTTTAATAAAACAGAAATAGCAGCCCCTTTACTAATATTAGGTGGCATTACATCTAAACATTGTTCTGCTGAAATGAATGTACTAACTTTTCCGTGGAATTTTTCATCAATTTTTTTCTGAAGGAGTTGTAAGCTTTCCTTTGTTCCACCGACAGAGATTTTATTTGGGAAAATTGTATCATCAATTTTCTGTAATAGATGCGGTTCTTCAACAGAAGTCATCGTTACTTGTTGTTCAAGCTCTTGAATGAACGGTGTTTTCTCTTCAATGTAATAATTATGCTCATCACTTACATAACGAAAATAAGGATCTTCATTTGTCATTGCTAACAGATCAGGTAGAATACTCGAATCGAATGTTGCGGATAATAGTTGCTTGTTTTCATGTGTGTACACGAAAACACCATTTACACTAATACGATGGAAATTTGTATTTACAGTTTTCATTAAGTCTGCAATTTCATTATCCAATCGGCCAGAAGCGAAACAAAGAATAACATTTTGCTCAGCAAGACTACGAAGTGCTTCAATATCTTGTTCGTCAATTAACCCTCCGTGTTGCATCATTGTACCATCGATATCACTTACAAACATTTTAATCATGTTGTTATCTCCTTTCTATGTACAGTTGCTCTTACATTATACGCATCATATATAAACATGTCTAAAAAATGAATTTTTATAAAATGGTAGATGTTTTACATTGACGACAAAGAAGAATGTTCTGTAACATAAAAGCAGGCTATTTAAGTACGAGGGTGGTGTTATATGAATAATTATCTAGAAATTAAAAAAGTTTTAAATAATAATGTCATCATTGCTAGCCATCCTGAACATGAGGAAGTAGTAGTGATTGGTAAAGGAATTGGATTTGGGAAAAAAGCGAAAGATGTATTGGAGCAAGAACAAATTGAAAAAATGTTTGTTTTAAAAAATGAACGTGATCGTGAACAATACAAACTGTTAGTGCCGCATGTGAGTGAAAAACTAATTGAATTAATGAATGATATTATGTTCTACATTCAAGAAAAAGCAAAATCACCATTGAATGAACATATTCATATCGCTTTAACAGATCATATTTCTTTTGCGATTAAGCGGTTAAAACAAGGACTTACAATTGATAATCCTTTTTTAGTTGAAACGAAAATGCTCTATCCAGAGGAATATGAAATTGCTGAAGGTGTTGTAGACCTTTTAAATTCTCGTTTACAAATTACATTGCCAGAAGGAGAAATTGGTTTTATTGCACTCCATATTTACAGTTCGCTTACAAATTCAGATTTATCTTCAGTTAATCAAAACTCCCGTCTCATTGCACAGCTTGTATCTTTAATTGAGACAAACTTACAAATTACATTAGACCAAGAAAGTATCCACTATTTACGCCTTATCCGTCATTTACAATACGCAATTGAACGGGTAAAAAAAGGGGAAAAAGTAGAGGAATCACAAAGTTTTGCTGATTTATTAAAGGCAGAATATCCTGTCTGTTATAATTTAGCTTGGAAGCTAGTTAAGGTCATGCAAAAAGAATTGCAACTTCCTGTGTATGAAGCAGAGAGCATATATTTAACGATGCACCTGCAGCGCTTAGTGAAAGCAGAGCATGTGTAAAAAGACATATATTTTTGTCTAAAATGAAAACGTTAAAAAAAATCATTGAATCGCTTACAATAGTTATGTATAATAACTATTGCAAAGTTATACAAATTTCGACAAACACATTAAGGTAAGTAACGAAAACGTTTGCCTTAATTATAGTGAACTTATACGTAAACCTATTTTTGACACGTGTTACTGATTCGATCAGGCATGAGTGGAGAAAAGCAAGGAATGTAAGCTTGAGAAAGGGATATACTACCCTTTGTATAGCTATCGTTCTATCTTTTTTTCCTCATGTCTTTTTGGCGTTTGTCGGAAGGTATCAATATAGATAAGAGAGGAAGGGTTTCCATGTTTAAGAAGATCTTTGGTGTTCTTCAAAAAGTCGGAAAAGCGTTAATGCTTCCAGTAGCGATTTTACCGGCAGCAGGTATTTTACTTGGATTTGGTAATGCATTTCAAAATCCACAGTTAACAAATGTTATTCCTGCTTTAAAAGCAGATTGGTTCGTAATGGTAGCAAAAATTATGGAACAATCTGGTGATATTATTTTCGCTAACCTTGCATTATTATTCGCAGTTGGGGTAGCAATTGGTTTAGCTGGTGGAGACGGAGTAGCTGGATTAGCAGCGTTCGTCGGCTACTTAATTATGAACAAAACGATGAGTGTGTTCTTAGAAGTAGATAAGCTAGTGAAAGTAACAAGTTCTGGAGCAGACCCAGTAAAAATTGGATTTACAGATCCAGCATATGCAAACGTATTAGGAATTCCAACGCTACAAACGGGAGTGTTTGGTGGTATTATCGTCGGTATAGTAGCGGCATATTGCTACAATAAATACTTCAACATTGAATTACCATCATACTTAGGTTTCTTCGCAGGTAAGCGTTTCGTACCGATCGCAACTGCAACATTCTCTTTAGTAGTAGGTATAATCATGTGTTTCATTTGGCCATACATTCAAGGTGGCTTAAATACGTTCTCACATCAAATGATTGATGCAAATAGAACATTAGCAGCATTCATATTCGGTTTAATTGAACGTTCATTAATTCCATTCGGATTACATCATATTTTCTATTCACCGTTCTGGTTCGAATTCGGTCAGTATACAAATGCAGCTGGCGAATTAATCCGTGGTGACCAAAAAATCTTTATGGCACAGTTAAAAGACGGTGTAGAATTAACAGCAGGTACATTTACAACTGGTAAGTATCCGTTCATGATGTTCGGTCTTCCAGCAGCAGCATTAGCAATGTACCATGAAGCACGTCCAGAAAATAAAAAATTAGCAGCTGGTATTTTAGGTTCTGCTGCATTAACATCTTTCTTAACAGGTATTACAGAACCACTTGAATTTTCATTCTTATTCGTAGCACCAGTACTATTCGGAATTCACGCAGTATTCGCTGGTCTATCATTTATGACAATGCAAATTTTAGGTGTTAAAATTGGTATGACATTCTCTGGTGGTTTAATCGACTTTATGTTATTCGGTGTACTGCCAGGCCGTACAGCATGGTGGTGGGTAATTATTGTTGGTCTTGTACTAGCAGTTATTTACTACTTCGGATTCCGCTTTGCAATCCGTAAATGGGATTTAAAAACACCTGGTCGTGAAGTAGCAAATGCGAATGACGGCGCAGGTAAAACAGAAGCAGGAGAACTTCCACGTGAAGTATTAGTAGCACTTGGTGGTAAAGAAAACATTGCTTCTTTAGACGCTTGTATTACTCGTTTACGTGTTCAAGTTAACGAACAAAAGAATGTAAACAAAGATCGCTTAAAAGAGCTTGGAGCAGCTGGTGTACTTGAAGTTGGAAATAACATTCAAGCTATTTTTGGACCGAAATCTGACACATTAAAATCACAAATTCATGATATTATGTCAGGTCGTACACCTCATGTTGAAAAAGAAGAGCCTGTAAAGGTAGAAGAAACTCCTAAACAAGTTGATGAAAACGAAACAATCGTATCACCAATTGAAGGGAAAATCTTACCGATTACAGAAGTACCTGATCAAGTATTCTCAGGAAAAATGATGGGAGACGGATTTGCAATCGAGCCAACAGAAGGAACAGTAGTTTCTCCAGTTAACGGTGAGATCGTCAACGTATTCCCTACAAAGCATGCGATTGGTATTCAATCTGAAGGTGGAAAAGAAATTTTAATCCACTTCGGTATTGATACTGTAAAATTAAATGGTGAAGGTTTTGAAGCACTTGTAGCACAAGGCGACAAAGTGAAACAAGGACAACCATTATTAAAAGTAGATCTTGCATTTGTAAAAGAAAATGCACCATCTATCATTACACCAATTGTCTTTACGAATTTACAACAAGGACAACAAGTCGAATTGAAAAAAGATGGAAATGTTAAGAAGGGCGAAAACGCTATTATTGACATTCAGTAGGAATTTGACGCAAAATGTTTATAATTATAATAGGCGATGTGGTTGACCGAACATCGCCTATTATATACAATAGATGATGTAGTACTCACGTCTATACAACTAAAAAAATACTGTAATTTAAAGGAGATAAATTATCATGGAAAAAATCTTTAAAGTAACTAGCGACTCAGGAATTCATGCTCGTCCAGCAACTCTACTTGTAAACACTGCAAGCAAATTTGGTTCTGACATTAACTTAGAGTATAACGGAAAAAACGTTAACTTAAAATCAATCATGGGCGTTATGTCTTTAGGCATTCAACAAAACGCAGAAATTAAAATCACTGCAAATGGTGATGATGCAGCTCAAGCACTAGCAGCTATCGAAGAAACTATGAAAAACGAAGGATTAGGAGAATAATGACTCTTAATATTCAAGGGATCGCTGCATCAAGTGGGATTGCTATTGCAAAGGCTTTCAGACTTGAGAATCCTGAATTTAACATCGAAAAGAAATCAATTACAAACGAAGCTGCTGAAATTGCACGCTTAGACGCTGCGCTTGAGAAAGCAAAAACTGAATTAGAAGCAATTAAGGACCATGCTTTTGCTGAGCTGGGTGCTGATAAAGCTGCGATCTTTGAAGCACATTTATTAGTGTTAAATGATCCAGAACTAGTAAACCCAGTAAAAGATAAAGTAAATAGTGAAAAAGTAAATGCTGAATTTGCAATGGATGAAGTTGCATCCATGTTTATTTCTATGTTCGAAAACATGGATAACGAATATATGAAAGAACGCGCTGCGGACATTCGTGACGTAACAAAACGTGTTCTTGCACATTTACTAGGAATTAACTTCTCAAACCCTGGTACAATTTCTGAAGAAGTAATCATCATTGCTGAAGATTTAACACCATCTGATACAGCTCAGTTAAACCGTAAGTATGCAAAAGGTTTTACAACTGATATCGGTGGACGTACATCTCACTCTGCAATTATGGCTCGTTCTATGGAAATTCCTGCAGTTGTTGGTACGAAAGTTGTTATGGAGAAAATCCAAAACGGCGATATCGTAATCATCGACGGTTTAGATGGAGAAGTAATTGTAAATCCATCAGAAGAAACTCTTCGTTCTTTTGAAGAAAAGAAAGCGAAATTTGAAGAGCAAAAAACTGAATGGGCAAAATTAAAAGACCAAGCTACTGTAACAATTGATGGACATCACGTTGAGCTTGTTGCAAATATCGGAACACCAAATGATGTACAAGGTATTATCGATAATGGCGGAGAAGGCGTTGGTTTATACCGTACAGAATTCTTATACATGGGCCGTGACAATCTTCCAACAGAAGAAGAGCAGTTCGAAGCGTATAAAGCAGTTCTTGAAGGTGTAAAAGAAGGTCAACCTGTTGTTGTTCGTACACTTGACATCGGTGGAGATAAAGAGCTTCCATACTTACATTTACCAAAAGAAATGAACCCATTCTTAGGATACCGTGCAATTCGCTTATGTCTTGATGAGCAAGATGTGTTCCGCACACAACTTCGTGCATTACTTCGTGCTAGCGTATACGGTAACTTAAAAATTATGTTCCCAATGATTGCAACTCTTGATGAGTTCCGTCAAGCGAAAGCAATCTTATTAGAAGAGAAAGCGAAACTTGTAGAAGCGGGTACAACTGTTTCTGATTCTATTGAAGTGGGTATGATGGTTGAAATCCCAGCTTCAGCAGTATTAGCAGATCAATTCGCAAAAGAAGTTGATTTCTTCTCTATCGGAACAAATGACTTAATTCAATACACAATGGCTGCAGACCGTATGAACGAACAAGTAGCTTACTTATACCAACCATATAACCCATCTATTTTACGTCTTGTAAAAATGGTTATCGATGCTGCTCATAAAGAAGGCAAATGGGCTGGCATGTGTGGTGAGATGGCGGGCGATTCACTTGCTATCCCATTATTATTAGGATTAGGTTTAGATGAGTTCAGTATGAGTGCAACATCTATTCTTCCTGCAAGAACACAACTAAGCAAGTTGTCAAAAGCAGAAATGGAAACATTAGCAGAAAAAGCATTAATGATGTCAACTGCTGAAGAAGTTGTTGAACTAGTTAAAAGCATATAATCAATAAAAAAACCTGAGTCGATTTGAAATCGGTCTCAGGTTTTTTCTATGAGAAAAGTAAATCTTATTTTCTTACTATAGAGGATAAGGAACGGAATTAGATAGCGATAGCAACGATATCAGTTGGGCATACACGTAAAATACCAGTAAAAGTATTTCGGTTTTGATTGTGCTTATCATCTTTGTTATTATCTTTATTATCTTTGTCATTGTTATTACGAGCTAAAGCAGAGAAAAGAGCAACGCCGTTAGCGAAACCTTCAAAAATTACATTGTTGAATGTTCCGTTACCTCTAATGCTTAAAAGAGAAAGTTCTGTTCCAACTGAAATGCTAGCAAGTACGTTACATACAGCTGGTTGTTGTGGTTTTACCTCTCTCTCTTTCTCGCGATGGTCACGATGGTCGCACTCTCTTTCACGATGATGACAGTCTCTAAAGTTATCACAGCATCCAAATGATCCAAACATAATCCTCATCACCCCCTTCACACTTATAATCTATGTAAGTTCGGTAGTGAGTGACTGGACAGAGAGTGGATTTTTTTCTGGGGGATTTTCTCATTTTAAAAGACTAGCTGGGTGTTTAGTATGGAATGATGTTTAAAATAGGGAAAATATCACAAAAAAGTGTAAAGACCACCGAAATGAATGAAATAGGTAGGCTTTACACTTTTTTACTTTTATATAAAACGATGATATATACAGGGAGAGCTAAGAGTAGTGGTGCAATGGATCTTGCAGTATGTTTTTCTGCGTCTAATTTGAACGCTTCTTCTTTTGGGAATTGTAACACTGATATGTTTGTAGCATCGCCAATAAAATATAACAGAAGTACAGTTACTATGTAACTTAAAAGTGCGATAAAGCTTCCGTATGAACTCAATGAAAATCCCTCTCTTGTTATCTATTTGTTATCATTGTATCATAATTGTAACAAAAACACACGGTTATATTTCGATACTTTAACAAAATTCGACATGAAACGTCATTTATGTGTATGGGAATAGCATAAAGTTTACTGTTTTTTTATGTATAGATGTCGAATAATACATTGTAATATTACGGGTGTGTGACAGGATAAAAAAGAAACGAAGGTAATGAAATTACCTTCGTTTCTTTTTTATCCTGTATTAAAGAGCAGTAAGACCCCCACCTCAAAATTCAGCGAAAGCAAAGAAGTTAGGCGGAGGATTAACTGTCCATAAAAACCGATTATAGTTTCACTTTATTATTTTGCCCATTCACTCACTTGTTCTACGCTCATTCGTGGTGCAGGATGACCTTTTAAAGTTGATTCACCAATTGTAATAAGCATAATTGGTACGTAACGAGATGAAACATTGAATTCTTCTGTAAGTGCTTGTGGGTTGAAACCACCAATAGCACAAGTATCCCAGCCAGTTGCTTTAGCCGCAAGCATAAGTTGCATTGCTGCTAAAGATGCATTTGAAAAGGCTGCATCTCTTGGGAATTGCTCACGAGCATATGCAGACTCAATATTTTTAGCTAAGCGCTCTTTTGCTTCTTCTTTCATAAATCCTTGTTCTACAATTGGACCATAAACTGGTTCAACGTTTTTATAAGCTTCTAAATCACCTAAAATAGCGACTACAGCAGAAGCATCAAGTATTTGTTGCTGGTTATAAGCAATTGGATGCAATCGTTTCTGTACATCTTCACCTTGGAATACAAGGAATTTCCAGTGCTGCAAGTTCCAAGCAGAAGGTGCTTGAGCAGCTCCCTTTAAAATCTCGTGTAACTCTGTAGATGAAATTTCTTTCTCTGGGTTGAATGCACGTGTAGATGTGCGCTCGTATAGAACATTAAAAAAGTTGTCGTTTGTCATTATATATCCTCCAAGTAACATATCAAATTATAAAAAAATACATGTAATATATTCTACTTACATTTTGTAAGTTGTCGAATTTAAGAATATAATATCTTTATTTTAATTGTCAAGTTTTAAAGAGGAAGCTAGGGCATTCATACAAACGATACAATTCCTATAATCATACACTAGAAAAGGAATTTATAGAGAAAAAGCGAAGAGAGCATTCTCAATTAGCTTGTTAATATGTATCCCTCACTCATTAAAGTATTTAGAGAACAGTCTTTTTATAAAATGTTTGTGAGGAATGCAGTAGAACAAGATATATGAAGTGAGTGAAGACTAGTGATGAACATACTACATTTTTTATTAGAGAATACGGTTTTCCAAAATGTATTACAAGATCTTCAGTTAAATGTCCTTTATATAGAAAATGGATGTACACATCAACAAACGATAGAAAATATTCATCCAAAATGTATGTTTATAGCAAATAGTTTTGAAGAAGGAGAATTATTGTTTCAGAGAACAAAACCACATATTGTAATTATGTATGTAACAGATTTTTCTCAAATAAAATATATAAAGAATATGTATAATCCACAGAGTACATTTATTGTCATTTGGGATCAACAGATAACAAGCGAGTTTGCAGAGGTGCTTACGTTAGGAATACGTAATATTGTGATAGCTCCTGTGACTCCACAAATGGTGTTAGAGGAAGTGAATAAGAGTTTGTATCAGCTTTCTTTAGTGCGGCAAGTAAGTTTGCAACAAGAATTACTTCAAACGATGTTTGATTTTCAAAATGATCTATTATTTATAGTAGAAGACGATGAGATTGTTGATTGTAATACAAATTTTTTAGAGTTTTTCGGATATGAAAATTTATTTGCCTATCGTGAGCAACATTTAGTATTTGCTGAACATTTTATTAGAGAAAACGGATACTATTCAACAACTCACGATATAACATGGTTAGATGATACATTATCATATGATAGAAGAATTAAGATGTACAATTATGAAGGGGAAGTGTCAACTTTTTTATTGCGCGCGACACCACTGCCAGAAGATTTATCAAGATTTATTGTGAAGTGTACAGAGATTACAGAATTAGATGAAATCTATCAAGAACAAGAAAGGCTTGCTATGATAGATTCGTTAACAGAGATTTATAATCGTTTGAAGTTCCAACAAATACTAGAGGCAGAATGGGATAATGCAATGCGTAACGATGAAAAAATAGCACTTATTTTATTTGACATAGATAATTTTAAAACAGTAAATGACACGTATGGCCATGATTTTGGTGACTTAGCATTAATTCAGCTTGCAGAGCTTATGAAATCTAAAGTGGAGCAGCAACATGTATTTGCAAGGTGGGGAGGAGAAGAATTTATTATATTAGTAACTAACACAGTAGAAAAAGAAGCATTTCAGGTTGCGGAATCATTACGATTTTTCATTGAAACAAAGCAGTTCTCCGGAATTTCGAAATTAACAGCGAGTTTTGGAGTCGCGTTATATGAACAAGGGATTACAAGAGAAGAATTAATGCAACGAGCGGATATTGCATTATATGAAGCGAAAAAAAATGGAAAAAATCAAGTGTGTGTATATAGAAAAGAAAAAAAGTGATTTTTCGCAACAAATTGTTGCGATTTTTTTTTATTGTTTGATAATAGAATGTAGGGGGGATTTTGAACGAAGGAATTATGGAGGAACAACATGATAAAAAAATAATGACGATGGCTTCGCTGTCTGATGTAGTTTGTGGTGGAGTATACTATTTTTTCTATAACCCCAATATAAAGGGAAGCACTGTATTGACAACTAAGGTGAATCCTACTATTGAATCAGAAGTACAGGAGAATATAGAAGAAAAAAAGAACAACAAATTGATTATGCTAGTATATCTCAAAAGTTAGATCAATATTTAATAGGAAAGCAATTTAATGGGACAGTTTTAGTAACAGATAAAGAGCATGTTATATTGAATAAAGGATATGGATATGCTGATGTTCAATATAAGATAGAGAATACGCCTCAAACAAAATATCGTGTCGGTTCTATTACGAAAACCGTTGTAGCAACATCTATTTTACAGCTGCAGGAACAAGGGAAGTTAAATATTCAAGATAATGTAAATAAATATATTCCCTCTTTTCCAGTAGATAAAAATATTACCTTATATCATTTGTTAACACATACATCAGGTTTACCGGAAAGTGGAAAAGGGAAAGTGAATGCCGCTTCTCGTATAAATTTAGTAAATTGGATTGGAAGTCAAAAATTAGAATTTCCACCAGGCTCAGGCTGGAGATATACAGATTATAATTATATGGTGCTTGCCTATATTATAGAAAGTATATCAAAAAAACCTTTAGGAGATTACATAAAAGAAAATATATTTACTAAAGCAGAAATGTATGAATCTGGTATGGGAAATATGGTTCAGGGAGATCAGCATTTTACTAAAGGATATGTAAAGAAAGAGAATGTGCTTGAACCTGCACAAAAATTGTTAATGGAGTGGTTATACGGGTGCGGTGAGATGTATACGACAGTTGGTGATATGAAGAAGTTAGACGAAGCGATTATAAATGGGAAACTTCTTTCTGAGCAAAGTAGACAAGCGATGTTTTCACCTTCAACAGAACGAAAATATGCATATAGTTTTTACATATATCCGGATTATTTTCATAATCATGGTGTACTATCTGGTTGGAACACTTTCAATAATTTTAATAAAGAAAAAGGCACTTTTGTTATATTATTTTCAAATGTGAAAAATAGTATAGATGATGATTTTAATAATGAGTTTCGAAAGATGGTAAGTGATTTATTAGAACAAAGGGGATGAGAAAATGGAATGTAAAAATGTATCAATAGGTTTCATCGGTATTGGTGTAATGGGAAAAAGTATGGTGCGTCATTTAATGCAAGACGGCTATAAAGTATATGTATATAATAGAACGAAAACGAAGACAGACTCTTTAGTGCAAGATGGTGCGAATTGGTGTGATACACCGAAAGAGTTAGTGAAGCAAGTTGATGTTGTAATGACTATGGTTGGATATCCACATGATGTAGAAGAAGTGTATTTTGGGATAGATGGAATTTTGGAGAATGCAAATGAAGGTACGATAGCAATTGATTTCACGACATCTACACCAACATTGGCAAAACGTATTAACGAAACCGGTAAAAGTAAGAATGTATATACGTTAGATGCGCCTGTATCTGGAGGAGACGTTGGTGCGAAAGAAGCAAGGCTCGCAATTATGGTCGGTGGCGAAAAAGAAATATATGAAAAATGTTTACCGTTATTTGAAAAACTAGGGACAAATATTCAGTTGCAAGGACCAGCTGGAAGTGGACAACATACAAAAATGTGCAATCAAATTGCGATTGCTTCTAACATGATTGGAGTATGTGAAGCTGTTGCTTATGCGAAAAAAGCTGGACTAGACCCAGATAAAGTATTAGAGAGTATTTCAACGGGAGCAGCAGGTAGCTGGTCATTGAGTAACTTAGCTCCCCGAATGTTAAAGGGAGATTTTGAACCAGGGTTTTATGTAAAGCATTTTATGAAAGATATGAAGATAGCTTTAGATGAGGCTGAAAAATTGCAATTGCCAGTGCCAGGTTTAAGTTTGGCGAAGGAATTGTATGAGGAGTTAATGAAAGATGGGGAAGAGAATAGCGGAACACAAGTTTTATACAAAAAATACATAAGGGGGTAAATGAGATGGATCTTCAAAAATTTGATGAGATGATTGATACTGTTCAGCGAACAACTTGTATACAAATTAGTGCAAAACAAAAAGAAGCTTTTAAACAAAAATATGATTTTGAGCCGGAATTCGAATATGGAAGAGATGAGAAGGGGCATTATGTTATTCGAGCTTCAAAAAAGATGTTAGAAGAAATGGATTTTTATTTGGCATTGAAATATGATCGAGATGGGGTTGATCTTTATATGCAAGCAGAGATTGACGGTATATGTCACGTATCTGTTAGCTATAGTGAAGATGTCCTACATTTACAAGAATTGTTTCAATTTCTAGAAGAAAATAAATAAAAGTCCTCATTTGAGGACTTTTATTTATTTAGGTATATTTAATTTTTATAATTATAAGCTAGAAGCTCGGCGGCATCGTTCAATTGGGAATGGAATAACTTGCGCGATGTGATTAGGACCAAATTGTTTTGCACGAGCATGGCGTACTATATAAAATGCACACAGAATTGAAACAGGAATAGCGCCGAATAAACCGAAAAATAAAGCGCTTACACAAGATGCGACAAAACCTAAAACACCAACTTCTAACTCTTCCATAATAGCTCCTAGAATAACAGGAAGTGCTCCACACGTAACCCCTAGTATAAGTGCGATAAGTAAACTCATGATTATCCCCCTCTGTTTGCGATATTCTTTTCCTTTTTATTTAATAGTAGTATACCATACGTAAAACAGAATTTTCAGAAAAAATTCAAAAAAAGTTCAATAAATGTTCAAAAAAAGTTCAGAAATACACTTAAAAAATAGAAGGGGGAGGTTGTTTTTTTTGAACGAAAGGAATCGTAAGGTTAGGTACATAAAAAATCAGGCTTATTTCATTTTTTGAAATAAGCCTGTTCCATAGGAGGATGTATATATGTAGAGTGAATAAAAGGTTGGAAAAGGGGATCCAAGTCCTTTTATTCAACTAACTACCTTAATAAATTGGAACCCAGCCTTCAGTTGTAACAAAAATACGAATAGCTACAACTTGACGATCATCTTGCAAGGTAAAATAGTGTCTTGCATTTTCTGGAACAGATATGAGATCGCCTGGCTCAAGTTCAACGTCAAAGAATTTGCCATCTTTTCCTTCAATGGCAAAGATGCCATGTCCACTAACAATAAAGCGAACTTCATCATCGGTATGATGGTGTTCTTTTTGGAAATTAATTAATAATTCGTCAAGGTTAGGTGTGCTATTTGAAAGTGAAATTACATCATGTGCTTTATAACCTCGGCGCGCTGAAACATCAGCGATTTCTTTTGAAAACACAGCTAATATTTCAGCCTTGTTTTCATCTGTTAACGAATAATTTTCATTTAAATAAGTAGGAAGTTTAGAGATGTTCCATTTCTCATATAAAACGCCTTCCTCTTGTAGAAATTTAGATACTTCTACTTCATTTTCTATGCGAGTATTTACTTCATGAATACGAATTTGCGCCATTAGAAACGCCTCCTTGAATTGATAATAGTTTTATATGAAATTGGAATAAAAACTCATAAGCTTCTAATCTTTTCTTTGCATCAAAGCTATCTCGGCCCCATACGGTAATACCGTGGTTACGAATTAATACTGCTCCCGAATCTCCTTGTATGTGCTTTCGGAAGTTTTCTCCAAGCGTTGGGATATGGGCATGGTTTTCGATAATAGGAATGTGAATTGTTGCACCTTCTTCCCAAATATCGAGAGCTTTAATAATTTCTTGATTTTGAAGGGTGACTGCATCACTATATAAATTTGTGATGACATTATTATCAGTTGTATGAACATGAAGTACGCACCCAGCATTCGTATTGTTATAAATATGTGTATGCAATATTGTTTCTGCGGAAGGGCGTAATTCAGTCTCTAATACGGGAACCCCTAGATGATCTACTAATAGAAAATCATCTGGAGTAGTTTTTGTTTTATCTTTACCACTTGCTGTAATAAGAAAAGTAAGTGGCTCATGACTAACCTTTATAGAAATATTACCACTCGTTGCTGGAAACCAATTTCGTGTTGTTAATTCTTTTTTTATCTCGCTTAAGTCATACCATTGACGAAAAAGTTGTTTCATGATTTCACCTCCAACAAATGTTTTAATTGGGTTTGAACATCGTGAAATGTTTCAAACGGTGTATAAGCAATATAATTCTCTTCACACTTTGTAATAAGGAAGTCGCGAGCGAATACTTTATCTGCTTGTTTCGCAGCTTGTAAATCAGTAATTGAATCTCCAATCACAATATGGAAGTCATCCGTATCACTTAATTTACGGATTAAAGATGATTTGCATAATCCGCAATGATTTTGACAATGATGATCACAAGGATGAGGCCACTTAACTGTAATGAATTCACTTGAAAAGTCTGTTTCATTACAGTAAATTTGCTCTTTTGGAATGATTCCTTGTAAGAGTGGATAGACGAAGAAATCCATTCCACCTGATATAACGTAAAAAGAAATGTTATTTTCATTTACAAATTGTATAAATTCATGAAAACCACTACGGATTTCAGCAGTTTTTATTAAAAATTGAATCATATCATCGTGTAGACTAGTAGGTATTAATTGAAATAATTGAGAAACACCTTCTTGAATAGACAGCTCTTGTGATAAAATTCTATTCTTTACTTCTTCGGCTTCTGGTGGTGCGAATTTTTCCATAATGGACATAATGTTATCATTATTTGTAATCGTGCCATCGAAATCACAAAATACTTGAATACTCATAATTTCACCCCATGAGAGGGATTTCCCCATATTTGTAGTGCACTATGCAAATTTATGTCATCTACTTCATGGAGTGGTGTATTTTGCAAAGTAGCATTAATTGCAGTACGGAAAGCTTTACCGCCCCCTTGCGCCCCACTTGGATGTCCATGTATCCCGCCGCCAGCATTAATAACAACATCTTTACCGAAATCTCGTACAATAAAGGGAACGAAACCAGGGTGAATACCAGCAGACGGAACAGAAAAACTCTTCTTGAAAAATGCATCGTCTTCAGTTAAATGTTTTGAGATGGCAAGAGCCTCCTCTTTTTCTAGTGCAACACTTCCGTATGGAGATGGGAATAATGAAAAGTCAGCCCCAGCATAACGTAGTAGCTTTCCTAGTAATAATGGAGAGGAAACTCCATATAACTTGGATGATGAATAAGCACCACTTACAGCAGGGTGTGCCATAATAGGAACTGGGATTTCATCATCTTCTGCAAGTGATTGTATTACATCTAGTCCGTAAGCAAATACATTAAATAATAGAATATCTGCCCCAGCTTGCACTGCGCGTTTCGCATTTTCTTTTAAATCAAAAGTTCGTCCTGTTAAATTTACGGCATATAACGTTTTATGTCCGTATGTTTCATATACGGATTGTAAAACTTCTTTTCCAGATACAATGCGTTTCGTAAGTGGTGTTAATGTATTCTCAAATAATATTTCATCATCTTTTACTATATCTACACCACCAATTGCTTGATCACGTAATTGCGTTTTTAAATACCCAATATTTCGTCCAATCATTCCTTTAAAAATACTCATTAAAAGGGGACGCTCATGCACTTGTAAAAGATTTCGAATACCATCTATCCCGAATTTTGGACCAGGGAAATATTGTTTTAACTCGTCTGAAAATGTTAAGTCGATTAATTTCACTTCACCATCAAGTGATAGCTTTCCGAATGTAGTTGTTAAAATTGCTGGTAAGTCCGGACTGAAGTTTAATAACGGATATTCGATTTTAATAATCCCGCGTTTAACTTTTTTACGTAAATACGAATTGGTATGTTCTTGTTCAGCTAGTTCCTCAACATGAATGACGTTGCCTTTATGCTGTTTTAATTGTTCTTGCAATAAGTGTGGCAAATGAGTCCAAGAGCCAATTGTTAAACCGAGTGCAATTTGCTCGGCTTTTTTTTCTAAGTTATGTGAATCATCATGGATTAAATACGTTGCTATAATTCCGCTCATTGTTAAAACCTCCTAGTTAAATAAAAAAACCTCTCAGCTAAGGAGAGGTTTTTTTACAACCAGCTCCTTATCTGTCAGCATAATGCTGCGAGAATTAGCACCGTGTCTACAATTGTAGATCGGTTGCCGGGTTTCGTCGGGCTCGTCCCTCCACCTGCTCTTGATAAGAAGTATTTAGAAATGTTTAAATTTTTAAGATAACTGAATTTTGTCAGATATTTTTCATGTTGTCAATTACTTTTTGAAAAAATTTAATTTATCAATTCGATTAATGGCTTCTCTTAATCTATCTTCTGTATGCAAGAGACCAACACGGACATACCCTTCGCCATGTTCACCAAATCCAACACCAGGAGCAACTGCAACGTGTGCTTTTTCTAGTAAAATATTAGAAAATTGCTCAGATGTATATCCTTTCGGAACAGGAAGCCATGCAAAGAATGAGCCTGTTGGAATGTCTACATTCCAACCAATTGAGTGACAAGCTGAAACAAGAGCGTTTCTTCGAGATTCGTAACTATTTACAAGGTCTATTACGCAAGACTGTGAACTTAATAGTGCTTCGCGGGCAGCATCTTGAACTGCACCAAAAATACTAACATACATATGATCTTGTAATAAGTTAATTGTCTCAATCACACTTTCATTCCCCACAGCAAAAGCGATGCGCCATCCAGCCATATTGAAAGTTTTCGATAGAGTGTAAATTTCAATACCTGTATTTTTAGCACCGTCTGCTTGCAAGAAACTAACAGGTTTTTGACCATCGAATCCAATAGCACCGTAAGCAAAATCATGAACGACTAATATATTATGTTTATTAGCAAAATGAATGGTTTCATCAAAGAAACCTTTTGATGCAGTAGCACCGGTAGGATTATTTGGATAGTTTAAAAACATTAACTTTGCACGCTTAGCGGTAGCGGCATCAATTTTTGTATAATCTGGTAAAAAATTATTTTCTGCAATAAGCGGCATTGTTTCAAATTGTGCTTTTGCTAAAGCAACTCCTGATAAATAATCTGGATAGCCTGGATCTGGAACGAGAATAGTATCACCAGGGTTTGTAAAACAAAGTGGTAATTCTACTAATCCAGCTTTTCCACCAAACAAAATAGCAACTTCTGTTTTTGGATTTACTACTACATCATATTCGCGTTGATAGAATGTTGCCACGGCTTCTTTTAAACTTTCGTGTCCGCGAAATGGTGGGTATTTATGATGAATGGTCTTTTCAGCAGCATCTTGTAAAGCTTTTACGATATGCTGCGGTGTTGGTTGATCTGGATTACCTTGACCTAGATTAATAACATCGTGACCATCTGCAACGACTTTGTTAACTTTTGCAACAAGTGAAGCAAAAAATTGTGTAGGCAATGATGTTACTATCTCAGAAGGTTGAAATAATTTCATACTTTCCACCTCTTTTGAAAGTTGTTACAATTCTAGTGACAAATGATATAATCTTTCCAGTATTTTGTAAAGAAAAAATTAAGAATGGGGCTGACAAAATGAAAGTCGCATGTATTCAAATGGATATTGTCTTTGGAGATGTAGAAAAAAATATTGAGAATGCTAAAAATAAAATAAGCGAAGCGATGAAGGAAAGACCAGATGTGATTGTCTTACCAGAACTATGGACAACGGGATATGATTTAACGAGGCTTACTGAAATTGCAGATAGGGATGGATTGCAAACGAAAGAAAAGCTGAAAGAATGGTCGAAGCAATATGGTGTACATATTGTCGGTGGGTCTATAGCGAAGCAAACAGAACAAGGTGTTACAAATACAATGTATGTGGTAAACAAGGAAGGAGAACTAGTCAATGAATATAGTAAAGTGCACTTATTTCAGCTTATGGATGAACATAAATATTTAATCGCTGGAAATAGTACAGGTGAATTTAGGCTAGATGATGTAGAGTGCGCCGGCACAATTTGTTATGATATTCGTTTTCCAGAGTGGATGCGCGTTCATACTGCGAAAGGTGCAAAAGTTTTATTTGTTGTAGCAGAATGGCCATTGGTTCGTTTAGCGCATTGGCGTTTGTTATTGCAAGCAAGAGCAGTTGAAAATCAGTGTTATGTTGTTGCATGTAATAGGGCAGGAAAGGATCCGAATAATGAGTTTGCCGGTCATTCTTTAATTGTCGATCCTTGGGGCGAAGTTGTTGTAGAAGCGAATGAAGAAGAATCAATTTTATTGGGAGAGCTTCATTTTGAGAAAATTAAAGAAGTACGCAAAGGAATTCCAGTTTTTGCAGATCGTCGTCCAGAATTATACAAATAAAATGTTGACAAGTGATTTTTATTCTTGGTATAGTCTTCAACATAAAGTTAAAAATTCAAAAAATTATACAACTCTTATCAAGAGCAGGTGGAGGGATTTGGCCCGATGAAGCCCAGCAACCGACCGTAATACCATTGTGAAATGGGGCGTTTATTTACGCCAAAAGGCACGGTGCTAATTCCAGCAGAAAGTAAACCTTTCTGGCAGATAAGAGGGGAGAAGATAAACTTCAAACCTCTTTCTTTGTGGAAAGAGGTTTTTCTACGTCAGAAAAACCTCTGAATTAAAAAAGGGGGAGAAGACGATGGGATATTATTCATTAACTGAAACGACAGCTATACAATATGCGAAAGAACACGGTTATTTTGAAAAGAAAGCAAATGTAGTTTGTCATGAAATTGGAGATGGAAATTTAAATTACGTGTTCAAATTAGATGATGGAGAGAAGTCTATTATAATAAAACAAGCACTGCCATATGCGAAAGTAGTTGGTGAGAGCTGGCCACTGTCTATAAAAAGAGCGACGATTGAAAGTAAAGCATTACAAATTTTTGCGAAGTATGTGCCGGAATATGTGCCGGTAGTGTACAGTCATGATGAAGAGTTAGCAGTAACAGTCATAGAAGATCTATCAAGGCTAACAATTGCAAGAAAAGGATTAATAGATGGAGAGGAGTACCCGCTTTTATCCCAACATATTGGTCGCTTTCTAGCACATGTGTTGTTTTATACTTCAGATTTCGGTTTACAATCAGAAGAGAAAAGGGTACTAGAAGGTGCATTTGTAAACCCAGATCTTAGTAAAATCACGGAAGATTTAGTGTTTACAGATCCGTTTAGTCATTATGATACGAATGATTATGAACCAGAGTTACAACTAGCGGTGGATGAACTATGGAGTGACAAAAATTTAAAATTAAAAGTAGCACAGTATAAATATAAATTTTTAACGAGAAAAGAAGCGCTTATTCATGGTGATTTACATACTGGTAGTATTTTTTCATCCCCTGCTGAAACGAAAGTAATTGATCCAGAATTTGCAACATATGGTCCATGTGGATTTGATCTTGGCCAATTTATTGCAAATTTATTATTAAATGCACTATCCCGTGAAGAGGAAAAAAGAAGTGTGCTATTTTTCCATATTGAGAAAACATGGAGTTATTTTGTAGAAGCTTTTACGAAGTTATGGATTGGAGAAGGTGTAGAAGCATATACGAAAGAGAAACAATGGTTGCCAATTATTTTGCAAAATATTTTTACGGATGCCGTTGGATTTGCCGGATGTGAGCTTATCCGTAGAACAATTGGCTTAGCGCATGTAGCTGATTTAGATGGAATAGCAAATAAAGAAACGAGAATTCAAGCTAAGAAACAAGCGTTATCCTTAGGTAAAGAACTAATAAAATATGAATCTAAGAGTGCTGATATTCAACTGTTCCGAACATTATTTCAACAGACAGTTTCTGGAGGGATAAAAGCATGAGTACAATTGTTACTGTTCCGAGATCTGTCAGTTGGAAAGGTGATGCCATTGCAGTATTAAATCAAACAAAGTTGCCGCATAGTACAGAATACAAAACATTAACGACGATTGAAGAGGTATGGAAAAGTATTGTCATGCTAGAAGTACGAGGAGCACCTGCAATTGGAATTGTAGCTGCATTTGGCTTGGCACTTGCATCAAAAAAATATAATACTGTACATATGGAAGAATTTCAAAAGAAGTTTAATAGAGATTGTAATTATTTAGGAACGTCACGCCCAACAGCAGTCAATTTATTTTGGGCAATCGATCGTATGAGAGAATCAATTCGAGAAATTACTACAATAAAAGAATCACAAAAAAAATTAGAAGAAGAAGCGCTTCTCATTCAGCAAGAAGATGAAGCGGTATGCCGGAGTATTGGAGAACATGCATTAACATGTTTTAAAGATGGTGATCACATTTTAACAATTTGTAACGCTGGAAGTATTGCAACTGCTAGATATGGTACTGCATTAGCACCGTTTTATATTGGGAAAGAAAAAGGTGTACGTTTACATGCGTATGCGTGTGAAACGAGACCGGTTTTACAAGGCGGGCGTTTAACGACCTGGGAATTAAAACAGGCAAATATTGATGTAACACTTATTACCGATAATACGGCAGCTCATGCTATTCAAACGAAAGAAATAAACGCGATTATTGTAGGAGCGGACCGAATTGTCGCAAATGGAGATACAGCAAATAAAATCGGAACAATGAATTTAGCTATATTAGCAAATTATTTCGATATTCCATTTTACGTTGCAGCTCCGTTATCTACGTTTGATATTACGAAACAAACAGGTACAGAAATTGTTATTGAAGAAAGAGATGAAACCGAAGTTACGAAAATTTTTGGGAAACAAGTGGCGCCAATTGGAACTGATGTTTATAATCCTGCATTTGACGTAACACCGAATGAATTAATTACAGGTATTATTACTGAAAACGGCATCATATACGGAGATTATAAACGGGAAATTGCATCATTATTTGAAAGACAAGCTAATACATAATAGCTTGTTTTTTTTATGCCTAAATGTTTTCTTTTCTCTTATTTATATAATGGAAGGAGGCGGAAAAGATGGAAGAGTGGATCAGGATGGTAGGTAATGTAGGGTTTCCGATTGTTGTAACATTATATTTACTCCATCGTATTGAAAGTAAATTAGATGGGGTAATTGTTGCAATCGAGAAACTCCCTAAACAATTACTAAAGTAGGAAGGTCCTCGCGATAGAAAGTAAAATAAAGTTTGCTCTTCGTGAGCAAACTTTATTTTTTACCCCGCATTAATGGGCAGTAAAAGCCTTCACTTTATTGAGCAGTATAACCACCATCGATAACAACGGCTTGTCCAGTTATACCTCTTGCTTTTTCACTCGCTAAAAACATAGCATAATCAGAGATTTCTTGTACTTGTAATAAGCGTTTTTGTGGTACAAGTGGATAAATAACATCTTCTAAAACATTTTCAAGTGGTACATTTCGTGTAGTAGCTAAATCTTGTAGTTGATTACGTACAAGTGGGGTATCGACATAACCAGGACAAAGCGCATTAACGGTAATTCCGTGAGTAGCGCCTTCTAAAGCGGCAACTTTTGTTAATCCGATTACGCCATGCTTCGCGCTATTGTAGGCGGATTTTCCTGCAAATCCAACGAGGCCATTAATGGAGGCTACATTAATAATTCGGCCATACTTTTGTTTTTTCATGATTGGGAAGGCATGCTTAATTGCGATAAAAGGAGAGATTTGCATAATTTTAATAAGTAGTTCAAACTTTTCAGTTGGAAAATCTTCAATTGGTGAAACGTGCTGCATTCCTGCGTTGTTAATTAATATATGTAATGAACCGAAATGAGTAACGGTTTGAGAAATTGCAGCGGTAATTTCTTCTTCAGATGTAACATCACATTTTAAACCGATAGCTTGATAGCCTTCTTTTTGTAATTGTTCAGCAGCTTCTTTTGCACGTTCTTCAAGACGATCGGTAATGACAACTTTTGCACCTTCTTTTGCGAAAGCGTTTCCCATTTCATAACCAATACCGCTTGCAGCACCTGTTAAAAAGACAACTCGATTTGTAACCATGGTGAAAAACATCCCTTCGTAATAAAATTCTCATATTGCTCTATTTAGAGAGTAGATAATAAAAATCCTGCAAAGATTTGGAAAAATATTGTTAGCTATCTTGTTTAGCAAAATAGCTTCTGCTATACTATTTTGTAAAGCAAGATACTTACGCTTATCTATCTTGTAAAACAAGATAGTGGGAGGATTTGAATTATGTCGACAAGTCAAATGCTGAAAGGGATTTTAGAAGGATGCTTACTTGCTATTATTTCTGAAGGTGAAATATACGGTTATGAAATGAGTGAAAAGCTAGCGAAGTATGGCTTTACTATGGCGAGTGAGGGAAGTATTTATCCGCTATTAATACGAATGCAAAAGGAAGGATTAATAACAAGTGTAATGAAGGAATCTCCATCTGGTCCAAAGCGGAAATATTATACATTAACAGAAAAAGGCGAGGAAGCACTTAATGAATTTATGGATCGCTGGGAAACGATGCAAAGTAGTGTAGAGCGTCTACTTGAGGGGAAGGGGAGAAAAAAATAATGTTATCAAGTGAAGCACGAAAGTTTTTATTAGATATGAGATTATTTTTAGTGGCAAAGGGTGTAAAAGAAAGCGATATTGAAAATTTTATAGAAGATGCAGAACTTCATTTAATCGAGGGTGAGAGTGATGGGAAAAGTGTAGAAGATATTTTCGGAAGCTCACCGAAAGAATATGCAAATGAACTTGTAAAAGTAATGGAAAGAGATAGACAGGAAACGTGGAGACAAATTGGTTTTACAGTAATGAATATCGTATCGTTTTGGATTATTGCTTCTATCCTAATAGTGAATAACGGATTATTACAGATCTCACTTATTCAGTGCGTTGGGTATAGTTTGTCATTGATTTTAGTTGTTATAGGTCCTAATTTTTTACTTCGCAAAATGACCTTCGTAACAAGCTTTACAAAAACGTGGTTTTCTATGTGGTTTTTAGTTATGGTAGCGCCAATGTTTTTAATGGGGGCTGTTACGATATTAGATGTAATCTATCCTACCAAAACGTTTACATTCACCCAAACGCAAAGTTATATATTAGCTGGAGCTATTTTTATGATCACAGTAGCGATAAATATATATTTTGAAGGATGGTTTAAAAACTTATATTTAATTATTCCACTTTCGATTATGTTACTGTTTAAAACATTTACATCAGAAGATCTCGTGCCAATGTTATTTCAAATTATATGTTTATACGGAAGTTTGTTTATTTTAATTTTCCTTGAAATTATGATGAAGACGAATAGAAGAGAAACGGTTAAATAAGGGAGGGGTTATCATGCAGATTTCTAAAGAAGGAGAAAAGTTTTTAATCGATACGAAAGTGTATTTAATAACAAAAGGAATGAAAGAAGAAGATGTGGACGCTTTTATAGAAGATGCAGAGCTTCATTTAATAGAAGGTGAGAAAGAGGGAAAGACGGTAACGGATATATTTGGTGATTCACCAAAAGAGTATGCGGAAGAATTGGCGAAAGAGATGGAGAAGGATAAAGGTGGGAGTATAAAGAGTATTCTTGCGATGATAATTGGTATTGGCGGGTATTGGATATTAACTCATATTTTATTTAATAATCCAAATCAGCAATTTACACTAACGAATATACAGTTAATTGGCTATCCTATCGTCTTAATCATTACGATTATTGGAACCATTGTTGCTTTTAGAATGTCTTCTTTTAAAAATAAATTTGTAGAGTTCGGAATTATTTACATAATAGTAATGGTTCCCATTTTATTATTAGTATTATTGATGTTTGTTGATAAATGGTACGGTACACCTATTTTTCAATTATCGACAATGCAAACATATATAGTAGCAGCAAGTATCTTTTTATTACTTTTCGTTGGAGAAGTGTATGTCCTTGGTTGGATGGGTGTTTTGGTGCTAATTGTTCCTTTAGCGATTATGTTTATATTTAAAGGATTAGAAGAAAAAAATGTATTTTGGGGAATTGCAAAGATATTACTTATGTATGGAAGTATATATGGGTTAATGAGATGGTCTTTAAAAATTGAAGAGAGAAAAAGTGTAAACTAGTATTTCAAAAAAGTGGCTGCTCTGGATATACAAAAAATTATTTCCAAAGAAATACTATATTTTGATTTTTAGAGGGATTCGTTTTAGGTGTATAGTGTATCCTTTGCAGCCGGTATATCGTTTATTAATTGGAATAAATTGTTTTAAACAGTAACATGACAGTTACTGTTTTTTTCTTTGTAATAAAGAACTTTGTAAAGAGAGTGCTTTTTGTTCGTTTGTTAATAGGGATTGAATATGGACGTTTTCAGGACGAGGTACGATAGGGTACATAAGATTTGTTGGAGAAGGATGGTGCTCCGAGCCAGTTGGGGAATGAGGATCTGCGTGAGTAAGTTTTCCATGAACACGTCTTGTAAATAAAATATGACCGACTTCGTGAGCTAGCGTATATATATTTTTCATGGGAGCAGCCGAATTTGTTAAAACGATATAACCAGTAAGTTGCTGTTGTTTGGCTAAAGAGTACGCGCAGGCAATTACGGCTGTTTCTTTGAAATAATCACTGCCAATATAACAAATGTAAAGGTCGCATTCAGGAGCTTCATTTACACATGTTTGGAAAAAGGATGCTAATTTTTCCTGACTTTGAATAGAATTTTTATAACTAATTTCACGGTCAGAAAAACGAAAAAGTTCATTTAAAATAATTACGTCTTTAATTTGAAATGTAATGGGGTGCCAAATTGATTCTGCAACTGCTAAATCTTTTGCAATACGGTCATCAGAAATATCGGCGCCTGGAGTAATGCAAATACATATATTGACGTATGGATCCATAAGGAACACCTCAACTGAAAAAATTCTTTCTATAATATATGTTGGGAAAAGACCCTATGTATGGATAAAAGCCTTGTTTATTACAAGTCGAAAAAATTTCATAGTTCTATAACATGGTGTGGTCATCTTTTTGATATAGTAAAGAAAAGGGGGAGAATATATGTATACATTAAAAATCGTTTCAGACAGAGAAGCACTTTATCAATTTGCGAGTTATGTAAGAGTTGTACAAGGGGTTGAAGATGTATATGTAGAGGTGGGAGAACCTTTATATGAACATCCATTAATGAAGTTTTATGTACATATTAAGCTGGAGGAAACATATGAGCAACATAAAGCGTTACAAGAAATAGCAAGATTAGTAGAATTAGGGCGTTTTACATACGTTCATTATCGTAATGATGAAATTGAAGAAGCTTTTGAAGCTGTAAAATATGAAAGTTTTAAGAAATAAAAATGGAAAAAAGGAAGCGAAAGCTTCCTTTTTTTTCTTGGAAATTACATCAACAAAAGGAGAAGAATTTTGTTATGATAAGGGAGGGTGAGGAAAGGAGAATTTACATAATGGGGTATATTGAAGAGTTACGCAAAGTTGTTGGGACAAGACCACTTATTCTCGTTGGATCAGCAATAATTATACTAAATGATAATCAGGAAGTATTGCTTCAATATCGTTCAGATACATATGATTGGGGTGTACCTGGCGGCGCGATGGAACTAGGAGAAACGACGGAAGAAACTGCTCGCCGAGAATTATTCGAGGAGACGGGATTAACTGCAAAAATAATGCAATTTCTAGGTGTCTTATCAGGAAAAGAAGTATATTTCCGTTATCCTAATGGGGATGAAATTTTTAATGTTATTCATCTGTATCAGGGGCATCATGTGAGTGGAGAATTAAGGCTTGATCATGAGGGATTGAAGCTTCAATATTTTCCGGTAGATAAGTTACCAAAATTGAATGAAACGACAGAGAAAATTTTACAAAAATTTTTATATGCATTAACAGAATAGAAGGTTAATTCCTTCTATTTTTATTATATTAAATATTTTGATTTTTTAGTATGTTTATAGTATGATAGATGTAGACATACATCTTATGGAATTTCACCTAAAAACTGACTAGGGTACATAAGAGAGGGGCAAGTGCAAAATGCATAATGTTGTTATTACAGCTGCAGTTCGTTCGCCAATTGGAACTTTTGGAGGAGCGCTAAAAAATGTAACGCCAGTAGAATTAGCGGTTCCTGTACTTCAGGAAGCTGTAAAACGAGGCGGGGTAGAACCACACGAAGTTGATGAAGTAATTTTAGGTCATTGTATTCAAAGAACTGATGAAGCAAATACTGCAAGAACAGCTGCATTAGCGGCAGGATTTCCTGACACAGTTACGGGTTATACAATCCAACGCCAATGTTCTTCAGGTATGCAAGCAATTATGTCAGCTGCAATGCAAATTCAATTAGGTGTAAGTGATGTTGTTATTGCAGGTGGAGTAGAAGCAATGAGTTCAAGCCCTTATGCATTAAAACAGCACCGCTGGGGACAACGTCTACAGCACGGAGAAATTCGTGATACGGTGTGGGAAGTACTAGAAGATCCGATTCACCATATTATGATGGGTGAAACGGCTGAAAATTTAGTTGACCAATATGAAATTACAAGAGAGGAACAAGATGAAGTTGCGCTTCGTAGTCATACATTGGCACTGCAAGCAATCGAGTCTGGATATTTTGACGAGCAAATTGTTCCTATTACGATAAAAGAACGTAGAAAAGAAATAGTATTTTCGAAGGATGAACATCCACGTGCAGATATTACAGCGGAAAAATTAGCAGGATTAAAACCAGCTTTCCGTAAAGATGGATCTGTAACGGCAGGGAATGCATCTGGCCTTAATGATGGAAGTGCGGTTCTAGTATTAATGAGCGAAGAAAAAGCGAAAGAAAAAGGCTTACAACCGTTAGCTAGAATTGTTGGATATTCAGTAGCTGGAGTAGATCCGAAAATTATGGGTATTGGACCAGCACCAGCAATTCGTAAAGGGTTAGAAAAAGTAGATTGGTCATTAGAAGATGCAGATTTACTGGAAATTAATGAAGCTTTCGCGGCTCAATACCTAGCTGTAGAGAAAGAATTAGGTTTAGACCGTGAAAAAGTGAATGTAAACGGTAGCGGTGTAGGACTTGGACATCCAATCGGTTGTACAGGAGCTCGTATTACTGTAAGTTTAATTCATGAATTGAAGAGACGCGGTTTAGAAAAAGGAATTGCTTCTCTATGCGTCGGTGGCGGTATTGGGGTAGCATTATTTATAGAAGCACTATAAAAAAGAAGCAGCAATCGCTGCTTCTTTTTTATTAAGAATCAAATAAATGATGAAATAATCGATTACGATTTTCAAAGAAAAGTTTTGTCGTTTGGTAATGCTCGGTTTCTTCTAATGTGGATTCATGAATCCCTTCTTGTGTTAAAGAATATATAGTGGATTCAGGATAAGCCATTAAAATAGGAGAGTGCGTCGCGATAACAAATTGTGAACCTTGTTTCGCTAGTTCGTGCATTCGAATAAGCATGGAAAGTTGCCTCATTGGTGATAGAGCGGCCTCAGGCTCATCTAAAATGTATAAACCTTGTCCTGAAAAACGGTTCATAAATAAGGAAAAGAATGATTCACCATGGGATTGTTCGTGAAGTGAAACACCGCCATAAGATTTTATAGCGTCTATCTCATCAATATAAGAAGCAACGTTATAAAATGATTCAGCACGAAGAAAGAAACCGTCGTTTGGTGTATTGAAACTTTTAGAAATTCGAAGGTATTCATGTAAAGATGAATGTGAATCGTTTGTGCTAAAGCGGAAATTCTTCGTTCCACCTTCTGCATTAAATCCTAAAGCGATTGCAATTGCTTCGAGTAATGTTGATTTTCCCGTTCCGTTTTCTCCAATAATGAATGTTACATTTGGATGGAAGGCAAGTGATTGTAAAGTTCGGATAGCGGGTAGACAGTAAGGATATGCGGAAAAACTAGGGATATTTTCTTTTTTTAATGTGACATTTTTTAAAAAGGGTACGTCAATCAATATATAAACCTCAATTCATAACGGATTTTGATTCTAAAAAAGCAGCAAATACAAGGGTAAGACAGCTTGCAAATAGTATTGTATATTGAAGTGTGCCAAAGCCAAGACCTTCCCAGCCTAAAGTCATTCTCTTCCATATGACAATAAAAAGAACGCTTATAAAACCAAAGAGAGCAGGCATATATTTTATAATTTTTAAGTGCTTCCACAGAAAAAAGCCGATGTATGTAAGTACAAAGAAGATAAGCAGAATGAGAAAAAAGGCAAGTGTTAATGACACGTGAACCTCTCCTTATTTTCTGAATATTTTATGTGGATTATAACATGTAAACTATCATATTCCAATGTGAAAATAAATATTGCATCAAGATCAATTCTCTCGTTATGATAGATGGTATTCTATTGAAGATATGAAAAGGAGTTAAAACATGCCGTTTACATTTGCGCATCCAGCAGCAGTTCTTCCTTTTGTGAAAAAGCGTTCTCAATATATTTCAGTAACGGCTCTTATATTAGGCAGTATGGCGCCTGATTTTGAATATTTTTTACACTTTAGACCGTATGGTGTTATTGGGCATACATGGCTTGGATTCTTATATTTAAATTTACCACTTGTATTTCTGTTAGCATATATGTATCATTACATTTTAAAAAAGCCGTTTATAACACATTTACCTAAACCATTTGCTGGCTATTTTGCATATGCAGTAGATGAGAGGTGGGGGCTTCATACATGGAAGGATTTCTTTGTATTTTGCTATTCTGCTTTATTTGGTATGCTCACGCATGTCGTTTGGGATGCATTTACTCATAATACAGGCTATTTTGTTACGAAGATACCATTGTTACAAAGAGGATTACATAGTATCCCGGTGTATAAATATATGCAACACGGGAGTACATGTGTTGGTTTCTTATTACTATTATACGTACTATGGAAGTATAAAGATGAAACAGGGAAAGATATTATGATAGCTTCAGAAAAAAGGAAGTATTGGGTTTCGGCAATCATTTTCGCAGCTCTAGTATTTATCGTTCACGCATTCGTAGATCCCTATTTTCATATTTTCCAAATAGGGGGTATAATAGTATCTGGACTGACAAGTTCCTTTTGTGGAATTCTCATTGTTTCTATAGTCTACAAAGCAAAGGACTAATTTATATTAATGAATGATAGTGTTAGGAGAAATTATATGATGAAAGCATGGAAAAATATTTTTGTTTTATGTAGTTTTCTTCTTATGTTAAGTGGTTGCTTCCATCAAGAAGAAAAGAAAGTTGAACCGAAGAAGAAAGAATCTATTCCTGAAACAAAAGAATATGGTGGGCGTGAGCTGAAAAAAGTAGGACAAAAAGTGAAAGAAACAGGGTGGGGTACTTTTAAGTTAGAACAGATTCAATCTGTAAATCAAACATTTGAAGTAGCACCAATGAAAATTCACATACAAGATGTAAAAGTAATCTCTTTATCGCAGATGAGTAAAGATGCAAAAAATGCATTAAAAGTATTTACGGCATTAACTCCTGAAGAAGTAAAGCGTAGATTAGGAGATAAAGTAAGTCAAGAAGATGCGGAGTTATATGCATCGATAAGTGGTACAGAGATTAGTGATACGATTCGTTACGTTGAAATTACATATAAGGTGGAAAATAGCGGGAATAAAAATATGCAATTTTTCTCTATGAATGATGTTACGATTAATGATAAGCAACACTTTAAAGTAGCAACTCAAAACTTTTTATATGATGAAGATACGCTCGTTGGTACAAAAAATGTATCAAGGGAAGACTATAAGCCTGGTGAAACAAGAGATGGTATTATCGGCTTAATACTTGATGATGGAAAAGAAAAGGTAAAGGATATTAAGTTTACAACAGATAATGTAGTCGCAGCAGATACAGAAACGCAAGATGTTGTAAAAGAGGCACAAACTTTTAATATCTCACTTTCTGAGTAGGGGATTTTTAAAAACAGAAAAGAAAAAACAGTCAGCGTTAAAAATATTATGCTGACTGTTTTTTCTTTTCTTTTATGTATGAATCTACATTTTGAAAAGGTACCTTAATTTTAAATGCATCTTTTTGTTCATTAAATTGCTTTTCATTATAAGGACCAAAACGTTTATTATGCTTTACGTCAATAATCCAATAATGCTCACTTTTTTTATTTGCAATTGCTCCGTCAGGGTTATTCGGATCTGACTTTTCCTCAATTTGTTTTGCAATAATGTATTTATCATCCCAAGCTATGTCTGTAATTTTTGCAGGAATGTATTGTGTGGCATATACAGCATCCTGCGATGGGAAAAGTTCAAATGCATTTCCAGAAGTACGTATGAGTTCGTATTCATCGTTAATCGTATAAGTTATATGATTTGTATTTCCAGCACAACCGGCTAATAGGAATGCGACGAATAGGATTATCCATTTTTTCAATATGGGAACCTCCTTTACAATGCTGTTGTAACACATTGTACAAGAAAAGTAAGAGAAACGCTAGTTTACAATGTTTTTTAGAAGTGGTACGATGAGACGGGTAAAGAAGGATATGAAGGAGTCGACATAAAATGAAGCTAAAGATGCATCGTCCAGCGCTTGTAATGAATCGCATAGGTGCTTCCCTAATTGACATGTTTTTAATCTCGGTTATGTATGGTGCAGTAGTAGCTATTATGACCGGAAATTATAGTGCTATTTTTAATCGCTTTAATATTAGTTTTGGTGATTATAGATATGATCTCGCAGTAGTTTTTATATTAATGGCGATATATTTTATTTTGGTACCCTTTATTTGGAACGGTGTTACACTTGGTAAAAAGGTAACGAGAATAAAATTAATTTCATTGAAGAGTGAAAAGTTAACATTACAAACATTAATTATAAGATTTTTTGTATTGTTATTACCGAACATATTGCTACTTGGAATTCCGATATTATGTAACGTATATATGATGTTATTCCGCAAAGATAATTGTGGTTTTCAAGATTTAATTACAAAAACAAAAGTGATAAGTCTTGTATAATAAAACAGAGACCTTTTTATACATAAAATAAGAAGGTCTTTTTTAATTATATTTTAAAGGATATATAATAAGAAAAAGTTAATCCATATCATTTTTGATTTTAATAGATTGAAAATTAAGAAAATGTTATAATGATTAAAATAATATCTTTATATAATAAGGGGGAAATTGAAATGACTGGGGGTAGCGTAATCTTTTGGGGGATTTTAATTTTCATCGGTTTAGTTTTCGATCAGCGTAATAGTAAGAAAAAAGAAGGAGTAAAAAAGTAATCGCTTACAAATTAATAAGCAACTTTTCTTGCTTGCAGACTAATCTCATAAAGGAGTATACTGAATGACGGTAAGACTTACAGAAGGGGTAATGAAAATGAAGCTTGCAGGAAAAGTTGCTATCGTAACTGGCGGTGGCATCGGTATTGGACGTAATACAGCTCTTTTGTTGGCTAAACAAGGCGCAAAAGTAATTGTGACGGACATTGATCAAGAAAGTGGACAAGCAACAGTGGAGGAAATTACGAATCTAGGCGGAGAAGCACTTTTTGTATCCTATGATATGGGAAAGCAAGGAGATTGGCAACGCGTTATCAGTATTACTTTGAATGCATTTAGTCGCATTGATATGCTTTTTCAAAATGCTGGTTTATATAAAATAGATTCTATTTTTTCTCGCCAACAAGAGAACGATTCCAATGTACTTTGTATTAATGACGTTTGGATAGAGATAAAACAATTAACGTCATCTTTTATGAAACAGCAAGAAGAAGTGGTGCTGAGTGACTTACCGATTTTCGGTATTATTGGCACGAAAGGACAATCATTTCATACAGTAGAAGCCCTCGTATAATAATGAAAACCGCCCTCAAAGTATGTGGACGGTTTTTTTGTATGTTATACAGAGGAAAATTATTTTTTAACGAATACGTTGTTCAGTTTGATTATCAAAGAAATGTGCTTTATTCATATCAAATGCTAGTTTAATTTGATCTCCAGGTGAAAATGTATGTCTTGCATCAACACGTGCTGCAAAATCTTGATCTCCAAGTTTCATATATAAAATAGATTCAGCACCTAGTAACTCAGCAACTTCGATTTTTGTTGTGAAGGCAGTAGATTGTGAAGCTTCTAAAAATAATAGTTCGTCATGAATGTCTTCAGGACGAATACCTAAAACAATTTCCTTATTTACATAGCCTTGTTCACGTAACATCTTCATTTTTCCTTCAGTTACTTTGACTTTTAATGAATTATCTATAACGAAATCGGTTTCAGTCAATTTACCACGGAAGAAATTCATTGCTGGAGAGCCAATAAATCCACCAACGAAAATATTTTCAGGTGTTTCATATACTTCTTTTGGAGTTCCGATTTGTTGAATTTTTCCGTCTTTCATAACAACGAGACGTGAAGCCATTGTCATTGCTTCTGTTTGATCATGTGTTACGTAAATTGTTGTCGTTCCAAGACGGTGATGTAATTTAGAAATTTCTGAGCGCATTGCAACACGTAATTTAGCGTCTAAGTTGGATAAAGGCTCATCCATTAAGAATACTTTCGCGTCTCGAACAATCGCTCTCCCTAACGCAACACGTTGACGTTGTCCACCAGATAACGCTTTCGGTTTTCTATCTAAATATTGTTCCAGTCCTAAAATTTTTGCTGCATCTTTCACACGACGATCGATTTCATCTTTTGGTATTTTTCTAAGTTTTAATCCAAATGCCATATTATCATACACGCTCATATGTGGATATAAAGCATAGTTTTGGAAGACCATTGCGATATCGCGATCTTTTGGAGGGACATCATTCATTAGCTTACCATCAATTGAAAACTCTCCTTTTGAAATATCTTCAAGTCCAGCCACCATTCGTAATGTTGTAGATTTTCCGCATCCAGAAGGACCGACAAATACGATAAACTCTTTATCTTGAATGTGTAAATTAAAATCTGTTACAGCTGTTACATTATTATCATATATTTTATAAATGTTTTCTAATTTCAATTCTGCCATGGTATTGCCCCCTAGAAAAAATTATGCAAACGTTTTCTTTGAGTTCATTATAAACTAATAGATTCAAAAAATAAACAAAAAAATAAAACGTTTTCATTTATTAGAGGAATATTAGTAATTTGCGTATATTTTCTTAGAAAAATAAGAATAAAAGTTGTAAGCGCTATTTTAAATTAAGATAGAATCTGTTATCATTCATTAATGAAAACGTTTGCGCCTTAAAACAGAGAAAATCGAATTATTAATGAAATGGGGTAGCATAATGGAAAAACAGTGGTGGAAAGAAAGTATAGTATATCAAATTTATCCTCGTAGCTTTATGGATAGTAACGGTGATGGTATTGGGGATCTTCGTGGGATTATTTCAAAGCTAGATTACTTAAAAGAATTAGGGATTGATGTCATTTGGTTATCACCGGTCTATGAATCTCCAAATGATGATAATGGTTATGATATAAGTGATTATTGTAAAATTATGAATGAGTTCGGAACAATGGAAGATTGGGATGAGCTATTACATGAAATGCATGAACGTAATATGAAACTTATGATGGACTTAGTTGTTAACCATACTTCTGATGAACATAATTGGTTTATTGAATCACGTCAATCAAAAGATAATAAATATAGAGACTACTATATATGGCGTCCTGGAAAAGAAGGAAAAGAGCCGAACAACTGGGGAGCAGCTTTTAGTGGATCTGCATGGAAGTATGATGAAATGACAGATGAATATTATTTACATCTGTTTTCTAAAAAACAGCCGGATTTAAATTGGGATAATGAAAAGGTAAGACAAGATGTTTATGAAATGATGAAGTTTTGGTTAGAAAAAGGAATTGATGGCTTCCGTATGGATGTTATTAATTTTATTTCTAAAGAAGAGGGATTACCAGCTGTTGAAACCGAAGAAGAGGGGTATGTTTCAGGTCATAAGCATTTTATGAACGGTCCAAACATTCATAAATATTTACATGAAATGAATGAAGAAGTATTGTCTCATTATGATATTATGACGGTTGGTGAAATGCCTGGTGTAACGACAGAAGAAGCGAAAATGTATACTGGAGAAGAACGAAAAGAACTGCAGATGGTATTCCAATTTGAACATATGGATTTAGATTCGGGAGAAGGCGGAAAATGGGATGTAAAACCATGCTCACTTCTTACTTTAAAAGAGAATTTAACGAAGTGGCAAAAAGCATTAGAGCATACAGGGTGGAATAGCCTGTATTGGAATAACCATGATCAGCCACGCGTTGTATCTCGTTTTGGTAATGATGGAATGTATCGCATTGAATCTGCGAAAATGTTAGCGACGGTGCTTCATATGATGAAAGGAACACCGTATATTTATCAAGGAGAAGAAATCGGAATGACGAACGTTCGATTTGATTCGATTGATGAATATCGAGATATTGAAACGTTAAATATGTATAAGGAAAAAGTGATAGAGTGCGGTGAAGATATAGATAAAGTGATGCAGTCTATTTATATAAAAGGCCGAGATAATGCTAGAACACCGATGCAGTGGAATGATAAAGAACATGCTGGATTCACAACAGGTGAGCCTTGGATTACGGTAAACCCTAACTACAAAGAAATCAATGTGAAACAAGCAATCCAAAATAAAGATTCAATTTTTTATTACTATAAAAAATTAATTGACCTACGCAAAAATAATGAAATAGTTGTGTACGGATCATATGATTTAATATTAGATAATAATCCTTCTATTTTTGCATACGTAAGAACATATGAAGAAGAAAAACTTCTTGTTATTGCAAACTTTACGGCGGAAGAATGTGTATTTGAATTGCCTAAGGACATTAGTTATAGTGAATCAGAGTTATTAATACACAATTACGACGTAGAGAGTGGATCAATAGATAACATTGTATTACGTCCATATGAAGCGATGGTATTTAAATTAAAATAAGAAAAATCCTTATGCCACACCTTGGCATAAGGATTTTTTATTACCATTTTAAGATTGAGAATCCATATGGAGGAAGTGTAACTTGTAATACACTTGCTTCCGCTGAAAATTCTTCGTTTGTATAAATGTTAATAATTTTCTTTCCAGTAACATGGAGAGGGAGTGAAGCTATAACATCACTATTAGTCGGATTTAAAACGAAAAAGATAGTTTCATCTTCATATGTTTTCGTATAAGAAATATAATTATGTTCATCATTTGCTTCGATGAATTGGAAAGTACCATGTCCTCCAAATGCTTTATATTGCTTTCGTAATGAAATTAATGTTTGTATATGTGTAAATAATAGATGATCTTGTTCTTTCGTATCCCAAACCATACATTTGCGACAATCTGGGTCCATACCACCGTCCATACCAATTTCGTCTCCATAATAAATACAAGGAGAGCCGATGAAGGAAAGATGGAATACATAAAGTAACTGTAACTTATTTTTATCTCCGTTACATGTTGTCAATATTCTTGGTGTATCATGACTGTCTAATAAATGAAACGCTGCTTCATTTACATTCATAGAGTAGGAATGTAGAGATTCTGTAATTTGTTTCATAAATTCATTTGCTTTAATGGAATCATTAGCAAAGTAAGACAGTAGAGCGTTTGTAACAGGGTAGCTCATTACAGCATCAAATTGATCTCCTTGTAGCCATGGAAGTGCATCGTGCCAAATTTCTCCTAAAATATATACTTCAGGATTTAATGCCTTTATCTCACTTCGGAATTCTCTCCAAAAGCTGTGGTCTACTTCATTTGCTACATCAAGGCGCCAACCGTCTATATTGAATTCTCTTACCCAATAACGCCCTACTTCAAGTAAGTATTCTTTTACATCTGGGTGTGCTGTATTTAATTTAGGCATATACGGTGTAAACGCGAAAGTATCATAATTCGGGAGTGGCTCCGTTACAATTGGAAATTCATGAATATGGAACCACTCTTTATAAGCAGACTTCTCACCGTTTTCTATTACGTCTTGGAATTTATCGAAAAAGTATCCACTATGATTAAACACGGCATCGAGCATTACTTTTATACCGTGTGTATGACATGCCTGAACGAGTTCTTTGAACGTTTCTTTCGTCCCGAATTGCGGATCGATTTCCATGTAGTCAATTGTGTCATATTTATGATTTGAATGTGCTTTGAAAATAGGTGTGAAGTATATTCCCGAAATTCCAAGCTTAACAAGATAATCGAGGTTTTGAATAATACCAGCAAAATCTCCGCCGAAAAAATTAGTTGGAGTTGGCTCAGCGCTTCCCCAAGGAAGAGTGTTTTCTGGATTTAGTGCACGATCTCCATTAGCGAACCGTTCTGGGAAAATTTGATACCAAACGGTGTCTTTAATCCAAGAAGGTGCTTGAAACACATCATTTGCATGAATAAATGGCAAACAGAAAAAGTTACCAACGTCATCATTTGGAATACTGGAAAAAAATCCTCGCTCTGCATAAATAAGCGTTTCTGTATCATTTTTTAATTCGAATCCATAACGTAAGCGCTTAAATTTAGGCTCGATGGAAATGGACCAATAATCAAACAATGCAGTAGAACCAGTTTTTTTCATCGGTGTGCTTGATGTAATCCATTTCCCGTCTTTCCATTCATAAGGATCACCGTAAATAAGAGTGGCGCTTTGAACATCTTCTCTTTTAGTACGTATTCGGATATGAATCGTTTTTTCATCATAAGCGTATGCGTAATTATCTTTTGGCCTATGATAAATAGCTTCTTTAAGCATATAGAAAATCCCCCTTTAATATCTCCATGCATATTGTTTCCTTAAGTATAATAATAAAGTATATGTTGCAAACGATTGCTTTTTGCATAGCTTTAATATTGCTTATAAGAGTAGTATTCATTTCATATAAAGTCAATGTATAAGGAGTGTAGTAATAATATTTTAAAATTAATATTTGCAAAATGAATAAAAGAATGTATAATGAGAGACAAATAGCGCAAACGTTTTCATAGATTGAGATATTGTTTGTGCTTCTATTAAACCATTTAATGCAAACGTTTTCAATTAGTAAGGTACATATACAATTTAGGGAGGTTTTTGGGATGAAGAAAGCATTATCATTATTAACGGTTTCAGCATTATCAATTGGTATGTTATCTGCATGTGGACCGAAAGATTCAGGGAAGAAAGAAGAAAGTAAAGCGAAGAAAGATTACGATCTTCTCGTTTGGGAAGATGATAAAAAAGGTGTTGGTTTAGAACCAGCAGTGAGAAGTTTTGAGGAAAAATATAAAGTAAAAGTAAAAGTCGTTGAAATGCAAATGACAGATCAAGTGAAGAAGTTACGCCTTGATGGACCAGCGGGGACGGGACCAGATGTTGTAACATTGCCACATGATCAAATTGGAAACGCAGTAACAGAAGGTTTACTTTCTGAAGTGAAAGCTGATGATGCTGTGAAGAGTAGATTTACTGAATCATCAATAGAAGCACAGACATATAACGGGAAATTATATGGTTTACCAAAAGCAATTGAGACACCAGTCTTTATTTACAATAAAAAATTAATGCCAAAAGCACCAGAAACGATGGACGAGCTGTTTAACTTCTCAAAAGAATTTACGAAGGATGGCAAGTATGGATTTTTAACACTAGGAGATAACTTCTACTTTGCTAATGCATTCATGGCAGGTATGGGTGGTTATGTGTTTGGTGAAAAAGATGGAAAGCCAAATGCAAGTGATGTTGGATTAAATAATAGTGGGGCAGTACAAGGTGCTGAATATCTTCAAAAATGGTACAAAGAAAAGTTATTCCCGAAAGGTATTATCGGTGAATCTGGTGGACCTGCTGCTGATGGACTATTTAACGAAGGAAAAGCAGCATCTATCATGAATGGTCCATGGGCGTTCCAAGCAATGGAAAAGAACGGAATTGATTATGGCGTTGCTCCAATGCCGAAATTACCAAACGGTCAACCAATGAAAACATTTGTTGGGGTTAAAGGGTGGCATGTAACAAGTTTCTCTAAACAAAATGATTTAGCTACAAAGTTCACTGAATGGGTAACAAATGAAGAGAACGCAAAAATTCGATTTGAGAAAACAAAAGAAATTCCTCCAGTAAAAGCAGTAATGGAAGATCCAATCATTAAAGATAATGAAGCTGCAAAAGCAGTTGCAACACAATCTGAAAATGGAATTCCAATGCCGAACATTCCAGAAATGCAAGAAGTATGGAAACCAGCTGGAGATGCGCTTCAATTAGTTGTTACGGAAAAAGAGGCACCAAAAGCAGCACTTGACAATGCAGTGAAGCAAATTAAAGGTAATATTGAGGCAAATCATAGTAAGAAAAAATAAGGTGAAATTCGTGCCTCTCATATGAGGGGCATGAATTCTCTCCCAGAAAAAAGGGGGAAGGAACATGCAAACATCTATGGAACCAGCAAACGGTTTAAACGGTTCAAAGCATAGGAAAATGGCAACCATGTTATCTATCATTCCAGGCGTGGGCCAAATGTATAATAAGCAATTTGTAAAAGGGCTTATTTTTCTAGTATTAACAGGTTCATTTATTGTAGCCTTTGCTGATTTATTAAATATGGGATTATGGGGAATTGTAACGCTAGGTACAGAAGTTCCACGTGATCATTCTGTCTTTCTATTAGTAGAAGGAATCTTGGCACTCATCGTCATCGTTTTTGGACTCGGAATATATGCATTTAATTTATATGATGCATACCAAAACGGGAAGAAACGTGATATAGGAACACCTTTAAACTCTGTAAAAGAGCAATACCGTAATTTACTAGATCAAGGTTTTCCATATTTAATGGTTTCACCAGGTTTTCTATTACTTATCTTTGTAGTTGTATTTCCAATCATCTTCGTAATTTTAATTGGATTTACGAATTATGATTTATACCACTCTCCTCCAGCTAAATTAGTAGATTGGGTGGGCTTCAAAAACTTTATTGATATCTTTACATTACCGATGTGGAGAGAGACATTTTTAAGCGTATTTTCTTGGACTGTCATTTGGACATTCGTTGCAACGACATTACAAGTTGCGCTTGGTATTTTCTTAGCGATTATCGTAAATCAGCCTGGTATTAAAGGGAAGGCAATTATTCGAACAATCTTCATTTTACCGTGGGCGGTTCCAGCATTCGTATCTATTCTTGTTTTCTCTGGTATGTTTAATGAGACATTTGGAGCAATTAACAATCAAGTATTAGCTTTATTTGGAATCGAAAAGATTGCTTGGATGACAGATCCATTTTGGGCAAAAATTGCTTTAATTATGATTCAAACGTGGCTTGGATTCCCGTTCGTCTTTGCAATGACAACAGGTATACTGCAATCGATTCCAGGGGAATTATATGAAGCTGCTACAGTAGATGGAGCTACAGCTTGGCAACAGTTTCGTAAAATTACATTGCCACTTGTTCTATATGCAACAGCACCAATATTAATTACGCAATATACGTTTAACTTTAATAACTTTAGTATCATCTATCTATTTAACGGCGGAGGTCCTGCTGTAGCTGGACAAGACGCAGGTGGAACAGATATTTTAATTTCATGGATTTATAAGTTAACGATGACTTCGGCGCAGTACGGGAAAGCGGCAGCTCTTACAATGATCTTATCGTTAATCGTTATTACAGTTGCGTTATGGCAATTTAAGAGAACAAAATCATTCCAAGAAGAGGATATGATGTAAATGAATATTAAAAGACAAAAGATGTTACGTCTCTCATTAAGTTATCTCGTTATTTTCGTAATGTGTGCCATCATTTTCTATCCATTATTATGGATTATTGGCTCATCGTTTAATCCGGGTGATAGTTTATCTGGATCAAGTATTATTCCGCAAAATGCAACGTTAGATCATTATCGTAAGTTATTAGATTTAGAGAATAGTAATTATTTACTATGGTATAAAAACACATTAAAAGTAAGTGTTATAACGATGATTTTCTCAGTGTTAGCAATTAGTTTTACTGCTTATGCATTTTCAAGATACCGTTTTGTTGGAAGAAAAAATGGTTTATTAACATTTTTAATTCTGCAAATGATTCCAAACTTTGCGGCGCTAATCGCTCTATACGTATTAGCACAGTTAACAGGGTTAATCGATACGCACCTTGCATTAATTTTAATTTATGTAGGCGGGGCAATTCCAATGAATACATGGCTTATGAAAGGATATTTTGATACGATTCCGAAAGAATTGGATGAGTCAGCTCGTATGGATGGGGCAGGACATTTCCGTATTTTTTGGCAAATCATTATGCCACTTGCAAAGCCAATCGTAGCGGTTGTGGCGTTATTCACTTTCATCGGTCCATTTACAGATTTCATTTTAGCGAGTGTTATTTTGCGCACACCAGAAAATTATACGTTAGCAGTTGGGTTATATGAAATGGTAGCGAAGAAATTTGGTAATGAATTCACAACGTTCGCAGCGGGTTCAGTATTGATTGCAATCCCAATTTCAATTTTATTCCTATCACTACAAAAATACTTTATCTCTGGTTTAACTGCTGGAGGTACGAAAGGATGAAAAATGGGACATTATGTCCCATTTTTCTTTTCATCTCCCTATAAAAAGCTTTATAGGGAGATGAAAAGAGATTTGACATCACATATGAAAAGAAGTGCAATAAATAGTATATTATAGTATAGGAAAAAAGAGCTATATCCCTTACAATACATGGAGAGGGAGAATATGATAGGTATTACAAGATAGAATCAATGAAAGTTTATGATTGCTCCTATTACTTGCAACGGGTGCAAGATTAAAATATATAACAAAATGGCAGAGAAGTGAGAGGAGGGGGATTTTTATGACAGTTACAATTAAAGATGTGGCGAAGAAGGCGAATGTAGCACCATCTACCGTTTCTCGTGTAATTGCTGATAATCCAAGTATAAGTGAAAAAACAAAGCGTCGTGTTCGGAAAGTAATGAGTGAACTAGGGTATCATCCCAATTTAAACGCAAGAAACCTAGCTAACCAAACAACAAAAACACTTGGTCTTGTTATGCCAAGTTCTGCAAGTAAAGCTTTTCAAAATCCGTTTTTCCCAGAAGTTATAAGAGGGATTAGTTCATTTGCACATGTGGAAGGGTATGCGCTTTATATGTCGACAGGTGAGACGGAAGATGAAATTTTTAATGGTGTTGTAAAGATGGTACAGGGGCGCCAAATTGGTGGCATTATTCTTTTATATTCAAGAGAGAATGATCGGATTATTCAATATTTGCATAAACAAAATTTCCCGTTTGTTTTAATTGGGAAACCGTATGATCGAAAAGATGAAATTACATATGTAGATAATGACAATTATACAGCTGCAAGAGAAGTAGCAGAATATTTGATTTCATTAGGTCATAAACAAATCGCGTTCATCGGCGGTGGATCAGATTTACTTGTAACGAGAGATCGTTTGGCTGGTATGAGTGATGCTTTAAAATTAGCGGACATTGTATTACCAAAAGAGTATATTTTACATTTTGATTTTTCGAGGGAAAGTGGTCAACAAGCCGTTGAGGAGTTAATGGGACTACAGCAACCACCGACAGCAATTGTGGCAACGGATGATTTAATTGGACTTGGTGTGTTAAGTGCTCTTTCTAAAAAAGGATTCGTTGTACCAAAGGATGTTTCCATTATAAGCTTTAACAATGCTTTATTATCAGAAATTGCGAGTCCGCCACTTTCGACAGTTGATGTGAATATTTATCAACTAGGATATGAGGCAGCAAAAGCTTTAGTGGATAAAGTAGAGAATGCAGAGTCTACTGCAAAGTGTATTATTATTCCTCATAAATTACTAAAGCGCCAAACTTGCGATCATTATGCAACAAAAAGCTGAGAGTTTAACTCTTAGCTTTTTGTTGTAGAAAGGCCTCTAATCGATCACAGCCTTCTTTTAAAGTTTCAATACTATACGCATAGGACAAGCGAAGATAGCCTTCACCATATTCAGAAAATGCAGTTCCAGGAACGATAGCTAGTCCAGCTTCTTTGACAAGGTCAAGTGCAAAATCAAATGATGAAGATGTTAAATGACCAACATATGGGAATAAGTAAAATGCACCTGTTGGCTTTTCAACTGTTAAGCCCATTTGAATGAGTCGATTATATACATAATCGCGGCGTTTCTTGTATTGATGACGCATCATTTTTGGTGCATCTTTAGCAGCTGTTAATGCTTCAATTGCAGCATATTGAGCGATTGAAGTAGCACACGTTACGTTGTATTGATGAACTTTTAGTATATGTCCTGCTAAATAGCTTGGTGCGAATAATAGACCGATACGCCAGCCAGTCATAGAATGAGATTTTGATAAACCGTTAATGACGATAGTCTTTTCACGCATTTCTGGGAAATGAGCGATAGATGTATGCTTTTGTTCATATACAAGTTCGCTATAAATTTCATCAGAAAGGACGAAAATATTTTTATCTTTTAAAACAGTTACAATATCCTGTAATTCTTCTTTTGATAAAGTTACACCAGTTGGATTAGAAGGATACGGCAGTACGACGCATCTTGTTTTTTCTGTAATAGCATTTTCTAGCGCTTCGGCTGTTAAACGGAAGCCAGTTTCACGAACATCGATAAAAATAGGTGTAGCACCGCATAATCGAATAATTGGTTCGTATCCTGGATAAATAGGGGCAGGTAAAATAACTTCTGTTCCTGGCTCTAAAATCGTTCGGAATGCAATATCAATTGCTTCACTAGCACCGATTGTAACGATGGTTTCGTTTTCAGGTGAATACTGTAAATCGTAGTTATCTTTTACAAAGTTACAAGCTGCCTTGCGTAATTCTAGTAAACCAGCGTTATGTGTATAGCTTGTATAATTTTCTGTAATAGCCCGTTTTGCCGCTTCTTTTACGAGAGAAGGCGTAGGGAAATCGGGTTGTCCAATTGTTAAAGAGATAAGATTATCATAGTTTTGAATCATGTTAGAGAATTGACGGATTCCAGAAATTTGGATGTCCTTCACTCTAGGATTAATGAATTGTTCCATTGTATCTCCCTTTCTTCCGTTTGAAAATTAAGTTCATTTTAACATATTTTCTATGATTTCGCTTGCGTATATGTTATGTAGAAAGAGAGGGATAATAGAAAAAAAGCCGCTGTAAGCGACTTTTTAATATCCGTACTCCCAATCTATTTCATCTTCATTCCAAAGTACAGAGGATACTTTGCCAAGGTGAACAACTGATTCATTCACAGCACATGTGCAATTTTCTTCTCCGGTTTTATGCTGTAACTCTTCATATACTGATTTTTCAACATTTTCTAGAACGACCAAATTTTCTTCTTTTAAAACAAGCGTAGTACCCGCCATATTTATCTTCCTCCTACTAAAATAATGATCACTTATTTGTAAACATAGATAGTATGGATTATATGCTGTATTTTGCTATAGTTGTCCGTCTCATGAAGTATTTTTTATTTTCTTTGTAATCCGTATTCATTGTATACTGTCAGGCAGAAATTTGGTACAGGGTTTACATTCATTTCGAAAATCTGTAACAATTATTATGTGCTGTTAACAAAGAATTAACAAATATGTTAAGAAAAATCAAAATTTTAAAACAAATAAACCCGTAAAATGATATAATCATATCAAAATACATATAGGGGATGAGAGGCTATGGAGCTGATCCGTGATTTAATGATCCAAATTGCCATCATTATTTTGCCACTATTTTTATATGAAGCGATTCGTTTAAATCGTTATCAAGAAATGCCTCCGAAGCCGAACCGCTACTTTATTATGTTTTTATCCAGCATTACACTCATTCTCTCCATGACATACTCTATTTGTTTTGGTGACATTTGTGGGTATAATTTTCACCCAATCCCGATTGTTAGTGGTTTTTTATATGGTGGGATTGTTGGTTTAATCCCGGCCGTTATTTTTGTTGCATATGAATGGGCGCTAAAGGGAATGAGCCTTCTTCCGGTCATAGAAGTAATATTTCTATTGATAGTTCCATTATTTTTATCAAAGAAATGGTCTCTATTTTCAAGGGATAAGAAGCTAATTTTAGCATTTATGATTTCATCATTGTACGTACTTGTTTCTTTAGTGATTGGTATGATTAACGTTCTGTTAGAAACGGGGTTTACACCACACATTTCACACTTATATAGCGGATATATATTTGCTTCGCTTATTATGGTTATGACTATGGTATTTCAAGTGTACTTAACAGAATATTTAAACGAAAATGCAATATTACGTACAGAGATGCAAAAGTCAGAAAAGCTTAATATTGTAAGTGAGTTGGCAGCAAGTGTTGCACATGAGGTTCGAAATCCGCTCACTGTTGTTCGTGGTTTTATTCAATTGTTAGAAAGTACGGAAGATGTGAAGAATAAGGATTATATGCGTCTCGTATTAGCCGAATTGGATCGGGCAGAACAAATTATTTCAGATTATTTGAATTTAGCAAGGCCGCAAATTGAGAAAAAAGAACACATTTGCTTATCCGCTCAATTAATTGAAATGACAACTCTTATGTCATCATTTGCAGCGATGCAAGGTGTATATTTGCAAGTTGAGATTTCTGAAAGTCTTTATACGATCGGTGATAAGACGAAATTGAAGCAAGCTATTATGAATGTTGTTAAAAATGGTATTGAAGCAATCCAAGGAAATAAAGGATATTTAAAAGTAACGGCTATGCAAAAAGATGAAACGATAGTAATAAGAGTTAAAGATAGTGGTGTTGGAATGACGAAAGAACAGTTAGTAAGACTGGGACAACCGTATTATTCTTTAAAAGAAAAAGGGACAGGATTAGGACTTATGGTAACATTTAGTATTTTACAAGCGCATAATGGTACGCTGGAATATAAAAGCGAAAGTGGGAAAGGAACTGAAGCGATTATTATATTGCCAGCTGTAAGAAATAAGGAATAAAAGTTACCGATGGAAGGTAACTTTTTATTTTATATAGGAAAAAAATATTATTTTATTCAGATGTTTTTTCTTGTTTTGATCGGCTAAATAAACTTCTAAATGATTGAAAAAAACTTTGTTCTTTCGAAGCTGCGACTAATCTTTTTGTTTCTTGAATTTCGCGAATCACTTGCATAAGTTGTGCATCCCGGTTGCTGTCTTTATTATAAATTTGATTTACGAGTTTATTCATTTTTTCCTCTTGCTTGGATTCTCGTTTATACATATGATTCATTAATAAGTCCATCTTTTCTTTTTGCAGCGCATCTGTTTGAGCGGCATGATCTACTAACTCTTGTAGCATTTTTTCTTGAGAGCCTTCTTTTACATAAACTTGTTGCATCAATTCATCTAGCTTTTCATCTTTTAAACGATTTTGGGTAATAAGGGTAGAATTTTGATGAATAATTGCTTCATTTAATTGAGCGAGCATTTCAAGTTTTAACATGAACTCCTCAAAGGTACGCCCATCTTCTTTTTCTTTCGTTTGTATTTCTTGCTTATCTTGTATAGCGGGTACAGGCGGGGCCTCTTTTTCTTTTAAAATAATAGGTATCGTTTCTGAAATATCTTCTTGCAGTTTAGCAGCTCTTTCATGTATAGATTTCAATAGTTTTAAATCATCCAGTTTATAAATACGAGCATCAGCTGTTTTTGAAATGATATAACCATGTTCCTCTAACAGTTGGCTATATTTACGGACTATATGTTTTGGGATGCCTGTTTTATTCGTGACATCTTTCGTTTTATAGATAGCTTCCATGTTATTTCCTCCCCAAAAAGTATCGTATATATCATTTCAATCTTTTATGAGGACTTCCTTTAAAAAAGAATGTCGGAAGGTTATTAGTTTTCTACAGCATTAGTGAAAAGATGAAGAAAAATGAGAGTTTTTGGCGGAATGGCGAAGAAGAGCTAAAATAATGTCTGAAAACATATACAGGAGAAGTTTGTTATAATAACTGAGGAAAAGAAACTGGTAGAAGCATGGAGGTATACATGAAGCAATTAAAAGGTATTATCATTTCAATTATTGCAATTCTTTCTATTGTAGTAGCGGTTTATGAAGTACTTGTTCCAGAGGAAACAAGTATCAAAAAAACGAATGCATATGATCAAGTTCTAGAATTTCCGAAAGAGCGATATCCAGAGACAGGGAAACATATTACGGATGCTATAAAAGAAGGACATTCAGAAGTTTGTACAATCGACCGTGGTGGTGCTGCGGATAGAAGAAAATTATCGTTAGCTCCATACCCATCAAAAAAAGGGTATGATCGTGATGAATGGCCAATGGCGATGTGTAAAGAAGGCGGAAAAGGAGCACATATTGAATATATAAGTCCAGCAGATAACCGCGGAGCAGGGTCTTGGGTAGGAAATAAGTTAGATAAATACCCAGATGGTACGCGTGTGAAATTTGACGTAAAGTAGTAGTTGCATATTTCATAATGAAGGAGAAGGGGAACGATGGAGTTAACAATTTCTTATTCGCAATTAATGTTGATGAACTATGACGGTGATCAGCCTTACGTAGACTGGACGGATGAAGATTTTGAAAGAGGTTATGCGAAGGCGGATGGAACTGTTATTTTTGAAGCACTCTCTGATTATACTTGTGAAGTAAAAGTGACCTCTGGGAAACATATTGAGAAAGAAGAGGTGATTAGAACGGTTAAAGTTCCTTTTACAGTTAAAAATGAATGTATCGTTGTAACAAGTATTCTTTCGAATAAATTCCAAATCCCTATTCCGAATGGTGAGTATACGGTTGTATTACAGGCAACTCCTCTTGAAGAACCAACGGATGATGAATTATATAAAATACAATACGAATTCTTTTTTGAAAGTAAAGAATAAAAAATGGGTTATCCTTTTTGAGGATAACCCATTTTTGTTATGCGTTTGTTTTTAGCAGGGAACGAGCATCTTTTGCTGCTTGCACCATGTGTTCTAAAGCCGGGATAACTTCTTCCGTTCTTCTCGTTTTTAAACCACAATCAGGATTAATCCAGAAATATTTAGGATCACATACTTCTAAAGATTGTTCTACGATTTTATACATTTCATCTTTACTCGGTACACGTGGGCTATGAATATCATATACACCTAGACCGATGCCTTTTTCGTATGTTGTATGTTTTAATGTGTCAATAAATTCACCGTGACTTCTTGATGTTTCGATAGAAATCACATCTGCATCTAATGCGCGAATCGCATCAACAATATCTTCGAAGTTACTGTAACACATATGCGTATGAATTTGTGTTTCATTTGCTACAGAAGAAGTTGCTAAAAGGAAGGATTGTACTGCCCATGAAATATAAGCATCCCAATCTTTTTCTTTTAGTGGCATTCCTTCACGAAGTGCTGGCTCATCGACTTGGATTACTCGAATTCCGGAAGATTCAAGTAGTTCAATTTCGTGACGAAGAGCTAATGCAATTTGATACGAAACTTCTTTTCTTGGAATGTCATTTCGAACGAAGGACCAATTTAAAATCGTAACAGGTCCAGTTAACATTCCTTTTACAACTTTCTCTGTTAAGCTTTGTGCATAAACCGTTTCCTTAATAGTCATTCCGTTAATAAAGGCAACATCGCCATAAATAACAGGTGGTTTTACGCAGCGAGAACCGTATGATTGTACCCAACCGTTTTTAGTGAATGAGAAACCAGCAAGGCGCTCGCCAAAATATTCGACCATGTCAGTTCTTTCGAATTCACCATGTACAAGAACATCAAGACCAATTTCTTCTTGGTAACGAATCCATTTTTCTGTCTCTTTTTCAATAAATTGTTCATATTGTTCATTTGAAATAACACCGTTACGCCATTCTTTTCGAGTTTGACGAACTTCAGTTGTTTGCGGGAAGCTACCAATAGTCGTTGTTGGTAATAACGGTAACTCCAGGGCAACTTGTTGTAATTCGTATCGTTTTTCAAATGGAAGAGGACGTGAAAAATCTTCTTCTTTTAGTGCTGTTCGTGCTGCTTTAACATCTTCTCGGTTACGTGCAGCAGATGAACGAATTGTATGATGTACATTTCGGTATGTTTCCAGCTCATTACTAATGCTTTCTGTACCTTGAGAAAGAGCGGAATGAATAAGAACTAACTCTTCTAATTTTTGATTTGCAAATGCTAACGCATCGAATAGCTCAGTGGATAAGTGAGTTTCTTCTGTTTTATCAATTGGCGTATGCAATAAGCTACAAGAAGGCTGAACGATGAAATCTTTCGTTTGGACTTGTTTTTGTAACGTTGTAAATAACGTCAGAACTTCATCAAGGTCAGCTCTCCAAATGTTACGGCCATCTATACAACCGACAGCTAAAGTTTTATCAGCTGGGAATCCATATTTTGAAATAGCATTTAGATTACCTTCTTTACCATGAACGAAATCTAATCCAATACCGGATACAGGGAATGTAATAATTTCTTCATAGTTTTCTTCTACACTATCAAAATATGTTTGTAAAAGAAGATTCGCATTTGGAACTTCTTTACGAATAGCTTCATAAATTTCTTTTGCTTGTTGAACTTCTTCTTTCGTTAAAGAAGCAAAAATCGGTTCATCAACTTGAATGACTTGTGCACCAGCTGCATGTAGTTCTGAAATCAGTTGTACGTAAGGTGCAACTAACTGTTTTAAAATCGTAGCAAATTGCTCTTGTGTGTAGCCTTTAGCTAATTTTAAGAAAGTATATGGTCCTAAAATAACAGGTTTTCCATCTACTCCTAATTCTTGTTTTGCCTCTTCGTATAAGCGAAGTGGACGATTATCTTTTAAAGAGATTTGTAATCCCTCTTCATATTCAGGTACGATATAATGATAGTTTGTGTTAAACCATTTTGTCATTTCAGAAGCTACGTGATCTTTAGAGCCACGCGCCATTGCGAAATATACATCAAGGTAAGATGTAAACTCAGAAAAACGTGATGGGATAAATCCTAGCATATAAGCAGTATCCAAAACGTGATCATAATATGTAAAGTCGCCAATTGGAATGAGTTCAATCCCTTTTTCTTGCTGTACTTTTACGTGTTGAAGGCGAATTGTTTTCATCTTTGTTAAAAATTGTTCTTCATCGATTTTATTGGACCAAAAAGCTTCCAATGTCTTTTTCCACTCTCGTTGTAGTCCGATACGTGGATAACCTAAGTTACTTGTTTGAATTGCCATTTTAAATTCCTCCCTAATTGAAAGTAAGCATTTCCGTTTACTAGGAAATACCTATAACAAAAAGCATAAAGGCATAGAAAATAAGCCTTCCTTTTTGTTTTAACACCTCATCATCATCCGTGAATCTATCAGTGTTGTTAAAACAGGCAGGTCTCCTGACTTATGCTTCATATAACCTCTTTTACCTTCCCGTTTTCACAGTGGCATAGAAAAGAAATCTCAGCATTTACAGTGGCGGGACCGTGTTGGAGTTTCACCAAGCTTCCCTTTTAAACACGAAACGAAATTTTCGTGTACCTATTTTCCTTTTGAAAGGAAGTTAACAAGCGATATGATATTGAAACAAATTCTAACACAATTTTTGGAATTTTGTCTACTGTTTTAAAATAAGAAAATTCTAAAGTTTTTTATTTTTATTATTCGGATTATTCTGGTTTTTATAAGGCGAAGAAAAGTAAGAGGAATTGAAAGTAAGTACGATCAAACATACAAAGAAGTATGTACTTGTACAGAGCTAAGATGCTAGTTATGTTATTTGAAAATTAATCCATGTTCTGGAATGAGGAAGGGGATTGAATGGTTCATTTTGAAATAGTAAGTTATCACAAGAAAGAAAAAGGTTTCTGTATAAAGATACATATACTAAGTTTATAGAAATGGGGAATTTCAATTGGAACAAAGTACACAAAATATTTATTCACCACCAAAACATATAGTTTCAGCAGCGACAATTGTAATTAATGAACAAAAAGAAATCTTATTAATTAAGGGACCTAGAAGAGGATGGGAAATGCCAGGTGGACAAGTTGAAGAAGGAGAGTCTTTGAAGGATGCTGCAATAAGGGAGACTAAAGAGGAGACAGGTGTTGATATTGAAGTTTTAAAATTTTGTGGGGTATTCCAAAATGTGAACCATTCAATATGTAATACGTTGTTTTTAGCTAGACCAGTTGGAGGTAAATTAACGACTACACCAGAAAGTTTGGAAGTAGGGTTCTATCCTATTGAGCAGGCGTTAGAGATGGTGAATTTTATGAATTTCAGACAAAGAATTGAATACAGTTTGGATGAAAATCAACAACCTTTTTATATAGAATTTTAAGAAATAATCTTCTATTATGGGATGCCGGTGATAAATAAATCTTTGTTATATTTTTGAGTGCAGTGAAATAAGTATCTTATAGCGAAAATAAAACAAGCATCCCCCGTCCCAAATTAGAACGGGGCTATGCTTGTTTTAGGGTTTAAAAAGAAATAACTTTATTGTCTTTTTACAGTTTCTTCTTTATAAGTTTAATTTGTATCTATATCAATTTCCGACAGTCGCCCTGCAACTGCATCTGTAAGGAGGGTGTTTAACCATTGCAATTCAACTGTAATATGTTCAATAACGCTTTGTAAAATATATAGTTGTGCACGTGGAATTTGTCCTTTACTACAATCATATATAGTTTGCATTTTATGTAAATATTGAACGGTATCATTTTTCTTTTTTTTTAAAATAGGAATTAACTCTTGATCATCACCAAAATGAGCGAAAGAGAGTGCTGAATAAATTGGTTTATATATTTGATTTTTTGCCTCGAATTGTTTTAATAGTAACGTGTGAAATAACCGTTTACCTTCTTCTGTTATATGAAAGATTGTTTTATCGGGTCTATTCGTATCTCGAACAATCGTGGTAATACGAATTGCACCCTGCTTTTCTAATTGCTCGAAGGCGTAGTAAAGTGATCCTTTTGCATATTTAATATAACAATCCATTTGTCGTTCTTTCATGATGTGCTGCACTTCATATGGATGTTTATCTCCTTCGAGTAGCAAGCCGAGAATGACTAGTTTCATGCTCATGCTGTCTCAACTCCTATAAATAAAAACTTTATACATAGTATAAACGGCATATCCGTTTTCATAAAGGGATATGCCGTTTCTTTTCTCTATATTAACTTACTTGCTTTTGTTTTTGTTTCGTTTTTGGACCTGTAAAGAGGCGTTCATTTCCCATAAGTAAAATACAAATAATACTTAGTACAGCCGGGATCAGTGCCCAGAAGAATGTACTGGCAATAGAGGTAGCGAGAGCATCTTTAATACCAGTTAATATTTCAGCTGGAATCTTCTCGGTAGCACCTTGTGATAATAAGAAACTTGTGTCTCCGCCTTTTGGAGCTAATTTAGCTAGTTCTGGAGGGAACACAGTGTTTAATTTAGTAGTAAAAATATGGTTTTGAATTGTACCAAAAATCGTTACACCAAGAGTCATACCGAGTGAACGGAAGAATGAGTTTGTTGATGTAGCAGAACCACGGTCTCGCATTTCTAACTTGTGGATAGAAGACATACTTAAAACTGAGAACGAGAAACCAACTCCAAGTCCAGTGAGAACCATAAATAGCGTTACAAGTAGACGAGGTGTATCCATTGTTAAAGTGCTTAGTAAATAAATACCAATTACGAAGAAAATGCCAGATACCATCATGATGTTACGATAGCTTGTTCGAGAAGCTAACTGTCCACCTGTTTGACTTCCAATTACAGAGCCAACCATCATAGGTGTTAAAATTAATCCAGCATTGGAGGCTGAACCACCGAGAACACCTTGAACGAAGATTGGGATATAAACTGTACAGATAATAAAAGCGGCACCATAGAAAAAGGCAACGCCTTGGCTAGCTGCGAATAAAGGTTTTTTAAATAGATGGAAAGAAATGATAGGCTCAGTTGCTTTTCGTTCTACGAAGAAGAAAATAATAAGCATAATAACAACTGTTGTAAATAAACCGATAATTACAGTGGAATTCCATGCGTATTCTTTACCACCAAGTTCTAAGGCGAACATTAAGCAAACGATACTAATAACAAGTGTAATAGCGCCAGCCCAATCAATTTTTTGTTTTCTAAATTCTAGAGATTCACTGTAGTATTTAGTAATGAAGAAGAAGGAGATAATTCCTAATGGAATATTAATATAGAAGACCCAATGCCAACTTATATAGTCTGTAATATAAGCACCTAATAAAGGGCCAAATACACTAGATGTCCCGAAAACCGCACCAAATAGCCCTGTCATTTTTCCGCGTTTTTCTGGTGGGAATATATCGTACATAATCGTGAAGGCGATAGGCATAAGAGCACCGCCACCGATCCCTTGAATTGCTCTATAAATACTTAGTTGTTCAATACTAGATGCTGTCCCGCAAAGTGCAGAACCGAATAAGAAAAGAATGAGACCACCAATATAAAAGCGTTTCCGTCCGTACATATCAGAAAGTTTTCCGAAGATAGGCATCCCTGCCATTGTTGCTACCATATATGCAGACGTGACCCAAACAAATTTGTCAAATCCTCCTAGGTCTCCAACAATCGTTGCCATTGCTGTTGCAACGATTGTATTATCCATTGCCGCCATTAAAATACCAAGTAATAAACCTGCAACAACAAATTTTGTATTGTTGGAGTCTTTTTTTGATAATTGAGATTCCAAATATAACCCTCCTTTAATAATAAGTAAACTATATGAAGTTTTGAGTGCAGCGCATAAAAATTTGAAATATAGTTTTTTAAATTAATTTACATAAGTGCACTGACAAAGCCATAAAGAATATTATAGTCAAATTTGACTAAAAGGCAAACTTTTTCTTACGTCAAAATATTCTGTTGTATGTGCAGCGAAAGAGTGAGCAATACTTAGTATTGGTGTAAAGTCAATGAAGGAAATTGTAAAAAAATATTTCAGTAAGAATACCTTCTGTTAACAGAGGAAAAATGGTTTTTTCTTTATATTGTCGAATAGGATAAAAGAAAGAGTAATAACTATATATCGTTTGTAACAAGCTTTATTAATATTGTGTGGAGAGGCAGAATAAGGTCGTATGGATATGATGCATCTGAAATGGGGTGAATATTATTATGAAAATATGGAAACGAATTTCAGATCAAGGTAGGCGTTCAATGCCGCTACAACCGGTGTTATGGATTGATGGCTCAAAAAAGGAAAACGAATGTCCTAATGTAGCAGTTACATTGCAAATCCGTAGTATGTATAAAGAAAAATTTTCATATGAACTGACCTATGATGTAAATGACATACTTATTATTCGAATTGAAGTTGAAAATAAAGGAATGGAAATGATTTCACGAGTTGTAGTAAGTCATATGATTCGAGATTATTTTGCCTATATTCCAAACTCATTAAAGGCTGATAAGGGGATGAGTGAGTTCCTGTTCCAGCTTGTAAGGTGGCGGATTGATAATTTATTACCGAATGAGAAGGTAGAACTAATTTGTAAAATAAAAGCAAATAAAGATAAAGCACTTAAAAACGCATTATTTCAGGCTACATATACATTTCAATATAAAGGAGTATCATATGGTCCACTGCAAACAAATGAAGTTGTTGTGCGGCAATGATAAAAAGGAACCTGTAAGAAAGGTTCCTTTTTTAATGAAGATTGTGTTTTTTGAGTACTTTTTTTTGCTCCATTCCTTTTTTTCCTACATAATTATTTTTATAACCAAAATATAAAATGAAAAGAAAGGAAGCAACATTTACAATAGCATCAATTTGATCGTTTGTAATAAAGTTCACTCCGAAAGAATTAAACAGTAATTTTAATGATAATAGAAAACCTGCTAGTAAACGTATAATATCTGATAGATTCTCTTTTTGTAGCATATAAGTCACCTCTTTCTAAAACGATATATAGTATATATATGAAATAGAATAGAAATGGTAGACAAGCTTAAGCGGAAATGTACACTCAATATGTACATTTTTTATTTTGTAGAAAAACATAATTGTTATAGAAACATATATTGGTATAGAAAGGAGGAGAAGTATGAAACATAAAGGGAAAATTAGTGGGTTATTACTTGGGAATACAGTGGCAGTTACAGAATGGATTGCGCTTCAGGATGTAATTACAAAACTGGATTCGCGATCATTTTATACCGTCTTTATTATTTATATATTTCAAATGATACTCAGCTATTATTTTGGACATTGGTATGATAAAAGAGCGAGTGGGCGTATGGATACGGGAGTAGGGGGAATGGCAAGTAATGATTTTGTAGTTGATTTCTTTGAGAAAGTAGCTGCTTTATCAGAACGGGATTCTCATAATATTACAGTGTACATCCTTTCTGTGAAAGAATGGAAAGAACTAAAAGAAACAGTGCAAGAAAAAAAATTGGAGGTGTTAGTACAAAAATTGGAGAGTACGATTGTAAAGACAATTCGTAAAGGAGATGTCGTTACTAGGTGGGATGAAAATAAGTATGTTATTGTGGCGATTGATAACGGACATGAAAAGTCGACAATAACAAATCGATTAATGAAAAATATTGAAAGTGAAATAGAAAATGGTTTGTTAAGTATGACGCTATTATTTGGAGCTGCTAGTTATCCAATAGGAGGAAAAACTTTTGAAGAATTGTTAAGAAAGGCACAAAATCAATTGTACCAGCATAGGGATTTGTAAGAAAATGAGTGAAACTTTGATTTAAAGAAATATGATATGAAGAAGTTTTTAATGTAACATTTTTTTGACTTTTATTACAAAAAGAACTTTTATTGTAATAAAAGTCTTTAAAAATATATGGAATAAGCATATAATTATGATGGATGTGTCAATGCATTTTGCACAATGTGTTTCATTTTAAAAGTGTAGAGGGAAGCATGCTCTACACTTTTCCTTTTTAGGGAATGACAAGAATAATTGTAAGTTGTTGCAAGTTAGCATTTAAACTGTGTAAAATGAACAAAGAAATTATTTGATGAAAAGCGGAAAGGGAATGATAGAATGATAGACGTGAGAGAACAACGAACATCTTTTATCAGGTGAATTATTACTGTTGTTCTTCAAATTATTATGGCTGTGATGAATTCCGTTGTACTTTTATGTAATACATAGTATGAACAAGTTTTAAAAAGTACCAAGTAAAAGTATATGTAAAGATGGATACGAAACTGCTATTGAGTTCAAAGACGTAAAATGTAATTTTAAGTAATACAATTTGACAAGTATAATAAATAATATCAATGATTTTCGTAAAAAAGGTGCGAGTGTGGAGTTTATAGAAGGGTATATAATTTTCATAGCTTTTTACACGATGATCGTATATAAGTAGGAGGAAAAAGATGTTGAAGTATAGTAAATTAGCAATTGTAACTGCATTATCAATGACTTTATTAGCCGGTTGTTTCGGGCCGAAACCAGAAGAGGAATTATATGTTGCGTTTGAAAATGCTGCAAAGCAAGAAAAAACAATGTTTGAAGATGCAAAGAAACTTGAAACTTTAGAGAAAGAAGGACAAGAATTATATAACCAGATTGTTCAAGAAGGAAAAGATAATAATCAAACTGTTAAGGAAAAACTGAACCAAGCAGTGAAAAATACAGATGAACGAGAAAAAGTGCTAAAAAAAGAAAAAGAATCTTTAAATAAGGCACAAGAAGAAGTGAAATCAGTAGATAAATATGTGAAGAAAATTGAAGATAAGAAATTGAAAGATCAAGCAGGTAAAGTGAAAAGCACATATGAGAAACGACAAGATTCATTTAACAAGATGTATGATAGCTATAATAAATCGTTAAAACAAGAAAAAGAATTATATACAATGTTACAAGATAAAGGTACAAAATTAAAAGATATTAGTGAAAAGGTAAAAGTAGTAAATCAATCTTATAAGGATATTGAATCAGAAAAAGACAAGTTTAATGAATTTACGAAATCTTATAATACAGAAAAAATAGCTTTTTATAAACAAGCAAATATTAAAATTAAAGAAGAGAAAAAATAAAACAGTTTGGCCTACAATTGGCCAAACTGTTTTATTTTTTTGTATAAGTACGACTATACCATGGAACAGGTTCACTTAATTTTTTTTCTTGTTTCAATGCTTCAGGACCAATATAATCTTGAAGTGTTTTTTTTGCTACTGTTAAAGATAAGGTTGTTTTCGGATTTCGATAGGAGGATTCAAGATGACCAAGATGTGGTAGGATTCGAAAATCTTCTTTGGTAGGAGGAATATGGAAAAAATAATCACCTAAACGTATAAGAACATCAGATTGTTGTTGGCTAAAACGTGGATTTCTAGAAAAATGTAATCCTTCTTTAATAGCTTTTTTCTCAGCAATTAAGCGTTCTAAAGCCGTCTTTTTTAACCAGTATAAATACTTCGGATTAGTTGCAGCTTTAGCATGACGATTCACAACGAAAATAGATTGAGCTAGTCGATTAATAGAATGTTGGTTTTGTAATTGAGATTGTGGTTGTGAAGGCTTCATATTGAATCTCCTTTCAATTTTTCATTATTATAACATAAATAAAAGAGGTTTTTATTATATGCAAAAAGTGATTGTATATATTTTCAATATTAAAGCAATATTGTTACAAAAAACAACTATTTTGTATAATAGTAATAGAACGTGTTTTAGAAATTTGATAATGAAAGAGTGAGAAGTTTGAAAGAAATATTAAAACAGCAATATGCCATTATAGATATTGGATCTAATACAATGCGTTTAGTTATTTATGAAAAGCAAAACGGAGGTTTTTATAAGGAGATTGAAAATACGAAAGTGGTTGCTCGGCTAAGGAATTACTTAATTGATGGTGTGTTAAATGAAGAAGGAATAGAGGTATTGTTACAAACGTTATTTCAATTTCAAGAAAGTACACGATTCCACCAGTTGCATCATGTACTTTGTGTTGCAACAGCAACAATTAGACAGGCTGAGAATCAAGAGGCAATTAAAAAACTGGTTGAAGGACAAACAGATTTTACTCTTAGGGTCTTATCAGAATATGAAGAAGCACGTTACGGCTATTTAGCAGTTATGAATTCAACTTCGTTCTCTGAAGGAATTACAGTAGATATTGGTGGAGGAAGTACAGAAGTTACATACTTTCGAAATAGAGAGATTCTAGAGTACCATAGCTTTCCTTTTGGAGCACTTTCTTTAAAGCAACAATTTATTAAAGGGGATATACCTACTGAAGACGAGTTGGAAAAGATTCAAACGTACTTAGAATATCAATTTCGAACATTACCATGGTTAATTGATAAGAAATTGCCTCTTATTGCAATTGGTGGTAGTGCGAGGAACTTAGTGAAAATCCATCAAAATTTAATTTGTTATCCTATAGCAGGGGTACATTTATATAAAATGAAAGAAGAAGATATTAAAAATGTGAAAGAAGAATTGGAAGCATTGTCGTTCATAGAACTTCAAAAATTGGAAGGATTGGCAAAAGATCGAGCAGATACAATTATTCCAGCAGTCGAAGTTTTTCATACGCTTGTTAATGTTATAGAGGCACCAGCATTTGTGTTAAGTAGAAAAGGGTTACGAGAAGGTGTTTTCTATGAAGAGTTGACAAAAGATTTGGGGATTTCATATTATCCGAACGTAGTCGAAGAAAGTTTGTATTTATTATCACATGAATATGAAATGGATATGGAATTTGTAATGCAGCTTATTAAACATGGAAGACTCATTTGTCAACAACTTGAAGAAACAGGGCTGATTTCTATGTCAGTAAAAGACTGGGAAGTATTTCATCAAGCAGCGAAAGTATTTAATATAGGTAAATATATAGACGAAGAAGCGAGCCGCTTACATACGTTTTATTTATTAGCGAATAAAACAATTGATGGGATGATGCATAAAGAGCGAGTTAGATTAGCGCTTATTGCGTCTTATAAATCAAAAATGTTATTCAAACAACATTTGTCCCCATTTGAAGGATGGTTTGATAAAAATGAACAAAAAAAAATTCGCCTATTAGGGGCTGTTTTACAGTTTTCAGCAGCTCTGAATATAAGACAAAGATCGCTTGTTGAATCGATATCTATAACAGAAAGTAAAGAAGGATTAACATTTAAAATTGTATGTGAGCAATCGGCATTAGCGGAAAAAGTGCAAGCTGAAAAACAAAAAAAGCAGCTGGAAAGAGTGTTGAAAACGACTATTAATTTATCCTTCGAATCAAAACGTTAAGTTGTACGGATGTCTTTACAAAAAATTAACACCTTGGAATATTGTAATTTGCTAAAATAAAAGTAACTAAATTATAGTAAAAAAGTTTCAGGGGAAGTGTGAAGAGGATGGAAATGTTGATGGGGAATATAGTGAATTTAAATGATACAGCTTATTACAATAATCGAGAATTAAGTTGGTTAGCATTTAATGAACGTGTACTACAAGAAGCGCAGGATGAAACAAATCCGCTCTTGGAAAGATTAAAGTTTATTAGCATTTTCAGTTCCAATTTAGATGAATTCTTTATGGTACGCGTAGCAGGATTGAAGGATCAAGTGAGTGCTGGGTTTAACCAACCAGAAAATAAGGCTGGCTTAACACCAAAAAAGCAATTAAATAAAATTGCGATAAAGGCCCATGAATTAATGACTGTACAATATGATACGTTTAAAAATTATGTGTTGCCAGCGCTGGAGTTAGAGGGGATTGAACGTTTAACATTCCACGATTTGACGAAAGAACAGAGGGAATTTATAGAAGAGTATTTTGATGAGCAGATTTTTCCAGTCTTAACACCTGTAGCTATTGATGCATATCGTCCATTTCCGATGTTATTAAATAAAAGTTTGAATTTAGCTACTCTTTTATATGATGAGAAACAAGTGGAGGAAGAAAACCGCACGAAGTTAGGAATTGTACAAGTTCCTTCATTACTTGAACGTTTCATATTTTTACCGAGTGAGGGGCAAAAGCATAAATTTATTTTATTAGAAGATGTAATTAGTGGTTTTACTCATAAATTATTTACAGGATATAAAGTATCGTCTGTTACTCGTTTCCGTATTACACGCAATGCGGATTTAACGATTCATGAAGAAGGTGCGAGGGATTTATTAAAGGTAATTGAAAAAGAATTAAAAAAGCGTAAGTGGGGAGCTGCTGTACGTTTAGAAGTTGGCAAAGAGCATATTGATGAAAGAGTATTAGCATTATTATATGAGGTGTTGGAAGTAAAAGATGAAGATGTGTATATAATGGATGGACCATTAGATTTAACATGTCTATTTTCTTTATATAAAAAACTAGCTCCTTTATATGAACATCTAGTATATCCGGCTCTTATTCCGCAACGGCCTCAAGACTTGGGGGATGCGGAAGATGTATTCGAAAAAGCAATTGAGCATGATATTTTATTACATCATCCTTTTGAATCATTTCAGCCAGTAGTTGATTTTGTCCGTGATGCGGCAGACGATCCGAATGTACTTGCAATCAAACAAACATTATATCGAGTAAGTGGGGATTCACCGATTATTCAGGCGCTAAAGGTAGCAGCTGAAAAAGGGAAGCAAGTTACGGTATTAGTTGAATTGAAGGCAAGATTTGATGAAGAGAATAATGTGCATTGGGCTAAAGAATTAGAAAAGGCAGGATGTCACGTTATTTACGGTGTAAGCCACTTGAAAACACATAGTAAAATTACGCTAGTTGTAAGAAGAAAAAACGGAAAAATCGAAAGGTTCGTACATCTCGGGACTGGAAATTATAATGACGCAACAGCAAAGTTATATACTGATTTCGGTTATATTACATCACGAAAAGACTTTGGGGTCGATGCAACAAATTTCTTTAATTATTTGAGTGGTTATACAACCAAGCCACATTTTCATCATTTATCGGTTGCACCATTTGATATAAGAGAGCAATTTATGGATTTAATAGATGAAGAAATCCGTTATCATAGGCAATATGGAAATGGATATATTATCGCTAAGATGAATTCATTAACAGATAAACCATTAATCAAAAAAATGTATGAAGCATCACAAGCTGGAGTAAAGGTAGAGCTCATTGTTCGAGGAACTTGTTGTTTAAGGCCTGGTATTCCAAATGTAAGTGAAAATATTCGGGTAGTTAGTGTTGTCGGGAGATATTTAGAACATAGCCGAATTTATTATTTCCATCATAATGGAGAAGAGAAAATATACTTATCTTCAGCTGACTGGATGACGCGGAATATGGAGAAGCGAGTAGAAATATCTTTCCCGATATTAGATATTGAAATGAAGGCGAGAATTAAGGCGATTTTACAACTTATATTAGCTGATAATGTGAAAACACGTGAACAGAATAAATCTGGTGAGTACTACTATGTTATTAATAGTAGTACAGAAGAAATTGATAGCCAAGTGAAGTTGTTTAAGATGGCGTATCAAAACACGGATGCTGAATAATGAGAACAAAGTAAAAAAACCTCTTTTTTTAAGAGGTTTTTTTACTTTGTTCTCTACTTATTATACATTCTCTAAATAGAAGGATGCGTAGAGAGAATAGTTTTTATTGTAAGCATGTTAATGGATCAGTTAAGAGAGGGAATAACATTGGTAGAATTGTTGGAGTACATTAATAATAGAATGGTTGTTGACAAGGTCCGCCATAACAAGGATAAGGTGTTGGCGGTGGGAAAGGTGGTGGATATGGTGGGTAATACGGTCTAGGACCGAAAGCTAATGCTCCACCGAGCAGTCCACCAGCAATCCCAGCTAGAAATGGAACACCAAAAAACGGAAAGAAGCGTGAGTCGCCTACTGGACCAATAGGTGCTGAACGGACTGGGATTGGTTGATAATATGGATACATGAACAAACCTCCTTTATTGGACTCATTTTTATCATATGGTAAATGAAACGTGGATGAGCGCGTACAAGAAAGGATATGTAAGAAAATAGGCGAATTATTACGAATGTTGGAGCGTAAAAATTGTAATTTCAGGTTTTGCCATAAATCGGAATGGGACGCGTGTTCTGCCAAGACCTCGATTGACATAGAGAGCTAAATCTTGAATCGTATAGAAACCTTCAACATAGTTTTTAGCAAGTGATGGGGTAATAATAGCACCTAAAAAGGGAATTTGTACTTGTCCGCCATGGCTATGACCAGAAAGTTGTAAGTTAACTGGATATTTAGCGATTTGTGGTGCAATATCTGGCTCGTGAACAAGAACAATGTTATAAGTGTTTTGCCTCGCGTGCTGTAGTGTTTTCTCTATTTTGGGTTTGCCTAGTAGTATATCATCAAGACCGAAAATTGAAATTTCACTATTATCCAGTAGACGAATTCTCTTTTCGCTATTTAGTAGTAGTTCAAATCCAGATTCACGCATGATGTGCTCGTAGTATTCCGTTCCATATCCGCCGTGATCATGGTTACCATAAATAGAAAATTTACCGAAGGGTGCTTGTATATTTTTTAAAATAGATGGAACGAAAGGAGTGTCAGTATATGTTTGATAATTATCAATGAGATCACCAGTGAAAAGAACAATGTCAGGTTTTACAGCATTAATTTTAGAAACGATTTGAGATAAATGTTGGAGAGAGAAATAGTATCCGAGATGTAAATCGCTAAATTGAAGAATCTTCATACCATGAAAACTTTTGGGTATGAGTTGTGATTTAAGTGTATGCTCTGTAAAAGAGAGTAAATGAGGCTCAATATATTTAGCGTAATAGTATCCGATGCTAGTGGTTATAAATGAATATAGACAAGTGCGCATTCCAGCTTTAAAAAAATCTCTTCTTGTAATTTTCTTCATAAAAATATGAGTATACCTATTTAACTTATATCACATGTTTTCGTTACATTTATAGGTTACTCAAATCTCCTTTCAGTTTATTTAAAATATATTTTAAATAATAAAAAAGTAGTATAGATTACGAAAAAAACGAATAAAAAGAAACCTCTTTACGTTAAAATATCAGAAAAGTTTAAAAATATAAAGATTTCTATTAAATAAAATGATAAAATGAATGTGTATTCATTTTTGGGAGGGGATGTATGTGAAAGAAAAGGTAGTTATTATAACAGGTGGATCGAGCGGAATGGGAAAAGGAATGGCGACCCGTTTTGCAAAAGAAGGGGCACGAGTTGTTATTACAGGACGTACAAAGGAAAAACTAGAGGAAACAAAGTTGGAAATTGAACAATTTCCGGGGCAAGTATTACCCGTACAAATGGATGTAAGAAATACTGATGACATTCAGAAAATGATTGAAGAGATTGATGAGAAGTTTGGTCGAATTGATGTTTTAATAAACAATGCAGCTGGAAACTTTATTTGTCCAGCAGAAGATTTATCCGTGAATGGCTGGAATTCAGTCATTAATATTGTATTAAACGGTACATTTTACTGCAGCCATGCTGTCGGAAAATATTGGATTGAAAAAGGCATAAAAGGGAATATCATTAACATGGTAGCAACATATGCATGGGATGCAGGTCCGGGAGTTATTCATTCGGCTGCTGCGAAGGCTGGAGTATTAGCAATGACGAAGACACTCGCTGTTGAGTGGGGCCGTAAATATGGAATACGAGTTAATGCTATCGCGCCAGGACCAATTGAACGTACGGGCGGTGCTGATAAATTATGGATTTCAGAAGAAATGGCTAAGCGTACGATACAAAGTGTTCCGCTTGGAAGACTGGGCACGCCAGAAGAAATTGCAGGTCTAGCTTATTATTTATGTTCAGATGAAGCTGCGTACATAAATGGAACTTGCATGACAATGGATGGAGGACAACATTTACATCAATATCCATTTTAAAAGGGATAAGAAAATGAATGTTTGATTCATATTCTCAAGGTTAAATGTGACGGAATTGTGACATGTGAAAGAAAAGTGTTTACAAGAGGTCATATATACGTTATATTTAAGACCTCTTTTTTCTTCATAGTAGAATTGCTAATTCCCCTTAGCATTTTACCCCTCTAATCCCTTCAGGAAAACTGAAGGGATTTTTTATTATTTTTCCGTAAATATCATGTTATAATTTTTGAAAAGTAAAGGGAGGGAAGTACATTGATAGATGCATTAGATGTAATGAGTAACTTGGATAAAGTCCTTCCTTATTATCAAGCTATTTTTAGTGCTGATGAGCATACTGTAATTGGATATGAGGTAGTAGGACGTATTCAAACAGAAGAGGGCATACAAAGTTTAGCTTCTTTCTTTCATGATGATTCTATTCCGAGTGAGTTTCAACTGGAAGCGGATAACATTATAGTAGAAAAAGCTTTAAATCGTTATTTAGAAAGTGATCAAAAACTATTATTATTTATACATCGGAATGCTAACGTATTAATGAACGATGATGATGAAAGTTTACTTCAACTTTTATTGATGTATGAAGAGCAAGGTTTAAATTTGAAACACATTGTTTTAGAAATTACAGAACATGAATGTAAAGAAGATATAGAGCAATTTAATCATTTGCTTATGTATTATCGTACATATGGTATTCAAATTTCGATTAATAAAGTCGGAACGGGTACAAGTAATTTAGAACGTATTAGCGTGTTAGCACCGGATATTTTAAAAGTAGATTTAACAAACTTAAGGCAAACTGCACTTTTACAATCTTATCAAGATATTTTATATTCTTTATCATTACTTGCTAGAAGAATTGGTGCAACATTGTTATATGAAGAAATAGATGCTTTTTATCAACTACAATATGCTTGGAAAAACGGTGGTAGATATTATCAAGGGAATTATTTGAAAGAGTGCTTACCTGATTTTATTGAAACGAATGTTTTGAAAGAACGACTTGGTAATGAGTGTCATCAATTTATTCAACATGAGAAGAAGAAATTACAAAAAATTTATAATTTAACAGAAATGTTACGTGATCGAATTGGTGATGTTCTAGCCAAACAGAAAAAGAATGAAGATATAAATGATTGGTTATTACAATTTAGCCAAAGTGTATCACAGTGTAGTTTCCGCATATTTATTTGTAACGAAGATGGTTTCCAACAATCAGGAAACGTTATGAAAAAAGATGGGGAATGGATTGTGATGCCTGAGTATTATATGAAGAACTGGAGTTGGCGTCCGTATTTTCTAGAAAATATTATGAAAATGCGTTTTGAGAATAAGGCAAGACTTTCAGATTTATATGCTGATATTGAAACCGGTGAGATGGTACGAACATTTTCCTTCCCAATTGATGATGAAAACTTTTTATTTATAGATTTATCGTATGAATATTTATATGAAGAAGATGTTTTATTTTAATGCACGAAGAGATTCGTGCATTTTTTGTTTGTTTTTATCATAAATTGGTAATAGTGAAAATGGTGATGAAAATGCTGTCTATCGTTGTAAAGATTTTACGAACGAAACCACCCCTGTCTTTGCATAATCATTGTTACAATGAATACTACAAAGACAAGTTTTCTTAAAAGGAAGGTGAAAAAATGAGGAAATATGGAATATGGTTAGTTCTATTTGTATGCGTTGCCTTTCTAGTTGGTTATAGTGTCACAACTGTTTTAGGAAAAGAGGAAGTGAAAGTCGATCGGGAAGAAGTGTTTACAACGATACAAAAGGGCTATGAAACCCAATTTTCAATTCGTGGGAAGCATTTGCCGATGAATAAGATGATAGAAACGTTATCACCATATTTTACAGAGAATTTCCTTCAAGTATTTACAGATGAAAATAGTAGAAGTGATAAACAAAGTGGTGAATATTTACTTCCAGCAAAAGAAGCGCCGTTTTCTTTTCATTCAGAAACGAAAATGTCATATGATGAAGAGCATAAAATTTTATATGTATATGAGCGGGCGAAAAGTGGACAATATCAAATTGTAACATTGCAAAGAGATCAAGGGAAATGGAAATTGGCCGGATATCATGAAAGCCAAGAACTTTTAACTGAAATAAAACGATTACAACAATTATAAAGTGAAACTGTAATTGGTGGGGGATGTTCATCTCTCACTGAGTAATAGCTCGCACCAATCGGGCTATTACTGCCCACAAATAGTGGGATAAAAATAAGAATAGGTCTTTACCTATTCTTATTCAATATTGAGTAGCTGTTGTAATTTTTCAATTTGAAAACCAGCAACAACTTCTCCATCAATTACAACTGTTGGAGTTGAATACGAATCATAGTCGTATAAAAGACGATTGCGTGCAGCAGCGTCTTTTTTTACGTCAAATTCTTCATATACAACGTTATTATGCTTTAAAAATTCTTTCACAATGACACATGGCGGACAATCAGGTTGTGTGTAAACCTCAATTTTTCTCATTGTAATTCCTCCTTTTTTCTGTTTTTTATTATATTCTTCCAGTATAAAAATCGCAATAAAGAAGGGAAAAGATGTTCTTTCTGTTTTTTCCTTCGCATTTCGACAAATTTTTAGTTGAGTTTCTGGCCAATAACCTTTATCCTAGACTGTGGAACATTTTTTCTGTTATGACGGATAGAATGAGTATAGCTGTAAAACCTATTGGTAGGAAGATCAGAGAAAGGAGAGATTTCATGTCTCTACTCCAAGGAATTTTAACTCGACTTGTTAGTCTACAAGAACAAGCTGAAAGCGGTGAAGTAGCACAACGCTATTTTGAAGTGAACGGTGAGCGCAAATGTAGCGTGAAATTTTTCGATAAAAGTGAAATGTATGAGTTAGAAGTGTATCAACAAGGTGAAAAACCTCAAGTGTATCAATTCGATAATATCGATATGGTTGCAATTGAGATTTACGATATCATTTCTTGATACATATAAAAAAGGTGTTGCCATATGGCAACACCTTTTTTAGTTCTATTACTTTTTAGCATATATGTATAGGGAGTTTTCATTTTTCCTACAATGGTAATAAAGTGAAATTGTAATCAGTGGGGCTTCTTCGTCCTATACTGAATATTAGTCATCACCAATTGGTTGTTTACAGATAGCAAAAGCGAGATAAAAATAACGAGGAGGTGTGTTGTATGGAACGTTTACCAGTTGTGCTTTGTCCTAAATGTCACAATTCTGCTGAGATTATTCATGTATTAACAGCTCAATCGAATCAAAATGTAATTTATACGTGCCAAGTTTGCCATTATGTAATTCGAAATATTGAAACGAATAAAGGATAGGAAGTTATAATTTTTATTTTTGTCCCATACAATGAGAATACGAAAAGTCTGTCTAATTGAAAGGACGTGACTATGTGGCCGGTGAACATACATTTTATAATGTTTCAGAGAGACATTTAAATTTTGATATGGTCTTTAGCCGTATTTGTAGTTTCATTGAAAAGGATCCACGAAATTTATATCGCTTATCCATTGGGACAGACTCACAAGCACATCAAAAGGATACGAGGTTTATTACGGCAATTCATATTCATCGCGTTGGAAAAGGTGCCTGGGGGTGTTTACACCATAAATCAGTGAAAGATAAGCCAGCAACTTTACGTGAGAAAATATATTTAGAAACGCAGTTTAGCCAAGAGATCGCATGCCTATTTACTCCAAATCATATACAAACAATATGGGATTTATTGCATCCATATGCTCAAGAGGGAGCTGGATTTATAATGGAAATTCACTTGGATATCGGAAATGATGGTTTAACAAAAGAATTTATTCTAGATATGACAGCGAAAATTCAAGCGATGGGATTAACTGCAAAAATTAAGCCAGATGCTTATGCGGCGTTTAGTTATGCAAATCGATATACGAAATAAAAAACAATTTTTATATATCCTTTGCTAAAAACTGAATATTACATCTATTAAATAGGTTGGAAATTATATATAATAAGAGTAACGATGCGAGTATAAGGAGAGGGGTATATGAAAAGGGAATTTGTTTTAACAGAAGAAGAAGAGAGTTTGTTACTAGATATTCTATTTCAGCAAAATTATGCGAGTGAAATTTTAGCTGTGGAAATTACAGATATTGAGAATGGTTTAAAACAGACAGATGTGACACAATATAAAAAAATCACAAGGTTATTTTACAGATTAAAAAATAAGGGGTATTAAGCGCTACCGGGATGGTAGTCTTTTTTTTGTGTTGTATGCTAAAATAGCTGTGTAATTTTGTTTTTATTGAAATAAAGTAAGGACAAAATAATAATATGAAAACGCTGTCATAAAATATGAATAGATTCGGTGATTAAAAGTAGGAAAATGGGGGATGTAATATGATTAGTATTCCGAAAGACGAGTTTCAACAAATTTTTGTGAAAGATTTAATGATTTCATCAGAAAAAGTAGCACATGTCCAAATGGGGAATGGTTTAGAGCATGCTTTACTCGTTCTTGTGAAATCTGGATATTCGGCGATACCTGTTTTGGACCCGATGTATAAATTGCATGGGTTAATTAGTACTGCTATGATTTTAGATGGTATGTTAGGGTTAGAACGTATTGAGTTTGAAAGACTTGACGAAATGAAAGTAGAACAGGTGATGAAGGAAGACATTCCGGTTCTTAAGTTAGAAGATTCGTTTGCAAAAGCTTTAGAAATGACAATTGATCATCCTTTTATTTGCGCTGTCAATGAAGATGGGTATTTTGAGGGGATTTTAACACGTCGGGCTATTTTAAAATTGTTGAATAAAAAAGTAAGGCAACATAATCGATAATGTGAGAAAAGTGACTTCATAGAAGCGGAGAAGTCACTTTTTTTTCGTGCATATCAGTTGTGTATGTATTATATTTAAAAAGATAAAAAATATAAGAGTATATAGTTAAATTAAGGATGAAAAGCTTATTAAGATAAGGTGTATGGAAGCTAAGGAAAGAGGGAGAAAGTTGCAAATTGATGATTTTCAAATGATGGTTGTGTTAGCTCAGGAATCAAATATGAGAAAAGCGGCGGAACGTTTATTTGTTTCACAACCTGCGCTTAGTCAACGATTACAATCTATGGAGAAACAATGGGGAATGAAGTTTTTTATTCGCTCACAAAAAGGATTGACAATTACACCTGAAGGGGAAAAAGTCGCAAATTATGCAAAAGAAATGCTGCAAAAGGAAGAGGATATTAAAAGTGAGCTAGCTGTTTTTAGAACAGAAACTCACGGAACGTTAAAAATAGCTGTTGCATCAGTTATTGGTCAATATTGGCTTCCTCCTGTTTTGAAGAAGTTTGTACATAAATACCCTTCTGTGAAAATATCGCTGTTTACTGGCTGGAGTAGTGAAGTACAAAAGCAATTTTATGAAGGGGACGTTCATGTTGCTATATTGAGAGGAACACAAGAATATAAAGGTCAGAAGCAACAATTATTTGAAGATGAACTTTATTTAGTGGATAAAGAAATAAAAGATATTACGATGTTAAAAGAAACAAATAGACCATTTATTCAATTTAAAAGTGATTCGACTTATTATGGACAAATACAAAATTGGTGGTATGGTTTATTTTCTAATCCACCTAAGAGAACAATTGTGGTTGATCAAATTGAGACTTGCAAGCAACTCGTTTTAAATGGTATAGGTTATGCTCTTTTACCTTCTACTGTTTTAAAAGAAGTACAGGAAAATATGTATAAAACACCTGTTCAATTAACGAGAGAAACATGGTTATTGACGAGTGAATCGGCCAGACAATTGAAGCAAGTAAGGGCATTTTTAGAAATTATAGAAGAAATTCAAATGGAAAAATAGGATTATTATCTTGCTACTCGCTCTATCGTTTGGTAGAGTAACATTATAAATGGATTTAGGAGGCAACAAGAATGAAAATGATGGACGCTAACGAAATTATTTCGTTTATTCAAAAAAGTGAAAAGAAAACTCCTGTAAAGGTATACATAAAAGGGGATTTAAAAGAAGTAACATTCCCTGAAACGGTACAAGCATTTGTAAATAAAAAGTCTGGTGTATTATTTGGAGAATGGTCTGAAATTAAGACAATTCTTGATGAAAATAGCAAGCACATCGTTGATTACGTTGTTGAAAATGACCGTCGTAATTCTGCAATTCCAATGCTTGATTTAAAAGGTATTAAAGCTCGTATTGAGCCAGGCGCGATTATTCGTGATCACGTTGAAATCGGCGACAACGCTGTTATTATGATGAATGCAACAATTAATATCGGTGCTGTAATTGGTGAAGGTACTATGATTGACATGAACGCGGTACTTGGTGGACGTGCAACTGTTGGTAAGAACTGTCACGTAGGTGCAGGTGCAGTACTTGCAGGTGTTATTGAGCCGCCTTCAGCAAAACCAGTTATCGTTGAAGATGATGTTGTAATTGGTGCAAACGTAGTTGTGTTAGAGGGAGTTACAGTAGGTAAGGGTGCAGTTGTAGCAGCAGGAGCTGTTGTAACAGAAGATGTACCTCCATATACAGTTGTTGCCGGTACTCCAGCACGTGTAATTAAAGAGATTGATGAGAAGACAAAAGCAAAAACTGAAATTAAACAAGAGCTTCGTCAATTAAACCCAGAGAAATAAACACAAAAAAAGCGTAAGAGCATAACAGGCTCTTGCGCTTTTTATAGATAGAGGTGCAAAAATGGCAGTAAGCAAATTCGTTCAAATTCGTAGAGACTTACACAAAATACCGGAAATTGGATTTAAAGAGTGGAAAACACAACAGTATATTTTAGATTACATAGGAACGCTTTCGAATGAATATGTGGAAGTGAAAGTATGGAAAACGGGTGTCATTGTTAAAGTAAATGGAAAAAATCCAGAAAAAATTATCGGTTATCGCGCAGATATAGACGGTTTACCAATTACCGAAGAAACTGGATATGAGTTTGCTTCTATTCATGAAGGAATGATGCATGCATGTGGACACGATTTGCATACAACAATCGGTTTAGGCCTTCTAACAGCAGCTGTAACAGAAAGAATAGATGATGACCTTGTGTTTCTATTCCAACCAGCTGAAGAAGGGCCAGGAGGGGCTCTTCCTATGTTAGAGAGTGAAGAGTTAAAAGAATGGAAGCCGAATATAATTCTTGGTCTTCATATTGCACCTGAATACGCTGTAGGAACAATTGCCACAAAAGAGGGGCTATTATTTGCAAATACATCAGAGTTATATGTTGATTTGAAAGGGAAAGGTGGACATGCAGCCTACCCGCATACTGCAAATGATATGATTGTAGCGGCAAGTCACCTTGTTACACAACTTCAATCCGTTATTAGTCGTAATGTGAATCCTCTTGATAGTGCAGTGATTACAATCGGAAAAATAACAGGTGGTACAGTTCAAAATATCATAGCAGAAAAGTCTCGGTTAGAAGGAACGATTCGAACTTTATCAGTGGAATCAATGAGGCGTGTTAAAAGTAGGATTGAGGCAATTGTTGCAGGTATAGAAGCTTCCTTCCAATGTGAAGCTGTTATTGACTATGGAGCAATGTATCATCAAGTATATAACCATGAAGTATTAACGAGAGAGTTTATGCAGTTTGTAAGTGAACAAACTGATATGAATGTAATTACATGTACTGAGGCAATGACAGGGGAAGATTTTGGTTATATGCTTCAAGAGATTCCTGGATTTATGTTTTGGCTTGGGGTAAATTCAGAATATGGTTTACATCATGCAAAATTAAAACCAGATGAAGAGGTTATTGAGAAAGCTATCGCATTTTTAGATCAATATGTAAAGTGGAAAGGAACTAGAAAGTAAACTCGCTCGCCAACTTTGAAAAAACTTACAGTGGGTACTTGTTAGTTCCAAGACGAAAACATCTTTCATATTTGTTTTGGATACACATGGGCATACAAATGGATAAAGTAATGAGCAGCGGTTTTGAGCCGCTGCTCATTATTCATTATCGCTTATTGAGAAGATGATTAGTTAACTAGCTTATATATGTTTACATTTCGTGTAGAAAGTGTGTAAAATCAAGGTGAAACATAGAAAAAAGGGTGGGGAATTACGTGCAAATTAGCAGTGCAATGTTGTGTTTCGTCTTATATGCGTATGTTATTATTGCGGCGGTGTATTTTGGGATAAGTTTTTATGCCTACCGTTTAGTAGATAATCACGAATATGACGAAACATATAAATGGGTGAAAAGATATTTATCACCTGTATTAGAAATTATGAATGGGTTTGTGCTCTTTTTATTTATTGGATTAATTGCTTTCTCGACGAGTTTAGTAGGGAATAAAACGACATTATTTGTACTAGGTATCATTATTTTTATGTTGTTAGGGATACGGATTGGTAACACAGTGTTTTGGAATGAAAGAAAAGTAGATGGTTGGACTGGAATGTTAATCCCGTGTATGTTAGCGGCTATCGTGACAAACATAGAGCATGAGTATTATCAATTACATTTTTGGCTTATTATCGTTTTAACAATTCTTTCAGTTTTGTACATAAGTACGGTAGTACTCACATACATTGCACATGAAAAAGGTGATGTTAAAGGAACACGCTTCTTTAGAGGGCGAGCATTATTTTGGAGTGTGCCAACGATGGCTGTTATAGGAATTATTGCGATATTAGTAAATGGATATCAATTTACTAATTGGCAACTGTTTTTAGAAAATTGGTGGATTTTCATTATTTCGTTTATCGCTTTTTTAGGTGCAACACATTATTTATTCCATCAACATCATTATATATTGGCATTGCTATTCGCATTTACACAACTATTATTTGCTTTCTTCGGACAAGAAACGTTATTATTCGTTTTTGAAACATTTAGTTCATTTGGAAATATATTTGTATTTGGTATGTTAATTTTCAGTATCGCATTTTATTTACAACAGTATTTTTATATGCAAAAACAAAAATAAGAATGATATACAGGTTTTTGTAGCAAATCTAAAGTATGTTACAATAAAAATACATAGTATTCGATGTTATTGGAGGAATTCCTGTGGGTGAAAAAGAGAAAGAATTTGCTGTCATTGGCCTTGGACGTTTTGGTGGAAGCATTTGCCGAGAACTCGCTCAATTAGGTATGGAAGTAATGGCAATTGATTCAGATGAAGATAAAATTAATGAGTTTGCAAATATAGCTTCACATGCTGTAATTGCAGATTCAACAGATGAGATGGTATTAAAAAGTCTTGGTATTCGTAATTTTGATCATGTAGTCGTTGCTATTGGAGACAATTTAAATTCAAGTATTTTAACAACATTAATTTTAAAAGAGTTAGGTGTAAAAAATATTACTGTAAAAGCTCAAAATGATTACCATGAAAAAGTGTTAAGTAAAATAGGGGCAGATCACATTGTGCACCCCGAGCGTGATATGGGAAAAAGGATTGCTAATAATATTGCATCAAGTAATGTATTAGACTATCTTGAGCTTTCAGATGAGCATAGTATTGTAGAGATTATTGCAAATAAAAAAATTGATGGTCATTCTTTAATCGAATTAGATATTCGTGCGAAGTTTGGATTGAATATTGTAGCGATTAAACGTGGTAAAGAAGTTATTGTATCTCCTCGAGCTACGGAAAATATTCAAGCGGGAGATATATTAATTGTAATTGGTCATGACGATGAAGTAGATCGTTTTAAACACTTTTTAAGATAAGAGAAAAGGACAATACCATGAAGGTATTGTCCTTTTTCTTATATTTCCATAATGATTGGTAAAATCATTGGGCGACGTTTCGTTTTCTCATATAGGAATGGTGCTAATGTATCTGTAATTTCATTTTTAATTTCAGACCATTGTGTTGTTTTACGCTCCATTACTTTTTCTAAATGAGTTGTAATTAATGTTTGAGCATCATTAATTAAATCACTACTTTCGCGCATATACACAAAACCACGTGAGATAATATCAGGTCCTGCTGCAACTTTAAACTCTTTCATATCAATGCTTACAACTACAATAACAAGTCCTTCTTCAGAAAGAATACGACGATCGCGTAACACGATATTACCGATATCTCCAATACCATTTCCGTCAATATAGACAGATCCAGATGGTATTTTACCAGCTACGCTTGCTTCATCAGAACGAAGAGCAAGAACATCTCCATTATCCATGATGAAACAGTTTTCTTCTGGAATACCACAATCGTTTGCTAACTTCATATGCATACGTTGCATGCGGTATTCACCATGAATTGGCATGAAATACTTCGGTTTAATTAGACGAAGCATTAGTTTTTGTTCTTCTTGTCCACCGTGTCCACTCGTATGAATGTTTGACAGTTTTCCGTGGATTACATCAGCACCAGCACGATACAACATGTTAATTGTACGGCTTACACTAATTGTATTACCAGGGATTGGTGAAGAAGAGAAAACAACTGTGTCGCCAGGAATGATTTGAATTTGACGATGAGTACCATTAGCAATACGTGAAAGTGCTGCCATTGGCTCACCTTGACTACCTGTACATAAAATAACAACTTTATTAGCCGGTAGGCGGTTTAGTTGAGCTGTATCTATGAATGTATCCTTCGGACAGCGAATATAACCAAGGTTTTGTCCGATTTCAATCGCCGCTTCCATACTGCGACCGAACACAGCCACTTTACGATTGTTTTCAACAGCCGCTTCAACAACTTGTTGTAGACGATGGATATTTGATGCAAAGGTTGCAAAGATAATACGACCTTCTACTTTGCGGAAAATATCTTGAATACTATCACCAACACGGCGCTCAGACATTGTAAAGTTTGGAACTTCACTGTTTGTACTGTCAGATAAGAGACAAAGTACGCCGTCTTTTCCGATTTCAGCCATTTTTGTTAAGTCCGCTGGTTCACCGACTGGTGTGAAATCAAATTTGAAATCGCCAGTATGAACAACTTGTCCTTGAGGTGTTTTCACAACAACTCCGTATGAATCTGGGATACTGTGAGTTGTACGGAAGAAGGAAACAGATGTCTTTTTAAATTTAATAACATCATCTTCTTGAATTTCATAAAGTTTTGCTTTACGAAGTAATCCGTGCTCTTCTAATTTGTTTTTGATTAGTGCAATTGCTAATTTTCCGCCATAAATCGGGATGTTTACTTGACGTAATAAGTAAGGAATTCCACCGATATGATCTTCGTGACCATGTGTAATGAATAATCCTTTAATTTTATCTTCGTTTCGCACAAAATAAGTGTAATCTGGTATTACATAATCGATTCCGAGGAGTTCGTCTTCTGGAAATTTAATTCCAGCATCAATAATAATAATTTCATCTTGAAATTGAACAGCATATGTATTTTTACCGATTTCACCAAGTCCACCTAAAGCAAAAACGGCAGCTTGATCATTCTTTAGAAATTTCATATGACTATACGATTTCCGCTAATATTAAATCAGCGTTTTCTTTTTCATATTCAAGATGAGCACCAGTAACAGACTGAACGAACTCGATATTATATGCGAACTTATTTAATTTCTTACGAACATCCTTTTCAGACGTAGCCTCTAAATATAAAACTTTTGTATTTTCACGTACTGGAACCTCAGTCAATTTTACTTGATAAAATACTTTAAAAATCATTTGGAAAACCTCTCCTTGTCTATGTTTTGCATTATCTGTTACTTATTATAAAGCAAACAGTCACGATTTTCATGTTTTTTCGAATGAGAATGAAGAAAAAGCCCGAAATGGGCACAATTTAAGCGATTGTCTTTTTACGGACTAGATCTTTTAAATAACGCTTGAGCTTTTTCTTCAGCTTCTTCAGCATGATTACTCCTTCCTTTCCTTATTTAAAACATGCATATTACTAGTGAAAACTCCGTCTCTGATATAAGAAAGAAGACAAAAGTGAATGTTGAATCTTGTCCTTTCTCATACAGGGAAAGTTATTCTATAGTAACGATTAGTAGCCGTTAGTTATAGGTATAGTATGAGAAAGAATAGAAAAGAAAATTCATACGAACAAGTATCCACATTTTTTACTAATATATATATGCAGGTTTCATAAATAAGGTCAGAAAGTGAACGCTTTCTTCACAGATGTTTAATATGTTATACTTTTTTTTAGAATTTGAAAAGCGATAATCAAAATAGGAATATAGAGTAACAGAAAGGATTTTGACAAATGAATGATAAAATTGTCTTTTTTGATATTGATGGAACATTATTAGATCATGATAAGAAGATTCCGCAATCTACACGAGATGCAGTAAGACATTTACAAGAGAAAGGTGTGCATGTAGCAATTGCGACAGGACGTGCGCCATTTATGTTTGAAGATATTCGTGAGGAACTCAATATACATAATTATGTTAGCTTTAATGGACAGTACGTTGTATTTGAAGATGAGGTAATATTTAATAACCCGTTACATCCAGCTGCCTTACATAAGTTTACTCAGTTTGCAAAACAAGAAGGATATCCACTTGTATATCTTGATCATCAAGAAATGAGAGCATCGGTGGAATATCATGATTATGTGAAGGAAGGTTTTGGAAGCTTAAATTTTGAGCATCCGGCATATGAACCTGATTTCTATGAGAAACGTAATATTTATCAAACACTTCTTTTCTGTGAAGTGAATGAAGAAGAAAAGTTTATTAATCATTATCCAGACTTTCATTTTATTCGCTGGCATGCATATTCAATGGATATTATTCCGAATGGTGGTTCGAAGGCAAAAGGAATTGAGAAATTCATTGAAAAATTAGGATTTAACCGTGAACAAGTGTATGCATTTGGAGATGGTTTAAATGATTTAGAAATGATCGAAGCAGTTGGGACAGGTATTGTGATGGGTAATGGTCATGAAGACTTGAAAAAACTTGCAAATCACGTGACAAAGGATGTTAGTGAAGACGGCATATATCATGGATTAAAATGGGCTGGATTGCTATAAGTGAATATGGAACCCATTTCATATAAAAAAAGGCGGAAGATTAACTTCCGCCTTTTTTTATTATCGCTCTAAAGGTTTTGAATCGTCAGGAGCAGCAAATGGATTTTCTTTATTAATGTGATCATAGAACATAACACCATTTAAATGGTCAATCTCATGCTGAAATACGATTGCTGGTAAACCTTTTAAACGTAATTTTACTTCTTCGCCGTTGATAGATGTTGCTTTCACTGTAATTCTTGTGTAACGAGGGACATAACCAGGTACTTCGCGGTCTACTGATAGACAGCCTTCTCCACTTTGTAAATATGTACGTTCAACAGAATGACTAATGATTTTTGGGTTGAATAATGCATGACTATATAACGTACCGTCCGTATCAGTTACATGAACCGCAATCATTTTCTTCGAAATACCGATTTGTGGAGCCGCTAATCCGATTCCAGGGCGCAAACTATATTTTTCAGCCATTTCAGGATCTTGGCTATTTATTACAAATTCAATCATTTCTTTAAGGGTAGTTGTATCTTCTTCGCTCGCCGGCATTGATACCTCTTCTGCAACGTTTCGCAAAATAGAATCTCCTTCGCGAATTACATCTTTCATTGTAAGCATATGTAATCTCTCCTTTCTTCTTTAGTCTACCAAAGGAGGTGGAAAAAGTCATCGACAAGTAGGGAAGCACTTTGGAAAGTGTTTTACTATAGAATATTTATGTATGTAATAAAAAGAAAAGACGGCAAAGCCGTCTGTTTCTTTCCATAGTTGTTTCATTTTACATTAGCGAATGCAAGCAGCACCAACGATAATTAAAAGAATAAACAACACAACGATTAAGGCGAAGCCGCGTCCAGACCCGCCACAAGAACCGCCATAACCGTAGGATGGATTTGAACAAGTTGGATAGCAATATGAGTATCCGTACATGAGATGACCTCCTTTATCATTTCCCGCTAACACTGCGGTTACTATAATGTATGGAGGGAAGGATAGAAATGTATGGGTAATTACCTATAAAAGGAAGAAGAGTTTGTATATTTTTGCTAAGAAGAGAGAAAAACTAAAGAGAATTAAATCGTTTACATATTATTCTAAGAGAAAAAATAAGTTGAAAAGGGAATAATATAACAGTAGGTTAATGCTTACTAATACAGATGTGAAAAATAAAAACACGTTTGTGTAGAAGAAACCTGCAGATTATTTATAAAAAAACGTATCCAAAGTAATTGACATCGTAATTAGAATAGTTGTAAACTAAAAAACGTGATCAAGATTGTATTAATATGTTTCTGAAAAAACATTAGTACAGATTGTTAGGTACACAAAATTATTCTCAACCGACAGATAAATTTGTTGGTTTACATTGTTGCGTTTTCAGTCTAGCTAATAGATAGTGAAAGCGTTTCAGAATATGGTTCAAGAGAGGAAGAGGTGAACGGAATGGGTACTAAAACAAAAAAGACCCTATTTAATGTTGATGAGCAAATGAAAGCTATCGCAGCTCAATTTGAGACATTACAAATTTTAAATGAAAAAGGCGAAGTTGTGAATGAAGCGGCTATGCCTGAATTATCTGATGATCAATTAAAAGAATTAATGCGCCGTATGGTGTATACTCGCGTACTAGATCAACGTTCTATTTCTTTAAACCGTCAAGGACGTTTAGGTTTCTACGCACCAACAGCTGGACAAGAGGCTTCTCAATTAGCAAGTCATTTCGCACTTGAAGCAGAAGATTTCATCTTACCAGGATATCGTGATGTGCCACAATTAGTATGGCACGGTTTACCATTATACCAAGCATTCTTATTCTCTCGTGGACATTTCATGGGTAACCAAATGCCTGAGAATGTAAATGCACTTGCTCCACAAATCATTATCGGTGCGCAAATCATCCAAACTGCTGGTGTTGCGTTAGGTATGAAACTACGTGGGAAAAAATCTGTTGCAATTACTTACACTGGTGACGGTGGTGCTTCACAAGGTGACTTCTACGAAGGTATGAACTTTGCGGGTGCATTCAAAGCTCCAGCAATCTTCGTTGTACAAAACAACCGTTATGCAATCTCTACTCCAGTAGAAAAGCAATCTGCAGCTAAAACTGTAGCACAAAAAGCAGTAGCAGCAGGTATTTACGGAATTCAAGTAGACGGTATGGATCCATTAGCTGTATACGCAGCAACTGCTTTCGCTCGTGAGCGTGCAGTAAACGGAGAAGGCCCTACTTTAATCGAGACTTTAACATTCCGTTACGGTCCACATACAATGGCTGGTGATGACCCAACTCGTTACCGTACAAAAGATATCGAGAACGAATGGGAACAAAAAGATCCAATCGTACGCTTCCGTGCATTCTTAGAAAACAAAGGCCTATGGTCTCAAGAAGTTGAAGAGAAAGTAATCGAAGAAGCAAAAGAAGATATCAAACAAGCAATTGCTAAGGCTGACCAAGCTCCAAAACAAAAAGTTACTGATTTAATGGAAATCATGTACGAAAAAATGCCTTACAACTTAGCTGAACAATATGAAATTTACAAAGAAAAGGAGTCGAAGTAAGCCATGGCTCAAATGACAATGATTCAAGCAATCACTGATGCTTTACGCGTTGAAATGAAAAATGACCCTAACGTACTTGTGTTTGGTGAAGACGTTGGTGTAAACGGCGGTGTATTCCGTGCTACTGAAGGTTTACAAGCTGAATTCGGTGAAGATCGTGTAATGGATACTCCACTTGCAGAGTCTGGTATTGGTGGACTTGCAGTTGGACTTGCATTAGAAGGCTTCCGTCCAGTTCCAGAAATCCAATTCTTCGGTTTCATTTATGAAGTAATGGATTCAGTTTCTGGTCAATTAGCTCGTATGCGTTACCGTTCTGGTGGACGTTGGACTGCTCCAGTAACAATTCGTTCTCCATTCGGTGGCGGTGTTCATACTCCTGAACTACATGCTGATAGCTTAGAAGGATTAGTGGCTCAACAACCTGGTCTAAAAGTTGTTATTCCATCTACTCCATACGATGCAAAAGGTCTTTTAATCTCTGCGATTCGTGACAACGATCCAGTTATCTACTTAGAGCATATGAAATTGTACCGTTCATTCCGTCAAGATGTACCAGAAGGCGATTACACAATTGATTTAGGTAAAGCTGATATCAAACGTGAAGGTACAGATGTATCTGTTATCGCTTACGGTGCTATGGTTCATGCTGCATTAAAAGCTGCTGAAGAACTTGAAAAAGAAGGTATCTCTTTAGAGGTAGTTGACTTACGTACAGTTCAACCATTAGATATCGAAACAATCATCGCTTCTGTTGAAAAAACAGGCCGCGTAGTTGTAGTTCAAGAAGCACAAAAACAAGCTGGTATTGCAGCTAACGTTGTAGCGGAAATTAACGACCGTGCAATCTTAAACTTAGAAGCTCCAGTTGTACGTGTTGCAGCTGCTGATACAGTATTCCCATTCTCTCAAGCTGAGAGCGTATGGTTACCAAACCATAAAGATATTGTTGAAGCTGTTAACAAAGTAATGAACTTCTAATTTTTAGCTTTTCATGTGCAAAAGAAATCAGCACATGCTGGTTTCTTTTGTACATATTCCATAATAATGAAATGAATCAGGGGGCTGAATTCCGTGGCATTTGAATTTAAACTACCAGATATCGGTGAAGGTATCCACGAAGGTGAAATCGTAAAATGGTTTATTAAACCAGGCGATGAAGTAAACGAAGACGATGTACTTCTTGAAGTACAAAATGATAAAGCAGTAGTAGAAATCCCTTCTCCTGTTAAAGGTAAAGTACTTGAAGTACTTGTAGAAGAAGGAACAGTTGCAATTGTAGGAGATACATTAATTAAATTTGATGCTCCTGGATACGAAAACCTTAAATTTAAAGGTGACGATCATGATGCAGCTCCAAAAGCTGAAGAAGCAGCAGTAGAAGCTCCAGCAGCGGAAGCTACTCCAGCAGCAACTGCAGAAGTAGTAAATGAGCGCGTAATCGCTATGCCATCTGTTCGTAAATATGCTCGTGAGAACGGCGTAGACATTCATAAAGTAGCTGGTTCTGGTAAGAACGGCCGTATCGTAAAAGCTGACATCGATGCATTTGCAAATGGTGGACAAGCAGTAGCAGCAACTGAGGCTCCAGCAGCAGTAGAAGCTACTCCAGCAGCAGCGAAAGAAGAAGCACCAAAAGCACAACCAATCCCAGCTGGTGAATATCCAGAAACTCGTGAGAAAATGAGTGGTATCCGTAAAGCGATTGCTAAAGCAATGGTTAACTCTAAGCATACAGCTCCTCACGTAACATTAATGGATGAAGTAGATGTAACAGAACTTGTTGCTCACCGTAAGAAGTTCAAAGCTGTTGCAGCTGACAAAGGTATTAAATTAACTTACCTTCCATACGTTGTTAAAGCTTTAACATCTGCATTACGTGAATACCCAATGTTAAACACTTCTTTAGATGATGCTTCTCAAGAAGTAGTTCATAAACATTACTTCAACATCGGTATCGCAGCTGATACAGACAAAGGTCTATTAGTACCAGTTGTTAAAGATACAGATCGCAAGTCTATCTTCACTATTTCTAACGAGATCAATGATCTTGCTGGTAAAGCACGTGATGGTCGTTTAGCTCCGGCTGAAATGAAAGGTGCTTCTTGCACAATCACAAACATTGGTTCTGCAGGTGGACAATGGTTCACTCCAGTTATCAATCACCCAGAAGTAGCAATCCTTGGTATCGGCCGTATCGCTGAGAAGCCAGTTGTGAAAAACGGTGAAATCGTTGCAGCTCCAGTATTAGCATTATCTCTAAGCTTTGACCATCGTTTAATTGACGGCGCAACTGCTCAAAAAGCATTAAACCAAATTAAACGTCTATTGAATGACCCACAATTATTAGTAATGGAGGCGTAATAACAATGGTAGTAGGAGATTTCCCAATTGAATTAGATACAGTCGTTGTTGGTGCAGGTCCTGGTGGATACGTTGCGGCAATTCGTGCAGCACAATTAGGTCAAAAGGTAGCAATTATCGAAAAAGCTAACCTTGGTGGCGTATGCTTAAACGTTGGATGTATTCCTTCAAAAGCGTTAATCAATGCAGGTCATCGTTATGAGAATGCAATGCATTCTGATGACATGGGTATCACTGCAGAGAACGTAAAAGTTGACTTTACAAAAGTTCAAGAATGGAAAAACGGCGTAGTTAAGAAATTAACTGGCGGTGTTGAAGGCCTTCTTAAAGGTAACAAAGTTGAAATCATTCGCGGTGAAGCTTACTTCGTAGATGCTAACACATTACGCGTAATGACTGAAGATGCAGCACAAACGTATACGTTTAAAAATGCTGTTCTTGCAACTGGTTCTACACCAATCGAAATTCCAGGATTCAAATACTCTAAACGTGTTATCAACTCTACAGGTGCTTTAAGCTTACCTGAAATTCCTAAAAAACTTGTTGTAATCGGCGGCGGTTACATCGGTATGGAATTAGGAACTGCATATGCTAACTTCGGTACAGAAGTTACTGTAGTAGAAGCTGGCGACGAAATCTTAGCTGGTTTCGAAAAAGCTATGAGCTCTGTTGTTAAACGTGCTCTTCAAAAGAAAGGTAACGTAAATATCCATACAAAAGCTATGGCTAAAGGCGTTGAAGAAACAGAAACTGGCGTAAAAGTTAGCTTTGAAGTTAAAGGTGAAATCCAAACTGTAGAAGCAGATTACGTATTAGTAACTGTAGGTCGTCGTCCAAACACTCAAGAAATTGGTCTTGAGCAAGTTGGAGTTAAAATGACTGACCGCGGCATCATCGAAATCGATGAGCAATGTCGTACAAACGTATCAAACATCTATGCAATCGGTGATATCGTTCCTGGACCACCATTAGCTCACAAAGCTTCTTACGAAGGTAAAGTAGCTGTTGAAGCAATTAGTGGCCATGCATCAGCAATCGATTATATCGGAATTCCTGCAGTATGCTTCACTGATCCTGAATTAGCATCTGTTGGTTACACTAAGAAACAAGCTGAAGAAGCAGGAATGACAGTAGCTGTATCTAAGTTCCCATTCGCTGCTAACGGTCGTGCATTATCATTAAACAGCACTGACGGTTTCCTACAACTTGTAACACGTAAAGAAGATGGTCTTCTTGTAGGTGCTCAAGTTGCAGGTGCAGGCGCTTCTGATATTATCTCTGAGATTGGTTTAGCTATCGAAGCTGGAATGACAGCAGAAGATATCGCTCAAACAATCCACGCTCACCCAACATTAGGTGAGATCACAATGGAAGCAGCTGAAGTTGCTCTTGGAATGCCAATTCACATTGTAAAATAATTATAAAAAAACGTCTTCTAAATTTAGAAGACGTTTTTTTTATTCTTTATTTTCAAATTGATACATTTTTTATTTGTACTAGTGTCATTATAAAGGAATAACACGATATCAGCATTTAGTTTTTCGAGTTCTTGTTTTACATTTTTGCTTGCCGCAAATCGTGGATCAATAAATGTTGTTTGTTCAAACTCTTGTGCAAATAAAGGATAAGTTGCATCTGCATAAGAATCTTTAATAATGACAGCATGTAGTTTGGTTTTTGCATCTGGATTTAAAATATTTATCTGTGCATAGTCTGTTTTGTAAACGAAACTATAGTCTGGTGAAAGCTTATTTTTGTCCACTGCAAAGAATTCCTTCATCGGCATTTTCATCGATTCTTCTGATTTTGGACCGAGATATACAGTGTAATTATCCCACATATTTGGGTTTTGCTTTAATTGTACATATGGGATTGTTTCAGGTGTTTCTATTAAATTATACAGTTGTTTATTCCAACTACCGATAAAGTGTCCATTCGGTTTTTCTATAGTTATTTTATAATCATCTCGATTAACAGCATTACCTTTAAATGTTTTAGATTCATTAGCAATGTGCTTCATTGTTTGCTCGTATGCATAAAATGCACCTTTCATATTCCAATGATGATCGGTCTTAAAGTATAGATCTTCTAATTGTTCATGAGTAAATTCCTTTAGTGAAATTTTTCATAGTTAGCCCTCCTTTAGAAGCGGAAGTAAATAAATGGATTGTAAGTTGCATTCGTTAAATACATCATAGTTATGATTAAGACACTCAAGTAATAAAGTGGAGATAAAATGACTACCTTTTTATTTGCTAATTGATTCTTGATCCAAGAGAAAAATGGAGCGGATGTAATAATAGCAAGTATTAAAGATTAACCAATAATTCATCACATAGAAATAACTCGTAATGTCAGTCAACGATCTATTTAATCCGAACATTGCTTGTGAAAATTTAGAACAGTAGCTAAAATTATCAGCGCGGAAGAACACCCAACCAATAATCACTAAAAACATAACGTATACGTGTTGAATCGGCCAACATAATTTTTGTAATAATTTTTCGAAACCAGCCTTTTCTAAAGCGATTAAACATCCGTAATAAATACCCCAAAATCATAAATGTCCAACTAGCTCCATGCCAAAATCCGGTTAACGCCCATACAATGAAGAGATTACGATAGATTTTCCAAGTGGATACGCTCATTGTTGCTGGATCCATCGCAAATATTTCATCGGCAATAGCTCCTAATTGATTCGCAATTAAAACCTTCTTTCCTAATCCAATGATAAAATGACGAATTCCTTCTGAAAACTTATCAGCAGTAACTGTTCTAACATGTAATTGAAAAGCGATTGTATTATATCGAACAATGGGTCCTGCTATTAATTGTGGGAAAATAGTAAAGTATAGTGCAAGGTCAAATAGATTTCGCTGAGCTTCTACTTTTTTCTTATAAATGTCAATAATATAACTCATTGCATGGAAAGTGAAAAATGAAATCCCAATTGTAAGGGGATTTTTTCTAGTACAATGTTTGTATGAAAAATGCCATTTATATTATCTACTAAGAAATTAGCGTATTTAAAATATCCGCGTATAGCAGTATTGACAACGATTGCTATAGTCAGAATAACTTTTCTATTTGTACTAGACAGTCGGTCTTTATTAAGCCATATTTCGAACCAATAGTTGATGAAAATAGAAAAAAGCATTAGGAAGACATATATTGGTTCTCCCCAAGCATAAAATAATAAACTAAATAATAGAAGAACTATGTTTTGTAATTCTTTCCGTACTGAGTAGTACACGAAAGGAATTGCAGGTAAAAAAAGGCATAAGAAAAACAAATTGCTAAATACCATGTATCATTAAATCCTTTCTATCTTTTCTCTTTAAGGAGTATGCCATGCGATGAATGAATAATCTATCTTATAGGAGATATGAGAGAATGTATTGTTAAAAACGAGGAATATTCGCATTAGAATAGTTGGAGAATTTGAAAAAGAAAAATACAACGATGAATTAGGTGGGATTTGGAAAAGTCTACCTTCAAAATGTTAAGAGGGAAGAGCTGAAGCATATAATAGGAAGAAAAAGGAGGTAACGCTATGAAAATTACACTAGCTTCATTTTTTCATCTAGTTTTATGGAGTGGATTTTCAGTAGTGTTATTATTGTCAAGTCGTGATAAACTTCATTATAAAATTTTTCTTTTTCTTATATTTTTGTACTTAGCGTATGTAATAGCGTATGTCATACTAAGTGCAAGGAGAAAAGCGATGCTTCTTACTTGCACAAATAGTATGATCTTTCTAATCATTTATTTTTGTTTTTAAATTAACGCTTATAGAAATACATTGTTCTTCCATTAAATAATTGTAATTCTCCTTCTAATTTCTTCGCTAGAAAACGGCAAAATTCATTTGCTTTTCCTTTATCACCGAATGTTGCATTAGGTGGTAAAGAAATCTGAATAAAAGATTGTTCCTTTTCTATACCAACACCAACATATATGGAGTCATATCGATCGTGAGTAGCTTGTAGTTTTAATGTTGTTGCTGATGTATCTAAAATTTCATAAGGAAAAGCGGTATTTGTATAAGCGTAATTAATTTGAACACCAGTTTTGGAAGTAACTGTTTTATAGTACTGAAAAAGTTGTTTTATATCATCTGTTGAAACAGTTTGTTGATTGGATTTAGGTACAAGCGTAATAAAGGCATGTTGCATATAAGTTCCTCCTAACTTAGTAGAATACTATCATTCTACATCCTACTGAATTTTTTGACAATTAAAAGGAGTATTCCTTTTTTTGTTTAATATACTAATGAAAGGTGATGTAGAAAGGTGGAAACCGATGTTTGAAAAATTGTATGATGAGCATGAAAGTGTGAAGGTACGATTTTTGGGGTTTATGACACATGATACTCGTTATGATTTTGGTGTTATTTATACAAATATGTTTTTTGGAAAGCTGCTCATTGTTTGTATGCAAACAGGAAGGTCTACTTTACTTGGAAGAGATGATGTAGAGAATGTGCAACATATACAGGAAGTTTTTAAATTAGGGTCAGAAGAGGAAGCAGCAGAGTTAGCTCAGTTTTTTAAATTTTTAGTCCCATCTACTTCTTTGCATGCGGAATATGAAGAATAATTAATGTAAAACAGTCGTACGTATAAATATGGCTGTTTTTTTGTTCGAATATCGCATACTAATTTAAATTAAAAATATTTAATGTGTTATACTAAAAACCTATTGACGTAAAAAGTATAACATATTAAAATAAAGACAGAAAGTTAAGCGGTTACAAAAGTTTTTGGGATTATAAACTTAGGGGGAAATGAAAAATGGGAACGATCGTATGTCAAGATTGTGAAGGTACAATTGCACACTTCGAGGATGAGAAAGTAACGGTACTTTACGGGAAATGTGGATCTTGCGGATGTGATCACACAGAGCATACAAAAGCCCAATAATTGATAGGAAATGGACAGCTAAAAGTTTTTAGGACCATAAACTTAGGGGGAAATGAAAAATGGGAACAATCGTATGCCAAGTATGTGAAGGAACAATCGGACATTTTGAAGATGAAAAAACGACAGTGCTTTACGGAAAATGTGGTACAAATTGTGACTGTGCTAATAGAGACAAGGCGAAAGCTTAATTATAAATAAGTAGATTATTATTAAAACTCAGGGGGAAATGAAAAGTGGGAACAATCGTATGCCAAGTATGTGAAGGAACAATCGGACATTTTGAAGATGAAAAATCAACAGTACTATACGGAAAATGTGGATCTCATTGCGAATGTGACCATAAAGAACATACAAAAGCTTAAATAAGAAGAAGCGCCTACATATGTAGGCGCTTTTTTTAATAAATTGTAGTTGTATGGCCAACTGTTGCAACGATTGCATCATCTCTAATCGGAATAAATCCTATCGATGTCTGTGGAGTGCTAGGAGAGGCGTAGTGGCTCATGAGACGGCTATCAATACGGGTAATAGTATCGGTCAAGAAAGCTGAAATAAAAGCGTAAGGGACTCGTCGTTCATTTAATGAGTATATAATTTCCTCTTTTGTTTTTACACCTACGCCATGTCCGTAAAAAAAGAAATTTCCTAGATAGATTGTATTTTCTCCTTGCCACTCGATCGTAGCTGGATTCACTTGTGGATTTTTAAAATAAACGAGATCACCTGGAACAAGATCGCCACCCGTTTTTGTTATGAGCTTTAAATCTTGATCGTAGTCCCACGTATAAAGTAAAAGGTTTGCAAAGAGACGGTTGAAAGTTTCTTCCTCATATAATGATAGTAAAGCTTTGTAAAAAATAATGATCATAGCGGTGGCGCATTCAGTTCCATATAGTTTTCCGTTTTTGAAAATATCTTGTATGGCAATGGAAGGGGGTATGTTTGGTAGTAGCTCGAATCCTCCAAGTGGTGTTCTTTTCCAATACTGGGGGTTGCAAAAGGATTGTTGAAATGTGCGAAACTGAAATCCACTTTGAAAAAGTTCTAATGCAGAAGTAATAATATTCACTCGCAAATTTAGATCAAAGCTGAGTTCATCAGATGTTCGGAAGGAATAAATTTCTTGATTTCCTGCCATTATCGATAAAATTTGTTGTTTCTCAGCTGCAAATGGCTCATATTCATTTGTGATATAAGGATGTACAATAGAACGGCCTATTACAATCATAATAGTATCCCCACCTATACGTTACATTACTTAATATCGTATGGGAAAAGAGAAAAAAGGTGAAAGAAAAGCCTATCAACTGATAGGCTTGTACTCTTTAATCACACGTAATGTTTGTAATGTCATATCTTCAGGACCTTGTACAGGTAAACCCGCTTCTAAGTTTTTACGAATATACTCTAAGTTATCTTGTGTAATAATTTCCCCCGGAGTAAAGATTGGAATCCCTGGCGGATAAACCATAACGAAATCAGCTATAATACGACCTGCTGCATTTTCAAACGGAATGACTTCTGTTTCCGAATAAAAAGCATCTCGAGGAGAAAGTGCTAGCACTGGTATTTCTGGAATTTCTACTTGTATTTGAACACCTTTATCGGCTTTATTTCTAAATGTTGCTGCTAAATCTTGTAATGCTGCAATAAGTGTATTTGTCTCACTTTCTGTATCCCCAAAAGTGACAAGACATAGTATGTTGTATAAATCCGAGAGTTCTACTTCAATGTTATATTGCTCTCTAAGCCATACTTCAGCCTGATGGCCTGTAATACCTAAATCTTTTACAGATACAATTATCTTTGTAGGATCGTAGTTAAAAGTAGCATCTGTACCTAGCATTTCTTTCCCAGGACAGTAAAGATCCTCAACAGCATTAATAGCATCACGAACTTGTTCCGCTAATTGAATTGTTTGTTCTATGAGTGCTGTTCCTTCTGTAGCAAGACGTTTTCTAGCAACATCTAGGGATGCTAACAAGATGTAAGAAGTTGATGTAGTCGTAAGCATGCTAATAATAGATTGAACATGTTTAACGTTCACAAGGCCTTCCTTCACGTTAAGAATAGAACTTTGCGTTAAAGATCCTCCTAATTTGTGAACACTTGTTGCTGCCATATCTGCACCGGCTTGCATCGCTGACATCGGCAATTCATCGTGAAAATGAATATGAACACCATGAGCCTCATCAACTAGTACAGGGATATCATAAGAATGGGCTAATTGGACAATCTGTTCTAAGTCCGCAGCAAAGCCAAAGTATGTTGGATTAATAACAAGTAAGCCTTTCGCATCTGAATGCTCTTCAAGTGCCTTTTTGACAGATTGAATTGTGATTCCGTGTGAAATACCAAGTTTTGGATCGATTTCAGGATGCATGAAAATCGGTTTTGCACCTGAGAAAATAATAGCTGACATTACTGATTTATGCACGTTTCGTGGCACTAGGATTTTGTCACCAGGACCGCACACGCTCATCACCATTGTCATTATTGCACCACTTGTACCTTGAATAGAAAAGAAAGTATGATCTGCACCAAATGCAGCGGCTGCTAAATCTTGTGCTTCTTTAATCATACCTTTTGGATGATGTAAATCATCGAGCGGCGCAATATTAATTAAATCAATTGCTAATGCATTATGCCCAATAAATTCGCGAAATGTAGGATCCATGCCCTGTCCTTTTTTGTGACCAGGAATATGGAATTGAATTGGATTTCGCTTACTGTGCTCAACTAAAGCGGTAAACAATGGTGTTTCGTATTGGGACAATCTATACACCCCTTCTTTTTCATAATATTTATTAGAGTTTGTTTTATATAATCTTGTTCTAAAAAAATTAAGTGCTTTTTAGAATGAGACTTGTTTTTCTGCCAATCACAAAAGCATTTTTGAGATGGTAGGTTCACTTTATTTTCTATAAAACAAAAGCATTATATCACCAATAATTATTGATGTATAGAAAAAAATATTTTTACAGTGAGTATGTTAAATAGTTATTTCCAATTAACTTATAGAGGAAGACAATTCCATCACAATGAATAAATAGTGTATAATGCAAAGTGGCTATAGTGAAGAAGAAAAAAATCCCTTTAAGATAGCATATTGAAATAAGAAGAAATGATAAATGAGGTGCGAAATGGAATATCAATATCCGTTAGATTATAATTGGTCAAATGAGGAAATGGTTGTAATTGTGAAGTTTTATGAAGCAATTGAGAAAGCATATGAAAAAGGAATTATAAGAGAAGAATTAATGGGATTATATCGTCGTTTTAAAGAGATTGTTCCATCTAAAGCAGAAGAGAAGAAAATTGATAAAGAGTTTCAAGAAGTAAGTGGATATTCTATATACCGTGCGATTCAAAGGGCGAAAGAAACTGAAGAACAAAAGCTTGTGAAAATGTAAAAAAATTTTGAAAAATGAAAACTGAAGTGATATAATGTGATAACAACTAAAAACGGACAATATAAATTGTCCGTTTTCTACTATCGATTACAAAGTGCATATAAAGGAAGGAGTGATTGCATCGTAGATTCAATCTTAGCAAGGAATTGTTCGTTGGTCATTGCTGAAAACTCCTCTGGTGATATATGAATACCAACTAATAATTCTGCTTTTTTCACAGTAGCTAGACGTTCAATCATCTTTTGTAAGTCTTCTGTTTCAAGTGTTTTATGTAATTTTACACTTGGTTTAGTATGGTCAATGGACCAAACGAAGTCATTTGGAATATTTGTTTTTAAATCATTTAAATGTTCTAAGAAGGCGTGAGCCGTCTCCACTTTTTGTGGACACTCATAGATTAAACCAAAGTATATGAAGGCATGAGTACCCCATAATCCAATTTGGAAATGTGGCAGCATTTTATAACCGCGTTTATTTGTTGAAAAAGCAACCCAAGTATCGTTTGGTGGATTGACTTTGCGGCGTGCATGTTTTGCTACATGATAAAAAAAGTTCTCATCAGTTTGTTTGGATAAATACGTTGCAAACTGTTCCCCTAAAGCTTCAAGCTTAGGATGAATGTTCGTTTTAATTGCACTCATTCGTTCTTCGAGACCATCAACTGTAAAGACCTCAAAATCAGTTGACTTGAATGTTTGTAGTGTCATGATTGTTCCTCCAACTCCTATTTTGCTTTTATTTTAGCATAGCTTGTACTATTCATAAAAAAAACAGCACAAAAAAATTTAAATAAAAAAATATAATTTTGTTGCATAGATGATTTATCCAACATAGTATAGTATAAAACAAAAAATCAGAAAATTGAATCAATTCCAGTCCGAGGGCAGACGAATATTGGGAGGAGGCAAATAATATGAGACAGGTGATTAATGCGTTAAAGAGAACAGATGCTGAAAAGAGAATACCGGTGCTACGTTTGGAGCTAGATTATGAATTAGCAACTTTATATGATGCGATGATGGAAAATGATAAACTGAAAAAAGAAGAGTGTGTACAAAAGTTAGAAGTGTTAAGACTTGAAATGATTCGTTTAGAAGCGTAATAATAGTATATGTATAAAAAATTAGTTGGTGCGAACCTTATAAAGGGTTCGTTTTTTCTGTGAACAGTATAGATCGGAGTGTTTAAACATGCAAGAAGTATGGAAAGACATCGATGCACACGCCAAACAGTGGATTCGAGATGCAGGAGAGTTTTTAAAGGCATCAATGGAAAAAGCACTTATTATAGAAACGAAATCCAATGCAGCTGATTTAGTAACAAATATGGACCGAGAAATAGAACAGTTTTTAATTGGGAAAATTAAAGAAACATTCCCGAACCATAATATTTTAGGAGAAGAAGGTTATGGAGATGAGGTAACTTCTTCTGATGGGGTTGTTTGGTTAATTGATCCAATTGATGGCACGATGAACTTTGTTCATCAAAAAAGAAATTTCGCAATTTCAATTGGAATTTATGAGAACGGTATCGGAAAGGTTGGACTCATTTATGATCCAGTTCATGATGAATTATACCATTCGGTAAAGGGAGCTGGAGCATTTTGTAATGAAGTACCAATACCTTTATTGGAAAAAGGAACTGTAGAGCAAGGTATTGTAGCTTTAAATGCGATATGGCTTACCGACAATCCAATGCTTAATAAGGAAAGTATGATGGCGCTGGTTAAGAAAGCAAGAGGCACGAGATCATATGGCTGTGCAGCGTTAGAGATGGTATACGTTGCAACAGGAAGAATAGATGCATATGTAACGCCGAGATTATCACCATGGGATTTTGGTGGGGGACAGATAATTGTAGAGGAAGTTGGAGGCAAGGTGACAACTTTTTCTGGATCCCCGCTTTCTATCGTAGAGAAGAGCAGCGTATTAGTTGCAAAACCAGGAGTGTATGAAGAGTTGTTACGATTTATAGCGGAGTAACAAAAAAAGTAAGAGGCTGTATAAGCGCTTCTTACTTTTTGACGTTATTTCGATTTACGCATTTTTCTTTTTGTTACAAAACCGTATCCAACTGTAACAAATGTGCCGATAATGCAAATAATAATACCGATGGGACTATTTTCAGCAACCATAATGCCGATACCGATTAAGAAAATAACACCGATAATTGCAGTTAATAAAAAGCGATATTGAATGTGTTCCATTTCTTCACCCTCCAATCTCATTTTACTTTCACAAAAGTAAGAATACAACTATATTTTCATTCTTGATTTTATTTTGATTGCCATTGTATCCCCTTCGCTCTTATAATAGAGAAGGATTAAAAAGACATTAGGAGTTGGACATGTTGAAAAAACGACAAGATTTACGAAATATAGCAATTATTGCCCACGTTGACCATGGTAAAACAACACTTGTTGACCAGTTATTACGTCAAGCGGGGACGTTCCGTGCGAATGAACATATTGAAGAACGCGCAATGGACTCAAACGATCTAGAAAGAGAACGTGGTATTACAATTTTAGCGAAGAATACTGCGATTCACTATGAAGATAAAAGAATTAACATTTTAGATACACCTGGTCACGCTGACTTCGGTGGAGAAGTAGAACGTATCATGAAAATGGTTGATGGTGTTCTACTTGTTGTTGATGCATATGAAGGTTGTATGCCACAAACACGATTTGTTTTAAAGAAAGCTCTTGAGCAAAACTTAACTCCAATCGTTGTTGTAAACAAAATTGACCGTGACTTCGCTCGCCCTGATGAAGTAGTTGATGAAGTAGTTGACTTATTCATCGAACTTGGTGCAAACGAAGATCAATTAGAGTTCCCAGTTGTATTTGCATCAGCAATGAACGGAACAGCAAGCTTAGATTCAAATCCAGCAAATCAAGAAGAGAATATGAAATCATTGTTTGACACAATTATTGAACATATTCCAGCACCAGTTGATAACAGCGAAGAGCCACTTCAATTCCAAGTAGCACTTCTTGATTACAATGACTATGTTGGTCGTATCGGGGTTGGACGCGTATTCCGTGGTACAATGAAAGTAGGACAACAAGTTGCATTAATGAAAGTTGATGGAACTGTAAAACAATTCCGTGTAACGAAATTATTTGGTTACATTGGATTAAAACGTCAAGAAATTGAAGAAGCAAAAGCTGGAGATTTAGTAGCTGTTTCGGGTATGGAAGACATTAACGTAGGTGAAACGGTATGTCCGGTTGAGCATGAAGAGGCTTTACCATTATTACGTATTGATGAGCCAACACTACAAATGACATTCCTTGTAAATAACAGCCCATTTGCAGGTCGTGAAGGTAAATTCATTACATCTCGTAAAATTGAAGAGCGTCTTCGTTCACAATTAGAAACAGATGTAAGTTTACGTGTAGATAATACAGATTCTCCTGATGCGTGGATCGTATCTGGACGCGGGGAATTACATTTATCTATCCTAATTGAAAACATGCGTCGTGAAGGTTATGAACTACAAGTATCTAAGCCTGAAGTAATTATTAAAGAAGTTGATGGCGTAAGATGTGAGCCTGTAGAGCGCGTGCAAATCGATGTACCTGAAGAATACACTGGTTCTATTATGGAATCTATGGGTGCACGTAAAGGTGAAATGTTAGATATGGTGAATAACGGAAACGGTCAAGTTCGCCTTACTTTCATGGTTCCAGCACGTGGTTTAATTGGTTACACAACAGAATTCTTAACATTAACTCGTGGTTACGGTATTTTAAACCATACATTCGATTGCTACCAACCAGTACACGCTGGACAAGTTGGTGGACGTCGCCAAGGTGTTCTAGTTTCACTTGAAACAGGAAAAGCATCACAATACGGTATTATGCAAGTTGAAGACCGTGGTGTAATCTTCGTTGAACCAGGTACAGAAGTATATGCTGGTATGATTGTTGGAGAACATACTCGTGAGAATGACTTAACAGTTAACGTTGTAAAAATGAAACAACAAACTAATATTCGTTCTGCGACGAAAGATCAAACTTCAACAATGAAAAAACCACGCTTAATGACTTTAGAAGAGTCATTAGAGTACTTAAACGATGACGAGTTCTGTGAAGTAACTCCAGAATCAATTCGTCTACGTAAAAAGATTCTTGATAAGAGCGAGCGCGAAAGAGCTGCTAAGAAAAAGAAATCTGTAGAAGCGTAAAATAATAGAACAGCTACCTTTGAGGGGTGGCTGTTTTTTATTGTATTTATTTTTGGAATATTTACTCTTTTTTGTGGACAGTATTTTTTTTGCGGGTTACTCTTGTATTAAGTACATAAATAAAATTTGTTTCTTGTGAGAAAGGGGGATGAATGATGTTAGAAAGAATGTCGTTTTTTGCGAAATTATGTAAAGTTGATGAAAATCCGGAACTAGGGATGTGGTTGCTGTATGGCATCATTATTATATTAAGTGCACTTGTGTATAATTTAGGTTTTGCAAGAAAACTATCAATAATAAAAAATATAGTGATATATATATCGTTAGCGATTGGATGTACAGTTTTAACTTTCTTTGCAGTTTTTTTACCTGTTGGAGAGGGCCTTGTTGTAGCGGCAATTGTACTTGGGATTTATAGGTTGCGTTTACGTCAAGCGAGACAACAAAAAGCAGGGTGAGGGGGCAAATTTTTATGCGTTCAGTACAAGATGCGTTATATAATTGGTTAACAATTAAAACAGTTGCCGAAGCACGTCCAGATGATCGTGCTGCACAAGAAACGTATTTGTTATTTGAAAATATGATATATGAAGAACATAAATTAAAGAATGTGGAAGTTAAAAAGAATGAAGAAATGTATTTGATTACATATGAAATGAATGGAGAAAGAAAATCTGCAAGGTTTCCGTTAGAAGCTATTGATTGTTTTTTGGATCAAATGAATCGTGAACCTGAAAAATATAAATAAGTCCTTATCTATATGATTAAGGACTTATTTACATTTTACCAATCGTCTTCGACTTTTTTATCACGGTATAATCGGAAATTACCACTTGCATGACGTTCCATCGTACGTTCTGCAATTCGTTCCGAACATTCCATGCACATATATGTATGAATAGGGCGGTTACGTAGTTTTTTTGCCATAGGATTTTCATCATCTAACATATCTTTTTTATCACAAATCATACACTTGACTCTCATTTCGTCACCTCAATACGAATTCTATCAGTATAAGTATATCATGGAAGTGTAATATTTTTGAATAATAGCGGGAAAAAATAATATTTTCGCAATTCAAAAAATAAGTTATGATAAGGATATAGTAAGTATATTTGGAGGTGGAAATATGGCGAATGTAGTAGATCCTACATTAACAGATGATTTAGTACAAACGTTACGTAAAGAATGTATTGTTATGGTAGCAACAACAGACTTCGAAAAACAAGTTCCTAACGTAAGTGCTATTTCTTGGGTGTATGCAGTGAGTAAAACTAGTATTCGATTTGCAGTAGATCAACGTTCACGTATTGTGGAAAATATACGGCATAGTACTGGGCTAGTATTGACTATAATGGCGAATGAATCCGTATTTTCCATAAGTGGTGCAGGTGAAATTTTGACTGATAGAATGGAAGGCATTCCTCTAAAATTAACTGTAATAGAAGTAAATGTACAAGAAGTACGTGATGTTATGTTTTATGGAGCGAAGCTTGCAACTGAGCCAACCTATGAAAAAACATATGATATTCGCGCAGCGAAAAAGCTGGATAACCAAGTGTTAGTAGGAATAAAAGAATTATAAATGTGATAAATAAGAAAATAAGTTATTAACTTTTGTAATCAGTTATTGTGATTTTATGTTAATAATTATAATTAAAAGTAATATATTGAATAGAAATGAATAAAAAATAAATAAAAGGTTTCATGGTTATGAATTTCGATTCTACCTCGTTTATACGGTACATATAATTATAACAATGGTTCGTCCATATTTTATGGATGAAACCCTTGTTCTACAAATTTAAAAGTGGAGTCAGGGGGTAACAGGTTGGATAAAATTTATGTGTTAGATACGAATGTACTTTTGCAGGATCCTTTATCTATTTTTTCATTTGAAACAAATGAAGTAGTGATTCCAGCAGTTGTATTAGAAGAGGTTGATTCGAAAAAACGTTATATGGATGAAGTAGGACGAAACGCTCGTTATGTATCTAAGTTAATAGACAAATTTCGTGAAATAGGAAAGCTGCATGAAAGTATTCCGTTAGAAAACGGCGGTACATTTCGTATTGAATTAAATCATCGTTCATTTGTTCAACTACAAGATATTTTTGTAGAAAAAACAAATGATAATCGAATTTTAGCTGTAGCAAAAAATCTATCTTTAGAAGAACAAGAAAAAGAGGACGGGAAGTCTGTTATTTTAGTAAGTAAAGACGTGCTCGTAAGGGTAAAAGCTGATGCAATTGGTTTGAAGGCGGAAGATTATTTAAGTGATCGTGTAATTGAAGTAGATAATATATATTCAGGATTTTTAGAAGGGTATATATCAAAAGAGCAATTAGATTATTTTTATGAAAAAGGTGAATTGCCTTTATCCGAAATTGCAAATCACCCTTTTTATCCAAATCAGTTTGTAGTAATGAAAGATGCATTAGGGGGATCTAGTTCAGCACTTGGCATTGTGGATCATTTAGGTAAGAAGGTAAAGAAACTTATTTTTCACAATGAACAAGTATGGGGGATACGACCACGAAATGTGCAGCAAATTATGGGGTTAGAATTGTTGCTTCGTGAAGATATTCCGCTAGTAACGTTAACGGGGAAAGCTGGTACAGGAAAAACATTACTCGCGTTGGCTTCAGGACTCATGCAAACGGAAGATTTAGGACTATATAAAAAACTACTCGTTGCAAGGCCAATTGTTCCAGTCGGAAAAGATATCGGTTATTTACCAGGAGAAAAAGAAGAAAAGTTAAGACCATGGATGCAACCGATTTTTGATAATCTAGAGTACTTATTTAATACGAAAAAGCCAGGAGAGTTAGATGCTATTTTAGCTGGAATGGGTTCGATTGAAGTAGAGGCCCTTACCTATATACGTGGGAGAAGTATTCCAGATCAGTTCATTATAATTGATGAAGCACAAAATTTAACGAAGCATGAAGTGAAAACGATATTAACAAGGGTAGGAGAAAAAAGTAAAATTGTATTAATGGGAGATCCTCAGCAAATTGATCACCCGTATTTGGATGAATATAATAATGGTTTAACATATGTTGTAGAGAAGTTTAAAGAGCAACGTATTAGTGGTCATGTAAAGTTTGTTAAAGGGGAGCGGTCTAATTTAGCTCAACTTGCAGCGGATTTATTATAAAAGGAGTGAGCTGAGGCTCACTCCTTTTTCTTCCAAGTATACACTTTAAATAATTGTAAATTTACGGATGTTACGGATTGGATTTTGTCTATTAGATCCATCATTGTAATATAGATGAACAGGTCCATCCTCTTTTAATGGCTTTCCTTCTTTTGAAAAACCAAGAATAGCATTTTCTACAGTTTCTAATGGAAGTATTATTGTTTGATCTACTGTTTCAATTTCGACTTGCGTAGCGTCCTCTGAAATTTCGGCGTTAGCAAGAAATGGATGAAATGGTATACCGAACGTTCCGGTAATTAGTTGTTCTTTTTTATATTTCTTTACACTTTGTTGTATCGGTGGAAACGCAGCACCATCACGGATTTCGCGATCCCAATGCTCTGAAGTGTTTTTTAAATAAGCTTCTAGTTCTGAAGTGTTTTCTCTTGTTTCATCAAAGTAAGTTGTCAAATCTACTTTTCGATCATCAAAGATCCAAACAGTTGGATCGATAGTGATTGGAAAACGAACTTTTCCATTAATAAATAAAATTTCGCTCATTGTTGTTCCCCCATTTGTGTTATACTCCCACTTTTCAGTATAATAGCATTAGACACGGTTGTCACAAAAAATGTTTCTATTGCAATTTACTAAAACTATCGCTAATATTAATAGATAGGAGAGAGTAGGACGGAAACGGAGGGAATCAATTTGGCGTCTGAGACAGTATCAAATCATCAGGAAAAGGCACTAGCCCTTCTACAAGCGGATGCGGAGAAGATTTTAAGACTTATTAAGGTACAAATGGACAATCTTACAATGCCGCAATGTCCATTATATGAAGAAGTGTTAGACACACAAATGTTTGGACTATCCCGCGAGGTCGATTTTGCAGTTCGCCTTGGTCTTATTGCAGAAGAACAAGGGAAAGCAATGTTAGGAGAGCTTGAACGTGAGTTATCTGCACTTCATGAAGCATTTACAAACAAACAACAATAACGGGTTCAAATAGGGGGGCTCAAACTGAAATAGTTTGGGCTTTTTATTTGTATAATAAAGCAGGAAGAATCAATGTACATATGGAATACAACAATAATTAAATTGAAACAGAAAGAGGAAATGAAATGAAAAGAGTATGGAAATCAATGGATTATTCATTATTACTTCCTCTTGTTATATTATGTGTGTTGGGAGTTATAATGGTATATAGTTCTAGTTCCATTGTCGCGATTTCGTCGAAATATAACTGGCCAGCAGATCACTTTTTTAAAAAACAATTAGTTGCTCTTGCTATTGGAACGGTAATACTTGTGATTGCCGTTATAATCCCTTACAAATTGTGGAGGAAAAAAATAGTTCTTGCAGCGATGGGGTTAGGGAGTATTGGATTACTAACAGCAGCTTTCCTTTTCGGTAAGGTAATCAATGGTGCAAAAGGATGGATACTAGGTATACAACCAGCTGAGTTTGTAAAAATAGCAGTTATTGTTACGTTAGCAAGTTTTTTTGCTAAGAAACAAGAGAGGCAAACCCCTTTTTTCCAAGGGATAATACCTCCCTTATTTGTTGTCGGTGGATCGATGGTGTTAATTTTATTACAAAATGACTTAGGAACTGACATATTAATAGGTGGAACAGTGTTAATTATGTTCTTCTGTTCAGGAGTTAATGTTAACTTGTGGATAAAAAGATTTTTATTAACATCTGTCGTGTGGATACCGGCGTTGTATTTTATTGGGGACTATAAATTAAGTAAATACCAAAAAGCTCGATTTTCAGTTTTTCTTGATCCATTTAGTGATCCTCAAAATGATGGATTTCAATTAGTTAATTCCTTTATTGGAATAGCTTCAGGTGGGTTAAATGGTAGAGGACTAGGAAATAGTATACAAAAGTATGGCTACTTACCAGAGCCGCAAACGGATTTTATTATGGCGATTATATCTGAAGAACTAGGTTTTATAGGTGTAGCTATCATTTTAATCTGTTTACTACTTATTATCATTCGTTCGTTTAGAGTAGCACAGAAGTGTAAAGATCCATTTGGAAGTTTAATTGCAATCGGAATTGCAAGTTTAATTGGGATACAAACTTTTGTTAATGTTGGTGGTATGTCTGGATTAATACCACTTACAGGAGTACCTTTACCGTTTATTAGTTATGGTGGTAGTTCTTTATTGGCTAATCTAATTGCGATGGGTATATTATTAAATGTTGCTAGTCACGTAAAACGACAAGAGAAACAACAAAATGAGATAATGAAAGAAAGTGAGCAAGATGGACCGCGTCTTGTTGTAGTAAAATAAAAAACACATTGTGCTTTAGAGCGCGATGTGTTTTTTTATGTGCAAGAAACATTAAATAGGATGCATTAATTGGTATATACACTAAAAAATATATCACATTAAATCAAATGTGATATACAATTAAGTTGTTAGAAAAGGAAGAGGTATGCTATACTATTTTTGTGAAACAAATTGATCAGAAAACTTATCATTTGTTAAAAAATAAGGTATGATGGATAAAAATAAAGTGAAGCTTTCTAAGTATAATATAATGTAGAAAGTGAAGAACTTCACGCTCTTTAGGGTGTGTATATATTTTATCTCTAGAGTGGTAGGAAAGTAGAGGGGGAAAATCATGACAAAGCTGCAACGTATTCAAAAAGTATTGGTAGCTAACCGTGGAGAGATTGCAATTCGTGTGTTTCGAGCTTGTTCGGAACTTGGATTAAAAACAGTTGCAATCTATTCTAAAGAGGATAGTGGTTCTTATCATCGTTATAAAGCCGATGAGTCCTATTTAGTTGGGGAAGGGAAAAAGCCAATTGATGCTTATCTAGATATTGAGGGCATTATTGAGATTGCGAAAAGTAATCATGTAGATGCAATCCACCCTGGATATGGTTTCTTGTCAGAAAATATTCAATTCGCAAAACGTTGTGAAGAAGAAGGGATTATCTTTATTGGTCCAAAGAGTAAGCATTTAGATATGTTTGGAGATAAAGTGAAAGCAAGAACACAAGCGCAGCTAGCACAAATTCCAGTTATTCCTGGTAGTGATGGGCCGGTAAATTCAGTAGAAGAAGTTGGAGAATTTGCTGAAAAGTATGATTACCCGATTATTATTAAAGCTTCCCTTGGCGGTGGCGGTCGTGGTATGCGTATTGTACGTAGTAGTGAAGAATTAAGAGAATCGTATAATCGAGCGAAGTCAGAAGCGAAAGCAGCCTTTGGTAATGATGAAGTATACGTTGAAAAATTCGTTGAAAAACCTAAACATATAGAAGTTCAAATTTTAGCAGATGAAGAGGGCAATGTTATTCATTTATACGAGCGTGACTGTTCTGTACAACGTCGTCACCAAAAAGTGGTAGAAATCGCACCTAGTGTGTCGCTTTCAGATGATTTGCGTCAGCGTATTTGTGATGCTGCTGTGAAATTAACGAAAAATGTAAATTATTTAAACGCAGGAACAGTAGAATTTCTTGTAAAAGGTGATGAGTTTTACTTTATTGAAGTAAATCCGCGTGTTCAAGTTGAACATACAATTACAGAAATGATCACAGGGGTAGATATCGTTCAATCGCAAATTTTAATAGCTGATGGACATGCATTACATAGTAAAATGGTAGGTGTTCCGAAGCAAGAGGAAGTAGTTGTTCATGGATTTGCGATCCAATCTCGTGTAACGACTGAGGACCCACTAAATAATTTCATGCCGGATACAGGGAAAATTATGGCATACCGATCAGGCGGTGGTTTCGGTGTTCGTCTTGATACAGGTAATAGTTTCCAAGGTGCTGTTATTACACCGTACTATGATTCTTTACTTGTAAAAGTTACAACATGGGCACTTACTTTTGAACAAGCTGCTGCGAAAATGGAACGTAACTTAAAAGAATTCCGTATTCGTGGTATTAAAACAAATATTCCATTCCTAGAGAATGTAGTAAAACATAAAAACTTCTTATCAGGAGAATATGACACTTCATTTATTGATGCGTCACCTGAACTATTCCTGTTCCCGAAACGTAAAGACCGCGGAACAAAAATGTTAAATTACATTGGGTCAGTAACAGTAAATGGCTTCCCAGGAGTAGGGAAAAAAGAGAAACCAATTTTCCCGGATGCTCGTATACCGAATGTATTACACTCAGAGCCGGTTCAAAATGGAACAAAACAAATTTTGGATGAGCGTGGAGCGGACGGATTAGTAAAATGGGTACAAGATCAAAAGCGTGTACTTTTAACGGATACAACATTCCGTGATGCGCATCAGTCATTACTGGCGACGCGTATTCGTACAAAAGATTTACATCAAATTGCAGAGCCGACAGCGAGAATGTTACCGAACCTATTCTCAGCGGAAATGTGGGGTGGTGCAACGTTTGATGTTGCATATCGTTTCTTAAAGGAAGATCCATGGGAACGATTACTAGATCTTCGTGAAAAAATGCCAAACGTTTTATTCCAAATGTTACTTCGCTCTTCAAACGCAGTTGGTTACAAAAACTATCCGGATAATTTAATTCAAAAATTTGTGGAATGTTCTGCTCAAGCTGGAATTGATGTGTTCCGTATTTTTGATAGCTTAAACTGGGTAGAAGGTATGAGAGTTGCGATTGATGCTGTACGAGATACTGGTAAAATTGCAGAAGCAACAATGTGCTACACAGGAGATATTCATGATCCGTTACGTAGTAAATATGATTTAAATTACTATAAAAACTTAGCAAAAGAGTTAGAAGCATCAGGAGCACATATATTAGGAATTAAAGATATGGCAGGCTTATTAAAACCTAATGCGGCATATGATTTAGTTTCTGCATTAAAAGAGACGGTATCGATTCCGATTCACTTGCATACACACGATACGAGTGGAAATGGTATATTAACGTATACAAAGGCAATTGAAGCAGGTGTTGACATTGTCGATGTAGCAGTAAGTTCTATGGCTGGTCAAACGTCACAACCAAGTGCGAACACGCTATACTATGCATTAGGTGGAAACGAAAGACAGCCAGACGTTAATATAGATTCATTAGAAAAACTATCTCATTATTGGGAAGATGTACGTAAATACTACGCACCGTTTGAAAGTGGTATGAATGCACCTCATACAGAGGTATATATGCACGAAATGCCAGGCGGACAGTATAGTAATCTACAACAACAAGCGAAAGCGGTTGGTTTAGGAGATCGCTTCGATGAAGTGAAAGTAATGTACCGCCGTGTGAATGACATGTTTGGCGATATTGTTAAAGTAACGCCATCATCTAAAGTTGTCGGTGATATGGCATTATTTATGGTTCAAAATCACTTAACAGAACAAGATGTTTTAGAGCGTGGGCATTCTATGGACTTCCCAGGATCTGTTGTTGAAATGTTCTCAGGAGATTTAGGACAGCCATATGGTGGTTTCCCGAAAAAGTTGCAAGAAATTATTTTAAAAGGGAAAGAGCCATTAACAGTAAGACCGGGTGAATTATTAGAGCCAGTAGATTTCGACGCGTTAAAAGAAGAGCTATTCCATAAGCTTGGACGCGAAGTGACGATTTTTGATGTAGTTGCATATGCATTATATCCAAAAGTATTTATGGATTACGAAAAAGTTGCTGAGCTTTATGGAAGTGTATCTGTGCTTGATACACCGACATTCTTCTATGGTATGAGACTTGGTGAAGAAATCAATGTGGAAATCGAACAAGGTAAAACATTGATGGTTAAACTAGTATCAATCGGAGAGCCTCAGCCAGATGGAAATCGTGTTCTTTACTTGGAGTTTAACGGTCAACCACGTGAGATAGTTGTGAAAGACGAAAGTGTGAAAGCAACAGTGGCACAACGTGTGAAAGGAAACCGTGAAAACCCAAACCACATTAGTGCAACAATGCCAGGAACGGTTATTAAAGTAGTTGTTAAAGAAGGCGATGAAGTGAAAAAAGGCGATTCTATGGCAATTACAGAAGCGATGAAAATGGAAACGACAGTTCAAGCGCCGTTCAATGGTAAAGTGAAAAAAGTATATGTTAACGATGGAGATGCAATTCAAACGGGTGACTTACTGATTGAATTAGATCACTAAAAAAGAAAAAGAGCTGTGTAAATGCAGCTCTTTTTCTTTATCCCGCTATTCGCCGGGCAGTAAGACACCCGCCTCAAAATTCAGCGAAAACAAAGAAGTTAGATGGGGGATCAACTGCCCATAAAAGCCTGATTGGTGCGGGCTAATAATCAGTGGGGGATGAAGACCCCCACTGATTAAAGTTTCACTTTATTGCAAAAAATACCTTGCCAATTCAGCAAGGTATTTTAATTTAAATTTATTTTGTTTGTTTAGAAGTTGATTCAGCTTCTTTTGCATTCACTTTACTTCGTGTACCTAACATAACTAAATAGCATAGTACAGCAAACAAGCAAGAAATGAATAGTGAATGTAATAATGCCATTACTAAATTAGCATTTGTAAATACGACTAAAATTCCTACGATAGCTTGAAGTGTAACAAGGATAAATGAAATGATCCATCCCCAGTATACGACAGGCTGCTGCTTGTAATGGCGAATAGCGAGAATCATCGCGTATAGTATCCAAGCGAAAATTAACATCGCTGCAACTCTATGTCCCATTTGAACCCATTCATGTAGTTGAGTTGGCATAGGTCTATTTTTGCTACATAAAGGAAAGTCTGGACAGGCTAAGCTAGCTCGTTCGTGACGTACTAAAGCACCTGTGTAGACGACAATATAACTGTAAATTGTTACACCATAAATATGAAATTTCATTTTTTTGTCCATAATAAGTGAACGTGCATCAAATTTCTGATCAATTTCAAAGATAAGACACGTTAATAAAATGACAGAAGCAAATGAAATTAAGGAAATACCGAAATGGATAGCAAGTACAGCTGGCATTTGTCCCCAAACAACTGCTGCCGCTCCCATTAATGCTTGCGCAACTAAAAATACGAAGGATAAAATTGCTAACGTTTTTGTTTCGCGCACATGTTTATAATATTTCCAGGACAAAATACAAAGGAGAGTGACAAGAATTCCTGCTGATCCTGATGTAAGGCGGTGACTTAGTTCAATAATAGTTTCCATTGATAAATTAGATGGAACAAATTCACCGTTACAAAGTGGCCATGATTTACCGCACCCTTGGCCAGAACCTGTTTTTGTAACTAAGGCGCCTCCTAGTAAAACTATTAATAAATCAAGACTCGTAATGACTGCTAACCATTTAATAAAGCGTTGCAATCTATTTCACCATCTTTCTGCTATGAAGTTATTGCGAAATATTTTCATTCCATTATGTATAGAATAAAAAGCGCTAGTTCCTATGATATATAAAAAATAATAAAATAGCAAAGAAATGGCGGGGGCAGACAGGGGAGAGAAAATGGGTGTGGAAATAGGATATATAAGGGAATTTTTAGGTGGAAAACAGGCTATTTTGAAAAGATATGGGGAGAATACGTGTTAAATATGACAAAAAAGTTTATTATAGAAGGTAACATCATGTTATGATAAGGACAAGTAAGAATTAAGTTTTTATATTCGACACAAAAAGTTCATGTTTTCTTCACAAAATGTTCGGGAAATATGATTTAATATATTGGAGTATGGGCGTAGATTAGTAGTAGAATGGATTAACAATATTTCTACTGTAATAATATTGCTATATAGAAGCGAAATATTTCATTCGAAATAGGCGCAAAAAGAAAGATGAAAGTTTTAAGAGGGGGTTAAAGTGATGAGCCATGCAACAAGTGAGCTGCATGATGAGTCAGCTGTTACAAGTGTACCGGAAACAACTCGGCTACAAGATTTATCAGCGCTCGTTAAAATGGGGATTGTAAACTCAAATACACTTACTGTATTTACAGGATTTTGGTTGGCATTACATTTTAATGGATTAAGTGTGATGGACAATCTGGATAAGTTATTCTTTACAATCGTTGGTTCTGGATTAATTATGGCAGGGGTATGTTGTTTAAATAACTACATTGATCGAGACATCGACCCGTTAATGGAAAGAACAAAAACCCGTCCAACAGTTACTGGGAAGTATAAACCGGGATTTGCACTTACATTTGGACTAGTTATATTACTTCTTGGATTTGTATTTTTATTATTAACAACACCAATGGCAGTATTAATGGGATTTATTGGTGCTTTCACATATGTTGTCTTATATACGTTATGGACAAAGAGAAAGTATACACTAAATACTGTTGTAGGTAGTATATCTGGAGCAGTTCCACCTTTAATTGGATGGGCAGCAATCGATCCATCTTTAGGCCATCCAATTGCTTGGATGTTATTTTTAATTATGTTTATTTGGCAAATCCCACATTTCCTCGCATTAGCGATGAAACGTGTTGATGAATATCGAAATGCAGGAATTCCAATGCTTCCTGTAGTTCATGGATTTGAAATTACGAAACGCCAAATTATGATTTGGACAGTATGTTTATTACCACTACCATTTTATATGAGTGGACTAGGGATAACATTTATGGTAATTGCAACATTGTTAAACATCGGATGGATCGTTTTAGGATTTTATGGCTTCCGTAAGCAAGATGACATCAAATGGTCCGTACAAATGTTTGTTTATTCCCTAAATTATTTAACAATCTTATTTGTATCAATGATTGTAGTTACATTCTTCTAAGACAACGACATAATTGGATTTCTTTACGTTGAGATTTACTTTACTTAACTATAAAGTACAATCTAATTCACAAGGAAAGTGGGGGTTGTTTGTATGAAGAAACAGTGGCGACTGCTTTCGTTCGTTTCACTGCTGGCTTTACTGTTAGGGGGATGCGGTAAAGCCTTTCAATCTACTTTAATTCCGCAAGGAGAAGTAGCAAAAATGCAATATGATTTGCTCTTACTAGCAACTGCGATTATGGTAGGAGTAGTACTAGTAGTTACTATTATTTTCTTATATGTAATTGTGCGTTTCCGACAAAAGAAAGGTCAGGAAGATTATATTCCAGAGCAAGTTGAAGGGAATCACAAACTAGAAATTATTTGGACAGTTATTCCGATTATTCTTTTGTTAATCTTAGCTGTTCCGACGGTTACATATACATTCAAACTTGCTGATGTAAGTGCGATGGAGAAAAAGAATATTGATAAAGATACTATCGTTGTTGATGTAACAGCGAATCTTTATTGGTGGGAATTTTCTTATAAATCAGAAAAAATAGTGACTTCTCAAGATTTAGTCATCCCCACAGGTAAGAAAGTGTATTTGAATTTGAAGGGTGCCGATATTAAACATTCGTTTTGGGTTCCATCTTTAGCTGGGAAAATGGATACAAATACAGACAATGTGAACAAAATGTGGTTAAAGGCAGATAAATCGGGCACTTATAATGGTTTTTGTACAGAATTTTGCGGCCCATCACATTCTTTAATGCAATTCAAAGTGAAAGCTTTAGATGAAAGCGAGTACAAAAAGTGGCTTGCTGATATGAAGAAGATTGATGGGAAGAAAGAAGTAGCTTCAACAAAGGCGCAAGAGGGCCAAGAAATATTTAATAAAAGCTGTATTGGTTGTCACGCAGTTGGATCTAATGATAGTAGACCACCTTCCGCTCGTATCGCACCAAACTTAGCAAACTTTGCGGATCGCGATATGGTTGCCGGTATTGCCGAAAACAATGAAGAAAACTTAAAAAAATGGCTGAAAGATCCTGAAAATATGAAACCAGGAAATAAAATGACTGGTAAATATGGCAACTTAACGGATGATCAAATTGATGCATTAAATGCATACTTACAAACGTTAAAAGTTGAAAAGTAAAGAGGGATTATTCGCGAAGGGGAGGTTGAAAACGTGAGTTCTGTAGCAAAAAAACAGGGGATGGGTGCTGTCATATGGGATTATTTAACGACAGTAGACCATAAAAAGATTGCCATTCTCTATTTAATTGCAGGTGGATTGTTTTTTATAATAGGCGGAATAGAAGCTCTATTTATTCGCCTTCAATTAGCGATTCCTAACAACGCTTTTCTTGTTGGGGATGCTTATAATCAAGTATTAACGATGCACGGTACAACAATGATTTTCCTCGCAGCTATGCCACTCGTGTTTGCATTTATGAACGCCGCTGTACCACTTCAAATTGGTGCACGTGATGTAGCGTTCCCGTTTTTGAATTCACTCGGATTTTGGTTATTTTTCTTTGGTGGAGTATTTTTAAATTTAAGTTGGTTTTTAGGTGGAGCACCTGATGCAGGCTGGACATCTTATGCATCTTTAGCTTTAGCCTCTAAAGGCCATGGTGTTGATTTTTATGTACTCGGCTTGCAAATCTCCGGTATTGGTACATTAATTGGAGGTATTAACTTCCTTGTAACCATTATTAATATGCGTGCGCCAGGAATGACGTATATGCGTATGCCGATGTTTACATGGACGACATTTGTAACATCTTCTCTAATATTATTCGCTTTTCCACCGTTAACTGTAGGATTAGGACTTTTAATGTTAGATCGTTTATTTGGAACAAGTTTCTTTAATCCAGCATTGGGCGGGAATACAATTATATGGGAGCATTTATTCTGGATTTTCGGTCATCCAGAAGTATACATTCTTATACTCCCAGCTTTCGGAATATTCTCAGAAATCTTCGCGACATTTTCGAAAAAACGATTATTTGGTTATTCGTCGATGGTGTTCGCGACAGTATTAATTGGATTCTTAGGATTTATGGTATGGGCGCATCATATGTTTACTGTTGGACTTGGTCCAGTTGCAAATGCTATTTTCTCAGTTGCAACAATGGCGATTGCAGTACCGACCGGTATTAAAATATTCAACTGGCTCTTTACGATGTGGGGAGGAAGTATTCGTTTTACGACACCGATGATGTGGGCAGTAGCTTTCATTCCATCATTCGTAATGGGTGGAGTTACAGGTGTTATGCTAGCATCTGCACCAGCGGATTATCAATTTCATGATAACTATTTCGTAGTAGCTCACTTTCATTATGTAATTGTCGGCGGTGTTGTATTTGGTTTACTTGCAGGAGCTCATTATTATTGGCCACTGATGTTTAATAAAGTATTGAATGAAACGTTAGGAAAGATAACATTTTGGCTATTCTTTATCGGTTTCCATTTAACGTTCTTCATACAGCATTTCCTTGGTTTAATTGGTATGCCACGTCGTTACTACACATATCTTGAAGGCCAAGGGCTGGAAATGGGGAATATGATTAGTTCTATTGGAGCGGTATTTATGGCTCTTGGAACGATTGTTCTTCTATTCAATGTAATTAAAACGACAGTTTCAAAAGAAAAGGCTGGTCGTGATCCATGGGATGCACGTACATTAGAATGGACAATGCCAGCACCAACACCAGAATATAACTTTAAACAATTACCATTTGTTCGCGGGTTAGATCCGTTTTGGATTGAAAAACGTGAAGGGAATAAAGAGATGACAGCGGCGGAACCAATTGGTGATATTCATATGCCAAATCCATCGTTTTCACCATTTATCATTTCTTTAGGATTGTTTATAGCGGCATTCGGTGCAATGTATATGCAGGGTGGAAAAGATAAGTTTTGGTTATTAGTAGCAATTATCGGTTTAATCATTACATTTGGTACAATGTTCCTACGTTCAGTAATCGATGATCATGGATATCATATTCATAAGGAAGATTTAGAAGATAAGGGGGGCAAGGCATAATGCATGTAGATGAAAAATTAACGAATGAAACATTTCCAGCAGAGCCTGAAAAAGCAACCCTTGAGGGAAAAAATAAGTTCGTCGGTTTTTGGTTATTTCTTGGAGGCGAAACAGTATTGTTCGCTTCCTTGTTTGGCACATATTTAGCGTTAAAGAATTCTACAAATGGTGGACCAACATCTCAAGAGATGTTCCAAATGCCACTCGTTTTCATTATGACGATGCTTTTATTAACGAGTAGCTTAACGAGCGTATATGCGATGTATCATATGAAAAACTTTAACTTTAAGAAAATGCAACTTTGGCTATTAGTAACAGTGTTGCTAGGTTTAGGGTTTTTAGCATTTGAGATATATGAGTTTTATCATTATACGCATGAATTTAAGCATACTATGAGAAGTAGTGCATTTGGTTCCGCGTTTTATGCTCTTGTTGGTACACATGGTCTCCACGTATTGTTTGGATTATGTTGGATTTTAACATTAATCTTTAGAAATGCGAAGAGAGGTCTAAATTTATACAATGCACCGAAGTTTTATGTTGCATCGATTTATTGGCACTTTATTGACGTAGTTTGGGTGTTTATTTTCACTGTAGTATATTTGATGGGAATGGTGGGATAAACAATGGCGATAAAGCAAATGAATAATCCTAAAGTTGATCTTGTTTATCGGAAGAGAAAAAGTGCGGAGGAAATGAAGCATCAAGTTATTACATTTGCATTAATGATTTTTTTAACATTAGTTGCATTTGCAGCAGTCGCATATCCGAAAACTTTTAGTCCGACTTTCTCAGTACCATTTATTTTACTATTAGCAGTGGTACAAGTAATTTTTCAATTGTATTATTTTATGCATATGAGTCATAAAGGACATGAAGCGGCAAGTTTCTTTCTTTATTCTGGTCTGTTGATCGGGTTAATTACAATTTTAGCTTTTATGACAATTGTGTGGATTTGAAAAGTGAAGAATAAGGGAGCTTGTGTCGTCACAGCTCCCTCTTCATGTTATGTGAAAGGATAACCTTAAGAAGGTAGGTGTGACAATGAGTAACTTGTGGATATTTGGTTTTCAAGCTCTATGGAGTCCAATCTTTTTACTATTTATGCTTTCGATCCTTATCGGGTACTTTTTAATTATTGGGCCATATAGAATGCGATTTGAACATGCGAAAAAGGTAAGTAAGAAGCAAGTTTTTTATTTTACGACCGGGATTGTTCTTTTGTATTTTGTAAAGGGAGGGCCTATTGATTTAATTGGTCATATTATATTTAGTGCACATATGTTTGAAATGGCAGTTATGTATATTGCAGTTCCACCGTTATTGTTGCTTGGTATACCAGTTTGGTTATATCGTTATATTACTTCTTTTAAGTTCGTTCAAATTATATTGAAGATATTTGCTAAGCCACTTATTGCATTGTTTGTATTTAATGGCCTGTTTTCTTTTTATCATTTACCAGTTGTTTTTGATACAGTAAAACAAAGTCAAATTGCTCATCCTATTTGTCTCGCTATATTGTTCTTTACGGCAATCATGATGTGGTGGCCGATGCTAAATCCATTACCAGAATATCAAACGTTAAGTGATATAAAGAAACTGGGTTATATGTTTGCTAACGGTATATTATTAACGCCAGCTTGCGCGTTAATCATTTTTGCGACGGCGCCATTATTTGCAACGTATACGGATCCGGCTGCTTGGATGAAGGCGATGGAACTATGTGTACCAGCGGGAACTTTATCTGATTTAAATATAACTGGACCAGAATTTTTACACTGGATGCCAGTCGTACAAGATCAACAAACAGGTGGCATCATTATGAAAATTGTCCAGGAAATAGTGTACGGTACGATTATTGGTTATGTATTTTTTAGGTGGGCACGTAGAGAGCGTGAAAAAGATAAAGAGCAGTTGCAACAATTACCGCCATATTTACAGACTAAGTAAAAAAAGTGTATGGGTTTCCATACACTTTTATAGTTTTAGTAAACTATAAAAGATTGAATTTTCAATTTATTCATGTTAAGTTAGTGTAGGCATGTACTAAAAGTGGATATAAGATTTACTACTAGCTTTAATACGTAATAATTCCATGTGTAGTGCAAGTTTTTTAGAGAGTTACAAATTTATATTGTTATCTTTAATAAACAAGAACTATTTTAAGGGGGAATTTAAATGGGTAGTAGTGGAAGTATGGTAAAGCCAATTAGTGGTTTTTTAACAGCATTAATACAATATCCAGTACCGGTAGTAGAGTCACGTGCAGACATTGATAAACAAATTAAACAGATCATAAAAACAATTCATTCAACTAAATCAGGGTATCCTGGATTGGAATTGATAGTATTTCCAGAATATAGTACACAAGGGCTTAATACAAAAAAATGGACTACAGAAGAGTTTTTATGTACAGTTCCTGGGCCAGAAACAGACTTGTTTGCTGAGGCATGTAAAGAGTCTGAGGTATATGGTGTTTTTTCTATAATGGAAAGAAACCCTGATGGTGGAGAACCGTATAATACAGCAATAATTATTGATCCACAAGGTGAAATGATTTTGAAGTATCGTAAGCTAAATCCTTGGGTGCCAGTCGAACCTTGGAAAGCTGGAGATTTAGGCTTACCTGTTTGTGATGGACCTGGAGGAAGTAAATTAGCTGTTTGTATTTGTCATGATGGTATGTTTCCTGAAGTAGCTCGTGAAGCAGCTTATAAAGGTGCAAATGTCTTGATTCGTATTTCTGGATATAGCACACAAGTTAGTGAACAATGGATGTTAACTAATCGTTCGAATGCATGGCAAAACTTAATGTATACATTGTCAGTGAACTTAGCGGGTTATGATGGGGTATTTTATTACTTTGGTGAAGGACAAGTATGTAATTTTGATGGGACTACTTTAGTGCAGGGACACCGAAATCCTTGGGAGATTGTTACTGCCGAAGTATATCCAGAGCTAGCAGATCAGGCTAGATTAGGATGGGGTCTCGAAAATAATATATATAATTTAGGTGCAAGGGGATATGTAGCGACTCCTGGAGGGGTGAAAGAAAACCCGTATACGTTTGTAAAAGATTTAGCTGAAGGTAAATATAAGGTTCCTTGGGAAGATGAGATTAAAGTAAAGGATGGAACTATTTATGGGTATCCAGTCAAAAAGACGATTCATTCTTAAGTAAGATAAATAGAAAAAGCGCATCAATATGATGCGCTTTTTCTATTTACTCAATGATTTGGAACTCTTTTAACTCTTTTTCGATATTTTGTAGGAGTTGTTCGCTTTTTTGAAGTACATTCGTTGGGAAAGTTTCACCATCACCATATTCAACGCCGTGAGGATAATAGTGTTTTCCTAATAAGGGAGGAAGTAGCTTTATTTCAGCGTGTCTGCTACCAACATCACCTTCAACAGCCAAACCTTGTACGCGCAAATAATAAATATCATTTAATATTTCAAATTTATAATCGTATGTAACTCGTTCATAATCCCACTGTCCAGCAAGTACAAAATGGTTCTTTTCCATAATCTCTGTTAATAGTGTTAAATCAACGACTGCCCCATTAAATTTCGTATTGGTAAATTGCATATAATACCTCCTCTTTTCATGTTACATCATTATTTTTATAATAGTATGAATAGTAAGAAAGTGCAATTCATATTGAGAGAAAAGGTAGAATCCAGACTTTTTTTGCGAAAATATGATATAGTGAAAAGAGTACGGTACACACAAAAAAAGGAAAGAAAAGGATTTGTGTATATCTCAATTTTATGTTTTGTGCAGGAGGTATATCGATTGAAGAAATTATTGCGTATCGTAATGATTACATTTTTAATTTTAGCTGTTGATTTATACGGGAAATTACTCGTTTCACAATATATATTAACCCCATCGCAATCAAAGCAAGAAAATAAAATTGTGAAAAAGAAAAAACAAGTAAATGAAGACTCTTCCGATACTGTTTTAAATATGATTGGTGGGGACTCTGAAAATTTATTAGCAAAATGGGGCGAACCATCTCGAATAGAGCCATCTGCTTACGGATATGAATGGTGGGTATATAATCAAGATTTAACTAAGTATGTGCAATTTGGAGTTGCAGAACGAAAAGTTGTAACGGCGTATGTTGCTGGTGAGCAAGTTAAGGTGCCGCCTTATTATATAAATGAAAAGTATGAAGAAGTGTATAAAAAGAATCCACTCTCGCATGAGATTTCGTTAAAAAGAGGGAAAAATAGTTATCAATTTGAGTTATCTGACACGGAAGTGATGGAACAACCATTAATACCTGTAGAAGATGGCTGGGCACAATTATATTTTGATCATTTTACACATGAGCTTGTTGGTGTTCGTTATATGGATGATGAAACGTTATTACGCCAAAGACCGTATCAGCTTGTTTATTCGGGTGAATTACTAGCTGAACAACCATTGACTCCAGATAAAATGAAACAAATAGAGAATGGGAATATGCAACAAATTTTTGATTTAACAAATATTATTCGAAGTCGCCATAAGTTACCGCTGTTAGCTTGGGATCAACAAACAGCAGAGGTGGCTATAGGGCATAGTAAAGATATGAAGGATAATAATTACTTTTCACACGATTCACCTACACTAGGTACGTTAGGAGATCGTTTACAGCGCGGGAAAGTAGGGTTTCAACTTGCTGGTGAGAACATAGCGGCGCAACATAGTGATGGAATTGCGGCGGTGCAAGGTTGGTTAAATAGTGAAGGGCATAGAAAGAATGTATTAAATGAACAATTTACAGGATTAGGTGTTGGGGTATACGATAAGTTTTATACACAAAACTTTATTCGAAAATAAAATGAAATTTTAAGTTGTGTAGGGGAAACCTCACGTTTAAGTACTTCGTATTCACTGAAGTGTAGGTCGGAATCTTACCGTATGCAAATAGCAGGATAAAAAGGTGCATGAATCGTCTAAAAATAGGCGAACCATGTGCCTTTTTTTTCTTACTATATAGTAGATATACATGAAGAGGTGAGGATTATGCCAACAACAAAAGGGCCGTTACATCCATCGGTTCAACAGTTTAAAGAGTTTGTAAACCATCACCCTAAAATGGTTCATGAGGTTAGAAGTGGTCACAAAACTTGGCAACAGTTTTATGAAGAATGGTACTTACTTGGTGAAGAAGATCCGATATGGGCAACTTTTAGGCCTGATGGAGCGCCAGCTTTTTCTTCGGTAAAAGAAAATAAACAAGAAAAAGAAAAAGATAATCGAACTGAAGAGGAAAAAACTGCTGATGTGATGGGACAAATGCTTTCTTTCTTTAAAAAGCTAGATGTGGAACAGATGCAACACCATTTAGCTAATGTGACGAGTGCTATTGGTAGTGTGCAACAAGTTTTTCAACAATTTCAAGGGAAGCCCGCGCGGCAAGAAGAAAGTACTTCCGAAAATAATCCATTTTTCTTTCAGAAGGATTAGGGGGAAAGCGGATGAGAGCAGAAATTATGGAGTTTATAAAGGCTGATGAGGATTTATCTCGCTATATTAGGGAGCAACCGTACTGGTATAGAAAACTAACGCGAAACCCTGAAGAAAAAGAGGCATTTGAGTTAGCGGCTATGCAGCATTTCAAAAAAACGATACCAGATAAAGTTGAGAAATTTCAAAACCAATTGGCAGTTGCCTCCATTATGATCGATATGTTTCAGTATATGAAGCAGCAAAATACAACATAATTGGAAGGGAAAACTATGTCCGTCATGCAGAACTTTTGATACAATAGAAGCGGATTATTTAAAAAGGAGTTGCAGCATGAGCATGACGGAAATTTGTTTAGTACGACATGGACAAACTGATTGGAATTTTCAAGAGATTATTCAGGGACGTGAAGATATTCCACTTAATGAAGTGGGAAAGAAGCAAGCAAGTCAAAGTGCAGTTGCTTTGCAAGCGGAAGCATGGGATGTAATTATAAGTAGCCCATTAATTAGAGCGCACGAAACAGCTAAGGAAATTGCAGGGGCTGCAGGATTGCAATCGATTTTATTAGATGAGCGATTTGTTGAACGTAATTTTGGTGAAGCTTCTGGGAAGCCGGTTGCGACTGTTAGGGAGCTAATTGCAGAAGGTAAAGTAGAAGGTATGGAGCAAGATGAAGAGATTGTAACTCGTTGCTTTGCTGCTATAAAAGATGTTGCAGAAACCCATTCTGGCAAACGTATTATCATTGTAGCTCATTCACATGCGATAAAAGCAATTTTACATGCAATTGCACCGGAAGATATTTCGTTTAAGACACCATTAAAAAATGCATGTATTAGTTATGTGAAAGAAAATAGTGGGAAATGGGATGTTCTGAAATATAATATTGCGGAACATATTAATGTATAAGTATGTGCTGGGATTATACGGAAAATAGTTAGAGTGATATCTTTCTGTTTAGTGAGACACTTCAATTAGTAGTTCTATTCTAAATGTGGTATGATGAATACTCGGAGGTGTCTCTCATGATTGTAGCGACGCTAGAAAGCGTATTGATATTAGATAAGGCAGAGCAGCTTGCAAAAGCGATTATCTGTTCAGATATAGCAGAAGACTATCGTAAGTGTTATAAAGAATTGCATGAAGATATGGAAGTTCAGACGTTAATTCAGCAATTTACAGCGATGAAAGAACGATATGAAGAAGTGCAACGTTTCGGTAAATACCATCCTGATTATACTTTCGTTTCGACGAAAATGAGGGAGTTAAAGCGTTCTGTAGACTTACATGATAAGGTTGCAGCTTTTAAACGAGTAGAAACAGCTTTGCAAAAGTTGTTAGATGAAGTTAGTGTAGCAATCGGTTCTGAGGTATCTTCTTCTATCAAAGTTCCAACAGGAAATCCATTTTTTGATGCTGGTGGCTGTGGTGGCGGTTGTGGTACCGGCGGAGGTTGTGGCTGTAAAACGGGGTAAATTACCCCGTTTTTTAGAAGATAGAAGAAAACGTATACAGAGTTTGTCCTGTAATGTCATAAATTTCTGATTGGTTTTCATAAAATATAAAATATATGTTTTTAAAAGGAGAAGATGGAGAAGATTATGTTCGGGCAACGACAAAGTATGATTGTTTATTTACATTCATTGAAACATGCCAAGATTTTAAGGAAATATGGTAACATACATTACATATCAAAACGCTTAAAATACGCAGTAGTATATTGTGATATGGAACAAATTGAGCATATGATGCAAAAGTTGAACAAACTTCCTTTTGTGAAGAAGATAGAACAGTCGTACCGCCCGTATTTAAAAACGGAATTTGAAAATTCACGTCCTGATCGGGCAAAAGAATACGATTATAGTTAATAGAAAAAATCCCCTGCTAATTTTAGCGGGGGATTTTTTTACTTGAAATAACACTTTATTTCATTGGAGGAATGAAATTATTCATTCGTAAAATACCAATTAAATGATTGAAAAACAGTTCTTTTTCTGGGAAAGTTGTGGATGGTTTTACCGTAAAGGTAGTCACTTTTCTTCCTAGTTGTTCTGCCGTTTCTTCAAATAAAATGACGCGTTTACTTTTTTTATTCTCAAGTACAGGAATGCCTTCACGACATATGTATAATGGTTGGAAATCACCAGTAGTAGTTGGTTTTAATATTACAACAAGTGAGCACACTTTTTTTTCATTTTTAATCGTTTCAAATTGTAACATATGTGTTATACGTTCTTGATTTGCTTTGGCAATTTCAAGTAATTCATATAAATCAGAGTAGCCTTCTCCAAGTTCTATAAAGCGTTGAATCATATTTTTTCCTCCTCTTTCTTTCTTTTACTTACTGTACCATCTCACTTTTTAAATGAAAAGTAGACAAAGAAAAAAAACCCTGCAAAGCAGGGCCCTTCTTATACTAGCATGTACTAGTAAGAAGGCAAAGGGAGAGGAGAAACCGGAGGAAGAACTTATGGGGAAACGTAAGTCTTCTCCGCGGTTGGCAACAACATCGAAGGTGATGTTGTTATAATTATTTATGTCCAATCTAAATGAAGATATACATCATGAAATTAAATTTTATGTTTGGCTTTTTATTTTTCTTTTTTTTATTTTATGATAGGATAAAAAAGATAAAGTGAAACGAATATACATAATGGGTTCGTGTTAGCGCATGGTGAGATGAATACATAAAAATGCAGAGCGGTTATTTTAAGCCAAAGTTCTCCTATTGTTCGTTGAGAAATGAATGGGAAATTTCATGGAATAGTATAGTTTGGTAGCGGTTACCGAATGGAGAAAGGTTTTCTATAATTGCTCGATAGATTGAAATAAAGGTAGTGACAACAGATGAGAGTAGTTTCAGGAAAATGTAAAGGGCATCCACTAAAAGCGGTGCCAGGTAATACAACACGTCCAACGACAGATAAAGTAAAAGAATCAATCTTTAATATGATAGGTCCTTATTTTGATGGTGGTATCGCTCTTGATTTATTTGGCGGTAGTGGTGGTCTTGGAATCGAGGCTATAAGTAGAGGGATTGATAAAGCAATTTTTGTTGATCGAGATAATAAAGCGATAAAAGTAATCCATCAAAATTTAGAAAGTTGTCGAATACAGGAACAAGCTGAAGTATATCGAAATGATGCAGAACGTGCGGTAAAGGCTCTTATAAAACGTGAAATATCATTCGATCTTATATTAATTGATCCTCCATATAAAGATCAAAAAATTGTATCTTTAATTAGTGTGATGGATCAACATGGATTGCTACATAGAGATGGATTAATTATGTCAGAGCATGGTAATGATGTGGTTTTACCTGATTCTATAGGGAGTCTTGTAAAAGTAAGAGCTGAAAATTATGGGATTACAGCAATATCGATTTATAAGTATGAAGGTGAGGGGACGGAATGACTAGTATAGCTATTTCTTCGGGAAGTTTTGATCCAATTACCCTTGGGCATCTGGATATTATTAAAAGGGGAGCAAAAGTATTTGATGAGGTATACGTAGTAGTTTTAAACAACTCGTCAAAAAAACCGTTCTTTTCAGTTGAAGAGCGCTTAGATTTAATTCGAGAAGCAACAAAGGATATCCCGAATGTAAAAGTAGATTCACATAGTGGACTACTAGTGGAGTATGCGAAAATGCGTAATGCAAACGCGATTTTGCGTGGGTTACGAGCGGTTTCTGATTTTGAATATGAGATGCAAATTACTTCTATGAATCGAAAATTAGATGAAAATATTGAAACCTTTTTTATTATGACAAATAACCAATATTCATTTTTAAGCTCGAGCATTGTAAAAGAAGTTGCGAGATATGGAGGAAGCGTAGTAGATCTTGTACCTCCTGTTGTAGAACGTGCTTTAAAAGAAAAGTTTCAAACCCCGTTAAAGTGAACGGGGTTTTTCTTTGTTGCTACGAAAAAATAATAAGATAACATATACATATAGACAAAATAAAGTAAAGATCGGTCCATAGTGTACAAAAGATGTCCAAATTTCTTGCAGTATAGAAGAATGATTCGATAAAAATACGGGGATATCTTTTTGCATAGGTGAAAAAGAGCTTACTTTTTCATAAAATGGTTTCCAAAATATAAAAGTAAAAATAGGAGCCAGAATACTTTGGATAATTCGTGCGAAAAAATAGGGCTTAAATCGGATGTCTGTTTCAGCTAATATGCTAGCAACTTGTGCCTGAATAGAAAGGCCGCTAAACGCTAAAATAAAGCTTGTTACCATAGCTTGCTGCAGGAGGGGTGTTTCATTTATTTGACTAATCATTTGGCTACCGAGTGTCATTTCAAAAATGCCTGATAAGATTGGAATACTAAATTCTGTAGTTAGTTGGAAGAATGATAAAATATGTTGCATAATAAAAGAAAGTGCTGCTGTAATATGAAATACAGTAATCATTTTATTTAAAACAGAGAATAAAATAATAAATCCACCAATCATAAGTAACGTTTGAATAGAAGAAACGATAGCGTCCCCAAGTAATTTTCCTAATGGTCTTTTTTCTTGCATACGCGTCTCGTGTAGGACTGAAAAAGGGTTTTGAAAAGGACGTTTTTTAGTAGGATGTTGATCCTTCGTGGAAATATTGTTATTGCCGTAAAAACGCATCAATAACCCGACGGCAAAGTTACTTAAATAATGTGCAGCAGCTAATACGATTCCTAATTTCGGATTATTGAAAAAACCGATAGAAACAGCTCCAAAAATAAAAAGTGGATTAGATGAGTTTGTAAAAGATACGAGGCGTTCTGCTTCGATTTGTGTTAGCTGATTACTTTTACGTAGTCTAGCGCTTAATTTGGCGCCAGCAGGGAATCCAGAAGCCATTCCCATGGCCCAAACAAATCCGCCTATCCCTGGAACGCGAAAAAGTGGTCGCATGAGTGGTTCTAATATAACACCTATAAATTTTACAACACCAATACTAATTAGAAGTTCCGCAATGATGAAAAACGGTAAAAGTGAAGGGAATACAACTTCCCACCATATATTTAACCCTCGAATGGAAGCTTGCAAAGCAGCTTGGGGGTGAAGTACAAGAGAAAAGGTTAAAAACAGTGTTGATATGGTAAGAAAAGCCGTTTTCCATTTTTCATACATGTAAGTAAATCCCCCTTTGTCCCAAAAAACGTTCATTTCAGTATACGTGGATACGTAGTGCATTTAGACCATAAGTATGAAAAAGGAATGAAAAAAATTAAAGGGTGAGAAAAATGAAAGAACCGAAAATTGGATTAGCTCTTGGATCTGGGGGCGCAAAAGGGTTTGCGCATATTGGTGTTATAAAAGTTTTAAGAGAAAATGGTATACCGATTCATATGATTGCAGGAAGTAGTATGGGGGCTTTAGTAGGTACGTTTTATGCAGCTAGCTCGAACGTTGAAAGGTTGTATAAACTGGCAAATGTTTTTAAGAGGAAATATTATTTAGATTTTACAGTTCCGAAAATGGGATTTATTGCTGGAAAACGTGTCAAAGATATGATTAAAATGTTTACATATAATAAAAATTTAGAAGAGTTAGATATCCCGACGGCTGTTGTGGCTACTGACATCTTGAAGGGGGAAAAAGTAGTTTTTACAAGTGGTCCTGTTGCAGAGGCTGTGAGAGCTAGCATATCTGTACCTGGAGTGTTTGTACCAGAAAAGATAGATGGACGATTATTGGTGGATGGCGGAGTGATTGATCGCATTCCAGTATCGGTTGTGAAAGAGTTAGGTGCCGATATTGTTATTGCTGTTGATGTATCGCCGATTAAAGTGAATGGAGAGGTTACGTCTATTTATGATGTAATTATGCAGAGTATTGAAATTATGCAACATGAGCTGGTGATGAATCGACAAATTGCATCGGATTTAATGATGCGACCAGCTGTAGAACAATTTAGTTCACGTGCTTTTACAAACATTGAAGACATTATTCGAGTTGGAGAAGTAGAGGCGGAAAAACATGTTGCAAATATTTATTTATTAATTGAGCAGTGGAAGGAGAAACATAATGTTTAAGCGTTTTCGGTTTATATATGCAATTTTAATAGGGGTTATATTGGCGATGTTACTTGTTTACGTACGTTTACCGTATTATGTAACAAAACCAGGAATGGCGGCCAAATTAGAGCCTTACGTTCAAGTTGAGGGTGGAACGAAAGAATCCGGTGATTTTATGCTTGTTACGGTTTCAATGGGACCAGCAAATGTGGTGAATTTAATAGCGGCACAGTTTAATAAATATACACATATTTCGAAAGCGGAAGAAATATTGCAAAAAGGTGAGAGTGATGAAGAATATCAATTTCGCCAAAATTATGCGATGAAAGATTCGCAAAATGCAGCAATCTATAATGCGTATAAACGTGCAAACCGTACTGTTTCTTTTGAAAATAAAGGTGTATTGGTTGCAGGAGTAGCGAAAGGGATGCCGTCAGAAGGAAAGCTTAAGCTTGGAGATGTCATCATAGCTGTCGACGGAAAAACATTTGAAAAGACGGAGCAATTTATTGAATATATGACAGGGAAAAAAGAAGGGGAAGCAGTAAATATTGAGTACAAGAGAAATGGAAAACAGTTAAAAGAAAATTTAAATGTAAAGACCATTCCGAATGGAAATGGGCGTGTTGGTATAGGGGTTTCTATCGTTACTGAAAGAGAATTAATGGTAGATCCGAAAGTGAAAATTGATTCTCATGAAATAGGCGGACCATCGGCAGGCCTAATGTTTACATTAGAAATATATAATCAACTTGTGGAAGATGATTTAACAAGAGGACATGAAATAGCTGGAACAGGGACGATAAATGAAAAGGGAGAAATTGGCCCGATTGGTGGTATTCAGCAAAAAGTGGTTGCTGCAAGTGATGCTGGTGCTGAAGTGTTCTTTGCGCCAAATGAAAAAGGTGCGGAGAAATCGAATTATAAAGATGCGCTTGAGGCTGCGAAAGATATTAAAACAAAAATGAAAGTTGTACCAGTTGATACGCTGGATGATGCATTGCTGTATTTGGAAAAAATGGGCGAGAAAAAATAAACCTCTCTGAAAAAGAGAGGTTTTTTATAGAAATTTTGCAGTTGTTTCATCATAACGAATTGGATGGTGTGTTGCATCTTGTTTTAGTAGTTGTGTTCGTAATGGTTCTTGCATGATGGAGAAATATACAGAATTGGCTTTTCGCTCTATGTGTAAAGTAGGATGGTCAAATGTTTTTGTATGGGTAAGGATGGGAAGTTCTATTTTTTTCTTGTTTTTTGAAAGGTAAGTTTGTCCTTTTTGTGACATGCCTAGTAGACGAATGTACGGCGCGTGCTGCTCTATATTTGCGCTATGTATTTCTTCTTTTGTTGTATTTGTTAAAATGTGTGTACAAGCTCTTTGTAATCTAGTCCATGTATAACGCTTCGTTTTTAATGCTTCCATGAATGAATGGAAGGAGGAACTGTTTTGTATTTTTGATAAAATACGATGCTCTAAACCTTCTTCTATTTCATATATATGTCGTAAGTCTTCTGGAGACATCGTCATGAGTTTGTATTTGAAAAATGAAAAGTATTGTTCCCAATTATGTAATATCCCGTAGTTTTGTTTGTAACTTGCTAAAAGAGAAGCAGTCGCTTTTGGGATAAAAGGCTCAATTTCTGTAAAAGAACTATTTTCGCTAAAAAGTTTTTTACGAATACTAGTTGCGCTTGCAATATGTTGGTCGCTAAATGTTTCATCATGATAATGAGATGCGAATCTTTTTATCGTTTGTGCTTGCATAGAACTATTTTGTAAGAAAATTGATTTCATGTATTGGAATCCTAATATGTTATTCGGTTGTGACATGTCTATGTTTTTTTCGGATGGTAAAATGTGTAGGAAGGCTTCAGATGTAGCTTTTGCGTAACTGTTACCTGCATTCATAAATTGCTTTACAAGACGATTAAAAGTATCTTCTTCATTTTTTTGCACAGAGATGGTGTTATGAAAATTTTCAATCTGCCCATCTTCACTACCGAAACAAATTTCAGAAACACGCAGGGCGTTTAAAATAGAAATAGCGCCATTTGCAAAGGTTTCAGCCTTTTGTGTTGAGAAGGCGTATGGAAGCTCTACAACAAGGTCTACACCGCATGATAAGGCCATTTTGGTACGATACCATTTGGATATGAGTGCTGGCTCACCACGCTGTAAAAAAGGGCCACTCATAACAGCGATTGTAATATCGGCGTGTGTTAACTTTTTTGTTTGTTGCACATGATAATCATGACCGTTATGAAAAGGGTTATATTCAACAACAATACCACTGGCTTTTATGGTAATCTCTCCTTTCGATGTAGCATCTTTTTCAAAAACGTGATACTCTATATATTATTTACTATGATGACTTCATTATAGTGTAAAGAAAAAACATTGACAAATATAAAATGGCTAGCTATAATTTTGTTTGTTGCCTTGAGGTGATATGATATGAAATGGTCCATCCATCAATTGAATAAATTGAGAAATAAAGGATTGACATTGGATGAGATGGTAGATGTAAGTGAGCTACAAGAGGTCGAGAAAGATATTCGTGAAATTAATCCTGCTCATGTAACAGGAAGAGTTGATTTTGGCTCCGGTAAGTTTACGTTCCATCTACATATAACTGGAAGCATGGTTTTACCATGTTCTCGCTCTTTAGTAGATGTGACATTACCATTTGACATTAAAACAACTGAGGTGTTCCAAACTTCACAAGAAGAATTTGAAACTGAAGCTGAAATTCATTGTTTAGAAGGAGAAGTACTTGACTTACTGCCCGTAATCAAGGAAAATATACTTTTGGAGATTCCAATGCAAATTTTCAGTGATGATGTTTCTGGTGGAGCACCGATGCAAGGTCAAGACTGGCAAGTGATTTCGGAAGAAAACAAAGAAAAGACTGTTGATCCACGATTAGCAGGACTTGCAAAGTTTTTTGACAAATAATCGGAAGACTGGTTTAGGCCTTCATATGAAAATAACTATTTCTTTTAAGGAGGTGGGAAGAATGGCTGTACCTTTTAGAAGAACTTCTAAAACAGTAAAAAGAAAGCGTCGTACGCATTTCAAATTATCAGTACCTGGTATGGTAGAGTGCCCAAGCTGTGGTGAAGCGAAATTAGCTCACCGTGTATGTAAAGCATGCGGTACTTACAAAGGTAAAGAAGTAATCAGCAAGTAATTGCGGGAAAATAAACGTAGAAGATATCTTCTGCGTTTATTTTTTTTTGTCTTATTCTTTATTTGTTGTATTCTATCTTTTCTAGTAACTGCATATGCTTAATAAAAAATGCATAGGGAGGACTAGAGAGATGGCGACAACAAGACAAGATGCTTGGACTGATGATGAAGATTTGCTTCTGGCAGAAGTAGTACTCCGGCATATTCGAGAAGGTGGAACGCAATTATCTGCCTTTAAAGAAGTGGGAAGACATTTATCTCGTACACCAGCAGCATGTGGCTTTAGATGGAATTCTTACGTTAGAAAGCAATACAAAGAACGTATTGAAGAAGCGAAGCAACTACGTAAAGTAGAAAATTATGAAGTAAAAGAGACAAAGGTAGTAGAGCCTACGTCAATTACATTGAATGATGTTATTGATTTCTTGCAAAATTATAAAGATGAAAACTCTTTAATGGTGTTGCAACAGCAAATTGAATCGTTACAAACAGAGAGAGAGAGTCTTTTGGAGCGATTATCAGTATATGAGGAAGAGTATAGAACATTGCTTGATTATATCGATCAAAAAAGAAGTGTAATGGTAGCGGAAAGAAATAGCGCTCGTTCGAATGGGAAATTAGAAAAGTTAAAGAAATAAAAAAACAGCTGCTATGTAGCTGTTTTTTTATTTCTTATGCAGACTCTTCGTTTGTAACCGTATTCAAATTTGTTTCTGGGTTCCAAACATAAAAATCACCATCTGGTACTGATACAGGCTGGAAATTTAATTTATCCCAAAAACCAGCTGAATGGATACGTGCGATCGTTTTAATTGGGAACTGTAGCTCCTTCGCATAATTTACAAGCATTTCTCCGAATCCTTGTTTTTGGAAAGTTGGTAACACTTCAAGTTTATAGAGTTCTAGGTAAGTACCTGTAATTTCGAATGGTTCTCCGCCGTTCCTTTTCATATATAGACTCATACGTGCAATTAGTGATCCGCCATAATAAATACCGTAAAATGGAGATTCACTATCGTTTTCAATAATGTTTGCCTGTAATTCTTCTAACATGGATAGTTCTTGAGCTCCGCAACCTTTAAATTTTTTAAATTCGTCTAATGTTTTATAATTGATGAGCAAGCGCTCAACTTTTGGGAATCCCATAACATCACATCCTTTTCTTGTCTCGTTGAATGCAGAAAAGTAAAAATATTTACAATAATATTATAACTCATTTTTTTATTTTTATGAAGAAGATAGTATATTTCTTTTATTATTTTTTTGAGGATTTGCTAAACTAAGAGTAGAAACATATTAATAGGTAGTATATACATATTGAAAGTAGAGGTTGCATTTGTTTGTTAAAGAGTAATGAAATTGTAAACTATGTTCATGGAATTGAGAAAGGTAAAGTGAAACTGTAGTCAGTGGGATTTGTTCACCTTTAGTTAATTATGATTCCGCACCAATCAGGCGTTTGCGGGATACAAAGGGGGAGGGAAAAGGGACTTGTGTAACGTATTTATATGAGTTCCTTGTGTGAAAATGAAAATCGGAGTTGTAGGACCAGGAGCTATCGGTCTGTTATATGCATTTTATTTACAAAAAAGTAATCAAGATGTTACGTTGTTTACAAGGACAGCTAAACAGGCTGAGGAATTGAATAGAACGGGTGTAACTTGTATGAGGGACGAAAAACGTGAAACTGTATTCCCACCTGCTTTACCAATAGAAAGTATGCTAGACCAGAAGCTAGACTATATATTTATTGCTGTTAAGCAATATCATATAACTGACATACTACCTTTTGTGCGAGGGGAATCCTCATTAATCTTTTTGCAAAACGGAATGTCGCACCTTCATGCTATGCAGCAAATAAGGAATGAAAATATTGCGGTTGGGATTGTAGAGCATGGTGCAAAAAAAGAAGAAAGACATATCGTTTATCATACGGGGTTAGGTGTAACGAAGTTTGGAATCGTGCACGGCCAGTCTATACATTTTGAAAAAATATTTAATTGCTTTCCATTTCCTCATTTTCCGATTCAAATAGAAGATGATTGGAAGGATGTCATGCACAAAAAATTAGTAGTTAATGTATGTATCAATCCATTGACAGCATTATTACAAGTCCGGAACGGAGAGTTGATTACGAACCCGTTTTTTTATCGATTGATGGAGCAAGTTTTTCAGGAAGTCGTTTTTCTTGTTAAAGAAGAAAAAGAAATGGTATGGAAAATGGTACGTCACGTATGTGAAAGAACGTCTCGTAATACATCATCTATGCTGGCAGATGTAAGGGCAAATAGACAAACGGAAATCGGTGCGATTGTTGGATATGTATTAGAAGAAGCTAAGAAACAGCAACAATCTGTTCCGACACTGCAATTTTTGTTCGATGCAATAAAAGGATTAGAAGTAAAAGAATAAGTGTAATTCTTTGCTTTTACGTGCAACATTGACTACAATGTGGATTGGTGAGAGAACAGGATACGAAAGGAAGAATTATATGGAGATAAAAGAAATCTCTGTTCCGCAACAAGGTGTTGTAGCGGACTATATGAACGGTAAAAAAGAGATACAGTCGTGTTTTGACTATATGTTAACAGAAGATGCTTTTAAACAGCGTGTACATGATTTGCGTGAGAGGGAGTTTTTCCGCCAAGGTTTAGTAGCGCATTTATTAGAATATAATACAAAATTACAAGCGGGAGAAGCTACGATTCAAAATGTAAAAGCGCTTGGAGATGAAAATACATATGTTGTTATAGCTGGACAACAAGCTGGGTTATTAACTGGACCACTTTATACAATTCATAAAATTATTTCAGTTTTACAGCTTGCGAGGGAAAAGGAAGAAAGTTTAGGTGTTAAAGTCGTTCCTGTTTTCTGGATTGCTGGTGAAGACCATGATATGGATGAAATTAATCATACTTTTGTAACGAAGAATAAAAAAATAAAAAAGACTATTTTTCATGACCGTAATCCGAAAGTGGCGAGTGCTTCAGAGTCCGAGCTTTCTTTGGAAGACTGTAGAAAGTGGATTGAAGAAATTTTCAAAACATACCCTGAAACGAATTTTACAAAGGATGTACTGCAATTTATTGATGATTCTTTGGGGAAATCGAATACGTATGTAGATTTCTTTGCCCATCTTATTATGAAAATGTTCGTTAATTCTGGTTTAATTCTTGTTGATTCGCATCATCCTGAATTAAGAAAATTAGAAGTGCCGTTTTTTAAGCAAATTATAGGTAAGTATAAAGAAGTGCAAGAGGGGCTTCATAACCAACAGGAAATAATTAAAGAATTAGGATATAAACCGATTATTGAAACAAAGTATAATGCAGTACATATATTCATGGAAATTGATAATGAGCGAGTATTACTTGAAGACGATCAAGGGAAGTTTGTAGGGAAGGATGGAGCGTATTCCTTTTCATATGAGGAATTGATGGAAGAGATGGAAAGAAGTCCGGAACGCTTTAGTAATAATGTTGTAACGCGCCCTCTTATGCAAGAGTATCTATTTCCTACGCTCGCGTTTATTGGAGGACCAGGGGAATTAGCTTACTGGAGTGAATTGCAACAAGTTTTCCATACGATTGGTTTCCAAATGCCGCCTGTCGTTCCGCGTATTACAATCACTTATGTAGAGAGGGATATAGCGACAGATTTATACGATTTGCAATTGCAAGACAGTGATCCGTTTTTAAATAACGTAGATAAGTTGCGTGAAAACTGGTTATCTAATCAAATAGAGGAACCGATAGATGATCGATTTGTAGAGGCGAAAAAAGAAATAATTGATATCCATACGTCATTACAACAGTTTGTGAAGAAAATAGATCCTGGATTAAGTGCGTTTGCAGGGAAAAATGAATTCAAAATTAATGAACAAATTGAACTGTTGGAAAGAATGTTGAAAAGAAATGTTGAGAAAAAACATGAAGTACAGCTAAATAAATTCCGTCGCATACAATTTGCACTTCGTCCATTAGGGGCGCCGCAAGAGCGTGTGTGGAATGTATGTTACTATTTAAATCAGTTTGGTTTGGATTTCGTTGATCGTGTAATGGAAAAACCGTTTTCTTGGGACGGAAAACATCATGTTATAAAACTATAGAATCTTGCTCTTAGGAGCAGGATTTTATTTTTGTCTTGTTGAATTTACTGTGAAGTGAAATTTTTCTGAATTATCAATTTTAAAAAAGTGAATATCGTAATTATGCAGGATACTTAAATATATGACAAAATAGCACAAAATGTAAACGTATTATCATCTTTTTCGACAGTTTTTTATTTAAATTCCCGCAAAAGATGATAAAATTTAGTATATAATAAAAGAAAATAGCGATTTGTATAGTATGCTGCTTTTGTAGGCAAGTTAAATGAGTCGTTCTTTCATAGTATTTCGTTCTCTAATCGTGAAATATGCGTTAGGAGGAGGAGATGCATTCAACATAATTAATTGGAAAAAGAGTAGGTGCAACAATGTTTAAACACGTAACAGTGCTTTTGAAGGAAACAGTAGACGGCTTAGATATAAAGCCAGGTGGTACATATGTAGATTGTACACTGGGGGGAGGAGGACATAGTTCTTATTTATTATCCCAATTAACTGAAGGTGGAAGATTAATCGCGTTTGATCAAGATGAGATAGCGATTCAAAATGCGAAAGAAAGATTCTCTTCATACGGTGAGCAGTTCATAACAGTAAAGAGTAATTTCCGTTATTTATCTGAAAAACTACAGGAATTAGGTATAACAGAAGTAGATGGTATTTTATTTGATTTAGGTGTTTCATCCCCACAATTAGATACACCAGAGCGTGGCTTTAGTTATCATCATGATGCACCGTTAGATATGCGGATGGATCAAGATGCCCCATTAACAGCATATGATGTTGTAAATAGCTGGTCATATGAGCAACTTGTAAGAATTTTCTTCCAGTATGGTGAAGAGAAATTTTCAAAACAAATAGTAAGGAAAATTGAAGCGTATCGTGAGAATAAAGCTATTGAAACGACAGGAGAATTAGTAGAACTAATTAAAGAGGGTATTCCAGCTCCTGCTCGTAGAACGGGTGGACACCCTGCGAAGCGAGTGTTCCAAGCAATCCGTATTGCGGTAAATGATGAATTGAAAGTATTTGAAGAAGCGTTGGAATCTGCAATTGAGATGGTCAAGCCGGGCGGAAGAGTTAGTGTTATAACATTCCATTCTTTAGAAGACCGTATTTGTAAAACGACGTTTAAACGAAATAGCACAACGCCACAATTGCCACCAGGATTACCGATTATTCCTGATGAATTTAAGCCAAAATTAAAGCTTATTACGAGAAAACCGATTTTACCTTCTGATATAGAGTTAGAAGAAAATAATCGAGCGCGTTCTGCGAAATTGAGAATCGCTGAAAAACGATAAAAAGGGGAGAGAGGTATGAGTAACTTAGCTGTAAAGTACAAACAACAAGCGCAAGAAGAGATACAGATTCAAACGCCCCCACAGCAGATGGTTCAGCCAAAAGCTAAAGCGAAGATTACAAGAATCGAAAAACTGTTGTATGTAGCATTTATTGGCTTTTTATTGTATGCCTGTGTAGCGTTTATTGGAAATAAAGCAGGCCTTTATCAAGTTAATGTAGAAGCAGCGACGATAGAACAAAAAATTGTACAGAAGCAAAAAGAAAATCAAGAGTTACAGGCTGAAGTAGAGAAGTTAAGTCGCTATGAACGAATCGCTGAAGTTGCAAAAAAACACGGGCTAGAAATTAATGCGAATAATGTGAAGGGCCTCAAATAAGGCAATAGGTGTGAAGGGAAAATGAAGAGAAATATGACTAAATTTCATACCAATAAGGGAGCAGGGTATTTTATGATTTTATTCCTCCTGCTCTTTTTGCTATTATTAGCCCGATTTTTTTACATACAAGCAACAGGAACAGTGCATAATCAAGATTTGGATAAACTCGCTCAGCAAAAACATAGTAAAGCAGGAGTTCTCGAAGCAAATCGAGGAACGATTTATGACCAAAATGGTCATGTATTAGCGCAAGATGCAAACTCTTATAAACTTGTAGCGGAATTAAAAGGTGCGAAGCCGGTTGAGAATAAAGAGGACACTGCAAAGAAAATTGCAGGAGTACTTGGAAAAGGCGAAGAGGATATTTTAGCTGCGTTAAATAAAGATAAAAGTCAAGTGGAATTCGGGAAATTAGGTAAGGGCTTGACGAAAGAACAGAAAGATCAAATAGAAGCATTAAAATTGCCAGGTATATCTTTTATTACTGAAAATGCCAGAGTATATCCAAACGGTGATTTCGCATCTTATGTCGTAGGTCATGCGAGACCTGATGATAAGGGGATTGCTATAGGACAATTTGGTTTAGAAAAGAGTTTGGATAAGTATTTAGGAGCTTCTAACGGAGAAGTAGCTTATACAGGCGATCGTAGAGGCGTATCTCTTGACGGCGGAAAAGTGAATGTAAAGGCACCTAAAAATGGAGATAATGTATATTTAACGCTTGACCAGCGTATTCAAAGTTTTTTAGAAGACGCAATGAAAGAAGCGAGTAAACATTATGAACCAGAAAGCTTAATAGGGATTGTTGCGGATCCAAAAACAGGGAAAATATTAGGAATGTCTACTAAACCTAGTTATGATCCGAACCGAGAGGATATTAAATATTTTTATAATGACGCAATTGCAAATGCATTTGAACCTGGATCAACAATGAAAATTTTCACGCTAGCAGCAGCTATTAATGAAGGTGTGTACAAAGGACAAGATTATTATCAGTCTGGTACATATCAAGTCGGAAACCGAAAAATAAAAGATCATAACGGCGGCGCTGGATGGGGATCTATCACATTTGATGAAGGGGTAGAGCGCTCTTCCAACGTAGCGTTTGCAATTTTAGGGGATCAAAAACTTGGACCAGAACGATTCCGAAAATATATTCATAGTTTTGGATTAGATGAAAAAACGAAGATTGATTTACCTGGTGAAGGTTCAAATACAATTGGATTCGATCAGCAAATACAGCAAGTAACAACAGCTTTTGGACAAGGTTCTACTGTAACACCAATTCAGCTTGTGCAAGCTGCAACTGCTATTGCAAATGACGGAAAAATGATGAAGCCTTATACAGTTGATAAAATTGTAAATCCAATAACAGGGGAAGTAAAATTAGAACATAAGCCAGAAGAAGTGGGAAAACCTGTTACAAAAGAAACAGCAGCGCAAGTAAGACAGTTATTAGAACGTGTTGTTACATCGCCGAAAGGAACAGGAACCGCTTATAAAGTCGATGGTTATTCAGTTGGTGGTAAAACAGGAACAGCTCAAATTCCGGATGGAAAAGGTGGCTATATGACAGGGAGAGAGAATTATATATTCTCGTTCTTAGGTATGGCACCTATGGATGATCCGCAACTTGTTGTATATGTAGCTGTTAAACAACCGAAATTGAAAGATGATGAGAGTGGCGCACAACCTTTAGCTGATATTTTTAAATATGTAACGAAGAATAGTTTAGAGTATTTAAAGATTAAGCCTAATGAAGTGAAAGATCCGAAGAAATATGTGAAAGAGCAGCAAACTGCTGTTCCAGATGTAACCGGAAAAACGATGGAAGAAGCGAAAAAAGCTATTGATAAAGCAAAACTTCGTCCAATCGTATTAGGTGAAGGGAAAGTACAGCAGCAAGTACCGAAAGCGACTGAACAAACATTGAAGGGTGACCGAGTCTTCTTAGTGGGAGATAAACCTACAATGCCAAATATACAAGGCTGGGCGCTTCGTGATGTTATGAATTTAGCAAAAACATTAAAGCTTAACCTAAAACCTACTGGTACCGGATACGTAACCGAACAAAGTGTGGCAGAAGGAACATTGTTACAACCTGGTACAGAGTTAGGTGTAACGCTTGTACCGCCACTTGAACCACAACAAGAAGCAGAAGAACAGTAATGGTAAAAGAGAAGAAGTTCTAATTAAATAAGTACAAGCATATATTGGAACAAGCTAGGCGTAAGGGAGGCTTGTTCCAATATGCGTGTATCAAATGTAACGGTTAGAAAACGACTTATTTTTATACTCATATCAGGTATACTTATTTTCACTATCATCGATATTCGTCTTGGATATGTGCAATTTTTTCTTGGCAATATGTTAACGGATCGTGCGAAGGATTCATGGAGTCGAAATATTACTTTTGAACCTGAACGTGGGAAAATTTTAGACCGGAATGGTGTGGAACTTGCTACGAATAAAAGTGCCCCAACTGTCTTTGTTGTACCGAGGCAAATTGAAAAACCAGCAGAGACTGCAGAGAAGTTAGCTGCAGTATTAGGTGTGGAAAAAGATGAGATTTATAAGAGAATTACAAAAAAAGAATCAATTGTAAGGTTAGATAAAGGCGGAAGGAAAATATCACATGATAAAGCGAAAGAGGTACGAGGATTAAGTTTGAAAGGTGTTTATATCGCAGAGGACTCTATCCGGTACTATCCATTTGGCAACTTTTTATCACACGTATTAGGGTTTGCAGGTAGTGATAACCAAGGTCTTATGGGACTGGAAAAATATTATGATAAAGAGCTAAATGGTGATGAAGGTCATGTGCGTTTTTTTGCAGATGCAAAAGGACAAAGGATGCCTAATGTTGGCGATGATTTCAAAAAACCAGAAGCTGGTTTGAATTTAGGTTTAACAATTGATGCACGTATTAATAGAATTATGGAAAGAGAAATGAATATTGCAGAGTCGACATATAATCCAGATGGTATGATTGCGATTGCAATGAATCCGAAAAATGGTGAAATTTTAGGTATGTCGAGTCGGCCGAGTTTTGATCCAGCAGATTTTCAAAGTGTTTCTCCAGAAGTGTATAATAGAAATTTACCAGTATGGAGTACGTATGAGCCTGGTTCAACATTTAAGATCATTACGTTAGCAGCAGCCTTGAATGAAAATTTAGTAGACTTAGAGAAAGATACGTTTTATGATGATGGAGCAGCTGAAGTGGGTGGAGCTAGATTGAAATGCTGGAAAGCGGGAGGCCATGGTAGCCAAACGTTTTTAGAAGTAGTTCAAAACTCATGTAACCCAGGGTTTATTGAACTTGGTGATCGTCTTGGTAAAGACCGATTGTTTAAATACATTCGTAATTTTGGCTTTGGACAGAAAACCGGAATTGATTTGCAAGGTGAAGGTAGTGGGATTTTATTTAATTTAGATAAAGTCGGCCCAGTCGAGCAAGCAACTACTTCATTTGGTCAAGGAGTTTCTGTAACACCAATTCAACAAGTAGCAGCAGTAGCAGCGGCTGTAAATGGTGGGACATTGTATCAACCGTATATAGCTAAGGAATTTATTGATCCGAAAAATAATCAAGTTGTAAGTAAAAAGACACCTGTGGAAAAAAGAAAAGTTATTTCCAAGGAAACTTCAGAAAAAGTTCGGTATGCATTAGAGAATGTTGTAGCAAAGGGATCTGGTAAAGGTGCTTTCATTGATGGGTATCGTGTAGGTGGAAAAACAGGTACGGCTCAAAAGGTGAAAGATGGTAAATATTTAGAGAATAATTATATAGTATCTTTTATCGGTTTTGCTCCAGCGGATGATCCGGAAATTGTTGTCTATGTTGCTGTTGATAATCCGAAAGGTGTAACGCAATTTGGTGGAGTAGTAGCAGCTCCAATTGTTGGGAATATTCTTCGGGATGCACTTCCTGTTATGGGAGTGAAACCGAGAAAAGAACAAGTTGAGAGAGAATATAAATGGGGCGATACACCAACTGTGGAAGTTCCGAATTTAATTGGTATGAAAAAGAAAGACTTACAGACACAACTCGTCGATTTGAAGCTTGATATAAGTGGAGACGGAGAGAAAGTAATTAAACAATCCCCAGAAGCAGGAGCTAAAGTGAAAGAAGGCTCAAAAATTAGAATTTACTTCGGGAATTAAAGGTAACCTAGTACGTTTTATGGTACAATTGGTGGAAGTGAGTTCTTTATAGAAGAGTTACTTAATTTGAGGCTGTAAGAGCCCCAATTATAAATAAGTCTATTTATTAGACACAGTAGCACTTACCTCCTATTTTACATATTTAGGAGGTAACGTGTTGCTTATTAAAAAAGAGATAAATACACAATGTAGAGAGGGTTTAGTGAAATGAAGTTGCATACACTTTTATCATGTTTGCATGATTTTCCAGTTGTTCCAAAAGAAAATCCAGAAATCACATCTATAGAAGCTGATTCACGTAAAGTGAAAGAGGGAAGCTTATTTGTATGTATGAAAGGATATACGGTTGATAGCCATGATTTTGCTAAGCAAGCAGCGGCACAAGGAGCGGCTGCTATTGTTGCGGAAAGACCAATTGATGTTGACGTTCCAGTTGTACTTGTGAAAAACACTTTTCGTTCGTTAGCGGTTTTAGCTGATTATTTTTATGGTCAACCAACACACAAGTTACATTTAATCGGAATTACAGGTACAAATGGAAAGACAACAACATCGCATATTATGGATGAGATTATGCGCGCACATGGTCATAAAACGGGGCTAATTGGAACGATTAATATGAAAATCGGTGATGAAACATTTGAGGTGAAAAATACAACACCAGATGCACTAACACTTCAACAGACATTTTTAAAAATGGTTGAGCACGGTGTAGATAGTACAGTAATGGAAGTTTCGTCACATGCTTTAGATCTTGGTCGTGTACACGGATGTGATTACGATGTAGCAGTGTTTACAAATTTAACACAAGATCATTTAGACTATCATAAAACGATGGAAGAATATAAACATGCAAAAGGGTTGCTATTTGCACAACTTGGCAATAGTTATAACCATGATCGTGAAAAGTACGCGGTACTGAATAACGATGATGCTGTAACTGCGGAATATATGAGAAGTACTGCGGCAACTGTTGTAACGTATGGAATTGATACAACAAGTGATATTATGGCCAAAGATATCGTTATGACGAGTGGTGGAACTACATTTACGCTTGTAACACCGTATGAAAGTGTAAATGTTACGATGAAATTGATTGGGAAATTTAATGTATATAACGTACTAGCGGCAACAGCGGCAGGACTTGTTTCTGGTGTAAGTTTAGAAACGATTATTGATGTAATAAAGCAACTAGCTGGAGTTCCAGGACGTTTTGAAGTAGTTGATAGTGGACAAAATTATACAGTTATTGTTGATTATGCACATACACCAGATAGCTTAGAGAATGTATTAAAAACAGCAAAACAGTTTGCAAAAGGCGATGTATATTGCATCGTCGGTTGTGGTGGAGATAGAGATCGAACAAAGAGACCAATCATGGCAAGTGTTGCAACAAAATATGCAACTCATGCAATTTACACTTCAGATAATCCAAGAAGTGAAGAGCCAGGAGCTATTTTAGATGATATGGTACAAGGTGCAAATGGGAATAATTATGAAGTAATTATTGATAGAAAAGAAGCAATATACCATGCAATTGCTAACGCGAAAGCTGAAGATATCATCATTATTGCTGGTAAGGGTCATGAAACGTATCAAATTATTGGTAAAGACGTTCATCATTTTGACGATCGTGAAGTGGCTAAAGAAGCAATTACAGAGCGTTTAAACAACGAAGAGTAACAACGTGAGAGGAGGACTACATGTGCTTGAGCAAGGTTTATTAGTAACGGCTGGGGTAGCATTCTTAATTTCTGTTGCCCTTTCGCCATTGTTTATTCCATTTTTAAGGAAATTAAAGTTCGGACAGAGTATTCGTGATGAGGGACCAAAGTCACATCAAAAAAAATCAGGGACACCTACAATGGGTGGTATTGTCATATATGTATCTATGATGGTAACTTCACTTATTATGGCGATTAAGTTTAATCATTTAGGTGCAGAGGTTTCGTTATTATTATTAGTGACATTTGGCTACGGATTAATTGGATTTTTAGATGACTACATAAAGGTAGTTAAGAAGAGAAATCTTGGTTTAACATCAAAACAAAAATTAGTAGGTCAGCTTGTTATTGCTATTGCGTTCTTTTTAATTGGAAAAGGGCAAGCGTTCCACACATACATCATGATTCCGGGAACAGATGTTAAGTTTGAACTAGGTTGGGCGTATTTTGTACTTGTATTATTTATGCTTATTGGTGGATCAAATGCAGTTAACTTAACTGACGGTTTAGATGGTTTATTATCAGGAACAGCTGCTATTGCATTTGGAGCTTTTAGTATTATTGCAGTAGCGCAAGAGCAATTTGGAGTAGCGATATTCTGTATGGCAGTTGTAGGAGCTGTACTTGGATTTTTAGTATTCAATGCAAATCCAGCGAAAGTGTTTATGGGAGATACAGGTTCCTTAGCTTTAGGTGGAGCCATTGCAGCTGTAGCGATTTTATTAAAACAAGAATTACTACTTGTAATCATTGGTGGAGTATTCGTAATGGAAACTTTATCTGTTATTATTCAGGTCATTTCTTTTAAAACAACAGGAAAACGTGTCTTTAAAATGAGTCCATTACACCATCATTATGAATTATGTGGTTGGTCAGAGTGGCGTGTTGTTGTGACATTTTGGTCTGTAGGATTTTTATTAGCTGTGTTAGGAATTTATATCGGGGTGTGGATGTAATTGAAAACTGTAACTGAATTTCAAAATAAAAATATTCTTGTATTAGGCATTGCAAAAAGTGGTTATGCAGCAGCTACGTTGTTACAAAAATTAGGGGCAAATGTTATCGTAAATGACGGAAAGCCTTTAGCAGATAATGTACTTGCTGCAGAATTACAAGCAAAAGGAATGGACGTTGTATGCGGTGGTCATCCTTTAGAATTGTTAGAGAGAAATATTTCTCTTGTAGTAAAAAATCCAGGAATCCCGTATTCTAATCCAATATTAGTTGCTGCGAAAGAAAAGCAAATCCCAATTGTTACGGAAGTTGAATTAGCATATCGTATTTCAGAAGCGCCATTTGTTGGGATTACGGGGTCTAACGGTAAAACGACGACGACAATGCTTGCATTTGAAATGCTAAAAGAAGGACAAAAGCATCCTATAATTGCAGGGAACATAGGAACTGTAGCGTGTGAAGTAGCACAGGATGCAAAAGAAAATGAAGTTGTAGTTACAGAGCTTTCATCGTTCCAACTGATGGGAGTAGAATTGTTCCAACCTAAAATTGCTGCGTTTTTAAATTTATTTGAGGCCCACTTAGATTATCACGGGACGAAGAAGGAATATGGTTTAGCAAAAGCAAATATTTTTAAAAACCAAACAGAAAATGATTATAGTGTAATAAATGCAGATGATGCAGATGTGATGGCTTTATCTGCTTATAGTAAAGGGCAAAAAGTACTATTCTCGACAAAGAAAGAAATTGAAGATGGTGCGTGTATAAAAGAGAATGCTCTTTGTTTTAAAGGTGAAAAAGTTGTTGAAGTAGGCGATATCGTTTTACCTGGTCAACATAATTTAGAAAATATTTTAGCAGCGATGAGTATCGCAAAATTATTGGGTGTTTCTAATGAAGCGATTACGGTGGTATTAAAACGTTTTACAGGTGTAAAACATCGTTTAGAATATGTAACAACTATTAACAATCGTAAGGTTTATAATGACTCAAAAGCAACGAATATGTTAGCGACTGAGAAAGCTTTATCTGCGTTTACACAACCGATTGTGTTATTAGCAGGTGGGCTTGATCGTGGAAATGAATTCGATGATTTAATTCCATATTTCAAAAATGTAAAAGCAATTGTAACATTTGGACAAACAGCTCCAAAACTAGTAAGAGCTGCAGAAAAAGCGGGATTAGATACAATTGAAAGTGTAGATACTTTAGATGAAGCGGTAGTGAAAGCTTATGCTCATTCTACAGATGGCGATGTAATTCTTCTTTCTCCAGCATGTGCAAGCTGGGATCAATTTAAAACATTTGAAGAAAGAGGAGACATTTTTATACAAGCTGTGCATAAACTTATATAAAGTAAATCAAAACATCAGTAGGCTAACACCTACTGATGTTTTGTTACATAGGGCAAAAGTTTCTGCCTAAAGAGGTGGTGTTTATGGGTAATGAAGAAAACGCCTGATTTTATTCTCATCATCGTTACACTTGCGTTGTTAACAATCGGAATGGTTATGGTGTATAGTGCGAGTGCGGTTTGGGCCTCTTATAAAATGGGGGACTCATTCTTTTTTGCAAAAAGGCAATTGCTATTTGCAAGTATTGGTGTAGTGGCTATGTTTTTAATTATGAAAATTGATTATTGGGTGTGGCGTACGTATTCAAAAGTAATTTTGCTAGTTTGCTTCATTCTTCTTATTCTTGTTCTTATTCCTGGGGTAGGACTTGTTCGAGGAGGAGCGCGAAGTTGGATTGGAATCGGGGCATTTTCCATTCAACCGTCAGAATTTATGAAGTTTGCGATGATTATTTTCTTAGCAAAATTTTTAGCGGAACGACAAAAATTAATTACCTCTTTTAAACGTGGTTTACTACCAGCTCTTAGTTTTGTATTTCTTGCTTTTGGGATGATTATGTTACAGCCAGATCTTGGCACAGGAACTGTAATGGTTGGGACATGTATTATTATGATATTTATCTCGGGAGCAAGGGTATTTCACTTTGCAATGTTTGGTTTGCTTGGTGTAGCAGGATTTGTAGGGCTAATTGCATCAGCGCCGTATCGAATGAAACGTATTACATCATATTTAGATCCGTGGTCAGATCCGCTTGGAAGTGGATTTCAAATTATTCAATCGTTACTCGCAATTGGACCTGGTGGATTATTCGGGCTTGGACTTGGACAAAGTAGACAAAAGTTTCTTTATTTACCTGAACCGCAAACAGACTTTATATTTGCGATCTTATCCGAGGAATTAGGTTTTATTGGTGGTTCATTTGTGTTATTATTATTTAGTCTATTATTATGGCGTGGGATTCGTATAGCTTTAGGAGCGCCAGATTTATATGGTACGTTTTTAGCAGTAGGTATTGTGGCGATGATTGCGATTCAAGTAATGATTAATGTTGGTGTTGTAACAGGATTGATGCCTGTAACAGGTATTACTTTGCCGTTTTTAAGTTATGGTGGATCAAGTTTGACATTAATGTTAATGGCAGTAGGTGTATTATTAAATATAAGTCGCCATTCTCGCTACTAAACCCTGTTTTATAAGACAGGGTTTTTCGTATGTGCGCGAAGAAACATGATGTATATAGAAATAAATACAACTGAAATAAGAAAAGAGAAGCGGAGGAGTTAGTAGTGCGTGTATTAGTAAGTGGTGGGGGCACTGGAGGTCATATTTATCCGGCTCTTGCTCTAATAAGAGAAATAAAAAAATTAAATCCGGAAGCAAGGTTTTTATATATTGGTACGGAGAGTGGATTAGAGAGCACAATCGTTCCAAAAGCAGGCATACCGTTTCAATCTATTGTTATAAGTGGATTTAAGCGTAAAATATCGTTAGATAACGTGAAAACGGTGATGCGTTTCCTAAAGGGTGTACAAGATAGTAAACGATATATTCGTCGTTTTAATCCTGATATTGTGATTGGAACGGGTGGATATGTATGTGGACCAGTTGTATATGCTGCAGCAAAATTAGGTATTCCAACCATTGTACATGAACAAAATAGTGTACCTGGTGTAACGAATAAATTTTTAAGCCGCTATGTTGATAAAGTTGCGGTTTGTTTTGAAGCGGCTGCAGAACATTTTCCACAGTCAAAAGTGGTGATGACAGGGAATCCAAGAGCATCAGAAGTAATGGATCAGAATGGAATGAAAGGAAAACGTTCAGTAGGTTTATCTCTTCCTAAAAAATCGGTACTTATTTTTGGTGGAAGTCGTGGGGCTAGACCGATTAACGATGCTTTCGTAGAGGCAATTGAACAGTTTGGAAATAAAAGTTACGAAATATTGTATGTAACAGGTGAAGTTCATTATGACAAAGTGATGGAAGCAGTGAAGCAAAAAGGGAATCCGAATAATGTTATTATTAAACCTTTCATTCATAATATGCCAGAGGTACTTACAGGTGTAGATCTTGTTGTTTCAAGAGCGGGGGCAACAACACTTGCAGAATTAACCGCGTTAGGTAAGCCAAGTGTGTTAATACCGAGTCCTTACGTAACAAATAACCATCAGGAAAAGAATGCACGTTCCGTTGTCGATAAAGGAGCAGCAAAAATGTTGCTTGAAAAAGATTTAACAGCAGAAACGCTTATTCGTGATATTGATGAGATTTTATTGGATGCACAAACATTACAAAATATGAAGCTGGCTGCGGGGCAATTAGGTATTCCAGATGCAGCAAATAAGCTGTATGAAGTAATGAATAAGCTTGTAAAAAAATAACGTTAGGTGAACGCCCTGCATACTACTGTAATAAGGATACTTAGTATGGGGGAGATTGTTTATGGAGCAATTAGTAAATGAGCTTATAGAAGCAAATGTTGGTCGCGTGTTAGTGAATGAAGCGTTAGCGCGTTATACCACTATGAAAATAGGTGGACCAGCTGATATTTTAATTGTGCCAAAGCATGTTGCCAGTATTGAAAAAACGTTGCAGTTAGTAAAAAAATATAAAACAAAGTGGACTGTAATTGGTCGAGGTTCGAACCTTCTTGTATCTGATCTAGGTATAGAAGGTGTCGTTATTCGTTTAGGAGAAGGATTAGACCACTTAGAAGTCGAAAAACATAGAGTAAGAGTTGGTGGTGGGTATCCCCTTATTAAATTATCAACTTTACTTAGTCGTCAAGGGTTATCCGGCCTGGAATTTGCCAGTGGTATTCCAGGAAGTGTTGGTGGTGCAGTGTATATGAATGCAGGAGCACATAAATCGGATATATCAAACATATTATCAAAAGCTCTTATTTTGTTTGAAAACGGAACAATTGATTGGTTAACACATGAAGAAATGGAGTTTTCCTATCGTACTTCTGTATTGCAAACGAAACGTCCTGGTATTGTTTTGGAAGCTGAGTTTCAATTGCAGGTAGGGGAGCGTGAGGGAATCGTAAGCGTCATGCAAAAGAATAAAGACTACCGTCGTGAAACACAGCCGTGGAATCATCCTTGTGCAGGAAGCATATTTCGGAATCCAATCCCATACTTTGCAGGAGACTTAATAGAAAAGGCGGGGCTTCGTGGTTATCAAATAGGCGGAGCTCAAATTTCTGAAATGCATGGGAATTTTATTATTAACACTGGGGGAGCCAGTGCGCAAGATGTCTTATCTTTAATTGCATTAATAAAACAAACAATCGAGGATAAATTTGGCGTAGAAATGCATACAGAAGTAGAAATCATTGGAAGATAACGGTTATTCGTTCCGCTCATTATCATTTATGTTATAATAAGAAGATAAGAACGGCATGAGGAACATGCCGTTTTTTATGTTACGTAGGGGGATCGTACATGAAAAATAGTAAAGTGATTAAACTACAGGATCGTGTACCAAAGTTAAAAAATCAACAGAAGAAAAACAAGAAAAATGTTAATCATCGGTTGATTTTATACATATCAATTTTATTTTTATTAGTGCTCTTTTTAATTTATTTTCGGTCTCCGCTAAGCAATATCAAAAAGATAAGTGTGTTTGGAAATCATTATATGACAGATGAACAAGTGATGAAGGAATCAGGTGTGACGTATGATACAAGTTATTTCCGAGTGACAGCACATAAAGCAGAAGAAAACCTAACGAAACGAAAAGAAATTAAAGCAGTAAATGTAAAAAAACGTTTTCCAAATAAAATTGATGTTCATATTGAAGAATATTTAACGATTGGTTATATAAACAAAGATGGGAAATTACAACCGTTACTAGAGAACGGGAAAACACTTGATGTACTTCCGAACGGAAAACTTCCTGTTGCAGCACCAATTTTTGAACCTTTTAAAGAGGAAAAAATGAAGGAGTTAATTGCTGAGCTTGAAAAATTAACACCAACTATTTTAAGGTCTATTTCTGAAATTCGTTATTCACCGACGAATGCGAATGAAGATCATCTTACTTTATATATGAACGAAGGGTACGAAGTGAGCACTACGATTCAAAATTTCGCAAAGCGTATGGAAGCTTATCCGCTTATCTTAAAAACAATTGAGCCGGGTAAAAAGGTATTAATTGATTTAGAAGTAGGGGCATATACGAAAGAATTAGGAGCGGAAGAAAAAAAAGAATAGAACGATAGTTTTTACTACGTTCCTGTAGAAAAAACGAAACGAACGTTCTATTGAATGCATCTGAATTTACAAGAATGGTTCATTTGATGAAAAAGATGTAAAAATTCTTAGATTCATACTAGGATTGGTACAAGTTTCACTTTTCTATGAGTACATCTTAGTGTAGACTTATACTTGGCGGTAATCTTTACACTTGAAATAGAATTATTTCAAGATAAGCAGTTATTCACAGTTTACTGCGATATTCTTAAATGAATGTTAAATAAAAATAAGAAAAATATAGGGTTAAAAAAGGGAAACGTATAAAGACGTTGAATATTTTTCTTATAAATAGTAAAGTTGCGATTGTTGTTCCATATATTGAGTTGTATGGTATAAATAAAGAAGGAGGTGCCAAAGAATGAACAGCAATGAAATATATGTTAGTCTTGACATCGGTACATCCAATGTTAAAGTCATCATTGGTGAAATGGTTAATGACAGCTTAAACATTATTGGTGTTGGAAATGTAAAATCAAATGGTTTAAAGAAGGGATCGATAGTTGATATAGACGAAACTGTTCGATCAATTAAAAAAGCAATTGAACAAGCTGAGCGCATGGTGGGAATCCACATTGAGCAAGTTGTAGTAGGTGTCAATGCAAACCAGGTACAGCTACTTCCTTGTCACGGAGTAGTCGCTGTTTCAAATGAAGATCGTGAAATCGGGAATGAAGATGTCTTACGCGTTCTAGATGCAGCACAAGTTGTGTCAATTGCTCCAGAGCGTGAGTTTATTGATGTGGTACCTCGACAGTTCATCGTAGACGGTCTTGACGAGATTAACGATCCACGCGGGATGATCGGTGTAAGATTAGAAATGGAAGGTACACTTATAACAGGCTCGAGAACTTTACTACATAACCTACTTCGTTGTGTAGAAAAAGCAGGTCTTGAAATAGTTGATATTTGTCTTCAACCTTTAGCGGCTGCAACAGTTGCTATATCTTCAGATGAAAAAAATAGAGGAGTAGCCCTTGTTGATATGGGGGGAGGATCTACAACTTTATCTATTTTTAAAGATGGAGAGTTACAAGCGACGAGCGTATTACCGTTAGGTGGAGACCATATAACGAAGGATATTGCGATTGGGTTGAAAACTTCAACAGACAATGCAGATCAAATAAAGTTGAAATATGGACATGCTTTTTATGATACAGCATCTGAAGAAGAGATGTTTACGGTTTCTATTATGGGAAGCGATCAAACAGAACAATATTCTCAGTTGGAATTATCGGATATAATAGAGGCTCGTGTAGAGGAAATTTTAATGTTTGTTCAAGATGAAGTGCGTAAGTTAGGAGTAAAGCAAGTAGCTTCTGGCTATGTACTAACTGGTGGAATTGCTTCTATGCCGGGTGTTCTTGATCTTGCATATGATATTTTACATGAAAATGTTCGTATAGCGACTCCTGATTATATTGGTGTGCGTGAGCCCCAATATACAAGTGGAGTAGGATTAATTAAACATTCTTATCAAAAAGCTAAATTACGTGGAAAAAATGTGCAGGAAAAGCAAGAACATTTTGAACCAGTACCAGCACCAGCACCAACGCCGGTACAACAGCAACCTGCGAAACAAAAAACTCGTAATCAAAACAATAATAATCAAAATGATGAACGTATGATGTCAAAAGTAAAACGTGTATTCCGTTATTTATGGGATTAAAATTGGACACGAAAAATGAGGTTCTAGGGGGATTTCGACATGTTAGAGTTTGATACTACTCAAGATCAATTAGCGAATATAAAAGTTATCGGTGTCGGCGGTGGCGGAAACAATGCTGTAAACCGTATGATTGAACACGGTGTACAAGGTGTAGACTTTATCGCTGTGAATACTGATGCACAAGCATTAAATCTATCAAAAGCTGAAACAAAAATGCAAATTGGTGGAAAATTAACACGTGGACTTGGTGCAGGTGCAAACCCTGAAGTAGGGAAAAAAGCTGCAGAAGAAAGTAAAGAACAGATCCAAGAAGCACTTCGTGGTGCAGATATGGTCTTCGTAACTGCTGGTATGGGCGGCGGAACTGGAACTGGTGCAGCTCCAGTTGTTGCTCAAGTTGCAAAAGAATTAGGTGCATTAACAGTTGGTGTTGTGACACGTCCATTTACATTTGAAGGACGTAAACGTGCAACGCAAGCAGCATCTGGTATTGCGGCATTTAAAGAAAATGTAGATACACTTATTGTAATTCCAAACGATCGCTTATTAGAGATTGTTGATAAAAATACGCCGATGTTAGAAGCATTCCGTGAAGCAGATAACGTATTACGTCAAGGTGTTCAAGGTATTTCTGATTTAATTGCAACACCAGGTTTAATTAACTTAGACTTCGCAGACGTAAAGACAATTATGTCTAATAGAGGTTCTGCTTTAATGGGTATTGGTTCTGGTAATGGAGAAAATCGAGCTGCTGAAGCTGCGAAAAAAGCGATTTCTAGTCCATTATTAGAAACATCTATCGATGGAGCTCAAGGTGTTATCATGAACATTACGGGTGGAGCTAACTTAAGCTTATATGAAGTACAAGAAGCGGCAGACATTGTAGCTTCAGCTTCAGATCCAGAAGTAAATATGATCTTCGGTTCTGTTATTAATGAAGGATTAAAAGATGATATCGTTGTAACTGTAATTGCAACTGGTTTTGATGATAGTGCTTCGACGCAGCCACCAAAACCAATTATCCGTCCGACTGCGAATCACACGCAACAACAGCAACAGCAAGTAGCTCAACCTTCAAAACAACGTGAAGTTAAGCGTGAAATGAAACGTGAAGAGCCGGTTGTGCATGAGCGTCATACAGATTCAGATGACATTGATATTCCAGCATTCTTACGTAACCGTCGTAGACGATAAAAGAAAAGGAGCTTTTATGCTCCTTTTTTGTTTTATACAGGGAAAAGATCTGCTAAGCAGGTCTTTTTTTATTTTATATATTTCGATTTATCCCGCTATTTGCTGGGCAGCCTGATTGGTGCGGGGTGATTAAAGTTTCACTTAATATATAAGTAAAAAGATATAGTGTTCTATGAAACATATACTTTTATTTTTTACCGACAGATTTTGTCTAGAAAGCACAAAATAACAAAAAAACACCTCCGCAAATTGACACACTTTCCTATTGGATATGCATTATACTAGTCTCAACTTAAAAAAAGAGGTGAATTGTTTGGTTGTTTACGCCGACGTTGTTTGGTTGTTAAACGCCTGCATTGATTTTCTTTTACTTTTATTAACAGCAACCGTGTTAAAAAAGAAGATCAAAAGATGGAGGCTTGTGTTAGGGGCATTTATAGGTTCAACCATTGTTATTTTTGCCTTTACTCCTTTTGCTTCTATGATGACACATCCAATTATGAAACTACTGTACTCGTTACTTATTGTGTATACAGCATTTGGGTTTACAACGTTTAGAAACTATGCACAAACTGTTTTTACTTTTTACTTTGTAACCTTTATGGTTGGCGGAGGGTTAATTGGGACTCATTTCTTTTTGCAAACGAATGAAATGGTAAATGGATTGGTTCAATCTCAATCAATTTCTTACGGTGATCCAATTAGCTGGTTGTTTGTTGTTTTTGGTTTTCCAGTAATTTATTATTTTTCTAAAAAGCGTATTGAAAGCGTAGAGGTTACAAAAATACACTATGACCAAATTGTGAAATTGAAAATTCAATTAGCTGAAGAGGAACTAGAACTCGCAGGTTTAATTGATAGTGGGAACCAACTTTACGACCCGTTAACAAAAACACCCGTTATGATTATGCATATTTCATCATTAGAGCATTGCTTGCCAGCTTGGTTAACAGAACAAATTTATTCCAAAACAGAGATTCCTCAAATACCAGAAAATGATTCTGGCTGGGCGACAAAATTACGCTTAATTCCTTTCAGAGCAGTAGGAGTAGAGAATCAATTTTTATGGGCAATTAAGCCAGACAGTGTGCAAATTTATCATGAAGGTAGTTCTATTGTAGTCAGCAAAGTATTGATTGGATTAAATACACAACAGTTGTCAACCAATGGAGAGTATCAATGTATTGTGCATCCGAAAATGTTAATTTCACAAAAAATGGTAATTGCTTAATAATGGGAGGCGGGATAATATGATGAAATTAAAATTTTATTTAGTATACCTTTGGTATAAAGTATTGTTGAAATTAGGAATTAAGACCGATGAAATTTATTATATCGGTGGAAGTGAAGCGTTGCCACCACCGTTAACGAAAGAAGAAGAGGAAGTTCTTTTGAATAAATTGCCAAAAGGAGATCAGGCAGCAAGATCGTTACTGATTGAACGCAACTTACGGTTAGTTGTATATATAGCAAGAAAGTTTGAAAATACAGGGATAAATATTGAAGATTTGATTAGTATAGGAACAATCGGCCTTATTAAAGCAGTGAATACATTTAATCCGGAAAAGAAAATAAAATTAGCGACATATGCCTCACGTTGTATAGAAAATGAAATTTTAATGCATTTGCGTCGGAATAATAAAAATCGTTCAGAAGTTTCTTTTGACGAACCGCTTAACATCGATTGGGATGGGAATGAACTTTTGTTATCAGATGTATTAGGTACAGATGATGATATTATTACAAAAGATTTAGAAGCTACTGTAGATCGTCATCTTCTAATGAAAGCATTGCATCAATTAAATGATCGTGAAAAACAAATTATGGAACTTCGGTTTGGGCTTGCTGGAGAAGAGGAAAAGACGCAAAAAGATGTGGCGGATATGCTTGGGATTTCACAGTCATACATTTCGCGTTTAGAAAAAAGAATCATAAAAAGATTACGAAAAGAATTTAATAAAATGGTGTAAAGAATAAGACCAGCCGTTATCTAGGCTGGTCTTATTCTCTTTCGTTGTATGAGAAGAGACAACGAAAATGAAAAATGAAGAGAAAACCGCATGCATAAAATCCCCTTCAAAGGAAATACTTTACACTGTACAGCAACTCCCGATAGGAGGGAACACTTTGACGAGAAACAAAGTAGAAATTTGCGGTGTTGATACAGCTAAACTTCCCGTACTAAAAAATGATGAAATGCGTAAATTATTTCGTGAAATGCAAAGTGGAGAGATAAGCGCAAGAGAGAAATTAGTGAATGGAAACTTACGTCTTGTACTGAGCGTCATCCAAAGATTTAATAACAGAGGAGAATATGTTGACGATTTATTTCAAGTTGGTTGCATCGGACTTATGAAATCCATTGATAACTTTGATTTAGGCCAAAATGTAAAATTTTCAACGTATGCTGTGCCGATGATTATTGGGGAAATACGCAGATATTTGCGTGATAATAATCCGATTCGCGTATCTCGATCATTACGAGATATTGCGTATAAAGCGTTACAAGTAAGAGAGAAATTGATTGCAGAAAATTCAAAAGAACCAACAGCAATGGATATTGCAAAAGTGCTTGAAGTGACTCATGAAGAAATTGTTTTTGCATTAGATGCGATTCAAGATCCAGTGTCATTATTTGAACCGATTTATAACGATGGGGGAGATCCTATCTTTGTTATGGATCAGTTAAGTGATGAAAAACAAAAGGACGAGCAGTGGGTTGAAGAGTTAGCACTGAAAGAAGGGATGAAGCGTTTAAATGATCGTGAGAAAATGATTATTCGAAAACGTTTCTTTCAAGGAAAGACACAAATGGAAGTTGCAGAAGAAATTGGGATTTCTCAAGCACAAGTGTCACGTTTAGAGAAATCAGCTATTAAACAAATGAATAAGACGATTCAAGGATAAGGTTTCACCATTTATGGTGAAACCTTTTTATATGTAATATAGTTTGTCTTCGCTCATAGTAGGGAAGCTGTGTTCATATAATGAAAATAATATGGGATTAGTAGAGGGTGCTTCCTGTTAATTTGAGAAACAGTGTTTTTTTCAATTCGTCATATATAAGGGAGAGGATGAAAATGATAAGAATTTCGGAGTTGCAGATGAAAGAGATAATAAATGTTTCAGATGGAAAAAGGCTTGGGAATATTGGAGATATTGAAATTGATATGAACACAGGGAAGATCGGGTCTATTATTATTTCCAAACAGGCACGTATGTTAGGGATCTTTGGGAAGGATGTAGAAATTGTAATTCCTTGGGAGGAAATTATGAAAATTGGGGAAGATGTCATACTTGTTAGAGTGAATCCTGTTAATTCTGTAACAGAATCAATACAAACACCGACAATTTCATAAAGAATATTACAAATTCCTCTTTTTTTTCTGTTGGCATTATGAAAAAATAAAAGTATGGTAAAATAGACAGGAAGTACCATGCTTTTTTATGTTATTTTAATTAAAAGGAGTCACTTTATGAGACAACCATTTAAATATGTGGACGGTATACTGTATTTACAAGCGTGGAAAGAACTTGGAAACATTACTGCTGGATTTACGACAAAAGATGGTGGGGTAAGTACGGGCTCCTTTCATGCGATGAATTTAGGATTACATGTGAATGATATCGTGGAGAACGTTCATGAAAACAGACGCATTTTAGCAAATAAGTTACAAAAACCATTAGAAAACTGGATTTGCTCTGAACAAGTTCATGATCATCATGTTGAAAAAGTAGGACAACAGGAAAAAGGAAGTGGCGTCTATTCATATGAAGACGGCATTTCAAAAACAGATGGCATTTATACGACTAATAATGATGTTCTTCTAACATCATGTTACGCGGATTGTGTTCCACTCTATTTTTATGCACCATCACATGGTATGATAGGACTTGCGCATGCTGGATGGAAAGGGACTGTAAAAGAGATTGCAAAGGAAATGATTCAAAAATGGAATGCAGAAGGGATTTCAAGTGATGAAATTCATGTTGCAATTGGACCAGCAATTGGATCTTGTTGTTACGTTGTTGATGATCGAGTGTTAACAGCAGCAGAGCAAGTAGTAAACGGCTCTGTCCCTTATAAAAAAATTTCTGATGGGCAGTACGCAATTAATTTAAAAGAAATTAATCGTATATTATGTGTACAATCAGGCATAAAAGAAGAGAATATTGTAATGTCATCTCTTTGTACAAGCTGTGAAGAACAACTATTTTTCTCTCATCGTCGTGATCAAGGTAAGACAGGAAGAATGTTGAGTTTCATAGGTTTTAAGGAGGAAGAAAGCAAGTGACAGTACAAAAAAATTTAACAACTGTAAATGAAGCAATTAAACAATCTTGCGTACGAGCGGGACGTTCGTTGCAAGATATTAAACTCGTTGCGGTTACAAAAACGGTAGGAATTGAAAAAACAAACGAAGTAATTGAAGCTGGAATTATCGATTTAGGTGAAAATAGAAATGAAAGTTTCTTACAGAAGTACGAACATTTCGGTTCAAAAGTGAATTGGCATTTTATTGGATCATTACAAACGAGAAAAGTAAAAGAAATCATTAATGAAATTGATTATTTACATTCGTTAGATCGTCTTTCACTTGCAAAAGAAATTCAAAAACGTGCTGATAAGAAAGTGAAATGTTTTATTCAAGTGAAAACATCACCTGAAGAATCAAAGCAAGGATTGGCAATAGAAGAAACCGTTTCTTTTATTCAAAGTTTGCAAGAATTGGATAAGATTGAAGTGGTGGGACTAATGACAATGGCTCCGTTTACAGAAGAAGAGGAAGAAATCAGACGCTGTTTTAAGGAGTTGTGTATGCTACAAACAGAGGTGCAGGAGCTAGAATTATTACATGCGCCATGTAAAGAATTATCAATGGGAATGTCTAATGATTACACGATTGCAATTGAAGAAGGTGCTACATATATTCGTTTGGGGACGATTTTAGTAGGAAAAGCGTAAAAGGAAGGAGAATCTTATTATGAGTTGGTCAAAAGTAAAATACTTCTTTTTTGATACACCGGAAGAAAAAGAAGCAGCTCAATATAGTTATGAAAAGGAGCAAACAGACATGAAGAAGCAGCAAGATCCGCCAGAACAACAAGATGTTGCGTTTCCAAAAGCGCAACCGAAACAAAATGTTGTGAGCATTGAAACGGCAAAGCAATCTTCAAAAGTTGTTTTATTAGAACCACGCACATATTCGGAAGCACAAGGGATTTCGGACCATTTAAAAGGTAGACGAGCTGTTGTGATTAATTTACAACGAATGTCTACTGATCAAGCTGTACGTATCGTTGACTTTTTAAGTGGTACTGTATACGCTATAGGCGGGGACATTCAAAAAATAGGACCGAAAACATTTATGTGTACCCCTGAAAATGTAGATATTGTTGGTGCAATTTCAGAGTTATTCGGTGAAGAAGAAGACACAAATATAAAGAGGTGGTAATACGCCATGGTAACAGTTTTAAACGTTTTAATTACTGCTATCGAGATCTACTCGTGGGCACTTATTATTTACATTCTTCTATCATGGTTCCCTGGTGCAAAGGAATCAACTTTTGGAGAAATTCTTGCGCGTATTTGTGAACCGTATTTAGAACCATTTCGCAGATTTATTCCGCCGCTTGGTATGATTGATATCTCTCCACTCGTTGCGATTTTCACGTTAAAGCTTGCTACGAATGGTTTAATAAGTATATTCAACTATTTCTTATAGTAAGAGGTTAAATACATGAGCATCTATGAACATTTCAGACCCGATGAAGAGGTCTTTGTGGATAAGGTGTTAGAGTGGAAGCGAGCAGCGGAGTACCATCAAGTGAAGTTAACAGACTTCCTTGATCCAAGACAACAACAAATTGTCACTATGGTAATAGGACAAGGGGATGTTGCTGTACAGTTTGATGGTGCAACGCCTCATGCAGAGCGTAAGAGAGCACTCATTTATCCGGACTATCTAGTAGTGAATGAAGAGGAATTTCAAGTAGAAGTATTGGAAATTGACTATCCTTCCAAGTTTTATACGCTAGAACATAGGCAAATATTAGGTACATTTATGTCTCTTGGTTTAACGAGAGAAAAATGTGGCGATATTTTGCTTCAAGAAGATCGTGCCCAAATTGTAGTCGCGAAAGAAGTTGTATCTTATATTGAGATGAACTTACAATCTATAGGGAAAGTGAAAGTCTCCTTATCACCAGTGCAAGGAGAAAAAATTCTACAGATGCAAGAAACGTGGGGAGAGAAATCTGGAACGGTTTCTTCACTTCGTTTAGATGTTATGTTAGCTGAAATGTTACATATATCCAGACAAAAAGTACAACCTTTCATAAAAAATGGTTTAGTAAAAGTTAATTGGAAAACAGTGGAGCAAACTTCTTATGAATGTTATCCAGGAGATGTTTTTTCAGTGAGAGGATATGGACGAAGTAAATTGTTTTCTGTAGAAGGTAGAACAAAGCGCGACAAATGGAGAATTTTGTATGGTATACTAAAATGATTGGTTTTTTAGAAGGAAATCCTCCTATTTTGTCGAAGAAAAGATATAATTGAAATAGGAAATTTAGATAACTACTTGGAGGTGGCGTTGTGCCGTTAACACCATTAGATATTCATAACAAAGAATTTGGTCGCGGATTCCGTGGCTATGATGAAGATCAAGTAAATGAGTTTCTTGATCAAATTATCAAAGATTATGAATTAGTCATTCGTGAGAAAAAAGCTTTAGAAGAAAAAGTTGCGCAATTAGAAGGGAAGTTAGATCATTTCTCTAATATTGAAGATACGTTAAACAAATCTATCATCGTTGCACAAGAAGCAGCGGAAGAAGTAAAACGTAATGCGCAAAAAGAAGCAAAATTAATCGTACGTGAAGCTGAAAAGAATGCAGACCGTATTATTAACGAAGCGTTAGTAAAATCAAGAAAAGTTGCCTTTGATATTGAAGAGCTAAAGAAACAAGCGAAAGTATTCCGCACTCGTTTCCGTATGTTATTAGAGACACAGCTTGAAATGTTAAACAACGATGATTGGGATAAACTAATTGAGTTAGAAGACGAAGTAGATGAACTGTTGAAAAAAGAAGAAACAGTGTAAGCTTGACGTTTTTCTCATTATTACATATAATTTTAAACAACATATTTATTAAGAAAAACGAAGATAGGGATAAGTACCTTTTTCATACCTTATATAGCGAACTGAGGATGGTGTAAGCTCAGGATAAGGAGATAATGGGAATATCACCCTGGAGTTCCGCGCTGAACAAATAGAGTAAGCGTAGGCGTATATTCGCGTTAAGAATATAAAGAGGATTGTATACATACGTATAGGGTCTACTAGGGTGGTACCGCGGGAGACTTTCTCGTCCCTTTTTGGGATGAGAAGGTCTCTTTTTTATTCCGTTTTTTAAGTGTTTCTTTTATACATGTAAGGAGGAATTGAGCATGGAGTACAAAAATACATTACTAATGCCAAAAACAGAGTTCCCAATGCGTGGGAATTTACCAAAACGTGAGCCTGCAATGCAAGAACAGTGGGCTGAAATGGATATTTATGAAAAGGTACAAGAACATACGAAAGGTCGTCCTTTATTTGTACTGCATGATGGACCTCCATATGCGAATGGTGACATTCATATGGGACATGCATTAAATAAAGTGTTAAAAGACTTTATTGTTCGTTATAAATCAATGACTGGATACTGCGCACCATATGTACCGGGTTGGGATACACACGGTTTACCAATTGAGCAAGCTTTAACAAATAAAGGTGTAAAGCGTAAAGAAATGACAGTTGCTGAGTTCCGTAAGTTATGTGCAGAGTATGCATATGAACAAGTAGAACGTCAACGTGAACAATTTAAGCGTTTAGGTGTACGTGCAGATTGGGATAACCCATATATTACTTTAGAGCCGGCTTATGAAGCGCAACAAATTAAAGTGTTCGGTGATATGGCGAAAAAAGGTTATATCTATAAAGGACAGAAACCAGTTTACTGGTCTCCAACGAGTGAATCAGCTTTAGCAGAAGCTGAAATTGAATACCAAGATAAAAAATCAGCATCTATTTACGTAGCATTCCCTGTAAAAGACGGAAAGAACGTATTAGAAGGTGATGAGAAATTCATTATCTGGACAACAACACCTTGGACGTTACCTGCAAACTTAGGTATTTCTGTTCACCCAGAACTTGAATACGCTATTGTAAAAGTAAATGATGAAAAATATATTATTGCTTCTGAACTATTTGAGACAGTTGCAAAAACATTAGCGTGGGAAAATGCTGAAGTTGTGAAAACGGTAAAAGGTAGCGAACTTGAGTATACAGTTGCAAAACATCCATTCTACGATCGTGATTCATTAGTTATGCTAGGAGATCACGTAACAACAGATGCAGGTACAGGTTGTGTTCATACAGCACCAGGACACGGGGAAGATGACTTCGTTGTTGGTAAAAAGTATGGATTAGAAGTACTTTGCCCAGTTGATGATAAAGGTGTATTAACAAATGAAGCACCTGGATTTGAAGGCTTATTCTATGATAAAGCTAACAAGCCAATTACAGAAAAATTAGAAGAAGTAGGCGCGTTACTGAAGCTAACATTCATTACGCATTCATACCCACATGATTGGAGAACGAAAAAACCAATTATTTTCCGTGCGACAGCACAGTGGTTTGCATCTATTGAAGCGTTCCGTAAAGAATTATTAGAAGCTGTTGCGGAAACAAAATGGGTACCAGCATGGGGAGAAACTCGTCTTCATAATATGGTTCGTGACCGTGGTGACTGGTGTATTTCTCGTCAGCGTGCATGGGGTGTGCCAATCCCTGTATTCTATGCAGAGAATGGTGATCCAATTATTACAGATGAAACAATTAACCATGTAGCAGATTTATTCCGTGAGCACGGTTCTAACGTATGGTTTGAGCGTGAAGCGAAAGATCTATTACCAGAAGGATTTACACATACAGGTAGCCCAAATGGTGAATTCCGTAAAGAAACAGACATCATGGATGTATGGTTCGATTCAGGTTCTTCTCACCAAGCAGTATTAGAAGAGCGCGAAGACTTACAACGTCCAGCTGATTTATATTTAGAAGGATCTGACCAGTATCGTGGTTGGTTTAACTCTTCATTATCAACAGCAGTTGCTGTAACAGGTAAAGCTCCATATAAAGGCGTACTAAGCCATGGTTTCGTATTAGATGGTGAAGGACGTAAAATGAGTAAGTCGATTGGAAACATCGTCGTACCGAAGAAAATTATGGATCAATTAGGTGGAGATATTTTACGCTTATGGGTATCTTCTGTTGACTATCAATCTGATGTACGTATTTCAGATGATATTTTAAAACAAGTAGCAGAAGTGTATCGTAAAATCCGTAACACATTCCGTTTCTTATTAGGAAACTTAGATGACTTTAAGCCAAGTGAAAATACAGTAGCTGTAGCTGAACTTCGTGAAGTAGATCGTTACATGTTAGTGAAATTAAATGACTTAATTACAAAAGTAAAAGAAGCATATGAAACATACGACTTCGCTGCTGTGTATCATGCAATTCATAACTTCTGTACAATTGATTTAAGTTCATTCTACTTAGACTTTGCAAAAGACATTTTATACATTGAAGGTGCAAACCATGAAGATCGTCGTGCGATTCAAACTGTATTATATGATGTTCTTGTTGCATTGACGAAACTTGTAACACCAATCTTACCGCATACAGCTGATGAAGTATGGCCATACATTCCGGGTGTAACAGAAGAAAGTGTACAATTAACTAATATGCCAGAAGCTGTACAATTAGATGGTGCGGAAGCATTAAAAACAAAATGGGATGCATTTATGACGCTGCGTGATGACGTATTAAAAGCGTTAGAAGTAGCTCGTAATGAGAAAGTAATCGGTAAGTCATTAAATGCAAGTATTACGCTATATCCGACTGTAGAAATGAAAACTATGTTAGAGTCTATTAGCGAAGACTTAAAGCAATTATTCATCGTTTCTGAGTATAAACTTGGTGGTATGATGGAAGAAGCGCCAGCAGATGCGCCGAAGTACGAGCATACAGCGGTTGTTGTTGCTCAAGCAACTGGTGAAACATGTGAACGTTGTTGGGTAGTTTCAGAAACAATTGGTAAAGACGCTGAACATGAAACATTATGTGAGCGTTGTGCAACAGTTGTTAAAGAAAACTACGTAAAATAATAAAAAAACTGACTGTGCGTAAGTACAGTCAGTTTTTTTATTGATGATATATTAAAATAACTTTCACTCTCTTTCCTATGAAGGAAAAATGTGTGTGAGGTAAGCATAGAAATTTCGGACACACTAATCGTACATTGCAGCTGGGAGGAATGTACACGTGAATGAAATGTATATGGAAATCAAAGAAGAATTGCAATTGATGCGAAAAGAGTTACAAGAGAGGCTAGCTAAAGAGGTCATGCACAAATATGATACAGAGTTTAGCGAAGAGCTTGGATATGAAATTAAGGAAGAGATAAAGAAAAAACTCCTATTACATGATATAAAAGAGGACTTAAAAGATGTAGAACGTGCATTATTTAAAATGGAAATAGATATGTATGGTATTTGTGAAGAAACAGGGAGAGCAATTTCGGTAAAACAAATGAAGACGATGCCGACTGCCCGTACCATTCATGAATTTTTCTATGAAAAAGTAAATGTATGAATGCGCACAACGATATTATATTACCTTTTTTTAATTTATTTTATTCTTCTATAAAGGTTCATTGTGAAAAGGTTGCAGCTATGCTAAAATTTTGAGGTACACTGTCTTTGTGGGGGAAATGAAAATGATATATTATGTAATAGCGTTATTTGTCATTGCCATCGATCAAATATCGAAATGGCTAATTGTAAAGAACATGGAATTGGGTACGAGCATTCCGATTATCGATAATGTATTATACATAACATCACATCGAAATAGAGGAGCTGCCTGGGGGATTTTAGAAAATAAAATGTGGTTTTTCTACATTATTACAGTCGTTTTTGTAGTATTTATCGTAATTTATATGCAAAAATATGCGAAAACAGACAAACTTCTAGGGATTTCATTAGGTCTAATATTAGGCGGAGCAATTGGTAATTTCATTGATCGTGTATTTAGACAAGAAGTAGTGGATTTCATTCACGTGTATATTTTCTCGTACAACTATCCAGTATTCAATATAGCTGATTCAGCATTATGTATTGGTGTTGTATTAATTATTATTCAAACATTATTAGAAGGCAAGAAAACGAAGGAGTAATTGAATGAGTGAAGTAGTACAAGTAACAGTTGCAGAAGAACAAAAAAGTGAGCGAATTGATAAATTCGTTGCAGAAATAAACAGTGAATGGTCACGTTCACAAGTACAACAATGGATTAAAGATGATGTCGTTACAGTTAATGGAAAATCGGTAAAAGTGAATTATAAAGTTAAAGAAAACGATGAAATTACAGTAACGATTCCTGATCCAGAAGAGTTAGATATCCAAGCAGAAGATATGGGCTTAGAAATTTATTATGAAGATGCAGATGTACTCGTTGTAAATAAGCCACGTGGTATGGTTGTACATCCAGCTCCAGGGCATACAAGCGGTACGCTTGTAAACGGACTTATGCACCATTGTACAGACCTGTCAGGTATTAACGGTGTAATGCGTCCTGGTATTGTGCATCGTATTGATAAAGATACATCTGGACTATTAATGGTTGCTAAAAATGATGTGGCGCATGAGTCACTTGTAAATCAACTTGTAGCAAAAACAGTAACAAGACGTTACAAAGCGATTGTACACGGTGTGATTCCGCATGATAAAGGAACGATCGATGCGCCAATTGGTCGCGATAAGAAAGAACGTCAAAGCATGACAGTTGATGAAAATGGTAAGAATGCTGTTACACACTTCCAGGTGTTAGAACGCTTTAAAGATTTTACACTTGTAGAATGTCGCTTAGAAACGGGACGTACGCACCAAATTCGTGTTCATATGAAATATATTGGCTATCCACTTGCAGGAGATCCGAAGTATGGTCCGAAGAAAACATTAGACATGAATGGACAAGCACTTCACGCAGGTATTTTAGGGTTTGACCATCCTCGTACTGGTGAATATATTCAGTTTGAGGCACCGATTCCAGAAGTGTTTGAAGACGCATTAAATATTTTACGGAAATAGTATTGACAAATCATAAGAAAACTGAGATACTGACAACAGTTAAATAATGATCCTTTAACACAGCCCCGTGAGGTTGAGAAGGTAACGGTTTGAAATATATAGGGTATGCTGTACCCTTTTTTCAAAAGTCCTCTCGCACACGCTGAGAGGACTTTTTTTATACCATTACTCTCACGCAAGAAAAAAGCTTGGAGGTGTAGAGCATGCAAGAGAAAGCTGTCGTTTTAGATGACCAAATGATTCGCCGCGCTTTAACACGAATTAGTCATGAAATCGTGGAACGAAATAAAGGTGTCGATAATTGTGTTCTTGTCGGAATTAAAACTCGTGGAATTTTTATTGCACAACGTTTGGCAGAACGAATTGGTCAAATTGAAGGAAAAGAAATGGAAGTTGGAGAGCTAGATATTACGTTATATCGTGATGATCTAACACTACAATCGAAAAATGAAGAACCACTTGTAAAAGGTTCTGATATCCCTGTAGATATTACGAAGAAAAAAGTTATCCTTGTGGATGATGTATTATATACAGGAAGAACAGTTCGAGCAGCAATGGATGCTCTTATGGATTTAGGTAGACCATCACAAATCCAACTGGCGGTTCTTGTTGATAGAGGTCATCGTGAACTACCAATTCGCGCTGATTATGTAGGAAAGAACATTCCAACATCAAGTGAAGAGCGTATCGAAGTTGATTTGCAAGAGACAGATCAACAAGATCGAGTAAGCATATACGATAAGTAAAGCCCTTTTAAATGTAGTCCTGTGAGGCTGCCAAAGGGTCTTGGCTTTCATATGTCAAATTTGGCATACGAAAGTGTAGGACTCTTTGTGCACAGGCACAAAGAGTTTTTTTATTGCAAAGATTTAAACTGAAGGAGGATGTAACAATGGAACAAAAGCCAGTGTTAGACGTTAATGAAGTACCGAAACCGGGAAAATGGTTATTTTTAAGTATACAACATTTGTTCGCGATGTTTGGATCAACAGTGCTTGTTCCGTTTTTAACAGGATTGAATCCGTCAGTAGCATTAATATCAAGTGGATTAGGAACGCTAGCGTTTCTTCTTATAACGAAAGGTCAAGTACCTGCCTATCTAGGATCATCATTCGCCTTTATCGCACCGATTATAACAGCGAAAACAGCAGGTGGACCTGGAGCAGCAATGCTTGGTGGTTTGTTTGCAGGACTTGTGTACATCTTAATCTCACTCGGAATTAAGAAGTCAGGATCAGAGTGGATTATGAAATTACTTCCGCCAATCGTAGTTGGTCCAGTCGTAATGGTAATCGGTCTAGCTTTAGCACATACAGCAGTTAACATGGCGATGAACGGTGCGGATGGCAAATATAGCTTTACACACTTTTCAGTAGCATTAGTAACATTAGCAATTACAATTATCTGCTCTATATTCGGAAGAGGGTTTTTCAGTATCATACCAGTGTTACTGGGCATTATCGGCGGATATATCTTTGCTTACTTCCAAGGGCTAGTAAACTTAAAGCCGGTAGCTGAGGCAAAATGGTTTGTTGTACCAGATTTCACAGTACCATTTGTAACATATACTCCGGAGTTTTCGTGGAAGATTGTACTCTTGATGGTACCAGTAGCATTAGTAACAATTTCAGAACATATCGGACATCAAATTGTACTAGGAAATGTTATTAAAAGAGATTTAATTGAAAAACCAGGTTTACATCGCTCAATCTTCGGTGATGGAATAGCAACATTGATTGCATCACTAATAGGTGGACCACCGAATACAACGTATGGTGAAAACATCGGTGTGTTAGCAATTACGAGAGCATACAGTGTATACTTATTCATCGGCTCAGCAGTGTTTGCAATCATGTTCGGATTTATCGGTAAGATTTCTGCACTGATTCATTCGATCCCAACACCAGTTATGGGTGGTGTATCAATCTTACTATTCGGTGTAATTGCATCAAGCGGATTACGCATGATGGTAGATGATAAAACAGACCTAAGTGACAAACGAAACTTAATGATTGCATCAGTAATACTAGTAATCGGTATTGGTGGAGCGGTACTCCACGTAGGAGAATCGTTCCAAGTAGAAGGAATGGCACTAGCAGCAATTGTGGGTGTACTATTAAATCTACTACTACCGGAAACGAAACAAATAAAACAATCTAAGCAGATTGCTTCATAATAATAACCTTTTAATTCAGTCCTGTGAGACCGGAAAGGGTGGCTTCTTCCTTGCACCCTAGTCTCAAATGACTAGGGTATTTTTATACAAAAGTTGTTATAAAAATACAAAAGTGGTAACATAAAAATCAGAAAGATGAGGGATGACGATGAGCCATTTGTTAACGATGAGTGAATTATCGGAAGTAGAAATTTCAGAAATCCTAAAAGACGCAGAAGATTTCGCGAATGGAAAAGAGAGCAAAACGACAGAGCAAACTTTTGTTGCGAACTTGTTCTTTGAGAATAGTACGAGAACGAGATTTAGCTTTGAAGTTGCTGAGAAGAGATTAGGACTTGAAGTTTTAAACTTTTCAGCGGATGCATCAAGCGTACAAAAAGGAGAAACTTTATACGATACGATAAGAACACTGGAATCAATCGGAACAAAAGCGGTGATCGTCCGCCATGAGCAAGATCGCTACTTCGATGAACTAAAAGAACAGGTAAATATCCCAATCTTAAACGCTGGAGATGGATGTGGAAACCATCCAACGCAGTGCCTACTCGATCTTCTTACAATTAAACAAGAGTTTGGAAGATTTGAAGGATTAAAGATTGCGATAGTAGGAGATATTCGTCATAGCCGAGTAGCACGTTCTAATGCAGAAGCATTAACGAAACTGGGTGCAACAATTTACTTTGCAAGTCCAGAAGAGTGGAAAGATGAAGACAGCACGTTTGGAACATACAAACCATTAGATGAACTTGTTCCAGAAGTGGATGTAATGATGTTACTTCGTGTACAACATGAGCGTCATGATCATTATGAAACAGACATTATGAAAGAGTATCATGAGAAACACGGATTAACAGTGGAAAGAGAAAAGCGTATGAAAGAAGGAAGCATTATTATGCATCCAGCTCCTGTAAACCGTGATGTTGAAATTGCAAGTGAACTTGTTGAGTGTGAGCGTTCACGCATATTTAAACAAATGGAAAATGGAGTTTACGTAAGAATGGCTGTACTAAAACGCGCCTTACCAAATGTATTAGGAGGAATGAAACATGAATTACTTGTTTAAAAATGGTCGTTATATGAATGAAGAAGGAAAAATCGTAGCAACAGATCTTCTCGTACAAGACGGTAAAATCGCTAAGGTAGCAGAAAATATTACGGCAGATAATGCTGAAGTAATCGATGTGAACGGAAAGTTAATCGCACCTGGATTAGTAGATGTACACGTACACCTTCGTGAACCAGGTGGTGAACATAAAGAAACAATTGAAACAGGTACACTAGCAGCGGCAAAAGGTGGGTTCACTACAATTTGTGCAATGCCAAATACACGCCCAGTACCAGATTGCAGAGAACATATGGAAGACTTGCAAAATCGTATTAAAGAAAAAGCGCATGTCAACGTACTACCATACGGAGCAATTACAGTACGCCAAGCTGGTTCTGAAATGACAGATTTCGAAACATTAAAAGAACTTGGAGCATTTGCTTTCACTGATGACGGTGTAGGCGTACAAGATGCTAGCATGATGTTAGCTGCTATGAAGCGTGCAGCGAAATTAAATATGGCAGTAGTTGCGCATTGTGAAGAGAATACTCTTATTAATAAAGGTTGTGTACATGAAGGGAAGTTTTCTGAGAAACACGGATTAAACGGTATCCCATCAGTATGTGAATCTGTACATATTGCAAGGGATATACTGCTTGCTGAAGCGGCAGATTGTCACTATCACGTATGTCACGTAAGTACGAAAGGTTCTGTACGCGTAATTCGAGATGCGAAACGCGCTGGAATTAAAGTAACAGCAGAAGTAACACCTCATCACTTAGTGTTATGTGAAGATGATATCCCATCAGCTGATCCTAACTTTAAAATGAACCCGCCGCTTCGTGGAAAAGAAGATCACGCAGCACTAATTGAAGGTTTATTAGATGGAACAATTGATATGATCGCAACTGATCATGCACCGCATACAGCGGAAGAGAAAGCGCAAGGAATTGAAAGAGCACCATTCGGAATTACTGGTTTTGAAACAGCATTCCCACTTCTATACACAAACCTTGTGAAAAAAGGAATTATTACATTAGAGCAGTTAATTCAATTCTTAACAGAAAAACCAGCTGATACATTCGGCTTAGAAGCAGGTCGCCTGAAAGAAGGTAGAACAGCTGATATTACAATCATTGATTTAGAACAAGAAGAAGAGATTGACCCAACAACATTCTTATCAAAAGGAAAAAATACACCATTCGCAGGTTGGAAATGCCAAGGATGGCCGGTAATGACAATCGTTGGTGGTAAGATCGCATGGCAAAAGGAGAGTGCATTAGTATGAAAAGACAACTTATCTTAGAAGATGGAACAGTATTAATTGGAAAAGGTTTCGGAGGAGAAATCGAAAAGTCAGGTGAGGTTGTATTTACAACAGGAATGACTGGATATCAAGAAACATTATCTGATCCATCATATTGCGGTCAAATCGTAACATTCACGTACCCATTAATCGGAAACTACGGCATCAACCGTGACGATTTTGAATCAATTCACCCATCTGTAAATGGTTTAATCGTAAACGAAATTTGTGATCATCCATCAAACTTCCGTAATGAAATTTCGTTAAATGATTACTTAAAAGAAAGAAATATCCCAGGGTTAGCAGGAATTGATACAAGAAAATTAACGAGAAAAATTCGTCAATACGGTACATTACGTGGACGTCTATGTAACATGGATGCAGATGTGGAATACATCGTGAGCCAATTAAAAGCGACAGTCTTTACAGATCACGTGAAACGCGTATCAACGAAAGATCCATACCCAAGCCCAGGCCGTGGACACCGAGTTGTACTTGTAGACTTCGGAATGAAACATGGTATTTTACGAGAATTAAATAAACGTGACTGTGATGTAATTGTAGTACCTTACAATACAACAGCAGAAGAAATTTTACGTCTTAGCCCAGATGGAATTATGTTAAGTAACGGACCTGGAGATCCAAAAGATGTACCAGAAGCAATTGAAATGTTAAAAGACATTATCGGTAAAGTTCCTTTATTCGGAATTTGCTTAGGACATCAACTATTCGCTCTAGCATCTGGTGCGAATACAAGTAAGTTAAAATTCGGTCACCGTGGTTTAAACCATCCGGTAAAACATCTTGCAACTGGAAAAGTAGCAATTACATCTCAAAATCATGGTTACGCAGTAGAAGATGAATCAGTTAAAAATACAGAACTTGAAATTACACATGTTGCTTTAAATGATGGAACAGTAGAAGGTCTTCGTCATACGAAGTTCCCAGCATTTACAGTACAATACCATCCAGAAGCTTCTGCAGGACCAGAAGATGCAAACGATTTGTTCGAAGATTTCTTAGCAATGATTGAAAACTTCAAGAAAGAAGGGGAAGAGTTATGCCAAAACGCCTAGACATTAACACAATTTTAGTAATCGGATCAGGACCAATTGTAATTGGGCAAGCAGCAGAGTTTGACTACTCTGGTACACAAGCTTGTCAATCTCTTAGAGAAGAAGGTTACAAAGTAATTCTTGTTAACTCTAACCCAGCAACAATTATGACAGATACTGCAACGGCAGATAAAGTATATATAGAACCATTAACACTAGAATTCGTAAGCCGTATCATTCGTAAAGAACGTCCAGATGCAATCTTACCAACATTAGGTGGTCAAACAGGCCTGAATATGGCTGTTGAACTTGCGAAATCAGGCATACTTGAAGAGTGCGGAGTTGAAATTTTAGGAACAAAATTATCAGCAATCGAGCAAGCGGAGGATCGTGATTTATTCCGTACCTTAATGCAGGAATTAAATGAACCAATTCCATCTAGTACCATTATTCATACGCTAGAAGAAGCACATGAATTTGTAAAAGAAATTGGATATCCAGTTATTGTTCGCCCAGCATTTACAATGGGGGGAACAGGTGGCGGAATCTGTAGTAATGAAGAAGAACTAATTGAAATCGTATCAGGTGGATTAAAACATAGTCCGGTAACACAATGTTTATTAGAAAAGAGCATTGCTGGTTGTAAGGAAATTGAATATGAAGTAATGCGTGATTCAAATGATAACGCGATTGTAGTATGTAACATGGAAAATATCGATCCAGTTGGGGTTCACACAGGTGATTCTATCGTTGTAGCACCGAGCCAAACATTAAGTGACCGTGAATATCAAATGTTACGAAACACTTCATTACGAATTATTCGTGCATTAGGAATTGAAGGTGGATGTAACGTTCAGCTTGCACTTGATCCACATAGCTTCCAATATTATGTAATCGAAGTAAACCCGCGTGTAAGTCGTTCATCTGCACTAGCATCTAAAGCAACTGGATATCCAATTGCGAAGCTAGCGGCAAAAATTGCAGTCGGTTTAACATTAGATGAAATTATAAATCCAGTAACACAAAAAACATATGCTTGTTTCGAACCAGCATTAGACTATGTTGTTTCAAAAATTCCACGCTGGCCATTTGATAAGTTTGAATCAGCAAACAGAACACTGGGTACACAAATGAAGGCAACTGGTGAAGTTATGTCAATCGGACGTAACTTAGAGCAATCATTATTAAAAGCGATTCGTTCTTTAGAACTTGGTGTTTATCACTTAGAGTTAGAGCATTTAAAAGAGCTTGATAAAGAGACAATGAAAAAACGCATTATAAAAGCTGATGATGAGCGACTGTTTATTGTAGCAGAAGCAATTCGTCAAGGTGTAACGAAAGAAGAAATCAACAATTGGTGTGAAATGGACTTCTTCTTCTTACAAAAAGTTGAAAATATCGTAAACATGGAACGCGAAGTAAAAGCAAATGTAGGAAATATGGAAGTATTACAATCAGCGAAGGAAATGGGCTTCAGTGACCATTACATCGCCAATGCTTGGAACAAAACAGAGCGTGAAATTTACGATATGCGTAAAGAAAGCAACATAACTCCTGTTTATAAAATGGTAGATACTTGTGCGGCAGAGTTTGAATCTGCAACACCATACTACTACAGCACATATGGTGACGAGAATGAATCAGTTAGAACAGATCGTAAGAGTGTAGTAGTTCTAGGATCTGGTCCAATCCGTATCGGTCAAGGTGTTGAGTTTGACTATGCAACAGTTCACTCTGTATGGGCAATTAAAGAAGCGGGATATGAGGCAATCATTGTTAATAACAATCCAGAAACAGTTTCAACAGACTTCAGTATTTCTGACAAATTATACTTTGAACCATTAACAATCGAAGATGTAATGCACATTATCGATTTAGAAAAACCAGAAGGTGTTATCGTCCAATTCGGTGGACAAACGGCAATTAACTTAGCTGCTAAATTAGAGGCTCACGGTGTGAAAATCTTAGGAACATCACTTGAAGATTTAGACCGTGCAGAAGATCGTGATAAGTTTGAAGCAGCTCTAACACAACTTGGTATTCCGCAACCAGTTGGTAAAACAGCAACGACTGTAGAGCAAGCGGTAGCAATCGCTGAAAAAATTGGTTACCCAGTATTAGTAAGACCATCTTACGTACTAGGTGGACGCGCGATGGAAATCGTATATCGTCAAGAAGAACTGCTGCACTACATGAAAAATGCGGTTAAAGTTCACGCAGATCACCCAGTATTAATCGATCGTTACATGGTTGGTAAAGAAATTGAAGTAGATGCAATTTCAGACGGTGAGAATGTATTCATTCCAGGTATTATGGAACATATTGAACGCGCTGGAGTTCACTCTGGTGACTCAATCGGAGTATATCCACCGCAAAGCTTATCTGCAAAACTGAAAGAACAAATTATTGAACATACAATTGCACTTGGAAAAGGTTTAAACATTGTTGGATTACTAAACATTCAGTTTGTAGTATTCAAAGATGAAGTGTATGTAATTGAAGTAAATCCACGTGCGAGTCGTACAGTACCATTCTTAAGTAAAATTACAGGCGTACCGATGGCGAATGTTGCAACGAAAGTTATTTTAGGTCAAGATCTTGTAGAACAAGGATATGGAACTGGTTATCACCCAGAAGAGAAAGAAGTGTATGTAAAAGCACCGGTATTCTCATTTGCGAAGCTACGTTCAGTTGATACAACATTAGGACCTGAAATGAAATCAACAGGGGAAGTAATGGGTAAAGACTTAACACTTGAAAAAGCATTATACAAAGGGTTAGTTGCTTCAGGAATTAACATCCCAACGCACGGATCAGTAATCATCACTGTAGCGGATAAAGATAAAGAAGAAGCAATGGAAATTGCAAAACGTTTCCACGAAATCGGCTATAACTTATTAGCAACAGCTGGAACAGCACAATCGTTAGCAGAGCAAAACATTCCAGTGCAAGTTGTAAATAAAATTGATTCTGAAGAATACAACTTACTTGATATTATCCGTCAAGGAAAAGCACAGTTTGTAATCAATACATTAACAAAAGGCAAACAACCAGCGCGTGATGGTTTCCGCATTCGCCGTGAATCAGTAGAAAATGGTGTGGCTTGCTTAACATCACTTGATACAACGAGAGCAATCTTACGAGTACTAGAATCTATGACATTCTCAGCTCATTCAATGAAAGAAATTACGCAAACGAAGCGTCACGAGGTGGTACATGCATGATGCAAAAGCAAAATATGATCGTCGTTAACCAAAAAGAAATCGCAAAAAACATTTACGAATTAGTGCTTCAAGGGGATCTAGTGCAGCAAATGAACGATCCAGGGCAGTTTGTACACATTAAGGTAGCAGAGGGCATTACGCCCCTTCTGCGCCGCCCAATTAGTATTTGTAATGTCGATCAAGACAAGAACGAATTTACAATGCTATATCGTGCGGAAGGACAAGGAACAAAAACATTAGCGAAAAGAAAACAAGGCGAACTTGTAGATGTGTTAGGACCACTTGGACATGGTTTTCCTGTAGAAGAAGCGGAAGCTGGACAAACGGCTCTATTAGTTGGAGGGGGAATTGGTGTACCACCACTATATGAATTGTCACAGCGTCTTGTAGCAAAGGGAGTACGCGTTATTCACATCTTAGGTTTCCAAACGAAAGATGTTGTCTTCTATGAAGAGAAATTCGCAGAGCTTGGTGATACGTATGTTGCAACAGTTGATGGTACGCATGGTACAGAAGGCTTTGTAACAGATGTAATTGATAGCTATGGAATCGACTTTGACATTCTATACTCATGTGGACCTTTAGCGATGCTTCGTGCATTAGAAGGACGCTATAAAGAGAGAAAAGCCTACATTTCATTAGAAGAGCGTATGGGCTGTGGCATTGGAGCATGTTTCGCATGTGTATGCCATTTACAAGCAGATCCGAGTGGACATTCTTACAAGAAGGTGTGTAGCGACGGACCAGTATTTCCAATCGGGGAGGTTGTACTATGAACAGATTGCAAGTTGAATTACCAGGGTTATCATTAAAAAATCCAATCATCCCAGCATCTGGTTGCTTCGGATTTGGTCGTGAGTATGCACAGTTCTATGATTTAAGTGTACTTGGATCAATTATGATTAAAGCGACAACAGAACAGCCTCGTTACGGAAACCCAACGCCTCGTGTTGCGGAAACACCAGGCGGAATGCTAAATGCAATCGGGCTTCAAAATCCTGGATTAGAAAAGGTAATGAATTCTGAATTACCTTTTCTCGAGCAATTTGATCTTCCGATTATTGCGAATGTTGCTGGCTCACAAGCTGAGGATTATGTAGCAGTTGCGAAAGAAATTTCAAAGGCACCTAATGTTCATGCGCTAGAATTAAATATTTCTTGTCCAAACGTAAAAACGGGTGGTATCGCTTTTGGTACGAATCCTGAAATTGCTGCTGATTTAACGAAGCGAGTAAAAGAGGTTTCTGAAGTACCGGTATATGTGAAATTGTCACCGAACGTGGCAAACATTGTGGAGATTGCAAAAGCAATTGAAAATGCGGGTGCGGACGGTTTAACGATGATTAATACATTGCTTGGTATGCGTCTAGATTTAAAAACAGCTAAACCAATTTTAGCAAACCGTACAGGCGGATTATCAGGTCCTGCGATTAAGCCAGTAGCAATTCGTATGGTACATGAAGTAAGTCAAGCGGTTAACATTCCGATTATCGGAATGGGTGGTATTGAAACTGCGGAAGATGTAATTGAATTCTTCTATGCTGGCGCAAGCGCGGTTGCAGTTGGAACAGCGAACTTTATCGATCCGTTCGTATGTCCGACAATTATTGAAGAATTACCAGCATTACTAGATGAATTAGGATTTGATCATATTTCGGAATGTCAAGGAAGGAGCTGGAAACAAACATGTCACAGTCGTTAATCGTTGCACTAGATTTTCCAGGGAAACAAGATGTAGAACAATTCTTACACCACTTTGAAGGGGAAGAGTTATTTGTCAAAGTGGGTATGGAGTTATTTTACAAAGAAGGCCCTGCGATTATTACGTACTTAAAAGAAAAAGGGCATAAGATCTTCCTAGATTTAAAACTTCATGATATTCCGAATACAGTAAAAAGCGCTATGCGTAGCCTAGCTAGTCTAGATGTTGATATGGTAAATGTTCATGCTGCTGGGGGAAGCAGTATGATGAAAGCTGCGATTGAGGGATTAGAGGAAGGTAAGCAAGAAGGAAAAGAGAGACCGATTTGTATTGCAGTTACACAACTAACAAGCACTTCGGAAGCTATGATGAAAAAAGAGATTGGCATTGAGAAAACGTTAGAAGAAGCGGTTGCTCATTATGCAAAACTAACGAAAGAAAGTGGACTTGATGGTGTTGTTTGTTCAACACTTGAAGTTCCGAAATTACGTGAAGTATGCGGAAATGAATTTGTAACAGTAACACCGGGGATTCGTCTTGCAAGCGATGATGTAAATGACCAGGTGCGCGTAGCAACACCGAAACGTGCGAGGGAACTTGGCTCAAGCTACATCGTAGTTGGACGTAGTATTACAAAAGCGGGAAATCCGCTTGAAGCGTATAAAACAGTAAAACAACAGTGGGAAGGTGTAACAGTATGAAAAAAGAAATCGCATCGCATTTATTAGAAATTGGAGCAGTATTTTTACAACCGAATGATCCATTCACTTGGTCTTCAGGTATGAAATCACCAATTTATTGTGATAATCGTTTAACTTTATCTTATCCAAAAGTACGTCAAGCGATTGCAGCTGGATTAGAAGAGTTAATTAAAGAGCACTTCCCAACTGTAGAAGTTATTGCAGGAACAGCAACTGCTGGTATTGCGCACGCTGCATGGGTAAGCGATCGTATGGATTTACCAATGTGCTACGTGCGTAGTAAAGCAAAAGGTCACGGTAAAGGGAACCAAATCGAAGGAAAAGCTGAAAAAGGTCAAAAAGTAGTAGTAGTAGAAGACTTAATTTCAACTGGCGGTAGTGCAATTACATGTGTAGAAGCACTTCGCGAAGCTGGATGTGAAGTATTAGGAATCGTATCAATCTTCACATACGAGCTAGAAGCAGGAAAAGAAAAACTAGAAGCAGCTAACGTAGCATCATACTCTTTAAGCGACTACAGTGCATTAACTGAAGTAGCAGCAGAAAAAGGTATGATCGGACAAGCTGAAACGAAAAAATTACAAGAGTGGCGTAAAAATCCAGCAAACGAAGCTTGGATCACAGCGTAACACGAAAAAAGACGACCGCGGGGGAACGCGGTCGCCTTTTTTATATCATTGCTAAAATTTTATGTAAAGTTCCATCGACATCAAAGAAAAACATATTACAATCTCCTCGCTAATAACTATTTAGCGTTTTCTACAACTTCATATCCTCTTACAAACAATAGCGTCATATAAGAAACAATAAATGAGAAGATGCTATACATGCCAACCCAAAAGAAGAATTTTGGCGTGAAGGCGATAACACCTATTATTAAAAAACTAGCAAACGTTACAATCGGCATTACGTAATACGTTTTCGTCTTGCGTGTTCCAATAACAGAAATGATAAAGATAAGTAATGGACAAATTAATAAGACGAAAATCAATTCATTCATAGTTATGTCCCCTTTTCTAATTGAAGTAATCTGTTTCTCGTAAACGTTTTGAAATAAATACTCTCCTAATATAACTTCGCTAACATATACATAATCCCTTTTGAAAGTCAGTAATAAATGATTGATTTCACAATAAAAAACGTAAGCAAGAGAATACTCGCTTACGTTATAGAATAAACATCGCAACGATCGTGGTGACAATTAAGCCAATCACAACTGGTAAAAAATTTCGGCGTGCGAGTTCAAATGGGTCCACTTTACAAATGGCAGCGGCAGGAATAAGTGCCCAAGGAATTAAAGTCCCGCCTCCGGTCCATATGGCAGCAATTTGCCCGAGTGCTGTTAATGTAGCTGTTCCATGCCCAAGTGCTGTTCCGAAAAGATTGGCAATTGAACCAGCAAGTGATATACCAGAAAAGCCAGATCCATCTAATCCAGTTATGATGCCAACGATAGTTAATGTTCCCGCCGATAAGTGCAGTTGCGTCGCTTCCTTGTAGTTTAAATTGAATCATGCAAAGGATATCGATGGCATATACGATTGGAATACAAATAGCGAGCCATTTTTTTGTCCGAGGAGATAATGAAGTGAGCGTTTTAGAAGACTCAGTTGATGGGATAGATTCTTGTATAGATAAGCCTGTATGGAATTCTTTTCGTAAGAAGAAAAATGCGACGGAAGTTGTCACAATACCCATAACGATAACGAGGGGAACACTGGCGGAAACAACGCTAGAAACAGGAAGACCAGCAGCATCCGCTGTTAATTTCGGTGCACCTTGAATAACGAAGTCACCAGATAAGGCGATGCCGTGTCCGAACAAGTTCATAGCAATGGCAACTCCAATTGGCGGAAGGCCGACGCGTACAGCGACGGGTAATAAAATAGCTCCCATTAAAGCGACAGCTGGAGAAGGCCAAAAGAAGAAAGAAATTGTCATCATTAAAAGGCCGATAATCCAGTAGGCGAGGGTAGGGGTACGAATCATCTTTGTAAATGGTGAAATCATCGTATCATTTATGCCAGTATGAACGAGTAGATTGCTCATTGATACGATAATGGAGATGATTAATATAGTTGGTAATAGTTCAGTAATAGCGTAAATGAAACTTTGAAAAATACCGCTAACGGCAAGAGGGATAGAACTTGTAGCAGTTAATGCTAATAAAAAGATAAAAACGATACAAATAATCGTCGTATCTTTCCGGAGAATAAAAAAAGTAATAATAGTGAGTAAACAAAGAATATAGAGAGCATGCAACAGCGTTAATTCAACTCCCATAACATTCACATCCTTTAGGCATTCGTGTAGTTTATTGTATGAAAGCAGTAAAAGTATGTGAGTATAGGAAAAAGAAAAAAAGTGAAATTTCATGTACTGTAATGGTAAGAAGTAGAAATGGAGGTTACAATACAATTAATCCAAAAAATGGGATTTAAGGAGGGTTTATGCGCAAAAAAATTGGGTTTTGGGGATTCATCCTTTCTTGTAGTCTATTAATCATTTTGAATCTGTTTACAAGTAATGAATGGATCAGTATTATACCTGTTTTCGGGTTTGTATTTATACTTTTATATAACTGGGATGATATGAAACAATATAGTAAGAAAAGTATCGGATGTATGATAGGCATTATTGTTATTTGTTCATTTGTCGCAGGGATTATTTTAATAGAGGGGCAGAAGCAAATGGAGAAAATGTCTATTTTTCAAGAATGGATGTCTTCTGCAAAAGGTCTTTATCTTGTAATTGTCGTTGTTGTTTTTCTAAGAATTGTTATAAGCGTAGTAAGTCACATATTAAAGGAGAAGTAGAATAGGGGAGTACGAATGAGAGAGAAAATAGGTTATTATGGTGTGCTCGTTTGTTTACTATTATCAGTTGTTTCAGGGCATATGTATAGGAGTATTGATTTTTGCACCTATGTATCGCTGGAAAGAATGGAAGGCATATAGCCGAAAAAAGAAAATTGTTTTCAGCATCGAGTTTGTCATTGTAATAAGCACGATTCCATTTTTGTTATTGAAAGGAAATGAGATAATAGATGGAATTGTAATGTTTCAAGGCTGGTTATTTATTGCGAAATCGATATATTTAATATGCATTTTAATGTTGGTAGCGGTAGTCGCTAAAAAAGTAAATGAAAAGCTATTCGCTAATGAATAAAAGAAAATGCCACCTTATTCGGTGGCATTTTTTTCTATGATTTCAACAAGGGATAACAATTAGTTCCCGATTTGATTTTGTAATCACTTCATATCCATCTTTTGTAATGACGATATCGTCTTCAATTCTACAACCGCCCCAGTTCGGAATATAAATACCAGGTTCAACTGTAACAACCATACCTTCTTCTAAAATAGCTTTACTTTCTTGGGATAGGCGAAGAGGTTCATGTATTTCTAACCCAAGACCATGACCAGTAGAGTGTCCAAAATATTGGCCATATCCATGCTCAGTTATGTAATCTCTCGTTATATCATCGATACTTTTCGCAGTTTCTCCAGGTTTAATTGCTTCCGTCCCACGTTTTAATGCTTCCCGTACAACATTGTATATTTTTTTGAATTCTTCTGATGGTTCCCCAATTGCTACAGTACGTGTTATATCGGAACAATATCCATCGTAAAGTGCACCGAAATCTAATGTAACGACGTCGCCTCGTTCGATTATTTTATTGGATGCAACTCCATGAGGAAGTGAAGAACGGACGCCAGAAGCTACGATGATTTGGAATGAAGAGGATGTAGCCCCTTTTTTTCGCATGAAAAATTCTAACTCATCTCGTACATCATTTTCACTTATTCCTGGTTTTAGAAACGTAAGGATGTGATGAAATGCTTCGTCCGCGATATTAGCTGCGATTTTCATTGTTTCTATTTCAGGCGTGTCTTTAATGATACGAATATTTTCGATGATTTCGCACACTTGAACCATTTCTACATGTACGTATTTTTGTAAGTTTTTATATTGTTGCAATGTCATGTTGTTTTCTTCAATTCCGAGTTTTTGAATGTTTAATTTCGATACTTGATTTGCAATTTCTTTTTCTAAATTTCCTTTATGCATAATAATTTCAGCATCTTTTATTTGTGATTTTGCTTGATCTACATAGCGAAAATCAGTTATAAAAACAGCCTTATCCGCAGAGAGTAAGACGACGCCAGCGCTACCTGTAAAGCCAGTTGCATATTGGCGGTTTTCTTTTTTTGTAATAAGCAATCCGTCAATTTCATAGTTTTGTAGTTGATTTTGGATTTTATTAATTTTTAAAGTCATGTTAATTCCCCCTATTCACAGTATTGAATAAAGCAAATAGCGTGCCAAAATATATATTTGAAGAAAAGATAGTAGGAACAACATATATTTTAGGGGAGATAAAAAATAGCAGGGGGATGAAAAAATATTGATTGGAGTTGCACTTTATTTACATGCTGTAAAAATTTTTATACAACTGTGAAATGACACTGTCAATTTTTTTGACAATATTGAAGGGGAGAAAGATGTTTTGAGTCATTGAATGGATATAGGAACTAAATTGAAAAAATATAAAAAATGCGTTGCTTATAAGCAACGCATTTTTTATTTACGCTTTTAATTTCATTACAGTATCAGCATCAGGTGTTACATATACGGTTTGCTGATTGTCGTACGTAACAAAACCAAGTTTTGCACCACTCGGTTTTTTGACATGGCGTATTTTAGTGAAATCTACAGGGACAGAACTAGAATCTTTTGCTTTACTGAAATAGGCAGCGATTTTAGCAGCTTCTAATACGGTTTCTTCGGTAGGTTCAAGAGAACGAATGACAACATGAGACCCAGGGATATCTTTCGTATGTAACCAAATTTCATCACGACGGGCAAACTTCGTTGTTAAATAATCATTTTGCTTGTTGTTTTTACCGACGAAAATTTCTGTTCCATCACTAGCTAAATATTTGTCCAATACCGGTTTAGTTGGTTTTTTCTTAGCATTTTTTGCTTTACGATTGCGCATATAACCTTCTTCAGCTAATTCCTCACGAATTTCTTCAATATCTTTTGAAGAAGCAGCTTCCATTTGTTGAAGTAAGCTATCAAAATAAATAATTTCTTCATTAGTTTTTTCGATTTGTTCTTCTACAACAACAACTGAATTTTTCGCTTTTTGGTACTTTTGGAAATAGCGTTGCGCATTGTCAGATGGTGTTTTTAAAGGATCTAATGTAATTTTTACAGTTCCGCCATTTTCGTCGTAATAGTTAACGACTTCAATATCTTTATCACCTTTTTTCAAAGCGTACATATTGGCTGTAAGTAGTTCTCCGAATAGTTGATATTTATCTGCTTTTCCGGCATCTTGTAATGTTTTTTCTAGTTTAATGAGTTTCTTCTCATTTTTATTTTTTTCGTTTTGCATAAAGCGCTCTAAATCATAAGCTTGTTGTTTTACACGGTCGCGCTCTGCTTTTCCGAAAAAGAAACGGTCTAGCAATTCACTAACAGATGAGAATGTCTTGTCTTCTCCTTGCAAGTGTGCAAGAGGGAAAAGATAAAAGAATTCTTTCCCATTTGAAGTAGTCATTGTTGGTGAATATGTATGAGTTAGTAATGGTTTTTGTATGGAGAAAAATGCGTCCGCTAATGCTTTTTCATTTACCATACCTGCTTTTTTCACTACTTCTTTTGCGAATAACGGCGAAATTCCCGTGAAGGTGCCGACAAGCTGTTTATCCATATTTCCAGATAGAAAGTCTAGCGGTCTAATAAATTCATCATTTGTTTCAATCTGGAGTGGGTTAATTTTATGTTGTGCTGGTGGTGCAATGTACTCCGCTCCAGCATATACAGTTCGATGTCTGTTTACCGCTAAAGAAACGTGTTTTAAGCTATCTAAAATATTGTTTGTTTTTGTGTCTACTAAAATGATGTTACTATGTCGTCCCATTATTTCAATTACTAATGTTTTTAGCGATTCGTCACCAATTTCATTTCTGCTACGAACGGTAATTTGAATAATGCGCTCTAAATCAATTTGTTCAATTTTTTCAATGAACCCACCTTCTAAATGCTTACGAAGAAGCATACAAAACATTGGCGGAAGTGCAGGTGAATCGTAATTTTGATTTGTTAAGTGTAAACGTGCATATGTCGGATGAGCGGAAAGAATTAGTTTTTGATTTTTTCCGTTTGCTCGAATATGTAATAAAATCTCGTATTTTGAAGGTTGATATATTTTGGAAATTCTTCCTGTGTAAAGAGAATTTGCAATTTCATGTGTAATTGCTCTTGTAAATAATCCATCGAATGCCATAAATGAACACTCCTTTCTAACTAAAAGTTAATTATAGCATTTTTTTGGACGAGGCTGAATAAGCTTTCAATAGAGTATGTCTGGAATCAGGAGGTCGATAGCGGGATGAACTGGTATGGAATGCGCGCACACGAAGTGGAAGAAAGAACGAATACGAATGTGAAGGTTGGGCTTACAGAGAAGGAAGCAGAAGGGCGAATAAAAAAATTTGGTACAAATGAATTAGATGAAGCCAAAAGGCCTTCTGCACTGATGGTATTTTTGGCGCAGTTTAAAGATTTTATGGTACTTGTTTTATTTGGTGCAACAATAGTTTCAGCTTTTTTAGGTGAATACATTGATTCTATTGCGATTGTTGCGATTGTTATTATCAATGGTATTCTTGGCTTTTTTCAAGAAAGAAAGGCTGAAAAGTCACTGGAAGCTTTAAAAGAGCTAGCCGCCCCGCAAGTTACTGTAATGCGGAATGGAAATTGGGTAAAAGCACCGTCTAAAGCACTTGTTTTAGGTGATATCATTAAATTTTCTAGTGGTGATCGTATTGGGGCGGATGTACGTCTTGTTGAGGCATCAAGTTTATATATCGAAGAATCAGCTTTGACAGGAGAGTCAGTACCGGTGCAGAAGAAGGTAGAAGCTCTGCAGGGGCAAGATGTTTCAATTGGTGATCAAAAAAATATGGCTTTTATGGGTACTATGATTACACGAGGAGCTGGAACAGGGGTCGTTGTAGCAACTGGTATGAATACAGCGATGGGCCAAATTGCAAATATGTTACAAAATGCAGAGCAAATGGAAACACCACTGCAAAGAAGATTAGAGCAACTCGGGAAAATATTAATTATTGTGGCTCTTGTTTTGACAGCGCTTGTCGTATTAGCCGGTGTGTATCAAGGGAATGAAGTGTATCATATGTTTTTAGCAGGCGTGTCGCTAGCTGTTGCTGCTATTCCTGAAGGATTACCAGCAATTGTTACAGTAGCTTTATCGCTTGGTGTACAGCGTATGATTAAAAAGAGAGCAATTGTAAGGAAGTTACCAGCGGTAGAAACGTTAGGATGCGCTTCTGTTATATGCTCTGATAAAACAGGAACAATGACGCAAAACAAAATGATGGTAACACATATGTGGTCAGGTGGGGAATTATGGAAAGTTACGGGTCAAGGATATGAACCTAATGGCTCTTTTTTGAAAGGTGAAAAAGAATGCGATCCAGCTAAAACAAAAGCACTGTATCAACTACTAACATTTGGTTCACTTTGTAATAACGCAAATATTATTCAAAAGAAAAAGGCGTATGTATTAGATGGAGATCCAACTGAGGGAGCACTTGTAGCTGCAGCAATGAAAGCGGGGATAACGCGTGAGGCACTGAAAGGGAAATTTGAAATTATTCGTGAATTTCCATTCGATTCAACTCGAAAAATGATGAGTGTTATTGTGCGAGATAGAGAGGGGAAAAAGTTTCTTGTTACGAAGGGAGCACCAGATGTCCTCCTGCAAATGAGTCAAACGATTTTATGGGGGGATAAGCAACAACCGTTAAGTGAGTTGTATAGAAAAGAAGTACAGGCGGCTATTCATAGTTTAGGTAGTCAAGCGCTCCGAACAATTGCAGTTGCATTTAAGCCATTAAAAGTAACAGATTCTATTGAACATGAAAGAGACGTTGAAAAAGATTTTATGTTGGTCGGGATACAGGGAATGATTGATCCGCCAAGACCAGAGGTAGAACAGGCTGTAAAAGAGTGCAGAGAAGCTGGTATTCGAACAGTGATGATTACAGGAGATCATAAAGTGACAGCAATGGCAATTGCGGAACAATTAGGGGTTTTACCACCTCGTGGACGTGTTGTTGAAGGAGTAGAACTCGCGAATATGGATGTAGAGGAACTAGAAAGTGTTGTAGAAGACACGTATGTATTTGCTCGAGTATCACCTGAACATAAATTGAAAATTGTTAAGGCGTTGCAAAATAAAGGGCATATAGTAGCGATGACAGGTGATGGAGTAAACGATGCTCCGGCTATAAAAACAGCGGATATTGGGATAGCGATGGGAATTACAGGGACAGATGTTGCGAAAGAAGCTTCTTCTCTTGTTTTGCTAGATGATAATTTTGCTACGATTAAATCAGCGATTAAAGAAGGTAGAAATATATACGAGAATATACGTAAGTTTATTCGTTATTTATTAGCATCGAACGTAGGAGAAATTTTAGTCATGTTATTTGCAATGTTACTTGCATTACCGCTGCCGATGGTTCCCATTCAAATTTTATGGGTGAACTTAGTGACTGACGGATTACCGGCGATGGCATTAGGATTGGATAAGGCGGAAGGAGACGTTATGAAGAGAACGCCGCGTCATCCGAAAGAAGGGGTATTTGCTAGAGGGCTTGCCTGGAAAATTATAAGCCGTGGCTTTCTAATTGGAGCAGTGACGTTAGTGGCGTTTATTATTGCATATAATCAACATCCAAATGAACTGAAATATGCACAAACTGTGGCGTTTGCGACGTTGGTACTTGCACAACTTATTCATGTATTTGATTGCCGGAGTGAACATTCTATCTTCCACCGTAATCCGTTTGGGAACGTGTATTTAGTAGGAGCGGTTATTATTTCTTTACTGTTAATGTTAGTGGTTATATATTACCCACCGCTACAACCGATCTTTAGTACAATGCCAATACAAGCGAGAGATTGGTTGTTAATTGGAGGTTTGTCATCAATTCCGACCTTCTTGTTAGTAGGTTCTTTATTAACAGGGAAAAAGGGGAAGAAGGAAAAGCCAGTATTATATAAGAAGGGATTAAACTTGAAATAGTCAATGATATGAAAATGTGATATAATTTACAGAAGGTAGTAGAGCCTTGTCTCTATTACCTTTTTCATTGAGTTATTTCATGGCTTGGATGTGATAAAAATGATTTGTAGTATGACAGGATTTGGAAGATCGAAAGTAGAAAATGATACTTTTCAAATTACAGTAGAAATGAAATCGGTGAACCACCGTTTCCTAGAGATGAGTATTCGACTTCCGAAGCAAATGATGATATTTGAAGAAAAAATTCGTAAAATAATTGCAGAACAAGTTCGGCGTGGACGCATTGAAGTGTCTATTAGTATAACGGGTGAAGGGCTTGTTGAAAGAAAATTAAGTGTGAATTGGTCGCTTCTTGAGCAGTACCAATCGATTATGGAAGATATAAAAGGAAAATTTCAATTACAAGATTCTATTACACTTCAGCAATTAATGGAAATGCCAGAAGTAACAGCGATTGAAGAAGTAGAAAATGTAAATGAACAATTTGAGAACGGTTTATATGAGGCTGTTCGCCAAGCTGCTCATATGTTAAAAACGATGAGAGATGGCGAAGGAGAACGATTACATAAAGATATAGCGTATCGTTTACAAGAGATTCACAATTGTGTAAATGCAATTATTCCGCATGTACCGATTGTTACACAAAAATATCGTGAACGATTAGAAAATCGCTTAAAAGAATTACATAATCAAGATCTAGATGAACAAAGATTGTTAACAGAAGTCGCAATCTTTGCAGAGCGTTGTGATATTCACGAAGAGTTAGTTCGTTTGCAAAGTCATTTAGAGCAATTTCGTGAAACACTGCAGATTGAAGAGCCTGTTGGAAGGAAAATGGATTTCATCGTGCAAGAGATGCATAGAGAAATTAATACGATTGGTTCTAAGGCAAATGACTTAACAATTTCAAAATATGTTGTAGAAATGAAAAATAACCTTGAAAAAATTCGTGAACAAGTACAAAATATTGAGTAGCTTTCAAAAAATATATAAAGTTATACGTGGTGGAGAAATCGGATAGACTTACTAGGAGGCGCAAACTATGGCCATGCGGTTTTTAAATATTGGATACGGAAATATTGTATCTGCTCATCGAATTATTGCTATTGTAAGTCCGGAGTCAGCTCCTATTAAACGAACAGTACAGGAAGCACGCGAACATAATGCTTTGCTTGATGCTACGTATGGGAGAAAAACAAGGGCGGTTATTGTTATGGATGATGGGCATGTGGTATTAAGTCCAATTCAGCCAGAGACGATTGCACATCGTTTGAATAATAAAGAAGATTTAAGTGAGGAAGGGTAGGTTTTACATATTTATGAGAAGTAGAAGAGGATTGCTCATCGTTCTTTCAGGACCTTCTGGGGTTGGTAAAGGAACGGTTCGAAAAGAGCTGTTTAGTCATGAGGATACACGTTTTCAGTACTCCATTTCAGTAACGACACGTAAGCCACGTGAAGGTGAAGTAGATGGTGTGGATTATTTCTTTAAAGAGAGAGAAGAATTTGAGGAAATGATTCGTAATGAAAAATTACTTGAGTGGGCTGAGTTTGTAGGTAATTATTACGGAACACCGATTGACTATGTTGAAAAAACATTACAAGAAGGAAAAGATGTATTCTTAGAAATTGAAGTGCAAGGAGCAATTCAAGTTAAGAAAGCTTTCCCAGAAGGTGTATTTATTTTCTTAGCACCTCCAAGTTTATCTGAACTAAAGAACCGTATTGTCGGCCGTGGTACAGAAACTGAAGATGTTATTGAAAATCGTTTAACGGTAGCGAAAGAAGAAATCGAAATGATGGACGCTTACGACTATGTTGTAGAAAACGATCAAGTTGAATTAGCTTGTGAAAGAATTAAAGCAATTGTGGTTGGTGAACATTGCCGCCGCGAAAGAGTAGCAAAATATTATAAAGAAATGACGGAGGGTCTATAATTATGTTAAATCCATCAATTGATTCATTATTAACAAAAATCGATTCTAAATATACACTTGTAACAGTAGCTGCAAAACGTGCGCGTGAAATGCAACTTGCTGATAACTGTGTTATCGAGCAACCTGTTTCTCATAAATGTGTAGGTAAATCATTAGAAGAAATCGATGCAGAAGTATTAAAATATGTACCAAGCGAAGGCAAAATCATCGATTAAGACATTCTTTTCGACAAATTAAAACATAGACTTTATAATTTTCTATGTAACGGTAACAACCTATTTACAAGTAGGTTGTTATTTTTTTACGATAGGGAAGAAATATTGGTACTGATGAGCTGGGAATTCTGTTTCAGTATTATAAGTTTGAAAAAGAAAGAGGACGAGCCATATGCTAAAAGGGAAAAAGATACTTCTATGTGTAACAGGAGGCATTGCGGTCTTTAAAGCGGCTGCGTTAACTAGTAAATTGACACAAGCTGGTGCTATTGTAAAAGTAATGATGAGTGGGTCGGCAATGAAGTTTGTTACGCCTCTTACATTTCAAGCACTTTCTCGCCATGATGTATATACAGATACATTCGATGAGAAAGACTCGGCTGTTATTGCACATATCGATTTAGCAGATTGGGCAGATGTAGTACTTGTTGCACCTGCTACTGCCAATTGTATTGGGAAGTTAGCTGGTGGTATTGCAGACGATATGATTACAACTACTTTGTTAGCTACTACAGCCCCAGTGTGGATTGCACCTGCTATGAATGTGCATATGTATGAAAACAAAATTGTACAAAAAAATATGATGACGTTGAAAACGTTAGGATATACATTTATTGAGCCTGGAGAAGGTTTTTTAGCGTGTGGTTATGTTGCGAAGGGAAGACTAGAAGAACCGGAAGCAATTATTGCACGGTTAGAAGAGGCTTTTTCCGAACAAAAACCGTTGCAAGGAAAAAAAATATTAATAACTGCTGGCCCAACTCGTGAAAAGATTGATCCAGTGCGTTTTATGACCAATTTTTCTTCTGGGAAAATGGGATATGCAATTGCGGAAGTGGCAGCGAACTTAGGTGCTGATGTCATACTTGTTTCGGGACCGACAGCATTAAACGCACCATTACATGTAAATACGGTACAAGTGGAATCTGCACAAGATATGTTAGAAGTAGTTCTGCAACAGTATCAAAACGTAGATGTTGTCATTAAAACAGCAGCAGTTGCAGATTATCGCCCGAAATATGTTCATGATAATAAAATGAAAAAGAAAAATGGAGATGCTGTAATCGAACTCGAGAGAACAGTAGATATTTTAAAAACGTTAGGTGAGATGAAGGATCAACAGTTACTTATCGGTTTTGCGGCTGAAACGACAAAGGTAGAAGAATACGCAACAAAAAAATTACGTGAGAAAAATGCGAATATGATTGTTGCGAACGATGTAAAGGCACAAGGAGCTGGATTTGGTACAGATACAAACATTGTAACAATGTATAGAAAAGATGGAGAAGTCATCGAGTTACCACTTTTAACGAAGAAAGAGGTTGCTCGTGAAATATTAAAGCAAATTGAAATGATGTTAGAAGATGATCGTCTATGAAATTTGCAAGTGTAATTGTTGATGTACCTGCACGTCAGACAGATCGACCATTTGATTATATTATCCCTAAAAAGTGGGAAGATATTGTCCAGACAGGCATGCGTGTAGTAGTTCCATTTGGCCCAAGGAAATTGCAAGGTTTTATTATTGGGATCAAAGATTCGGCTGAAGTAGAAAGTAAGAAGCTAAAGACAATCCATGAAATATTAGATGTAACACCAGTTTTAAACGAGGAATTATTAAAGCTTGGATATTGGCTTACAAGCGAAACGTTATGTTATATGATTTCAGCCTTTCAAGTCATGCTTCCAACGGCGATAAAAGCTACGTATAAAAAGCGTCTACAACTTCGTAAACAAGAAGTAGTAGCACCTGAACTACTGTTTTTATTTCAGGACAAAGAAGCGATAGATTGGGAAGCTATTGAGACGCAGCCGCATCTATACCGCACGATTCAACAAGAAATTAAAAATGGCACGATTGAAGTTGTTTATCAGGTAAAAGATAAAGTGCAAAAGAAGAAACAAAGAGTCGTTCAACCGGAGTTGTCAGAAGATAAATTGGAATTAGCAGCATTTGAACTGAAAAGTAAAAAACAACAAGATGTACTCTATTATTTTGTGGAAAATTATAAAAGTGTGCCGTTGAAAGTGATAACAGAAGAGTTGCAAATAACAGACGCTCCGATTAAAGCACTTGTTAAAAAGGGGCTAATTTCAGAAAAGTATGTGGAAGTGTACCGAAATCCGTATGACGATGATGATTTTGAACAAACGAAACCATTCCCACTTACGGAGGAACAAAAGCAAGTTATTGCACCGATTTTATCATCAATTACAAATGAAACTTACAATCCATTTTTACTATATGGTGTTACAGGAAGCGGAAAAACAGAAGTATATTTACAATCTATAGCAGCGGTGCTCGCGAAAGGGAAAGAAGCTATTGTACTTGTTCCTGAAATTGCACTAACGCCTCAAATGGTAGATCGTTTTAAAGGCAGATTTGGCTCGCAAGTTGCGGTTCTTCATAGTGCGCTGTCTGTTGGAGAAAAATATGATGAATGGCGTAAGATTTTAAGAAAAGAAGTGAAAGTTGTAGTTGGTGCACGTTCAGCTGTATTTGCTCCTTTTGAAAATTTAGGGATTATTATTATTGATGAGGAGCATGAATCGAGCTATAAGCAAGAAGATAATCCGAGGTATCATGCAAGGGATATAGCTGTCTGGAGGGGGCAATATCATAAATGTCCTATCGTTCTTGGTAGTGCAACACCGACACTTGAATCGTTTGCAAGAGCGAAAAAAGGTGTGTATGAATTACTAACGATGGAAAAACGTATGAATAAACAAGCGTTACCAACAGTAGAGATTGTTGATATGCGTGAGGAACTTCGTGACGGGAATCGTTCCATGTTTTCGAAGGCATTGCATGAAAAAATAGCAGATCGATTAGAAAAGAAAGAACAGATGGTGCTCTTTTTAAATAGAAGAGGTCATTCTACATTTGTTATGTGCCGTGATTGCGGGTATGTTGTACAATGTCCGCATTGTGATATCTCGCTGACATATCATAAAATGAACCATCGTTTAAAATGTCATTACTGCAGTCACGAAGAGAATATGCCGACTGAGTGTCCTGCTTGTCAAAGTACATATATTCGTTTCTTTGGTACAGGTACACAAAAGGTAGAAGAAGAAATTACAAAACTATTTCCAGAGGCACGAGTCATTCGAATGGATGTAGATACGACAAGTCGCAAAGGAATGCATGAAAAATTATTAAAGGCGTTCGGGGAAGAAAAAGCAGATATACTACTTGGAACACAAATGATTGCGAAAGGATTAGATTTTCCTAAAGTAACGCTTGTCGGGGTTTTAACTGCAGATACGATGCTTCACTTGCCTGATTTTCGAGCGAGTGAAAAGACGTATCAGTTATTGACGCAAGTAAGTGGACGAGCAGGCAGACATGAATTGCCAGGGGAAGTTATAATTCAAACGTATACGCCAGAACATTATAGTATAGAGTTAGCAAAGAACCAACAATATGATGTGTTTTTTGACCAAGAAATGCAAATGAGACGAACAAGACAATATCCACCTTATTACTATGTTGTACTTGTAACAGTATCTCATCCAGAATTATTAAAGGCGGTGCAAGTGACGGAAAAAATTGTCGGTCATTTACGGGCGCACTGCACAGAACAAACGATGGTGTTAGGACCGGTTGCTTCAGCAATTCCAAGGATAAAAGATAGATATCGTTATCAATGCATGATAAAATACAAACGGGAACCAAACTTAAAGAACGTGCTCAAAATGGTAAATGAACATTATCAAGCAGAAATGCAAAAAGAGCTACAAATCTCAATTGATTTTAATCCAACAATGTTAATGTAGCGGAGGGAAATATGGCAGTTTTAGAAATAGTAAAGCATCCAAATGAAGTGTTAGAAACACCATGTGAAAGAGTAATTAACTTTGATAAAAAGTTAGTGAAATTGTTGAAAGATATGCATGAAACAATGTTAATTGCGGACGGAGTCGGTTTAGCTGCGCCTCAAGTAGGTGTAAGCTTGCAAGTTGCGGTAGTTGATATCGGTGATGATACGGGAAAAATCGAGTTAATCAATCCATCGATACTAGAAAAACGTGGTGAACAAGTAGGTCCCGAAGGCTGTCTAAGCTTCCCGGGACTTTATGGTGAAGTGGAACGTGCGGATTATATTAAAGTACGTGCTCAAAATCGCCGAGGTAAAGTATTTTTACTAGAAGCAGAAGGATTTTTAGCACGTGCAATTCAACATGAAATCGATCATTTACACGGTGTGTTATTTACATCGAAAGTGACAAGATATTATGAGGAAAACGAATTAGAATAGGTATTAAAAGGAGCGGTTTTTGAATGATAAAAGTAGTATTTATGGGAACACCGGACTTTTCAGTGCCGGTGCTTCGTCGTCTTATCGAAGATGGCTATGATGTAATAGGTGTTGTGACGCAGCCTGATCGTCCGGTAGGTAGAAAAAAAGTATTAACACCTACACCTGTTAAAGTTGAAGCAGAAAAACATGGTATTCCGGTGTTACAACCGTTAAGAATTCGTGAAAAAGACGAATATGAACAAGTCTTGGCATTAGAGCCAGATTTAATTGTAACAGCTGCTTTCGGTCAGATTGTACCAAATGAAATTTTAGTAGCACCGAAGTATGGATGTATTAACGTCCACGCGTCTTTACTACCTGAACTTCGTGGTGGTGCACCAATCCATTATGCAATTATGGAAGGTAAAGAAAAAACGGGTATTACAATTATGTATATGGTAGAGAAATTGGATGCTGGTGATATCTTAACGCAAGTAGAAGTTGAGATTGAAGAGCGTGAAACGACAGGCTCTTTATTCGATAAGTTAAGTGAAGCAGGGGCACACCTTCTATCTAAAACAGTACCTTTATTAATTCAAGGTAAGTTAGAACCAATTAAACAAAACGAAGAAGAAGTAACGTTTGCATATAATATAAAACGTGAGCAAGAGAAAATTGATTGGACAAAAACAGGTGAAGAAGTATACAATCACATTCGCGGATTGAATCCATGGCCAGTCGCTTATACGACTTTGGCAGGACAAGTTATTAAAGTATGGTGGGGAGAGAAGGTCTCTATTACAGAGAAAGCTGAACCAGGTACAATAGTAGCTCTTGAAGAAGATGGATTTGTTGTTGCAACAGGGAATGAGACAGGTGTTAAAATCACTGAATTGCAACCTTCTGGTAAAAAACGTATGAGTTGTTCGCAATTTTTACGTGGCACAAAACCTGAAATTGGAACGAAGTTAGGAGAAAATGCATGAGACAAAATGTTCGTGAGTTAGCTCTTGATGGCTTAATTCAAGTAGAAAAAAGTGGTGCATACAGTAACTTACTTTTAAATAATCTAATTGAAAAAAATGCAATTGATAGAAAAGATATTGGTTTGTTAACTGAAATTGTATATGGAACGATTCAACGTCGTGACACATTAGATTATTATTTACAGCCTTTTTTAAAAAAGAAGGTTGAGGCGTGGGTAAGAGTATTACTTCGCTTATCTTTATATCAAATGATTTATTTAGACCGAGTGCCAGAAAGAGCGGCTATTCATGAAGCAGTTGAAATTGCAAAGCGTCGCGGGCATAAAGGGATTGCTGGTATGGTAAACGGGGTATTACGTTCGATTCAGAGAGAAGGGGTACCTTCTGTAGATGAAATCAAGGATCCAATAGAACGTTTGGCAATTGCAACAAGTCATCCAATGTGGCTTGTGCAAGACTGGGCTTCTGAATATGGTTTAGAGACAGCAGAGAAAATGTGTGAAGTGAACATGTTACCCCCGGTACCAACAGCGCGTGTAAATGTTGATAAAATAACAGTAGAAGAAGCAATAGAGTTGTTGGCTGGTGAAGGTATAGAAGCGAAGCGCGGCGATTTATCAGAGGATGCAATTCAAATTGAAAGAGGGAATGTAGCGCATACAGATGCGTTCAAAAAAGGTTTTCTTTCTATTCAAGATGAAAGTTCTATGCTTGTAGCACGCGCTTTAGAACCGAATGAGGGAGATGAAGTTCTTGATAGTTGTGCTGCTCCGGGCGGAAAGACAACGCACATTGCAGAGCGATTAAAAGGAACAGGTCAAGTTATGTCTCTTGATTTACATGCACACAAAGTACGTTTAATTAAACAACAAGCGGAGAGACTTGGTCTAGAAAATGTCGAAACAAAAGCACTAGATGCTAGAAAAGTGCAAGAACACTTTGCGAATGAAACATTTGATAAAATATTAGTAGATGCACCATGTTCTGGATTTGGTGTGATTAGACGTAAACCTGATATTAAGTTAGGTAAAAATAAAGGCGATAGTGAAAGATTATCGACGATTCAACTTGCAATACTAGAAAAAATAGCACCGTTATTAAAACAAGGTGGTCGCCTTGTTTATAGTACGTGCACAATAGAAAAAATAGAAAATGAACAAGTAATAAAGCAATTTTTACAAGAGCATCCTGAATTTGAATGGGATACTACGATAAAAGATCGCATGCCAGAAAAGTTAAATCCGTATATTGATGAAGGTCAAGTGCGAATTTTACCGCATTATTTTGCAACAGATGGCTTTTATATTGCTTGTTTAAGGAAGAAGGTGTAGCATCGTGGAAACGACTGTGAGAAAACAAAAGAAAAATCTAGAAACGAAGAAACCATCAATTTATTCTTTACAACTTCATGAAATGCAAGATTGGTTAAAGGAACAAGGAGAACCTAAATTCCGTGCAGGACAAATCTTTGATTGGCTATATAAAAAACGTGTAAAAAATTATGACGACATGTCGAATCTTTCTAAAGGATTACGCGATAAATTGTCGAATTCCTTTGATATTACTACTTTAAATACATTAGTAAAACAAACATCTTCTGATGGAACAATTAAATTTTTATTCCAACTATATGATGGTTATTCTATTGAAACAGTGTTAATGCGACACGAATATGGAAATTCTATTTGTGTAACAACACAGGTTGGATGCCGTATTGGTTGTACGTTCTGTGCATCTACACTTGGTGGGTTAAAACGAAACTTAGAGGCTGGAGAGATTGTAGCGCAAGTAGTAGAAGTGCAACGTGCACTTGATGAAACAGAAGAACGTGTAAGTTCGCTTGTTGTTATGGGAATTGGAGAGCCGTTTGATAATTACGACAACTTAATGTCATTCTTACGCATTGTAAACCATGAAAAAGGAATTCATATTGGTGCAAGACATATGACAGTTTCAACAAGTGGAATTGTTCCAAAAATTTATAAGTTCGCTGAAGAAGATATGCAAATTAATTTTGCGATTTCATTGCATTCTGCAAATACAGAGTTACGTTCAAAATTAATGCCGATTAACCGTGCTTATAAGCTACCAGACTTAATGGAAGCTGTTAAATACTATGTAAATAGAACAGGGCGTCGTATTACGTTTGAATATGGCTTATTTGGAGGAGAAAATGACCAAGTTGAGCAAGCTGAAGAACTTGCTGCGCTTTTAAAAGGTGTAAAATGTCATGTAAACTTAATTCCGGTAAACTACGTACCTGAACGTGATTATGTACGTACGCCACGTGAACAAATTTTCTTATTTGAAAAAACGTTAAAAGATCGTGGAGTGAATGTAACAATTCGCCGTGAACAAGGTCATGATATTGATGCAGCCTGCGGTCAGTTACGTGCGAAGGAGCGTAAAGAAGAGACGAGGTGACGAGATGAAAGCCGTGTTTCTATCAGATAAAGGAAAAGTTCGTCAACATAATGAAGATAGTGCGGGAGTTTTTCACAATTTAGATGGAAATATTTTAGCGGTAGTAGCAGATGGAATGGGAGGTCATCGAGCTGGTGATGTAGCTAGCTCGATGACCATTCAATTATTCCATGATTATTGGAAGCAAACGCATAATATGAATGAACCAAAAAAAGTAGAAGAGTGGTTACATACGAGTGTTGGGATTATTAATGAGCGTATATATGAGTACTCTAAGCAACATGTAGAATGTAATGGTATGGGAACAACACTTATAATAGCGATTTGTACGCCAAACTTTGTGACAATAGGTCATATAGGAGATAGTCGTTGTTATATGGTATCAGAGGGAGAAATCTCGCTTGTAACGGAAGATCACTCACTTGTAAATGAACTTGTAAGACATGGTGAAATTTCAAAAGAAGACGCAGAATATCACCCGAAAAAGAATGTTTTGTTAAGGGCATTAGGAACAGAAGAAAAAGTCGGATTAGATGTTAAAACATTGGTGCTTGAGGAAGATGATCAGTTACTTCTTTGCTCGGATGGGCTATCTAACAAAGTTTCTATTGCTGATATGCAACAAATTTTACAGTTAAATGAACAGCTTGAAACTAAGGGACAACGTCTCATTCAATTGGCGAATGATCGTGGCGGGGAAGATAATATCACCCTTGTTCTTATTGATTATGCGGGTTCGACAAACGAAAGTAGGTGAAGTGCAACGTGCTGATTGGAAAACGCTTAAATGACCGTTATAAGCTGCTGAAAATGATTGGTGGTGGTGGAATGGCCAATGTGTATTTAGCTCATGATGATATACTTGGCCGAGATGTAGCGGTAAAAATATTAAGACTCGACTATTCAAATAATGAAGAGTTTATTAAACGTTTCCATCGAGAAGCGCAGTCTGTTACAACGTTGTCGCATCCAAATATTGTGAATATGTATGATGTCGGAGAAGAAGATGGTATATATTATCTTGTAATGGAGTATGTACCAGGACAAACATTGAAGCAATACATAATTGAGCGAGGGATGTTACCTATAGGAGAAGCTCTTGATATTATGGAGCAGTTAACATCCGCCATGGCACACGCCCATCATTTTGAAATTGTGCACCGTGATATTAAACCGCACAATATTTTAATTCGAGCTGATGGAGTAATAAAAGTAACAGATTTTGGAATTGCGACAGCTACAAGTGCAACAACAATTACACATACAAATTCGGTACTCGGTTCGGTGCATTACTTATCACCAGAACAAGCACGCGGCGGGATAGCAAATAAACAATCAGATATTTATTCCCTAGGAATCGTTATGTTTGAGTTGTTAACAGGAAGACAACCGTTTTCTGGCGAATCTGCTGTTGCTATAGCTTTAAAACATTTACAAAGTGAAATTCCGTCTCCAAAGAGATGGAATGAAAATATTCCGCAAAGTGTCGAAAATATTATATTAAAGGCAACTGCGAAAGATCCGTTTCACCGATATCAATCTGCCAATGCGATGAAACGAGATATTGAAACTGCGCTATATCCAGAGAGGATAAATGAGCAGCCATTTTACATACCGGAAGATATGGAAGCGACAAAAGCGATTCCGATTATTCAACAAGAACAATTATTCGAAAATGTAACTGATGAAACAATTGTTTTAAAAGGAAGTAAAGTGGATGAACAGAAAAGAAAAGAAGAAACGGAATTATATAAGAAGAAAAAACGAAGTAATAAATGGATTAAAGTTTTAATTACGACATTTTTACTTTTAGCAATTGGAATAACGTTAGCGCTTACTGTTATTCCGGGATTCTTTATTCCAAAAGATGTAAAAGTCCCTGATGTGGCTGGTATGAAGTATACGACAGCAGTAAATACATTAGTTGAAAAGGGTTTTGAGGTTACGGAACCTAATATTGTATATACAGATGATGTTGAAACCGGTGATGTGATAAAAACAGACCCTGTGGCAGGTAGAGTCGTGAAAGAAAACTCTAAAATTACTATCTATCAATCAGGTGGAAAAAAGAAAAGTAAGATGAGTGATCTCACAGGAAAAGATTTTGAGAGTATAAGGAATGAATTAGAAGAAAAATATAAGCAAGTTACAATAAATTATATTGAAAATGATAGGCCAAAAGGTGAAATCGTAGAGCAAATTCCGACGCCTGATCAAATGGTAGTAGAGGCGGAACAAGAACTGAAAATTTGGGTAAGTAAAGGTCCTTATCAAATTAGACCAGGTGATTTTTCAGGATGGACTGAAAATAGCGTAAATGGTTATTTGAATGAGAGAAAACTAACTCCAGATATAAAACGAGAGTATTCCGATACTGTTGATAAAGGACTTGTAATTTCGCAATCTCCAAAACCAGGAACGCCGTTAAAAGAAGGAGATAAAGTGACGATTATCATCTCAGAGGGGCCTAAGCCGAAAGTAACGAAAACAGTGAAAGTGGATAATATTTCTATTCCGTATGAGTCTTCTATAATTGGTGAGAAAAAACCGCAAACAATAGAAATTTATAAAGAAGATATGCAACAAAAAATGGATAGACCAATTGAAACTAGAACAATTTCAGAGTCGGCAACTATTTCTTTAGAATTTGTAATTCAAGAAGGTACAAAAGGACACTATAAAATTGTACGAGATGGTGTAACAATTATCGACAAAGAAGTACCATACCCAACTCAATAATAATGACTTCCATTTTCTTTCTAGAGGGGATGGAATGTATTACTCTTGCCTGTTATGCTGTCTACATATAGTGGACTGTATAACAGGCAAAAATATATGATTCAAAAAGCTATAAAAGTGATACTGTTATAAATAATATTTTAAATTTGATGGTAGATTAAATATATTAACTTGTATATATGACGGGTTTTGAAATAAGTATTTAAAGAATTTTAAACCATTTAATATTAATGACAGCTTCACTTTATACAAAATAAAGGAGAATTATATGCCAGAAGGAAAAATTGTAAAAGCTCTAAGTGGATTTTATTATGTGCAGCATGAAGAAGGGATTACACAATGCCGTGGGCGTGGTGTGTTCAGAAAAAATAAAATTACGCCACTGGTAGGAGACCAAGTTGTCTTTCAAGCAGATAATCCAACTGAAGGATATGTGCTTGAAGTATTTGATCGGAAAAATGAACTTGTTAGGCCTCCTATTGCTAATGTTGATCAAGCGATTCTCGTTTTCTCTGCAGTAGAACCAGATTTTAATCCTGGACTATTAGATCGATTTTTAGTGCTGATTGAATATCATAACATTAAGCCGATTATTTGCATTAGTAAGATGGATTTAGTGGATGAAAAAATGAGAGAGACTGTTGAATCTTATGCAAATGACTATCGTGAGATGGGATATGATGTATTATTTACTTCTATAAATACATCGGAAAGTATTGATATTTTAAAACCATTCTTAGAAGGGTGTATTTCTGTCGTTGCAGGGCAATCTGGTGTTGGGAAATCTTCTATGCTTAACGTTTTACGTCCAGAGTTAGAACTGAAAACGAATGATATTTCCTCGCATTTAGGACGCGGGAAACATACGACAAGACACGTGGAATTAATTGCGGTTGGAAGCGGACTAGTTGCAGATACACCTGGTTTTAGTTCACTGGATTTCATAGATATAGAGGTAGAAGATCTTACATATTGTTTTCCAGAGTTGAAAGAAGCGAGCCAATACTGTAAATTTAGAGGGTGTACACATCTTTCTGAACCGAAATGTGCTGTGAAGACAGCAGTTGAAGAAGGGAAGATTACAGAATATCGTTATAAAAATTACAAACAATTCGTAGAAGAAATTAGAGAGAGAAAGCCGAGGTATTAGTTATGATTAAAATTGCACCATCGATCTTATCAGCAGATTTTTCAAAATTAGGGGAAGAGATTAAAGATGTAGAAAAAGGTGGAGCGGATTACATTCACGTCGATGTAATGGATGGACATTTCGTACCAAATATTACGATTGGACCATTAATTGTAGAAGCTATCCGTCCAATTACATCTTTACCATTAGATGTACATTTAATGATTGAAAATCCTGATAACTATATCCCGACTTTCGCAAAAGCGGGAGCAGATATTATTACTGTTCATGTAGAGGCGTGCCCTCATTTGCATCGTACAATTCAGCTAATTAAGTCTCATGGCATTAAAGCGGGAGTTGTATTAAATCCGCATACGCCAGTTTCGACGATTGAGCATGTATTAGAAGATATCGATATGGTATTGCTTATGACAGTAAACCCTGGATTTGGTGGACAGAAATTTATCCATTCTGTATTACCGAAAATTAAACAAGTGGCAGAAATGGTTAAAGAGCGCAATCTAGAAGTAGAAATTGAAGTTGATGGTGGTGTAAACACTGAAACAGCACGACTTTGTGTTGAAGCAGGAGCAAATGTACTTGTAGCTGGATCAGCAGTATACAATCAAAAAGACCGTGGTGAAGCAATTCGTGTCATTCGTGGATAATGAATGAACGAGTCTTTATCCTAGTGAAACTGCTAGTGTAGTAAGTTTTCACTATTTATAAAGGATAGAGAAAAAATATGTAAAAAGGCAATCTACCGAATGGCAGATTGCCTTTTTACAATAGAAGGGGAAGGAAACATGATTATTCATATTTTAGCGGGTGGACCTGCGGAATATTGTGCAGATTTTTCTAGATATGAAAATGAGAAAGTAGTGTGGGCGGCAGTTGATAGAGGAGTATATCGTCTATTAAAAGGAGGGATTACTCCAGCTGTTGCATTTGGAGATTACGATTCAGTTACTGAAGAGGAATTAGTATGGATGGGCCAGCAAACAAATGACTTACATATTGTTCCTCGTGAAAAAGATCAAACAGATTTAGAAATTGCGATTAACTGGGCGTTAGAACAAAATCCGACATTGATTCGTATTTTTGGTGCCACCGGTGGAAGGCTGGATCACGGTTTAGCAAATATACAGATGCTTTTAAGAGGGTTAGAAGTAGGGATAGAAATGTGTATTGTAGACAATAAAAATGAAATAAGCGTGAAAAAAGTGGGTACACATATAATTGAAGAAAATAAAAATTTCCCTTATGTATCTTTTGTGCCGGTTACTGAAATAGTAGAAGGGATTACATTACTTGGTTTTAAGTATCCTCTAACTAATAAAACAATAGAATGGGGATCAACACTTTGTATTAGTAATGAACTCGTTGAGGAAAAAGGTACTTTTTCATTTACTTCTGGCATATTAATGGTGATAAGAAGCACTGATTAAAGAAACAATTTTGCTCCTTACATCATATAGTGAACAAGTGGAGTAATGGGGATTAGGAGGGAAACCATGAGATTTTATACAATTAAGTTACCTAAATTTCTTGGTGGAATTGTTCGTGCCATGTTAAATACCTTCAAAAAAGATTAAAAAAAGCACCTATTACCGGTGCTTTTTCCATTGTCATAGTAAAAAAAGAGCCTAGCGGCTCTTTTTTTTATTATTAAACACGTTCGATTTTGCCAGATTTTAATGCTCTAGCAGAAACGTAAACACGTTGAACTTTTCCGTCGATGCGTACGCGAACTTTTTGAAGGTTAGCGCCCCATTTACGTTTTGTAGCGTTCATTGCGTGAGAACGAGAGTTACCAGAACGAGCTTTTCTTCCAGTGATAGCACAAACACGAGCCATTTATATTTCCCTCCCTTGATACCTTACCATACGTAATTTTTCAATGTTAGTCTTTTTTGCGATGCTAAAAACACTACTATAATTTAACACAACTAAAAAGAGAATGCAACACCGTAGAAAAAAGAAATCAAGAAAAATTACTTGACACCATATGTCGATGATGAAAAGTTGAAATCAAGAAAAATTGCTTGACATATTATAGTGGTACATGTTGTATAATAACAATGGACTATTTTGCTCATCATAACAAATGTGATTTAAAACATAAAATATGAGAGTGAAAAGAAAGAACGATGGAATTTTCTTTAAAAAGATTATATGATAGTAACTAAAGTAGTCTAGCTCACTTTCACCATTTATGAAGGGGGAAACGAGATGTCAATTGAAATTAAAACGAAGTATGGTCAAATTGATATTAGTACAGATGTAATTGCAACAATTGCTGGAGGTGCCGCAGTAGATTGCTACGGTATCGTAGGTATGGCATCAAAAAATCAGTTAAAAGATGGTTTAACAGACATTTTACGAAAAGAAAACTTCACTAGAGGTGTTATTGTTCGTAAAGATGAAGATGAAGTACATATTGATATGTATATTATTGTGAGCTATGGTACGAAAATTTCAGAAGTAGCACATAACGTGCAGACGAAAGTGAAATATACATTAGATCAAACTGTAGGACTAGCAGTAGATTCTGTAAACATCTACGTACAAGGAGTTAAAGTAATAAACTTGTAATGTGCATTAAGGAGGAAAATCTGTGTCAATTCAAAAAATTGATGGGAAACGTTTATCACAAATGATCATGCAAGGAGCGAATAATTTAACAAATAATGTTCAGCTTGTTGATGCATTAAACGTATTTCCGGTTCCAGATGGCGATACCGGTACAAACATGAACTTATCAATGACTTCAGGCGCACGTGAAGTGAAAGCAAATCCTTCACAGCATGCTGGTAAAGTCGGTGTAAGTTTAGCCAAAGGATTATTAATGGGAGCACGTGGTAACTCTGGAGTTATTTTATCTCAGTTGTTCCGTGGTTTCTCTAAATCCATTGAACAAAAAGAAGAATTAACAACAGTTGATTTTGCTGCAGCTTTAGATGCTGGGGTAGAAGCGGCTTACAAAGCGGTTATGAAACCGATTGAAGGAACGATTTTAACGGTTGCAAGAGAAACGGGTAAATATGCAGTGACAGTTGCGAAAAAACAGCGCGACTTTGTTTTGTTTATGGAAGACGTTGTGAAAGAAGCGAATGCATCGTTAAATCGTACGCCGGATTTATTACCTGTATTAAAACAAGTTGGCGTTGTAGATAGCGGTGGTAAAGGTCTTGTTGTTGTATACGAAGGATTTTTAGCTGACTTAAAAGGAGAAACGATTTCTTCTAATGTGTCTGCCCAACCATCTATGAATGACATGGTACGCGCAGAACATCACCGTAGTGTACAAAGCCAATTGAGTACAGAAGATATTAAGTATGGATATTGTACGGAATTCATGGTGAAATTAGAGCCTGAAAAAATGAAAGAACATAATTTCTCTGAACAAAAATTCCGTGAAGATATTAGTGTGTACGGAGATTCACTACTTGTTGTATCAGATGATGAGGTTGTTAAGGTTCATATTCATGCGGAACATCCTGGAGATCCTATGAATTATGGACAACGCTATGGTAGTTTAATTAAGATTAAAGTAGAAAATATGCGTGAACAGCATACTGCTTTATTAGATGAGCCTACTATGATGCCTGAGCCAACTAGCCAGTCTAAAGAGAAACAACCGTACGGTATCGTAACTGTTGCTATGGGATCTGGTATCAAAACTTTATTTGAGAGCATTGGCGCGACGAAAGTTATCGAAGGTGGCCAAACGATGAATCCAAGTACGGAGGATATTGTGAAGGCGATTGAAGAAGCGAATGCTGAAAAAATCATTATTTTACCGAACAACGGAAATATCGTGATGGCAGCAGAACAAGCAGCGTCAGTTGTGGATCAAGAAGTGATTGTAATTCGTTCAAAAACAGTTCCTCAAGGTATGGCTGCAATGTTAGCATTTAATCCAGTTGGAACGTTAGAAGAGAACGAAGAAAACATGAAAGAAGCTTTATCTCATGTGAAAACCGGTCAAATTACGTATGCTGTACGTGATACGGAAATTGATGGTGTAGCGATTCAAAAAGATGATTTCATGTGTATTGCAGATGGAAAAATTGTATCAACAAATGCTGCAAAAGTAGGAGCTGCAAAGCAATTACTAGAAGCACTTATTGATGAAGATTCTGAAATTGTAACGATTCTACAAGGTGAAGATGCAACTGACGAAGAAGTAGCTGAGTTAGTTGCATTTGTAGAAGAGAATTTTGAAGATGCAGAAGTAGAAGTACATGCTGGAAACCAACCGGTGTATTCGTTCATCTTCTCTGTAGAATAAGAAAAAATTCGTTTTGAAAATAAATGGATTACTTACTTGCTAATGGATAAGAAGTAGTAATATGAAGTTTATTACTAGTTTTTATTCAAAAGGCTAGCATATTGAAGATAAAAAAGAGCCTTGCTGCTAATAGTGAGGCTCTTTTCTTTCGTATTGTTTATGAGGGATTTGAGTAGTTTCTCTAAGAATGCCTATGATAGAATATATAGGGTGAAAGAGAGCGATTACAGATGTCAATAGTATGAATGAATCAAAGAAAATAATGTGACGGAGCGTGAGAATCTTGAATGAAGTTGTACAAGTTCCTGTTACGGATGTAAAGGGAATCGGAGGAGAAACATCTGAATTACTACACGAGATGGGGATTTATACAGTTTCTCATCTATTAGAACATTTTCCGTACCGTTATGAAGATTATGCGATGAAAGATCTTGCTGAAGTAAAGCATGATGAACGTGTAACAGTTGAGGGAAAGGTTCATAGTGCTCCTTTACTGCAATATTATGGGAAGAAGAAGTCTCGTCTTACGGTTCGTGTCCTCGTCGGTCGTTATTTAATTACAGCTGTATGCTTTAATAGGCCGTACTATAAGCAGAAGTTAAATTTAAATGAAACAGTAACGATTACTGGTAAATGGGATCAGCACCGTCAAACGATTGCGGTATCAGAGCTTCATTTTGGACCAGTTGTACGTCAACAAGAAGTAGAGCCTGTATACTCAGTGAAAGGGAAACTTACAGTAAAACAGATGCGCCGTTTTATTGCCCAAGCGTTCAAGGAGTATGGAGAATCTATAGTTGAAGTGTTACCTGATGGATTGCTAAGTCGATATAAATTATTGCCGCGTTATGAAGCGCTTCGGGCGTTGCATTTTCCAGCAGGACAGGAAGATTTAAAACAAGCACGTCGCCGTTTTGTGTATGAGGAGTTTTTCTTATTTCAGCTAAAAATGCAAACATTACGGAAAATGGAGAGGGAAAATTCGAAAGGGACGAAAAAAGAAATTCGTTCAGCAGAATTGCAAGAGTTTATTGATGCACTTCCGTTTCCATTAACTGGTGCACAGCGTCGGGTAGTAGATGAAATTATGAAAGATATGACATCTCCTTATCGAATGAATCGTCTGTTGCAAGGTGATGTAGGTTCTGGGAAAACAGTCGTTGCAGCGATTGGCCTTTATGCAGCGAAGTTAGCACATTATCAAGGTGCTTTAATGGTTCCTACAGAAATTTTAGCAGAGCAACATTATCAATCGCTTGCAGAGACGTTCTCGCACTTTGGTATGAATGTTGAATTGTTAACCAGTTCTGTTAAAGGTGTAAGGCGTCGAGAGATTTTGGCAAAATTAGAACAAGGAGAAATAGATATCCTTGTTGGAACACATGCTTTAATTCAAGATGAAGTTATCTTTCATAGGTTAGGTCTCGTTATTACTGATGAACAACATCGATTTGGTGTAGCGCAGCGACGAGTTTTAAGGGAGAAAGGTGAAAGTCCGGATGTTTTATTTATGACGGCGACGCCAATTCCGCGTACGTTAGCAATTACTGCATTTGGAGAGATGGATGTTTCTATAATCGATGAGATGCCAGCTGGTAGAAAGGTAATTGAAACATACTGGGCAAAACATGATATGTTAGATCGAGTTCTCGGTTTTGTGGAGAAGGAGATAAAAAAAGGAAGACAAGCATATGTTATTTGTCCCCTTATTGAAGAATCTGAGAAACTTGATGTACAAAATGCGATTGACTTACATAGTATGCTGACTCATCATTATCAAGGGAAATGTCAAGTCGGATTAATGCATGGCAGACTCTCATCTCAAGAAAAAGAAGAGATAATGGGACAATTTAGTGAAAATAAAGTGCAAATTCTTGTGTCGACAACAGTTGTTGAAGTAGGTGTGAACGTACCGAATGCGACTGTAATGGTTATTTATGATGCAGAGCGTTTCGGTTTATCGCAGCTCCATCAGCTCAGGGGACGTGTTGGGCGTGGTAGTGAACAATCATATTGTTTATTAATCGCGGATCCAAAATCGGAAACGGGAAAAGAGCGAATGCGTATTATGACCGAAACGAATGATGGATTTGTATTGTCAGAAAAAGATTTAGAGTTAAGAGGTCCTGGAGATTTCTTTGGAAGTAAGCAAAGTGGTTTACCAGAGTTCAAGGTTGCTGATATGGTACATGATTATCGAGCGTTAGAAACAGCTAGACAAGATGCGGCGTTACTAGTAGAATCAGAAGCGTTTTGGCATAATGATCAGTATGCTTCGCTGCGTACTTATCTTGACGGGACAGGTGTGTTCCAAGGAGAGAAGCTCGATTAAAGGGAGGCAACGAAAGTTTTTGTTGCATTCTACTTTTATTGATTATATACTACTGTTAGTACCTAGTCATAAAAATGGATGGTGCGGTATGAAAAAAAGAAGAAGTAAAAAAGAAAGACAACAATTATTACAACAAACAATAGAAACGAATCCTTTTATTACGGATGAAGATTTAGCAGAAAAATTTCAAGTGAGTATACAAACCGTACGTCTTGACCGTATGGAATTATCTATTCCTGAATTAAGAGAAAGAATTAAACATGTAGCTACAAAGCAACATGAAGAAGATGTGAAATCTTTACCGTTAGAAGAGGTTGTCGGAGAAATTATCGATATAGAATTAGATAGACATGCGATTTCTATCTTTGAAGTGAAGGTAGAACACGTATTTAAAAGAAATCAGATTGCCCGTGGGCATCATTTGTTTGCACAAGCAAACTCACTAGCTGTTGCGGTTATTGATGAAGAATTAGCTTTAACTGCAAAGTCTACCATTCGATACATTCGTCCTGTAAAATTAGGAGAGCGTGTTGTTGCAAAAGCGCGCGTTGAAGATGTAGAGAATGATAAAGGACGGACCGTTGTCAAAGTGCGTAGCTTTGTTGGAGAAGAACTTGTTTTTACAGGCACTTTTGAAATGTATCGATCTAGTAATTATAGTGAGGAAGGTAACAACTTATGAAAATCGCAATAGATGCAATGGGCGGCGATCATGCTCCAAAGGCTGTCGTATTAGGAGCAATGAAAGCTATTAAGGAATATTCTGATTTACATATTACGTTAGTAGGGAAAGAAGAGGAAATTCGTCAATACTTAACGAGTGAAGAACGAATTACTATACTTCATACAGATGAAAAAATCGAATCGACAGATGAACCAGTAAGAGCGGTTCGACGAAAAAAACAAGCCTCAATGGTACTAGCAGCGCAGCAAGTGAAAGACGGCGTAGCGGATGCTTGTATATCAGCTGGTAGTACAGGAGCTTTAATGGCGGCTGGATTGTTCGTTGTAGGTCGTATGGAAGGAATTGAGCGACCAGCTTTATCCCCTACAATGCCAACGGTTGATGGAGAAGGTTTTGTTATGTTAGATGTTGGAGCGAACGTTGATGCAAAACCAATTCATTTATATCAATATGCAGTAATGGGATCTGTATACGCTGAGAAAGTAAGAGGAATTAAAAATCCTCGTGTTGGACTTTTGAACGTTGGAACAGAGGATGGCAAAGGGAACGAGCTTTCAAAACAAGTCTTTGCAATGCTTAAGGATGCCCCAATTAATTTCGTTGGGAACGTTGAATCAAGAGATTTATTGCAAGGTGTAGCAGATGTTGTTGTATGTGATGGTTTTACAGGGAATGTAGCGCTAAAATCATTAGAAGGAACAGCACTTGCGTTATTTTCTATGTTAAAAGAGCAGTTAATGAGTTCGTTTACGAGCAAATTAGCAGCAGCGGTATTAAAGCCAAAACTTATGGTATTAAAAGATAAAATGGATTATTCGGAGTATGGAGGAGCGGCATTATTTGGATTGAAAGCTCCAGTCATTAAGGCTCACGGTTCTTCCAATGACCAATCAATATTTAGTGCGATTCGTCAAACGAGAGAAATGGTAGCGAAAGAAGTTATTCCTACTATTTCAAGCGTAATGGAGAAAGAGCCACTCCAATAAGAGGAGGATTTGAAATGGGAAAACTAGCATTTCTTTTTCCGGGCCAAGGTTCACAGGCAGTTGGAATGGGTAAACAGTTAGCGGAGAATAATAAAGAGGTTGCAAATGTGTTTGCGAAAGCAGATGAGGTGTTGCAAGATTCACTTTCAGAAGTGATTTTTGATGGGCCGCAGGAAAAGCTTACGTTAACGACAAATGCGCAGCCTGCCTTATTAACAACGAGTTTTGCTATTTTGACAGCTTTGAAAGAGTATGATATTACACCAGACTTTGTTGCAGGGCATAGTTTAGGTGAATATAGCGCTCTTGTAGCAGCGGGTGCAATAACTTTTGAAGACGCTGTATATGCTGTAAGAAAACGTGGGGAATATATGGAAGAAGCTGTTCCTGGTGGAGAAGGTGCAATGGCGGCTATTTTAGGTGCTGATCCACATATGCTGAAACAAGTTACAGAAGAAGTAACAAGTGAAGGATATGCAGTGCAAATCGCTAATATGAATAGTACGAAGCAAATTGTGATTTCTGGAACAAAGCAAGGAGTTGAGATTGCTTCTCAAAGAGCGAAAGAAAATGGTGCAAAGAGAGCAATTCCGCTTAAGGTAAGTGGACCGTTCCACTCTTCGCTTATGAAGCCAGCAGCGGAGAAGTTCCAAAGTGTCTTAAAAGAAATTACAATTCAAGATACGAATATTCCTGTTATTGCAAATGTAACAGCAGACGTTATTACAAGTGGTGCACATATTCAAGAAAAGCTAATTGAACAGCTCTATTCGCCTGTCTTATGGTACCCGTCCATTGAAAATATGGTGAATCAAGGGGTAGATACATTTATTGAGATTGGACCTGGGAAAGTGCTTGCTGGACTTATGAAGTCAATTGATTCATCAGTGAAAGCATATGCGATATACGATGAAGAGACATTAAAAGATACCATTTCAAATTTGAGAGGAGAAAACTGATGTTAAAAGGGAAAGTAGCATTAGTAACTGGCGCTTCACGTGGAATTGGTCGTGCGATTGCGATTGATTTAGCGAAACAAGGGGCAAATGTTGTAGTAAATTATGCTGGTAATGAGCAAAAGGCGAATGAAGTAGTTGATGAAATAAAGAAATTAGGTTCGGATGCAATTGCAGTAAGAGCAGATGTTGCAAATGCTGAAGACGTTACAAATATGGTGAAACAAACTGTAGATACATTTGGACAAGTTGATATTCTTGTAAATAATGCAGGTGTAACAAAAGATAATTTATTAATGCGTATGAAAGAAGAAGAATGGGATACAGTTATTAATACAAACCTAAAAGGTGTATTCTTATGTACGAAGGCAGTATCTCGATACATGATGCGCCAGCGTCATGGACGTATTATTAATATCGCTTCTGTTGTTGGAGTGACAGGTAATCCAGGACAAGCAAACTATGTTGCTGCTAAAGCGGGTGTAATTGGATTAACAAAAACATCAGCAAAAGAATTAGCGAGCCGTAATATTACTGTAAATGCAATTGCTCCAGGTTTTATTGCGACTGATATGACGGATATATTAGATGAAAATATAAAAGCCGAAATGTTAAAGTTAATTCCTGCAGCTCAGTTTGGTGAGGCGCAAGATATCGCAAATACTGTAACGTTTTTTGCTTCTGATCAAAGCAAATATATTACAGGGCAAACGTTAAATGTTGATGGCGGAATGGTAATGTAATAAAAGAATTGATTTCAACTAGTTTTTTTGGCCAATATTTAATATAATATTTGAGGGGAGGTGAATGGAATGGCAGATGTTTTAGAGCGTGTAACAAAAATCATCGTTGATCGTTTAGGTGTAGAAGAAACTGAAGTAGTACCAGCTGCGAGCTTTAAAGAAGATTTAGGCGCAGACTCCCTAGATGTAGTAGAACTTGTAATGCAATTGGAAGATGAATTCGAAATGGAAATTTCTGATGAAGATGCTGAAAAGATTGCTACTGTTGGCGATGCTGTGACTTACATAGAGAGTCATCTATAATGCTTAAGTGAAGTCCCGTTTTTTTAGCGGGGCTTCTCGGCTTATATCTGGAGGGACTTATGCCGTACCGAAAACATAGAGAAAAAAAATACGAAACAAAATATCGTGAAGCGTTTAAAGTATTTCAAGAAGAGATAGGTATTACGTTTTCAGATGAAAAATTATTGATTCAAGCATTTACGCATTCATCGTATGTGAATGAGCATCGAAAAAAACCGCATGAAGACAATGAGCGTCTCGAATTCCTTGGAGATGCGGTATTGGAACTTACTGTGTCACAGTATCTGTTTCAAAAATATCCGACAATGAGCGAAGGAGAGTTAACGAAACTACGTGCAGCTATTGTATGTGAACCATCTCTTGTTCGTTTTGCAAACGAGTTGTCATTTGGTAGCCTTGTTTTATTAGGAAAAGGTGAGGAAATGACAGGTGGACGTGAACGACCAGCTTTATTAGCGGATGTCTTTGAAGCGTTTATTGGTGCCCTTTATCTTGATCAAGGGTTAGAAACAGTATGGGGCTTCTTAAAAGAAATTGTATACCCTAAAATTAATGAAGGTGCTTTTTCTCATGTGATGGATTATAAGAGTCAATTACAAGAGTTGATTCAGCGTGATGGTAGTGGCAATATTGAGTATCAAATTTTGCAGGAAAAAGGACCGGCCCACAATCGAGAATTTGTGTCACGTGTTACGTTAAATAACGTGGCTTTAGGTCTTGGTAGTGGCAAGTCGAAAAAAGAAGCAGAGCAACAAGCTGCTGCAGAAGCATTGAAAAAATTAAAAGAACAACTATAAGGAATCCCCCTTTGAATGAGGGGGATTCCTTATGCATAGAATGAAACTTTCTTTTTGTTTGTGAATAAAGGGAAGGGAAATCCGTATAATAGCTTGTTTTTGTATAGACAACAGTTATAACAACGGAGAATAGGAGGAAGGCCTTTCGTGTTTTTAAAAAGATTAGAAATAGCAGGGTTTAAGTCTTTTGCTGAGCGTGTATCTGTTGATTTTGTCCCAGGTGTAACTTCCGTAGTAGGACCTAATGGAAGTGGGAAAAGTAATATTACTGATGCGATTCGCTGGGTACTTGGTGAACAATCTGCAAAATCATTACGTGGTGCAAAGATGGAGGATATTATTTTTGCAGGCAGTGATACGAGAAGAGCAGTTAATGTTGCTGAAGTAACAATAACTTTAAATAATGAAGATCAACGTTTACCGATTGAATATAATGAGGTGTGTGTAACGCGTCGTGTATCTCGTTCTGGTGATAGTGATTTTTATATTAATAAACAATCATGTAGATTGAAAGATATTATCGATTTATTTATGGACTCTGGTATGGGAAGAGAAGCTTTTTCGATTATTAGCCAGGGGAAAGTTGAAGAGATTTTAAGTAGTAAATCAGAAGAACGTCGTGGTGTATTTGAAGAAGCTGCGGGAGTGCTGAAATACAAACTTCGTAAAAAGAAAGCTGAAGTGAAATTAGCAGACACACAAGAAAACTTAAATCGTGTACAAGATATCATTCACGAATTAAGTAGTCAAGTAGAACCTTTAGAAAGACAAGCTTCTATTGCGAAAGATTATCTCGAGAAAAAAGAAGAATTAGAGAAAGTAGAAGCGGCGCTTATTGTACATGAAATTGAAGAATTACATGAGAAATGGGAAGCGCTTCGAAATCAGTTTGGGCATAATAAAAACGAAGAAGCTAAAATGTCAACGCATTTACAAAAAGGTGAAGAAGAGCTTGAGGAATTACGAGGACAATTACAAGCAGTAGATGAGTCTGTAGATTCCTTACAAGAAGTGCTGCTTCTTTCTAGTAAAGAGCTAGAAAAGTTAGAAGGACAGCGTGAGTTATTAAAAGAGAGAAAACAAAATGCAACGACGCATTGTGCACAACTCGAACAGTTAATTGTTGAATTAACAGAGAAAGCTACAAGTTATGATGGTGAAATTGAATCCAGTACAGAAGTGTTGATGCAATTTGTAAATCAAGTAAAAGAGTTGGAGACGAAATTGCATGATAATGAGCTACTGCTTGCAACTTTTGCTGACAATTTAGAGGAACAAATTGAGAATTTAAAAGGTGACTATATTGAACTTTTAAATCAACAAGCTAGTCATCGTAATGAGTTATCTATGATTGAAGAACAATCTAAACAACAAAACTCAAAAAATGAACGCCTCGATGAAGAAAATGCGAAATATGTAGAAATACGCATGGAAATTACAGCGAAAAAGACGAAACTTGTGGAAAGTTATGAACAAGTGAAAGAAAAAGTAGCTGGTATTCTTTCGAATATACAAAAGACAGAAGCGGCACTTGGAAAATGCAAGACGCAGTATAGTGAAAATGAAACAAAACTGTATCAAGCGTATCAATTTGTACAACAGGCACGTTCTCGAAAAGAAATGCTAGAAGAGATGCAAGAGGATTACTCTGGTTTCTATCAAGGGGTACGTGAAGTATTAAAAGCTAGAGAAGATAGGTTGCAAGGTATCGAGGGTGCTGTTGCAGAACTGCTAACGGTACCGAAAGAATATGAAATTGCAATGGAAATTGCTCTAGGTGCAGCGATGCAGCATATTGTCGTACAAAAAGAAGAACATGCTCGTAATGCAATTACGTTTTTAAAACAAAATAAACATGGACGAGCAACGTTTTTACCACAAGCTGTTATTAAAAGTAGATCGTTATCATTTGAACAATTACGTATTGTAAATCAATACCCATCGTTTGTAGGTGTGGCGGCAGAACTTGTGCAATATAACAATAAATATGAAAATGTAGTTTCAAATTTATTAGGTACTGTTATTGTTGCGAAAGATTTACGTGGGGCGAATGAGTTGGCGAAACAACTGCAATACCGTTATCGCATTGTAACAATCGAAGGTGATGTAGTGAACCCTGGAGGTTCTATGACTGGTGGAGCGGTAAAACAGGCGAAATCTTCTTTATTAGGACGTCAACGTGAGCTAGAAGAGTGGACGAACAAGTTAACTGATATGGAAGAAAAAACGACAAAGTTAGAAAACTTTGTTAAAGCAGTAAAGCAAGAGATTCAAGAAAAAGAAGTGAAAATACAGGAACTAAGGCAAAGTGTAGAAGCAGAGCGTGTAGATGAACAGAAATTAAGAGAAGAAATTAGTCGCTTAGAATTAGAAGAACATCGTATTAATGATCGTTTATCTATTTACGATTTAGAGATTGAAGGATTCTTACAAGATCAAGTGAAAATACAGGGACGTAAAGAAGAGCTAGAAAAGATTTTAGCAACGCTTCAAGCGGAGATTACGGAATTAGATAGCAAAATTGTCGCTTTAACAAAACAAAAAAGTGAGCAGCATTCTTCGAAGGAAAAAGTGCAAAAAGAAATGACTGAGTTAAAAGTGTTGGCGGCTGAAAAGCAACAACGCTTATCTAATCAAAAAGAAAAAGTTGAACGATTGACGAAGGAAAAAGAAGAAACGGATGCAACGCTTGTCAAAACGAAAGAGGATTTAGCATTCTTAAAACAAGAAATGACATCTAATTCAAGTGGTGAAGAACAGATTACGAATATGATTGAGAAGAAAGCATATGATCGTAATCAAACTTCAGAGTTAATTCGCTCTCGTCGTGAACAACGCGTATCGTTACAAGAGAGAGTAGAACATTTAGAACGTAATCTGAAAGAAACAACAGGTAAACATAAATACATTCTTGAGATGCTGAAAAATCAAGAAGTAAAAATAAACCGACTTGATGTAGAGTTAGAAAATAGATTACAACATTTACGTGAAACATATACGATTTCATTTGAAGCAGCAAAACTGAAGTATACAATGATGATGCCTGCAGAGGATGCACGTAAAAAGGTGAAACTAATTAAATTATCCATCGAAGAGCTAGGCACAGTGAACTTAGGGGCAATTGAAGAGTATGAGCGTGTAGCAGAGCGTCATACATTCTTACTAGAGCAAAAAGATGACCTAGAAGAAGCGAAAGCGACATTGCACCAACTTATTACCGAAATGGATGAAGAAATGAAAAAACGTTTTTCTACTACGTTTGAAGGAATTCGAATGGAGTTTCAATCGGTATTCTCTGAATTATTTGGAGGCGGTAGAGCGGATTTAGTCATGACGAATCCAGAGGACTTATTAAATACTGGTATTGATATTGTAGCGCAACCGCCAGGGAAGAAACTGCAAAACTTAGGTTTACTTTCTGGTGGGGAGCGTGCTTTAACAGCAATTGCGCTGTTATTCGGTATTTTAAAAGTGCGCCCAGTCCCATTCTGTGTATTAGATGAGGTAGAGGCGGCTCTTGATGAGGCGAATGTTGCCCGTTTTGCGCAGTATTTAAAGAGATTTAGTGATGAGACACAGTTTATTGTTATTACACATAGAAAAGGTACAATGGAAGAGTCTGACGTATTGTACGGTGTAACAATGCAAGAGTCAGGGGTATCTAAACTTGTTTCGGTTCGTTTGGATGATGGAGAAGAACTAGTTGCAAGTAATTAGGAAGGATGGGACAGTATGAGTTTTTTTAAAAAATTAAAAGAAAAAATTTCAAAACAAACAGATACGGTAACAGAGAAATTTAAACATGGATTAGAAAAAACGAGAAATTCGTTTGCAGATAAAGTAAATGATTTAGTTTATCGTTATCGTAAAGTAGATGAAGATTTCTTTGAGGAATTAGAAGAAATTTTAATTGGTGCAGATGTCGGAGTTTCGACGGTAATGGAATTAATTGATCAATTGAAAGAAGAAGTGCAACGTCGTAACATCCAAGATCCAAAAGAAGTACAAGCTGTTATTTCAGAAAAGTTAGTAGGAATTTACAAAGGCGACAGTGAGTTTAGTAACGAAATTAATATGCAAGAGGATCAATTAACAGTTGTTTTATTTGTCGGTGTTAACGGCGTAGGGAAAACGACGACGATTGGTAAACTAGCACATAAATTCAAATCAGAAGGTAAGTCTGTCCTATTGGCGGCAGGAGATACATTCCGCGCAGGAGCGATTGAACAATTAGAAGTATGGGGCGATCGCGTTGGTGTAGAAGTGATTAAACAAGGGTCGGGATCTGATCCAGCGGCGGTTATGTATGACGCTGTACAAGCCGCGAAAGCACGTAAAGTAGACGTATTACTATGTGACACAGCAGGACGCTTACAAAATAAAGTAAACTTAATGAAAGAGTTAGAGAAAGTGAAGCGTGTAATTGAGCGTGAAGTACCGGGGGCTCCTCACGAAGTATTACTTGTTATTGATGCAACAACAGGACAAAACGGTTTAAGTCAAGCGAAGACATTCCGTGAAGCAACGAATGTTACTGGTATTGTTTTAACGAAGTTAGATGGAACTGCTAAAGGTGGTATTGTATTAGCGATTCGTAACGAAATGGATGTACCGGTGAAATTCGTTGGATTAGGAGAGCAAATGGATGACTTGCAGCAGTTTGATCCAGAACAATATGTGTATGGTTTATTTGCGAACTTAGTAGAAACAGAAGAAGTGTAAGTGAAAGAAGCGGTATTTTCCGCTTCTTTTTCTATAAAAATATGTGATGTTAAGAAAAAAACTTGACACTCTTTTGTACTCCATGTAAACTAATTCATGTAAAGGGAAATCACTTAACAAAGGATGATCCAACATGCTCGAGAAAACAACGAGAATGAACTATTTATTTGATTTTTATCAATCGTTGTTAACGCAAAAACAAAGAAGTTATATGTCGCTTTATTATCTAGATGATTTATCTCTTGGTGAAATTGCGGAAGAATTTGATGTAAGTCGCCAAGCCGTGTATGATAACATTAAACGGACTGAAGCGATGCTTGAAGAATATGAAGATAAATTAGTATTACTTCAAAAGTTTCAAGAGCGACAGCGACTTGTTGCAAAGCTAAAACAGCTAATCAGCGAAGAAGAGCATGTGAATGAAGAAATGAAACAAGTTGTTGAAGCTATCGAAAAATTAGATTAGGAGGGCGGCAATATGGCATTTGAAGGATTAGCCGACCGACTTCAACAGACAATGCAAAAAATCCGCGGCAAAGGAAAAGTTTCTGAAGCCGATGTGAAAGAAATGATGAGAGAAGTTCGTCTAGCTCTTTTAGAAGCGGACGTTAACTTTAAAGTAGTAAAAGATTTTGTAAAGCGTGTGTCTGAACGTGCTGTCGGACAAGATGTAATGACAAGTTTGACACCTGGACAACAAGTAATTAAAGTCGTACAGGAAGAACTTACAGAACTTATGGGCGGAGAGCAAAGCAAAATTGCTGTTGCTAATAGGCCACCGACTGTTATAATGATGGTTGGTCTGCAAGGTGCGGGTAAAACAACGACGACAGGTAAGCTTGCGAATTTGCTTCGTAAAAAGCATAATCGTAAACCAATGCTTGTTGCAGCGGATATTTACCGTCCAGCAGCGATTAAACAGCTTGAAACATTAGGGAAGCAATTGGACATGCCTGTATTCTCTTTAGGAGATCAAGTAAGTCCTGTTGAAATTGCGAAACAAGCGATTGCAAAAGCAAAAGAAGATCATCACGATTATGTTTTAATTGATACAGCAGGTCGCCTGCATATTGATGAAGAACTAATGGATGAATTAGCGAAAGTGAAAGAAGTTGCGAAACCGGATGAAATTTTCCTTGTTGTCGATGCGATGACGGGACAAGACGCGGTAAATGTTGCACAAAGTTTCCATGAACAGTTAGGTTTAACAGGTGTTGTATTAACGAAATTAGATGGTGATACGCGCGGTGGTGCGGCATTATCTATTAAGGCGGTAACAAATACACCGATTAAATTTGCTGGTATGGGTGAAAAACTAGATGCGATTGAAGCGTTCCATCCAGAGCGTATGGCATCCCGTATTTTAGGGATGGGAGACGTCTTAACATTAATTGAAAAAGCGCAAGCTACAGTTGATGAAGAGAAAGCAAAAGAACTTGAGCAAAAAATGCGTACGCTTTCGTTTACGCTTGACGATTTCCTAGAACAACTTGGACAAGTGCGTCAACTTGGACCGCTTGATGAATTGTTAGGAATGCTTCCTGGTGCAAATAAAATTAAAGGGCTGAAAAATGCGCAAGTTGATGAAAAACAAATTGGGCATATTGAGGCAATTATTCGTTCTATGACTAAATTAGAGCGAGAACAACCGGAAATAATCAATGCTAGTCGCAAAAAGCGCATTGCCAAAGGTAGCGGTACAACGGTACAAGAAATCAATCGTTTAATCAAGCAATTTGATGATATGAAAAAGATGATGAAAACGATGACGGGAATGCAAAAAGGTAAGAAAAAAGGACTAGGTGGATTGAAGTTTCCATTCATGTAAGGAAAAAAGATGGCTCTGTTAAGAAAAAATACTTTACAAAGCAATAGTCTTTTTGCTAATATAATTATCTGTGTGAAATAAATTCGGAGGTGCTTTATAAATGGCAGTTAAAATTCGTTTAAAACGTATGGGAGCTAAAAAAACTCCTTTCTATCGTGTAGTTGTTGCAGATTCTCGTTCTCCTCGTGACGGACGTTTCATTGAGGAAATCGGTACTTACAATCCGGTTGCTCAACCAGCTGAAGTTAAGATCAACGAAGAAGCAGCATTAAAATGGTTAGGAAATGGTGCTAAACCATCTGATACAGTTCGTAACTTATTCTCTAACCAAGGTATCATGGAGAAATTCCACTTATCTAAACAAGGTAAGTAATTGAGGCAATGACTATGAAGAAGTTAGTCGAGACGATTGTCAAGCCTCTTGTCGATCATCCTGAAGATGTAAAAGTTACACAGGAACTTTACAACGGAGAGATAAAGTATCGATTAACTGTACATCCTGAGGATGTTGGAAAAGTCATTGGAAAGCAAGGGAAAGTTGCGAAAGCAATTCGAATGCTCTTGTATTCAGTGGGACATCATAATGATGAAAAAGTAACACTGGAAATTCAATAAATGTAAAAAGGGCGAGGAGTTATTTCCTCTCCCTTTTTTAACATTTAAAGAGAAGTTGCATGTTCCATATGTGAAATGGAGATGCTTAATTTATATAGAAACCAGGGGTGACATACTATTTATGACAAAATGGTTTAACGTAGGGAAAATTGTAAATACTCATGGCGTAAGAGGAGAAATACGTGTTATTTCTCGTACTGATTTTCCAGAAGAGCGATATAAAGTAGGAAACACGTTATACATAAGTAATGAGAAAAGTACAGACTACCTTCCAGTGAAAGTAACTTCTCATCGTCAACATAAGACATTTGATCTATTAACATTTGAAGGATACAACAATGTAGATGAAGCAGAGAAGTTTAAAGGTTCTTTAATAAAAGTACCAGAAGAGCAGTTAGGTGAACTAGCTGAAGGCGAATACTACTACCATGAAATTATTGGTTGCAGTGTTGTAACGGAAGAAGGAGAAGCGTTAGGAACAATAAAAGAAATTTTATCTCCTGGTGCAAATGATGTTTGGGTAATTAAACGTCCAAAAGGTCAAGATCTATTAATTCCTTATATTGATGATGTTGTACTTCAAGTTAACATTGAGAATAAATTAGTAACCATTCATGTAATGGAAGGGCTATTATAATGAAAATTGACATTTTAACATTGTTTCCAGATATGTTTACGGGTGTGTTTGGATCTTCAATTTTAAAGAAAGCGCAAGAAAAAGAAGCGGTAGAGCTTCGTGTTGTCAATTTCCGCGATTATACAACGAGTAAGCATAATAGCGTAGATGATTATCCGTATGGTGGTGGCGCTGGGATGGTATTAACCCCCCAGCCTATCTTTGATGCAGTGGAAGAGTTAACGAAGGAAACAGACCGTAAACCGAGAGTTGTCCTAATGTGTCCACAAGGAGAGCGTTTTACGCAGAAGAAGGCAGAAGAACTTGCTGAAGAAGAGCATGTTATTTTTGTGTGTGGTCATTATGAAGGGTACGATGAACGAATTCGTGAGCATCTCGTAACGGATGAAATTTCTATCGGTGACTACGTATTAACCGGCGGAGAGTTAGCCTCTATGGTTATTACGGATAGTGTCGTGCGTCTCCTCCCGGGAGTGCTAGGAAATCATGCTTCACAAGTCGAGGATTCGTTTAGTACAGGTTTATTAGAACATCCTCATTATACACGTCCAGCTGATTTTCGTGGTATGAAGGTACCGGATGTACTAATGTCAGGAAATCATAAAAATATTGATGAATGGCGACACAAAGAATCACTACGTCGTACGTACACGCGTAGACCGGATTTACTGGAAGAACGAGAATTATCTAAGCAAGAAGCGAAATGGCTAGAACAAATTAAAGAAGACAAGTAAGGGCTTGATATATTTTCTATTGCAACAGTCCTAGCAATATGCTATTATAACACTTGTGCTACTGAAATCAGTGGCCGTATTAACGATGTTCCGCTGTAATTTATTAAGACTTTATAAGAGCATCTGTTTAAAGGAGAGAATTTAATATGCAACAATTAATCGCAGAAATTACTCAAGGCCAATTAAAAACTGACCTTCCTTCATTCCGTCCTGGAGACACTTTACGTGTACACGTAAAAGTAGTTGAGGGAACTCGTGAAAGAATTCAGCTTTTCGAAGGTGTTGTAATTAAACGTCGTGGTGGCGGAATCAGTGAAACATTCACAGTTCGTAAGATTTCTTACGGTGTAGGTGTTGAGCGTACATTCCCAGTTCACACGCCAAGAATCGCGAAACTTGAAGTACTTCGTCGTGGTAAAGTACGTCGTGCTAAGTTATACTACTTACGTAACCTTCGCGGTAAAAAAGCACGTATTAAAGAAATTCGATAAGACATGTATGGGAGCTTGTAAATACACAAGCTCCCTTTTTCCAATCTATATAAAATTTTGATATAATACGAGCAGCTTACATAATCGTGGAGGGGAAATGCATGAAAAAAGAAAAGAGTTCACTTTGGGAATGGATCAAAGCAATTTTGATTGCTGTTGTATTAGCGGGTGTTATTAGACAGTTTTTCTTTGCTCCAATTCTCGTAGATGGAGTATCGATGGCATCTACTTTACATGATCGCGATCGAATGATTGTCAATAAAATTGGTTATCACATAGGAGATCCGAAACGATTTGATATTATCGTATTCCGAGCAACGGAAGATAAAGATTATATTAAGCGCATTATCGGCCTGCCAGGCGATGAAATAGAGTATCGTAATGATAAACTATATGTTAACGGAAAGGCTTATGAGGAGCCGTATTTAGACAAGCAAAAAAAACAAATTGCTGACGGACCGCTTACATATGATTTTACTCTTGAAGAAATGACAGGGAAGAAAACTGTTCCAGAAGGTCAATTATTTGTTTTAGGCGATAATCGTCGTTTTAGTAAAGATAGCCGTTCGATTGGTACAATTGCAATGGACCAAGTGATTGGAAAAGCAAATATACTATATTGGCCGTTAAAAGATGCTCGTATTGTGAAATAAAAGAAAAAGAAGGTGGCAACATGGTAATTCAATGGTTCCCGGGACATATGGCAAAGGCTAGACGCCAAGTAACAGAAAAATTAAAGTTAATTGATGTTGTAATTGAGCTTGTAGATGCTCGATTACCTTTATCTTCTAGAAATCCAATGATCGATGAGATTATTACACATAAGCCGAGGCTTGTTGTTTTAAATAAAGCGGATATGGCAGATGATCGTTTAACAAAGCAGTGGATTGCATATTTTAAAGAAAAAGGCCAAATGGCAATTTCAATTAACGCACAAGCTGGACAAGGTATGAAGGAAATTGCAGCGGCTTGTAAAGTGTTGGTGAAAGAAAAATTTGATAAAATGGTTGCAAAAGGTATTAGACCGAGAGCAATTCGTGCATTAATTGTAGGTATACCGAATGTTGGTAAATCTACGTTAATTAATAAGTTGGCGAAGAAAAATATTGCTAAAACAGGAGATCGTCCTGGTGTAACAACAGCTCAACAATGGATTAAAGTTGGGAAGGAAATGGAACTGTTAGATACACCGGGTATTTTATGGCCTAAATTTGAAGATCAATTAGTGGGTCTTCGTTTAGCGACAACAGGCGCAATTAAAGATTCAATTTTAAATTTACAAGATGTTGCTGTTTACGCTTTACGTTTTATGGAAAAGCATTATCCAGAACGTTTGAAAGATCGATATAATTTAAATGAAATTCCAGAAGATATTGTGGAGTTATTCGATGCAATTGGAAAAAATAGAGGCTGTTTAATGGGCGGCGGAATGATTGATTATGATAAAACATCTGAGCTTATACTTCGTGAGCTTCGTGGTGGGAAACTTGGGAAAATGACGTTTGAAACACCAGAAGAGTTTGCGGAGCAAGTAGAAGGTGTTGAAAAAGTAGAAGAAGTATAAGACGTGCGTTTGTACGTCTTTTCTTTTTTGTATATAAAAGGAGTGTGCGTGAATGCAAAAAGTGACTATTCAAGAAGCGGAACATTTACTGCAAAAAATTATGAGTGAAGAGGACAACCGCTTTCAAATATTAATGAAAGATGAGCGAAAAGGGGTACAAAAGCTCATTTTGAAGTGGCATAAACAAAAAGAGTTAGCGCAGAAAGAAAAAGAAAAGTTTTTCGAAATGTCCAAGTATGAGATTGCATTACGTGAAAAAGGGCTCACATTTATTGCAGGTATAGATGAAGTAGGGCGTGGGCCGCTAGCTGGGCCTGTCGTGACGGCAGCTGTTGTCCTTCCGGAAGATTCTTATATTCCAGGGTTAAATGACTCGAAAAAGCTGAGTGAGGCGAAGCGAGAGCGTTTTTATGATGAAATTAAAGCACAAGCAATTGCAATTGGAGTTGGAATTGTATCACCACAAGTTATTGATGAGATAAATATTTATCAAGCGACGAAACAAGCGATGTTAGATGCTGTTGCGAATTTATCTTGTGCACCAGAACATTTATTAATTGATGCGATGAAACTTCCTACACCAATTCCGCAAACATCCATTATTAAAGGTGATGCGAAAAGTATTTCTATTTCAGCTGCATCCATTATTGCGAAAGTAACGAGAGATCGTATGATGAAAGAGCTTGGAGAAAAGTATCCTGCATATGGATTTGAACAACATATGGGATATGGCACAAAACAACATTTAGAAGCGATTGAAGCGCATGGAGTATTAGAAGAACATCGCAAATCGTTTGCACCAATTAAAGATACGATTCAAAAATAAGCTGCGAATATGCAGCTTATTTTTTTATTTTGGTATATGAACATTATTATTTTCAAAAAAGAATAAAGCGATTTCAGTTTTCTGACACTTTATTGTAGACAGCGTGCCAATCATCTTATACAATGGCAATGTAATGTTTTTTAAACATTTAAAAACTTTTCGAGTAAAACAGGAAAACAGGGGAGGATGGGACCATGAATATCCATGAGTACCAAGGTAAGGCAGTCCTTAAAAGCTATGGGGTTAGCGTTCCGAACGGGAAGGTTGCATTTACAGTAGAAGAAGCTGTAGAAGCAGCGAAAGAATTAGGAACGGATGTATGTGTAGTAAAAGCACAAATTCACGCTGGTGGACGCGGCAAAGCTGGCGGAGTAAAAGTTGCAAAAAATTTAGATGAAGTTCGTACATATGCAGAGAGCATTTTAGGAACTACACTTGTGACACATCAAACAGGTCCTGAAGGTAAGGAAGTAAAACGCTTACTTATCGAAGAAGGTTGCGATATTAAAAAAGAATATTATGTTGGTCTAGTTTTAGATCGTGCAACTTCTCAAGTTGTTTTAATGGCATCTGAAGAAGGTGGAACAGAAATTGAAGAAGTAGCAGAGCAAACACCTGAAAAGATCTTTAAAGAATATATTGATCCAGCAGTAGGCTTACAAGGCTTCCAAGCGCGCCGAATCGCGTTTAACATCAATATTCCAAAAGAGCTTGTAGGACAAGCTGTGAAGTTTATGATGGGCTTATACCGTGCGTTTATCGAAAAAGATTGCTCTATCGCGGAGATCAATCCACTTGTTACAACAGGTGACGGTAAAGTTATGGCATTAGATGCGAAATTAAACTTTGATTCTAATGCTTTATATCGCAATAAAGACATTTTAGAACTTCGTGATCTTGATGAAGAAGATTCAAAAGAAATTGAAGCTTCTAAATATGACTTAAACTACATTCCTTTAGATGGAAATATCGGTTGTATGGTTAATGGTGCAGGTTTAGCGATGGCTACAATGGATATCATTAAACATTACCATGGCGATCCAGCTAACTTCTTAGATGTTGGTGGCGGTGCAACAGCTGAAAAAGTTACAGAAGCATTCAAAATTATCCTTTCTGACAAAAATGTAAAAGGTATCTTCGTTAACATTTTTGGTGGCATTATGAAGTGTGATGTTATCGCAGAAGGTGTTATTGAAGCGACGAAACAAGTAGGTCTTGAATTGCCTTTAGTTGTACGTCTTGAAGGTACAAACGTAGAGTTAGGTAAGAAAATTTTAAATGAGTCTGGCTTAAATATTGTTGCAGCAGAATCTATGGCAGACGGTGCACAAAAAATTGTTTCACTAGTGGGCTAATAGAAAGCGGGGGAGAAAAATGAGCGTATTAGTTAATAAAGATACAAAAGTTATTGTTCAAGGTATTACAGGTTCTCAAGGTTTATTCCACACAAAACAAATGATTGAATACGGTACGAAAATTGTCGGTGGTGTAACGCCAGGTAAAGGTGGCACTGATATTGAAGGTGTACCAGTATTTGATACTGTAGAAGATGCAGTGAAAGCAACAGGCGCAAACGCTTCAGTTGTATACGTTCCACCCGCTTTTGCGGCTGATGCAATTATGGAAGCAGTTGATGCAGAAATCGATTTAGTAGTATGTATTACTGAAGGTATTCCTGTATTAGATATGGTAAATGTAAAGAGATATATGGCGGGTAAACATACACGTTTACTTGGACCAAACTGTCCTGGTGTTATTACGCCTGATGAATGTAAAATTGGTATTATGCCAGGGTACATTCATAAAAAAGGCCATGTAGGTATCGTATCTCGCTCTGGTACATTAACGTATGAGGCTGTACATCAGTTAACACAAGAAGGTATTGGCCAATCTACTGCTGTAGGTATCGGCGGGGACCCAGTTAACGGTACGGACTTTATAGATGCGTTAAAAGCATTTAATGAAGATGAAGAAACACATGCTGTAATTATGATTGGTGAAATTGGTGGTACAGCGGAAGAAGAGGCGGCTGAATGGGTGAAAGCTAATATGACAAAACCTGTTGTAGGCTTCATTGGTGGCCAAACAGCGCCTGCTGGCAAACGTATGGGCCATGCTGGTGCAATCATTTCTGGTGGTAAAGGAACTGCTGCTGAAAAGATTAAAACGATGGAAGCTTGTGGTATTAAAGTAGCGGAAACTCCAGCGGTTATGGGTGAAACACTAATCTCTGTCTTAAAAGAAAAAGGTCTATTTGAGACTTGTAAAAACTACTAATCTGTTGAAAGACACCTTCTTGCTTGAAGGTGTCTTTTTACGCAATTCTTGTTTACATAATAAAAATTATGGGTAAGGAGAATTAAGATGAAAAGAGAACGATTATTACATCTTCATTATTTTTTAGCAGATCATTGGAAGGCAATGGAAAGACTACTATATGTCGATCCTGAATTGAAGGGAATATACACTTTTAATACAAAACAATTGGAATACTACACTGGAATATCCTTGAAAAAATCTTTAGAATTAGTAAATTTTCTTCAAAGTTCAAATCTCCCGCAATATATATCTTATTTAGAGAAAAATCGAATCTTCTATATGACTATATGGGACGAAGATTATCCACAATTATTACGTGAAATACAGGATCCCCCATTTGTATTATATGGAAAAGGAGAGAAGTGTTTTCTCAGTAAAGCTAATAAATTAGCGGTTATTGGAACGAGAGAACCGACTTTATATGGACATGAGAGTTTAAAATTTATTTTACACCCATTATTAGAAAGGGAATGGCTTATTGTCAGTGGGTTTGCAAGAGGGATAGATACAATGTCTCATGAAATTACAGTAAGACGGCATTGCCCGACTATTGCAATACTAGGACATGGATTATCGTATATGTATCCAAAAGAGAATAGACATTTATATGAAACGTGGAATGAATATATATTGTTATTAACAGAGTATCCGCCGCACTATGCACCGAAAAAATGGTATTTTCCAAAAAGGAACCGGATTATTAGTGGTATAAGTAAGGGTGTTTTAGTTGTAGAAGCGAAATCAAGAAGTGGAACACTTATTACTGCGGACCTTGCTTTAGAGCAAAATAGAGAGGTATTTGCACTTCCTGGACCTATATTTATAGATAGTGCATCAGGAACGAATCATCTGATTCAACAAGGAGCAAAACTAGTAAGAAATGCAGAAGATATCTTGGAAGAAGTTTTAAATTAACTTTATATTTTTATGTTTTTATTAAACAATTATTGACAAATGGTAGATAGGCACTGTATGGTATATTCATTCTTGATTGACAAAAACAAGAGAAATCAATAAGATTGATGAAGACTTGAATCCACCTCTTAAGGAGGCACTAGCATGTCAGATTACCTCGTAATCGTGGAGTCGCCTTCTAAGGCGAAGACCATTGAGAAATATTTAGGGAAAAAATACAAAGTTGTCGCGTCTATGGGACACGTTCGCGATTTACCTAAAAGCCAAATGGGGATAGAAGTAAAGAACAACTTCACCCCGAAGTATATTACCATTCGTGGTAAAGGTCCCGTCTTAAAAGATTTAAAATCAGCGGCCAAAAAAGCAAAGAAAGTCTATCTCGCGGCCGATCCAGACCGCGAAGGGGAAGCGATTGCTTGGCATTTAGCTAATACGTTAAATGTGGACGTTGAATCAGATTGCCGAGTTGTGTTTAATGAGATTACAAAAGATGCAATAAAAGAATCATTTAAACATCCTCGTGCGATTAATATGGATTTAGTAGATGCACAGCAAGCAAGGCGTATACTAGATCGTCTTGTTGGTTACAATATTAGTCCTTTATTATGGAAGAAAGTAAAAAAAGGATTAAGTGCAGGACGCGTACAATCTGTAGCAGTTCGTTTAATTATCGAACGTGAAAAAGAAATTCAAATCTTTGAGCCTGAAGAATTCTGGACAATTAAGACAGAATTTGTGAAAGGGAAAGACACATTTGAAGCAAATTTTTACGGTGTAGATGGTGAAAAAGTTCAATTAACGAATGAAACGCAAGTGAATGAAATAATTGAACAGATGAAAGATAATGCGTTTTCAGTTGAAAATGTAACGCGAAAAGAGCGAAAACGTAATCCTGCATTACCGTTTACAACATCTTCCTTGCAACAAGAGGCAGCTCGTAAGTTAAACATGCGAGCAAAGAAAACAATGATGCTCGCGCAGCAATTGTATGAAGGGATAGATCTTGGAAAGCAAGGGACTGTAGGTCTTATTACGTATATGAGAACTGACTCAACACGTATCTCAGAAACAGCTCAAACAGAGGCGCGTACATACATTACTGAGGCGTTTGGTGCGGAATACATAGGGACAGAAAAGAAGAAAGAAACGAAAAAGTCGAACGCGCAAGATGCGCATGAGGCAATTCGTCCTACTTCGGTAATGAGAAGGCCAGAGGAACTAAAGAGTTTCTTAAGTCGTGATCAACTTCGGTTGTATAAACTGATTTGGGAGCGATTTGTTGCAAGTCAAATGGCGTCTGCTATAATGGATACTGTGACAGCTAGACTCATTAATAACAATGTTCAGTTCCGTGCAAGTGGATCGGTTGTAAAGTTTCCAGGATTTATGAAAGTGTATGTAGAGTCGAAAGATGACGGGGCTGAAGAAAAGGATAAAATGTTGCCACCTTTAGAAGTAGGGGAAACGGTATTTTCGAAGGATTTAGAACCGAAGCAACACTTTACACAACCTCCGCCGCGCTATACAGAGGCTCGTCTAGTAAGAACACTTGAAGAGCTTGGAATTGGAAGACCGTCGACTTACGTACCGACACTTGAAACGATTCAAAAACGTGGATACGTAGGTTTGGATAATAAACGCTTCGTTCCAACTGAACTTGGTGAAATAGTAATTGAACTTATTTTAGAGTTTTTCCCAGAAATTATTAACATTGAATTTACTGCTAACATGGAGCAAAGTCTTGATGAAGTAGAAGAAGGAAATGCGAATTGGGTAAAAATTGTTGATGATTTCTACGTAGGCTTTGAACCGCGTTTAGAAAAAGCGGAAAAAGAAATGCGTGAAGTGGAAATTAAAGATGAACCAGCTGGGGAAGACTGTGAATTGTGTGATCACCCAATGGTCTTTAAAATGGGTAAATACGGGAAATTTATGGCTTGTTCGAATTTCCCAGATTGTCGTAATACAAAACCGATTGTGAAAGAAATCGGTGTTACTTGTCCGAAGTGTGATAAAGGTCAAATTATTGAACGCCGTAGTAATAAAAAGAAACGTCTTTTCTATGGATGCGGTACGTATCCAGAGTGTGACTTTGTATCTTGGGATAAACCAATTGGTCGTAAATGTCCGAAGTGCGAAGGTATGCTTGTAGAGAAGAAGTTGAAAAAAGGCGTGCAAGTACAATGTATTTCGTGTGATTATGAAGAAGAACAACAAATGTGAGCGTAACTGCTCACATTTTTTTCGGGAAGAAAAGGAAAGGTGATAAATATGACAACACAAGTAGTAAACGTCATTGGCGCAGGTCTTGCAGGAAGTGAAGCAGCTTACCAAATTGCAAAACGTGGTGTCCAAGTGAAATTATATGAAATGAGACCAGTAAGGCAAACGCCAGCTCATCACACAGATAAATTTGCAGAGTTAGTATGCAGTAACTCGCTTCGCGCAAACACATTAACAAACGCTGTTGGTGTTATTAAAGAAGAAATGCGTTTAATGGACTCTGTTATTATTCGTGCAGCTGATGAGTGCTCTGTACCAGCAGGAGGAGCTTTAGCTGTAGATCGTCATGAATTTGCGGCAAAGGTAACAGAGTATGTGAAAAACCATCCGAACGTAACTGTGATGAATGAAGAAATTACTGAAATTCCAGAAGGGCCTACTGTTATCGCGACAGGTCCACTTACGTCTCCTGATCTTGCTGCACAATTAAAAGAATTAACAGGTGAAGATTATTTTTATTTCTATGATGCTGCAGCACCGATTGTTGAGAAAGATAGCATTGATATGAATAAAGTATATTTAAAGTCTCGTTACGATAAAGGGGAAGCTGCATATTTAAACTGCCCAATGACGGAAGAGGAATTTGACCGTTTTTACGAGGCATTAATTGCTGCTGAAACAGTACCTTTAAAAGAATTTGAAAAAGAAATTTTCTTTGAAGGTTGTATGCCGGTAGAAGTTATGGCAAGTAGAGGAAGACAGACGCTAGTATTTGGACCGATGAAACCTGTTGGATTAGAAGATCCGAAAACAGGAAAAACGCCATATGCTGTTGTTCAGTTACGTCAAGATGATGCAGCAGGAACGTTATACAATATCGTAGGTTTCCAAACGCATTTAAAGTGGGGACCACAAAAAGAAGTGTTACAGTTGATTCCAGGACTGGAAAATGCAGAGATTGTACGTTATGGTGTAATGCATCGTAATACGTTTATTAATTCACCTAACTTGCTTCGTCCAACATATCAATATAAACAACGTGATGATTTATTCTTCGCTGGCCAAATGACTGGAGTAGAGGGATATGTTGAATCGGCGGCATCAGGATTACTAGCGGGTATTAACGCTGCTCGACTTGTGAAAGGTGAAGAGCCGGTTGTATTACCGCCTGTAACTGCAATGGGAAGTATGGCGAATTATATTACTGCGACAAACGCGAAAAACTTCCAGCCAATGAATGCAAACTTCGGTTTGTTTGCACCGTTAGAGAAGAAAATTAAGAGGAAAGCAGAACGAAATGAAGCATATGCAACACGCGCTTTAGAAACAATTCAAAATTTTGTAAATATTTAGTTAAATTTCTTGCAAAGGCTACTAAGTTGTGATACGATTTAGTAGCCTTTATTGAGGTGAATTGTGTGAATGTGAAGAAATTGTTACAATTATTCGTTGGATATTTACAAATTGAAAGAAATTATTCAAAATATACAATTGCAAGTTATCAAAATGATTTAGAACATTTTGTGCAATTTATGGAGCGAGAAGGAATATCCTCTTTTTTAGATGTTACATACGCGGATGTTCGTTTGTACTTAACGACATTGCACGATGAAAAGTTAGCCCGTAAATCTGTCGCAAGAAAAGTATCAAGCTTACGAAGTTTATATCGTTTTTTGATGCGTGAAGGTTATCGGAAAGATAATCCGTTTGCACTTGCGTCACTCCCCAAAAAAGAATTGTCAATCCCAAAGTTTTTATATGCTGAAGAATTAGAGGAATTATTTGAAGTTGCTGATACGGAAACACCGCTAGGTCAAAGGAATCAAGCTTTATTAGAGTTGATGTATGCGACTGGAATCCGTGTGAGTGAATGTGTCAATTTACAACTTACCGATATTGACTTCGCGGTGGGAACAATTTTAGTAATGGGAAAAGGAAAAAAACAAAGGTATATTCCGTTCGGAAGCTATGCGCAAGATGCTTTAATTACTTATATAGAGAACGGGAGAAAACAGTTGGCTCACAAAACTGAAGAACACTCTCATATGGTATTTTTAAATGCGAAAGGCACGCCGCTAACAAGTCGAGGGGTACGCTATGTATTAAACGAACTCATTAAGAAGGCTTCACTGACAATGCGGATAAGTCCCCATATGTTAAGGCATACATTTGCTACACATATGTTAGATGAAGGGGCAGATTTACGTACTGTACAGGAACTACTCGGTCATGAGAATTTGTCGACGACACAAATTTATACGCATGTCTCTAAAGAAAGATTGCGTTCGGTCTACATGAAGCATCACCCGCGGGCATAAATTGCTTTTAAAGCTATAAAAACATATAAAGGAGTTTTTTCTATGGGAAATTTCCACGCTACAACGATATTTGCAGTTCATCATAATGGAGAATGTGCAATGGCTGGAGATGGTCAGGTGACAATGGGAAATGCAGTTGTAATGAAACATACAGCTCGTAAAGTCCGTAAACTTTTCCAAGGGAAAGTTTTAGCTGGCTTTGCAGGTTCCGTTGCTGACGCATTTACTCTTTTTGAAATGTTTGAAGGGAAATTAGAAGAGTACAATGGGAACTTGCAGCGTGCTGCAGTTGAGATGGCAAAACAATGGCGTGGCGACAAAATGTTACGTCAGCTAGAAGCGATGCTCATTGTCATGGATAAAACAACTATGCTTCTTGTTTCAGGTACAGGAGAAGTGATTGAACCAGATGATGGGATTTTAGCGATTGGATCTGGTGGGAATTATGCGCTTTCTGCAGGTCGTGCTTTAAAGCAATATGCAAGTGAACATTTAACAGCGAAGCAAATTGCGAAAGCGAGTTTAGACATTGCTGGCGATATTTGTGTTTATACAAACCACAATATAATTGTGGAAGAATTGTAGAATCGTAAGGGAGGCATTTTATATGCATTTACATTTTACTCCGCGTCAAATTGTGGAAAAATTAGATCAATACATTATCGGTCAAAAAGATGCGAAGAAAGCGGTTGCTGTAGCTTTAAGAAATCGATATCGTCGAAGTAAATTAGCTGAAAATCTACGTGATGAAATTGCGCCTAAAAATATTTTAATGATTGGACCGACAGGTGTTGGTAAAACAGAGGTAGCACGACGAATGGCGAAACTCGTTGGAGCACCTTTTATTAAGGTTGAAGCTACTAAATTTACAGAAGTTGGATATGTAGGTAGAGATGTAGAATCGATGGTACGTGACCTTGTGGAAACGTCAGTTCGTATCGTGAAAGAAGAAATGGTAATTAAAGTACAAGACAAAGCAGAAGAACAAGCGAACCAACGTCTTGTTGAAATTTTAGTGCCGAGTCCGGAGAAACAATCTGGATTTAAAAACCCATTAGAAATGCTATTTGGTGGTGCTCAAAATTCGAATCAAACATCTGATGCACAGGAAGATGGTGAAATCGAAAAGAAACGTCAAGATGTGGAAAGAAAGCTTGCTGCAGGACTTCTTGAAGATGAAATTGTATCGATTGAAGTGACTGAGCAACAGTCTTCCATGTTCGATATGTTACAAGGAACTGGTATGGAACAAATGGGAATGAATTTCCAGGATGCATTAGGAAGTTTTATGCCGAAAAAAACAAAAAAACGTAAACTTTCTGTGAAAGAAGCAAGAAAACTCTTGACAAATGAGGAAGCACAGCGTTTAATTGATATGGATGAAGTTACACAAGAGGCTGTTTATCGTGCTGAACAGCTCGGGATTATTTTTATCGATGAAATTGACAAAATTGCTGGTAAGCAGTCGAATAGCGTAGATGTATCACGTGAAGGTGTGCAACGTGACATTTTACCAATTGTAGAAGGATCGAATGTTGCGACAAAATACGGATCAGTAAAAACGGATTATATTTTATTCGTTGCAGCTGGAGCGTTTCATATGTCTAAACCGTCGGATTTAATTCCGGAACTGCAAGGGAGATTTCCGATTCGAGTAGAATTAACAAAATTATCGACAGATGATTTTGTTAAAATATTAATCGAGCCTGATAATGCGTTAATTAAACAATATATGGCTTTATTAGCGACTGAAGGTATAGAAATTGAATTTTCAGACGAAGCTATTCGTAAGATTGCTGAGATTGCTTATCAAGTTAATCAGGATACAGATAATATTGGAGCAAGAAGACTTCATACGATTATGGAGAAACTCCTTGAAGATTTATCGTTTGAAGCATCTGAAATTACGTTAGAGAAAATAACGATAACACCTCAATACGTTGAGGAGAAATTAGCAACGATTGCTAAAAATAAAGATGTGAGCCAGTTTATTTTGTAATAGTGTCATCAGGTGACTCGCCCTAGTTTCCAAGTGATGAAAAAATATGTAAGTAACATGTAGGAGGAACTTTTGAAATGGAATTATTAGCAAAAACAAGAAAATTAAATGCGTTATTACAGAGCGCAGCAGGAAAGCCTGTAAACTTTAGAGAAATGTCTGACACAATGTGTGAAGTAATTGAAGCGAACGTATTCGTAGTAAGTCGTCGTGGTAAATTACTAGGTTATGCAATTCACCAACAAATTGAGAATGAGCGTATGAAACAAATGCTTGCAGAGCGTCAATTCCCGGAAGAGTACACGCAAAGCTTATTCAACATTACAGAAACATCTTCAAACTTAGATGTAAACAGTGCTTACACAGCATTCCCAGTAGAAAATAGAGAATTATTCGGTCAAGGTTTAACTACAATCGTACCAATCGTTGGTGGTGGTGAGCGTCTAGGCACATTAGTGTTAGCTCGTCTTGGTCAAGAGTTCTTAGACGATGATTTAATCCTTGCTGAATACAGTTCAACTGTAGTAGGTATGGAAATCTTACGTGAAAAAGCAGAAGAAATCGAAGAGGAAGCACGTAGTAAAGCTGTTGTTCAAATGGCGATTAGCTCATTATCTTACAGTGAGTTAGAAGCAATCGAGCATATCTTCGAAGAATTAAATGGAACAGAAGGTTTACTTGTTGCAAGTAAAATTGCTGATCGCGTAGGAATTACTCGCTCTGTAATCGTAAATGCACTGCGTAAATTAGAAAGTGCTGGTGTTATTGAGTCTCGCTCTTTAGGTATGAAAGGAACATACATTAAAGTGCTAAACGACAAGTTTCTACAGGAACTTGCTAAATTAAAAACAAACTAATTTATAAAACTCTCCTCGTTTTTTGAGGAGAGTTTTTTGTGTGTAAAAGATTAATGGTGTCTGTAAAAAGCGTCATAATCGTGTTCTTTGGAAAAGCTATGAGTTGAATTTCACTTTTTTGCTTAAAAGAAATGCAGGTTGGTAATACTAGAATTCGAGTGTGAACAAAGAAAGTTTTACATTGTTCGCATTTTCGACTTGATTGTAATATTTCAGTATGATATAGTAAACAGTGGTGTCAGTACAAAGTACACACGTTTGCTGATTTAAGTGTTGGTGCTACGTTTGTAGTTTCGCTTAGAGATGAAGTAAACGGAGGATATCAAAAACCATTTAGGAGGAACTATATTATGTCAGTAATTTCTATGAAGCAATTGCTTGAAGCTGGTGTTCATTTCGGACATCAAACTCGTCGTTGGAACCCAAAAATGAAGCGTTACATTTTCACAGAGCGTAACGGTATCTACATCATCGACTTACAAAAAACTGTGAAAAAAGTTGAGGAAGCTTACAGAACGATGCGCGACATCGCTGCTGAAGGTGGAGACATTTTATTCGTAGGTACTAAAAAACAAGCACAAGAAGCTATTAAAGAAGAAGCAACTCGTGCTGGTATGTACTTCGTTAACCAACGTTGGTTAGGTGGAACTTTAACAAACTTCCAAACAATCCAAAAGCGTATCAAGCGTCTTAAAGACATCGAAAGAATGCAAGAAGATGGTACTTTCGAAGTACTTCCTAAGAAAGAAGTTGTTCAACTTAAAAAAGAGTTAGAGCGTCTTGAGAAATTCTTAGGCGGTATTAAAGATATGAAAGGTCTTCCAAGTGCATTATTCATAGTAGACCCTCGTAAAGAGCGTATTGCAGTTGCTGAAGCACGCAAATTACACATTCCAATCATCGGTATCGTTGATACAAACTGTGATCCAGACGAAATCGATCACGTTATCCCAGCAAACGATGATGCAATTCGTGCTGTAAAACTTCTTACATCTAAAATGGCAGACGCGATCCTTGAAGCAAAACAAGGTGAAGAAACTGTTACTGCGTAACAAATTTGGAAAGGTGATAAGGGGTTCGGCCTTTTATCACCTTTTTTAAGGTATAAACACCTTTATAAAAGGTATAAATACATATTTTAGGAGGATGAAAAATATGGCAATCACTGCACAAATGGTAAAAGAACTTCGTGAAAAAACAGGCGCAGGTATGATGGACTGCAAAAAAGCTTTAACTGAGACTAATGGCGACATGGAGAAAGCAATTGACTTCTTACGTGAAAAAGGTATTGCAAAAGCTGCTAAAAAAGCAGACCGCATCGCTGCTGAAGGCTTAACTTTCATCGAAACAAACGGTAACGAAGGTTTAATCTTAGAATTAAACTCTGAAACTGATTTCGTTGCGAAAAACGAAGGTTTCCAAGCATTAATTAAAGAATTAGCTGCACACTTATTAACTAACAAACCAGCTAACATTGAAGAAGCTATGGCTCAAACAATTGAAGGCGGCAAAACAGTAGAAGAGCACATCAACGAAGCAATCGCTAAAATTGGTGAAAAACTTACACTTCGTCGTTTCGAAATCGTATCAAAAACTGATGCTGATGCATTCGGCGCTTACCTACACATGGGTGGACGTATTGGTGTATTAACAGTTCTTGAAGGTTCTACTGACGAAGCTGCTGCTAAAGATGTAGCAATGCACATCGCAGCAGTTAACCCTAAATACATCGACCGCGATGCTGTAACAGCTGAAGAAGTTGAGCATGAGCGTCAAGTATTGACACAACAAGCTTTAAACGAAGGCAAGCCTGAAAAAATCGTTGCAAAAATGGTTGAAGGCCGTCTAGGCAAATTCTTCGAAGAAATTTGCTTACTTGACCAAGCATTCGTTAAAAACCCTGATATGAAAGTTCGTCAGTTCGTTGAGTCTAAAGGCGGAACATTAAAAGGATTCGTTCGCTACGCTGTTGGTGAAGGTATCGAAAAACGCGAAGACAACTTTGCTGAAGAAGTAATGAACCAAGTAAAAGGTAGCAACTAATAAAGATTAGGGAACACATTGTGTTCCCTTTTTTAAAATAAAGATGTAAGCAATTGGAGGTTCATTATGAGTAAACCGAAATATAATCGTGTCGTATTAAAGCTAAGCGGAGAAGCGTTAGCTGGCGAACAAGGATTTGGAATTAACCCGTCTGTTATTAAATCAGTTGCGGAACAAGTGAAAGAAATTGCAGAACTTGATGTAGAGGTTGCTGTTGTTGTTGGTGGCGGAAACATTTGGCGTGGAAAAATCGGAAGTGAAATGGGAATGGATCGTGCTGGAGCAGATTACATGGGTATGTTAGCAACAGTTATGAACTCATTAGCTCTTCAAGATAGCCTAGAGAACATTGGAATTCAAACTCGTGTTCAAACTTCAATCGAAATGCGTCAAGTAGCAGAGCCTTACATTCGTCGTAAAGCAATTCGTCATCTAGAGAAAAAACGTGTTGTGATCTTTGCAGCAGGTACAGGTAACCCATATTTCTCTACAGATACAACGGCAGCACTACGTGCAGCGGAAATCGAAGCAGACGTTATCTTAATGGCGAAAAACAATGTAGATGGCGTATATAATGCAGATCCATCTCTTGACCCAACAGCTACGAAATACGAAACACTTACTTACTTAGATGTATTAAAAGAAGGTTTAGGTGTAATGGATTCAACAGCTTCTTCTTTATGTATGGACAATGATATTCCATTAATTGTATTCTCGGTTATGGAAAAAGGTAACATTAAACGTGCCGTTTTAGGCGAAAATATCGGAACAGTTGTAAGGGGGAAATAAATATGGGACAACAAGTATTGAAGTCTTCAAATGAAAAAATGGAAAAAGCAGTTGCTGCTTACTCTCGTGAATTGGCAACAGTTCGCGCAGGTCGTGCAAGCTCGTCTGTATTAGATAAGGTACAAGTTGATTACTATGGTGCACCAACACCTGTTGTGCAATTAGCGAACATTACAGTTCCAGAAGCACGTTTACTTGTAATTCAACCTTATGATAAAACTTCTATCGGTGATATTGAAAAAGCAATCTTAAAAGCAGATTTAGGCTTAAATCCTTCTAATGATGGAACTGTAATTCGTATTGCATTCCCTGCATTAACAGAAGAGCGTCGTCGCGATCTTGTAAAAGTTGTGAAAAAATATGCTGAAGAAGCAAAAGTTGCTGTTCGTAACGTACGTCGTGACAGTAACGATGATCTTAAGAAGCTTGAAAAAGCTGGCGATATTACAGAAGATGATTTAAGAGGATATACTGAAGATATCCAAAAAGAAACAGATAAATATATTGCAAAAGTTGACGAAATCGCAAAAAACAAAGAAAAAGAAATCATGGAAGTGTAATAGCGATACCTTCGCAAATATGACCCTCTTCTTAAGGGGGTCTTTTTACACTTTTAGGCATACGTCTGCTTGCTGGAGGGTATGAATGATGTTTAAAAACTTTCCTTTTTTTAAAAGTAAAAAGGTCGCATCGTTTGATCATCTCGTTGAAAAAGTGAAAAAAGGATACATCCCAGAACATATTGCCATCATTATGGATGGTAATGGAAGATGGGCAAAGAGGAGAGCGATGCCTCGTATTGCGGGACATCATGAAGGCATGCAAGTTGTAAAGAAAATCACAAAATTTGCAAGCAAACTTAATGTGAAAGTGTTAACTCTTTATGCTTTTTCAACTGAGAACTGGAAAAGACCGAAAAAGGAAGTTGACTATTTAATGAGGCTTCCAGAAGAATTTCTAGGTACATTTTTACCAGAATTGATTGAAGAGAACGTACAAGTCCGAGTGATAGGACAACAAGATCGTCTTCCTACGCATACACGCAGAGCGATGGAAAAGGCCATGGAAGATACGAAAGAGAATACGGGATTAATTCTTAATTTCGCGTTAAACTATGGAAGTCGAGATGAGATCGTTTCTGCTGTGCAACATATGGTGAAAGATAGTGAGGAAGGAAAAATTCGTGTTGAAGATGTAAGTGAAGAAATGCTTTCTTCCTACTTAATGACGAGTTCTTTACCTGATCCAGAGTTGTTAATTCGTACGAGCGGAGAGCTACGTATTAGTAATTTCATGTTATGGCAAATTGCATATTCGGAGTTTTGGTTTACAGATGTGTATTGGCCAGATTTTACCGAGGAACATTTGCTAAATGCGATTACAGACTTTCAACATAGAGGGCGCAGATTCGGAGGCGTGTAGAAAGAGAGGGTTTGGTAGTGAAACAGAGAATTATTACTGGAGTGGTTGCTGCCGCGCTATTCATTCCCATCGTAATTTACGGTGGCGTGCCTTTTACGGTTTTAGTGTATGCACTTGCTTCTATAGGTTTATATGAATTAATTCGTATGAATAAGCTTACGCTTATTTCAATACCAACAGTTTTAGCTGCAGTATTATTATGGGTTATTTTAATTCCAAGTAGTGCATCAGAACTGTTTACTTGGATTGGATTAGGTAAATTAGAAATCACATTTGTGATTGTTTTATTACTTTTATCATATACAGTCCTTTCTAAGAATACATTTACTTTTGACCATGCTTCCTTTTTACTAATGGCAACAACATATGTTGCAATGGGATTCTTATATTTGAATGAAACGAGAATTTTAGGAATTAAATATGTGTTTTGCGCATTATTTGTTATATGGGCTACCGATTCAGGCGCATATTTCGTAGGGAAAGCATTAGGAAAAAGAAAATTATGGCCAGAAATTAGTCCGAATAAAACGATTGAAGGTTCATTAGGCGGCATCGTTTGTGGGATTGTTGTGGCACTTGTTTACAATATGTTCTTCCCAGTTGAGGCTAATGTAGGGATTTTAATTGTGTTGACAATTATCATTTCTATTTTTGGACAAATTGGTGATTTAGTACAATCTGCATTTAAACGTCATTATGGCGTAAAAGATTCAGGTACAATTTTACCTGGACATGGTGGTATATTAGATCGAACAGATAGTTGGTTATTTGTTTTACCAATTCTCTACTTCTTATTACAATACAATTAATAAATGAACGAGGGGTTGGAGTCATGAAAAACATTAGTTTATTAGGTGCAAGCGGATCAATTGGTACACAAACTTTAGATGTATTACGCTCGCACCCAGACCAATTCCGTCTCGTTGCTTTTTCTGTAGGGAAAAATATTGACTACGCAGTAAAGGTCATTCAAGAATTTTCTCCGCAAATTGTCTCTGTGCAAAGAGAGGAAGATGTTTTAAAATTACAAGCTGTCTCTGGTAATACAAAAATTGTATATGGTAGTGAAGGGCTTTTAGAAGTAGCATTACATCCAGATGCAGAGATTGTAGTAAATGCTGTTGTAGGTAGCGTAGGGTTGTTACCAACACTTCGTGCAATTGAGGCGAAAAAAACAATCGGAATTGCAAACAAAGAAACGTTAGTAACCGCAGGGCATCTTGTAATGGAAGCAGCACGAAAACATAATGTTTCGTTACTTCCAGTAGACAGTGAACATTCAGCTATTTTTCAATGCTTGAATGGTGAAAATGAAAAAAGAATTTCTCGACTAATTATTACGGCTTCTGGTGGAAGTTTCCGTGATAAAACGAGAGATGAATTGCATCATGTGACCGTAGAAGATGCGCTTCGACATCCAAACTGGTCAATGGGTTCGAAAATTACAATTGATTCTGCTACAATGATGAATAAGGGGCTAGAAGTAATTGAAGCACATTGGCTTTTTGGTATCCCTTATGAGCAAATCGATGTTGTTTTACATAAAGAAAGTATTATTCATTCTATGGTTGAATTTGAAGATCGTAGTGTGATGGCACAGCTTGGCTCACCTGATATGCGAGTACCAATTCAATACGCACTTACATATCCTGATCGATTACCTCTTTCAGACACAAAGCAGTTAAATTTATGGGAAATGGGAACATTGCATTTTGAGAAAATGAACCAAGAACGTTTCCGTTGTTTGCGTTTTGCGTATGAAGCTGGAAAAACAGGTGGAAGTATGCCAGCTGTAATGAATGCAGCGAATGAAGTAGCTGTTGAAGCATTTTTACAAAAGAGAATTGGTTTCTTAACAGTGGAAGACCTCATTGAAAAAGCAATGAACCATCACAATGTCATTGCACGTCCGAGCTTAGAGGAAATTCTGGAAATTGATGCAACCACAAGACGGTTTGTGATGGAACAAATTTAGCAAAGGTGGTATGGAATTGAATACAGCGATTGCCTTTATATTAATTTTCGGTGCACTCGTATTTTTCCATGAGCTAGGGCATCTATATTTCGCAAAAAGAGCAGGTATTTTATGCCGTGAGTTTGCGATTGGTTTTGGTCCGAAAATATTCTCATTTGAAAAGAATGAAACGGTGTATACGATTCGATTACTGCCCCTTGGTGGCTATGTAAGAATGGCTGGCGAGGATGCAGACACAGTTGAGTTAAAGCCTGGAAAAAAGGTTGGCCTTGTATTAAATGAAAAAGACGAAGTTGCGAAATTAGTTTTTGATGGATATGAAAAGTATCCAAATGTTCGTGTCATTGAAGTCGAACAAGCTGATTTAGAGCATAATTTAACAATTTCGGGCTATGAAGAGTACGAGGAAGAGCTTCAAACATTCCGAGTGAATGAAAAGGCTCGTATTATTACTGCTGGTGAAGAAATACAAATTGCTCCGTATAATAGGCAATTCGGCTCCAAGAAATTGGGTCAACGTGCCTTAACAATCTTTGCAGGTCCTGCAATGAACTTCATTTTAGCATTTGTTATTTTTGTGATTCTTGGATTTGTACAAGGTGTTCCTGTTGACAAGCCAATGGTCGGAAAAGTAATGGAGAATAGTGCAGCCGAGCAAGCCGGATTAAAAGAAAATGATACAATTCAAGCAATCGATGGGAAAAACACAAGTACATGGAAAGATGTTGTTACCATTGTACGTGAAAACCCAAATAAAGAAATTACGTTACAAGTAAAGCGTGATAATGAACAGTTTAATGTAAAAGTAACGCCAACACTCGATAAAGAAGGAAAAGACGAAGTAGGTAGAATTGGTGTTTACTCTCCAGTAGAGAAAACAGTAATGGGTTCTATTAAATCAGGATTTGAACAAACATACCAATGGACAAAACTAATTTTTGATTCACTTGTGAAATTAGTAACTGGTCAATTCTCTATTAATGAGTTGTCAGGTCCAGTAGGAATTTATAATCTAACAGATCAAGTCGTAGATTATGGATTTACGCGTGTATTAAGTTTAGCAGCAGTTTTAAGTATTAACCTTGGTTTATTTAATTTACTACCAGTCCCTGCTTTAGACGGTGGACGTTTGTTCTTCTTCTTAATTGAAGCGTTACGAGGGAAACCAATTGACCGCCAAAAAGAAGGAATGGTTCACTTTATTGGTTTTGCATTATTAATGTTACTTATGTTAGTTGTAACTTGGAATGACATTCGTAAGTTTTTCTTGTAAAATAAAGTGAAACTTATAATGAAATAGAGCTCGTAGAATAAAATCCCTCACCTAACTCGAGGTGAGGGGTTTTACTGCGTGTAAGAGTAAAATGAAGAGGTGCGAATAAATGAAACAAAGTATGGTATTCAGTCCTACATTACGTGAAGTTCCAGCTGATGCGGAGATTAAGAGTCATCAGTTATTACTTCGTGCAGGTTTTATGCGTCAAAATGCTTCTGGTATTTATAGTTTTCTACCATTTGGATTAAAAGTACTACACAAAGTAGAACGTATCGTTCGAGAAGAAATGGAGCGCGCAGGAGCTGTAGAATTATTAATGCCAGCGATGCAAGCTGCAGAATTATGGCAAGAATCAGGCCGTTGGTATTCTTACGGATCTGAATTAATGCGTATGAAAGATCGTAACGCTCGTGAATTCGCATTAGGAGCGACACATGAAGAAGTAATTACGGATCTTGTACGTGATGAAGTGAAATCATATAAAAAATTACCGTTAACATTGTACCAAATTCAAACGAAATTCCGTGATGAACAAAGACCTCGTTTCGGTTTATTACGTGGAAGAGAGTTTCTAATGAAAGATGCATACTCTTTCCATGCTACACAAGAGAGTTTAGATGAAGTATACGATCGCTTATACAAAGCATACTCTAACATTTTTGCTCGTTGTGGCTTGAATTTCCGTGCAGTTATTGCTGACTCTGGAGCAATGGGCGGAAAAGATACGCATGAATTTATGGTATTATCTGAAGTTGGTGAAGATACAATTGCATACTCTGATACATCTAATTATGCAGCAAACATCGAAATGGCTCCTGTGGTAGCTACGTATACGAAGAGTGATGAAGCAGAAAAGGCACTTGAAAAAGTAGCAACACCAGATCAAAAAGCAATTGAAGAAGTATCTGCATTCTTAAACATTGAAGCTGACAAGTGCATTAAGTCTATGGTATTTAAAGTAGATGAGAAATTAGTAGTTGTACTTGTTCGTGGTGATCATGAAGTAAACGATGTAAAAGTGAAAAATGTATACGGCGCTTCAGTTGTTGAGCTTGCTTCTCATGAAGAAGTGAAAGAGTTATTAAACTGTGAAGTTGGTTCTTTAGGACCGATTGGTGTAACAGGTGATATCGAAATTATCGCAGACCATGCTGTAGCATCAATTGTTAACGGATGTTCAGGAGCGAACGAAGAAGGGTTCCATTATGTAAATGTAAATCCAGAACGTGACTTTAAAGTAAGTCAATATACAGATTTACGCTTCATTCAAGAAGGAGACCAGTCTCCAGATGGAAATGGAACAATTCTTTTCGCACGCGGAATTGAAGTTGGCCATGTATTCAAATTAGGAACTCGTTATAGTGAAGCAATGAACGCAACATTCCTAGATGAAAACGGAAAAACACAACCACTTATTATGGGTTGTTACGGTATCGGTGTATCTCGTACAGTTGCAGCAATCGCAGAGCAGTTTAATGATGAGAACGGTTTAGTTTGGCCAAAAGCTGTTGCACCGTTCCATGTGCATGTAATTCCAGTAAATATGAAATCTGATGCGCAACGTGAAATGGGTGAAAACATCTACAACTCATTACAAGAGCAAGGGTACGAAGTATTACTAGATGATCGTGCAGAACGTGCAGGTGTTAAATTTGCAGATGCAGATTTATTCGGCCTTCCAGTTCGCGTGACAGTTGGTAAAAAAGCAGACGAAGGTATTGTAGAAGTGAAAGTACGTGCTACAGGCGAGTCTGAAGAAGTGAAAGTAGAAGAACTTCAAACATATATTGCAAATATTTTAAAATAAGAAGAGGTACCTCGTAATGAGGTACCTTCTCTTTCTTTGTAAACGTATTTTGTAAAAGAAGGAGGGAGAAATCTTTCTTTGTAGTACGTTTCAATTTATAATAGCAAATGGAAGGAGAGTGCTTATGTCTTTAACAAATGAACAACAAGAGCGATTTCAAATTTTGCTCCAGCAGTTGCAAATACCAGACGACCTTATAAATCAATATTTACAAGGTGGTGGCATTGAAAGGCTCGTTATTGATAAAACGAATAAAAGTTGGCATTTTGATTTACAAGTGCCACGAATTTTGCCTACAGAATTATATGAATTGCTAGAAACAAAGCTTAAGCAATCATTTTCTCATATTGCAAGAACAACATTTGCATTAGAAACAGAGAATAAACAATTTACAGAAGAAGAAGTGAGGGCGTATTGGCCACTTTGTACGGAACGAATTACATTTTCACCTATGTTTGCTTACTTAAAAAAGCAGCTTCCGCAGGTGAATGGAGTGAAGTTGCTAATAAATGTGAATAATGAGCTGGAATCTACTGCTTTAAAGAAAAACGTTGCGAAACCAGTAGGGGATCAATACGAAACTTTTGGATTCCCGCGTTTTCAGTTAGACACACATATACAGCAAAATACAGAAGAAATGCAAAAGTTTCGTGAGCAAACGCAGCAAGAAGATCGTGAACGTGTTATACAAGCTATGGAAGAAATGGCAAAGAAGCAAGCTGAAGAAAGTAGCGTTGTGCATGAAGGACCGGTTGTACTCGGATATCTTATTAAGCCGGATGAAGAGATTACACCGATGCGAGAAATTCAAGATGAAGAAAGAAGAAAAACAGTTCAAGGGTATGTCTTCCATGTAGAAACGAAAGAGCTACGTAGTGGCCGTACGTTATTAACTTTAAAAATAACAGACTATACGGATTCAATTATGATTAAAATGTTCTCGCGTGACAAAGAAGATATTCCAATGCTGCAATCCTTGAAAAAAGGAATGTGGGTGAAAGCGCGTGGTTCTGTTCAAAATGATACATTCGTTCGAGATTTAGTAATGATTGCAAATGATATAAATGAAATAACAGGACCGTCTCGTAAAGATAAAGCGCCAGAAGGTGAAAAACGTGTAGAGCTGCATCTTCACACACCGATGAGCCAAATGGACGCTGTTACTCCTGTTTCTAGACTTGTTGCCCAAGCAGGTAAATGGGGACATGAGGCAATCGCTGTTACAGACCATGCTGTTGCGCAGTCTTTCCCAGAGGCATATTCTGCGGGTAAAAAGGCTGGGGTTAAAGTTATATATGGTGTAGAGGCGAATTTAGTTAATGATGGTGTACCGATTGCATATAACGAAGCGCATCGTTTACTTGCAGAGGAAACTTATGTTGTTTTCGACGTTGAGACGACAGGTTTATCAGCTGTATATGATACTGTTATCGAGTTAGCGGCTGTAAAAGTAAAAGGTGGCGAAATTATTGACCGCTTTGAATCTTTCGCAAATCCACATCAACCATTATCTGCGACGATCATTGAATTAACAGGTATTACAGATGATATGTTAACGGATGCACCAGAAGTGGACGAAGTGTTTAAAAAGTTTGAAGCATGGATGGGTGACCATACACTTGTTGCTCATAACGCAAGTTTTGATATGGGCTTTATTAACGTAGGTTTTAAAAAGGCTGGACTAGAAAAAACGAATAATCCTGTTATTGATACGTTAGAACTTGCAAGATTCTTATTCCCGGAAATGAAAAACCATCGATTAAATACGATGTGTAAAAAGCTTGATATTGAATTAACGCAACATCACCGTGCGATTTATGATACAGAAGCAACGGGATACTTACTTGTGAAAATGTTAAAAGATGTGATTGAAAAGGGATTTGAATATCACGATCAATTAAATGATAGCATGGGGCAAGGGGATGCGTATAAGCGTGGACGTCCAAGTCATATGACGTTACTTGCGACATCAGATGTAGGGTTGAAAAATTTATATAAACTTGTTTCCTATTCTCACCTAAATTACTTTTACCGTGTACCACGAGTACCAAGGTCACTATTAAAAAAATATCGTGAAGGAATTTTAGTAGGAACGGCTTGTGATAAAGGTGAAGTGTTTGAGGCGATGATGCAAAAAGCTCCTGAAGAGGTAGAAGAAATTGCGCAGTTCTATGATTACATTGAAGTAATGCCTCCAGAGGTGTTACGTCATTTAGTAGAGCGTGAACTTGTTCGAGATGAGGGACAATTAAAAACAATTATTTCTAACTTAGTAAAACTAGGTGAGACGTTAGATAAACCAGTTGTTGCTACAGGAAACGTGCATTATATAGATCCAGAGGATGCAATGTATCGCAAGATTTTAGTCAGTTCGCAGGGCGGAGCCAATCCGTTAAACCGGCATTCATTACCACCTGTACATTTCCGTACAACGGATGAAATGTTAGAGTGTTTTTCATTCTTAGGTGAAGACGTAGCGAAAGAAATTGTTGTAACGAATACACAAAAGATTGCATCATTAATTGGTGATGTTCATCCAGTGAAAGATGATCTATATACACCGAAAATTGAAGGTGCAGATGATGAGACGCGTGATATGAGTTATAAAATGGCGCGTAGCATTTATGGTGAAGAGTTACCTGAAATTGTAGAAGCACGTTTAGAAAAAGAATTAAAAAGTATTATTGGGCATGGATTTGCCGTAATTTATTTAATTTCACATAAGCTTGTGAAAAAATCGTTAGTAGACGGATATTTAGTAGGTTCGCGTGGATCGGTAGGTTCATCATTCGTTGCAACGATGATGGAAATTACAGAAGTAAACCCGTTACCACCACACTATGTATGTCCGAAGTGTAAGCAATCAGAATTCTTTAATGATGGTTCTGTAGGTTCTGGTTTTGACTTGCCGGATAAAGAATGTCCTGCATGTAATGTTCCATACGTGAAAGATGGACATGATATTCCGTTCGAAACGTTCCTTGGATTTAAAGGAGATAAGGTACCCGATATCGATCTGAACTTCTCCGGGGAATACCAACCACGTGCCCATAACTATACGAAAGTACTGTTCGGTGAAGATTATGTGTACCGTGCGGGTACAATAGGTACAGTTGCGGAAAAAACGGCTTATGGATATGTAAAAGGTTATGCAAATGATCATAATTTAACGATTCGAAATGCAGAGATTGACCGCTTAGTAGCAGGATGTACGGGCGTAAAACGTACAACCGGACAGCATCCAGGTGGTATTATCGTTGTGCCAGATTACATGGATATCTTTGATTTCTCACCAATTCAGTTTCCGGCAGATTCAATAGGGGCTGAGTGGAGAACTACACACTTTGATTTCCACTCCATTCATGATAATTTATTGAAACTTGATATACTAGGACACGATGATCCTACTGTTATTCGTATGTTACAAGATTTAAGTGGTATTGATCCGAAAACAATCCCAACAGACGATCCGGAAGTAATGAAAATTTTCTCAGGCCCGGAATCGTTAGGGGTAACGGAAGAACAAATTAACTGTAAAACAGGTACACTTGGTATACCAGAGTTTGGTACGAAATTCGTAAGGCAGATGTTAGAAGAGACGAAACCTACGACATTCTCTGAGTTAGTCCAAATCTCTGGACTATCACATGGTACAGACGTATGGCTTGGTAATGCAAACGAGTTAATTTATAACGGTACATGTACGCTGAGTGAAGTTATCGGTTGTCGTGATGACATCATGGTATATTTAATCTATCAAGGTTTAGACCCATCATTAGCCTTCAAAATCATGGAGTCAGTTCGTAAAGGTAAAGGTGTACCGGAAGAATGGGAAGATGACATGAAAAGTAATAATGTACCAGGTTGGTATATTGATTCATGTAAGAAAATAAAGTACATGTTCCCTAAAGCCCATGCGGCTGCTTACGTACTTATGGCTGTACGTATTGCATACTTTAAAGTACATTTCGCGCTTCTATTCTATGCGGCATACTTTACAGTTCGTGCAGATGACTTTGATGTAGAGGCGATGGCGAAAGGTTCAGCATCTATACGTGTAAGAATTGATGAAATTGCGCAAAAAGGTTTGGATGCAGCGCCGAAAGAGAAAAGTTTATTAACAGTACTAGAAATGACACTTGAAATGTGTGAGCGTGGATACTCATTCCAAAAGGTTGATTTATACCGTTCGCATGCAACAGAATTTATTATTGATGGGGATACTTTAATTCCTCCATTTAATGCAGTGCCTGGACTTGGTACAAATGCAGCTTTAAGTATTGTAGAAGCACGCAAAAATGGAGATTTCTTATCAAAAGAAGACCTGCAGCAGCGCAGTAAGGTTTCGAAAACAATTATTGAGTATTTAGATAGTCAAGGTTGCTTAGGTGATCTACCTGATCAAAACCAGTTATCACTGTTCTAATAGGTAGGAAAATTCTTTGCAAATCAACATTTGCTATGGTATACTATTAACCGAGATAACCATGTCATGTATATTGTGTAAAAAAAAGAGTGGGGAAACCCACTCTTTCGTGTTACTATCTACGTTTTATTGATGTGGAGAGGTAAGAAATTTCTGTCGTATATACATATTTTGTTACAAGTTTTACTTCTTAAATTTGGTAATACTAAGACAGATATTCCCTGCTTAACGGCAGGGGCTTTTATTAGCTAACGAGAAAGAATAAGATGGACCGTTTTTATGGACGGGGTCTTTTCTTGTAAATGGTACATGGCGGCAGGAAGGAGGCTGTTTATGGATAAGAAAGTCACAGAAGTTGTAGAAGCATTTGCGCAGCCAATCGTTGAAGAGTTAAATCTTGAACTTGTAGATGTAGAGTATGTGCAAGAAGGACAAGACTGGTTCTTACGCGTATTCATCGATTCTGAAAAGGGAGTCGACATTGAAGAATGCGGTGCGGTAAGTGAACGTTTAAGCGAAGCTTTAGATAAAGAGGATCCAATTCCTCATCTTTACTTTTTGGATGTATCATCTCCTGGAGCGGAACGCCCATTAAAGAAAGAGAAAGACTTCCAGCAAGCGGTAGGAAAACAAGTGGCAATTAAAACATATGAGCCGATTGATGGTGAAAAAATGTTTGAAGGAAAGCTACTTTCCTACGATGGTACTACAATTACATTATTATTAACAATTAAAACACGTAAAAAAGAAATCCAAATTTCAATGGATAAAGTTGCAAATGCGCGACTTGCTGTTACGTTTTAGTTAGAAGGGGGATCTTCATGAGCACTGAGTTGTTAGATGCCTTGCTCGTATTAGAGTCAGAAAAAGGAATTAGCAAAGATATTATTATTGATGCGATTGAAGCAGCGTTAATCTCTGCTTATAAACGCAATTTTAACCAAGCACAGAACGTTCGTGTGAGCTTTAACCCAGAAGTGGGAACAATTCAAGTTTTAGCACGTAAAGACGTTGTTGATAATGTGTTTGATCCACGTCTTGAAATTTCTGTTGAAGAAGCAAGACAAATTAATCCAAACTATCAAGATGGTGACGTACTAGAGATTGAAGTAACACCAAAAGATTTCGGTCGTATTGCAGCACAAACTGCAAAACAGGTTGTAACACAACGAGTGCGCGAAGCAGAGCGTGGTGTTATTTACTCTGAGTTTAGTGACCGTGAAGAAGATATCATGGTGGGTATCGTACAACGTCAAGATGCTCGTTTCATCTATGTAAGCTTAGGGAAAGTAGAAGCTTTATTACCTGTAAGTGAGCAAATGCCAAACGAACAGTACAAACCACATGATCGTATTCGCGTATTCATTACGAAAGTAGAAAAAACAACGAAAGGACCACAAATTTACGTATCACGTACACATCCTGGTCTTTTAAAACGTTTATTCGAAATGGAAGTTCCTGAAATTTATGATGGAACTGTTGAAATTCGTTCTGTAGCACGCGAAGCAGGCGATCGCTCTAAAATTTCTGTACATGCAGAGAACATTGATGTTGATCCAGTAGGTTCTTGTGTAGGACCGAAAGGACAACGTGTACAACGCATTGTAGACGAACTAAAAGGCGAAAAGATTGACATCGTTCGCTGGTCAAATGATCCAGTAGAATATGTTGCAAATGCTTTAAGCCCATCACAAGTTGTTAAAGTGCTTGTAGATGAAGAAGAAAAAGCAACAACAGTTGTTGTTCCAGACCACCAACTGTCATTAGCTATTGGTAAGCGTGGACAAAATGCACGTCTTGCAGCTAAATTAACAGGTTGGAAAATTGATATTAAGAGTGAGTCTGATGCGAAACAACTTGGTATTGTAACAGAAGAAGATAGCGTAATCGCATTCGGATTCGATTCAGTTGAAGACGAAATCGAATAGAGGTGATGAGTATGAGCAATCGAAAAGTTCCGTTACGAAAATGTGTTGCAACGCAAGAAATGAAATCAAAACGAGAGCTCGTTCGCATTGTTCGTTCCAAAGAGGGAGAAGTGTCCATTGATTTAACTGGAAAGAAATCAGGACGAGGTGCTTATTTATCAAAAGATAAAGAAAGTATTCTTCAAGCCCAAAAGAAAAATGTTTTGGAACATCATCTAAAAGCGAAAATCGACGGTTCTCTATACGAAGAGCTTCTTGAGCTTGTTGAGAAGGAGTCGAAATAAGTGTCCGATTGGAAATCGTTTTTAGGACTAGCAAACCGGGCTCGGAAAATTATTTCGGGTGAAGAACTTGTTTTAAAAGAAGTACGAAGTGGCAAAGCAAAACTTGTATTGCTATCTGAAGATGCGTCAGCAAATACTACAAAACGCATCACGGATAAAGCGACGTATTACAACGTACCAATGAGAAAGGTCGAAAATCGACAACAATTAGGGCATGCGATTGGGAGAGACGAGCGAGTCGTTGTAGCTGTGTTAGATGAGGGCTTTGCGAAAAAGCTGCGTAGCATGCTCGATACAAATTACCGGGGGTGAAGGTATGAGTAAAATTCGAGTGCATGAATATGCAAAACAACATAATATCTCAAGTAAAGATCTTATGACAAAACTAAAAGAAATGAATATCGAGGTTTCGAATCATATGACAATGTTAGAAGATGAAGTAGTAAATAAATTAGATAATGCGTATCAAACTGAAAAACCTTCTGTTGCAGATGAGTTTGAAGTAGAAGAAAAAGTTGTTCGTAGTAAAAAGAACAGCAATAAGAAAAAGAAAAAAGGCAAAGGAAATGAAGACAAACGTCAAGATAACTTTGCTGGAAGACAACAAACACAAACTGTAGAAACACCAGATAAAGTTACTTTCTCTGGAAGTCTTACAGTAGGTGAGCTTGCTAAAAAATTAAGCAAAGAGCCATCTGAAATTATTAAGAAGCTCTTTATGCTTGGGATTATGGCAACAATTAACCAAGACTTAGATAAAGATACAATTGAGTTAATTGCTACTGATTATGGTATTGAAGTAGAAGAAGAAGTAGTTGTAAGTGAAACTGAATTTGAAACATTCATCGATGAGCAAGATGATGAAGAGAACTTAAAAGAGCGTCCAGCTGTAGTTACAATTATGGGGCACGTTGACCATGGTAAAACAACTTTACTTGACTCTATCCGTAATTCAAAAGTAACTGCAGGCGAAGCAGGTGGAATTACTCAGCATATTGGTGCATACCAAGTTGAAGTAAATGACAAGAAGATTACATTCTTAGATACGCCTGGTCACGCGGCATTTACAACGATGCGTGCTCGTGGTGCGCAAGTAACGGATATTACAATCCTTGTTGTTGCAGCTGATGACGGTGTTATGCCACAAACAGTTGAAGCAATTAGCCATGCGAAAGCAGCTGGAGTACCAATTATTGTAGCTGTGAATAAAATGGATAAACCAGCGGCAAATCCTGATCGTGTAATGCAAGAATTAACAGAATATGAATTAGTTCCAGAAGCTTGGGGCGGAGATACAATTTTCGTACCAATTTCTGCAATTCAAGGTGAAGGAATTGACAACTTATTAGAAATGATTCTTCTTGTAAGTGAAGTAGAAGAATATAAAGCAAATCCAAACCGCTATGCAACTGGTACTGTAATCGAAGCACAGCTTGATAAAGGTAAAGGAACTATCGCGACATTACTTGTTCAAAACGGTACACTTCGAGTTGGAGATCCAATCGTTGTTGGTACTTCATTCGGACGTGTTCGTGCAATGGTAAGTGATATTGGTCGTCGTGTAAAAGTTGCTGGTCCATCAACTCCTGTTGAAATTACAGGTTTAAACGAAGTACCACAAGCGGGAGATCGTTTCATGGCATTCGCTGATGAGAAGAAAGCTCGTCAAATCGGTGAATCACGTGCACAAGAAGCGTTACTTGCTCAACGTGGTGAAAAATCTAAATTAAGCCTTGAAGATTTATTCCAACAAATCCAAGAAGGCGATGTAAAAGAAATTAACTTAATTGTGAAAGCAGACGTACAAGGTTCTGTAGAAGCAATGGCAGCGTCACTTCGTAAAATTGATGTTGAAGGTGTTAAAGTTAAAATTATCCATACAGGCGTAGGTGCGATTACAGAATCTGATGTTATTTTAGCTTCTGCATCTAATGCAATTGTAATTGGATTTAACGTACGCCCTGATGTGAATGCGAAGCGTACAGCTGAATTAGAGAATGTTGATGTTCGTTTACACCGTATTATCTATAAAGTAATCGAAGAAATCGAATCAGCAATGCAAGGTATGCTGGATCCAGAATTCGAAGAAAAAGTAATCGGTCAAGCGGAAGTACGCCAAACATTCAAAGTAACAAAAGTTGGAACAATCGCAGGTTGTTACGTAATTGACGGTAAAATTACACGTGATAGTGGCGTGCGTATTATCCGTGATGGCGTAGTAATTTTCGAAGGACAACTTGATACGTTAAAACGTTTCAAAGATGACGTAAAAGAAGTTGCACAAAACTATGAGTGTGGTATTACAATTGAGAGATATAATGATCTTAAAGAAGGGGACATCATTGAAGCGTACATTATGGAAGAAGTGAAGCGATGATTATCGCTTCACTCTCATTCGAGTGTATGATTTACGATGTGCATTCTTTAAAAGAGAAACGAGCAATTTTGCAACGGGTGCTAACTCGTGTGAAGCAGCGTTATAATGTAGCTGTTTCAGAAGTAGGGCATCAAGATGTATGGCAACGTACAGAAATTGCAATTGTTTCTGTATCCTCTAATCGTGTTATTTGTGAAAAAGAAATGAATCGTGTACTCGAGTACATCGATTCATTTCCTGAAATTGAACGTACAATAACACAATTGGAATGGTATTGAATGAGGTGAAGAGTTATGAAATTACGTGCAAACCGTGTAGGCGAGCAAATGAAAAAAGAATTAGGCGACATCATCAGTCGTAAAATTAAAGATCCACGTGTTGGATTTGTTACAGTAACAGATGTACAAGTGAGTGGAGATTTACAAATTGCTACAGTATATATTTCTGTTTTAGGTGATGAGGAACAGAAAGAAAGTACATTAAAAGGTTTAGCGAAGGCAAAAGGTTTCATTCGTTCAGAAATTGGCCAGCGTATTCGTCTTCGTAAAACACCGGAAATTTCCTTTGAGTTTGATGAGTCTATCGGATATGGTCATCGAATTGATACACTTTTACATCAAATTAATAAAGACGGTAAACGTGAAGAATAATGGATAGACATTTGTCTATCCATTTTTTCAATGCAAAATTAATTTTGGATAATTACTATGAAAGAATTATGATGAGGTGAACATATATGGAAGGTGTAGTATTATTACATAAGCCAAAAGGCATGACATCACATGATTGTGTATTTAAATTAAGAAAGATATTGCGTGAGAAACGAATTGGTCATACAGGAACATTAGATCCAGATGTAACAGGAGTATTACCTATTTGTGTAGGACGAGCAACGAAGATTGCACAATTTTTAACAAGTGAGACGAAAACATATGAAGGTGAAGTAACACTTGGATTTTCAACGACAACTGAAGATGCTTCTGGTGAAGTTGTTGAAACGAAAAATGTAGATCGTGTTATTACTCGTAAGGAAGTAGAAGGGGCTCTTGCTGCATTAACAGGTACGATTGAACAAATGCCTCCAATGTTTTCAGCTGTAAAAGTTAACGGAAAAAAATTATATGAATATGCAAGAGCAGGACAAGAAGTTGAACGTCCAGTTCGTACAATTACAATTCATGAATTTGTATTACTAGATGACCGTGAAGTGTTTGAGGGGGGAAATATTTCATTCCGTTTCCGTGTAACGTGTAGTAAAGGGACATATGTAAGAACGTTAGCAGTAATGATTGGTGAAAAACTTGGTTTCCCATCACATATGTCTCACCTTGTAAGAACAGCTTCTGGTGAGTTTTTATTAGAAGATTGCATATCATTTGAAGAAATTGAAGAAAACGTGCAAAATGGAACAGTAGAGTCTATCTTCATTTCAATTGATGAAGCATTAAGTAAGTTTCCGAAAATGGTTGTAGATGAAAAGCAAGCAGAGAAAATAAAGAATGGTATGTTCTTAAAAAATGAATTGCAAATAACGGCGCCATTTATAACAGTGTTTGATACAAATAATCGTTGCCTTGCAATTTATGAGCACCATCCAAAACACCCTGGTATGCTAAAGCCGATGAAAGTACTTGTGAATAATCAAGAACTAAAGCTATAATGAATTATTGGAAGGATTATTTCAGAAAAAGGTGAATTCAAGCGTGAAACTTATTCATTTAACTCATCCACATGAACAAAATAAATTAGAATTACCACCTACTGTAATGGCATTAGGATTTTTTGATGGCATTCATTTAGGACATCAATGTGTGATTCGAACTGCGAAACAAATAGCTGATGAACGAGGATATAAAAGTGCAGTTATGACATTTTATCCGCACCCATCTGTTGTTTTAGGAAAAAAGGAAGCGCATGCGGAGTATATTACACCAATGTGTGATAAAGAAAAAATAGTCGAAAACTTAGGGATCGATATATTATATGTTATTAAATTTGATGAATCGTTTGCAGGCTTATTGCCACAACAATTTGTAGATGATTATATTATTGGTTTGAATGTAAAGCATGTAGTAGCAGGGTTTGATTATTCATATGGACGTTTAGGAAAAGGAAAGATGGAGACTTTACCATTTCATGCAAGAGGGGAGTTTACACAGACTGTGATTGAAAAAGTTGAATTTCAAGAAGAGAAAGTAAGTTCTACAGCATTACGAAAGTTAATTCGAAATGGCGAAATGGAACAAATTCCATCTATTTTAGGTAGAGCATATACAGTAGGGGGAACAGTTGTACACGGTGATAAGCGTGGACGTCAAATTGGTTTTCCCACAGCTAATATAGGTTTAAGTGATGAGTATCTATTACCACCTGTAGGTGTTTATGCAGTGAGATTAAAAGTTCACGATGAATGGTACGATGGTGTATGTAATATTGGATATAAACCAACTTTTAAAGAAGATGAGCGTCAATTATCTATTGAAGTGCACTTATTTGAATTTAACAAAGACATATATGATCAAAATGTTACAGTAGAGTGGCATATGCGTATAAGAGAAGAAAAAAAATTCAATGGCATCGATGAGTTAGTTGAACAAATTGCAAAAGATAAGAAAATAGCACAAGAATATTTTGCGAACGAAAAGAATATACTTGCTTTTTCAAATGAAAAGTAGTATTCTATGTTATGTACTTTATGACAACCATTGCTTGGCATTGCGACTCACCGACGCTTGCTAGGTAATTGGGGGTTTAATTAATAGGAGGTGAAATAGGATGGCTTTAACACAAGAGCGTAAAAATGAAATCATTGCACAATTTAGAACTCATGAGACTGATACTGGTTCTCCAGAGGTTCAAATTGCTGTCCTAACGGAGCAAATTAACACTCTAAACGAGCACTTACGTACTCACAAGAAAGATCATCATTCACGTCGTGGTCTATTAAAGATGGTTGGTAAACGTCGTAACTTACTAACTTACCTTCGTAATAGCGATATCACACGTTACCGTGAATTAATCACAAAGCTTGGCTTACGTCGATAGTCAAAGAAGCGGGAATATTCCCGCTTTTTTGTTAGGTAAAAATATATCTTCTACCCTTTATAGCTTACTTCATTTTCGGTAATACTAGAGGTAGAATATTGTGATATACTATCCATTTACATAGAAGAATTGAATACTTTAAATTGAGAGGGGTACTTAAATGAGTCAAGAAAAGCAAGTCTTCTCGATAGATTTAGCTGGTCGCCAGCTAACAGTTGAAACAAGTCAGCTTGCGAAGCAAGCGAACGGAGCAGTATTAGTAAGATATGGCGATACAGCGGTTCTATCTACAGCAACTGCATCAAAAGAACCAAAAAATGTAGATTTCTTCCCACTTACAGTAAATTATGAAGAGCGTTTATATGCAGTCGGAAAAATTCCTGGCGGTTTCATTAAACGTGAAGGTCGTCCGAGTGAAAAAGCAATTTTGGCAAGTCGTTTAATCGACCGTCCAATTCGTCCGCTTTTCGCAGATGGTTTCCGTAACGAAGTACAAGTTGTCAGCATAGTAATGAGTGTTGATCAAGATTGTTCTTCTGAAATGGCAGCTATGCTAGGTTCTTCATTAGCGTTATCGATTTCAGATATTCCATTTGAAGGCCCAATCGCGGGTGCAACAGTTGGTCGTATTAACGGCGAATTCGTTATTAATCCAACAGTAGAACAGCAAGAACAAAGTGATATTCACCTTGTTGTAGCTGGTACGAAAGATGCAATTAACATGGTTGAAGCAGGAGCAGATCAAGTGCCTGAAGAAACAATGTTAGAAGCAATTATGTTTGGACATGACGAAATTAAACGTCTAATTGCATTCCAAGAAGAGATTGTACAAGCTGTAGGTAAAGAGAAATCAGAAGTGAAACTTTATGAAGTTGACGCTGATCTTAATCAAGCTGTACGTGAAATGTCTGAGAAGGATATGCATTCTGCAATTCAAGTACATGAAAAACATGCACGTGAAGATGCAATTAACGAAGTGAAAAAGCGTGTAATTGAGCATTACGAAGCGCAGGAAGCTGACGCTGATACATTAGGACAAGTAAGTGAGATTTTATATAAAATTGTAAAAGAAGAAGTACGTCGTCTTATTACAGTTGAAAAAATCCGCCCAGATGGCCGTAAAGGTGACGAAATCCGTCCATTAGCATCAGAGGTTGGTATTTTATCTCGTACACACGGTTCTGGTTTATTCACACGTGGACAAACACAAGCATTAAGTATTTGTACATTAGGTGCATTAGGTGATGTACAAATTTTAGATGGTCTTGGTGTAGAAGAATCAAAACGTTTTATGCACCATTACAATTTCCCATCATTTAGTGTTGGTGAAACAAGACCGATGCGTGGACCAGGTCGTCGTGAAATTGGTCACGGTGCACTAGGAGAACGTGCTCTTGAGCCTGTAATTCCATCTGAAAAAGATTTCCCATATACAGTACGTCTTGTATCTGAAGTTTTAGAATCAAATGGTTCTACTTCACAAGCAAGTATTTGTGGTAGTACTTTAGCAATGATGGATGCTGGTGTTCCGCTTAAAGCTCCAGTTGCAGGTATTGCAATGGGTCTAGTTAAAACTGGTGAGCATTACACAATTTTATCTGATATTCAAGGTATGGAAGATCATTTAGGCGATATGGACTTTAAAGTAGCAGGTACAGCAAAAGGTGTAACTGCACTGCAAATGGACATTAAAATAGATGGTCTATCTCGTGAAATTTTAGAAGAGGCATTACAACAAGCGAAAGTTGGTCGTGTGCACATTCTAAATCATATGTTATCTGTTATTGCAGAGCCACGTACTGAATTATCAGCTTATGCTCCAAAGATTATTACAATGACAATTAACCCAGATAAAATCCGTGACGTTATTGGGCCGAGCGGTAAACAAATCAATAAAATTATTGAAGAAACTGGCGTTAAAATTGACATCGAGCAAGATGGTACAGTATTCATTTCTTCAATAAATCAAGAAATGAATGACAAAGCTAAGAAAATTATCGAAGATATCGTTCGCGAAGTACAAGTAGGTGAAATCTACGAAGGAAAAGTGAAACGTGTTGAGAAATTCGGTGCTTTCGTTGAATTATTCAGCGGTAAAGACGGATTAGTTCACATTTCTGAACTTGCACTTGAGCGTGTAGGTAAAGTAGAAGACGTTGTGAAAATCGGTGATGTAATTACAGTTAAAGTTATCGAGATTGACAAGCAAGGTCGCGTGAATCTATCTAGAAAAGTATTGCTAAAAGAAGAGCAAGAAAAAGAAGCTGCTAAAGAAGAAAACAAACAAGAGCAGCAATAAGTAAAAGCCAGTTAAACTGGCTTTTTTTGTTATGTAAAAAATATGATTTACATATATTTTTATGTCAGTATAGGTATAGTTTTCATTATAACGCTCAAATTAACAAAGATAAGAAGAAAAAAGGTTTTTATATAGTTAATGGGAGGGTTTATATGAAAGCTCGTGTATTGGCATACATATGTATATTCTTTTTATATGTCAGTGTAGGCTCTTATTCCGTTTTTGCACAGGATAACTTATATGAAGAAATTCAAAAACATGCAAAACAATATGAGATTGCACCTCAAAATGCGATGATTGATAAGATATGGAAATCAACACCAGGATATAATGGAAGACAAGTTGATATCGAAGCATCCTATAATAATATGAAGAAACTAAAGAAATTTGATCAAAGAAATCTTGAATTCAAGGAAGTATCACCGAGTGTCCACTTAGAAGATTTATCACCAGCCCCAATTTATAGGGGACATCCAAATAAAAAGATGGTGGGATTAACAATAAATGTGGCGTGGGGAAACGAGTATTTGCCTCGTATATTAGAAATATTGAAAAAACATGATGTGAAAGCGACTTTCTTTTTAGAAGGACGTTGGGTGAAGGAAAATTTGCGATTTGCCAAAATGATTGTTGATGCAAATCAAGAAGTCGGAAATCATTCTTACACACACCCTAATATGAAAACGCTATCTTCTGATGAAATCCGAGATCAGTTACAAAAAACAAATCGAATGATCGAAGCAGCTACGAATCAAAAGGTAAGATGGTTTGCTCCGCCGAGTGGAAGTTTTCGGGATGAAGTCGTGAAAATTGCAGATGATTTCCAAATGGGAACGATTATGTGGACTGTAGATACAATTGATTGGAAGCGACCTGAGCCAGAGGTACTATTGCAGAGAGTGATGAGAAAAATACATCCAGGTGCTATCGTATTAATGCATCCAACGTCATCTACAGCAGAAGCATTAGATACAATGATTACAAAATTGAAGGAACAAGGATATAAAGTAGGGAATATAACAGAATTACTGGATGAAAAACGTGTGGATTAAATACATTTGCATGACATTCATCCTTAAACTTGTTATCATTAAATAATAGCACTTATTTAGAGAAACTGGCAGTAGGAGGAAAGTTTTTGATTAAAAAATATACTTGTAAAAATGGTGTAAGAATTGTTATGGAGAATATACCAACTGTAAGATCGGTTGCGATTGGTATTTGGATCCATGCGGGATCAAGAAATGAAAATGAAAAAAATAACGGGGTTTCCCACTTTTTAGAGCATATGTTCTTTAAAGGAACAGAAACACGTAGTGCACGCGAAATTGCAGAATCATTTGATAGCATTGGTGGGCAAGTGAATGCTTTTACTTCAAAAGAATACACTTGTTATTATGCAAAAGTGCTAGATGAGCATGCTAAATATGCTTTAGATGTATTAGCAGATATGTTCTTTAATTCAACATTTGATGAGGAAGAACTGAAAAAAGAGAAGAATGTCGTATGTGAAGAAATTAAAATGTACGAAGATGCTCCAGATGATATTGTGCATGATATGTTAACGAAAGCAACATATGAAACGCATCCGCTTGGATATCCTATTTTAGGAACAGAAGAAACGCTTGATACGTTTACAGGTGATACGCTACGCCAATATATCAAGGATCATTACACACCTGAAAATGTCGTTGTTTCAGTTGCAGGGAATATTGATGAAGCCTTTTTACAAACAGTAGAGCAATATTTCGGTAGTTATGAAGGAACAACAAATCGTGAACAAGTACATAGCCCAATTTTCCATTTTAATAAGGTAGCACGTAAAAAGGAAACAGAACAAGCTCATTTATGCTTAGGATATAAAGGCTTACAAATGGGACACGAAGATATTTATAACTTAATTGTATTAAATAACGTTTTAGGCGGTAGTATGAGTAGCCGTTTATTCCAAGAAGTACGTGAGCAACGCGGGTTAGCCTATTCAGTATTTTCTTACCATTCTTCTTATGAAGATACAGGTATGTTAACGCTGTATGGTGGAACAGGTAGCCAACAATTAGATACACTGTATGAAACAATGCAAGAAACATTAGAAACATTGAAAAATACAGGTATTACAGAAAAAGAGCTTATTAATAGTAAAGAGCAATTAAAAGGAAACTTAATGTTAAGTTTAGAAAGTACGAATAGCCGTATGAGCCGTAATGGTAAAAATGAATTGCTACTTCGTAAGCATCGTTCACTTGATGAGATTATTGAAAGTGTAAACACAGTAACAAAAGAAAATGTTGATGAGTTAATTCGTAACATGTTTACAGATGAATTCTCTGCAGCATTAATTAGTCCAGATGGAAAACTTCCAAAAGGAATAAAACTATAATTGCTTTATATGAAGTATGTAAAAATAACCGTATCTCTTTTAAATGAGATACGGTTATTTTTTTGGGATATACAGAATAGGTACTAATTATAGATAACTTAAATTCATAATTCGGTTGGGGGAGAGTGTATGCGATTAAGTGAATTAAGTGGCAAAGAGATTGTAAATTTAGAAAGAGCAGAAAAAATGGGAGTTTTAGGTTATGTTGATTTAGAGATTGATGAGAAGGATGGCCAAATACAGGCTCTTATCATACCGGCTGGGAAATGGGGAGGTTTTAAAAAGGAACCACAAGAAGTAAGAGTCACGTGGAGCCAAATTAAGAAAGTAGGGCATGATATGATCCTTTGTGATATTACGGATCATTCAAATTCGAAGTGAAAGGTGGCCATTTTGGTCATCTTTTTTTGTTCATTCTCCTCTGAGTAAAAGCTCACATGAATCGAGCGTTTACCGGAAATCAATTTCCCGTATAATGTCCTCTCATATGTCGAATGTTGAGATGGAGGTCTAACTGCATACAAATAGCGGGATAAATCATACGTGCTTTTGTTTTTCAATCACCTAAAACTCGTACATTACATATGATGTGGAGGAAAAAGAAAAAGTAGGCACTTTTCTTATAAATGACAGAAAAAGAAGGTGAATTAGGGAATGTTGACTGAGATGCATATTGCTGTCATAGGAGGAGATGCAAGACAGCTAGAAGTAATTCGCAAGCTAGTTGAATTGGATGCGAAACTTTCATTGATAGGGTTTGATCAGTTAGATCATGGCTTCACAGGGGCAGCAAAAGAAAGTATACAAAATTTAGATTTCACTTCTGTAGATGCAATTATTTTGCCAGTTGCAGGTACAAATGCCAAGGGAGAAGTAGATACTATTTTTTCAAACGAAAAAGTTTCTATAACGAAAGAACAAATTGAAAATACACCAGAACACTTTACTATATATTCAGGTATTGGTACGCCTTACTTGGAAAATCTCGTATCTACTACAAACCGCAAACTTGTTAAATTATTTGATCGTGATGATGTGGCAATCTACAATTCTATACCAACTGTAGAAGGTACATTAATGATGGTAATTCAACATACCGACTATACAATTCATGGTTCTAATGTAATGGTTTTAGGATTTGGTAGAACAGGGATGAGTGTTGCCAGAGCATTTCAATCATTAGGAGCCCATGTCAAAGTTGGAGCAAGACGATCGGAACATATTGCACGTATTACAGAAATGATGTTTTCTCCTTTTCATATGCAAAATATTGAGAAAGAAGTAGGAAATATCGATATTGTCATTAATACAATTCCGCATCTCATCGTGACAGCAAATGTTATTTCGAAAATGCCGGCTCATACGTTAGTAATTGATTTAGCTTCTAAACCAGGCGGTACCGACTTTAGATATGCGGAAAAAAGAGGAGTCAAAGCGCTGTTAGCACCTGGATTACCAGGTATTGTTGCTCCAAAAACAGCAGGACAAATTTTAGCGAACGTTCTTTCTCAGTTACTAGCAGAAGACGTAATAGCAAGAAAGGAGAATGGGGAATGAATTTAAAAGGGAAAAGAATAGGGTTTGGTTTTACTGGTTCACATTGTACGTACGAAGAAGTAATGCCTCATTTAGAAAAATTAATTGCTGAGGGAGCAGAAGTACGCCCCGTTGTTTCTTACACTGTTCAATCAACAAACACGAGATTTGGAGAAGGAGCAGAGTGGATTAAAAAGATTGAAGAAGTAACAGGATTTAAAGCAATTAATTCAATCGTTGGCGCAGAACCACTAGGACCTAAAATTCCACTAGATTGTATGGTAATTGCACCACTAACAGGAAATTCTATGAGTAAATTTGCAAATGCAATGACAGACTCTCCAGTACTAATGGCAGCGAAAGCGACGTTAAGAAATGGCAAGCCTGTCGTATTGGCTGTTTCGACGAATGATGCTTTAGGGCTGAATGGAGTAAATCTCATGCGCCTAATGGCAACAAAAAACATCTACTTCGTCCCATTCGGTCAAGATGCACCAGAGAAAAAACCAAACTCAATGGTAGCTCGCATGGAGCTGCTGGAAGATACAGTATTAGAAGCGCTGCAAGGGAAGCAATTGCAGCCGGTTGTCGTAGAAAAATTCAGATATATGAATTAAAAAACGAAAAAAAACGGACAATTTTTGATGAAACCATCATTCTTACTGTAGAATATGATAAAATTAACGTTATTAAGATTAGAAGGGGTATTGTATACTCCTTCTAATTCTAAGTTATAGAAGGATTGGTATCTAGAAAGGGGCATAGTGATGGAAAAGCAAAAAACTTTTCATGTCGCTGTAGTTGGAGCAACCGGCGCAGTTGGTGAACAAATGTTAAATACTTTAGAGAAACGAGAATTTCCAATCGGGAAGTTAACGTTACTTTCATCTAAACGATCTGCAGGTAAGAAACTTGTATTTAAAGGCGAAGAATTTACAGTTCAAGAGGCAACTCCTGAAAGTTTTGAAGGAGTAGATATCGCACTATTTAGTGCTGGTGGATCTGTATCAAAACAATTAGCGCCAGAAGCAGCAAAGCGCGGTGCGATTGTTGTTGATAATACAAGTGCATTCCGTATGACAGAAAACGTGCCACTTGTTGTACCTGAAGTAAATGAAAACGACTTAAAAGAACATAATGGTATTATTGCAAATCCAAACTGTTCTACAATTCAAATGGTAGTAGCTCTTGAGCCAGTTCGTCAGCAATATGGTTTAAAACGAGTAATCGTTTCCACATATCAAGCTGTATCAGGTGCTGGTGCGGCAGCGATTGAAGAACTTCATGAACAATCACAAGCAATCTTAAATGGTGAAGAAGTGAAGGCGAATGTTTTACCTGTATCAGGTGATAAGAAACATTTCCAAATTGCTTTCAACGCGATTCCACAGATTGATAAATTCCAAGATAATGGATTTACGTTTGAAGAAATGAAAATGATTAATGAAACGAAAAAAATTATGCATATGCCTGAATTAGAAGTAGCGGCAACATGTGTACGTTTACCAGTTGTATCAGGTCACTCTGAGTCTGTTTACATCGAAGTAGAAAAAGAAGGTGTAACAGTAGAAGAATTCAAGAGCTTACTTGCAAATGCGGAAGGTATCGTTCTGCAAGATAATCCAGAAGAGCAGTTATATCCAATGCCAGCTACTGCAGTAGGTAAAAACGAAGTATTCGTTGGAAGAATCCGTAAAGATTTAAATAACGATAAAGGATTCCATCTTTGGGTCGTATCTGATAACTTATTAAAAGGCGCTGCATGGAATTCTGTTCAAATTGCAGAGCGCTTAGTAAAATTACAATTAGTGTAAACGGCTAAGAGAAGGTGCAAAATATGAAAATTATTGTTCAAAAATTTGGTGGCACATCCGTACGTGATGAAAATGGACGTAAGCATGCGCTTCATCATATAAAAAAATCGCTAGATGCGGGTTATAAAGTAGTTACTGTCGTATCTGCTATGGGCCGTAAAGGTGAACCATATGCAACTGATACTTTGTTAAGTCTTGTAAATCAAGAGGAATCTCGCATTTCTAATCGTGAGCAAGATTTATTATTATCATGCGGAGAATTAATCTCAGCAATCGTCTTCTCTAACATGTTAAATGAGAACGGTATAAAAGCAGCGGCATTAAATGGTGCACAAGCTGGTTTTGTAACAAATGATGATTTTACAAATGCTAAGATTATTGAAATGAACTGCGATCGTATACATGAAGAGCTAGAAAATCTAGATGTAATCGTCGTTACAGGATTCCAAGGTCAAACGAAAAAAGGTGATACGACAACACTTGGACGCGGAGGTAGCGATACTTCAGCTTCTGCATTAGGTGTTGCGCTTCATGCTGAATTTATTGATATCTTTACAGATGTAGAAGGTGTTATGACTGCGGATCCTCGCATTGTAAAAGATGCACGTCATCTTCAAACGGTAACATACAATGAAATTTGTAACATGGCATATCAAGGTGCAAAAGTCGTTCATCCACGTGCAGTTGAAATTGCGATGCATGCCAAAGTACCACTTCGTGTACGTTCTACGTATTCTGATAGTGAAGGTACGCTGATTTCAGCATCGGACGGTGCGACAAAAGGCCGTGATGTAGAAGAACGTCCTGTTACAGGTATCGCTCATGTATCAAATGTGACGCAAATTAAAGTGCTTGCAAAAGAAACAGCATATGATTTGCAACAGCATGTGTTTAAAGAAATGGCGAATGAAGGAATCAGTGTCGATTTAATTAACATTTCACCTACTGGGGTAGCTTATACGGTGAGTGATAGTGTATCAAGTCGTGCAGTTGAATTATTAAAAAACCTTGGATATGAGCCAATTGTGACAGAGCATTGTGCAAAAGTATCTATTGTAGGAGCTGGAATGGCAGGATACCCAGGGGTTACTGCGAAAATCGTTACAGCTTTAGCGGAAAAAGGTATTCAAATTCTGCAATCGGCAGATAGCCATACGACAATTTGGGTTCTTGTAAAAGAAACTGATTTAGTGGAGGCTGTAAATGCATTACATAGTGCGTTTGAGCTTTCAAAAGAAAAGCAACTGGAACAATAAGGAGTGAGACCATGATAGATTTTGGGACAATTGCAACCGCGATGGTAACTCCGTTTGATAAAAACGGAAATATCGATTTTGCGAAGACAACGAAATTGGTAAATTATTTAATAGATAACGGTACAACAGCAATCGTGGTAGGAGGAACGACAGGAGAATCTCCTACATTAACTTCAGAAGAAAAAGTAGCGTTATATCGCCATGTCGTATCTGTTGTCGATAAAAGGGTGCCCGTAATCGCTGGAACAGGTAGTAATAATACGCATGCTTCTATTGACTTAACTAAAAAGGCAACAGAGGTTGGTGTTGATGCAGTAATGCTAGTAGCACCGTATTATAACAAACCGAGTCAAGAAGGAATGTATCAGCACTTTAAAGCAATTGCTGAAAGCACGCCGCTTCCGGTTATGCTATATAACGTTCCAGGACGATCTATTGTACAAATCTCCGTTGATACAGTTGTTCGTTTATCAGAAATAGAAAACATTGTTGCGATTAAAGATGCAGGCGGCGATGTGTTAACAATGACAGAAATCATTGAAAAAACAGCGGACGACTTTGCAGTATACAGCGGTGATGATGGTTTAACGTTACCAGCTATGGCAGTTGGAGCGAAAGGTATCGTTTCTGTAGCATCTCATGTGATTGGAAATGAAATGCAAGAAATGATTGCAGCATTCCAAGCAGGAGAATTTAAAAAGGCGCAAAAATTACATCAATTACTTGTAAGAGTAACGGATTCATTATTTATGGCGCCAAGCCCAACGCCAGTAAAAACAGCGTTACAAATGGTTGGGTTAGATGTAGGTTCTGTACGTTTACCACTTCTTCCATTAACAGAAGAAGAAAGAGTAACGTTACAATCTGTTATGCAATCTATCCCTCGTTAATAAAAAAATGACCTAGTGTAGAACTAGGTCATTTTTTTATGGTATGAAAATCTTTGCCGCTCTTTTTTACCTACCATATTACTCCATGTGTTTGATTGCTTTTTCATTATGTTTTGCAACATGTACAAGAAAATAATTGTACCCCTTTAAATGAATCAAAAAAACACAGTTATTATAGAATAAACATTTGTATAAACGTAATAAACTATCGATTCTGTTTTTCAGAGGAATTGCCTCAAATGTGACGTGATTCATAAAAAAGCTTCATTTTATAAGTGTTTTTGTTCGATTCTAGAAAAATAAGTCTTGAAAATCCATATAATGAAATAAATTTAGCGTATTTATGGCTATTTCTTCAAAATAATATGGAGTATAAAATCGGAGTAAATATAAAGGAAATACGTTCGATACTTTTGTTGTAATTCCGTTCTTTTACTTTCTCTTTCGCACGATTTAACTTGTGTTCTATTTCTTGTATCAGGTATAATATGGCTAAGTAGCTTAGTACGGGTATGCTTAGCAAAATTGGTAAAAATTATAATTTGATTACATTTTCATATCATATCGAATAAGATATTTGATTTATATAATGAAAGAGAGGTGAAACCTGGTTTAAAAAATAAACAAGGACATGATATCGCATAACGGTAAGGACATTCGTCTTGGACGGTGAATATATGGTGGTTGTAGAGTTTCCCCTGGTGTCTCTGCAATTTTAGTGAAATCAGTGTTTGAAAGATTTTTAAACCAGGCAACAACATGAAGAGAAAAGAGAATGAGTCTGTTAAAGTATTTGCTCTTGGTGGAGTAGGTGAAATCGGGAAAAACATGTACTGTGTTGAAATTGATTCTGAAATCTTTATTGTAGATGCAGGATTAATGTTCCCAGGAGATGAAATGTTTGGAATTGATATCGTTATTCCTGATATTACATATTTAGTGGAAAACCAAGAGCGAGTAAAAGGTTTATTTATTACTCACGGTCATGAAGATCATATTGGTGGAATTGTTTACGTACTTCGTAAATTATCAATTCCAGTGTATGCAACGAAATTAACAGTAGGACTTATACAAGAAAAACTTGGCGAAGCGGGTATGTTAGGCCGTGTAGACTTAAAAACAATCGATTCAAATTCAACAGTAGAGTTTAATACTACAACGGTGTCATTCTTTGGAACGACACATAGTATTCCAGATTCTGTTGGTGTTTGTTTCCATACATCAAAAGGTGCTATCGTATACACGGGAGACTTTAAATTCGATCAAACTCCAATTGGAAATAGTGGAGCAGACCTTGGAAAAATGGCACAAATCGGAAATGAAGGCGTACTGTGCTTATTATCTGATAGTACAAATGCTGAGCGTCCAGGCTATACAGGTTCTGAAAAAGAAGTTGGTGTAGAAATTTCTAAAGTGTTCTACGGCGCAGAAGGACGTATTATCGTTGCTTCATTTGCATCGAATGTACATCGTATTCAACAAGTATTTGATGCAGCTGCTGAAACAGGACGAAAAGTAGCGGTTGTAGGACGTAGTATGGTGAAAGTGGTAGATATCGCAAGACGTCTTGGTTATTTAGATGTTCCAGAAGGTATGGTTATTTCACTACAAGAAGTAGACAATTTCCCAGAGAAAAAGGTAGCTATTTTAACGACAGGTAGCCAAGGTGAACCGATGGCAGCCCTTTCTAGAATGGCGAAGCAAGCTCATAAACAAATTTCAATTCGTAAAGGCGATACGGTTATTATTGCGGCTTCTCCAATTCCGGGTAATGAAATATCTGTATCGAAAATTATTGACTTGTTATTTAGAGCTGGAGCTGATGTTATTTATTACGGTGAAAGAAAAGTTCACGTTTCAGGTCACGGTAGCCAAGAAGAATTAAAGTTAATGTTAAATTTAATGAAACCGAAATATTTTGTACCCGTACATGGTGAGTTCCGTATGCAAAAAGCACATGCATATTTAGCTGAAGATGTAGGTATTGCAAGAGAGAATATCTTTATCGTAGAAAAAGGTGATGTGATTGCTTTTGGTGACGATGACGCAAACTTAGTTGGCAAAGTACAAGCTGGTAATGTGTTAATTGATGGATTAGGTGTAGGTGACGTTGGTAATATCGTTCTTCGAGATAGAAAAATGTTATCTCAAGATGGAATATTAGTAGTTGTTGTAACACTTGGTAAAGATGAAAAGAAAATTATCTCTGGTCCAGAAATCATTTCACGTGGTTTTGTGTATGTTCGTGAATCAGAAGCGTTAATTGACCGCTCTACAGAGATTGTACGTATGATTGTTGAGCAATCGATTAAAGAGTATTCAATTGAATGGTCTATGTTAAAACAAAATATTCGTGAATTATTAGGGCAGTTCTTGTACGAAGAGACAAAGAGAAAACCTATGATTTTACCGATTATTATGGAAGTATAAAAAAGATCACCTTTACGGGTGATCTTTTTTTCTTTTTAAACTCTATCGAATGAAATTTATAACTTAAGAAATAATAGTTATATACGAGTGAAAGGGGATGCGATATGACAGAACGTGATCGTTATACAAATGAAGGGAAAGAGGCTGAGCCGAAAGAAACTGGGAAAGAAGCTTCGATAGTGGAGAAAATTCAACAGCTAGGGCAAACGAATGTACCACAAATGAATGAATCAAGTATTCATTGTTTAACAATCATCGGGCAGGTGGAAGGTCATGTTCAGTTGCCACCGCAAAATAAAACAACAAAATATGAGCATATTATTCCGCAAATTGTTGCGATAGAACAAAATCCGAAAATTGAAGGTTTGCTTTTAATATTAAACACGGTCGGAGGTGACGTTGAAGCAGGGTTAGCAATTTCTGAGATGGTAGCTTCGCTTTCAAAGCCAACGGTATCACTTGTTCTGGGCGGAGGGCATTCTATCGGTGTACCAATCGCCGTCTCTACGGATTATTCATTTATTGCGGAAACTGCGACGATGACAATTCATCCCATTCGTCTAACAGGTCTTGTTATAGGTGTGCCGCAAACATTTGAGTATTTAGATAAAATGCAAGAAAGAGTCATTCGATTTGTGACGAAGCATTCGAAAGTAACCGAAGATCGTTTTAAAGAACTTATGTTTGCGAAAGGGAATTTGACGCGAGATATTGGGACGAATGTAATTGGTGGCGATGCAGTGAAATATGGTCTTATAGATGATGTCGGTGGTATTGGGAATGCGATTCGAAAACTGAATGAATTAATAGATGCTCGCATGGATAATAGTGCAGAAGGGACAATGTTACAATGATTTTATACACAATTATGCCAGAGCAACTTGTATATCCAGCTGATTATTCGCAATGTGAAAGCCAAAAAGTTGTAAATATAAACGGTGTTGAATTAATGGTTTCTGAAGAAGAACATGGGTGTTATTCTATTGTACGTGTGTTAAGTACGGATCCGCTACACTACTTAGAGTTTGAGCCCGGCCAGAAAATAACCTTTTAGCAAAAAGAAGGATTTTGTTTAGAAGCTATGGTATAATATAAAAAACAAGACGGTTGAGCAGCCATGAGAGGGCTGCTTTCTTCTGTTTATTTAACAATTTACAAGAAGTGTAAAAATAGAAGATATAAGACCTGAAAAAATAGAGAAAACAGACATATAAGTAGTGCTTTTTTAAGGAAGCCCTACTTACATGTAGAACACGAGGTGAAGAAATGGCAAAACAAAAGCAAAGAGGGACGAAGGCAAAAGCAAGACGCACGATAAAGCCAACTTTGTATTATGAAATCGTCGGTTTAACTCTTTTTGCACTTTCAATCATTACGATTTTACAGCTAGGTGTTGTAGGGAAATCGTTTGTGTTATTTTTTCGCTTCTTCTTTGGTGAGTGGTACATAATTGGTGTGTTAGGTGTAATAGCTTTATCGGTTTCGTTTGTTATCAAACGTGGATGGCCGAACCTTTTAAATAAACGGTTAATTGGTTTTTATTTAATAGTATTGGCGATATTAATGTTTAGTCATATTACATTATTTAACCTTCTTACGAAAGATGGAGCAGTGCAAAATACTTCTGTTATTGTGAGTACGAAAGATAACTTCTTTCTTGAAATGAAAAAGGGGCCAGATAGCGTTCATTTAGGCGGTGGTATGTTTGGTGCGCTTATGTTCGCGACGTGTTACTTTTTATTTGATGAAGTAGGAGCTTATATCATTGGTATTATTTTAGTGATTCTCGGCATACTTTGTATAACAAATAAGCATATTGGAGAAGTACTTGCACCTGTAGGAAGGATCCTTAGAAGTCAATTTGAAGTAATGCAAGGGGATTATAAAGATTGGAGATCCAAAAGGACGGCTGAACAAACAGAAAAGAAAAAAACAACGAGAAGCACAAGGAGCAAACGTGCTGCAGAACAAGAAGAGATTATTGAGCCGATGGAAGAAATCTCAATTGACCCTCCAATTATTTCGAATTTCACTGAGAATTATCCTGTAAATGAAGAAGAGAATAAACGAATTAGCGAAGAACAGGAAGCAGAGTTAATAAATTCACCGTCTATTGAAGAGGCTCCGTCTGTTGAAGAATCTAAGAAAAAGCGTGGAGAAAAGATTGTAGAATCTTTAGAGGCGGAAACAAGTGCCCCGCCAATGCAATTTTCAAATGTAGAAAATAAAGATTACAAGCTTCCTGCACTTGATATATTGAAATTTCCTAAGAATAAGCAAGTTACAAATGAAAATGCAGAAATTTATGAGAATGCTCGTAAATTAGAACGTACATTCCAAAGTTTTGGAGTGAAAGCGAAAGTAACAAAAGTACATAGAGGTCCTGCAGTTACAAAATATGAAGTGTATCCTGATATGGGAGTAAAGGTAAGCAAAATCGTTAGTTTAAGTGATGATTTAGCACTTGCTTTAGCTGCGAAAGACATTCGTATTGAAGCACCTATTCCCGGGAAATCAGCTGTAGGGATTGAAGTTCCGAACTCAGAAGTATCTATGGTAACGCTAAGAGAAGTTCTTGATTCTAAGGCTAATAATCATCCGGAAGAGAAGTTGTTAATTGGTCTTGGACGAGATATTACAGGTGAAGCTGTATTAGCCCGTTTAAATAAAATGCCCCATTTACTGGTAGCTGGTGCGACAGGTAGCGGGAAAAGTGTATGTATTAATGGTATTATTGTTAGTATTTTAATGCGTGCAAAACCACATGAAGTAAAATTAATGATGATTGATCCGAAAATGGTAGAGTTAAATGTATATAACGGTGTTCCGCATTTATTAACACCAGTTGTAACTGATCCGAAAAAAGCATCACAAGCTTTGAAAAAAGTCGTGAGTGAAATGGAACGACGTTATGAATTATTTGCTCATAGTGGCACGCGTAACATTGAAGGATATAATGATCATATTAAAGAACATAATAGTCAATCAGAAGCGAAACAACCGGAATTACCTTATATTGTAGTAATAGTGGACGAGTTAGCCGATTTAATGATGGTTGCTTCATCAGATGTAGAGGATGCGATTATGCGTTTAGCACAAATGGCTCGTGCGGCTGGTATTCATTTAATTATTGCGACGCAGCGTCCATCGGTTGATGTTATTACGGGAGTTATTAAAGCGAATATTCCATCACGTATTGCATTCGCGGTATCTTCTCAAACGGACTCTCGTACAATTCTTGATGGTGGTGGTGCAGAGAAACTGCTAGGTCGTGGAGATATGCTGTTTATACCAATTGGTGCATCGAAGCCTGTACGTGTACAAGGTGCATTTTTATCCGATGATGAAGTTGAGAGAGTTGTAGAGTATGTTATTGGTCAGCAAAAAGCGCAATATCAAGAAGATATGATTCCACAAGATGTTCCTGATACGAAGCAGGAAGTAGAAGATGAATTATATGATGAAGCAGTTCAGCTTGTAGTGGAAATGCAAACAGCATCTGTTTCTATGTTGCAACGTAGGTTTAGAGTAGGTTATACGCGAGCTGCCCGTTTAATTGATGCAATGGAAATGAATGGTGTAGTAGGTCCGTATGAAGGTAGTAAACCACGAGAAGTGCTCATTAATGATGTACAAGAAAAAAGTTCATAAAAAAAGCCTAATTGTTTTTACAATTAGGCTTTTTTATATGCTAGTTTTGTTATATACTATATTCAGCGATAAAGAAAGGGCTTACATCTAAAGCGATTCTTTAGAATACGAATACTTTTATTATGTTTTTAATGAATGTTCGATATTTAATGTAGAAAAATGTTAAATTTTGTTGACACGTATGGGAGCAAGTGGTAAGATTACTTCGAAAAGAATCACTGCCTCATATAATCTTGGAGATAAGGTCCATAAGTTTCTACCCGGCAACCATGAATTGCTGGACTATGAGGGGAAAAGTGTGTAACAAAGGATGTAAGAGATCTTTGTGCCGAACTTTTTCTCGAAATGAGGAATGTTTATGGTGCGAAGTTTTTTTTATGCAGTAAAGAGTGAAAATTTCATCTTGAAAAATTATTAATATTTATTCGACAATTAAGCTTATTTTTAGTATTTAGCAATTTTTATTATGTTGTAAGTTGAAAAAAGAGAAAAGAAGTCTTACATCAGAGGTCGAATAATTGAAATGCGGGGGAGTCTTATGTCAGTAAAATCCGATAGTCGTCACCTATATTTACGGGTAATTGATCACATCAAAGAAAAAATTAAAGATGGAGCTTACAAAGAAAGACAGAAGTTACCATCAGAGTTTGATTTAGCGAAAGAACTTGGTGTAAGTAGGGCGACTTTAAGGGAAGCGCTGCGTATTTTAGAAGAAGAAAATGTTGTCATTCGTAGACATGGTGTAGGAACATTTGTAAATGCAAAGCCGTTATTTTCTTCTGGGATTGAACAACTTTCTAGTATTACAGATATGATTTCTAGTGTGGGGAAAACACCAGGAACTATCTTTTTATCATCATCTACAACAAGTTTAACAGAAGAGGAAAAAGAGAAGTTTAATAGTGAAGACGGTTTTAATGCGGTAATGATTGAGCGTGTGCGTACAGCAGATGGGGAACCTGTTGTATATTGTATCGATAAACTTGCAAAAGAAATCTTGCCAGATTTATCGGGATACAACGAAGAATCGTTACTTACAGTGATACATAACAATACGCACAAACGTATCACATACGCAGTTGCTCACATTGAGCCAATTGGCTATCATCCGAAAATCTCACCGATTTTAGAATGTGAACCGGAAACGGCACTGCTAGTTTTAAAACAAATGCACTATGATCAAAATGATGAGCCAATCTTATATTCTATCAATTACTTTAGAGCTGATAAGTTTAGCTTCCACGTATTAAGAAAACGTATGTAGGTAAGTTCCATTTTAGGGAGGTGACAGCAAGAAGTTAGGGACAGCAGCGTAAGAATAAAGAGATATATATAATTTTAGGAGGGGTTTCTAGTATGAAGAAAAAAACAGGTCTTTTATTATCATTAACATTAGCAGCAAGCGCGATTTTAGGTGCATGTGGTAACTCGGATAAGGCGAGCAGTGACAAGAAAGAAGATAAAGAATTCAAAGTTGGTATGGTAACGGATGTTGGGGGTGTTGATGATAAATCATTCAACCAATCTTCTTGGGAAGGTTTGAAAAAGTTTGGTAAAGATAATGGATTAAAGGAAAAGACAAATTATCGTTACCTACAGTCTGAAAAAGAAGCAGATTATATTCCAAACTTAAAGAAATTTTCAAAAGATAAGTATGATTTATCTTTCGGAATCGGTTATAAATTAGAAGGTGCAATTAAAGAAGTAGCAAAAGAAGCTCCAAAACAACAATTCGCAATTGTGGATACTGTTGTAGATGCACCGAACGTAACAAGCATCACATTTAAAGATCATGAAGGTTCATTCCTTGTAGGTGCGGTAGCGGCTATGTCAACAAAATCTAATAAAGTAGGATTTGTTGGTGGAATGAAGAGTGATTTAATTAGTAAATTTGAAAATGGATTTAAAGCGGGTGCAAAGGCAGTAAATCCAAATATTGAAATCGTATCTGAATATGCAGAAGCATTTGATAAACCGGAAAAAGGTACAGTTCTTGCATCAGCAATGTATGGTCAAGGTGTAGATGTAATTTATCATGCTGCTGGTGGTACAGGTAACGGCGTGTTCACTGAAGCGAAAAACCGTAAGAAAAAAGGTGAAAATGTTTGGGTAATCGGTGTGGACCGTGACCAAAACCAAGAAGGTATGCCTGAAAACGTAACATTAACTTCAATGGTAAAACGTGTAGATATCGCTGTTGAAAAAGTAGCACAAGAAGCGAAAGATGGTAAATTAAAAGGCGGTAAAATAGAAGCGTTTGGCTTAAAAGATGACGGTGTTGGTATTGCAAAAACAACTGACAACGTGAAAAAAGTTAACCCTGAAATTTTAACAAAAGTAGAAGAGTTTGAAAAGAAAATTACAGATGGTGAAATTAAAGTACCAGCTACAGATAAAGAGTATAAAGAATATGAAGCTTCTCTAAAAAAATAAATAGAGAAATAGCAAAGGTTAGTTCATAGAACTAACCTTTGTATGTATAAAACTTCCAAATTGCTTAATAAGTTAATAGTGTAATAGGGGAATGTTCCCTGTTAAAAGGAGGAACAAAATGGAATACGTAATTGAGATGAATAACATTACGAAAGTATTCCCAGGCATTGTAGCGAATGATGATATTACGCTGCAAGTAAAGCAAGGAGAAATACATGCTTTACTTGGAGAAAATGGTGCAGGGAAATCCACATTGATGAATGTACTATTTGGTTTGTATCAACCAGAACAAGGTGAAATTAAAATTAAAGGAAAGTCTGTAAACATTACCAATCCGAATGTGGCAAATGACCTTGGTATTGGAATGGTTCATCAGCACTTTATGCTTGTTCATAATTTTACAGTTACAGAGAATATTATTCTCGGAAATGAACCGAAGAAAAACGGGAAAATTGCTGTTGAGGAAGCTGCTAAAGAAATTCAAAAACTGTCTGAACAATACGGATTAGCTGTAGATCCATATGCGAAAATACAGGATATTTCAGTTGGTATGCAGCAGCGTGTTGAGATTTTAAAAACACTTTACCGTGGGGCAGAAATTTTAATATTTGATGAACCGACAGCTGTGTTAACACCGCAAGAAATTCATGAGCTAATTCAAATTATGAAAAAGCTTGTACAAGAAGGAAAATCTATTGTTCTTATTACACATAAGTTGAAAGAAATTATGGAAGTTTGCGATCGTTGTACGATTATTCGTAAAGGAAAAGGGATTGGAACGGTTGACGTTGCAAATACGGATGAAAATAAACTTGCAGAATTAATGGTCGGACGTCAAGTGAATTTTAAAACAGAAAAAATAGACGCGAAGCCAAAAGAAGAGGTACTTTCAATTGCAAATCTTGTTGCTCACGATGCACGTCAACTACCTGCTGTAAAAGGCCTTGACTTAACTGTTCGTGCGGGGGAAATTGTTGGAATTGCAGGGATTGATGGAAACGGACAAAGTGAATTGATAGAAGCAATTACTGGTTTACGAAAAGTTGAGTCAGGTTCTATTGCAATTAAAGGAAAAGAAATAACAAATTGGCCTGTTAGAAGGATAACAGAAGAAGGAATTGGTCATATTCCAGAAGATCGTCATAAACACGGCCTTGTTCTTGATTTTTCTGTTAGAGATAATATAGTTCTGCAAACGTACTATAAAAATCCGTTTTCAAAGAAAGGGATTTTAAATTTTAGTAAAATTACAGAAAAAGCAAAGGCACTTATTGAACAGTTTGATGTACGTACACCTAGTGAGCAAACGTTAGCGCGCGCTTTATCCGGGGGGAATCAACAAAAAGCAATTATTGCACGTGAAGTAGACCGTGATCCAGATTTATTAATCGCGGCACAGCCAACACGTGGTTTAGATGTAGGAGCAATTGAATTTATTCATAAGAGATTAATAGAGCAAAGGGATAAAGGAAAAGGTGTATTACTTTTATCTTTAGAGTTAGATGAAATCTTAAATGTTAGTGACCGAATTGCTGTTATTTATGAAGGGAAAATTGTAGCAATTGTTGATGCGAAAGAAACGAATGAACAACAGCTTGGATTGTTAATGGCTGGAGGAACAAAGAAGGAGCAGGTGGGTACAAATGGCTAAAAAACTTTTAACAGAACGAACGATAAATATTTTAGTCCCAGTACTATCCGTTATTTTTGGCTTACTTGTCGGAGCAATTGTAATGCTAGTTAGTGGCTATGATCCAATTGTTGGTTATAGTGCACTTTGGACAGGAATGTTCGGTAGCCCAAGTGCAATAGGTGAAACGCTTCGTACAATGATCCCGCTTATTCTTGCCGGCTTATCAGTGGCGTTTGCATTTCGTACAGGTTTATTTAATATCGGGGTAGAGGGGCAATTACTAGTTGGTTGGCTTGCAGCAGTTTGGTTCGGTTATGCAGTTTCGCTACCAGCTGTTCTTCACATTCCGTTATCTATTTTATTTGCAGCATTGGTAGGTGGAATTTGGGGTTTCATCCCTGGATATTTAAAGGGGAAATTTCAAGTTAATGAAGTTATTGTAACGATTATGATGAACTATATTGCGTTATACGTAACATATGACATTATTAAGCGTTTCTTGCACGAGGGTAATGATAAAACGTACGACATCAAAGCGAGTGCGTCATTATCTTCAGACTGGCTTGCTGCCATCACTGACGGTTCGCGCCTTCACTGGGGAATTGTTGTAGCAATTTTAATCGCTATTTTAATGTGGTTCTTATTAGATCGAACAACTTTAGGGTATGAATTAAAGTCGGTAGGATTTAATCAACATGCCTCCCAATATGCTGGTATGAAAGTTTCTCGCAATGTAGTATTCTCTATGACAATTGCTGGTGCATTTGCAGGGATTGGTGGTGCGATGGAAGGGTTAGGAACATTCCAAAGTATGACAGCAATGTCTTCGTTTACAGGAGTAGGATTTGACGGGATTGCCGTAGCCTTACTTGGGGGGAATAATCCGTTTGGTATTATCCTTTCAGCTTTATTATTTGGTGGTTTGAAAAGTGCTTCCCCTCAAATGAACTTTGAGGCAGATGTACCATCAGAGCTTATTAATGTGATTATTGCATGTATCATCTTCTTTGTTGCATGTAGTTATGTGTTAAGATGGGCGCTTACACGCATGAGCAAGGAGGGGAAATAAATGAGCTTTTTAGATATATTAGCCATTCTTGTGACGGGTACGTTATATACATCAGCACCTATAATTTTTACAGCACTAGGTGGTGTATTTAGTGAACGATCAGGTGTTGTAAATATTGGATTAGAAGGACTAATGCTATTTGGTGCATTTATTGGAGTTGTTACAAACTTATTAATGGGTGATACATGGGGAACGATGACTCCGTGGATTGCGTTATTATTTGCGGCAATCGGTAGTGGGTTATTTGCATTACTTCATGCGGTAGCATCTATTACATTCCGAGCGGATCAAGTTGTAAGTGGTGTAGCGATTAACTTCTTATCTCTTGGATTAACGGTATTTGCAATTAAGAAGATTTTTGATAAAGGACAGACTGACTTTATTCAGTACCGTATTGAAAAGATTGATATTCCAGGCCTTTCGGATATTCCGGTTTTAGGGAAAATATTCTTCTCTAACGTACCGATAACGTCGTATATTGCTATTATTTTAGCATTCGTTGTTTGGTATGTTATTTATAAAACACCGTTCGGTCTTCGTCTTCGTGCGGTTGGTGAGCATCCAATGGCAGCTGATACGATGGGAATTAACGTATATAAAATGCGCTATATTGGTGTTTGTATATCAGGTGTGTTTGCTGGAATTGGTGGAGCAATTTTTGCAATGTCAATTTCTAATAACTTCTCAGGGGCAACTATTACTGGACAAGGTTTCTTAGCGTTAGCTGCCATGATCTTTGGGAAGTGGAATCCATTAGGTGCATTAGGTGCAGCGCTATTCTTTGGTTTTGCACAATCGTTAAGTGTAACAGGTGGAACAATTCCTGTATTAGATCAAATTCCAAGTGTATTCTTAACGATATTACCGTATGTATTCACAATATTAGCACTTGTTGGTTTTGTAGGTCGTTCTGAAGCTCCGAAAGCGTTAGGAACGCCGTATGAAAAAGGAAAACGATAAGTATAAAAAAGCTCGCACATTAGTGCGGGCTTTTTTACATAGAATATATGTAATACGGAATTTTACTATGTTCCTTACATATGAAAGTTTTTAGAAAGAGCCTCATGTAAGTATAGTGAGGAAGAAAAGTTGATTTTTCATTTCTAAAAACTGTATATTGAAGAGGAATATTCCTATATACGTAAAGGAGGGCTATAAATGAAACTAATGGAACAACAGTTACATGAGTTAGGTGGTTTGCGAGTACATATTATTCCGACTGATAAATATAAAACAAATACTTTTGTATTTCGTTTTAAAGCACCTTTAAATGAGGAGACGGTGACAGAGCGTGCCCTATTGCCATACGTATTGCAAAGTGCGACAGAAAAGCTTCCTTCTGTAATTCGTCTTCGTCAATATTTAGAAGAATTATACGGATCTTCTTTGGCAGTAGATGTAAGTAAAAAAGGAGAAGACCATATTATCTCTATTTATGTAGACATTGCAAATGAAGTATATTTACATGATGCACCACCGCTATTTGAAAAAGCGCTTTCTATGTTATCGGATATCGTTTTACATCCAGCAACAGAGGGGAATGGTTTTTTACCTTCTATCGTAGAAAGTGAAAAGAGAGCGCTCTTGCAACGAATTGAAGCTACGTACGATGATAAAATGCGCTATGCAAACGAGCGTTTAATTGAAGAAATGTGCAAAGTAGAACCGTATCGTTTAAGTGCACATGGGAAAAAAGAGATTGTTTCTTCTATTACAAATGAAAGTTTGTATCAATATTATCAAAAAGTGTTAGCAGAAGATGAAATGGATCTATACATTATTGGTGATATTTCAGAAAACGCAGTGGATCTTGTAAGTAAGTATTTTTCTATTTCAGCGCGTCCTGCGAGAGAAAGAAATGTACTTCTTCATAAGAGAAATAATGAAGAAAAAGAAGTTGTTGAAAAACAAGAGTTAAAACAAAGTAAATTACACATTGGTTATCGTACGTTTATTACGTATAAAGACGAAGATTATTTTGCGCTACAATTGTTCAATGGATTGTTTGGAGGATTTTCTCATTCGAAGTTATTCGTTAACGTTCGTGAAAAAAATAGTTTAGCGTACTATGCGGCATCCCGCTTTGAAAGTCATAAAGGCTTATTGTTTGTCATGTCAGGGATCGAAGCGAAAAATTATGAAAAAGCTGTTGAGATTATTAAAGAACAAATGTTAGCGATGCAAAATGGTGATTTTTCTGAAGAAGAGATGCATCAAACGAAAAGTGTTATTCAAAATCAAATATTAGAGGCGATTGATACACCACGCGGATTTGTGGAGATGCTGTATCATGGTATTATTTCAGATCGTACGCGTCCGGTTGAAGAATGGCTTACAGGCATTGAAAGTGTGACGAAAGAAGAGATTGTGAAAGTTGCTAAAAATATTGAACTAGATACAATTTACTTTTTACAAGGAACGGAGGGAGAATAAATGGAGAAAATTGTTTATGAGCAATTAAAAGAGACACTCTATTATGAAAAACTTCCTAATGGATTAGATGTATATATTTTACCAAAGCAAGGATTTAATAAAACATTTGCAACGTTTACGACAAAATATGGTTCTATGGATAATACATTCGTACCACTAGGTAAAGAAGAAATGGTTCGTGTGCCTGATGGAATTGCTCATTTTCTTGAACATAAATTATTTGAAAAAGAAGATCACGATGCTTTCCAATTGTTTAGTAAACAAGGAGCATCAGCAAATGCTTTCACATCTTTCACAAGAACAGCTTACCTGTTTTCATGTACATCAAATGTAGAACAAAATTTAAATACATTGTTAAACTTCGTACAAGAGCCTTACTTCTCTGAAAAAACAGTTGAAAAAGAGAAGGGGATTATTGGGCAAGAAATTCAAATGTATCAAGATAATCCAGATTGGCGCTTATACTTTGGATTAATTGATAGCTTGTTTGTAAAGCACCCAATTAAAATTGATATTGCAGGGACAATCGAGTCTATTAGTAAAATTACGAAAGACTTATTATATGAATGTTATGAAACATTTTATCATCCGAGCAATATGTTATTGTTCGTTGTGGGGGCAATTGATCCAGAGAAAACAATGGATTTAGTACGTGAAAATCAAGCGAAAAAAGATTATAAAAACCAGCCAGAAATTGTACGTTCATTTGAAGAAGAACCAGATGAGGTAAATGAAAAGAAGAAAATTATTTCCATGCCTGTACAAACACCGAAATGCTTAGTTGGTATTAAAGCGACAAATTTAAAAGAAAAAGGGAAAGCCCTTTTAAAACAAGAAATTGCGCTTACGTTACTTTTAGATTATTTATTTGGGAAAAGCTCCGTTCATTACGAATCTTTATATAATGAAGGTCTTATTGATGATTCGTTCTCGTATGATTATACGGAAGAGAATAACTTCGGTTTTGCAATGGTTGGCGGCGATACGAAGCAACCTGATGAGCTGGAAGAGCGTTTGAAAAGCATTTTACTAAATACAAATTATGATCAATTAGATGAGGTGGCATTAGAACGAGTAAAGAAAAAGAAAATAGGTGGCTTTTTACGCTCGTTGAATTCGCCGGAATATATTGCAAATCAATTTACACGATATGCGTTTAATGAATCTAGTCTGTTTGAGGCATTGACTGTATTAGAAAGTTTAACTGTTCAAGATTTACAAGAAGTAGCCAAATTATTATTATCAGAAGAGAAAATGAGTGTTTGTCAAGTTTTACCGAAAAAATAAAAGATTTCATAATAATACCCTCATCTTATCATTGATAAATTGTAAGATGAGGGTATTATTTATAGGAGAAAGATTTTGTTGAGATAAGAGAGGAATTGTATGAAAAAGTATGCATTAGTAACTGGAGGAAGCGGAGGGATTGGCTCTGCTATTTCAAAACAATTATTTCAAGATGGATATACAGTATATGTTCATTATAATAACGGTGAAGAGAAAGTGAACGAGTTGCAGAAAGAATGGGGTGAAGTGATTCCTGTTCAAGCGAATTTAGCTTCTACTGATGGGGCAGAGCAGTTGTGGGAACAAATTGAACATCCTCTTGATGTTATCGTATATGCAGCTGGGAAGAGTATCTTTGGACTCGTAACAGATGTAACGAACGATGAATTGAATTATATGATAGAACTTCAAGTGAAGAGTATCTATAAATTATTATCAAGGGCGCTGCCATCGATGATTCAGCGGAGAAGTGGTAATATTGTACTTGTTTCTTCTATATGGGGCCAAATCGGCGCATCATGTGAAGTGCTTTACTCGATGGTAAAAGGTGCACAAAATTCATATGTGAAAGCTTTAGCGAAAGAAGTTTCATTAAGTGGATTAAGGGTTAACGCGGTGGCGCCAGGTGCAATTGAAACGGAAATGTTACAAGTATTTTCAGAAGAGGATAAGAATGAAATTGCTGAAGAGATCCCATTAGGCAGGTTGGGACTACCAGAAGAGGTAGCGAAAACAGTGTCATTCCTCGTATCACCAGGAGCATCTTACATAACTGGACAAATTATCGGAGTAAATGGTGGTTGGCATTGCTAAAAATTTCTTACATAAAAAATGAAAAACTGTACAAATTAAGCATGATTCTATTACTAAGTAGTGAGGTGCTTACACATGTCAGTTTTAGATAATTTTGATCAATGGAAGAGCTTTTTAGGAGAACGTTTAGAACAGGCTTCAGGAAAAGGTCTTGATGGTGGTGCTGTATCAGATATGGCATTTCGTGTTGGAGATTATTTAGCAAATGAAGTAGAAGCGCGCAACGATCAAGAGAAATTATTGTCTGAGCTTTGGAAAGTTGCTGATGAACAAGAGCAACATACAATCGCAAACTTAATGGTGAAGTTTGTACAGCATAAGTAAAAAATAGAGAGGAGATTCTCCTCTCTATTTTTTTTGTATAATAATTGAACGGGATAGATTATACATTTAGCTTCCCTATTAAGGTGAAATCATATAATATAGTACGTAGGTGTAAAGTAAGCAAGGGGAGTGATCTTGGATGATTGAATGGTATTTTGAATATGAAATACATAAAAACCGACCTGGCTTGCTTGGTGACGTTTCTTCGTTAATCGGTATGCTCGGCATTAATATTGTCACAATTAATGGTGTAGATAATGCACGACGTGGATTACTCCTTATGTGTGATAATCAAGAGCAAATCTCTAGACTTGAATCAATTTTAAATACGATGGATAACATAACGGTAACGAAATATCGTCCGCCAAAGCTAAGAGATAAGCTAGCGGTTAGGCATGGTAGGTACATACAACGAGATGCAGATGATAAGAAGACATTTCGATTTGTACGTGATGAATTAGGGTTACTTGTAGACTTTATGGCTGAAATAATGAAAAAAGAAGGTCATAAACTAATCGGGATACGAGGAATGCCTCGTGTCGGAAAAACAGAATCCATTGTTGCCGCAAGTGTTTGTGCAAATAAAAGATGGTTATTTGTATCATCCACTCTTATTAAACAAACTGTTCGTAGTCAATTGATTGAAGATGAGTATAGCGACGACAATATTTTTATCTTAGATGGAATCGTGTCAACAAAGCGTGCTAACGAAAGGCATTGGCAGCTTGTTCGTGAAATTATGAGATTACCTGCAACGAAAGTTGTGGAACATCCTGACGTATTTGTGAGTCAGTCAGAATACACATTGGATGATTTTGATTATATTATCGAGTTGCGTAACGATTATGATGAAGAAATTCAATATAATTTAGTAGATGAAATTGAGCAAGGTACGCAAAATAATTTCTCTATGTTTGACTTTTAAAGAAATATTGAGGTGTTAGTAGTGACAGAATTAGGACAAAAGCTGAAAGAAGCAAGAGGTACGAAGGGCTTGTCTATGGATCAGCTGCATGAGATTACAAAAATTCAAAAACGCCATTTAGTAGCGATTGAGGAAGGCAATTATGATGTATTGCCCGGAGCTTTTTATGCGCGTGCATTCATTAAACAATACGCAGATGCGGTTGGGTTAAATGGAGAGGAACTGCTTGTAGAATATCAGAGTACGATACCACAATCTGAAAAACGCGACGTTCCACAAGTATCAACAGGACAGAAAACACAAGAAACAATGCAAAAATCTTCATCATGGCCAATTGCAGATCATATGCCGAAAGTTTTAGTTGCGCTATTAGTAATTGCATTTGGAGTGGTAATTTGGTTTGTTTTCCAAGCGTTAACTGGAAAAGGTGATGAGAAAGTTCCGAATGCTCAAAGTGAGAAAATTGAAGTTAAAAAAGCAGAAAACTCTCCGTTAGATACGAAGAAAGATGAAGTGAAAGCGGAAGAGCCGAAAAAAGAGGAACCAAAGAAAGAAGAGCCAAAGAAAGAGGAACAACCAGCACAACCAACGGGACAAGAAGAAGTAAAAGTAGTTGGTACAACTGGTAAAGTATCTACTTTGGAAATTCATAACAATAAAACATTAGAACTGGAAATATCGGGTAAAGGTGCGAGTTATGTAGATGTTAAAGATGATGCGGGGAATGTGATTCTAAACGCTACAGTACAAGAGGGCCAAATAGAAAAACGTGATGTATCAACATTAAAAGAAGTGCGACTTAATATTGGGAATGCAACGAATGTTGAAGTTAAACTGAATGGCCAAGTGGTCGCTTATCCATTGGATCCAGAAAAAGAACTTCACCAAAGATTGGTGATAAAAAACCAAGGGATAGGGCAACCTGCACAATAATAGTCATCGCCTCGATGACTTTTTTCAATGAACAAATGTTTTTGATATGATGGAGGAATAGCTGTGAATTTACCAAATAAAATTACAATATCTAGAATCTTCTTAATTCCAATTTTTATGGTAATTATGTTAGCGCCCTTTGATTGGGGTTCATACACAATTGGTGATGTTGATTTACCAATTCAACATTTAGTAGGGGCACTTATCTTTATTATTGCTTCGGCTACAGATTGGATTGATGGACATTACGCAAGAAAGTATAATCTTGTAACGAATTTAGGGAAGTTTCTTGACCCGTTAGCTGATAAATTACTTGTTTCAGCAGCGCTTATTACATTAGTTGAGATGCAATACGTACCTGCTTGGATCGTTATTGTAATTATCAGCCGTGAGTTTGCAGTAACTGGTTTACGCCTTGTACTTGCTGGAACAGGAGAAGTAGTGGCAGCAAATCAGTTAGGGAAAATTAAGACGTGGACACAAATTATTGCAATTGCGGCGTATTTATTACACGATGTACCTTTAAATTTAATCCATATCCCAGTTGCTGATATTTTCATATGGATTGCATTAATCTTTACTGTTATTTCAGGGTGGGATTATTTCTGGAAAAATAGAGCTGCTTTTGTAAACTCAAAATAGAAGTTTATGGGGGAATTGGGATGAATGCTGAAATTATTGCGGTTGGAACTGAATTATTACTTGGACAAATTGCAAATACAAATGCCCAGTTTTTATCTGAAAAGTTAGCTTCAATCGGAATTAATGTGTACTACCATACTGTAGTTGGAGATAATAACAAGCGATTACAGCAGGCGATTGAAGTTGCGGAAGAACGTGCTGACATACTTATTTTCACAGGTGGATTAGGCCCGACAAAAGATGATTTGACGAAAGAAACGATATCTTCTAGGTTGGGTGAAGAGCTTGTATATGATGAAAAGGCATTAGCATCGATAAGCGAGTACTTTAAGCGTACAGGTCGCGAGTTCACAGAGAATAATAAAAAGCAAGCGCTCGTTTTGAATGGAGCAACTGTATTTGCGAATGATCACGGCATGGCACCTGGTATGGGGCTAAATAAGAACAGGAAAGTTTATATTTTATTACCAGGACCACCGAAAGAGATGAAGCCGATGTATATAAGTTATGTAGAGCCTTTTTTACGTAACTTTACAACAGGAGAAAACATTTATTCTCGTGTGCTGCGCTTTTTCGGGATTGGGGAATCTCAATTAGAAGTGAAAGTTCAAGATTTAATTGATGGACAAACGAACCCGACAATCGCCCCCCTTGCGAATGATGGAGAAGTGACACTACGTTTAACTGCCAAACATCAAAATGCTGATGAAGCTGCGAAACGCATTCAGCATATGGAAGATTTGATTTTAGAAAGAGTAGGAAAATTTTTCTACGGGTATGATCAAGAGTTTCTGCATGATAAGGCGATAGAGTTATTGAAGAAAAAAGGATTAACTTTAGCGTGTGCAGAAAGTTTAAGCGGTGGTCTCTTCGGCAATCAAGTAACAGAAAGTGCTGGTGTGTCTTCAGTATTTAAAGGCGGTGTCATTTGTTATCATAATGATGTGAAGCAACATGTTTTACATGTACCTGCGGAAGTGTTGTCTACTGATGGTGCAGTTAGTAAAGAATGTGCTCGTTATCTTGCTGAAAATGTTAAGGGCTTATTAAAAGCGGATATCGGAATTAGTTTCACTGGGGTAGCAGGACCGGATGCTTCAGAACATAAAGAGCCGGGAACAGTATTCGTTGGATTGGCGATTAAGGATGAACCAACTGTAGTTTTTCCTCTTATTTTAAGTGGAAGTCGTCAACAAATTAGGGAACGTTCGGTGAAATATGGATTTTATCATTTATATAAAAAGCTAGAAGAGATATAAGTTTCTTCTAGCTTTTTTTATGGTTAAACTCATTTTTATTTAATGGAAAATAAAAAAATCGAATAAATGTTCGATTTTGTTGGCAAATTGAATTGAAAATAGGTATAATAAGATTAGCAATTGAGTTAAGGAGGAATTTTGAATGAGTGATCGTCAAGCGGCGTTAGATATGGCGTTAAAACAAATAGAGAAGCAATTCGGTAAAGGTTCAATTATGAAATTAGGAGAACAAGCGGAGCGTAGAGTTTCTACAATTTCAAGTGGTTCTTTAGCACTTGATGTGGCATTAGGGGTAGGCGGATACCCACGTGGCCGTATTATCGAAATTTATGGACCAGAAAGTTCAGGTAAAACAACAGTTTCATTACACGCAATCGCGGAAGTACAGCGTCAAGGTGGACAAGCAGCGTTTATTGATGCGGAGCATGCAATGGATCCTGTATATGCACAAAAATTAGGCGTTAACATAGATGAATTACTATTATCACAACCTGATACAGGGGAGCAAGGACTAGAAATCGCAGAAGCACTTGTACGAAGTGGCGCGGTTGATATTATCGTAATTGACTCTGTAGCAGCTCTTGTACCGAAAGCTGAGATTGAAGGAGACATGGGTGACTCACACGTAGGTCTACAAGCTCGTTTAATGTCTCAAGCACTTCGTAAGCTGTCAGGTGCAATCAATAAATCAAAAACAATTGCAATCTTTATTAACCAAATTCGTGAAAAAGTTGGGGTTATGTTCGGGAACCCAGAAACAACTCCAGGTGGTCGTGCGTTGAAATTCTATTCAACAGTTCGTCTTGAAGTGCGTCGTGCGGAGCAATTAAAGCAAGGTAACGACATCGTTGGTAATAAAACAAAAGTAAAAGTAGTTAAAAATAAAGTGGCACCACCATTCCGTGTTGCTGAAGTTGATATTATGTACGGAGAAGGTATTTCAAGAGAAGGTGAAATCTTAGATATGGCTTCTGAACTTGATATCGTTCAAAAGAGTGGTGCTTGGTACTCTTATAATGAAGAGCGTTTAGGGCAAGGTCGTGAAAATTCGAAGCAATTCTTAAAAGAGAATACGGATTTAAGAGAGGAAATTGCCTTCTTTGTTCGTGACCATCACGGAATTGGTGAAGACTCTGGTGCTGAAGAAACGGAAGATTCAAATCTTCAAGATTAAAAAATAAAAGACACGGTTCCGTGTCTTTTATTTTTAATTATTATGAAAGCGTTGTATATCGTTGGAGATAAAATATTTAATCTGCCTAAAAGGCTATGTATAAAGAGGGATATATGCATGTTTTGTATGCATAAACTGGAATTCACTAAGGTTTTCCAGGATAATATGCTGTCTTCTTTTTAAATTCATATATGAATTAGAGCTGAAGGTAAAGAAAGTAAAAGTAGACAACGCTTGACAATGAAAATTGCGATAGATACAATGAGAATGTATATTTTTTCTTATATACGAAACACTCTTCTCAAGAAGAGAAGTAATATTCGGAGTAAGACTTAAATCTTGCCGAAATAATAATATGACATTTTAATTGTGAAATGAAGAAAGTCCCTTAAAAAAGCGGGACGACGGTCTTTGCTGTATGTTGGTATTCAATGTACATGCCGACAGTCTTTTTTCATTCATAGCAAGGGGAGGTGAAATCATGAGTAGTACAGTTTGGATACTCATCTCCATTTTGCTTGCAACAGTCGGTGCAGTTGTTGGCTTTTTTGTTCGAAAGTCTATTGCTGAAGCGAAGATTAATGGTGCAGCTAACGAAGCGAAACGTATTCTAGACGAAGCGAATCGTGAGGCTGAAGCACTTAAGAAAGAAGCGCTTTTAGAAGCAAAGGATGAAATTCATACACTTCGTACAGAAGCTGAATTAGAAATTCGTGACCGTAGAAGCGAATTACAAAAACAAGAAAATCGTTTAATGCAAAAAGAAGAGAACCTTGATCGTAAAGACGAAACGCTCGATAAACGCGAGCGACAGTTAGAAAAGAAAGAGGAATCTCTTGTAGCGAGACAACAACAGATTGAAGAGTTGGAAAGCAAAGTGGGAGAGTTAGTTCAAAAGCAACAAACAGAATTAGAGCGCATTTCCAATCTGACACGCGAACAAGCGAAAGCAATTATTCTTGGTAAAGTAGAAAGTGAAGTTTCTCATGAAATTGCCGTAATGGTAAAAGAAAGTGAAGTTCGTGCGAAAGAAGAAGCGGATAAGAAAGCAAAAGAGATTTTATCTCTTGCAATGCAAAGATGTGCAGCTGATCATGTTGCTGAAACAACCGTTTCGGTTGTAAATCTTCCAAATGACGAAATGAAGGGACGTATTATCGGACGTGAAGGTCGAAATATTCGTACGTTAGAAACGTTAACAGGTATTGACCTAATTATCGATGATACACCAGAAGCGGTTATCCTTTCTGGATTCGACCCAATTCGTCGTGAAACAGCTCGTATCGCTCTTGATAAACTAGTACAGGACGGACGTATTCACCCAGCGCGTATTGAAGAGATGGTCGAAAAATCAAGACGTGAAGTGGACGAGTATATTCGCGAAGTCGGAGAGCAAACAACGTTTGAAGTGGGTGTTCACGGATTACATCCAGATTTAATTAAGATTTTAGGTCGTTTAAAATACCGTACAAGTTACGGACAAAACGTCTTAAAACACTCTATGGAAGTTGCATATTTAACTGGACTTATGGCAGCGGAGCTTGGTGAGGATGAAAAACTAGCAAGACGTGCTGGTCTATTACATGATATCGGTAAAGCAATTGATCATGAAGTAGAAGGTAGCCACGTTGAAATTGGTGTAGAACTCGCAACGAAGTATAAAGAGCATCCTGTAGTTATAAACAGTATTGCATCTCACCATGGGGACACAGAACCAACTTCTATCATTGCAGTTTTAGTTGCAGCAGCAGATGCATTATCAGCTGCAAGACCTGGAGCTCGTAGTGAAACACTTGAGAACTATATTCGTCGTCTTGAAAAGTTGGAAGAGATTTCAGAGTCTTATGAAGGCGTAGAAAAATCATTCGCAATTCAAGCAGGGCGAGAAGTTCGTATTCTGGTAAAACCAGATACAATTGATGATTTAGAAGCTCATCGTTTAGCTCGTGATATTCGAAAACGTATTGAGAATGAACTGGATTACCCAGGACATATTAAAGTAACTGTTATTCGTGAAACACGTGCAGTTGAATACGCAAAATAAAGTGGTGAAATACCACTTTATTTTTTTGTGTTGGAATTGGTTAAAATAAAGGGAATTAGTATACAAGTGAAACAAACTTATAATAAATATATTGTAAGGAAATCACTTGAAGCTATAGTAATAAAAAATGTAGTACATAGGAAGGGTAAGACATATGAGAATATTATTTGTTGGGGATGTAGTAGGATCTCCTGGTAGAGGTATGATTCAACAATACGTACCGGCATTAAAGAAGAAATATACACCTACAGTAACCATTATTAATGGAGAAAATGCAGCAGGTGGACGTGGAATTACGGAAAAAATATATCGAAACTTTTTAGAATGCGGGGCACAAGCGGTTACACTTGGAAACCACGCTTGGGATAACCGTGAAGTATTTGAATTTATTGATGACGCAAAATATCTTGCAAGACCAGCTAACTTCCCAGAAGGAACTCCAGGAAAAGGACTTATCTTTGTGAACTGCAATGGAACAGAAGTGGCAGTTATTAACTTACAAGGACGTACATTCCTCCCTCCAATTGATTGTCCATTCCGTAAAGTGGATGAATTAATTAACATTGCAAAAAAACGTACGAATATTATCTTTATTGATTTTCATGCGGAAACTACAAGTGAAAAACAAGCGTTAGGTTGGTATGTAGATGGTCGTGCTACAGCAGTAGTGGGTACACATACACATGTTCCTACAGCAGATAATCGTATTTTACCAAGCGGAACTGCATATATCACAGATGTTGGTATGACAGGTCCTTACGATGGGATTTTAGGTATGGATCGAGAAGCGGTATTGAAGAAGTTTTTAACAAACTTACCAGTACGATTTGAAGTGACAAGTGGTAGAACACAATTAAGTGCAGTGCTAGTTGATGTGGATCCTAATACAGGAAAAGCTAAGAAAATCCAGCGTATCTTAATTAATGATGATCAGCCATTTTTTGAGTAATTTCTGGGTAAGATTTAGAAAAGTTATTATTTTTTAATTTTTTAGAAAAATTACAGAAATTTAGCAGGAATACGCGTCATTCCTCGTGAATATAAGTTAAAGTGAAATAATTGCTAATACTTTTTATAGAAACGAGGAGGAAACGCGGAATGGAAATATTAAAAGTTAAAGCAACGTCGGTCCCTAATTCTGTAGCTGGTGCACTTGCAGGTGTTATTCGCGAACGCGGAACAGCAGAAATTCAAGCCATTGGTGCAGGTGCATTGAACCAAGCGGTAAAGGCAGTAGCAATTGCAAGAGGATTTGTAGCGCCTAGTGGTTTGGACCTGATTTGTATCCCAGCGTTTACGGATATTATGATTGATGGGGAAGAACGTACAGCAATAAAATTAATTGTAGAACCTCGTTAAGCTTAAACAACCTGTTTGCAGTATGCAAACAGGTTGTTTTTATAATGGAGGAATGAAAATGAAAATTTTTGATGCTCATTGTGATGTGCTTCTTCAGTTATGGAGTGCACAAGGGAAAAAGAATTTTAAACATGATCCGCAATTACATATTACATTTGAACAATTAAAGAGAAGAAAAGGAAGTATACAATGTTTTGCTATATATGTGCCAGAAACAGTGCTATATGAAAACCGATTTGAAGTAGCATTACAAATGGTAGATATTTTTTATAATGAAATTTTATCCCTACCAGGTGTGAAGTTTATTCAGACAAAAGATGATATTAACATGTTAAAACAGGACGAGATTGGAGCGATATTAACACTAGAAGGATGCGAAGCAATTGGAAGAGATGCAATGAAATTACGGTTGTTGTATCGCCTAGGAGTACGTTCTTTTGGACTAACATGGAATTATGCCAATCTATTAGCTGATGGTGCGCTAGAGACACGTGGGGCAGGTTTAACGACTTTCGGTAAAGAAGTTGTACAAGAACTTAATACGTTACATGCATGGACTGATGTGTCTCATCTAAATGAAAGAAGTTTTTGGGATGTTGTAGAAAGTGCAAAAAATCCTATTGCTTCCCACTCAAACTGTATGAAACTTTGTCAGCATCCACGTAATTTAAACGATGAACAACTTAAAGCTCTTATAAAGCGAAATGGCATGATAGGTGTCACTTTTGTACCGCAGTTTCTAACAAATGAAAAACAAGCGAATATAGCAGATATAGTAAGACATATCGAATATATTTGTTCATTAGGTGGAGAGAACAATATAGGATTTGGTTCAGATTTTGATGGGATTTTAGAAACGGTTGTAAATGTATCAGCGTATCGAGATTATGAAAATGTAATGAATGAGCTTTGTAAACACTATGCTGCATCTACTGTAGAGCGATTTTTATATGATAATTTTGTTGAACATATAAGTTTTTGAGATTTTCGTTTTAAAAATCCAGAAAAATTAGAATTAATTCATTTGATATTATTGCTTTTTTTAAGACCTAATACTAGAATGAAAAACAAAATAGCTTTATACTAAAGATTCAGGGAAATCAGAAGAGGCATAATTTGCGTCCGTTGTAGTTTATTTGTATAAAAAATGCTAAACTATTACTGTAAAAAAATACACTACAATGAATGCAGCCAAAAGGGGTGTAGGAGATGATTAGTCAACTTTCATGGAAAGTTGGAGGCCAACAAGGTGAAGGAATTGAAAGTACAGGAGAAATCTTCTGTATTGCATTAAACCGATTAGGATATTACCTATACGGTTACCGCCACTTCTCATCACGTATTAAAGGCGGCCATACAAATAATAAAATTCGTGTAAGTACAACAGAAGTACGCGCGATCTCAGATGATTTAGATATTTTAATTGCTTTTGATCAAGAAACAATTGATTTTAACTTCCACGAACTACGTCCAGGTGGAATTGTAGTTGCGGATGCGAAATTTAATCCAACAATACCTGATAATACAGATGTAAATCTATATGTGATACCGTTTACAGATATTGCTTCAGAATTAGGTACATCATTAATGAAAAACATGGTTGCTGTTGGGGCATCAAGTGCGGTATTAGGATTAGATGAAACAGCTTATTTAAATGTTGTTGAAGAGATCTTTGGTCGTAAAGGAGAGCAAGTCGTTCAAAAGAATATGGACGCAATTAAACGTGGCTCTCAATATATGAAAGAGTTGCTAGGTGAGAAAGTTAACATGATGCAGCTTGAAAAAGCTGATGGTAAGAAACGCATGTTTATGATTGGAAACGATGCAATCGCATTTGGTGCGGTAGCTGGTGGTGCTCGCTTTATGTCTGCATATCCAATTACACCTGCATCTGAAATTATGGAATACTTAATTAAAAAATTACCAAAAGTTGGCGGAACAGTAATCCAAACTGAGGATGAAATTGCAGCTTGTACAATGGCAATCGGTGCAAACTATGCTGGTGTTCGTACATTAACTGCATCTGCTGGTCCGGGGCTATCTTTAATGATGGAAGCGATTGGTTTAGCGGGGATTACAGAAACACCATTAGTAATTGTTGATACACAACGTGGTGGTCCAAGTACAGGATTACCAACGAAACAAGAGCAGTCGGATTTAATGGCGATGATTTACGGTACGCACGGTGAGATTCCAAAAATCGTAATGGCGCCAAGTACAGTTGAAGAAGCTTTCTATGATATTGTAGAAGCATTTAACCTAGCTGAAGAATATCAAGTACCTGTTATTTTCTTAACGGATTTACAGCTTTCTTTAGGAAAACAAACTGTAGAACCGCTTACGTTAGATAAAGTGGAAATTCGTCGCGGTAAGCTTGATTTAGAAGCGGAATTACCAGAACGTGAAAATAAAGCATACTTCAAGCGTTATGAAGTAACCGAAGATGGCGTTTCACCACGTGTTTTACCTGGTATGAAAAATGGTGTTCACCATGTTACAGGTGTAGAACATGATGAAACTGGTAAACCATCTGAATCAGCAATAAACCGTAAAGATCAAATGGACAAACGTTTCCGTAAAATGGAGAACTTGAAGTTTAACACCCCTGTCTATAAAAATGTTAAGCATAAAGAAGCGGACGTATTGCTTGTTGGGTTTAACTCAACTCGTGGTGCAATCGAAGAGGCAATGGAGCGCTTAGAACAAGAGGGTATGAAAGTAAACCATGCTCATGTACGTTTAGTTCACCCGTTCCCAACAGCTGAAATCGATCCACTTGTGAAAAATGCGAAGCGTGTTGTAGTGGTAGAAAACAACGCAACAGGTCAGCTTGCTAACATTATGAAAATGAATCTTGGTAACGGTGAGAAAATTTCTAGTCTTTTAAAATATGATGGGAACCCATTCTTGCCGAAAGAGATTTACAACGAATGCAAAAAAGGGGTTGTATTAAATGGCAACATTTAAGGACTTTCGTAACAGCGTAAAACCAAACTGGTGCCCAGGTTGCGGAGACTTCTCGGTGCAAGCTGCAATTCAACGTGCGGCAGCTAACGTTGGTTTAAATCCAGATGAACTTGCTGTTATCTCCGGTATCGGCTGTTCAGGTCGTATTTCAGGTTATATTAATTCATATGGTGTGCATAGTATTCATGGTCGTGCCCTTCCGATTGCACAAGGTGTGAAAATGGCAAATCGTGATTTAACAGTTATCGCATCAGGTGGTGACGGTGATGGATTTGCGATTGGTATGGGACATACAATCCATTCTATTCGTCGTAACATCGACATTACGTACATCGTAATGGATAACCAAATTTACGGATTAACAAAAGGGCAAACTTCACCGCGTAGTGAAGCTGGATTTAAAACGAAAAGCACACCACAAGGTTCAATTGAACCGTCACTAAATGTTATGGAAATGGCTTTAACAGCTGGTGCTACATTTGTGGCGCAAAGCTTTTCAAGTGATTTAAAAGAACTAACACAAATTATTGAAGCTGGTATTAACCATAAAGGATTTTCATTAATTAACGTATACAGCCCATGTGTTACTTACAATAAAGTAAATACTTACGATTGGTTTAAAGAGAATTTAACAAAACTAAGTACAGTAGAGGGATATGATCCATCTAATCGCATGATGGCTATGCAAACGTTAATGGAAAATAACGGATTAGTAACAGGTTTAATATATCAAAATACAGCGCAACCTTCATACCAAGAACTTGTAAAAGGCTATAGTGAGAAGCCTTTAGTGCAAGCTGATTTAAATATGGATCAGAAAATGTTTGATGAACTCGTAGCTGAATTTATGTAATGCAAGAAGAGGAGGTTGCCATTTGGTAACCTTTTTTATGAGTAAAAAATATAGGATAGTCTTATTTACTTAGAAAATTCAGAATGGTAAAATAATATATAAATCGTTGTATGAAAATGGCGAGTTCATTGCTGATGAAATGTAAGATCAGACAGAGCCTCTTTCTTGTTAAAATTGGCGCAACGCTTCATACTATGGTAATGTTTATAGGGATAAAGCAATATGCTTTTGGATAGGACAAAAAGAAGTATGAAAAGGGAATGTCTATTTGTGTGGGGAAGACTTCATTCTTATGAATGATTAGATTGATTACTCAAGTTTCAAAGGACAAGTTATCTCTCAAGCTATCTAACCATTTTTGAGGTGAGTCAAAGCGCATTAAAATGGACTATAGAGTGTGTATAGTTAAGGGTGAAAGGAGATTACCAATGAACGAGCAACAACGATTAGCAAGTCGACAAGCAAATTCCTCTACGAAAAAAGAAGAGAAAGATTATAGTAAATACTTTGAAAGTGTATACCAACCACCTTCCTTAAAAGACGCGAAAAAACGAGGAAAAGAAGAAGTTAAAATTGAACGGGATTTTGGCTTATCTGAAGAATTTCGCAATTTTGGTACAGGAAGAAAGTTCTATATTCGTACATATGGTTGTCAAATGAATGAGCATGATACGGAAGTAATGGCGGGTATTTTCACCGCACTTGGATATGAGCCAACCTTTTCAACTGAAGATGCAGATGTAGTTTTATTAAATACTTGTGCAATTCGTGAAAATGCTGAAAATAAAGTTTTCGGTGAACTAGGTCATTTAAAGTCATTAAAAAGAAGAAATCCGGACCTTTTAATTGGTGTATGTGGTTGTATGTCTCAAGAAGAATCTGTTGTAAATAAAATTATGCAAAAAAATCAGCATGTAGATATGGTGTTTGGAACGCATAATATTCATAGATTGCCGTATATTCTTAAAGATGCGATGTTCTCGAAGGAGACGGTAGTTGAAGTTTGGTCAAAAGAAGGGGATGTAATTGAAAACCTTCCGAAAGTACGCCGTGGTGATATTAAAGCTTGGGTAAATATTATGTATGGCTGTGATAAGTTCTGTACATATTGTATCGTGCCGTATACACGTGGAAAAGAGCGAAGCAGACGTCCAGAAGACATTATCCAAGAAATTCGTCATTTAGCTGCGAATGGTTATAAAGAAATTACATTACTTGGCCAGAACGTAAATGCATATGGTAAAGACTTTGAAGATTTTGAATACGGTCTTGGCGATTTAATGGACGAACTCCGTAAAGTTGATATTGCCCGTATTCGTTTTACAACGAGCCATCCACGTGATTTCGATGATCACTTAATTGAAGTGCTTGGAAAAGGTGGAAACTTAGTAGAACATATTCACTTACCAGTTCAATCTGGAAGCACAGATATGTTAAAAATTATGGCGCGCAAATATTCACGTGAGCATTATTTAGAACTTGTAAGAAAAATTAAAGAAGTAATTCCAAATGCAGTATTCACAACTGATATTATCGTTGGTTTCCCGAATGAAACAGATGAGCAATTTGAAGAAACGATGTCGTTATATCGTGAAGTAGGATTTGATACTGCCTTTACCTTTATTTATTCTCCGCGCGAAGGTACACCAGCTGCAAAAATGAAAGATAATGTACCGATGGAAGTGAAAAAAGAACGTCTTCAACGCTTAAATACACTAGTAAATACGTTGGCGATTGAAAAGAATAATCGTTACAAAGGTCAAATTGTAGAAGTGTTAGTTGATGGGGAAAGTAAAAATAATCCAGAAGTACTCGCAGGTTATACTCGTACGAATAAACTTGTAAACTTCGTCGCTTCAAAATCTTTAATTGGTCAGCTTGTGAAAGTAAAAGTAACGGAAGCAAAAACTTGGTCTCTTAACGGGGAATTAGTTGAAGAGCCGATTGAGGTGGAATAATAGATGAAAGCATATTCGAAAGATGAAATTGTTGAGCAAGCGAAAGAATTAGCAAAAATGATTTCTGAAACAGAAGAAGTTGATTTCTTTAAGAAAGCAGAGGCGCAAATTCATAAAAATGAAAATGTAAAGCGCGCAATTGATGAAATTAAAGCACTGCAAAAACAAGCAGTAAACTTGCAGCATTACGGGAAATGGGAAGCTTTGAAAAAAGTAGAAGCTGACATTGATGCATTGCAAGATAAGTTGGATAGTATCCCAGTTGTGCAAGAATTTAAATCTTCACAAACATATGTAAATGACTTACTGCAGCTAGTTGCAAGTACGATTTCTAACAACGTAACAGATGAAATATTAATTTCAACTAATGGCGATGTATTGAAGGGTGAAACGGGCGCAGCGGTAGAAAGTAAAAAAGGAAATTGTGGTTGTTAAAGAGATGTCGAATTGACATCTCTTTTTTTAATGGGTTAAACGTAAGTTCTTCTCGAAAAAAGAATGACACATTCCGCTATTGTCACGCATATGATTAAGTGAATAGTGATTGAGGAGGGTTACGAATGTCCGAATTTAGAGAGATTATTACAAAAGCAGTGGTTGGAAAAGGACGTAAGTATACAAAGTCAACGCATACATGTGAATCGAATAATGAGCCAACAAGTATTTTAGGGTGCTGGGTAATTAACCACTCGTACGAAGCAAGAAAGAATGGAAAGCATGTGGAAATTGAAGGTTTCTATGATGTGAACACTTGGTATTCATTTGATGGTAATACAAAGACAGAAGTTGTAACAGAACGTGTGAACTACACTGATGAAGTGAGTATTGGGTATCGTGATAAAAACTTTTCTGGTGATGATTTAGAAATTATTGCTCGTGTCATTCAGCCACCAAATTGTTTAGAAGCTCTTGTATCACCAAATGGTAATAAAATTGTTGTAACTGTAGAACGTGAATTTGTAACAGAAGTAGTTGGGGAAACGAAAATTTGTGTAAGTGTAAATCCTGAAGGTTGCGTAGAATCAGACGAGGATTTCCAAGTCGATGATGATGAGTTTGAAGAATTAGATCCGAACTTTATCGTCGATGCAGAAGAAGAGTAATAGAAAGCTAGGGAGAAGTTCTTCCTAGCTTTTTACTTTACATAAGTGATGCTTGAATGGACATGATTCCTTATGAAATGTGCTATAATGAGGAAAGACTCCTGAAATAGGAGATATGGATGTCCGTGAAGTGTGACATATATGAAAATTGATTACTATGTAAGAATTATGGAGGAAAAGTATGACTCAATATACCCCTATGATACAGCAATATTTAAAGATTAAGGCAGACTATCAAGATGCCTTTTTATTTTTCCGATTAGGTGATTTTTATGAAATGTTCTTTGAAGATGCGGTTAAAGCAGCTCATGAACTTGAAATTACATTAACGAGCCGAGATGGTGGTAGTAGTGATCGTATACCGATGTGCGGTGTACCACATCATGCAGCTAAAAATTATATTGAACAACTTGTTGAAAAAGGATATAAAGTAGCTGTTTGTGAGCAAGTGGAAGATCCAAAAACAGCTAAAGGTGTAGTACGCCGTGAAGTAGTACAACTAATTACGCCAGGAACGATGATGGAAGGGCGTACTATTGATGAGAAAGAAAATAACTTCTTAGCAGCATTAACACATTTTGAAGATGGATCGTATGCTTTAGCTTGTAATGATTTAACGACTGGACAAAATACAGTAACGTTGTTAACAGGTTCAGTAGAAGATATTTTATTAGAAGTGTATGCAACTGGTTCAAAAGAAATTGTTGTAGATTCTACATTTTCAAAAGATGAATTAAATAAATTAACTGCAACATTAAAAATGACGATTTCGTATGAAGATGCAACAACGATTCCGGAAGGGTTAGAACATCTTGTGAAAAACGTTTCGCAAGCAAAGTTAATTAAAGCAGTTGGACGTTTATTTAACTATGTAATAAGAACGCAAAAACGTTCGTTAGACCATTTACAACCAGTGGAAATTTATTATACGAATCAATTTATGAAAATTGATGTGCATTCAAAGCGAAATTTAGAGCTGACAGAAACACTCCGAACGAAAGAAAAAACAGGATCATTATTATGGCTATTAGATAAAACGAAAACAGCTATGGGTGGTCGTATGTTAAAACAGTGGATGGAACGTCCGCTGATCCAAAAAGAAAAAGTAGAAGAGCGTTTAGAAATGGTTGAAACATTTGTAAATGATTACTTCTTACGTGAAGATTTAAAAGAAAAATTAAAAGAAGTATATGATTTAGAACGTTTAGCAGGGAAAGTTGCATTTGGTAATGTGAATGCACGGGACTTATTACAGTTAAGACGATCTTTACTTCAAGTACCGGCTATTTTAGAAGCGATTAGTTTGTTAGATAATGCTTATGCAGCAAGGTTAATTCAAGGTGCGGATCCATGTGAGAGCTTAACTGAATTACTAGGAAGAAGTATTCAAGAAAACCCACCGCTTTCTATTAAAGATGGAGATATTATTAAAGACGGTTATAATGACAAGCTTGATCAATATCGTTACGTTAGTAAAAACGGGAAAACGTGGATCGCTGAGCTTGAAAAACGAGAGCGTGATATTACAGGAGTTAAATCGTTAAAAATCGGGTACAACCGTATTTTCGGCTACTACATTGAAGTGACGAAGGCGAATCTTGCAGCGCTTCCAGAAGGCCGCTATGAGCGTAAACAAACGCTTGCTAATGCGGAACGTTTCATTACAGATGAATTGAAAGAAAAAGAAACATTAATCTTAGAAGCAGAAGAGAAAATTGTACAATTAGAATACGATTTATTTACAGCGCTTCGTGAAGAAGTAAAAGTATTTATTCCGAAATTACAACATTTAGCGAAAGTAATTAGTGAATTAGACGTACTGCAAAGTTTCGCGACAGTTAGTGAAGAAGAACAGTTTGTAAAACCTGTTTTAACAACTAAGCGCGAAATCTTTATTAAAGATGGTCGTCATCCTGTCGTTGAAAAAGTATTGAACGGGAAATTGTATGTACCGAATGATTGTATTATGCCGGAGAAGATGGATGTCTTTTTAATTACAGGACCGAACATGTCTGGTAAAAGTACGTATATGAGACAATTAGCACTTGTAACTGTTATGTCACAGATTGGTTGTTTCGTACCAGCAACAGAAGCGGTATTACCTGTATTCGATCAAATTTTTACGAGAATTGGTGCAGCGGATGATTTAATTTCGGGTCAAAGTACATTTATGGTCGAAATGTTAGAAGCGAAAAATGCAATTGCAAATGCATCAGAAAGAAGTTTAATTTTATTCGATGAAATTGGACGCGGTACATCTACGTATGATGGTATGGCACTTGCACAAGCAATTATTGAACATATTCATGACCAAATTGGTGCGAAAACGTTATTCTCTACGCATTATCATGAATTGACGGTGCTAGAAGAAAGTTTAGGACAATTGAAGAATGTACACGTTTCAGCTATTGAAGAGAATGGAAAAGTAGTATTCCTTCATAAAATCCAAGATGGAGCAGCTGATAAAAGTTACGGAATTCACGTTGCGCAACTTGCGGAGCTTCCAGATAGCTTAATCGCTCGTGCGAAAGAAGTGTTAGCGCAACTAGAAGGACAAGAAGAAATTATTATTCCAAAGCGTACAGAAGTGAAAGTACAAGAAGTGGCTCCAGAACCAGCTGTTGTAAAAGAAGAACCAGCAGAAATACAAGAGACGAAAGTAGAGACTGAGGAAGAATCGCAATTATCATTCTTTGGTGGAGAACAGTCTTCGAAAAAACAAGACAAGTCAGTTCTAGATGCAAAAGAAACGGCAGTACTTGCGCAAATTAAAAAAATTGATTTACTTGATATGACACCTTTAGAGGCGATGAACGAACTGTATCGCTTGCAGAAAAAGTTAAAGAAAGGATGAGTAAGTAGATGGGGAAAATTCGCAAACTCGATGATCAACTCTCTAACTTAATTGCGGCAGGGGAAGTAGTAGAGCGCCCTGCCTCAGTCGTAAAAGAACTTGTGGAAAATTCTATCGATGCGAATAGTACATCTATTGAAATCCACTTAGAAGAAGCTGGTTTATCAAAAATTCGCATCATTGATAATGGGGATGGCATTGCAGAAGAAGATTGTATCGTCGCTTTTGAACGACATGCGACGAGCAAAATTAAAGATGAAAACGACCTGTTTCGCATTAGAACACTCGGTTTCCGCGGTGAGGCATTGCCGAGTATTGCCTCAGTTAGTGAATTAGAATTAATCACTAGCACAGGTGATGCGCCTGGTACACACCTTATGATTAAAGGTGGAGACATTATAAAGCAGGAGAAAACAGCGAGCCGAAAAGGAACAGATATTACAGTACAAAACTTATTCTTTAATACACCAGCGCGTCTTAAATATATGAAAACCATTCATACAGAGCTTGGGAATATTACAGATATCGTGTATCGTATTGCAATGTCACATCCAGAAGTATCATTAAAGCTGTTTCATAATGAAAAGAAATTGCTTCATACATCAGGAAATGGTGATGTAAGACAAGTACTTGCATCAATTTATAGCATTCAAGTTGCGAAGAAACTTGTTCCAATTGAAGCTGAATCTTTAGATTTTACAATTAAAGGCTATGTCACATTACCAGAAGTAACGAGAGCATCTCGAAATTATATGTCAACGATCGTAAATGGTCGTTACGTTCGAAATTTCGTATTAATGAAAGCCATTCAGCAAGGATACCATACATTACTGCCAGTCGGACGATATCCAATCGGCTTCTTATCGATTGAAATGGATCCAATGCTTGTTGACGTTAACGTACATCCAGCGAAATTAGAAGTTCGTTTTAGTAAAGAACAAGAATTACTAAAGCTTATCGAAGAAACATTGCAATCGGCATTCAAAAAAATACAGCTCATTCCAGATGCAGGTGTAACAACGAAGAAAAAAGAAAAAGATGAAAGTGTGCAAGAACAGTTCCAGTTTGAGCATGCGAAGCCGAAAGAGCCATCTATGCCAGACATTGTTTTACCGACTGGCATGGATGAAAAACAAGAAGAACAACTGGCTGTGAAACAGCCAGCACAACTGTGGCAACCGCCGAAACAAGAATGGCAACCACCACAGTCGCTCGTAAGGGAAGAACAAAGTTGGCAGCCATCTACTAAACCGATAATGCAAGAACCAATTCAAAAAGAGAAATCGTGGAACAGTAACGATGAAGACTTTGAATTAGAGGAATTGGAAGAAGAAGTTCAGGAAATAGAAGAGATTGAAATGAACGGTAATGACTTACCACCGCTTTATCCAATTGGACAAATGCACGGAACATATATTTTCGCTCAAAATGATAAAGGCTTATATATGATTGACCAACATGCCGCGCAGGAACGTATTAATTATGAATACTTCCGGGATAAGGTAGGAAGGGTAGCGCAAGAAGTACAAGAACTACTTGTACCATACCGTATTGACCTATCTCTTACTGAATTTTTACGTGTCGAAGAGCAACTAGAAGAACTGAAAAAAGTTGGACTATTCTTGGAGCAATTCGGCCATCAATCCTTTATCGTCCGCTCGCATCCAACGTGGTTCCCAAAAGGTCAAGAAACAGAAATTATCGACGAAATGATGGAACAAGTTGTCAAACTAAAAAAAGTGGATATTAAAAAGTTACGTGAAGAAGCAGCCATCATGATGAGCTGTAAAGCATCCATTAAAGCAAATCAATATTTAACGAACGATCAAATATTTGCTTTACTGGAAGAACTACGTACAACAACAAACCCATATACATGCCCGCACGGAAGACCAATTCTTGTGCATCATTCTACTTATGAGTTGGAGAAGATGTTTAAGAGGGTTATGTAGGGATACTGTTCATAGAGAAAAAATGGTTTCTTGTTATTTTAATAAAATATAGAGTGAAATAAAAAGGAGCGATAGTAATAAGTCGCTCCTTTTTAATATAATTCTTTTGCAACTATATTTTAAAAAATCATTTATAAACTAGAGATAACCTTAACCTATTTGTACTTTATATGTGCTTTCTCAATTTTTTTGTAAGGAAAGAGGTTTTTAATTTACAGATTTATCAGAATTAAGTAAAGTGTAGATAAAACCATAAAACGGGGTGTTCTTTATGTGTACTAGTTTGACATTACAGACAAAAAACGGTCAGCATCTTTTTGCAAGAACGATGGACTTCACATTAGATTTGAATCAAGAAGTAATAGTCATTCCTCGACATTATCAGTGGAATAATATAACTGGTGAAATCATTAATACGAAACATGCTACGGTCGGAATGGGAATTAATCATCAAGGAAGAATCATTATGGCGGACGGAGTAAATGAAGCAGGTATGACATGTGCAACACTCTATTTTCCAGGATTCGCTACTTATAGTCAAAGCATAGATGACAACAAAACGAATTTGGCTCCATTTGATTTTGTGACTTGGAGTCTCACACAATTCAATTCTGTCAAAGAGTTAAAGGAATCTGTAGATAGCCTTACCTTTTTGGATATACCATTACCGGATTTAGGACTTACGCCACCGCTACATTGGATTTTAGCGGATAAATGGGGAGATTGCATTGTACTGGAGCCGACAAATGAAGGGTTAAAAATGTATGATAACCCACTAGGAGTGATGACGAATAGTCCGGAGTTTAATTGGCATTTGCAAAATTTAAGACAATATATTGGCCTTAAATCGCAGCCATTCGCGCCAACTGAGTGGAGTAACTTACCATTAAGTGCTTTTGGTCAGGGCTCAGGTTCAATGGGACTTCCAGGGGATTTCACCCCGCCATCAAGGTTTGTGCGAGCAGCATATGGCAAACAAAACATTCAAGGTATAGATAGTGAAGAAGAGGGAGTATCGGCCCTATTTCATATTTTATCAAATTGCGAGGTTCCTAAAGGCGGAGTAATAACAGAAGAAGGTGCATTAGATAATACCATATATACAAGCGTAATGTGTATGGAGTCCGGAACATATTATTATCATACCTACGATTGTAGACAAATTATAGCCATTCATTTATTTCATGAAAATTTAGATACAGATGAGATTAAAGCTTATCCGTTCCAACGGAAACAAAAAATATTTTATGAAAACTAAGTAGCTTTGAAACAACTTTTAGTAAATTTTTAAATATATATAATAGAGCAATAATGGCCAATATAATTGTTGGGTGCTTCTTTAACTTTGTGATTTATCATAAATTTACTCCTTTCTTTAATTACGCCAACGAGTAAATTTATGCTGGTAGGAGCATTGGCTAAGAAATTTATTTTTAATTAAACTAGTTTTTATTTTTTCTAGAGGGGCCATTAAAGTGCTACTAGGTAAAATAAATATGGGCGTACTTTATTTATAAATAGTAAAGAACAAAAAGGGTATGGAAACTATCCATACCCTTTTTTGTTCTTCTATTATCTATGTATAAAAAAGCGCTGTATATCAGCACTTTTTAAAAATAGGTGGGTTGTATAAGAAAGATTTATATAATAACTATGCAAGGTTTAATATAGATTCTTATTTGATTAATTGTTATAAGAGTCTATAAGGTTATTTATTTTTATTATTATTAATTTTTTCCGTATATAACACCTGTTCTTTATAGTGTTTTTTAATTGGGAAAGTATGTGTACCAGAGCCGTTTTTGAAAGTTTTATTGATGGGGTTTTTTAGCGGGATTGTTGTAGTTTCAGTAAATTCATATGGGTAGTTTATTTTAGATTTATCTTCAAACATGAAAATGCCTCCTTTTAGGATTTCCTGAATTCTTTACTATAACATGATATGCATATAGATTTTTTTTGGACTAGTTATTTATAGAGGTTAATGGAATTAAATTACGTAACTACTGAAATATTTCAAAGGAAAACAATGTGAGAAATATATGATAATGCTTCTTTTATTTATTAGGGAAGGGAATAATGCATATATATTCGTTATAAATTGTTTTTATAATATGGGTTTATATAGATTTTTCCTGATAATATAATGCGGGAGATTATAGTGTTATTAGGTTATTAGGAACATTTAATGCTGTTTCATAACTGAAAGGAAATTGAAAAAAAACTGAAACTTTTCTCATAAAAATTCAATCTAACTTGAAAAATGAAAGGAAAATGAAATTTTCCAAAAGATATTCTTTGTTAAGATAAAAAGCATACATACAAAAAGTATTGACATATCTTAAAAATGTATTTTCAAGATATAGTGGGGGAAAAGATGAGAGTAGAAAAACAATTAATAAAAAAGATGTATTATGAAACATTCCTAATGGAGAATGAAACAAAACCACCTATTGATGTACTTGGAGAAGCTTATGTAAACGAAGAAAGAAATGAGATTTCTGATGGATCTTACATTCGTTTTGCACAAGGTGAATTTTATTATCGCCATCAAGATTTTGAAGCAGCTATTTTTAAATGGGAAAAAGTTAATAATGAATTAGCACCATGGGCACAAAAAAATATTGCCGATGCTTATTTCGAGCTTAATCAATTACCAGTTGCTGAAAATGTTTATACGTCCATTACTACTGATAATATAATATTGATGACGGAGATTAGATTACAATTACTTTCTCTTTACATAGAGCAAAATAATTTTGACTCTGCTTTCGCTGTTATTAAAGAAGCAGTTTCTTTAAATCCGGATTATCCAAATGTCACAAAAATTGCCCGTTCCTTTTATGAGGAGCAGCAAGATTTTGATAGTGCAGTAGAGCTTGCTGTGAATGAGTTAATTCGAACAGAATCTTATCCGTGGTTTGAGGTTTTAAAAGGATATATCGATAAAAGATTTACTAAACATATTTCACCAGATTATTTTTATGAAGTATTAGTTACGTTAAATAATGTAGATCAAGTACAATTTACGCAAATGGTTTCATCACTTTGGAATAGTTATAAAAACGAACAAAATTACTTATCATGGCTTAACACAATAAATGAATTTTTCTTACATATTGAAATACATTCGTCCGATATATGGGACAAAATTTCTTCTCTTTACGAAGGAACGTACTTTGAATTAATTCAAGGTCAATATATGCTTAAACAATTGCACGATATCATTCCAAACTTGTTAACAAATTGGTTAAAGGTTGTCAATCCATCTTATGCTGTATTTCCATCTGCAGCTGTATTGGCATGGGATGAGATTTTCCCTTCCGAAATAGATTCAGCAAATATAAAACATGCTGAAAACCTGTTGTTATATTCTATTAATCATGTGGATGGCTTAGAGTATAGTTTGCATCTTTTTGAATCTATTACAGAGTGGGCACAAAAACATAATATAGAAATGGGTCACCGATTTAGATGGTTAGTTGGCGAGCTCGCAGATTTAAGCACAAATCGCATTTTAGTAACGGGAACTTCAGGAAACGGAAAAACTACATTTATTAACTCTATAATAGGAGAAAATATATTAGAAAAATCAATTTCAAATGTAGTAGTTTTAAAAAATGATGCGCATACAGAAATTAACGCCATAACAGACTCAGCAATTACAACAACGGAAGATGTCTCTGATTACCATAATATGATGTCTCAGCACCATCAAACATATAGAGATAGAGCATGTGTTGAATTTAAATTACCATGCAGATTTTTAAGTGAAAATAAACTTACATTTGTAGTTACACCTGGATTTAATAGGAATAACGATACTAGAGATGAGGTATTCGAATATTTAAATTCTGTAGACGAATTACTATTCGTATTGAATGCGGATTCACCTTTTACTGACAAAGAACGTGATATTCTATTAAGCATTCAAGAACATACACCAAATTTACAAATTCATTTCTTATTAAATAAAATCGATAACATTTACAGTGATGCAGAAGTGAAAAGAGTATTACATGATACGCAAGCGAGAATAAACACATATTTCCCGCATGCGAGAATTTTCCCTTACTCTTCGTTATATACAAGTAGTCAACAATTAAATGATTTAACTGAGTTTATTCATTTTAACTTTAATCATAAAAATGTCGATGCAGAACGTACGGAAAAGCTATTGTTTTTCATTCGAAAAACAATTACATATCTATTGGATAAACGCGTTGAGAAAGAAAACAATTTAGTGGATTCTATTCATTGGAATGAAGATATGCTAGTGAAACTAAATGGTAGCAGTAATAATCTTACTACTTTTGAGAAGGAAAAAATTCATTTCATTACACAGTCATATCGTACAATGAAAACGGAAATTACGAATGAACTTACTGAAAATATTCCGAAGATATTACAGAGTTGTTCAGATTTAATTAGTGAAGAAAGCGATTTCGGGCACATTGATACGGAACTAAATAAAGCGATGAATGAAAGAGTACATAAATATTTAGAACAAACTGTATTACCTAATTTTGCTCTTTCTATGAAAAATTGGATTGCGATTTCTAATAATGAGCTCCTTCAAAGTCAATCGTATTTAGAAGAACTTAGTGAAGGACTTAACTCTTTATTTGGAGAAAATCGAATACAGTTAGAATGTGATTTTAAAGTGCTTGATGACTGGCGCAGAGATACTGACAGAATGACGACTAGAATACAAATGGACGAAGTAAATATTTTACGTCGCTTTACACCAGCACAATTTTTACTGAAAAGTGCCGGTAAATTATTTGGAGTTCTTCCTAAAAACAAAGGTATGCTATATAACAAATACAAACAGTATGTAGAAAATGAAGATTATGCTGAGGTAACGGCTTCTATTATGAAGAAATTTTTCTTGCAATTTGAGCTATTTGAAAACACGCAAGAGCGGGATATTAACATATTCTTTAGGAATCCATTTAACTCCTTGAAACAAGCTGTAGAAAATACTCATTTAGAAATACAAGAAAAACAAGAGATGTTACATAAGATGAAATCACAACCTGAAGTTTATCATGATTCTATCATGCTCTTTGAATTGAGATTACGTCAATGTGAAGTAATTTTAAATATAGGTGATGATCATACCTATACAGATGTAACTTTAGAAACAAGCGTAGAATAAAAGTAAAATATACGAGGTTTTTATATGACATTGCATCATATGTTATACGATAGTAAAAGGGAGCAACTTATTACAGTTGCTCCCTTTCATATTTAGATTATTTTTCAGTCTCTTTAATTTTAGTTTGTACTTCGCCAGTTTTAATTTTATTACTTTCTGAGAAACGTAATAAATCGCCTTCAATAATTTTGTCAGACATTCGTAATTCATTTTGTGCACGGTTAATGAGTGCTTGTGCTTCTTTTTTTGGTAAATCTACAATTTCACCTGTTATGCGGTCATAGAAAGTGTTGTTTGTGTATACATACTTCTCTGTAATAAAGCTACCATCACGTAAAACAACAAAACCGTTATATTCATCTGAAAACATATCATGACCAAAACGGATATCGTTCGTAGTATTAATCCCTAATAAATTTAGAATAGTAGGTTTTATATCGATTTGCCCCGTAGGTTTTGAAATCGTTTGACCTTCTGTTTGGCCAGGCATATGAATATATAAAGGTGTGCGTTGTAAATTTAAAGTATCAAATTCTGTTATTTGATCTTTTTCTAAAAACTGTGCCATTGCACGATTGTGTTTTTCAGAAATACCATAATGATCACCATACAACACAATAATAGAATCATCATACATTCCCTCGGCTTTTAAACGCTCAATAAATTTTTTAATTGATTCGTCTAAGTAACGTGCTGTTACGATATAACGATCAAATACGCCATTACCAGAGTTGTATGGTTCAATGAATTTTGTATCTTCATCATACGTAAATGGATAATGGTTCGTTAAAGTAAGGAAACGAGCATAAAAGGGTTGGTCAACAGTTTTTAATATATCTACTGATTGATCAAAGTATTCGATATCTTTTAATCCCCAATTTAAATTTGTTTCGGGCGTAATTTTGTAATCAAGTTCATTATAGTAACGATCATAACCGAGAGCAGAGTACATAATGTTACGATTCCAAAATGTTGCGTTATTCGCATGGAATACAGAAGTGAAATAACCTTGCTGACGTAAAATCTCTGGAGTCGCAGTATAATCATTGTTACCGTGCGTGAAAAATACAGCTCCTCGATTTAATGGATACAGCGACGTATCGATTAGAAATTCAGAATCGGATGTTTTTCCTTGCCCAGTTTGGTGGAAAAAGTTATCGAAGTAATAGCTTTCATTTATGAATTCATTCAAGAATGGTGTAACTTCTTGACCGTTAACTGATGCGCCTATTAAAAAGGTTTGTAGGGATTCAAGAGTGACAACAATTACGTTTTTTCCTTTTGCTGCACCAAACATGTTAGGGTTTGGCTCACTTTGGTTTGCCTTTACGTAGTTTTCAGTTTCTTGTAATTTACTACTATCAGCAAGTGCTTTTTGTGATCCTGCTTTTACTTGCAGTGTTAAATCATATATTTGATGAGTGTATAGTCCTAAATTTTTAACAAGCATGACTCGGTCGAATGATCTCGTTAATAGTTCAGGGCGCTCTTTTTCTGCAAGGTGTAGATTCGCAAAAAATACACCAATCGTTAAGAGAAAATATACGAAGCGTGCCGGATGAGTTACACGTCCGGTTTGGAAGACTAGTGCCTTCTTCTTTAACAAAATAAAGAAGAAAATAATGTCTACGAATGCGAGAATAATTTTGTAGTTCAATATTTCTATAATACTGCCGCCTAATTGGCCGAAGTTTGATGTTTGTCCAAGTACTGGTAACGTAACGAAATCACTATAAAAATCATAGAACATTACATTCCCAACAAGTACGATTGTTAATAAGAGATTAATACATAGCGCTATATAATTTCGCTTTTCACCGGTTGCAAATAATGCTAATCCGACAAAAGCTAATGATGCAGCGAGAGGGCTAATAAACAAAATAAGCTCTTGTGTAGAAGACTCAATTTTTAAATCAAAACTGAATCTTGTAATAAGATATGTTTTTAACCATACTGCTAACGCAATTATTAAAACAAAGCTTATATTTTGCATTTGTAAATTAATTTTATTTTTCATTTTTACACCTTCTTTATACGATTTATTTAACTTGTGTTATATATTATATTTTCATAACTATTAGAGTGTAATGAACCATTTAATGGTTTCTAAAGGTAACAATATGAAGTATTCATATACGTACAATAGGGAATTTTAAAGCGCAAATCTATTTTTGGAAATAGAACAGAAATAGTCATAGTTGTAGTAAAAAATACTTATAGACATCCTAACATATTAAACACTATGATGATGTTACAAAATATCGAACAAATGAAAGTGGAAATGAATAGAGGCTTTTAAAACTGTTGACATTCAATTTGTTAGAATTGAATGTCGATAGTTTTACCATACATAGTTATGTTAAATATGTATCTCGTAAAATCCCGATTTTTGGTGGGATAATCATTAGCGGGGGAAGGACAAGGTACATAAATAAAGCGTTATGGAAGTTAAAATATTTGATTGCTATCTTAATGAAAGAAATTAAATATGAGATAAATATTTTCCAACATACAACCCACTTGCAGCAGCTTGAAATAATGAATGAGTGACGCCTGAACAATCTCCAACTAAAAATAGTCCATGCACACTTGTTTCAAAATGGTTATTTATTTTTATCGTAGGAGCATAGAATTTTCCGTCAATTCCATATAATAAAGTATCTTTATCGATCGGTTCTTGGATGAATTGTTCTAAACGTAATAAAAATTCTTTAAGCCCTTCAATATATAATGGAGGAATTTCTGTATGCAAATCGCCATAATCTCCGTGTAGTGTAGGCTGTATACGGTTATGTTTCATGCCTTTCTCTGTTGTAGGTTGTTTATTTAGTAAGTCCTCTAAGCGCTGTATAACAATTCGATCTCGTCCTTGGTTAATCCTTTTAATAATTGAACTTGCGTATACATTTGCTTCTTTGAGAGTTGAAAAATAGCGCGGGATAAATAAAGTGAAATTTAAGTTAGGTGTGCCAGTTCCTTCCTCTCGAAAATTTTGACCGTCAGGCATAACTAAACCTTCTTCGTACTTTCTAATGATGCGTCCTTTCGGATTCATACAGTACGTAGTTGCTGTGAATTGTTCATGCTCATAAGAAAGTTTTGTCTCAAATGTATCTTTTAATATAGAACGTAATTGGTGTTCTTTCATCTCTACTCTAATACCTAAATCTACACGAGTTTGTTCCTGAGAAATATTTAGAGAAGTGCACATTTCTTTTAACCAATCCGCTCCGGAACGCCCAGTTGCAAACACTAGTTGCTTAGATTGAACTATTCCTTCATTTGTCTCTATTGTAAAATGATCTTTCTGTTTCATAATATGTTGTACATCTATATGAAATTGAATATTTATTTTCGTAAGTAAAAATTCATAGAGCTGCTGAAAAATGTCACTTGAAAGGGTAGTACCAAGATGTCTTACTTCTGTTGTTAGCATTTGTAAACCACACGTTTCAGCTCTCTTATTGAGATTTGGATTTTCTGTAGAGTATTTTGAAACAGAACTTCCTCCGAACTGACATAGAATTTCATCTACTTCAGCCATGAGTTGAATAAAGCTTTCTTTACCGACTTTTTGCTCAAGTTCTCCGCCAAATCCGTTTGTATAATTAAATTTCCCTTCAGATTTTCCTAAACCGCCAAACCCAAAATATTTATCACATGTAGTACAAGTACACACTTTTCCTTCGTCTAAAGGACAATGGCGATCTTCTAGCGTTTTACCTTTATCAAGAATTAAAACCTTTTTGTTACTTTTAGTCAGTGAATAAGCCATAAAAATGCTACTTACTCCAGCACCGATAATTGTAACATCATACATATTTTTTCACCTGCTAACGAATAGTTTGTTTTTATTTTTCTAGTGTATAACAATTTTATGAAGTTAAGAAATAGCTTTTATTAATAAAAAGGGAGTTTTTTAACTCGATGCTTCTTTAATTTTTCGGAGTGATGAAGTAAATATAAATGTCTTTATTTAAAAGAAGAAATAGTTTTCAAAGATCACTATGTCATATGATAAATAAATTCTTACATATAAAAAAACAGACCTTTTAAGTGAGAAGGTCTGTTTTTTATATGTTATTTAGCGAAGACGTGGTTACCAATTACTGCTACTGTTTGACGTGTCGTAATCCATTTGTCTGTTGATGTTTTTGGATTGTAAAAATAAAGCCAATCAGAATGTATGCCATTTGTGGAGATAGCTTCTTCTACTGCCATTTTTGCTTCTGGGCTTGCAGGCTGATTAATTCTTCCATCTGTAACAGGAGTAAAGGCATATCCGTATTTAATAGGTTCATAAATAACGCCTGTTATTGTATTTGGAAAACCTTTTGCATTTACACGATTTAGTATAACTTTTGCTACAGCTACTTTACCTTTATAAGATTCGCCACCTGCTTCAGCGGTAACTAAGCGTGCCATTAAGTCTTTTTCTTTTTCTGAAATGCTTGAGTTAATTTTTAAATGTTGTCCTGTATAAAGCTTGTTTCCGGCTGTATTGTTAATTTGTTTTATAGATTGAACGGTAACGTTGTAACGCTTTGCTATCGTTTCTAATGAATCTCCCTGTTGTACTTGATAAATAATTTGTCTAGAAATGTTCGCAGGTTTAGGTTTGGCATTTTGACGAACGGTGATTTCATTTGAATTCATGGACCCTGGAATATTTAACTGCTCACCAATAAAGGTTTGATCGTTTCCTTTATTGTTAGCCTGTTTAATGGATTGTATTGAAACCCCATATTGTTTACTAATGCCCCAAAGTGTATCATTCTTTTTTACTGTATGAATGGTAGATGCTTCAGCTGTACTTTGATGACATACGAATGTAATTGCAGCTGCAGATATAGGGATTATATGTTTTATTTTTAATAATTTCATTGTAAATCCTCCTAGCGAAAATAAGGTGAAATTGTTAAGTAATATAGTTCAGAATGTCTATACATAATATTTTAATATAAGTATATTAGCACGTATAAAATAAATAATCATCATAAGTTTCTTATTTATGTAGTGTAGAGTCCGAATATGAAATATTGCATATAAAAATACATTGAAGTTCATATTGCTGATTACTATAATCTATTTAGTAGAAAGGGAATATGTTATATAAGTAAAATCATTATAGATTAATATAATGATTACATATTATTAATAGGAGGAGTGATGTAATGAATATATTTAAAAGAATATCTGTTTCAGCTGTAATTATTTCAATATTTTTAGGAATAGGGGACACGGTCAATAGTGTAAAGGCTGATTCTGTAGAACAGCAGAGTAAATTAGGGATAGAACAAGAAACAGATAAGCAAATCATTGTAAAATTCAGAGCGGATTTGAAATTGCCATATGAAGATGGTATTGAAAAACAAATACAATCTCAAACGAACGATAAAGTACTAGAAGATTTTTTTGCAGAATATCCAGATGTAACATTTAATCGTTTATTCACATCTGTAAGCCCGGAACAAATACAAAACCTTGAAGTGAAAGCACCCAATAATATATCTACAAGTTTATTAAACTACTATATTCTTCAAACTCAAAATGGTGAGCAGGAAGAAGAACTAGTAGATAAGTTAAAGACATCTTCTTTAATAGAAGATGTGTATGTGAAGAAACAAGAAAAAATAACGCCACCGGAAGTACAACCATTAAGTGTATCTTTTAATCCTAATAACAATCCTAGATATAAAAAACAAGGTTACCTTGATGCGGCACCATACGGTATTAATGCGCCCTTCGCCTGGGGAGTTCAAGGCGGTAATGGAAATGGTATAACTTTTGTTGATATGGAATATGGATGGCTATTAAATCATGAGGATTTAGTACATCAAAATATTAAATTAATGTCTGGAAGAAATATAGATCAGCATGTTGGACATGGAACGTCAGTACTAGGAATTGTATCCTCTGAAGATAATGCAGTGGGGAATATTGGGATTGCGCCAAAAGCGAAAGCGAAAGTGATTTCTCAAATAAGAGATAACGGGCAGTATAATACAGCTGATGCAATATTAAGTGCTGTAAATCAGTTAGAAGCTGGGGATGTTTTATTATTAGAGGCACAAGCTTCCTTTGATGGATATGGTGATAAATATTTACCTGTTGAAATACAACCAGATATCTTTGATGCGATTCGTGCTGGTACAGATAAAGGTGTTGTCATTATAGAAGCTGGAGCAAATGGATGGAATGATTTAGATCAATTTAAAGATAGAAATGGTAAACAAGTCTTAAATCGTAATAGTAAAGATTTTAAAGATTCAGGTGCAATTATGGTAGGAGCGGGCTCTTCATCTTTCCCTCATGAGCGTATGTGGTTTTCAAATTATGGAAGTCGGATTGATGTGTACGGGTGGGGAGAAAATGTAGATACAACTACAGCTGAGCAAAGTCGAAGTGCTGTAAATCTTTATACTTCAAGCTTTAGTGGAACATCTAGTGCTTCACCCATTATCGCAGGAGCAGCGACTTTAGTACAAAGTATTGCTAAAGAAAATTTAGGACAACCGTATAGACCAAGTGAATTAAGAACGATATTAAGTAACCGTAACACTGGAACGAAATCTAAAGATCCATCTTCAGATAAAATTGGTGTTTTACCAGATTTGAAGTCTATACTAGTAGATTTAGGGTATGAACGAAGAGAACTGAACGGTGGGAATGAGTTACAAGTAACAGAAAATGAACCAAATAATGAACGTAGACAGGCAAATAAAGTTAACTTTCATACACCAATAAAAGGAACACTACATAATCGTGATAAGGTAGATGTATTTACTTTCCAAATTGACTCACCAGAAAATATTAATATTGCTCTACTAAATGAACAAAACATTGGAATGACATGGGTACTTCATCATGAATCAGATTTAAACAACTATGTAGCATATGGTGAAAATGAAGGGAATGTAGTTAAAGGAACTTATAATGCAAAGCCAGGTAAATATTATTTATATGTTTATAAGTATGAGAATAAAGATGGTTCATATATATTGAATATAAAATAAACGAAAGGAACTTCAGATGAAGTTCCTTTAAATTTTTCTAATTCAGTATATGTGAATGATTTTTTAACTTTACTTCTATGCAATATTTCATATTGATGAAATGTTATTTATTTTTTATTCACCAGATTATATTATATTCAATAAGTTTGATATGAAACAGAAAAAGGAGGAATAATAATGAGCAATAAGAAGTTTATTTTGAAATTATTCATATGTAGTATGATATTTATCACATCTGTATTTGCTTTACATGATAAGCAAGTCGTTGCAGCTAGCTCTGTTATTGAACTTGAAAATTGGTCAAAATGGATGAAACCTATACCTGATAACATCCCGTTAGCACGAATTTCAATTCCAGGAACACATGATAGTGGTACGTTTAAATTACAAAATCCAATAAAGCAAGTATGGGGAATGACGCAAGAGTATGATTTTCGTTATCAAATGGATCATGGAGCTCGCATTTTTGATATAAGAGGCCGTTTAACAGATGATAATACGATAGTTCTTCATCATGGGCCATTATATCTTTATGTAACACTGCATGAATTCATAAACGAAGCGAAACAATTTTTAAAAGATAACCCAAGTGAAACAATTATTATGTCTTTAAAAAAAGAGTATGAGGATATGAAAGGGGCAGAAGGTTCCTTTAGTAATACGTTTGAAAAAAATTATTTTGTTGATCCTATCTTTTTAAAAACAGAAGGAAATATAAAACTTGGAGATGCTCGAGGGAAAATTGTACTACTAAAAAGATATAGTGGTAGTAATGAATCTGGAGGATATAATAATTTTTATTGGCCAGATAATGAGACGTTTACGACAACTGTAAATCAAAATGTAAATGTAACAGTACAAGATAAATATAAAGAGAGTTATGATGTGAAAGTAAAATCTATTAAAGATACGATTAAGGAAACGATGAACAATAGTGAGGATTTAAATCATCTATATGTTAATTTTACAAGCTTGTCTTCTGGTGGTACAGCATGGAATAGCCCATATTATTATGCCTCTTATATAAATCCCGAAATTGCGGCATATATTAAACAAGAGAATCCAAAAAGAGTTGGTTGGGTGATCCAAGATTATGTTAGTGATAAGTGGTCACCGATTCTCTATCAAGAAGTTATAAGAACTAATAAGTCACTTTAATTTTCACCATAATTTCATAGAAACAATGTAAAGCTATTAAAAGTCTTGTGGAATTCCCATAAGACTTTTTAGTATTGGATATTATGAGAATCAAAGTTCTTTGAATAGGTTTATATAGTTAATATAATAATTTAATGCAGTTATAAAATCGACACAAAAAAATGTCGATAAATGTCGAATATTATTGTAATATAAAACATATAAGTATAATATACAGATGAGGTGGAATTGTTGTCTTTTATTAAAAATAGTAAAATTGGAACGAAATTAAATGTGTTAGTCATTATATCGAGTTTGGCTTGTATCATGTTATCTTCTCTAGGGTTTTTAGGGCTTCAAAAAGGTGAAAATACATCTTCTAGTATGTATGACGAAAGGCTATTACCAATTGAATGGATAGGAACTGTAGAATCAAATTTTTACCATGTTAATATGAATTTTATGGAGATTATGATATCGAAAGATGAAAAAAGAATGAAAGAACTAATAACAGAAATGGATAAGACTAGGAAAGAAAATGATGAGTTATTAAAACAATTTGAAACTAGAATTAGTTCTCATAAAGAAAAGGGCTTGTATAATGCATTTCAAAGTCAATTCAAAGATTTAAGAATACAAATGAAGAAAGCACAGGATTTGGGACTGACTAATAATGAAGAAGCTTATAGCTATTATTTAAAAGAAATTGAGCCTAATATGGGAAAAACAATCCAGTCTATCCGTGAACTTATTTTATATAATAATACCGCGGCTGAACAACTACAAAAAGAGAATATCAATAGTGTGAAAAATACAATAATAACATTTGTAATTATTTCATGTGTTGGAATCATAATAATTATTTTTATTGGTTTTATAATAAAAAATACTATAAAAAAACCAATTGTATTATTACAAAAAGATATGGAACGAGTATCTGCTGGAGATTTAACAATTCGAACTTCTTATAAATCCGAGAACGAATTAGGCCATATTGTACAATCCTTTAATAGTATGTTAGATAACTTGCAACAATTAGTCGGTCAGGTGAAGGTTACAGCAAAAGAAGTGATTATTTCAACTGAAAATATGTTACAAGAGACAAAAACGGCAGCACATATATCAAACGAGGTTGTTCGAACTACTTCTGAAATAAATAAAGAAATAGAGGGACAGGTGACTAGTATTCAAGAAAGTTCAACTGCGATGGAAGAAATTGCAACTGGAGTTCAAACAGTAGCTGAATCTTCAGCGATGGTTGCTGAAGTTGCTGTGGCAACAATAGACCAAGCAAATTCTGGTAGTGAAGTTATAAAACAATCTATTCGTCAAATGAATAGTGTGAATGAAGTTGTCGAAGAAACTTCTAAGGTCATTGATAGACTTGTTACACGTACACAACAAATTGAAGAAGCGCTAGATATTATTACTAATATTGCAGAACAAACGAATTTACTGGCCTTAAATGCTGCAATTGAGGCGGCACGCGCCGGAGAAAATGGAAAAGGATTTGCAGTAGTTGCAGCTGAAGTAAGAGGTCTGGCTGAGAAATCTAAAACGTCTGTAAATGATATAAATAATTTATTACATTTTATACATCAAGATACACAGGATACAGTTCATGTAATGAAAAAAGGTCAACAACAGGCTAGTGGTGGTAAAGAAGCAGCATATAAGGCAGAACTCGCATTTTCATCTATTATGCAAGATATTAATAGAATAACGTCCCAAATTCAAGAAGTGTCTGCTGCCACAGAAGAAATGTCTGCTGGGACAGAAGAAGTGAATGCCTCTTTATCAATAGTCTCTGAAACTGCAACACAAGTCTCGCAAGAAACGAATCGAACGGTACAATCAATTCAAGCACAAGCCACATTGATTCAAGAAATAACGACGAAATCTAATGAAATGAAAAAGAAAGTCGAAAATTTAGAAATGCTAATTTCACAATTCATTATTGAAGAATAAGTTTGTTAACATTTATCAGTAGTATAAACTTTAAGATACTCAATATAGTGCTGCGTTGCACAATTTGAAAAAGGACCTTTATAGGTTCTTTTTTTGTAAATGGTGTGAATGCTATGTTTAATTATAGTGAAAAACAGAAATTTATTATATAATAATCATTTAAATTTGTACCTACAAATTTTATATGTAATAATGAATTTGATTTATTCTAATGAAATGGAGGTATATACTATGAAGTTTCCACATGATTTTTTATTCGGAGCTGCTTCAGCTTCTTATCAAGTAGAAGGTGCATGGAATGAGGATGGAAAAGGTGTTACGAATTGGGATGAGTTTTCAAAAATTCCTGGCAAAACATACAATGGAACAAATGGTGATGTAGCGGTTGATCATTATCATCGATATAAGGAAGATGTTCGTTTAATGGCTGAGATGGGATTGGAATCGTATCGTTTTTCGATTTCTTGGGCGAGAATATTGCCGAATGGAGATGGAGAGGTAAATGAAAAAGGCATTAAATTTTATAACAATTTAATTGATGAATGTTTAAAGTACGGGATTGTACCGTTTGTCACTTTATATCATTGGGATCTACCATTACCGTTAGAAAAGGATGGTGGGTGGACGAATAAACGAACAGCAGATGCTTTTGTAAAGTATGCCGAAATTTGCTTTAAAGCATTTGGTGATAGAGTGAAACATTGGATTACTTTTAATGAAACAGTAATGTTTTGTGGATTAGGCTATTTAAAAGGTGCACATCCACCAGGAATAAAAAATGATGTTCCAAAGTATTTTCAAGCGACTCATTATGTATTTTATGCACATGCGAAAACAGTTGCGGTGTACAAGCAGGTGAAACAATATGGGGAGATTGGGATTACACATGTTTTCTTACCTGCTTATAGTGTGGATGATGAAAAAGAAAATATACTAGCAGCAAATCATGCGAATGAATATGAAGCGTATTGGTATTATGATCCAGTTTTAAAAGGTGAGTATCCACCTTATGTTGTTCAACAATTAAAGGAAAAAGGGTGGACTCCTAATTGGACGGTTGAAGAATTAGAAATCATTAAACAAAATGCCGAAAAGAATGATTTTATTGGCTTGAATTATTATCAACCAATACGAGTAGAAAGATACGATATGGATATAAAGAGCGATGAGCATTCTCGAGAAAACTCAACACTTGCTCCAGGTAATCCTTCTTTTGATGGTTTTTATCGCACAGTAAAAATGGATGATAAAACATATACAAAATGGGGATGGGAAATATCTCCCGAAGGTTTCTTAGATGGATTGCATATGTTGAAAGAGCGTTACGGTGACATAAAGATGTATGTAACGGAAAATGGACTTGGTGATGAAGATCCAATCATTGAAGGAGAAGTTGTAGATGTTCCGAGAATTAAATTTATTGAAGAGCATTTAAAAGTAATAAAGCGTGCAATTGAAGAGGGAATCAATTTAAAAGGTTATTATGCATGGTCAGTGATTGATTTATTAAGTTGGTTAAATGGGTATAAAAAGCAATATGGCTTTATTTTTGTCGATCATAATGATAACTTAAAACGTAAGAAAAAACTTTCGTTTCATTGGTATAAACATGTGATCGAAACGAGAGGAGAAGAGTTATAACAGATAAAAGAGTATTTTAGGAGAAAGTGTATGAGTGCAAAGTATAAACAAATTGCAGATGTGTTAGAGCAAAACATTAGAGATGGGCTTTTTAATGAAACGAAAAAACTACCTACAGAAGAAGCTTTGATGAATCGGTTTGAAGTAAGCCGTAATACGATACGTAAAGTAATTAGTCAGCTTGTAAATAGAGGTTATATTTTTCAAGTGCAAGGTAGTGGTATGTTTTTACGTGAAACTTCTGTAACAGATTACATTAATTTAGGAAGTTTACGTGGATTAACGAAAAATCTCGTTTCGCAAAATATTGAAACGAAAGTGTTAGAGCTTGAAGTAATAGATGCGGACGAAGATATAGCAAAGCGGATGCAATGCGAAGCTGGAACTAGGATATATTTTTTGAAGCGTTTAAGAATTGTAGATGGTAAACCATTCTCTATTGAAGTAAGTTATTTCAAAAAGGATATTATTCCATATTTGAATAAAGAAATAGCATTAAGCTCTGTATACAGTTATTTCATTGAAGATTTACGATTAAATATTGGCTTTGCCGATAAAGTTATTAGTTGTGAAAAAGTAAATAAAGAAAACGCGCAGCTGTTAGAATTAAATGAAGGTGATCCGGCGCTTCTTATTGAAAATACAGTGTGTCTTGTAAACGGGACAATTTTCGAGTTATCTCAATCGATGTTTCATTATGAAAAGACTAAACTTTTAAATCGAATTAATTTCAAATAAAAATAGAAAATAATTTATCGTGTGAAAAGCAACTGAGTCCAAAGTGATCAGTTGCTTTTCATTTTTTAAAGTGGATGAGCAAAAAAACACAAAAGTGGTTGGTCCGTTTTTTGTAAACATCTATTATGATAAGAGAAGAAAGGTAGTATGTTATTAAAGTTTTAAAGAGGAAGTTCTTTATTAAAATAGATTGTCTTTAGAGAGGTGAAAATACAATGATTTTTGCAATTTCACTAGTGGTTATTATTGTAATTGGATCCCTGTTTGGGACCGTGTTAGTTGCACGAAATGTTGAGGAGAATTACGGCAAGTCTACAAAGAGAAATGTGAAAAACTTATCAACTATTTATATTCTTCTTCTTTTCGTACTACTTGTTGGGATAACGTGGTATGCGGTAGTGATTTAATAGTTTTGAAAGAAAAAAGTTAATATTGTATATGATGGAGGAGTATGATTTTGATAAAAAATGAACGCCACGTTTTAATTGTTTTTCCGCATCCAGATGATGAGTCATATTGCGTGGCAGGTACAATTTTAGCTTATGCGCAGCGAAATGTTCCTCTTACTTATGTTTGCTTAACGTTAGGTGAAATGGGGAGAACGATGGGGAATCCTCCTTTTGCAACACGTGAATCATTAAATGTTATAAGAGAGACGGAACTAAAGAGGGCTACAAATATTTTAGGGATTAAAGATTTACGTATGATGGGATATCGTGATAAAACTCTTGAATTTGAAACTCCCGGAGAGTTAAGACGTGTAATACAAAAATGTGTAGAAGAAGTGAATCCTTCGTTAGTTATTTCTTTTTATCCGAGATATGCGGTTCATCCAGATCATGATGCAACAGGAGAAGCGGTAGCAGAGGCGTTAGCTAATATTCCGGAATATAAAAGGCCAACATTTTATGCGGTAGCTTTTTCGAAGAATCATGAAGCGGAAATAGGTCCTCCGCATTTTAAAAATGAAGTGAAAGAATATGTTCCCATAAAATTAGAGGCATTGCAAGCACATGCATCACAATTTGCGACGAAAGTAACGGAACTAAAAAGAGAGTATGAAGAAGGTGTACCGGAAACAGTAGAGTGGTTAGAAAAGGAACCATTTTGGATATATTCATTCAAAGATAAGAGTAAGTGACGTGATAGCTGAAGGTGATGAATATGTATTTTGAATATAAGAATAGGAAAATTTCTTACAATATAGAAGGATCGGGCCCTGTTATATTGTTATTACACGGTCTTGGTGGGAACGCAAACAATTGGCTATATCAAAGGCAATATTTCAAAGAGAATTGGACGGTGATTTCTCTTGATTTACCGGGGCATGGGAAATCTGAAGGGCTGGAAATTCTTTTTAAAGAATATGCAAATGTATTGTATGAGTTATGCAGTTATTTAAAGCTACAAAAAGTAGTTATGTGTGGTCTTTCAAAAGGAGCTAGAGTCGGTATCGATTTTGCTATTCAATATCCAGGCTTTGTTTCTAGTTTAATTGTTGTAAATGCATTTCCCTATTTGGAGCCTGAAGATCGAAAAGAAAGAATTGAAGTATATGATTTACTTAGCTTACACGATAATGGAAAAACATGGGCGGATACATTATTGAAGGCGATGGGAGTAGCAGATAATGAAGTAATTGTTAGGGGATTTTATCAATCTTTACAGTCTATTAATTCGGTGCATATTCAAAGATTATTTGCTGAATTAGTAGATTATGATCAAAGACCGTTTCTTTCAAATATTTTATGTCCTACTTTAATTATAAGAGGGGAAAATGATGATTTCGTTCCCGAGAAATATGTAAGAGAGTTTGAAAGACGTTTGAAAAATACAACTTTTATTGAGTTTAAAAATAGTGGACACTTACCTTATTTAGAACAGCCGACTAGCTTTAATATGACGGTAGAAAGATTTTTAAATCATGTATTTAATTAATACTATTATTAAAGTTAATACTGTTATTAGGGAATCAAGGATAGTTCGTTTTGAGAGGGGGCAACAAGGTGGAATGGAAACCAAATCGTGCAGATAAGACGCCTGTATATAAACAAATAGCGGATTATATGGAAAGGGGTATTTCTTCAGGTGAGTTTCCTTCTGACAGCAAGTTACCTTCTGAGCGTACGTTAGCAAAAGAATTACAGGTGAACCGGAGTACAATAGTAGCTGCGTATGAAGAATTAAAATCACTTGGAGTAGTAGAACGGCAAAAGGGAAGCGGAACAAGGGTCAATACAGATATATGGGGTGTCTCACATAAACGAATACCGAACTGGGGTAGGTACGTGGAGGATGGATCGTTCTTACCTAACGTACCACTCGTTCAACAAATTAGAACGGAAACACAAAAAGACGACTTAATTAATTTAGCGAGTGGTGAATTGTCACCAGAATTGATTCCGAGCGATAGATTCCGAACGATTTTGTCGGAGAAAACATTTATGGAAAACCTCGGTTATGACCATCCGCTTGGAAATGAAATGTTGAGAAAAACAATTGCAGCACATGTTCAGCAATATAAACAAATTGAAGCAGATTCGAATTCTATCCTTATTACATCTGGCGCACAACAGGCACTTAACCTTATCGTGCAATGCTTATTAAAACCAGGAGACGCGATTGCAATTGAAGATCCGTCGTATTGTTTTTCATTGCCGATGTTTAAATCTGCTGGCTTAAAAATATTCCATCTACCTGTTGATCAGCATGGAATGAATCCAGATGACTTAATTGATTTGCATAAAAAGCATCGTATTCGCATGGTATTTTTGAATCCAGATTATCAAAATCCAACGGGAACTGTGTTGTCATTAGCAAGGCGTAAAAAGGTTTTAGAGCTGTCTTCTGAATTTGGTATACCGATTGTAGAAGATGATCCGTATAGTTTAACTTCATTTAATGGAGAAGTGAATCCTACATTAAAATCAATGGATCAAAACGGGAATGTTCTTTATATAAGTTCATTATCAAAAATTGTTGCATCAGGATTACGTATTGGCTGGGTAATTGGCCCTACGCGTGTAATAGAACGTTTAGCGGATGCAAAACAGCAAGTTGATTTTGGCCATAGTGTATTTACGCAGTGGGTGGCAAATCAATTTTTAGAATCAGAAGATTTTCATGTACATATTACAATGCTTCGTGAGCAATTGAAAGACAGAAGAGATGTGTTAATTAGAAAGCTTGAAGAAATATTAGGGGACCAGGTTGAACTTTTTGTTCCAGAGGGTGGAATACATTTATGGTGCAAAGTGCAAGGAACATTTGATGAATATCATTTATTAGGCGAATCTATACGAAATGGTGTAGCGTTTGTCCCGGGAAGTGTTTTAGGTACTAAAAATGAATATATTCGTTTTACTTTTGGGAGAGTAGATGTCGAACAAATTCAACTGGGAATTACGAGGTTTGCGGAAACGTTAAATGAGATCTCATAATAGTGATGCGTAATATTGAAATGAGGGAAAGAAATGAAGTACGTGGCGCTTTTACTGCAAGTAGGCGTGCTATATGTATTTAGCTTAGTTGGTACGTGGATTCAAGAAGTATTCCATTTATCAATGCCAGGAAGTTTAATTGGGATGTTAATGCTGTTTCTGCTCCTTTCTACTCGTATTTTACCATTAAAGTGGTTTGAGGAAGGTGCGGAAAAGTTACTCGTATTTTTACCGTTATTTCTAATTCCTTCGACAACAGGGCTGATGGAATTCGGGTCTTTTCTTTTCGGTAAGGGGAGTATTATATTCCTGTTAGTAGTTGCAAGTACGGTAGTAACTTTAATTGTTTCAGGATATATAAGTCAATTATTAGTAACATCAAAAAAATAAAATCGACAAGGTGCACGATGCAAATGGTCTTAATTATTATTACTGTAGTAATGTATGTATTGGCGACAAAGTTATATAAAAAAATTCCGTTTCCATTTACGTTACCGGTGTTAACAGTTACAGCGAGTATGATTTGCTTATTTTTAATTTTTGATATTTCTCATCATGAATATAGGGAAAATGGGGGAGATATTCTTTCCGGCTTATTAAGTCCTGCAATTGTAGCGTTAGCGATACCTTTATTTAAAGAGCGAAACATACTTATGAAAAACTTTTTGTCGATACTTATCGGTGTAGCGGTAGGTATAGTGGTTTTAACGAGTATGAATGTAGTGATTGGTGGGATGTTAAATATAGATAAGGAACTTATATTAACAACACTTCCGCAATTAGCGACGATGCCTATTGCTATTTCATTAGCGGATCAAATTGGCGGTATTCCATCTATGACTTCTAGTTTTGTAGTTGTTGCAGGGATAACAGGTGCTATTATCGGACCAACAGTACTTAAGTTTTTCCGAATAACAAGTACGATTGGAAAAGGAGTGGGGATGGGCTGCGCATCACATATTATCGGTGTGAGCCGTCTCGTGAAGGAAGGCGAAAAAGAAGCGACAATCGGTTCGGTAACGATGATTGTAACGGGAATACTCATTAGTATATTCATACCGTATGGAACGAAATTTATATTTTAAAATGTAATGGAGATGAGAAAATGACAACATGGTTTATAGTTACTTTATTTATTTTTGGCGCTCTTAAAGTGCTAGTTTCTAGTATGCCAACTTCTGTTGTAGAATCAATTATTAGTAGATTTGAATTGCATCAAAAACTTGAGGAAGAGAATACCTCTATATCGATAGATGGAAAGAATATAGAGGGAGAAATGAAACGACAAGTTATTCATGAATTTAATGAAGCTTTATTTTTAGATAAACATTATTTCCCGCCACATGGAGAAGGAACACCACTTGTTATTGATACGAAGAAAGGGAATAAAGAGATTAGATTTTCTCTATATAGCCATGAGGAACATGTTGATGTAATCAAGCAATATAAGAAGAAAATCGTTGCTTATCGTTTACGTTCAAAAAGTCTTCAAACTCTTGCACCATTAGCAATAACCGAAGATTATGCTTAAGAAGAGATCGATTATGGTCTCTTCATTTTTGTATGAAATGATATACTTTCCAAATAAAAGAAAAGAAAATCATATAGCCAAATAAAGAATATGTATGATTCCAATCCAAGCTATGAATAAAGAAACCGAATCTTTCAGCAACTTGTTCAAAAATGCTGGCAAAAATACCTATTGAAATAATAAGTAGAATTCTAGAAATTGTAGAGAATGTTTTGGAAATTTGTATAAAAACAGCTGTTAAAATCGGTAGTACAAACAAAGTAAAGCCAATGTTAACTGAAAATATGGATGAGAATGGTCTAACGGGAAAGGAATACATTTGGTTCGCAACAAAGAAAGCATCTAAGCAAGTTCCGATAATAGAAGAGAGTAAGATTGTAACTGCTAATGTTAGAAAATCATTCTTCTTCTCGAAGGAGGACGTTTTTCTTTGCAAGAATTGCCAATTCAATTTTTTCGAGTGTTTTACAGTAGTCTTCTGTAATTTGTCCATTTATATTTTCCTCCTTATCTACTAAGTAATTTACAACTTGCCAGTCCGTAAACCAATCTTCATTGTCAACTTCTTCATGCTTCATATCTCGCCATGCATAGATGAGTGCAGGACTGTATATACGATAAGCGCCACTACGTAACTGGCATTTCTTTATTCGACGCTTATAAAACTCACGGGAAAAAGATTCATTGACACTTGAAAATAAATGAGGCCAGTAATCTTTCCTTGATCCTGTATGCGGATGGTGCTGGGCCCAGCTTATTATTTGAGATAAAACATGTGTGTCTCGAAATAATAATGAATACAACCTTTTTCCAATTAAGATTCGTTCGTGTAAGGAAGTGAAATGTTTCATTGTATCACCAAATAGTAATACTTTGAGTTTCTTATCATTTTCGTAGAATGGGAAAAGGATATGATTAAACTGAAAGAAATCAAAGAGTTTAAATCCAATACTATTAAGTACAGTCTTTTTAAATTGTATATTTTGAATTACTCTTTTTTCTAAGTAGTGTTGTTCATTAATAATAGTTGCAATGGCTAATGTTTTTTTGTTACCTGTTTTCCAAAAATCGTTCCACATCGTTTCCATAAATGTAGAAACATTTAGGTGAGGGAGAAGGTGAAATAGCTTTTGTGCTCTTTTCACACTTTGTTCATAAAGCAGAAATTGAGGATATACATCTTGGAAAATAAGCCAATTCCCTCTTTCTAAAAAAGAAAAAAATGTGATTTGATCTTTCTCTGATAAAATTTTCGTATATAAATCGCCCTTTAAATCAGTCATATTCCAACCGCCGTTACGTGATACCATATGCCCAAGTAGTGCCCAATGTATTTCTGGATATTGAGTGTAAAATTGGTAGTATGCGCGTGTTCTTGTCACATTATTTTTATTTAGCTGTTCTGTTTGTATTTTTATGTTGTTGATGATGAGTTGCTCTTCTTTCGTTAATTTATACATCGAGCCAGAATGTATGAGTTTGCTTTTTTGTTTTAATTCATTTTTTACATCAAATAGGGAGAGAGGCAGTACTTTGGAAGGTCCGTTATATGTATGATTTGAATTGCTTCGGTACATTCCGTTACCTCCATTTTTCATAAATTTAAACATGATTATTGGCTATGAATCGTTCTATTTATTTTATTACGAGTATAAGAAATAAATGAGCGGTGTTTTTTACAAGGGTTTAGTTATCATGCAAAAAGTATAAAAAATCTTACTGTTGTGAGGTGAAATAAAAAAACAGAAACTATTTTTAATAGTTTCTGTTTTTTTATTTTGTCAATTAAATGTAACAAACGACAATTATGATTTAAATCAATTGAAAATAATTCAATAAATTTTATAAATACAATTCTAATTGAAATGTGTGGTAGGAGGAAAAGAAATGCTAAATAAAATAATTTTAATTACTGGTGGTACAGGTTCGTGGGGACAGGAACTTATAAAACAATTATTAGAAAAATCACCGAAAGAAATTAGAGTTTTTTCAAGAAATGAAACGGTTCAGTTTGAAATGCAGCAACAGTTTATAAATGATGATAGATTAAAATTTATTATTGGAGATATTCGTGATAAAGAACAACTAGTCTATGCATGCCAAGGTGTCCATTATGTATTCCATCTTGCAGCTTTAAAACATGTTCCAGTATGTGAGTATTATCCTTATGAAGCTATAAAAACAAATATACATGGTACACAAAATGTAATTGAAGCATCTATACAGATGCAAGTTGAGAAAGTTATATATGTTTCAACGGATAAAGCAGCCGATCCATCAAATACGTATGGGATGACAAAAGCAATTGGTGAGAAGTTAATGGTGCATGCGAATATGCAAACGAAGAAAACAAAATTCATTTGTGTTCGTGGTGGAAATGTTTTGGGGACGAGTGGAAGTGTGGTACCACTCTTTAAAAAACAAATTAAAAAATCTTTACAAGTAGGGATTACCGATGCAAGTATGACTAGATTTTTCTTAACGATTGAAGATGCTGTTGGATTGTTATTTAAAGCCGTATATCAAGGTAGAGGTGGGGAAATCTTTGTTATGAAAATGCCGGCATGTAAAATAACAGATTTAGCAGAAGTGTTAATTGAAGATTCGAAAAAGGAAAACGTGAAGGTAAAAGAAGTAGGGATAAGACCGGGTGAAAAATTAAGTGAAATGCTTTTATCTGAGGTAGAGAGTAAAACAAGTATAAGTTTTGATCAAAATTATTTTGTGGTACTACCGACTATTCCTATAGAAGGACTGCAAGAATATTATGCTAGCTATCCGCTTGTGGATGTGAAGAGTTTTAGTTCTCAACAAGACTTACTTACAAAACACGAGGTGAAACAAATGTTATTAAAAGGAGGGTTTTTACGATGAAAAAAAATGCGAGTCTTTTAATAACTGGTGCAAATGGTTTCACAGGACGCCATGCTTGCCAATATTTTTTAGAGCAGGGCTTTCATGTAATTCCTATGTTTCAAAATCGTGCACATAGAGAAATAATTGGGAATGGTATTACTTGTAATTTAACTAATAAGAGCGAAGTAATGAAGGTAATGAAACAAATAAAGCCAGATTATGTATTGCATTTAGCAGGAAAGAATTCGGTCATAGAGTCTTGGACAGCTGCTCTTGAATATGTAGAGGTTAATGTAATAGGGACGTTATATTTATTAGAAGCAATTAAGCAAGAAGTACCTCACTGTAGAACATTGGTTATAGGATCTGCTTTGCAAGCAGATAGTATGAGCAATATAAAAATTTCAAATCCATATAGTTTAAGTAAAACGATGCAAGTCATTATTGCAGAGGCGTGGAGTGAATTAATGAATTCAAATATTATCATTGCAAAGCCCTCGAATTTAATTGGTCCAGGAGTATCGAATGGTATTTGTTCTATTCTTGCAAAAAAAATGATAACTATAGAGTCGAATAAAAGTGAAGCAATTATTGAAGTAAACAGTTTGAAAGATAGTAGGGATTTTCTAGATGTACGTGATGCGGTTAAAGCGTATCATGTGTTATTGCGCGATGGAATAAATGGAAAACAATATAATATTGGATCAGGGATAAAACGGTCTTTATTAGATGTAATAGAACAATACAAAGAATTAACACAGCTGAGTTTTTCCATAAAAGAAGCAGAGCATAGTGGAAGCGAATCAAATGAGAGTTTAGTAATAGAGGATATAAAAAGGTTAGGTTGGGTCCCAGAAATTCAATTCCATCAATCATTAAAAGATGTACTCGAGTATGCGAAGTGTAGTGAAATCTGCATTCAATGAAAAATGAAAAGGGTGTAAGAAATATATGAATGGCTATAAAACAATGGATAATCAAAATACGCTATTTCTTTTAATTGTTGATACGCTGGACTGGAAAGATGAGGAAGAGCATGTTTTGTGTATCTATGAGGCGATAAATAAATGTCAAGCCTATGTGGAAGGTAAAAAGGGTGATAGGAAAAATCCAGTAATAGGTACAGGAACTAGGCTTGTAATTCAAGTCTTTGCTCAGTATGAATGTAGTGAGTATGGAAATGATTTTTATGATCTTATTAAAGATTTTTTGCAAGATATAGGGTTTGAGCTAAATGTTTATATAAATAATAGTAAGTTTACTTACATTTAATAGATTAGTATAAAACAAGATTTTTAATGATAAAGGTGGATATAAATTATGAATAAAAAGATTCTCTTTACTGGGGGCGGTACAGCCGGACACGTAATGATTAATATGGTATTGATTCCTAAATTTATGGAAAAAGGATGGGGAATTGAGTATATTGGATCTCAAAATGGAATTGAAAAACTATTAGTTCAAAATGTGAAATACAATAGTATTTCAACGGGGAAGCTTAGGAGATATTGGGATTGGGAGAACTTTAAAGATCCTTTTAAAATAATAAAAGGTTGCATACAAAGTTATAAATTGATGAAACGAATAAAACCAGATGTTGTTTTTTCGGCAGGAGGATTTGTGTCCGTTCCTGTAGTAATAGGAGCGTGGATGAATAAAGTACCTGTAATAATACGTGAACCAGATAGTACGTTAGGATTAGCAAATAAAATAGCATTACCTTTTACTACAAAACTATGCACAACATTTCCTCAGACAGGAGAAAATGTAAGTAATGAGAAGAAGGTTTATGTAGGACCAATTGTAAGGGAAGAAATTGAGAGGGGCAATGTATTGCGGGGAAGAAGCTATTGTAAATTTCAGCAAGATAAACCAGTATTGTTAATTATGGGTGGGAGTCAAGGTGCTCAATGGATAAATGATATGGTAAGGGGAAGTTTGGAAAAATTACTATTAAATTTTAATATTGTTCATATGTGCGGTAAAGGGAAGGTGGATTCATCTATTGGTATGGAAGGTTATATGCAATTTGAGTATATAGGGGATGAGTTGCCGCATATACTAAATATGGCGAGTGTTGTAGTTTCTAGAGCAGGTTCTACTGCTATTTCTGAATTGCTATTTTTGAAGAAACCGATGTTGCTTATCCCGTTAACTAACAGTTCTAGTAGGGGAGATCAAGTTTTAAATGCTGAATATTTTTCTCGGCAAGGATATGCGGAAGTTATAATCCAGGACAGAATAAGTACGAATGTATTCATACATGCAGTAAATAAGTTGTATACAAATAAGGAGAGATATATTCAAAACATGAATGGATATAAGAAAACAAATGATGAGGGGATTCATCAATTAATAGATATAATAAATGAAGTGGTGAAGGAATAGAAATTTAAATAAAAAAACAAAAAGAAAGAAGATATCTTCTTTCCTTTTTACTATAGTTGTTCAAATTCATTATTACTTATCCATATTAGCAATATACTATAGGTGAATACCGATTTCTAATAGCTCAGTAAATGCATGAGTATGGATAGGTTTACTATAATAGTAACCTTGAATAAACTGACATTTATTTTTTTGAAGGAAATTCACATGTTCTTTCGTTTCTACACCTTCTGCAATGACAGACATTTCTAATGTATGTGCTAATGTGATAATCGTTTTAATAATTTCCATTCCATCTTCACACGTTTCAGACATTGTAATAAATTCTCTTGGGATTTTTAACGTATCTATTGGATATAAAGGTAAATACGCTAGTGAAGAATAACCTGTACCAAAGTCGTCGATTGAAATGTGAACTCCTAAACCCTTTAGTGTGCGGAGCTTTATCAATGTTTCTCGCTCATCCATCATTGCAATGCGCTCTGTTAATTCAAGGTCGAGAGAACTTGCCGGTAAGCCTGTAGTTGCTAATGTAGAAGAAATAGACTTTACAAAATCTTCTTGTTCAAATTCTTTAGCAGATAAGTTTACACCAATTTTTAAATGAGAATATCCGAGTGTGTGCCAACGTTTCATTTGCGCACAAGCCTGCTGCAATGTCCATTTTCCTATTGGAATAATTTGTAGTGTTTCTTCAGCAATCGGAATAAATTCATATGGAGAAATAACGCCTAATTCAGGATGATTCCACCTGATTAGAGCTTCTGCACCGATAATTTTATTAGATTCACTATCAACTTGAGGTTGATACAAAAGGAACAATTCTTCATTTTGTATTGCGTTTGGTAAATCTTTTTCTAATCGTAATCGTCTTTCAATTTTTTTAGCGATTACATCGTCATAAATAGAGACAGAGTTAAGCTCTTTTGCCTTTGCATCATACATTGCAACATTAGCGTTTTTCAAAAGTGTAGCGGTATCGATTCCGGAATGTGGATAAATAGCGATGCCGATACTAAGTGATAAAGTTAATGTATGCTCATGTATGACAAACGGTTTTTCCATGCATTCAAATAACTGGTTGCATAAATCGAATAAGGAATCTTCGTCAGTATAGTTTTCAATTAAGATTGTAAATTCATCGCCACCGATTCTTGACAGATGAGTATGTGATGGAAGACATGATTGGAATCGCTTCGCTACTTCTTCTAATATGTGATCTCCTGCCGAATGTCCAAGTGTATCGTTAATTGCTTTAAAGCGATCTAAATCTAAGTATAATAATGCGAACTCACTGTCTGTTGTTTTAGCATTTTTTATAACTCTTTTTAATTTCTTATGGAAAAAGGCACGGTTCCCAATTTTCGTTACCGTATCATGGAATGCTAAATACTTTATTTCTTCTTGTTGCTTTTTTAGTGCGGTAATATCTTTTACCATAATATAACTTCCTGAAATTTGTCCGTCTATTATAATAGGGACGATGGTAACGTATAAAAAATAAGTAAAACCATCTTTATATTTAGAACTTAGTTGTAAGTATGCCGATTCTTGTTGTTTCACCTTTTCTAATGCAGATGTTAGTTTATGTTTGTCTTCATCTAAAATAATCGAAAAACAAGTTTCACCGAGTAACTCATCTGTTGGTGCTCCAAGTAGTATACTTCCGGCTTGATTTACATTTAAGAATACGCCATGTAAATCAATTGTAAAAATAGGATCAGGGTGATATTCATATAACGATTTAAACTTTTGTTGTTTTTGAGATAGAGCCTCTGATTTATGAACTAAATCAGAAGTCCGTAAAGTCACCTTTTCTTCTAGTTGTGCATTGAATGCCTGTAAACGTTTTGTTAGGGAATTGTTTTGCATACGTACAATAGAATGACGAATGAGTACGAAAATAAAAGTAATACAATTTCCTGTAATGAGAGTTGAGGATGATGTTTGTTCTTTTAATGTAAATCCGATTAGTATTGCAACAGCAAGATAGGGAAATACAACTAAAGCCTTTTTTCCTATTATAGGGTTAACAATGAAATAATTTTTATGGCTATTACGATCTGCTGAAATAGATCCAGCTATTGCAATAAATAATATAGGTATTCTATATAAAAGACGTAATAATGTTATCGTTTCAGTTGCTAAATGGTTATTTAAGTAAAAATAAATATAGTTAAAAGTTGCAGAACTTATCAATACAAAAATAAAGATATAAATCTTCCGTTTAGAATTAAAAATTGTCGGACGGAAAAAGAGACTAACGCCTAGTAGAAGAAACAATAAATCTGCAATTGGATATAGAAATGAAAGGAAAACATCGCCTAGTGAAAGGGAGAATATATTTAAATTTGGTTGATTAAATAAATACCACTCTAATGTGAATATGGAAGTAAGTACTATACATATATCACAAATAAAGAACGTTTTTCCCCATTTATCGCATTCTTTTAAAATTTTATAACTGAAAGCGATAAGACAAAAGAGTAGAAAAAACATGTAAAATACATCAGAAATAGTAAAACGATGTATTGGAATTTCGAAGAAGCTATCTTGATATGTATATACTATTTTACCTAATAAAAAACTCCCAATTGCTATCGTGATACATATCCAAAACGGATTTGAACTGACTTTTTTAGAATATATAGAATAAATTAGTGATACAAATGTAATGGCTTCAACAATAAGTGAAGCGAAGCGTACATCCGAATTTGAAAAATGAGTAGGGAACAGATAAAAAAATATAAAATAGATTGAATAGCATATTAATGTTCCGATTAATATACATAGTTGTAAATTTTTATTTAATTTCAATAAAATCACCTTCTTTAATTATGCACTATATTCGTAATATCTATACATAATAATATTACTTAAAAATTGTATCAGATTTCCTTGTAAAAATCTTGTTTATAAGGAAAGTATTGAAGAGTTTAATACTTCTTAAAATTAAAAAAACATTGCGTTTGATAGTATGTATTGCATCAAGATTTTAAATAGAAATTGTATATTTAGTCATCCTTTGAATTGTAAAGGTTTTTTAGTGATTTGCAAGCGGAGATGCAAAATTGCATATAAAATGATGAGAATCCTCTTTCTAGCTGATCTTTTGATTGTTATAGGCTATTTTAAGTAAGATTTTCACTTTTAATCTGAAAATTAACATTTGTAAAAATGTTACAAAAGGATATAAAATAAGAACGTGTATTCTTACAGAGTGGATAGTATTTTCACTAAATAGGGAGGACTTTTTATGTTATGGCGAATGAAAGATGCGGAAATATACTATGAAATTGTTGGAGAGGGTAAGCCAGTCATTATTATACATGGCTGTGCGCCGGATCATAGGTTAATGATGAAATGTATGGAATCAGTATTTCAAAAATATGAAGGTTATCAACGAATATATATTGATTTACCTGGAATGGGAAAGTCGAACGCTCCAGATTGGATAAATAGTTCAGATCATATATTAGAAGTGTTAACTATATTTATTGAAGAAATCATTCCAAAGAAAGATTTTTTACTAGTAGGAGAGTCTTTCGGCGGATATTTAGCTAGAGGGATACTTTCAAAAATGTTTGAGAGAGTCAATGGATTATTATTAATATGTCCTGTGGTTGTTGCACTGCAAAAAGAAAGACGTTTACCGGATAAACAGATAATTGTACAAGATAAGGAGTTTTTAAATACGTTAACTTCTACCGAAAGAAAAGAATTTAGCGAGTTAGCAGTGGTAGCAAATGAATATACATATAAGCGATTTAAAGAAGAAATTAAGCCGGGGTTAGATGTTGCTAATTACGAATTTATTGAAAGATTGCAAAAAAATTATTCTCTTACTATGGAGTTTCACCGAAAGAAATATGAGAAACCCGTTCTTTTATTAGCAGGAAGACAAGATATATCGGTAGGTTATCGAGATATTATAGAAATTATTGAAGATTATCCAAGAGCAACATTAGCGGTGCTTGATATGGCGGGACATAATTTGCAAATTGAACAGCCTGAACTATTCGAGAGTTTAGTAGGAGAATGGATTACACGAACAAAACAACAAAATTTATAAAAAACGAATGAATATTTTCAAGGAGGAAGTATGAATACATATATTTATATGGTTAGGCACGGTGAATCATCAAAATTAGAAGGGAGTGAAAGAACACGTGGTTTAACTGAAAAGGGAAGTTTAGACGCTCATAGAATAACAGACATATTAAAAACAGAGGGAATCGATACTTTCATTTCAAGTCCATATAAGAGGGCTGTGTTAACGATAGAAAAAACAGCCAATTTCTATGAAAAAGAAATATTAATATATGAAAACCTTAAAGAGTGTATGTTTTCCAGTGGGGATCAAGTTATATCACATAAAGAGGTATATCCGCTTGTAAAGAAGATGTTCTCTGATCCGGATTTTGCACTAACAGAAGGAGAGTCATATAAGGATTGTCAGAGACGGGTAGTGAAAGTGTTAAAGGAAATATTAATGGATTTTCAAGGACAAAAAATTGTAATTGGCACACATGGGTTTGTAATGACACTCATGATGAATTATTTTGATAAGCAATACGGGTTTGAATTTCTAATACATACATCAAAGCCTGACATATATAAGCTGGAATTTAATGATGAACAATTATTGAATGTAAAAAAATTATGGATAGGAGAATGAAACTGAATATATGGAGTGTGTTTTAATTCGTACTTATAAAATATACTTTTTTTATAGAAAGCATTTTTATCAACTATTTTTAGAATCTTAAATCAATAAGTAATTATTCAATTTCTGAATAATATAAATGGAAGTTGGGTTAAGGAAACACATTTAAAATGTGACAAAACTCCAAACGTTGGATTTCTATTCAATTGGAAAAAAAGATGTAGAATTTTGTCTTACGGTCCCCGTTTACTTTTCATTTCATTACATATAGGCTTTGTGGTGTAAAGGGGAAAATCACCTTTATACAAAATTTATAAGGAGGACAATGTGATGAAAAAGATTAAAAAGTTTGCGGGAGTAGCTTTAGCAGGTACGGTTGGATTAAGTGGACTACTGTTTTTAGAACCAAGTGTAAGCGCTGCGGAAACAAAGCAGGTGAAAGAAGGAAATTTCAATGCGATTGATGTAACGATGAATCAAAGTGAATTTTATGTATTGAGTGGTAGAAGTATTGATATTCTTTCTGGAGATAAAGAAGCAATTCAGTTAAATAATTACACAATTCGTTTTAGTAAACCAGGGAAGTATGTAATTAAAGTAAATGGCTGTATTTATGACGATGTATATACTTTTATTGTAAATGAGTAGTATATATTCTGAAATTGTGAGATGAAAACAGAAACACCCTATTTGCGGTGAGAATCGTAAATAGGGTGAATACTTTGTATTAAGTTGTAGTTTAAATATGTTCATTAACTTTCTCTTTGTTATGTAAAGTATGTAAGAGGGTTTGAAACATCTTAAATGATTGCTGAAAGATTGGACTTTGAATAAAGGTGTAAAGAAAAGTTACGATGAAAACAGGACCTCCTAGCATAAATCCAATAACTAGTACAACACATTCTACTATGATTCTAGCACGGCTAATAGATAGCCCTGTTTTGTCGGAAATAGTAAGCATGAATCCATCTCGAGGGCCAGCACCAATCCCAGCCGCAACATACATCCCTCCCCCAATACCTGTAATTGCAATCCCAGCAAATAAAATGAGTAAGTTTATCCATAAATAATCACTAGCGTTTGGAAGAATGTTTGATTGTAAGAAAAAGTCCATAATGGGACCGATAAGTAGTGCATTTAAAAATGTGCCCACATTTATATATTTTCGATCTACTAATAAAGAAATGAGAACGAGACATAATCCACATATGACACTCCACGTACCAATGGTCCATCCAAATCTTTGGTAGAGAGCCATATTTAAAACTTCCCAAGGATGTAAACCGAGAAATTTCACTTTGACTGCAAGAGCATTTCCAAGGCCAAAAAAAATTAACCCTAAGAAAAAAAGAAAATAGCGAAAGAGAGTTAGCCTCATCTTTAATACCTCCTATATTTTATAATTATGTATATTACATGTAAGATTTTTAATGTACAAATATTAAGACTTTTTAGTTGTTATTTAAAATTGCTAAAATACAAATGAAATATATATTCGCAGTCAAAAAAGTTAAAATATTGCGTTTTAAGGATTATAATAGAGAGAGAAACATAAAAGGGAGTGAATGAGTTTGAAACAAGAACTTATTGAAAGATTTACGAGATATGTAAAGATTGATACACAATCGAATGAAGAAAGTCATACAGTACCAACAACATCTGGACAAATTGAGTTTGGTAAGTTATTAGTGGAAGAGTTAAAAGAGATTGGCTTAACAGAAGTAACAATGGATGATAATGGGTATGTAATGGCAACGCTTCCTGCTAATACGGATAAGGATGTTCCAGTAATCGGCTTTTTAGCACATTTAGATACGGCAACAGACTTTACAGGGAAAAACGTAAAACCACAAATTCATGAAAATTTTGATGGCAATGCAATTACGTTAAATGAAGAGCTAAATGTTGTGTTAACGCCAGAACAGTTTCCAGAATTACCATCATATAAAGGACATACGATTATTACAACGGATGGTACGACACTTCTAGGAGCAGATGATAAAGCTGGTCTAACTGAAATTATGGTTGCAATGAACTATTTAATACATAATCCGCAAATTAAACATGGGAAAATAAGAGTAGCATTTACGCCGGATGAAGAAATTGGTCGTGGGCCAGCGCATTTTGATGTAGAAGCATTTGGTGCATCATGTGCTTATACGATGGATGGAGGTCCATTAGGTGGTTTAGAGTATGAAAGCTTTAATGCTGCAGGTGCTAAGTTAACGTTTAACGGAACGAATACACATCCCGGAACAGCGAAAAATAAAATGCGTAATGCAACTAAACTTGCTATGGAGTTTAATGGGCACTTACCAGTAGAAGAGGCACCAGAATATACAGAAGGCTATGAAGGATTCTATCATTTACTTTCATTAAATGGTGATGTTGAGCAAAGTAAAGCGTATTATATTATTCGAGATTTTGATCGTGAAAATTTTGAGGCGCGTAAACATAACGTTGAAAATATTGTGAAGCAAATGCAAGAGAAGTATGGACAAAATGCAGTCGTTTTAGAAATGAATGATCAATACTATAACATGCTTGAAAAAATCGAACCAGTGAGAGAAATTGTTGATATTGCATATGAAGCGATGAAAAGTTTAAATATCGAACCAAACATTCACCCGATTCGTGGTGGAACAGATGGATCACAATTATCGTATATGGGATTACCAACGCCGAATATTTTCACAGGTGGTGAAAACTATCACGGTAAATTTGAATATGTTTCGGTGGATACGATGGAAAAAGCTGTTCAAGTTATTGTGGAAATCGCAAGACGCTTCGAAGAACAAGCTTAAAAAAAACCAAGTAGTGCGGATGCGCTACTTGGTTTTTTAGTATAATACTCGCCACAAATAAAAAGTTGCGTAAGACTCCCAGTTGGTCCAATTTGCCGCAAAATCTTTTATTTCCTGTTTAGTCGGTTTACTTTCAGAACCTGTTATATATTTAATTGCATTGTGCAAGCCAACATCGTCAATGGGAAAAGCGGAAGGAAATCGTAAGCAGCGCATTAAAACATAGTTGGCAGTCCACGGTCCTATACCATGTATAGCAGTTAATTGTTTTTCAGCTTGTTGCACATCTTGTATTTGCAGTAAAGATTCTTTTGATAATTTTCCTTCTGTAATAAGCTTTGCAATACCTATTACATATTCGCATTTTCTAGTCGTCATTTTTAAGTTTTTGAGATCCTCTACATGTAAATTGGCAATCGTTTCAGGAGAAGGGAATATCCAATGTTTACTATCGTTCCATTCTACATAATTTCCAAAGTGTTCGACTAATCTTCTTTTTAGTGTATAAGCATATGTGAGATTAATTTGCTGACCGATAATTCCCCAGGAAAGTGCTTCAAATAAGTCTGGAATACCTAAAGTACGAAGCCCATAATATTGTTCAATTGGTCCTTGAAGGAGTACATCATGTTTAGCTAATGTATAAAAGGGAGCTAAATCAGTAGTTAAATCAAACCACTCTTTTACATAGTGAGCTACAGCTTCGCATATCGATTCTTCAGACGTATATGATTCTTCTAAAAAACGTATTTGAATATTATCATCCGAGTTCATACTAATTTCAACTAAAGGATGTACATCCTGAACAGGGATAACTTTATAAATTTTGTTATCTTCAATGTGGAACATACATTCATTGTTAGAACGTGATAGATAGCGTAAATTTTCTTGGAAACTAAATTCTGTTGGAACTGCTAAAGTTAATGTGCTAGTATATTTTGCTGTCATATGCATTCTACCGGAGACTTTTCTAATGTAAGCAACACTTTCTTCATTTCTAATCCACCTCTAAAACCGGTTAGTTTACCATTCTTTCCAATAACACGATGGCAAGGAATTGTAATGAGAAGAGGGTTGGCAGCAATAGCAGTAGCAACGGCACGCACAGCAGTAGGTTTTTGCATTCTTTCGGCAATTTCTGAATAAGAATATGTCTCCCCATAAGGAATTTCACGTACCGTATTCCAAACAGATAATTGAAAATCAGTTCCGTAAGCATCGATAGGGAATGTAAAAGTTTCTCGTTTACTTTCTAAATACTCGATAACTTCTTTCGTATATGATTGTAGGTAATCTGGATTACATGCCAATATATGTTGTGGCAATTTCTTTCTAGCCCATATATTTAGTTCTTCAAATTTTTCATCTTGTGATCCAATGAAGCATAGTCCATTTTCAGTTGCAGCAATATGAAACTGCCAATTTTCATGTGTAAGTAGCGTCCAATATATAAATTTATTTTTGGAGGAATTCATTATTTTATCCTTCTTTCATTTCGTTCTTTTTTCGATATTCAGTAGGAGTGAATCCGGTTTTCTTTTTAAATAAAGTTGCGAAATACTCTGGGTTTTCTATCCCGACAGCAGTACTAATTTCTTTAATGGATTGATTTGTGTGTAAAAGGCGTTCTGCCGCTTTAACAATCCTAAACTGCTGTATATATTCTATTGGACTTATTCCTGTTACTTTTTTGAAAGTGCGTTGCAAATGAAATGGGCTACCATGACATATTTCAGCAAGTATGTTGAGAGTTAATAATTCGTCAAAGTGCTTTTTGATATAATCTTTAATTTGTTCTACCCACTCTTCATTAGGTAAAGTGAGCCCATTTGGTTTACAACGTTTGCAAGGGCGGAATTTTTCGCTTAATGCTTGCTCTGCATGATGAAAAATTCGTACATTGTTTCTATTCGGTATTCTTGATTTGCATGACGGTCGGCAAAAGATTCCGGTTGATTTCACAGCATAAAAGAATTTACTATCATAGGAAGAATCATTATGAATAATTGCTTGCCAATGCTCATTTGTTAACGTAATCCCTTCATTGTGCAAAGAACATCACCTCTGAAATTAGTATAACCTGAATAAAGTGCGTATGTATGTATTCACAAATGTAAGAGCAAGATTACAAAGGTGAAAATATGATTGTTTTTCTATTTTGTGATAGCATGAAATTTGAAAGTGAACATCAAGAGGAGGGCTATAGGTGAAGTTAATTTCGTGGAATGTAAATGGTTTGCGAGCAGTTATCGCAAAAGGTGGATTTTTAGAATATCTTGAGGAATCAAATGCTGATATATTTTGTTTACAAGAGATTAAATTACAAGATGGGCAAATTGATTTGAATCCAGAGGGATATTATACATACTGGAATTATGCTGTGAAAAAAGGTTATTCAGGAACGGCTATTTTTTCGAAAAAAGAACCGCTATCTGTAACATACGGTTTAGGAATTGAAGAGCATGATCAAGAAGGACGAGTTATTACTTTAGAATTCGAAGATTTTTACATGATAACGTTATATACACCAAACTCAAAACGAGGATTAGAACGATTAGATTACAGAATGAAATGGGAAGATGATTTCAGGGCTTATATTAAGCAATTAGATGAAAAAAAGCCCGTTGTTTTTTGCGGTGATTTAAACGTTGCTCATAAAGAAATCGATTTAAAAAATCCAAAAAGTAATCGTAAAAACCCTGGATTCTCTGATGAGGAACGAGAGAAATTCACATGTATTTTAGAAGAAGGATTTATTGATACGTATCGTTATCTGTATCCTGAACAGGAAGGTGCATATTCGTGGTGGTCGTATCGTATGGGAGCGAGAGCAAAAAATATTGGATGGCGTTTAGATTATTTTGTTGTTTCGGAAAGAATGAAAGACAAAATAACAGAGGCGAAAATTAATAGTGAAGTGATGGGATCAGACCATTGCCCAGTTGAATTACATATAAATTTCTAAAAAAAGAAGTATCTTCCTAAGATTAGGCGGATACTTCTTTTTTATTCAGTTTGTTAAAATTTTTCAAATCTTTCTTGAAATAATTGCATATTAAATATATACTTAGTAACGATAATCATTATCAATGAAAAGTGTTATCAATAGATGAGGTGTAAAAGAATTATAGTTTAGGGGAAGTGAACGAGAATGAGTTCTGGATAGAATTATTAATCTAATGAAATATATATGTGAGACAAGTTTCATATAGTTAAATTTTATTGAGAATATAGTTTGAGAATTCGAGAGGAGTTATATAAAGATGAACAAGAAGTTATTTACTTTAGGGATGGTTACAGTTTTAAGTGTAGGACTAGCAGCATGCAATAGTACGGATAAAACTTCAGGAGAACAAAAGCAACAGACAAAAGCTACGGAAACGAAAAAAGACGAAAAAAGAAAAATTACATATTTAGGTAAAGAATATACAGTACCAGCAAAAGTAGATAAAATTGCGACAGCTAGTTTAGAGTCAATGGAAGATGCAGCGGTACTTGGTATTAAGCCAGTAGGTGCCATTACTGTTGGTGGTAAATTACCGAAGTATCTTGAGAAAGATTTAGAGGGTGCGAAATCTGTTGGTGAGAAAATGCAACCAAATTTTGAAACATTACTACAATTAAAGCCAGACGTTATTACATCAAGTACGAAATTCCCAGCAGAAACAGCTGAAAAGTTTACGAAAGTAGCTCCTACATTCCCGGTATCACACGTTTCAACAAATTGGGAAGATAACTTAAAGTTAATGGGAGAATTAACTGGTAAAAAAGATAAAGCAGAAAAAATTATTAAAGATTACAATTCAGACGCTGAAAAGGCAAAAGCAAAACTAGGAGATAAGTTAAAAGACAAAAAAGTACTTGTCATTAGACTAAGAGCAAACGAATTATTCCTATATCCAGAAGGAGTATACTTCAACCCTGTCATTTATAAAGATCTTGGATTAACTGCTCCAGAACAATTGAAAACTGTAAAAGCACAAGAGAAAATTTCATTTGAAAAACTTGCTGAACTTAATCCGGATTATATTTTCTTACAATATGAGACAACTGAAAATAAAAATCCGAAAGTGCTAGAAGAAATTGAAAGTAATCCAATTTGGCAAAGTATGAATGCTGCGAAGGAAAAGAAAGTATTTGTAAACGTTGTAGACCCAATGGCACAAGGTGGTACTGCTTGGAGTAAAACAGCATTCTTAAAAGAAGCAGTGAAAAATTTATCTAAATAATACAATAAGTAAGGTGCGTTGAATGATATGCAGAAAACAAATGCAGTACCAGTGACTATATTATGTATAGCACCCATACTCATCTTATTTACAGTTATATTTTCTATTTTGTATGGGGCGAAGAGTATTGATGCTGAAATAGTGTGGAACGCATTATTTCATTTTGATTCAAGCGATGTAAATCATAATATTATTATTACTTCACGTTTACCAAGGGTAGTTGCAGCTCTTTTAGTTGGAGCATTTCTAGCCATATCAGGAGCACTTATGCAGGGGATGACAAGAAACTATCTTGCATCCCCTTCTATTATGGGTGTGACGGATGGGGCAGCCTTTGTTATTACACTTTGTATGATTTTTCTTCCGGGAATGTCATCAATTGGTATGGTTTTATGTTCAATGATTGGTTCTGCACTAGGAGCCGGTATCGTGTTTGGTTTTGGCTCGCTCCTTCAAAATGGCTTATCACCAGTTAGGTTAGCGATTATCGGAACAGTTATTGGAACATTTTTAAGTAGTGTATCGGCCGCGATGGCATCATATTTCCAAATCTCTCAAAATGTTAGTTTTTGGTTTAATGCAAAGTTAGACCAAGTGGATCCTAATATCATTAAAATCACGATACCGTTTGGGATAATTGGAATAATTTTAGCGTTGTTAATATCAAAATCTATTACCATTCTTTCTTTAGGAGAAGAAGTTTCTATTAATCTAGGGCAGCGTACAAAACTAGTTAAAGCCATGGCAATTTTATCAGTTATCTTTTTAACAGGAACAGCAGTTGCTTTAGTAGGAAAAGTTGGTTTTGTAGGTTTAATTATTCCGCACATTACTCGCTTTATAATTGGGGTAGATTATAAGTGGATTTTGCCATGTGCAGGCGTTATTGGTGGAGTTTTCTTAGCGTTATGTGATGTTTTAAGTAGATTTGTAAACTATCCATTTGAAACACCTATTGGGGTCGTTACCTCCTTAATTGGAATTCCTTTCTTCCTTTATTTAATTCGTACAAGAGGAGGAGAGAGACATGCTTAAAAGTTCAAGTCAACGTTTCGGAATGACGATGGGGATTAGTGTATTTTTAATACTATGTGCTATTTATATTAGTTTAACGAATGGTACGTTTGATATTACGATTACAGATGTATTTAAAACACTCTTTAGAATAGATCCAGTACCAGACCATGATTTAGTTATTTTTGAGTTTCGTCTTCCTCGTATCGTAATTGCTGGGCTAGTAGGATTAGGCTTAGGCGTTGCAGGTGCTGTTATTCAAGGGATTACGAGAAATGGATTGGCAGACCCAGGTATTTTAGGAGTGAATGCTGGGGCCGGCACAGCAATCGTTATTTTTATGTTTTTCTTTCAAGGGCAATTAAAGAGCACAGACTGGATGTCTATTATGATGATGCCAATGTTTGGTTTAGTCGGCGGATTAGGTGCAGCTATCATCATTTATCTGTTTTCATGGAAAAACGGTAAGCTAGACTCCCAACGTCTTTTATTAACAGGGATTGCGATTGGGTCAGGATTTGGAGCATTTTCTATGTACTTATCACTCAAAATGAAGTCAACTGATTTCGAGATGGCTGCAGTTTGGGTGTCAGGAAGTATATATAGTGCAAACTGGAAGTATATTATTGCTATGTTGCCGTGGCTTATCATATTAATTCCGCTTATACAAAAGAAAGCTTATTTATTAGATTTATTTCAATTGGAAGAAACGAGTATTACAAGTTTAGGTGTTTCAGTAGAAAGAGAGAAATCTATTTTACTATTAAGTAGTATCGGACTTGTAAGTGCATGTGTTGCAGTTTCAGGAAGTATTGGTTTCATTGGATTAATGGCACCGCATATAGCAAAAAGGCTTGTCGGTATTCAGCATAAGCATATCATTCCTACGTGCGGAGTAATCGGAATGTTCCTTGTAATAGCTTCAGACTTTATTGCAAAAACAGTTTTCACCCCTGTAGAGTTACCTGTTGGGATCGTTATTTCTATTGTCGGTGTACCGTATTTCTTATATTTACTTTATAAGGCGAAAGCGTAAGAGGAGGAATAAAAGTGAGTATTTTAAGTGCAAAAAATTTAGAAACGAGTTATGAAAAGCTTACAGTGTTTCGCGATTTAAATGTGGAAATACAAGAAGGAAAAGTAACGACAATTATAGGGCCAAACGGGTGCGGGAAATCAACACTGTTAAAAACAATGGGAAGAATTTTAAAGCAAAAGAGCGGTAAAGTATATTTGCAAGGACAGGATTTAAATACGATTCCAACAAAAGAAATTGCGAAGCAGTTAGCTTTACTCCCGCAAACTCCAATTGCACCAGGAGAACTTAAAGTGGAAGAATTAATTTCCTATGGACGCTATCCACATCGAAATAATGTAAATAAGTTAACTTCAAAAGATAAAGAGATGATTGATTGGGCATTAGATATAACGAAAACTTCTGAATTTCGAACGAGACAAATTGCAAATTTATCAGGCGGTCAAAGACAAAAGGTATGGTTAGCGATGGCTTTAGCACAAGAGACAGAAGTGTTACTACTAGATGAACCAACTACATATCTCGATATGTCTCATCAATTAGATGTATTACAAATTGTGGAGAAGTTAAATAAAGAACATAATTGTACGGTTGTTATGGTACTACATGATATTAACCATGCAGCAAGGTTTTCAGATGAAATTATTGCGATGAAGGAAGGGGAAATCGTTACAACTGGTAGCCCAGAAGAAATCATTACAAATGAAGTGTTAAAAGAAGTATTTCATATTGATGCACGTGTCATGATTGATCCGTATAATGGGTCTCCTGTTTGTTTTGGATACGATAGCGTTGCACTTCAAGAAGAGAAAGTAGAGATATATGTAACGAGTTAAGAAGGGGGGAATATAAGATGAATACTACTATTGAAAAACAGCAGATTATTACATCTAATACAGAACAGTGGAAACTGTATTCAAAATTAGACTGTAAGGAATATCAAATTCATATTTCAAAGCCTAGGCGGCCAGCACCAGAGTCAGGATATCCTGTTATATACGTATTAGATGGCAATGCCTTTTTTCAAACATTCCATGAAGCGGTTAAAATACAATCAGTTAGAGCGGAAAAAACAGGTGTTTCACCAGCCATTATAGTAGGTATTGGTTATCCAATTGAAGAGGCATTTTCAGGAGAAGAAAGATGTTATGATTTTACGCCAAGTGTAATTTCAAAAGATGCGCCTTTAAAACCAGATGGCAAACCGTGGCCTAAAACAGGAGGAGCACATAACTTCTTTACTTTTATGGAAGAAGAACTGAAACCTCAAATTGAAAATAATTATAAGATTGATAAAGGAAAGCAAACATTATTTGGGCATTCGTTAGGTGGCTTATTTGCTTTACATATATTATTTACAAACGTAAATGCCTTTCAAAATTATTTTATTAGTAGTCCATCAATCTGGTGGAATAACCAATCTGTGCTTGAAAAAGAAGCGAATCTTATAAATGAATTAAACAGTGCCAAGTTTCAAACGGGAGTGTTCCTTACAGTTGGGTCACTAGAACGGGAGCATATGGTTATAGGGGCAAATGAATTATCAGAGCGCCTTCGCCGAGTAGAACACGATCAGTTTCGATTTACGTTTTATGAAGCTGAAGGGGAGAATCACGCATCTGTTGTGCCGACTTCTTTAAGTAAAGGGTTAAGGTTTATTAGTTACGTATAAATTGAAATGAATATCTAATAAAATGCAAACAAAAGGCTATGGGAAATTTTCCATAGCCTTTTGTTTGTGCAAGTAGAATTGTCCTTTTTGAACGTTTTGTTTCAACTTTTCGTCTAAAGAGACAAAAAGTTGTCACAATTCGGTCACAATTAGCATAAACATAAAATAGACGAAATGAACTTATTTCCAAAAAGGCTTGATTCATTCCATTCATGATTAGAAGAGCTGAAACAGCATGGATTAAAAGTTCACTATATTCTCAAGGAGGTAGATCGTATGAAAACTATTCTTGCTATCGCTGGGCTTATTTGGGTTTTATCACATGGCATTCCAATTTATGAAGGAGAACAAATTCGCAGTGCTCTGAATAAAAATTTTAATGAATATCACGTTATTGATCGGCAAGATAATGTCGTGACAGTTCGTGTAAATGATTGTTTTCATACGGTAACCGTTGAAGGAACTTCAGTAGTGAATGATACAAAAGTATGTGATCAGCAATAATTATATATAGGAAGAAAAAAGTCTCAATTTACACGTGTGAAAATTGAGACTTTTATATTTGTGGATGAATAATAAGCGGGGATGGATAATCCCTGCTTATTATTGTTTTTTGAAAAAAAGCAAGGGTATCATAATAATTGAGTCTGAGAAGCTAATAAGTTGTTAAGAATAAGCATAGAGCGGAAATATACTCATATGGGGTATCATACGTAGATAATTAATGCTATAATTGGTATACTCGTAAAAGCAATTGTTTTATTGGATGAAGAGAAACTTTAAGAAGGTGATAATTATGGATCATAAAGAGCATGAAGCGGTAACACATAGATCAGAAAAAGAAAAAGAGCAGATTATAAATAGATTAAAGAGAATTGAAGGACAGGTCCGCGGTATTCAAAATATGATTGAAAATGATCGTTATTGCGTGGATATTTTAGTGCAAATTTCAGCGATTAATGCAGCGATGAAAAAAGTAGGAATGGGTGTATTAAAAAACCATACAAGTCATTGTGTTTCAGGTGCTATTAAAGATGGCAATGGTGACGAAGCAATTGAAGAATTAATGACTGTATTTGAACGTTTTTCAAAAGCGTAAAAACAAGCTAGTATGTAACTGGCTTGTTTTTTGTTTACCTTCATATAAGATTTTGGGGTATTGATGTGAAAAAGTGTATGTAAAATAAACTTTTAGAAAATAATTGAAAAATCATGATACAAAACCATTGATTACCTTAGGGGGGTATGGTAAAATGTAATTGTGATTAAAAAACAATGAAGAAACAAGAGGAGGATTTTAAATGGAACAGTTAACATTAAAAGTTGAAGGTATGTCTTGTGGACATTGTGTAAATTCTATTGAAAGCAGTGTGAAAGAACTAAACGGTGTTGAACAAGTGAAAGTTCAATTAGCAGAAGGAACTGTTGAAGTTACTATCGACTCGTCTGCTGTAACACTAAAAGATATCGTTGCTGTAATTGAAGATCAAGGATACGATGTTCAATAATTATTTTTAGATATGGAAATAAATCGTACTTTATAGGAAGTACGATTTATTTTGTTAATAATTATACCTTATGAGGGTATATAGAGGTGAGAGACATGAATGAACAGAAAGAGGCTAATCTTCAAATATCAGGAATGACATGTGCGGCATGTGCGAATAGAATTGAAAAAGGTCTGAAAAAAGTAGAAGGTGTTCATGATGCAAATGTAAATTTTGCACTTGAAAAAACAAAAATAATGTATGATCCCCAAAAAACAAATCCGCAACAGTTTAAGGAAAAAGTTGAATCGTTAGGATATGGAATTGTAAGTGATAAAGTTGAGTTTACTGTTTCAGGGATGACATGCGCAGCATGTGCGAATAGAGTAGAAAAGCGTTTAAATAAGTTAGAAGGTGTGAACGGAGCGACAGTAAATTTCGCTTTGGAATCAGCTACAGTAGATTTTAACCCTGATGAAATTAATGTAAATGAAATGAAGAGTGCAATTACGAAATTAGGATATAAACTGGAAGTGAAATCAGATGAGCAAGATGGATCAACTGATCATCGCTTACAAGAAATTGAGCGACAAAAGAAGAAATTTATCATTTCATTTATTTTATCATTCCCGTTACTGTGGGCAATGGTAAGTCATTTCTCATTTACATCGTTTATTTATTTACCTGATATGCTTATGAACCCTTGGGTGCAGCTAGCTCTTGCAACTCCAGTTCAGTTTATCATTGGTGGGCAGTTTTATGTTGGAGCTTATAAAGCGTTACGAAATAAAAGTGCCAATATGGATGTTCTCGTGGCACTTGGAACGTCGGCAGCGTATTTTTACAGTGTGTATTTAAGTATTAGGTCGATTGGTTCTTCGGAACATATGACAGACTTGTATTTTGAAACGAGTGCAGTACTTATTACATTAATTATTTTAGGTAAATTATTTGAAGCAAAGGCAAAGGGACGCTCGTCAGAAGCAATTAAAAAATTAATGGGTTTACAGGCGAAAACCGCTACTGTTCTACGAGACGGAACAGAAATGAAAATTTTAATCGAAGAAGTAGTAGCTGGTGATATCGTTTATGTAAAACCTGGTGAAAAAATCCCGGTAGATGGAGAAATTGTAGAAGGAAAATCAGCAATAGATGAATCGATGTTAACAGGTGAGAGTATTCCAGTTGATAAAACAATTGGGGATGTAGTAATCGGTTCTACAATGAATAAAAATGGATTTTTAAAAGTGAAAGCAACTAAGGTAGGAAGAGATACTGCATTAGCTCAAATTATTAAAGTAGTAGAAGAGGCGCAAGGGTCAAAAGCTCCTATTCAAAAAGTAGCTGATCAAATTTCAGGTATTTTCGTACCCGTTGTAGTTGTGATTGCTATTATCACATTTGCAGTGTGGATGCTATTTGTTACACCTGGTGATTTTGGCGGAGCACTTGAGAAAATGATAGCCGTACTTGTTATCGCTTGTCCATGTGCATTAGGTCTTGCGACACCTACATCTATTATGGCTGGATCAGGAAGATCAGCTGAGTATGGTATTTTATTTAAAGGTGGAGAGCATTTAGAAGCAACGCACCTATTAGATACAGTTATTCTAGATAAAACAGGTACTGTGACAAACGGAAAGCCTGTTTTAACAGATGTAATTGTAGCAGATGGATTCCATGAAGAAGAAATACTACGTTTAGTCGCTGCGGCAGAAAAAAATTCTGAACATCCACTTGCAGAAGCGATTGTAGAAGGAATTAAAGAAAAGAAAATTGATATCCCAAGTTCAGAAACGTTTGAAGCGATTCCAGGATTCGGTATCGAATCAGTTGTAGAAGGGAAACAATTATTAATTGGTACACGTCGATTAATGAAGAAATTCGATATTGATATTGAAGAAGTTTCTAAATCGATGGAAGAGCTAGAACGAGAAGGAAAAACAGCAATGCTTATTGCGATCAATAAAGAATATGCTGGTATAGTGGCCGTTGCAGATACTGTAAAAGATACTTCAAAAGCAGCTATCGCAAGACTTAAGAAAATGGGTCTAGACGTTGTTATGATTACAGGAGATAACACACAAACTGCTCAGGCAATCGCTAAGCAGGTTGGTATTGATCACGTAATTGCAGAAGTATTACCAGAAGGAAAAGCAGAAGAAGTGAAAAAACTCCAAGCACAAGGTAAGAAAGTAGCAATGGTTGGAGATGGAATAAATGATGCTCCTGCTCTTGCTACGGCGGATATCGGTATGGCAATTGGAACAGGAACGGATGTAGCGATGGAAGCGGCAGATATTACGTTAATCCGTGGGGATTTAAATAGTATTGCTGATGCAATCTTTATGAGTAAGATGACGATAAGAAATATTAAGCAAAATTTATTCTGGGCACTAGCTTATAACGGATTAGGAATCCCGATTGCGGCGTTCGGTTTCTTAGCACCTTGGGTTGCAGGAGCGGCTATGGCATTTAGTTCTGTATCCGTTGTATTAAATGCATTACGATTACAAAGAGTGAAATTAAAAAAATAAAAATCTAGAGAGTAATTGCATATGCTTTTAAACGAAAAACAATACTTTGAAATAAGTATTGTTTTTTGTTTATATAGAAAGAAAAAAGATATAATAAAGCAGAAATATTGAATACTAGATGGTAGACAAGTTAAATGATAGTTTAGTAAGGAGGTTCATATATGTTAAAAGATACGATCATTAGAATATTCCGTAAGGAGGATTTAGAACAAGTATTACAGTTGTTCTATGAAACAGTTCATACAATTAATGCAAAAGATTATAACGTGTTACAGCTACAGGCATGGGCACCAGATCAACTAGATAGGGAAAGTTGGTTACAGTCTTTAGAGAAGAATATTAGTTATGTAGCGGATCATAACGGTATGATAGTGGGATTTGGGGATTATAATGATGATCATTACGTAGATCGCTTATTTACGCATAAAGATTATCAAGGGAAAAGGATAGCCTCATACATACTAAAGAAGCTAGAAAAAGAAGCAGTGAACTTGGGGCATAGGGAGATTTATACAGAAGCAAGTATTACAGCAAAACCTTTCTTTGAAAGTAAAGGCTTTATTTGCATAAAGGAACAAAAGAAACAGCATAATGGCCAGATTTTTATTAATTATGTAATGAAAAAAATAGCCCTCTCGTAAACGAGAAGGCTATTTTTTCATTATTTTACAGCTTCTTTAAGTTCTTTACCAGCTTTGAAAGCAGGTACTTTAGAAGCTGCGATTTGCATTTCTTCACCAGTTTGTGGGTTACGGCCTGTACGAGCAGCTCTTTCGCGTACTTCGAATGTACCGAATCCGATAAGTTGTACTTTTTCACCAGCAGCTAAAGTGTTAGTGATTGATTCTACTACAGTTTGTACAACTACAGTAGCTTCTTTTTGAGAAATCTCAGCATTTTGTGCTACGTTTTTAATTAATTCTGTTTTGTTCATGTTTTTCACCTCATATGTAAATAATGCTATTTAAGTTGTTATTATAACGTATAAAACATTCGAGAACAAGTGTACGCACATATATTCGTAAAAAAAATGAAATTTGTAATATTTTTTAGAGCCACTGTATAGACTTTCAATTTAAGCGGATACAGATTTTTTCTTTAATGCAGTTTGCTCTTTATTGGAAGGGAGTTTCTTATTATAGGATATGAAATAAGGTAATGCTACAAATAACATACCTCCTACTAAGTTTCCGAAGAAAACAAAAATGAAGTTTGGAAAATATTCAATCCAAGTTAAATGACCGGCAAAAATTGCAGCTGGGATGACAAACATATTGGCTACAACGTGTTGAAATCCAATCGCAACAAAAGTCATAACTGGGAACCAAATACCGATAATCTTCCCGATAAATTCTTTACTTCCCATACTGAGCCAAACAGCTAAACAAACGAGCCAATTACATCCGATTGCAGAAATGAAGGCTTGTAGTGGTGTATCTTGTAGTTTAGCTTGCGCAATAGAAACTGTTTTCGCTAAAAAAGCTCCCTCTGTTAATCCGACGATATGACCGAAAAAATAAGCAACGAATACAGCACCTATGAAGTTGCTAAACGTAACAATAACTAAATTTCGAATGAAGTGAAATAATTCGATTTTTTTGTGAAGCCACGCCATTGAAACGGTCATCATATTGCCAGTTACTAACTCACCGCCTGCAAGAATAACGAGTATAAGACCGATAGGGAATACAGCGGCACCTAGAAAACTAGTAAATGATCCCCAAGACTTTGGCATTGTTCCAATAACATGAATATCGAGTAAATACCCTAATGCTATGAAAGCACCACCAAAAAAACCGAGAATTAGCATAGGGAGTAATGATAAATGAGCTTTTTTTCTTCCGGAATTCGCAGCAAGTTCCGTAATTTCTTCTGGTGTAAATACAGACATGAATAATCTCTCCTTAATAAAATGATAGAATGAATAGAAGGAACATTTTTAAGAATCTATGTATTATAAAAATATGTTATGACTTCTGTATAAATTTGTCAAAGTGAATTAGGATAGAATTGGATATAGCTAACATTGTTCATGTTGTCACATTAATGTAACAATAAGGCTTTAAAGTACTTCTAGAGGTGAGAATATGAATACGAATCATGTAAAAAAAGAACAAAAAAAATCAATCGTCAAGATATGTATAATCAGTTTCATAAGTATAGTAATGATTTCAATAAGTTTGTATTTCTATGCGACAGAAATAGAACGAAAACTAGTAACAGTTACGTGGAATGAAATAGAAGCTTCTACAATTCCTAAAGAGTTTAATAACAAAAAGATATTACAATTCTCAGATGTGCATTTAGGGCCAGAATTTACATTGAAACAACTAGAAAATTTGGTAGAGAAGATGAATACGTTACATCCAGATATAGTAGTTTTTACAGGGGATTTAATAGATAAGTTTGGATCGTATAAGGCAGAAAGAGAAGAAGCGCAAAGCATTTTGCAGAAAATACATGCGCCCTTAGGGAAATATGCAGTGTTTGGGAATCATGATAGGGGCGGGGGAGGTAGTTTATTTTATAAAAAGTATATGGAGGAAGCTGGTTTCTCTGTGTTAGTAAATGAAGTGCATAAAATTAATGCGGAAAATGGAAAATATATTACAATATCAGGTTTGGATGATTTTTTATTAGGGAAGCCGCAAATAGACGCGACTTTAAAACAAGTAAGGCAACAAGATTTTAATATGCTCTTAGTACATGAGCCGGATGTTGTAGACAAAGTAGCTCGTTACCCAGTTGATTTTCAAATGTCAGGACATAGTCACGGAGGACAAGTTCAAATTCCTTTTATAGGTCCATTAATTACTACAAAATTAGCTGAGAGTCATGTTGAAGGTATGTATGAATTAGAAGGGAAGAATAAGCCGTTACATTTATACGTAAATCGTGGTATTGGGACAACCCGAATGCCTGTTAGATTTTGGAGTGTACCTGAACTTTCAGTATTTGTGTTAAAGCAAAATAGCAACTAGACTATTTTAGAGTAGTAACAGGACTTTCAGAGAAAGTTCTCTTTTTTTATTGGGTAAATACAGAATGTTATGTGATTTTTATTTAAAGTGTTAAAAAGGAAAGGAGAATTTCTATGGTAGAAACATGGCATAAAGAATTGGAAAGTTTATATAACGAAATGGTTTCGTGGCAAATTACTTTTAAGTATTGTAAATAGTTATGTAGAGATGGAAAAGAATCTTTTCATCATGTAGAAGTGAAAAAGTAATTTACATAAATAAAAAACAACAATAGGTTATGTAACCTATTGTTGTTTTTTATTATTTTTGCAAGGGAATAGCATCAAAATATGTTCTATAGTTATTAGAGAATTCAAAGTTGTTTTTTGCATCCCAATTAATAGACCAAGACATTAGGCCCCGGAATGCAGGGTAGCCACTCTGATTTGAAAGTTTATACTTTCCTCCGAAAGGAATTCCTTTAATGATATAATCTAAAGCTTTTTTCATTTCAGTTGGAGAAATATATCCGCCACTTGGAGCGGCCGCTGGTGCTGCAGGAAGTCCAATCATGACTTGATCCGAACGAAGAGCTGGGAAAATGTTAGTTGCATTACCACCTACAGGAAAACCATGTAAGAGCATATCTGCCATAGCGACTTCGTAGTCTGCAGTGCCTTGATTGTAGTTATTACCGTCCATTCCAATCCCGCTACCAGCGTTGTAGTGTTGAACGTGAATGTATGTTAGTTTGTCTTTTACTCCGTAAATAATCGGTAAATAAGCACCCCAGATGCTTCCGTATGCGCTATAACCACCTTGAACATAAGCTGTTTCAGGAGCCATGCTTAATAGAAAATCTGGACCGTAATGATCTGAGATTGTTCGAATAGCTGAGATAAGATTTACGATTTGAGGAGTAGTTGGGTTTTTAAAATTAGTGTCATTTCCGTTTAAGTAAATACCTGATTCAAGGTCAATATCTATTCCATCAAAACCGTATTTATCGATCAGAGATTGTAGGGAATTAATAAAACGTTGCTTAGCCGCATTGTCAGGAAGTAAAACGACCCCATTTTGTCCACCTATTGAAAGAACTATTTTCTTACCTTTACTTTTTAAATAAGAAATATCTGATTTAAACTCTGCATCTGTACCATACACAGGAGAAAATTCAACAGTGGAACGATCACCACCAGTTTCACCGAAAGATACATTGATTACATCCCATTTTGGTGAAACGTCCCTTAATTTAATAATACCAGTACCGTTATCGAAGTTATGCCAGTATCCAACGAGTAATTTGGATCCTAAATTGTTTGCAGCTTGTGCTTGGAAGGGAGCTAGCGGTAGCAGTAAGAAAATTACTAAAGTACAACAAATAAATTTGAACTTGTTTAACATATCAACACTCCTATACAAAAAGTTGTCTAGATGTATAATCTTGTTTATTTCATAATATCTGAAAATTTGAACTTTTGTAAGGTGACTATAATTTTCTCAACAATTGTGTATGGAAAATTATTAAACCTAATGTAATAATTTTTGGAGGAGGTTGAATTATGATTGTTAAATTCAGAATATTTTGATATATTTTAAAGTATAGGACAAGATTTTTCGCATAATACTCTTACATAAAGTGAAACTTTAATCAGTGGGGCTTTGTTCATCCCCCGCTGATTATCAGCCCTCACCAATCGGGCTTTTACGGGCAGTAGATTCCCACCTAACTTCTTTGCTTCCGCTGAATTTTGAGGTGGGGGTCTTACTGTCCGTTAATGCGGGGGAAATTTCAAAATTAAGTTTGGAAGGGGATGTACAAGAGTTGGATAAAAATCTTAAGAAAGACCTCAAAATACGCCACATTACAATGATTTCCATTGGTGGCGTAATAGGAGCTGGTTTGTTTGTTGGAAGCGGTGCGGTTGTGCATTCAGCAGGGCCAGGTTCTATCGTTTCATATGCATTAGCAGGACTTCTAGTCATTTTCGTTATGAGAATGCTAGGGGAAATGGCAGCTATTAACCCGACAAGTGGTTCATTTGCAACATATGCAAGAGAAGCAATTGGTCCATGGGCGGGTTATACAATTGGGTGGCTATATTGGTTTTTCTGGGTAATTGTTATTGCGATAGAAGCTACAGCAGGTGCTGGTATTATTCAATATTGGATTCCAGAAATCCCGCTCTGGTTATTGAGCTTAATATTAACGATTTTATTAACATTGACGAATGTTTTTTCGGTGAAATCATTTGGAGAGTTTGAATATTGGTTTTCATTTATTAAAGTAATAAGTATCGTTTTGTTCCTTTGTCTTGGACTCGCTGTTATTTTAGGATTTGTACCAGGAACGGAAGCACCTGGCACTTCGAATTTAGTAGGGCAAGGAGGATTTATGCCAAATGGTATAAGTTCGGTGCTACTTGGAATTACCGTCGTTATATTTTCATTTATGGGATCAGAGATTGTCGCAGTAGCCGCTGGAGAGTCTGCCGAACCTGTAAAAGCAGTAAAAACAGCAACAAATAGTGTAATTTGGCGTATTCTCGTATTTTTCATTGGATCGATTGCTGTAGTTGTTACACTCCTTCCGTGGAATTCAGCGAACATACTAAAAAGCCCGTTTGTGGCGGTGCTGGAACATATAGGGATACCAGCGGCAGCACAAATTATGAACTTTATCGTTTTAACAGCTGTACTTTCTTGTTTAAATTCGGGTTTATATACGAACTCAAGAATGCTTTTTTCAATGGCAGAAAGAGGAGACGCGCCAAAGGCATTTTTGAAATTGAATAGTAGTGGTGTTCCAGTTCGGGCGGTTTTATTTGGAACTTTCTTTGCTTACATTGGAGTTGTTTTTAGTTACATATCTCCAGATAAAGTATTTTTATTTTTAGTGAATGCATCTGGCGGGATTGCGTTACTCGTTTATCTCGTTATAGCAGTTTCACATTTCAAGATACGTAAAAAAATGGGGAAAGCGGAACAACAAAATTTGAAAGTCAAAATGTGGCTTTTTCCATATGTAACATATGTTACAATTACTGCGATTATAGCAGTTTTAGTTGCCATGCTCGCAATTGAATCTTTACGTTCACAAGCGCTTTTAACAATGCTTGTTACTGTTCTTATAATAATTTCTTATTTTATTTTTAATAGAAATAAAAATAGTACATTGTTGAATCCTAAAAGCAAGAATGAGGAATCTGTTCGATTCTAATTTCTTGTTTTAGAAGAGAGTTACACCCAATCATTGCTATAAAAGAATCATATATAATCATAGAAACAAGTAATTACTATTGTCATAGTGAATATAAACTTTTTTCTTGACTTTTTATATGAAGGCGAGCAAAATGGTAAAAAAGGAAGGGGGGATGACGATGGAAGAGTACGTACTAGAGCTGTATAACTTGTTATATACGACAGAATGGCAAGATATTGTTTCATTTCTAGGAATAATGTTTTGTATGAAAATTGTAATTGTATATATGGAAGAGCAAGGTATGTTCTATTCCTTCTCATCTCCGTTCGATGTGCAGCGCGAGCCGTTGCCAAACTATGCCAAGGTAAATTACGAACAGTTTCCTTTTGTGATTTTCTTTATGATTCGATTTATAACAGCAATTGTAAAGAAAAAGGAAAGTGACGATGAAGAGTGCCATTCAACTTGTAATATAGCGACTGCTTTTTAAGCTAAATACAAGGAGGAGATTTATATGTGGTTTCGATTTCTTATGATTGGTTTCTTTTCATTAACAGCAATTTCTTTAATGGGATATCAAGTGTCTGAAATTTATCAAGCATATAGCAATACGTTTTTTAACAAAAACTAATTACATTGCTATTTAAATAATAAAGCGATAAAATCCTTCTTAAGAAGTTTTATTAAGAAGGATTTTTTTCTTTGCGCTGTCTTACTGTGTCAAACTATTGTCACATTTACACTGTGAATAATATGTTAAAATAGTGAGGTTACGTATACATATTTGAAGGAAGAGGAGTGACCATTTTGGTGGATCAATCAACTAATCAGAAAAGCTATGCTCCTATTGTGATAACGCTTTCTGTAATTGTAAATGCGATTATTTTATTTTTGTTCTTTGGACCTGTTGGCTATGAAGGAGAAGTACATTTTGATGTAACAATTTTACCAATGTTAAATGCAATTTTTAATAGCTTTACGTTCGTATTCTTATTAGCAGCTTTATACTCTATTATTAAGAAAAATGTGAAAATGCACCGTGGTTTCATCTTAGCAGCATTTACAACGACGTTGCTATTTTGTGTTTCATATTTATCGTATCATTACTTGGCGCCAGCAACACATTTTGGCGGAGAAGGATTCATTAAATATGTGTATTTCATCATTTTAATTACACATATTATCCTGGCAGCAATTATTGTACCACTTGCATTGTTTGCACTTGTATTTGGTTTTACAAATCAATTAACACGTCATCGTAAAATTGTACGTTGGACGATGCCAATTTGGTTATATGTAAGTTTATCTGGTGTTATTGTTTACTTAATGATCTCACCTTATTATCAATAAAAAATCTCAGCCTTTAGGCTGGGATTTTTTTGGTTAGGCAAATATTTTTGTGAAATGAAAAAAATATGGTATACAAAAGTATAGTTGCTTTTCATATAGAAGGGATGGTAAAGGGATATGCAAAATTTTGTATTTCGTAATCCAACGAAACTTATTTTCGGTAAAGGTCAATTGGAACAGTTAAAAACTGAAATTCCACAGTTCGGTAAAAAAGTTCTTCTCGTATACGGGGGAGGCAGCATTAAAAGAAACGGTATTTATGATAATGTAATTTCTATTTTAAAAGATATAAATGCGGAAATATTTGAATTGACAGGTGTTGAACCGAATCCTCGTGTATCAACTGTAAAGAAAGGGATTCAAATTTGTAAAGATAATGGTGTCGAATTCATATTAGCGGTTGGCGGAGGAAGTGTAATCGACTGTACGAAAGCAATTGCTGCTGGTAGCAAATATGATGGAGATGTATGGGATATTGTAACGAAAAAAGCATTTGCTAGTGAGGCGTTACCATTTGGTACGGTACTTACGCTTGCGGCAACAGGATCTGAAATGAATGCTGGTTCTGTAATTACAAACTGGGAAACGAATGAAAAATATGGCTGGGGTAGCCCAGTTACTTTCCCGCAGTTTTCGATTTTAGATCCAGTTCATACTGCGTCTGTGCCGAGGGATCAAACAATTTACGGTATGGTAGATATTATGTCACATGTATTAGAGCAATATTTCCATCATGGAACAAATACAGAATTACAAGATCGTTATTGTGAATCTGTTTTAAAAACAGTAATTGAAACTGCTCCTAAGCTTTTAAGTGATTTAGAAAATTATGAGCATAGAGAAACTATTTTATATTGCGGTACTATGGCGTTAAACGGTATTTTAGCGATGGGAGTAAAAGGAGATTGGGCGACTCATAATATTGAACATGCAGTTTCTGCGGTTCATGATATACCACACGGGGGTGGCCTTGCGATTTTATTCCCGAACTGGATGAAGCGTGTTGTAGATGAAAATGTAAGTCGTTTTAAACAGTTCGCTATTCGCGTATTCGATGTAGAAACAGATGAAAAGACTGATCGAGAAATTGCGTTAGAAGGAATTGAGGCGTTACGTCAATTTTGGACTTCAATTGAGGCACCAGTAACGTTAGCGGATTACGGTATTGGGGAAAATGAAATTGATTTAATGGCTGATAAAGCGATGGCTTATGGTGAATTTGGTAACTTTAAAAAATTAAATAAAGACGATGTTTTAAGTATATACAAAGCTTCTTTATAAGTGAATCGAAAAAAGAAACCCATTTGATATAACAATCAAATGGGTTTCTTTTTTGTTGTTTATAACTGTTTGTGACTGTTTTTGGTTATTTGTGAATGTTTCTGGTTGATTTTTGTGATCGTTTTCATTATACTGTAATCAAAGAAGAGGTGAATAAAATGTTAACTCCTGAACGTCATCAAATGATATTGCAACTTGTAAAAGAGCAGAAGGTTGTTAAATTACAGCAATTAGTGGAAAGAACAGAAAGCTCTGAATCAACAATTCGTCGTGATTTAGCGCAATTGGAAAAGCAAAGGTTATTAAAAAGAGTTCATGGTGGTGCTGCTGTTTTAACAGGAAAAGGACAAGAGCCAACGATGGTTGAAAAATCATCCAAAAACATTCAAATAAAACAACAAATTGCGAAGTATGCGGCTAGCATTGTTGAACAAGGTGATTGCATTTATTTAGATGCAGGAAGTACAACATTTGAAATGATTCCATTTTTAATAAATAAAGATGTTACTGTCGTTACGAATGGACTTATGCATATTGAAGCTTTAGTTGAAAATAATATTCGTGCGTATTTACTAGGCGGAATGATGAAAAGCAGGACGAAAGCTTTAATTGGTGCTATGGCACAGGAAAGCATGCAGAAGTACCGTTTTGATAAATGTTTCTTAGGAGCGAATGGTGTGCATGAACAGCTTGGTTATACAACTCCAGATCCAGAAGAGGCACTTTTAAAACAAATGGCATTAACATTAGCAAACGAAGGATATTTCTTAATTGATGAAAGTAAGTTTTCAGAAGTTGCGTTTGCGAAAATTGCCAATGTTGAAGAAGCAAATATTATTACAAACTATTTAGAAATTGATTTAGAAAAATATAAAAGACAAACCAATGTAATTGAGGCTGATAAACAATGATCTATACAGTTACTTTAAACCCATCTATTGATTATGTAGTACAAGTTAATTCCTTCGATTTAGGAGCAGTAAATCGAGCAGAGAAAGATATGAAATTTCCTGGAGGGAAAGGCATTAACGTTTCTCGTGTTCTTCATCGTTTAGGTGTTGAAAATGTAGCGCTTGGATTTACTGGTGGATTTACCGGTCGATTTATTAAAGATGTATTACAGGCGGAAGGTGTAACAACAAACTTCGTCCAAGTAGACGGTGATTCCCGAATTAATGTGAAAATAAAAGGGCAAGAAGAGACAGAATTAAATGGGCAAGGTCCTAATGTGACAAATGAACAATTTGAACAATTAATGAAACAAATTGAAAGTATGAGGCAGGGAGATTGTGTTGTACTAGCTGGAAGTGTACCGGCGTCTATCTCAACTACTTTTTATGAATCAATCGCAGCGCTCGGTGCTGAGAAAGGTATTCGCGTAGTAGTCGATGCAAGTGGAAGTGCGCTGCAGCATGTAATTAAAAATAAACCATTTTTAATAAAGCCTAATCATCATGAACTTGGTGAGTTATTCGGAGTAGAGATTTCAACAGTAGAAGATGTTTTACCGTTTGGAAGAAAATTAGTTGAACAAGGTGTAGAGCACGTTATCGTATCAATGGCTGGAGATGGGGCTTTATTATTTACGGCAGAAGGTATATATGAAGCAACTGTTCCAAAAGGTGTTGTAATTAATTCGGTCGGGGCCGGAGATTCTCTCGTTGCAGGATTTGTAGGTAAATATGAACAGACAAAAGATATTGAAAAGGCATTTCAATATGGCGTTGCAACAGGGAGTGCAACAGCATTTTCAGCTGATTTATGTGAAAAAGAAAAAGTAGAAGAATTATTGTCGCAAGTAATTGTAACTAAGCGATAGGGGGAAGTAACATATGAAAATTACAGAACTATTAAAAAGGGATACAGTTATTATGAACTTGACAGCTTCAAATAAAGAAGCTGTCATAGATGAATTAGTTGAGAAATTAGACGGAGCAAATCGTTTAAATAGTAAAGCTGAATTTAAAGAAGCTATTTTAAAGCGAGAGTCACAAAGTACAACTGGTATAGGGGAAGGGATTGCAATACCTCATGCGAAAACAAAAGCTGTTAAGCAACCAGCGATTTGTTTTGGTAGAAGTGTAAGCGGTATCAACTATGAATCGCTTGATGGGCAGCCTGCACATTTATTCTTTATGATTGCTGCGAGCGAAGGGGCGAATAATACGCATTTAGAAACGTTATCGCGCCTATCTACATTATTAATGGATGAAGGATTTCGTAAGCAATTGTTAGAAGCGAAGGATGAAGAGGAACTTCTTCGTTTATTTGATGAAAAAGAGAATGAAAAAGAAGAAGAAGACATTGAAGTTGCAAAACCAGAAGGAAATGAACCATACGTACTAGCAGTTACGGCTTGCCCAACTGGAATCGCTCACACCTATATGGCAGCGGATAGCTTGAAAGCAAAAGCAGCAGAGCTAGGAATAGCGATTAAAGTTGAAACGAATGGATCAACAGGTATAAAAAACGCTTTAACGAAAGAGGACATTGAACGAGCAACAGCTATTATCGTTGCCGCAGATAAACAAGTAGAAATGAACCGTTTTGCTGGGAAGCATGTTATTCAAGTGCCAGTCGCTGATGGGATTAGAAAAACGGAAACACTTCTTAATCGAGCTGTAAAACAAGACGCGCCAATCTTTAATGGAATAAAGGAAGATGGGAAGACAGAAAGTACAGAGAAAGAAAAAGGGTTAGGAATTTATAAGCACTTAATGAACGGTGTAAGTAATATGCTTCCATTCGTTGTGGGTGGAGGAATTTTAATTGCACTAGCATTTTGGATTGGTGGTATAAAAGCAGAAGGACCATTGGCTGAATTGTTAATGTCTATTGGTGGAGGCAAAACAGGTGCGTTTTTATTCCTCGTACCAATTTTAGCTGGATTTATTGCGAGTTCTATTGCTGATCGTCCAGGATTTATGCCTGGTGTTGTCGGTGGATTTTTAGCAGCACATGCGAATGCTGGATTTTTAGGGGGATTAATTGCTGGTTTCTTAGCTGGGTATGTTGTTTTAGGATTGAAAAGATTATTTTCAGGATTACCAGCACAGTTAGAAGGAATTAAACCTGTATTGTTATATCCGGTCTTTGGATTGTTGATTACAGGAGTTGTTATGCAAAAAGTAGTAATTCCGCCTGTAGTAGCATTGAATGAAATGTTAACAGGATGGTTAAATGGTTTGAACGGTACAAATGCTATATTACTAGGTCTTATATTAGGTGGTATGATGGCAATTGATATGGGTGGTCCAATTAATAAAGCTGCATTTACATTTGGTATTGCTGCAATAGAAGCGCAGAACTTTGGCGTACACTCTGCTGTTATGGCCGGTGGTATGGTACCACCATTAGCGATTGCATTCGCAACTACTTTCTTTAAATCAAAATTTACTGAAGCAGAGCGTAAATCTGGTTTAACAAATTATATTATGGGAGCATCGTTTATTACAGAAGGTGCGATTCCATTTGCAGCTGCAGATCCGATTCGAGTAATAGTAAGTTGTGTTGTTGGTTCAAGTATTGCGGGTGCATTATCTATGTTATTCCAAATTACATTACCAGCACCGCATGGTGGATTGTTTGTTATCGCATTAGTAAATAAACCGGTGCTATATATTTTCTCGATATTCATAGGGACAGTTATTTCAGCTCTTATGATGGGGATTTGGAAAAAGAAAGTTAAATAACACATGAAAAAGGAGTAGCTTTTATTAGCTGCTCTTTTTTATTACAAAAAAGGAGATTAATAATTGGAGAATGATGAATTTTGGTAAAAGATGTAATGAAATATAGTTTTTTTGTAACAAAAAAGTAATACTGTAATTTTTTTTGGAAAAAAATTCTGGGCTAGTATGTGGAAAATATATGAAAACTATTGGGGATTCTATTAGAAATGGAATTCATTAATATGGAAATTTATGTTACAACTCATTAATCGTGTATTACGAATGGTTTGTAATTGTGTGATTTCTAAAAATCCTAAAAATCTGTTGCTATAATGAAAATACGAAAACAAAGCAAATGGAGGCTATTCATGAAAAAATTATTAGGTATAGCAACGGCGGCAGTTTTTGGTCTTGGGATTTTTGCAGGTTCTGCGAAAGCAGAAACGATTGTAACAACAGACGTATTAAATGTTAGAGAAAACCCAACTGTAGAGTCAAAGCTTGTAGGTAAAATGTTAAGTGGAAATAAATTAGATGTTATAAATACAGAAAACGGATGGGCAAAAATTAAATTAAATGGTAAAGAAGCGTTTGTAAGTGCTGAATTTACAAAAAGTACATATTATGTAACGCCGGGCGTGTTAAATGTTCGTGCTGGAGCGAATACTGACTCTGAAATTCTTGGTAAACTGAATAAAGATGATGTAATTGAAACGACAAATCAAGTTCAAAATGAATGGTTACAATTTGACTATAATGGAAAAACAGGATATGTTCACATGCCATTTTTAACAGGGACGGCACCTGTAATTGAAAAGAAAGAAGTTGTAACGCAAGAAGAGGCGCCAGTAAGAGTAAATACGCCGGTTAAAAATAATAAAGTAGTTAAGAGCAAAGAGTCTGTTAAAAATGTAGAATCAAGTAAACCTGTGGCAAAACAGCAGTCAACTACGAAACAAGTTACGAAATCTACTGAAACAAGTGCACCTGCTGGTGGACGTGAAATAACAGTAGAAGCGACAGCGTATACAGCGCATCCAAGTGAGAATGGTACGTATGGTGGTCGTGTATTAACTGCAATGGGGCATGATTTAACAGCAAATCCGAATATGAAAGTAATTGCTGTTGATCCTAAAGTAATTCCGCTTGGATCAAAAGTATGGGTAGAAGGATATGGAGAAGCGATTGCTGGAGATACTGGTGGTGCGATTAAAGGAAATCGTATTGATGTATTAGTCGGTTCAGATGGTAGTGCCGATAGCTGGGGGCGCAAATCTGTAAAAGTGAAAGTAATCAAATAGTGTATATGTATTAATATAAAAGGCGGTTGCTTGAAAGTATGTAGGCAACCGCTTTTTATGGATTATTGAAAAGGATAAATAGTTTTACCTGTAATAATTTTATATGCACTGCAAAATTGATTTTGTATATACTCTGTATTTTTATTTTCTGGATGTAATGTTGTTTCTTGGAGAGTAGAATGAAAAGAACGTAGCAAACAATTTAAGGCGAAATATAATTCTTCTTGTGAACAATTTTGTTCTTTTGTAGCAGTAGCTAAAATAAGGTCTTTTGTTAAAGATGAAAAATTGATGGTGGATTGTTTCATAGTCAACTCATCCTCTCGAAGGTATTTTTAATCATGTATATGCGGAATTGGACAAACTATGTTCTTTTTTATTTGTAATTTCATGTACCGGAATGAAAGAACTTGCAATCATGCCGTTAAAATTGGTAAGATTGGATATAATCAATAGATGGAGTACATTACATAAAGAGAGTTGAATGATATGGGAGAAGTGCAACGTGAAAAAGTTGCTGTCATCATTGGACCAACTGCTGTTGGAAAGACGAAGTTAAGTATTGATCTTGCCAAAGCGTTGAATGGTGAAATTATAAGTGGAGATTCCATGCAGATTTATCGTACGATGGATATTGGAACTGCAAAGGTGACAAAAGAAGAGATGGATGGAATTCCGCATTATATGGTCGATATAAAAAATCCGGAAGAATCATTTTCTGTTGCCGAATTTCAAGAACGTGTTCGTAAGCATATTCGAGAGATTACAGAGCGTGGTAAATTGCCAATTATCGTTGGTGGAACTGGTCTGTATATACAATCTGTTTTATTCGATTATCAGTTTACGGATGATGCTGGCGATACTATATACCGAGAACAAATGGAAAAGTTAGCATTAGAACGTGGTGTGGAATATGTACATAAGAAATTACAAGAAGTAGACCCAGAAAGTGCTGAGCGTATTCATGCAAATAATGTACGTCGTGTCATTAGAGCGTTAGAAATTTTCCACACGACGGGTGAAAAAATGAGTGATCAACTTGAAAAACAAGAAAACGAGTTATTATACGATGTTTCCTTGATTGGCTTGACAATGGATCGAGAAATGCTATACGATCGCATTAACTTACGAGTTGATATAATGATGGACCAAGGGTTATTAGAAGAAGTAGAAGGATTGTATAATAGAGGGATACGAGATTGTCAATCTATTCAAGCGATTGGGTATAAAGAGATATATGATTATTTTGAGGATCGTGTCTCTTTAGAAGAAGCGGTATCACAATTAAAGACGAATTCACGTCGTTATGCAAAGCGTCAATTAACGTGGTTCCGTAATAAGATGGATGTCACGTGGTTTGATGTTACAGGCGGTGAAAAAACGTCAGAAATTTTACGATACATAGAAGGAAAGTTACAACTAAAGTCGAATAATAGTAAGTAGAGAAAAAGAGGAGGATTCGACATGAAGCAATCAATCAATATTCAAGATCAGTTTTTAAATCAACTCCGTAAAGAAAATACGTTTGTTACGCTGTACTTATTAAATGGTTTCCAGCTTCGTGGATTAATTAAAGGATTTGATAATTTTACAGTCCTACTGGAAACAGAAGGTAAGCAACAGCTTATTTATAAACATGCAATTTCTACATTTGTACCACAAAAAAATGTTTCAATTGAATTAGAGTAGTAATGAATTATTGTACATAACAAAAAAAGAGCGAATTTCTCGCTCTTTTTTTATTTGCCATAAACGATACATAGTGAAATTTAAGCGATTCTAAATACAGTAAGGCGAATGTTAGTGTTTCCTGTTTCAGGAATTGTAATTTCGCTAAGGGTAGGTTTGACGGAAATGTTTGCGCCGGCAGCTAATGTTTCGATCGTAGTGAATGAAAGTGAGTCGCCTATTAGATTTGAAGAGAAGTTGTCAGTTGCGACTGCTCCATTTATTGAAATTCCTACTCCAAGTGGGGCGCATCCTGGTGCAGTTGTAGAGATGGATACGCTAATGACATAAATACCAGCGTTGATAACAGTAACTGTATCTGTGCCATTGAAGATAATGTTGTTTACGTTGATTGCAGTATTAAAAATGAAGTTGTTAAATTGGAGTACTGTTTGTTGAATGTTGTTTGTAACAACAATTGTTGCTACAGGGAAGCTAGGTCCAGTAGGCCCGGTTGGTCCAGTAGGTCCACCAGAAGGTCCAGTAGGTCCAGTAGCTCCTATACCAGTGGCGCCAGTAGCACCTGTTGGTCCTTGAACGCCTTGAGGTCCAGTAGCACCTGTGTTACCTTGAACGCCTTGAGGTCCAGTGGCACCGGTAGCGCCCGTGTTACCTTGAACGCCTTGAGGTCCGGTAGCACCCGTGTTACCTTGAACGCCTTGAGGTCCAGTGGCACCGGTAGCGCCCGTGTTACCTTGAACGCCTTGAGGTCCAGTGGCACCGGTAGCGCCCGTGTTACCTTGAACGCCTTGAGGTCCAGTGGCACCGGTAGCGCCCGTGTTACCTTGAACGCCTTGAGGTCCGGTAGCACCCGTGTTACCTTGAACACCTTGAGGTCCAGTGGCACCGGTAGCGCCTGTGTTACCTTGAACGCCTTGAGGTCCAGTAGCACCCGTGTTACCTTGGGCCCCTTGAGGTCCAGTGGCACCAGTAGCGCCTGTGTTACCTTGAACGCCTTGAGGTCCAGTAGCACCCGTGTTACCTTGGGCCCCTTGAGGTCCAGTGGCACCAGTAGCACCAGTAGCACCTGTATTACCTTGAACACCTTGAGGTCCAGTAGCACCAGTAGCACCCGTGTTACCTTGAACACCTTGAGGTCCAGTAGCACCAGTAGCACCCGTGTTACCTTGAACACCTTGAGGTCCAGTAGCACCAGTAGCACCCGTGTTACCTTGAGCGCCTTGAGGTCCAGTGGCACCAGTAGCACCAGTAGCACCCGTGTTACCTTGAACGCCCTGAGGTCCAGTAGCGCCTGTGTTACCTTGAGGTCCGGTAGCACCAGTAGCACCCGTGTTACCTTGAACGCCCTGAGGTCCAGTAGCGCCTGTGTTACCTTGAGGTCCGGTAGCACCAGTAGCGCCTGTGTTACCTTGAGGTCCGGTAGCACCAGTAGCACCCGTGTTACCTTGAACACCTTGAGGTCCAGTAGCACCAGTAGCGCCCGTGTTACCTTGAGGTCCGGTAGCACCAGTAGCACCCGTGTTACCTTGAACACCTTGAGGTCCAGTAGCACCAGTAGCGCCAGTGTTACCTTGAGGTCCAGTAGCACCAGTAGCGCCAGTGTTACCTTGAACGCCTTGAGGTCCAGTGGCACCGGTAGCACCTGTGTTACCTTGAGGTCCAGTGGCACCAGTAGCGCCCGTGTTACCTCGAGGTCCAGTGGCACCAGTAGCACCCGTGTTACCCTGAGGCCCAGTGGCACCGGTAGCACCCGTGTTACCTTGAGGCCCAGTGGCACCGGTAGCACCAGTAGCACCCGTGTTACCTCGAGGCCCAGTGGCACCAGTAGCACCCGTGTTACCCTGAGGCCCAGTGGCACCAGTAGCGCCCGTGTTACCTTGAGGCCCAGTGGCACCAGTAGCGCCCGTGTTACCTTGAGGTCCAGTAGCGCCTGTGTTACCTCGAGGTCCGGTAGCACCAGTAGCGCCTGTGTTACCTCGAGGTCCGGTAGCACCAGTAGCGCCTGTGTTACCTCGAGGCCCAGTGGCACCAGTAGCGCCCGTGTTACCTTGAGGCCCAGTGGCACCAGTAGCACCCGTGTTACCCTGAGGCCCAGTGGCACCGGTAGCACCCGTGTTACCTTGAGGCCCAGTGGCACCGGTAGCACCCGTGTTACCTCGAGGCCCAGTGGCACCGGTAGCACCAGTAGCACCCGTGTTACCCTGAGGCCCAGTGGCACCAGTAGCGCCCGTGTTACCTCGAGGTCCAGTGGCACCAGTAGCGCCCGTGTTACCTTGAGGCCCAGTGGCACCAGTAGCGCCCGTGTTACCTTGAGGTCCGGTAGCACCAGTAGCGCCTGTGTTACCTCGAGGCCCAGTGGCACCAGTAGCGCCTGTGTTACCTTGAGGCCCAGTGGCACCGGTAGCACCTGTGTTACCTTGAGGTCCGGTAGCACCAGTAGCGCCCGTGTTACCTCGAGGTCCGGTAGCACCGGTAGCACCTGTGTTACCTTGAGATCCGGTAGCACCAGTAGCGCCTGTGTTACCTTGAGGTCCGGTAGCACCAGTAGCGCCCGTGTTACCTCGAGGTCCGGTAGCACCAGTAGCACCTGTGTTACCTTGAGGTCCGGTAGCACCAGTAGCGCCTGCTGGCCCAGTAGGCCCGGTAGGTCCTTTAATGAATGAAGCAGAATTAACTAGAGCGGTTTGTAATGCTGCTATTAATTTAAGAAGCTCTTGAAGTGTGCAAGGGTCGATTCGGAATAGTTTTGTAATGTATAGTAAATAATTAATTAGATTTTGAAGCTCGATAAATACAGCGCTTGCTACGAAGGTTGGATTTTTTAATATAGTTATTAAGTTTTTAATAATAGCTAACCCTTGTGCTTTCAGGGAGGAAGTAGCGTCTAGTGAACAAATAAATTTACTTAGTAGGTTCAATGTATCGATTAGATCTTCAATGTTTTGAGGAGATGGATTTGCGAAAAGTTTTGGGATTATTTTTGTTAAATCAATAATGATTGCACGGAATGTTTTAAGTTGTACCTTAGTAACTGGGATTGATGGGGTATTTGGGATTCGTCCGGCGCTACTTGGAAAGCATGGTTTGGAGAATTTGTTCTGACTGTCGTTAAAATGAGACATTAAATCTCTCCTTTCTCATGAGGATATGAACGAAACTCATCATAGTAGATGCAAAAATTAGTTAAATGGTCATAGTAAAATCGTTTGTTTAAAGAAAAAATAGAAAAAACGCCTTATCATAAGGCGTTTTTTCTATTTTCTGCGTATTGATAATATCGTTTTAGTGAAACTTTTGATTTGAATCCAGCTAGTTTTATAATTTCTGACTCCGGAGTTTCTTTTTTTATTAAGTTTAAAATATAGGTGTTACGAAAGTGTTGTCCTGAGATTCCTTTGCGTAAATTAGCTCTAGATACTTCAAGGCGAATCATTTTTTGAATAGCGATTTCTGTTAATCCCTTCGGTGCATCATTTTCGTATACCCATCTGTATGTTCCACGATTAAAATCAAATGCGATAAATAATGGGTCATGGCTATGATATTTTGGACGAACGGGTTCAGGGATGCTTTTGTAATAAGCATATAGTTGTTTTTTGTCTTCGTTAGTTAATGTAATTGTTCTTTCTACCCCTGCGGTTGCTGGGATAGATAATGTGTTAGTTTCAAAGTGGACGTGATGCAGAGTTAATGCTGTAAGTTCCTGTAAGGATAATCCATAGTCGATTAATAAGTTTAAAATAACGATATTACGATCTATCAATAAAGGGCGCACAGGACGTTGTTTTTCTGAAAGTCCTTCCAATGAAGAGACTATATGTTTTAATCTTTTTTCCTCATCAGATGAAATGAAATCTTCATCGCGAAGCCTGCGGTCTGGTTGGATAGAAATTTCCATATTCTTTAATGGATTAGGGATGTTTAGAAAGTGATGCATTCTATTTAATACAATAAATACACGGTGCATCGTTTTCTCTGAGTAATGTCGATTCTTTTTTAAGTCGAAAAAATAATCTTCATAGTCTTTTGTACAAAGTGTAGCCCATATATTACTGGAAGGGAGCTTTTTGTTTTTTTTTAACCAATGTCCGAAATCTTCAATGTCATAAACATAACGTTTAATGGTTGAAGGTTTTCGGCCTTTATTCAATAAAAAAATAGAAAAGGCTTGTATTGTATCATGGAATTCCGTTGTCTCCATAGTCCCACCACCTTCATTATTTCTTATATTATAGCAAACTTTTCTGAAAATAGTCATTTGCAAGGGAGACAGGAATAATAATATTTGGTGAGTGGATAAAGCGAAATTTTAATCAGTGGGATTTTGTTAATCCATCGCTGATCATTAGCCTGCACCAATCGGGCATTTACGGGCAATTATCTGCCGCCTAACTTCCTAATATTTGCTGAATTTTGAGGTGGGAGTCTTACTGCTCGCAAATAGCGGGATAAAATGAGGTGATTGTATGGAACAATCGATGCGAAAGAAAAATAATAATCAAATTAATATTGTGTTAAATCATCGAAAGAAAACTTCTTTACCAGCCGCAGAAAATAAAACAGTAATTTCAAATGAAACTACTACGAAACATGAGATGCTGCAAAGAATTGAAGAAGAAATGGGAAAGCTTATTGGGATGGATGATATAAAAAAGATAATAAAAGAAATATATGCTTGGATTTATGTAAATAAAAAAAGACAAGAAATAGGGTTAAAGTCTGAGAAGCAAGTACTCCATATGTTGTTTAAAGGGAATCCAGGTACAGGGAAGACAACTGTTGCTAGAATGATAGGGAAATTGTTGTTTGAGATGAATATTCTATCAAAAGGGCACTTAGTTGAAGCTGAACGTGCGGATCTTGTAGGAGAGTACATCGGTCATACAGCTCAAAAAACAAGAGATTTAATAAAAAAAGCAATGGGAGGTATTTTGTTTATTGATGAGGCGTATTCATTAGCCCGAGGGGGAGAAAAAGATTTTGGGAAAGAAGCAATTGATACACTCGTAAAGCATATGGAAGATAAACAACACGGTTTTGTATTGATATTAGCCGGATATTCAAGAGAAATGAATCACTTTCTTTCATTAAATCCAGGTCTGCAATCACGTTTTCCGTTTATAATTGAATTTGCGGATTACTCAGTAAATCAGTTGTTAGAAATAGGGAAGAGGATGTATGAAGAACGTGAATACCAGTTATCGAAAGAGGCTGAATGGAAATTTAGGGATCATTTACATGCCGTAAAGTACTCATCGCAAATTACATCGTTTAGTAATGGAAGATATGTACGGAATATTGTTGAAAAATCGATTCGTACACAGGCTATGCGGTTGTTGCAAGAGGATACGTATGATAAATATGATTTAATTGGGATATCAAGTTGTGATTTGATGCTTGAAGAGGAGACGCACAGTACGTAAACTGTGCGTCTGTTTTTTGTATAAGTGCTTTTACTCTTTTTTTGCTTTTTCTTGATAAGATTTATGGAAGTGTTCCATTTTAGCGCTTTTTTCGTGTGCAGAATTAGGATCGTGTCCAATTTGACCTACTGAGCTTTTTTGAGCGCCTTTATTAACATGGTTTGTCATTTGTATTCACCTCGCTTTGAGGATTAGTATAAACATTATGTAAAGAAAAACTCATTAGAAAAGAAAAACCTCTTTACGATATGTAAAGAGGTTAGATTGCTATTTATACATTGAACGTTCTTTTGTATCGATACGTCTATGCGGTAAATGCCATTTGTAATGAATAGAAACCATGCGGAAGCAAACAATTAAAATGAATAAGGTATATAGAGCCCAATCGCTAACAATAATTTGAGCGCCGATTAAGAAACCTGCTAGAATCGTCCAAAAGGCATATACTTCAGCTCGAAGGACGAGAGGTTTTCTGCGGGCTAAAAGATCGCGGATGATACCACCGCCAATACCAGTTAAAACAGCTGCTACGATTGTAGCGCTAATTGGTAAATTTAATTTTTGAGCATATAATGCTCCTTGTACGGCGAATGCTGATAAGCCGATAGCATCAGTGATATTTTCCCACTTTTTCCAATGTCTAATTAATTTATTAGGAAAAAGAAAAATAATCGTCATTGATAGTAGTGCGATTTGGAATAACATGTCTTGTTGCCAAAACGCGACAATCGGATAACCGATTAATAAATTACGAAGGGCACCTCCCCCAAATGCGGTTGCCATTCCTAAAATATACACCCCGAAAATATCATAATCCTCTTCCATTGCAACAATGGCTCCGCTTAGTGCGAAAGCGATTGTGCCTATGATGCTAAAAATCTCCCATGCCATGAATTTTCTCCCCCGCTAACTAGATGAAATGTGCTTCCTCTGCTATTATATTAGAAGGTTTAAATTTCGAAAAGGATGAGTGAACATATTTGATGGAAGAAAAAGAAAAAGTCATATTAGTAGGCTGTCAATTGCCACAAGATGATGATGAAAAGTTTATGCATTCCATGAAAGAGCTTGCATCGCTAGCGAAGACTGCACGAGCAGAATTGTTAGTGTCTACAACGCAAAAACGACCGAAGTTTCATCCGGCGACTTATATAGGTAAAGGGAAATTAGAAGAGCTTACAATGTTAACGGAAGAATTAGAACCGGATGTTATCGTATTTAATAACGAATTAACGCCGAGTCAAATTCGGAATTTATCCTCAGTATTAGATGCGAGGGTAATTGATCGAACGCAACTAATATTAGATATTTTTGCGCAACGTGCGAAGTCGAGGGAAGGTAAGCTTCAAGTAGAACTAGCTCAGTTGCAATATACAATGCCACGTCTTATGGGGCAAGGATTGTCTTTATCACGTCTTGGTGGTGGTATTGGGACGAGAGGGCCGGGTGAGACGAAACTTGAGACGGATCGTCGTCATATTCGATCACGCGTTGATGAAATAAAGAAACAACTTGCAGTTGTTGTGGAGCATCGAAAAAGATATCGTGAGAGAAGAAAAGATAATAAAGTATTTCAAGTTTCATTAATAGGGTATACGAATGCGGGAAAATCTACACTGTTTAATAGATTGACGGAAGCAGATACGTTTGAAGAAAACTTGTTGTTTGCAACGCTAGACCCGACGACAAGGAAGATGCAGTTACCTTCAGGTTATACAGTATTACTAACTGATACGGTGGGCTTTATACAAGATTTACCTACGTCATTAATTGCTGCTTTTCGTTCGACATTAGAAGAAGCTGGTGAAGCGGATGTTATTTTACATGTAGTTGATTCAGCGGATCCTAATTATGTAGGGCATGAGAAAACAGTAAAACAATTATTGTCAGAACTTGAAATTAATCATATTCCTATTATTACGTTATATAATAAAAAAGATGAATTACATCAAAACTTTATTCCGTTTCCGAAAAGTGACTTCTTAATGACTAGTGCCTTTGAACAAAGTGATTTATTGCATATAAAAGAAGCGATAGAAACGAAAATGAAGGAAGAAATGAATCGTTATCAAGTGGAAATTCCACCGAGTGAAGGTAAGTTGTTAACGCTATTAAAGACGGAGACGCTATTAACAAAGATGGAGTTTCTGGAAGATAAATTTGTATATAATTGCGTGGGGTATATTTTTGCTCATTCATCGCTTAATGTGCAATTAAAGAGATTTTTAGTGGAAGAAGGAGAAAATAAAAATGTTTGATCGTTTGAAAAATGGAGAAAAAATTGCTCCAATCGTAAAAGAAGTAGAGAGCCAGATTACAGAAGTACATAAACGCGCGGATGAAGTAATTGAAAGCAATCAGTTTCGAGTGTTAGAAAGTTTCCGTAAACATAAAATTAGTGACTCGCATTTTATTCCGACGACAGGTTACGGTTATGATGATATTGGCCGTGATACGTTAGAAAAAGTGTATGCGGATGTATTTGGAGCGGAAGCTGGTCTTGTTCGTCCGCAAATTATTTCAGGTACTCATGCTATTTCTACAGCGTTATTCGGTGTTTTACGTCCGGGAGATGAGTTATTGTACATCACTGGCAAACCGTATGATACATTAGAAGAAATCGTTGGTGTACGCGGAAAAGGTGTAGGTTCATTTAAAGAATATAATATTGGTTATAATGCAGTTCCGCTTACTGAAGAGGGGCTTGTTGATTTTGGAGCTGTTGCGACTGCAATTCATAGTAATACGAAGATGATTGGGATTCAGCGCTCAAAAGGTTATGCTACTCGTCCATCGTTTACTATTTCTCAAATTAAAGAGATGATAGCATTCGTTAAAGAAATTAAACCTGATGTTGTTGTGTTTGTAGATAACTGTTATGGTGAGTTTATTGAAGAGCAAGAGCCATGTCATGTAGGTGCAGATTTAATGGCAGGTTCGCTTATTAAAAACCCTGGTGGTGGAATTGTTAAAACTGGTGGTTACATTGTTGGTAAAGAACAGTATGTTGAAGCGTGTGCATATCGATTAACATCTCCGGGAATCGGTGCGGAAGCAGGGGCATCTTTATACAGTCTGCAAGAAATGTATCAAGGTTTCTTCTTAGCGCCGCATGTAGCGGGACAAGCGCTAAAAGGTGCGATTTTTACAGCTGCATTTTTAGAGAAGTTAGGAATGAATACATCACCAGCATGGAATGCACCAAGAACAGATTTAATTCAGTCTGTTCAATTTGATGATAAAGAGCGTATGATTGCATTCTGCCAAGCGATTCAATATGCATCTCCAATTAATTCTCACTTCACTCCATATGCCAACTATATGCCGGGTTATGAAGATGATGTAATTATGGCTGCGGGAACGTTTATTCAAGGTGCAAGTATTGAATTGTCAGCTGATGGTCCAATTCGTCCGCCTTATGTTGCTTACGTGCAAGGTGGGTTAACTTATTCACATGTGAAGATTGCGATTTGTTCTGCAATTGATGCGTTAATTGAAAAAGAATTATTAACAATTTCTTAAGGGGAAGCTGTCGATTTCGACAGCTTTTTTCGTGTGAAAGTAATGATTAATCTCATTAGAAAAAAGAATGAAAAAATTTATAAAAAAATCATGTAAGAAAAGCTAACATCTATTGACACTAAACATAACATGGTATAAAATGAGAAGCAGTTAAGGCGAAGGAGGAACTGAAACAATGAAAGAAGATAGACGTTCTGCCCCGCTGTTTCCTATTGGTATTGTTATGGATTTAACACAATTATCTGCACGTCAAATTCGCTACTATGAAGAGCATAATCTTGTTTCTCCAACCCGTACAAAGGGGAATCGTAGATTATTTTCATTTAACGATGTAGATAAGTTGTTAGAGATTAAAGATTTATTAGATCAAGGCTTGAATATGGCTGGTATTAAACAAGTGTTACTAATGAAAGTAAATCAAACAGAAACAGTGAAAGTAAAAGAAGAAACGAAAGAAATTTCAAAAACTGAGCTTCGCAAAATACTTCGAGATGAACTACAACATACAGGTAGATTTAATCGGACTTCATTGCGACAAGGTGACATTTCAAGGTTTTTTCACTAAAGATAACTGATTCTGAAGGTGTTTAGAGGGACTAAGGAGGAATTTATAATGGCTAGGTACACAAGAGAAGATATTTTCCGTTTGGCGAAAGAAGAGAATGTAAAGTATATCCGCTTACAATTTACGGACCTTTTAGGAGTAATTAAAAACGTAGAAATTCCAGTGAGCCAATTAACAAAAGCTCTTGATAACAAAATGATGTTTGATGGATCTTCTATTGAAGGTTTCGTACGTATTGAAGAATCTGATATGTACTTATATCCAGATTTAGATACTTGGGTAATTTTCCCTTGGACAGCTGAAAAAGGAAAAGTAGCTCGATTAATCTGTGATATTTACAATGCAGATGGCACTCCATTTGATGGCGATCCACGTAACAACTTAAAGCGTGTATTAAAAGAAATGGAAGCATTGGGATTCTCAGATTTCAATCTTGGACCAGAGCCAGAATTCTTCCTATTTAAAGTAGATGAAAAAGGAAATCCAACATTAGAATTAAACGATAACGGTGGATACTTCGACCTTGCGCCGATGGATCTAGGGGAAAACTGTCGTCGTGATATCGTGCTTGAACTTGAAGAAATGGGCTTTGAAATTGAAGCGTCTCACCATGAGGTTGCTCCAGGGCAACATGAAATTGACTTTAAATATGCAAATGCAATTCGCTCATGTGATGACATTCAAACATTCAAACTTGTTGTAAAAACAATTGCTCGTAAACATGGTTTACACGCAACATTTATGCCAAAACCATTATATGGTGTGAACGGTTCAGGTATGCACTGTAACTTATCACTATTCAAAAATGGTGAGAACGTATTCTTCGATCAAAACGGTGACTTACAATTAAGTGATGATGCTCGTCACTTCATCGCAGGTATTTTAAAACACGCACCAGCATTTACAGCGGTAGCAAATCCAACTGTAAACTCTTACAAGCGTTTAGTACCTGGATACGAAGCTCCTTGTTACGTAGCATGGTCTGCACAAAACCGTAGCCCATTAGTACGTATCCCTGCATCTCGTGGTATTAGTACACGCGTAGAAGTACGTAGTGTTGACCCAGCTGCAAACCCATATTTAGTAATGGCTACATTATTAGCAGCAGGTCTTGATGGAATTAAAAACAAATTAACTCCACCAGCTGCAGTAGACCGTAACATCTATGTAATGACAAAAGAAGAGCGCGAAGAAGCAGGTATCGTTGACTTACCAGCAACATTAGCGCAAGCATTAGTTACATTACAATCTAATGAAGTAGTATGCGGTGCACTAGGAGAACATTTACTTGAGCACTTCATCGAAGCAAAAGAGATTGAGTGGGACATCTTCCGCACGCAAGTTCACCAATGGGAACGCGATCAATATATGTCTCTATACTAAGAGAGAAAAAAGCCTTGATACTACGGTATCAGGGCTTTTTTTTATTTGTGGGCAAATATAAAGGCTTGTGAAATGAATTAGATGGGTGCCCGCAAAGTGCTCGAAAAAAGTCATGTGGATTATTTAAAATGCGTGCTAGCTATGAATGAAAATGTGGAAGTTGAAATATGGTGTGGATGTATTTAATTCGAAAATTAAGTATTGAAAAATATAGTACCTTGCAATGAATAGTACTAAGTGGTATATTATGGATATAACGGGTACCGTGTATTGAATAGTACTGAAATGAGAAAGGGGGATTGACCTTGAACGTTCAGTTTAAAAAAGGCGTGTTAGAACTGTGTGTTTTAGCACTTGTGAAACGTAAAGATTGTTACGGCTATGAACTTGTTCAGCAAATCTCAAATAAATTTTTAATATCGGAAGGGTCAGTGTATCCTTTATTACGTCGTTTAACGAAAGAAGGATATTTTCAAACGTATTTAAAAGAATCTACAGAGGGACCGCCTCGTAAATATTATCAACTAACTGAGCAAGGGGAAACGCAACTGAATTTGTTAGTAACGGAGTGGCGTGATTTTGCAAAAGGCGTACAAGAAATTATTGAAGGGGTGGAATGGGATGAGTAAAGAACAGTTTCTTAAAGAATTATCAAGTCATCTTAGAAAGTTACCGGAAGAAGAGAGGAAAGATATTTTATTTGATTATGAAGAGCATTTTCAGTTTGGAATAGAAGAAGGAAAAACTGAATCGGAAATAATAAAGGGCCTTGGCTCTCCGAAAGTAATTGCAAAAGACTTACTTGCTTTGTATCGCTTTGACGAAATGAAAAAGGACCCATCAACTACCAATATAACAAGGGCTGTTATGGCAGCGATTGGACTTAGTTTGTTTAATTTTATTATTGTGTTAGGTCCGTTAGTTGCAATTATTGCTTTTATATTTTCCTTCTGGCTCGGTGGAATTGCTAGTGTAGTGACACCATTTTTCGTTATTGGAAAAGTATTTATGGGTACTTTTATATGGTTGGATTTATTCGTTAGTATAACGTTTGTTGGAGTAGGTTTGTTGTTATGTATTATCGCTTATTATAGTACGAAGTGGTTTAAAAAGTTATGCGTACGTTATGTAATATGGAACTTCAAAATGATAAAAGGGGAGTAGATGATGAAGAAAATATTGTTAGTAGCTATCGCTTGTATCATTATTGGAGTAATAGGGATTTCACAAACATATGAAAAAGCAGTGCAAACTGCAGAAGAAGGAAATAAAGAAGACGTAATTAAAAACGAAACACTAAAAAATATAGAAGTTAAGTTAGATGCTGGGGATATTGTTGTCCAAAAATCTCCCGACTCTTCTTTTTATGTAAAGCAATCAGGAAATGTACGTAAACACGAGGTTCGTATTGCCGAAGATGGTGACACATTAAAAATTATTGGGGAAAGAGAAAAAGGTGCTTCATTTGATTTTTCTTTTTACGATTTTAGATTTCAAACGTCTACAATAACTCTCCTTGTGCCTGAACGTTCATACCAAGAGATAAAAATAAATTCATCAGCTGGACAAATAGAAATAAGTGATGTGAAAAGTGATTGTGTAAGTGTTGGGACACTCGCTGGAGAAGTAGATTTGAAAAATGTCACAGCAAAAAGTGTGGAAGGATCTTCAAAAGCTGGTGAGGTGAGCTTTAAGAAGGTAATAGGAAAAGTAACTGCGAAGTCGGCTAGCGGGGAAGTGCATATTATGGATCATGATCCTAAATATGATGTAGAGGCAAGTTCAACCGCTGGGGATGTAGATATTACTTTATTAGAAAAACCACAAGATGCAGTTATAACTGGGCAAAGTGCTGCTGGCGAAGTAATGATTTTTAATGAAGAAAATAAAAATATAACAATTGGCAATGGTAGTAAAAAGATTAGTGGTAAAACAGCTGCTGGCGATGTGACGATTGAAACTCGTTCATAAGAAATAAAATGTATGAAAATCTATCAAAATACAAAAAAAGAAGATAATTACCGTATATAAATAAGGTAATTATCTTCTTTTATTATTCTTAATGTAAATCACGATATACGCCAATTACTTTTCCAATAACTGACACTTGTTTTAAAATGATAGGTTCTAATGAAGAGTTTTCCGGTTGTAGACGGAAATGGTCTTTTTCTTTATAGAAACGTTTTACAGTTGCTTCGTTATCTTCTGTTAAAGCGACTACAATTTCACCGTTGTATGCAGACTGTTGTTGGCGAACAACAACTAAATCTCCATCGAAAATACCAGCTTCAATCATACTATCTCCGGAAATACGTAACATAAATACTTGGTCTGCTCCAGCAACAATGCTAGCTGGAAGTGGGAAATGATCTTCTACACTTTCAACTGCTGTAATAGGTAATCCAGCAGTAACTTTTCCGACAATTGGAACTTGAATAACAGATTGTGTCTCTGTATCCATTCGGTTGTCACCTAAAATTTCAATTGCTCGTGGTTTTGTTGGATCGCGTCGAATATATCCTTTTTCTTCTAGTCGTGATAAATGTCCGTGCACTGTAGAACTAGAAGCGAGGCCGACTGCTTGACCGATTTCACGTACGGAAGGTGGATATCCTTTTTCTTGTACTTTTAGCTTAATAAAGTCGAGAATGTCTTGCTGGCGTTTCGTTAACTTTTCCATGTTTTCTAACACCTCGTTTTCTTTCATTTTTCTTATTAATAAGTATAACATGCGAAAAAACATTCTACAAACATAAGTTCGAACGAAAGACGAATTTATGATACACTATAAGGAAAATATAGTGAGAAAGAAGGGTTCAATATGAATGCAATTATTTATGCACGTGTGAGCACAACAAAAGAAGAACAGGAAACATCATTATTGCGTCAAAAAGATGAATTATTGCATTTAGCTGAGCGCTATCAAATGAATGTTGTAAAGGTGATTGAGGAGCAGGCTAGTGGTTATACAATTGAACGTGATGGCATATTAGAAGTGCTAGATACAATTCGCGATGAACAAGTTGATGTACTTCTCATACAAGATGAAACGCGCCTTGGTAGAGGGAATGCAAAGATTGCATTAATGCACTGTTTACATAAAGAGGGAATAAAAGTATATACGCATACGCATAATGGAGAATTAGAACTCTCTGACTCTGATTCGATGGTACTAGATATAATTGGGATTGTTGAAGAGTATCAAAGAAAGATCCACAATTTAAAAATTAAACGTGGCATGCAAAGAGCGGTAGAGAAAGGATTTCGTCCAGAGAATAATTTGAAAAATCGTCATTTAAGTATAGGACGTGAGAAAAAAGAAGTGCCAATTGAGGAAATTGTACGTTTACGCCGGAATGAATTAACTTTTGAAGAAATTGCAGCAACACTTCGTGGTTTTGGTCATGATGTTTCAAAAGCAACTGTACATCGAAGATATGTAGAATATACAAAGCAATTGCTTGATAAAGAGGACTAACTATTGTATGATAATAATCAGTTTTGAGTAAAAGGGGGATTCGAGATGCAAAGTCACGAACTCATTGAACGCATTAACTTCTTAGCGAAAAAAGCAAAAGCTGAAGGTTTAACTGAAGAAGAACAACGTGAGCGCCAATCGCTACGTGAACAATATTTAAAAGGATTTCGTCAAAATATGTTAAACGAACTTAAAGGAATTAAAGTTGTTAACGAAGAAGGTACTGATGTTACACCGGCGAAATTAAAAGCTTTAAAAAAGCAAGATAATGCAAAATTAAACTAAAAGATGGGCGAAGCCCATCTTTTTTATTTATTATATCCGTTATTTAATAACTTTCCAGTTGTTATTGACTGTTGCTTCTATCTTTTTGTGCTTCAATATATAGTTAGCGATAAGTTCAGACATATCTGTTGGTATGTCTTTTATTACGGGCTTATTTTGAAACATAAAGAAGTTCCCTCCGCCACTTGCGCGATAATTATTCATAACGACGTCATATTCTTCATTCATATGAAGTGGAGCGCCTTTATACTGTAAGGATTCTACTCTCTCGCCAATTGGTTTGGAAATGTTTAATACGTACGAAATTCCTTCCCACATATCGTAATTATAGTGTTGCGGCTTTGGTTCTATGTAGGTGGGGTTTACGATGATAGTTCCATCTGCTTTTAATATGAAATAAGAAGCAGAGAGTTCAAGGGCATCTTTTATATCCGCTCCAGTTATTCTAATTACTTTTAATGTATTTGGATAAATATAATTAGAAACGATGTCACGCATTGTTACATATTTCGGGAAACCTGGAGATGTATTATGGAATAAGCTTGTACAAGAAATGGAAACATTAGCTATATCCATCTGTATTTTATTTATGAATTCAATAAAAGGATGGTCTTGCAAACGAGTTTGCATAGCATCTGAAATTTGCATGTTCCCATAGATTACTCCAATAGGTTGATCGAGCCAATTTTGTGTTTTTTCTTCATAATCGGCAACCAAGGAAAGAATATGTTGGTCAGCCTCAATTCCTTGTACGGGCAATAATTGTGAATCACTCTCTTTTTTTACCCATTTTTTTTCTGTTTTTTCGAATGTTACTGTTACTTTTCCAACGGAGTGTCCATTGCATCCAGTCTGTAAAATTGTTACACCATTCATTACGGTGTGAGCGATTTCCCGGTGTTGGTGGCCTGTTAGTAAAATGTCTATGCCTTCAATTTCATGGCACATTGCATATCCTTGGTTTTCACCTGTTAAAACTTCAGTCGGTACCCCAGTTTGTAAATCGCGTTCAAATCCCCCATGGTAGGCTACGACTAATAAATCGGGTTTCTCGTGTTCGCGAATGTAAGAAACCCATCTTTTTGTTGTTTCTAATGCATCTTCAAATTGTAAATCTTGAATGTGATGGGGTTGTTCCCAATTGGGAATGTAATGCGTTGTCATCCCTAAAATAGCAATTTTTATATTTGATTCAATATGTTTTATTATATATGGTTTCCCGAAATAAGGTTCTTTTCTGTTTTTATCTAAAATATTTGCTGATAGATACGGAAAGTTTGCAGTAGAAATAGCATTATTTAATATGTCCATTCCATAATTAAATTCATGATTCCCAATAACTGCAGCATCATAACGTAAATAGTTCGCTAATAAAGACATTGGATTTTTCTTATCTTCTTCATATGTAGCGTAATGATAAGTAAAGGGTGTTCCTTGTATGAAGTCACCGTTATCAATTAAAAGAACGTTTCTATTTTGGGAACGTTCTTTTTTTATAAGAGTAGAAATTTTGGCTAAACCAATTTCAGCTTGGGAGTTATCTTGGTAGTGAATTGGATAAACAGTGCCATGTATATCACTTGTTAATAAAATGTTTAAAGTTACAATTTGATTTGGATTCAATATCATTCACCTTTTCTATTGTTATCTACTAATTAAGCATATCAAATATATGAAGAGAATTTTAATGAGAATGTATAGAATGTGTAAAGATTCTGTAAATAAGAAAATATACGTGAAAATGTGTGATATATTTCTTCATGTTTACGGAAGGCAATTTTATAACAACAAAATTGGAGGCATTAATATGTTGAAAAAAGTTTTTGCAATGAGTACGACAGTTGTACTAGCGGCGGGATTATTAAGTGGTTGTGGAACGAAAGAATCAAGTGCAAGTAAAACTGAAGATACGAAAAAAGGTTATGTACCGAAGACTTTAAATGTTCAATTTGTTCCTTCTCAAAATGCAGATACGTTAGAGGCAAAGGCAAAACCATTGGAAAAGTTATTAAGTGATAAATTAAATGTTCCGGTAAAAGTTAGTATTTCAACGAATTACAATACAATTGTAGAAGCGATGGCGTCTAAGCAAGTAGATGTAGGGTTTTTACCTCCAACAGCGTATGTGCTAGCGCATGAGAAAAAGGCTGCAAACGTAATTTTACAAGCACAACGTTTTGGAGTAGATGATGAAACGGGAGCTCCTACAAAGGATTTAGTAGACTTTTATAAATCTGAGTTTGTAGTTAAGAAAGATTCAAATATTAACAGTGTAAAAGATTTAAAAGGTAAAAAAATTGGTTATCAAGATGTAACGTCATCAGCGGGGTATGTATGGCCTGCGGCTGTATTGTTAAAAGAGGGAATTGATCCGCTAAAGGATGTGAAACCTGTTACATTAAAAGGTCACGATCAGTCGCTGATTGCTCTTTTAAATGGTGATGTAGATGTATCTGTTGTATTCCAAGATGCTCGTAATATTGTGAAAAAAGATTATCCGAATATATTCGATCAAACGAAAATAGTGAAATTTACGGAAAAAATTCCTAACGATACGATTTCGGTACGTTCTGATTTAGATGCAGAGTGGAGTAAGAAATTACAGGACGCTTTCATTGAAATAGGAAAGAATGAGGAAGGTCACAAAATCATTAAAGAAGTATATTCACATGAAGGATATGTTAAATCTGATGATAGTAAATTTGATATCGTTCGTGAATATGGAAAGAAAGTAAAAACGCAATAATACATATGGAAATGGCAGCTAACTGGAAGGTGTATGTTTCCAGTTAGTTTGCCATTTTGAATACATAGAAGGTAGGTAAGATGTGTGATAGAATTTCGAAATGTTTCCAAAATGTATCCGAATGGTACAAAAGGATTGAATAATACAAACTTGAACATTCAAAAAGGTGAGTTTGTTGTAATGGTAGGGCTGTCGGGGGCTGGAAAGTCTACACTTCTTAGATCGGTAAATCGCCTTCATGAGATTACAGAAGGAGAAATCTTGATTGAAGGTGAGTCTATTACTGCTGCGAAAGGAAAAGAATTACGACGCATGCGCCGGGATATTGGTATGATTTTTCAAAGTTTTAACCTTGTAAAACGATCAACGGTTTTGAAGAATGTATTAGCTGGGCGTGTTGGATACCATTCGACTTTTCGTACAACGTTAGGTCTATTTCCAAAAGAAGATTTGGAGCTTGCCTTTCAATCGTTAAAAAGGGTGAATATTTTAGAAAAAACATATGCGCGAGCTGATGAATTATCAGGAGGACAACAGCAACGTGTATCGATTGCTAGAGCGTTGGCACAAGAAGCAAAAATCATATTGGCAGATGAACCTGTTGCGTCGTTAGATCCGCTAACAACAAAGCAAGTATTAGATGATTTGAAAAAAATTAATGAAGATTTTGGGATTACAACAATTGTAAACTTACATTCTATTGATTTAGCTAGGCAATATGCGACACGCATTATTGGATTACATGCAGGCGAAATTGTTTTTGATGGTTCAGTAGAAGAGGCAACGGATGAAAAATTCGCTGAAATTTATGGAGACGTAGCGCAGAAAAGTGAATTATTAGAGGTGGCAGTTAAATGAATGACGCGATGATATATTCGAAATCGATACCGAAGCCGCCGAGTAAGTTGAAACATATGTTAACGGCTATTCTAGTCATTTTACTATTGTGGGGAAGTAGTGTACAGGTCGACGCATCATTTTCAAAACTAGTAGTTGGTTTTCCTAATATGATTGATTTGTTAAAAGAGATGGTGCCGCCTGATTGGAGTTATTTTCAAGTTATTACAACAGCGATGTTAGATACAATACGTATGGCGATTATTGGGACGACTTTAGGAGCGATTTTAGCTATTCCACTGGCACTATTTGCGGCAAGTAATGTGTTTACTAGTACATTTTTGTACGGTCCAGCTCGATTGGTTTTAAATTTTATCCGAACGATACCAGATTTATTATTAGCGGCAATTTTCGTAGCTATTTTTGGAATAGGACCACTTCCAGGTATTTTAGCTCTTACTTTTTTCTCAATTGGGCTCGTGGCGAAATTGTTGTATGAGTCAATGGAATCGATTGATCCAGGTCCATTAGAGGCGATGACAGCAGTAGGAGCAAATAAAGTGCAATGGATTGTGTATGGGGTAATTCCGCAAGTGAAAGCACATTTTGTCTCCTATGTTCTTTATACATTTGAGGTGAATGTACGTGCAGCAGCTGTTTTAGGTTTAGTAGGAGCGGGTGGTATTGGGTTGTATTATGACCGTACACTTGGATTTTTACAATATCAACAAACTGCATCTATTATTATTTATACTCTTGTTGTTGTATTGTTAATTGATTATGTAAGTACATTGTTGCGGGAGAAATTATAATGAGTAAAACGACGATAATTGTACCAAAACCGAAGAAACCGAGTGTGTATCGCTGGTTTATTTTTATAGCACTTGCATTTGTTTATGTATGGGCTTTTTCAGGAGTCCCGCTAGAGGGAATAAAGGATACGGCAAGAGAAATTACAAAAGCAATTATGACAGGTGTATTGAATCCAGATTGGTCGTATGTATCTTTGCCAGATGGTGAAGATTTATTACATGGCTTAATTGATACGTTGGCAATTGCGATATTAGGTACATTTATTTCTGCCTTTTTATCTGTTCCATTCGCTTTTTGGGCGGCAACGAATATGAGCAGTGGAAAATTAACGGCAGGAACTGGGAAATTTGTACTTAGTTTTGTTCGTACATTTCCTGAATTAGTTATGGCTCTTTTATTTATAAAAGCTGTTGGACCAGGATCCTTTGCCGGAGTTCTAGCTTTAGGATTACACTCTATCGGAATGTTAGGGAAATTATATTCAGAAGGAATTGAAAATATAGATAAAGGACCGACGGAAGCGTTAATGGCTACAGGTGCGAATCGCTTTCAAATACTTTGGTATGCAGTATTGCCACAAGTATTACCGGATTTTCTATCTTATACGTTATACAGGTTCGAAATTAATGTACGATCCGCTGCCATTTTAGGTGTTATTGGAGCAGGTGGGATTGGTACGCCTCTAATTTTTGCACTGAGTTCACGCAATTGGTCTCGTGTGGGGATTATTTTATTGGGTATTATTTTAATGGTAATTATTATTGATTTTATTTCAAGTTCGATACGGAAGAAAATTGTATAATTTATTTTAAGCACCTATAAAAGGTGCTTTTTTATATAATAAGAATAATAAATGTGAGCAATAGGGGGGATAATTTGGCTTTACAGCACGAGTTTGTATTTGTTTCGAATGAAAAAAAAGGGTTGGATTTTATAGGTATAGATTGGATTGAACTTTGTTTTCTATATAAAGAAGAGGCAACGATAGATGAGTGTGTTGTATTAAGTGATGAGCTAATCGTATATCTATTAGATTTTACCCATTGGATTCCGACCTATTATCCAGCGAAAAGAGCAGAAGGATTTGGAATTCACTATTATGGTATTACGAAAATAGAACAGCAAGGGGCAGTGATAGCAGAACAGTTATTTTGTTCGCTAGTTAACATGTTTTCTCTAGCGCCAGAAACAATCGAACTGAAAGGGCAGTTTCAATGGGAAAATGATAATAATACTGATGGAGAATATGAAAGATACGTATTTGATCGAGATAAATTATGCCAAGATTTAAATTCTTTTATTCGTTTGCTTTGCAGAGTGAAAAATGGGGAAGGATATATTTTGCATTATGGAATTTGAAAATGATGAATAAATATACAGATAATTCCCTTTCTTTTTAAAATAAAAATAATGAAAAAGTATGTCATATTGAATACCCATACATTCCCGAAATCATTGATTTTTTTATGAAAAACCAAAAAAATATCAACATATTTGTCGATACATGTTGTATAATCTTGCGTGGGAAGCTATCATATAAATGTATAAAACGTTTACTAATATAAGCGAAGGGAAGAATAGCATGTCACATTCAATCGAACAACTTTCTATCAACACGATTCGCACATTATCCATCGATGCGATTGAAAAAGCAAACTCTGGTCACCCAGGAATGCCAATGGGTGCAGCACCAATGGCTTATACATTATGGACTCAATTTATGAAACACAATCCAAATAACCCAACGTGGTTTAACCGTGATCGTTTCGTATTATCTGCAGGTCATGGTTCAATGTTACTATACAGCCTACTTCACCTATCTGGTTATGATGTAACAATGGATGACTTAAAGAACTTCCGTCAATGGGGAAGCAAAACTCCAGGACATCCTGAGTACGGTCATACAGCAGGTGTAGACGCAACTACTGGTCCACTTGGACAAGGTATTGCAACTGCTGTAGGTATGGCAATGGCTGAAAGACATTTAGCGGCTAAATATAACCGTGATGCGTATAATGTAGTAGATCATCATACATACGCTATTTGTGGTGATGGAGATTTAATGGAAGGCGTTTCTGCTGAAGCATCTTCATTAGCTGCTCATTTACAATTAGGTCGTCTTGTTGTGCTTTATGATTCAAACGATATTTCATTAGATGGCGATTTAAATCGTTCATTCTCTGAAAGTGTAGAAGATCGTTACAAAGCATACGGATGGCAAGTAATCCGTGTTGAGGATGGAAACGATATTGAAGCTATCGCGAAAGCAATCGAAGAAGCGAAAGCTGACGAAAAACGCCCAACGCTAATTGAAGTAAGAACGACAATTGGTTTCGGTTCTCCAAACAAATCAGGAAAATCAGCTTCACATGGTTCTCCACTTGGTGTAGACGAAACAAAATTAACGAAAGAAGCATATGCTTGGACTGCTGAGCAAGACTTCCATGTAGCAGAAGAAGTATATGACAACTTCCGTAAAACTGTACAAGATGTTGGTGAAACTGCGCAAGCAGCGTGGAACACTATGCTAGGTGAATATGCACAAGCATACCCAGAATTAGCAAACGAATTACAAGCGGCAATGAATGGTCTTCTTCCAGAAGGTTGGGAGCAAAACTTACCAACTTATGAATTAGGATCAAAAGCAGCAACTCGTAATTCTTCAGGTGCTGTAATTAATGCAATTGCAGAGTCTGTACCATCATTCTTCGGTGGATCTGCTGACCTTGCTGGTTCTAACAAAACATACATGAATAACGAAAAAGACTTTACAAGAGATGATTACAGCGGAAAAAACATTTGGTACGGTGTACGTGAGTTCGCAATGGGTGCAGCAATGAACGGTATTGCACTACATGGCGGTTTAAAAACTTACGGTGGTACGTTCTTCGTATTCTCTGACTACTTACGTCCAGCAATTCGTCTTGCAGCATTAATGCAATTGCCAGTAACGTATGTATTCACACACGACAGTATCGCTGTTGGTGAAGATGGTCCAACACATGAACCAATCGAGCAATTAGCAGCGCTACGTGCAATGCCAAATGTATCTGTTATTCGTCCAGCTGATGGTAACGAATCTGTTGCAGCTTGGAGACTAGCTCTAGAATCTACAAACAAACCAACTGCTTTAGTATTAACTCGTCAAGACCTTCCAACATTAGAAGGTGCAAAAGACGATACGTATGAAAAAGTAGCAAAAGGTGCATATGTAGTTTCTGCAAGCAAGAAAGAAACAGCTGATGTAATCTTACTTGCATCTGGATCTGAAGTAAGTCTAGCTGTTGAAGCGCAAAAAGCGTTAGCAGTAGACGGCGTTGACGCAGCTGTTGTCAGCATGCCATCTATGGATCGCTTTGAAGCTCAAACAGCTGAGTACAAAGAATCTGTATTACCAAAAGCAGTAACAAAACGTTTCGCAATCGAAATGGGTGCTACATTCGGATGGCACCGTTACGTAGGTCTTGACGGAGATGTGTTAGGTATCGATACATTCGGTGCTTCTGCTCCTGGTGAAAAGATTATGGAAGAGTATGGATTTACTGTAGAGAACGTTGTTCGTAAAGTAAAAGAAATGCTTTAATGATTTTAGAAAAATCTCTCCGGCATGGAGAGGTTTTTCTATGTAAATGAGTTTTTTCGACAGAAAAAGTTTTTTATCTCTCCGCAGTCAGACAATCATTGCAAAATTTCTTCTATATAATGAAGGGAAAAGGTTGTCCAGATTGGGAGGCGAAAGATGAAAACGTATGAATTGTATTTAATTCAAGAGGATATTGCGAAAGCTTACTTTGGTCGTGAATATTTGTTTTTTGATTTATTTGCTAGATTTTCAGAATCTGGGTCCCTTTCGGAGAGAAAAGTGTTATATAAACAAATGATGTATATAACGATGCCATTACAAGTAATGAAAATTCACCATAAATTAGAACAAGCTTTGCGCGTTCTTGGTAAATATGATCGAACACATCATACACATACACTTTATACAGGAGCGGAATACGGCGAAATAATGGTGAAACCGCACTATATTCGCATGAATACCTCTGGAAACGTTTCTATGGAAACGACTTTCTTTGAGGTGTTAAGAAAGTGTGAATTAACATTTTTAGCTATGGATTATGAAAATACAAAGTACGGATGGCTGAATCCTCTAAAACAAGTACGAACATATGTGTAAAAAATGTCGAATTGTATCTTGTCTTATTGAAAAGGTTTTAGTACACTGTAAGGTAGACAACATGAAGGAGGAAAATATATGCCAATTTGGTTAGGTATTCTAGTGGGCGTAGTAGCACTAGTAGCAGGCGTGGCGTTAGGATTTTTCATTGCCCGCAAATACATGATGAACTACTTAGAAAAAAATCCACCAATTAATGAACAAATGTTAAAAATGATGATGATGCAAATGGGACAAAAACCTTCCCAAAAGAAAATCAATCAAATGATGAGCGCGATGAATAAGCAACAAACGAAATAAGCGCTAAAAGACACTCGCTAAGAGTGTCTTTTCTTTTTGTTAGTTATGTAGTTTAAAACTTTTAAAAATTCAGTATTTTTGGTAAACTGAAAACATCGCTCATTTTAAGGGAGGAGGATAAAAATGAAGGTATTTATTAATTTAGCGTGGTTTTTTAAACAAGAAAAACGAGCGTACATAATCGGAATTATTATGTTATTTGGTGTCGCGCTTCTTGAACTTGTAGCTCCGAAAGTACTAGGTATTGTAGTAGATGAAATTAATAATGGAACATTAACATCTGAAAAATTGTTGAAGTGGGTTATTCTGTTAGTAGTTGTAGGGATTACTATGTACATATTACGTTATTTATGGCGTATTATGATTTTTGGATCTTCGTTAAAACTAGCCCGTCAATTACGAAAGAATTTATATGAACATTTTACAAGGATGAGCCCATCTTTCTATCAATCACGTCGTACGGGTGATTTGATGGCGCATGCGACTAATGATATTCAGGCGATTCAACAAACTGCTGGATCGGGCGTTTTAACACTTGTTGACTCATTAGCGGTTGGGGGATGTGTACTCGTAGCGATGGGTTTTACAATTAGTTGGAAGTTAACATTGTTAAGCTTAATTCCAATGCCGATTGTAGCGATTTCGACAAATTATTATGGAACGTTATTACATAAAAGGTTTCATAAAGCGCAGCAATCGTTTTCAGAAATCAATGATAAAGTGCAAGAGAGTATGAGTGGGATGAAGGTAATTCGATCACTTGGACAAGAGAAAGAAGATTTACAAGCATTTCGAAAAAAATCAGAAGATGTTGTACATAAAAATATGTTAGTCGCACGTATTGATTCGTTGTTTGATCCAACAATCTCTCTTATCGTTGGATTTTCTTTTTTAATTGCAGTGTGTTACGGGTCAGTATTAGTTGTGAGGGGTGAATTAACTGTAGGTGATCTCGTTACATTTACAACGTATTTAGGTACCCTCGTTTGGCCAATGTTAGCCTTTGGATGGTTGTTTAATATTATGGAGCGTGGGCGTGCTTCGTATGACCGTGTAGAAAAAATTCTCTCGCAAAAATCAGATGTAGTAAATAGAGAAGATGCTGTACATAAAGTAGCAAGCGGTGATGTTACATTTGCGGTCGATTCATTTTCATATAAGAAAAATGAACTGTTACAGCTAATAGATGTTCACTTTGATTTGAAGAAGGGTGAAACACTAGGAGTTGTCGGACGTACAGGAGCAGGGAAAACGACTTTATTAAAATGTTTAATCCGTGAGTATGATCATTTTAGTGGTGAATTAAAAGTTGGGGAGCGGGATATTCGCGATGTAACACTTTACGGTGTCCGTTCTGCCATTTCATACGTGCCGCAAGATCATTTTTTATTTTCAGCGAGTATTGGGGAGAATATTGCCTTCGGAAAGGCGGATGCTACATATAATGAAATAACCCGCGCTGCAGAGATTGCTTGTATTCATAATGACATCCTCCAATTTTCAGAAGGGTATGAAACGGTAGTAGGAGAAAGAGGCGTTTCGTTATCTGGAGGTCAAAAACAGAGAATCTCTATTGCACGTGCTTTATTAACGAATGCGGAAATTTTAATTTTAGATGATTGTTTATCAGCGGTAGATGCAAAAACAGAAGAAACGATTTTAAATGCATTAAAGAGGGAAAGAGCAGGAAAAACAACGATTATTACTGCTCATCGTTTAAGTGCAATTCAACATGCCAATCTTATACTTGTTGTGGATGAAGGCAGAATTGTGCAACGAGGTACACATGAACAATTAATGAAAGAAAACGGTTGGTATAAAGAAATGTACGAGAGCCAGCAGTTAGAAGCATTAGTCGAGAAAGGAGGCGTATGATGACCGGGAAGAAGCGGAGTGATTTAAGTAGATTACTTTCTTATATGAAGCCATATAAAAGGTTACTATCTTTAGCATTTATCTTTTTAGTTGGTGCAACTGTAACTGAAATGATGGGTCCTTTTTTAATTAAACAATTTCTTGATGAACATTTAGTACCACGTAACTTTGATCAATCAGCACTTGTTACTCTATTTGTAGTGTATCTTATTGCTCACTTATTAAAAGTATTATTTACTTATTTAGACTTATTGTATTTTCAAAATATCGCTTTTAAAATTGTTCAAGATATGCGTGTTGAAGTATATAATCATGTTCAAAAGTTGTCATTAAGTTTCTTTGATCGTACGCCGATTGGTACGCTTGTATCGCGCATAACGAATGATACGGAAGCAATTAAAGATTTTTATGTCAGTGTATTATCCACATTTGTCAAAAATGTAGTCTTTTTAATAGGTATTTTAGTAGCAATGTTTTTATTAAATGTAAAACTAGCTCTATTTTCTCTCGTATTAATTCCGATAATGTTTGCAATTATGGTGCTATATCGCCGGAAGAGTGCAGCCTTTTATTTAGAAGTACGTAATCAATTAAGCGTGTTAAATGCAAAGTTGAATGAGTCCATTCAAGGAATGAATATTGTTCAAGTGTTCAGGCAAGAAAAGCGTATGAGAAAAGAGTTTGAAGAAGTGAATAATAAACATTATAGTGCAGGGCGACGGACGTTAAAGTTAGACGCGTTACTTTTACGTCCAGCAACTGATTTAGTTCATATTGTGGCTATTGCATTAGTACTTGGTTTATTTGGAATTGATGCTTTGAAGAGTCCTGTTGAAGTAGGTGTCTTATATGCGTTTGTTAACTATATACATCGTTTCTTCCAGCCTGTAAATGAGATGATGATGAAATTATCATTTTTCCAACAGGCACTTGTTTCATCATCACGTGTATTTCATTTAATGGATGAGAAAGATTTAGCTCCAGTTCAAAAAGGGGATGGAAATCCTCAAGTTGTTAATGGAGAAATTGAATTTAAAAATGTTACTTTTTCGTATGATGGAAAACGTGATGTTTTAAAAAATGTATCTTTTCACGTGAAACAAGGGCAAACAGTTGCTTTCGTTGGGCACACTGGTAGCGGAAAAAGTACTATTATGAATTTGTTAATGCGATTTTATAATATTAAGTCCGGAAATATTGTAATAGATGGTGTAGATTTAGAGAGATTTGAAGAAAGAGAAATTAGAAAGAAAATAGGACTCGTATTGCAAGATGCATTTTTATTTGCGGGAAATGTAAAACAAAATATTCGTATGTACAATGAAGAAATTACGGATGAAGAAGTAAAAGAAGCGGCACAATTTGTGCAAGCGAATACGTTTATTGAAAAATTACCAGAGCAGTATGAAACAGAAGTAGTAGAAAGAGGAGCTGCATTTTCTAGTGGTCAACGCCAATTAATTGCTTTTGCTAGAACGATAGCAACGAATCCGAAAGTATTAGTATTAGATGAAGCAACAGCTAATATTGATACAGAAACAGAAGATGCGATCCAAACAGCATTACAGCAAATGCGAAAAGGGAGAACGACTATAGCAATTGCACACAGATTATCTACAATTCAAGATGCAGATCAAATTTTTGTTATGCATGATGGAGAAATAGTAGAAAGAGGAACACATCAAGAATTACTGAGTGAGCAAGGGTTGTATTATAATATGTATTTACTACAAAATAAAGGGATTTTACAAAAGGCCTTGTAATTATAAGGCCTTTTTACTTTGTTTATAAAATATGTTTGCTCTCAATGTCTATAGTAGAAACGTCGTGACCCTTTATTAAAGTTGTACATATTGTATGTATACGAAATGAAAAAAATTGATAGGAGCTTTTATATGCAAGATAGATCTAGTTCAAATATTACGTTTATCGATGTGTCTCATTGGCAAGGGAACATTGATTGGAATGCAGTGAAGGGATCGGGTATTTCAGCGGCGTATGCAAAAGCGACAGAAGGTGTGAATAATCTTGATCCTACTTTGGTTCAAAATGTACAAGCAGCACGAAATGCGAATGTATTAATCGGTGCATACCATTTTGCACATCCAGAACTAAATGATGCAATTTCAGAAGCGAAACATTTTGTGAACATATTACAAAGCAATCAGACAGACTTAATGCCAGTTTTAGATTTAGAATCACCGATAGATCCGAGTAATAGTAATTTAACTGGTACTGCTATATCTAATTGGGCAAGAAGTTTCATAAATTATGTGAAACAGGCTACTGGAAAAGATGTCATGTTATATACAGGAGTTTGGTATATTAATGAGTTTGGAATTAACGGATTAAGCGATATTCCACTTTGGATTTCTAAATACTCTAGTACGCCGCCTGCTGATGCTGGTGGATGGACAGAGTGGACAGCATAGCAATACACAGATTCTGGTCAAATTTCAGGTGTATTAGGAAATTGTGACGTATCAGCAGCGGTTTCATTAGAAGCTTTGCAAGGAAATGGAACAAATGGTGGTGGAAATGTTTCTCCACCTAGTACTGCTACTGCAGTCTACGGCGTTGCTGTAATTAAAGGCGATAATGTAAATTTACGGAGTGGACCATCTTTACAATCTAGTGTAATTCGCCAGCTAAATAGAGGAGAATCATATGAAGTTTTGAATGAACAAGATGGTTGGCTTGCTTTAGGTGGAAACGAATGGATATACTATGATCCAAGTTACATTCAGTATAAACATTATGTGGCGACTATTACTGGTGATAATGTGAATCTGCGGGATGCTCCATCATTAAATGGAAATGTTATAAGACAGTTACATCACGGTGAGGCTTATAGAGTATGGTGTAAGCAAGATGGCTGGCTTGGGTTAGGTGGAAATGGCTGGATATACTATGATCCAAGTTATATTCAGTATGGTGTACAATAAAATGCACGTAAAAGGTATCTCGCCTGAGATGCCTTTTATTCTGCTATTTGCGGGCAGCCTGAAACAATCAGTGGGGAATGGGGAAAATCGCTTATTAAAGTCTCGCTTCATTAAAAATATGTGATTTTTACAAAGTGTATATTGAAAACATAGTATAATATAATGGATGTTTATAAAAATAAATGAAAATGGAATAAAGGAGTAAAGATATGGATTATGTGCTAATAGGTGTGGTTTTATTATTATTAGCTGTAGTATTCGTGCTGTTCTATAAAAATAAACAGCTAGAATCAGAGAGTCAGCAAGTAGAATTTGAAAAGAAACAAGCAATTGAAACGTATGAAACTGAAATTGCAGCTACGGTTACAGAGCATAAAGAACAACAAAATACATTGAAAAATATGGAACAGAAGAAATACAATGATTTACAAATAAGTGCAGCTAGAGAACTTGAAAATATGCGTATGATGAAAAATCAATTAGCTGTGCAACATAGTAAAGAACGCAGTGAAATGCAAGAAAAACATAGTAACGAAATTCATATGTTTCAAAAGTTAATTGCAAATTTGCGAGAGTATACGAAAAATGGAGCTGAAGTGAATACACACGAAACATTACATTATATGAAGCGTGGCTTCGTAGAGCAAGGCATAATACTAGACACTGAATTTCATATTATGCCAAATGTTTTTATTAGAAATCAGCATGGAGGAAATGATTGTCGCATTCATCATCTTGTCTTAAGTAAAACGGGTATGTATCTACTTGAGACGAAAGAATGGACAGGGAAATTAATTCATGGCTTAACGAAAGAAAATGCTAATATATATTCATTTATGATTGATGAAATTGGCAAGTATCAACAAGAAGTAGAGAAAGAAGAGACATTTGAATGCGTTACAGGTGAAGATTCATTAACGATACAAGTGAAAAATGAAGGGAATCCAGTATATAGAGCGAAGAAACTATCTCATATTCTATACAATTGTTTGAAAGAAATACAAGTTGATATTGTAAAGGAAAAAGTAAAACCGATTGTGTATTTTTATAATGAGAGTGGGAAAGAAGTGCTAGATCTGTCTGAAGAAAAAACGCCGAGATTAAAAGATAGAGAGCAAATTGTAACGTTCTTCAGAAATGAGATCTTAACAGGGGAAGTAATATATACAGATCAAGAGTTAGAAAAACTTCGAGAAATCATTAGCCGGATGAATTATAAAATAAATTAAAAAGAGGTGGGCTTTTTGAGTGCTATATTAAGGGGTATTTTGTATGTTTATGTTTGTTTGTATATACTAATGTATCTTGCGTTTATGTTTGTTATTGATGTGGTTCATATGTCAGTAAGTGTAAAAAGTATGTTTGTAGTAGTCATGCCATTTGCTATATTAGTCGTAATTCAAAAGTTCGTCTTACGTACTTCTGTAAATCGTAATACAGAAAAAAAGCAAATGCTAGGTGTAATGATAGTAGGTTGTATTCTATTGATAGTGTGCACTGCGCAATTAAGTATGAATACATACACCTCTAAGTTTAATCAAGATCGGTGGTTACATGCTGAAGAGAAACGGGTACATATGGTAGATGATCTAATGCAAAAATATAAATTAACAGGGAAGTCAAATGAAGAAATCACAAAATTATTAGGAACGCCTACTGAAACGAGAAATGGAGAAGAAGGGATTACCACTTCGTACTATCTTGGAAATGAACGTGGCTTTATTTCAATAGATAGTGAACAGCTTGTTTTACAATTTGATAGAGATGGTAGAGTTATGGAATATAAGGTGCATAGAGGTTAAAGAAATGTGGAGGGAAGCTATATATTATAGCTTCTTTTTATATTCCAATATAGTAAATGTAGGCAAATAGTAGTCATTCCTATCTATACGAATCGGAATGAGTCTGTTATATTGTAAATGGTTATGTAGTTTAATAGTTTACTAGATGTCCTATATTTTGGTTGAGGAGGGGGAAATTAACACGAATTTAATTATGGCGTGTTAAGTATTATGATGAAAAAAAGATTTTATAATGTTTTAGCTGCATCGATTGTATTTAGCGTGGTAACGATTCCGAATTATTCCTATGCTAATGAGTTGGAAAAAACTGTAGCGGTTTCACCTGATGAACAAGCTTTAAAAAGTATTGAAAACCATATGAAAGAGGAAGATGGTCGAGGAGAAGATAAAGGAGTAAAAAATGAAGTGCAAGGCGAATTTCTTGTACAAATAGTGAAAGAAGTACCTTTATATGATTCTAGTAATTTTCAAAAAGAGACAGGGGTTCACATTTCGAATCAAGTTGTAAAAGCTGAGAAGAGAAAAGGAAACGCTTACTATGTTCGGACTTCATCTGGAACTGGATGGATAGAAAATAGTGAGGGAAATGTAGAGGTTAAAGAATTTCACCCTTTATTAAGTGAAAAGTTGGTTATTAATGAAGTAACCTCTACTTACTCTGAACCATTTACTTCATACAAAGAAGAAAATGTATTGGAGCCACAAAATATTCAAGCAATTGGACAGGCCGGAGAATGGTTCCAAGTAAAAATAAATGATGAGATAAAATGGATTTATTCACCTTCAGCAAAATTTGAAGGAACAAAAGCTTCAATTATTCAAGAGGCAACACCAGCACGTACAAAACGTGCAGCAGTTATGTATGCTGCACCAATAGAAGAGAAAACAACGGATATTTATGGTGTAACTTTAAAAGAAATGATTGTACCGAAAGGAAATGAAAATATCCGTCCCGGTTATGCGATGAAGCCGAAGTATATTACGATTCATGAGACAGATAATTACAGTGTTGGGGCAAATGCTAAAAACCATGCAATATATTTATATAACCAAGCAACGGGAACGGAAGATCGTTCAGCGTCATGGCACTTTACGGTAGACGATAAAGAGATTTATCAACATCTTCCATTAAACGAAAATGCTTGGCATGCAGGAGATGGAGCAGAAGGAACTGGAAATCGAGAATCAATTGCGATTGAAATTGCTGTAAACGAAGATGGTGATTATAATAAAGCTGTTGAAAATGCTCGTAAATTAACAGCTTATTTAATGGGAGAATTACATATTCCTTTAGAAAATGTGAAGAAACATCAATTCTGGAGTGGAAAGAATTGTCCGGCTATTATGATTAAAAATAATGCGTGGGAACCATTCTTACAAGGAACAAAGGTTTATTATGATGCGAACCATAAAGATGATATAACAGGTGGTTGGTACGAAGCAGACATTCGTGAATTAGATAAACGAGGCATTATGATTGGGGATGGGAAAGGTTCTTATTGGCCAGAGCGTCTTGTCACACGTGGCGAATTTGCGAATTTAATTTCAAGATCATTACAGTTACCTGAAGGATCATCGAATTTTAATGATTTAAATACAGCACACCCATCGCTAATAGATGGTATTAATCGTGCGGCAACTGCCGGGATAATAAGTGGTAGAGGAAATGGGACGTTTGCTCCAAATGATACGATTAAACGAGATGAAGCTGTTATCATGATTGATCGTGCACTGCAATATAAAAAAATTAAAGGTAACTTAGTTCCGTTACCATTCTCGGATCAAGATTTAGCATATGATAAACAAGCTGTACAACGTGTTTATGGATTAGGTATTGTAAAAGGAAATGAAAATAATGAATTTATGCCGAAAGGTTCTGCAACGCGTGGAGAATCGGCAGCATTTATTAATAGAATGTTAAAAGTAATAGAAAGTAAATAATGAAAAAGCACTCGCTTTTGCGAGTGCTTTTTTATTTTTCAATATGTTACGGAAGGGAGAGAAGGATTTTGAGTGGAATAAGGAATGAAAGCGGAGGTGATGCATATATATGGATGCATTGGGTTGTTTTTATCTCGCTATTTGCGAGCAATAAGACTCCCACTTCAAAGTTTCACTTTATCATATTGTATAAATGAAAAGGAGGTAAGACGGTGAAAGCAATCCCGACTGATGTCCTGAGTAAAGAATTAATGGAAAGAGAAGGAGTTATATCTATTACAGTAAAAGAATTTGAAAAGATAGAAGTAGCTGGAGTAGTAGTCGCTGGTCCGGCAGTTATTTTGATTAATCAAGATTAAGTACATATTTTTGAAATAAAAAGCATCCATCTAGGATGCTTTTTATTTGTATACAAGGAAGAATATGATGGATAATTGCTTTACTGGAGGGAAAGTCTGTGGCAATTATTATAACGATGTTAGTAATGGGAGTTTTATTAGGATTTGTTGGAGCAGGGGGAGCTGGTTTTATTATCGCAATACTCACTTTAGTATTCCACATTCCTATTCATGTTGCGCTTGCAACGTCTTTAACTGCAATGGCATTTACGACATTATCTGGGGTTATAAGTCATTATCGTGAAGGAAATGTTGTAGTTACTATAGGAGGGATTGTTGGTGGATGTGGAGCACTTGGTTCTTATATTGGTGCAAAGCTTGGTTCACTTATACCACCGCATCTTCTTCATTGGTTTACAGCTGGGATGTTATTTTTATCTGCAATTTTTATGTTTGTTAAATTAATTAAGTTTCAAAATAGGGAAGAACTACTTTTAGCAGAAATTAAAGATTTTTCGAAAGACAATATAATGAAATGTATATGTCTCGGATTAGTCACTGGAATGATGGCTGGTTCATTTGGGATTGGTTCTGCACCATTTATTCAACTTGGATTAATGGTTCTATTAGGATTAACAATCCAGCAATCTGTAGGAACAACAATGCTTGTCATATTGCCGATTGCGATTGGAGGTGGGCTAGGATATAGTTCAGAAGGCTACCTAGATTATATACTGTTATTGCAAGTATTAATTGGCACGATGTTAGGAGCGTATATCGGGGCGAAGTTTACAAATTATGCACCACGTATGCTTTTGAAGCTTTCAATGATTATGACACCAGTTGTAGCTGGATGTATGTTATTGATGGAATAAAAATAATATAGCAAACTAATATATTTTACGAATGAATTATGTAAGTAATTCATATTTCCCATATAAAAGGATTTGCTTTAATATAATGAGTGTAAAGTTCGAGTATTCGAAGTACTACTTGAATTATATCCCTATCCCTTTTCTAAAAATGCGAACAAGTTTTGCCCTATTCTATTCAATAATTAATTGCATAGAAATATATTGTTCGATGACCATTATGGAACGTACATAATGGGAAAATCCCGATCCTTAAAGAGGATGCCCCTAATCTTCATGTGAAAATATGATCGGATAAGAAAGCTGACCAATTTATGGTCGGCTTTCTTTTTGTTCAAAAGTTATTTCTTCTTTAATTTCTGTTTGCAATAATAAAGCTTTTCCGAAACGACGTTTACATTCCGCACTCACTTTTTCAATGGCTAGTAGCTGAGTAGTGGCGGGAACTGTTACGATAGCTTGGCGTGGTTTTCGATTTTCTTCACAAAAGACACATTCCACAACATATTTAGATATCATATTTTCATCCTTCCGTTTTTAATTTCTAAGAAGGGATTGTCTATGAAGTTAATGTGATTTTTCGTCATTAGTTTACTTTTTTCCTCTTTTTTCAAGGAGAAAATGATAAAGTAGGTGAATTTTTGTAGGGGGAGGGATGTATATGGAAAGATGGATAGGTTGTGCAGCAGTATGTATAAATGAAAAAAATGAAGTTTTAATGGTGTTGCAAGGGCAAAAGGGTGAAGAAAAAAGGTGGTCTGTTCCAAGTGGAGGGCTTGAAAAGGGAGAGACACTAGAAGAATGTTGTATTCGAGAAGTTTGGGAAGAAACAGGTTACAATGTGGAAGTTGTAAATAAAATATACGAAAAAGAGGGTATTACATACGGGGTTCCTGTATACGTTCATTATTATGTCGTTAAAAAAATAGGCGGTAGTATGAAAATCCAAGATCCTGATGAGTTAATACATGAAATTGCTTGGAAGAGGATAGATGAAATGAAGGAATTAACGCTATCTTTCCCGGAGGATTATGAGGTTTTAAATAAATATATAAATAAAAAAGTGAGTGTTTAAACACTTGCTTTTTCAATGTATCCACGACAAGAAAAGCGGAACGATAACTAAACTAGCTCCTGCTGTTAAAAGCATAGATAAACTTGCAATGGTTCCTTCTACAGGGCCGATTTCGAATGCTTTTGATGTACCGGTTCCATTTGCGCTAGTGCCTAACATAATGCCTTTTGCGAGCGCTGTTTTAATACGGCATATACGTATGAGAGCAGGTCCGAGCAATGCTCCTGTTAACGCAGTTAAAACAACAAATACAGCTGTTAATTGTGACATACCACCGATCATTTCTGAAATGGCCATTGCAATTGGTGTCGTTACAATATGAGGCGCTAAACTATGTTCTAACGATGAATCAATTTGAAAATAATTAGCTAGTAGTGCTGAAGTAATAACTGATAAAAATGAACCGACAATGACATTAAGTAAAATAGCTATTCCATGTTTCTTGAGTAAATCAAAGTATTTATAGATTGGCCATGCGAAAGCAACTGTTGCAGGCTTTAATAATTCTGTTAACCATTGACCACCTGTTTCATATGTTTCATAAGGTGTGTCTAGTCCGAGTAATAAAGCAATTAAAAAAATAGGGCAGACGAGAAGAGGAGAAAGTAAGCTCCAATTCCAGCGTTGATACATTTTCTTCGATATCCAATATGTGAATAGTGTTAATAGTAAACAAAGAAAGCCGATCATTGTGTTGATCCTTTCCGCTTTAGTAGCAATTCTGTTAGGAGTCCTGTAGCGAGAGTGACACAAAGTGTACTAATCATAATAATTAAAATGAGATCGATTCCATATTGTGATAGTGTATCTTTGTAGCGTATGACAGCGACTGCAGAAGGAATGAAAAATAAAATAAGTTCCTTTAATAAAAAGTCTGCGCCGTCCTGTACCCACTCTTTCTTCACTAGGTTAAATTTTAATGAAATTAATAATAAAAAAATACCGATTATACTTCCTGGAACTGGGAGGTGTGCCTGTTTTGCAATCCATTCACCTGTCCAAGCGAAACAAAATAATAATAAAATTTGTCCGCTTAATTTCCACCATTTCATACAGTACCCACCTCTTTCTTTTTTTACATAAAAATTGTAAAAAAGAATTAACAATTTCTACTATACGTTCATTCGAAAAATTTGTCTAATATATAAATTATATGTTATTAATATATTAGATGTATTAATTGAAAGTGAAAAGGGTGTCCAAAATGGAATTACGGCATTTGCAATATTTTGTTGTAGTGGCAGAGGAGTTACACTTTGGACGAGCAGCTGCTCGTTTACAAATGACACAACCACCGCTTAGTCAACAAATTCAGCAATTAGAAAAAGAAATGGGAGTTATGTTATTTTCAAGAACGAAGAGAAAAGTTGAATTAACAGAAGCTGGAGAAATGTTTTTAAAAGAAGTAAAAAAAGCGTTCGAACAAATTGATAAAGCAGTAGAAGTTGCACAAAGTGCCCAAAGGGGAGAAGTGGGATCACTTTCAATTGGTTTTGTAGGTGCGGCGATATATGATATTTTACCATCTATCGTAAGGGAGTATAGAAAGAAATTTCCGAGAGTGTCTGTTGCATTACATGAACTGTCAACACCGGATCAGGTGCATGCACTTCACGATAACCGTATTGATATTGGCTTTTTGCGTCCGCCAATTCCAACACAATTACTAGAGTTAGAACCAATTCAAAAGCTTTCTTGTACGTTATGTTTACCGAAGGCACATCCACTTGCTGAAAAGGATGAAATACATATTGAAGATTTAAGAGACGAACCGTTCGTATTTATTACGAGACCGGTATGGCCAGCGTTATACGATACAATTTTATCACTTTGCCGCGACGTAGGATTTAGTCCACACATTGTACAAGAAGCAACGGAATATCAAACAGTTATGGGACTTGTAGCGGCAGGAATCGGAATTACGGTAATACCTGTATCGGCGAATAAATTGTATAAAACCGAAGTCGTATATAAAGAGTTATGTGATTCTAATTTTGTTGCAGAAATGTCAGTAGCGTACAAAAAAATGAATACTAATCCAGAACTTTTAGAGTTTTTGAAAATTGCAAGAGAGAAGAAAAGAATAGAAGTTGAGGAGGAGATTAATTAATTTGTTAAAAAGTACACCTCGTTAAACACTAAAGCGGAAATGCAATATAATTGCATTTCCGCTTTAGTGTTCTTTTTTTAGTTCTATACTAAAGAGATAAACATGTTCGTTTTCTTGTAATAGTTGGTCAATAGCAGTTTTTTCCTCAAGCATTGGAATTCTTACGGTTTCTTTATTCGTTTTTATTATAGCCGCTAAAGTCGTCTTTTGATTGTATGTTAAGTTTATAGCAGATTGAAGAGTAGTAGAGGTAGAGCTATTTATGATTGGAGGTGCTTCTTCAGGAGCGAGCATGGAACTACCTTCAATATTAACATACCAATGTTTTTGCACTTGTACATCTTTATCGAGTTGGGATTGAGGTGGTAAAAAAGAAAGCTTTACTTTCTTTTTTTGAAAATGGGAGGTAGCTATATTCGCAATTACGTTTGTTTTTTTACCATTTTGATAATAATCAATTGTAGCATGTATTTCATCTTTTTCATTTTTTAGGGTAACGTTATAAAACATGCTGTCTCCTTCTTGAAAAGGAGTCATTTGTAAAATAGAAGATTGCTCTTCTGTTAATTTGTATGGCTCAACAATGGCGATCTCATTGTTTTTAAGTGAGCTACAACTTGTGAGAAATAATAAAAATAAGATTGATATTAATTTTATGCGCATGCAACCCCCTCCTTTTTACAATTATATTCTGAATATGATTTATTTTCCATTTTATTTTCTAGGACTAAAGACTTAGAAAAAATTCAGATTGTAGTGCGATGTTTAAAATGTCATATTTTTATACACTAGTAGTATAGAATGAGTATGGTATGAAGTAAGGTAGGGGAAGAACATATGTCTTTATGTCAGTTAGTGAGAAAAAATATAAGAACATTTGCTGCCAAAAGGATGAAGCAATTCATGTGGGTTGCTATGAGTACTATGATTTTATTTTTTATGATATCGCTCCAATTTAATGAAGGAGCTATTGGGAAATTAGAGACTACACTTTTATTTCAAATGAGCTTTTACATGCTGTTTATTGTATTCATTTTTATTTGTATTTTTACTACATATAAAATAACGTTTTCTCTTCTGCAAGTGAGGAAAGAGGAAATTAAATCTTATGTAGCAGAGAGTAGGAAGAGAAATGGCGTACTATGTTTATTATGTCAGGAGCAATTATTTATTTATGGAGCAGCGTTTGTTTTTGGATTAGTGAATGGGATGTTATTTTTGAAATTATTTACGATTATCTTTATGAAAATAGCAGGAATACAAGGGATAAATAGTGCACCGATTACAATATATGCAATAGTAGTTGTTAGTATAATTATGATTGTGGTCGTCCTATTATCGATGATGCAATGTTTTCGATTTGTTCAAAGTTTACAAGATGAAAATTCGTTTTAATTTAAGGAAAAGGCATGAGAAATCATGCCTTTTCTTATTTTACACATAAAAATAATCATGTTACAGTGTAAAGACCTGACAAAGAATGGGAAGGAAAGGTTGTATAGTATGACAAATGAACAATCAATTGTAAAGGTTGAGCGGTTAACGAAGCGAATCGGTTCAAAGACACTTGTAGAAAATATTAGTTTCGAAGTTAAAAAGGGTGAAGTAGTTGGCTTGCTCGGACCAAATGGTGCTGGAAAAACGACTTTAATGAGAATGATGGTCGGCATGATTCGTATGACAGAGGGTGAAGTTTGGATTGACGGTCAATCTGTAAAACAGCAATTTGAAAGTACTGCTGCGAAAATTGGAGCAGTAATTGAGACACCGGAATTTTATCCTTTTTTGAGCGGCTATGAAAATTTAACATATTTCGGACGAATGAATGGTAACGTGACGGAAGAACGTATCGATGAAGTAGTGAAATTGTTAGGGATGGGACAAGTAATTGACCGAAAAGTAAAAGCATATTCACTCGGCATGAGACAACGTTTAGGAATTGCTCAAGCGCTTATTCACGATCCAGATGTATTAATATTAGATGAACCAACGAATGGATTAGATCCTAGTGGAATACATGAAATGAGAATGTACATAAAGAAAATTGCACATGAACAAGGAAAAGCGGTACTTGTATCTAGTCACTTACTTTCAGAAGTTGAATTAATGTGTGATAGAGTTATCATTATTCAGCATGGAGAATATGTGGCGACGCAAAATATTCAGCATAATCAAAGAGAAGAGATGGAGACAATCCGTATACGTGTAGATGATGCGAATAAAGCAGCAGAAATGTTAGACCAAGATGTTTTAATAAAAGGTAATGATCTACTTATTCATGTGAAAGATGAAGAAATCCCAAATGTTATTCGTATATTGCTTGAGAAAAATATTCAAGTGTATCGTGTATATGAAGAAAGAAAAACGTTAGAAGAGCAATTTTTAGAATTAACAGGGGGAAAAGATATTGTTTAATTTAGTGTATAACGAACTGTATAAAATATTTAAGCGAAAGCGAACGATTATTCCCTTTGCAGTTATTGCAGTATTAATAATTGGATTAGGGTGGGTTACGGTAAAGTATTTAGAACCGGAAACAAAAGGATGGAAAGTCGATTATACAGAACGAACTGTAGAAATAGAGAAAAAGCTAGGTATGAAAAAAGAAGCTATATTAGCAGAACGATCTGGGGACGAGCTTGTAAAGGAATATCAGCTTAAGATGAAGCATTTAGATACAGATACAGCACCGGCAAGCAGTTCTCCGCTTTCTTTCATGAGAGATACAGGTTTTATCGTATTTCCAATATTGCTCCCATTTATCCTCGTGTATGCAAGTACAATTTTTGCGAATGAATATAGCTGGGGAACATATAAATTTTTAACGATACGACCAGCGAGTCGATTTAAAATTTTGACATCTAAATTTTTAGCAATTGTGATATTTGCAGCGTTATTGTTTATATTTAATATGATTTTCTCCACTTTATGTGGACTTGTTATTTATAAATTCCAACAGCCTGCATGGAGCGAGCTTATTTTCCAAGATGGAAATATTATAAAACAAAATATTTTTGTGGAAGCTAGTAAGTATTATATTTTATCGTGGTTGCCGACGATTGTGTACGCAGCGTTTGCATTTATGATTTCTGTATTAACAAGATCTAGTGGAGGTGCGATTGGTATTTCACTATTTCTTGCTTTATCAGGAAATATTGCATTATTAGCAGCGACTAGATATGATTGGGCGAAATATTTATTGCCAGCAAACACAGATTTATACAGTATTTCAAAGAATGGAAGTTTTATTGATGGAGTAACATTCCCGTTTGCTTCATGTATGTTATTACTATATTTATTTGTATTTTTAAGCATTTCCTATACAGTATTTTTAAAACGCGATTTAACTTAAAAAAAGGAGCCGTTAAGTATTTCTTAACGGCTCCTTTTTTATGCAAATTGTTTAAGTGCTTTTTCAGCTAACAAAGCGAAGTATTCTGCACTTATAGGTAATGCTTGCTCATCTACTGTAAAAGCTGGATGATGCCATTCATGTGTACCACTCGTTCCCATAAAAACGAATGAACCAGGTATTTCTTGTTGATAAAAAGAAAAATCTTCTCCGGCCATTGACGGGGTAGGAGAGATGATATTTAAATTCATTTTTTCAGCAACTTGAGAGGATAAGTTTGTTAAAGATGTATCGTTATGAACAGCAGGAGGACCTGCATAAAAACGAAATTCTGTTTTTACACCTAATGCATCAGAAACTCCTTGAATAATACGTTTCATTAGTGCAGGAATCTTTTCACGTGTTTCAGTTTGGAATGTACGTACAGTTCCTTCCAGCGTTGCTTTTTCAGGAATTACGTTCCACGTATTTCCTGAATGGATGTTTGTGACACTGACGACGGCATTATGTGAAGAGCTTATATTTCGGCTTACAATTGTTTGGAGTGCCATCACGATTTGAGAGGACGCGACAATAGGGTCTACCCCAGCATCAGGTACAGCTGCATGTGTACCAACTCCGTGAATTTTAATTTCAAATCGATCGACCCCGGCCATCAGTGGACCATCTTTAATACCGATTGTACCTACTGGTAAATCAGGTTTATTATGCATACCGAAAATAGCTTGCACGCCATGTAAATGCCCGGCTTCAATTACTTTGCGAGCACCATTGCTACTTTCTTCAGCTGGTTGGAATATAAAGCGTACAGTTCCGCTAAGAGAAGATTCTTTTTCTTTTAATAAATAAGCGGCACCTATAATAGCAGCTGTATGAAAATCATGCCCACAAGCATGCATTTTACCGGGAATTTTTGAAGCGTACGGTAAATGTGTTTCTTCTTGAATAGGAAGGGCATCAATATCAGCACGGATTGCTATAATTGGTCCGCTATTATTCCCTGAAATTTCAGCAATAACGCCTGTTTCTAAACTAGAATTTATAATCGTAATGTTTTTCTCTTCTAACCAATTTTTTATAGTCTTCGTCGTTTCAAATTCTTCGTATGATAATTCTGGATGCTCATGTAAATTTCGACGAATAGAAATTAGCATCTCAGTTAATTGCTCTAGATTTGCTGCCACGTATAATGCCTTCTTTCTTAATTAATGTATTTACATTAATTATACAATAAGAAAAGAGAGGATTCTCAAATGAAAATCCTCTCTCGTTTTATGCTGCCAATTTTTTGTGTGTATGATGTTTATGATAACGTCCACGCATTGCATAGGCAATTTGCGGGATTGCAATACCGATTAAAATAAGTGATACACCGATCCATTGTGAAGATAGCACCGCTTCTTTTAAAACGAATACAGACATAATTGTTGTAACTGGTAGTTCTGCTGCACCAAGAATAGTCGCTAAGCCAGAACCGATCTTTGGAATACCGATTGTAAAGGCGATAGAAGGAATGACGATACTAAATGTTCCTAATCCTAAACCGTATTTCCAAAGTCCTTCAGAAATTGCACCGCTAAAAATAAATGTTGGCGGGAATACGATCATTACTAAAGTTAAAGCGCCAGTCATTAAGAGAACACCGCGCGGTAATGAAGGTACTTCAACAGCAACTTTTCCGCTCACGAAAATGTATGTTGCGAATGTAACAGCAGATAATAAACCTAGTATGATTCCAGTCATATCGAAATCACCTGCTGATTTTTCTAGTAAACCACTTGATAAAAATGTACCTGCAAGTAAGAAAATAACGGAAATAACCTTTTCTCTTGAAGGTAATGTTTTTGTTGCGACTGCTTCAATAATAATTCCGACCCAAACGAATTGGAATAAAAGTATAATTGCAATAGATGCTGGTACAGTTTTTAATGAAGCATAATAAAAAATTCCAGTAAAACTTGCAGATGTACCTGCAACGAATAAAATTAACGCTTGTTTTAATGGAACACGATGTCTAGAAAATAGAAGAGTAATAGCAAGCAAAATAATCCAACCGAACAAATATTGGCTGCCAATTACCTCTCCAAGTGAAAATCCTTCTGCATAGGCAAGTTTAACGAAAATAGCTAAAATCCCATAACTACACGCTCCTAATAAAACTAAAAGAGAATAACGAAGCATGAAAAATTCCTCCCATCTATATGAAATTGTTCCTAACGGACATATATAACTAGAGGGAAGTATACAAAATTAAAAATAAAGGGTCAAATAAAAGAAAAGTGTGACATTTTATAGAATAATAATAAAAGTATGATATTTATGCATAATCTTGAAATTAGTAATAATAAAAGTATTGTAAAATCAGCTTCGTATTGTATAAAGACAGCATTTGAAAAAAATATTTTTTAGGGATATAGAAGGGTAGTCCATTATAGTGTGCTAATCATTTGAGAAACTATGTTACCTTTGTTATGTTAATAACAATTAGAGAAGTTTCTTAGTCCAATTAAGATTGTTCTATATAATAGAAGGAAATGAAAACGTTTTATTAGAAATTGTTTGTAAGGGGAGTTTTTCTTATTATCACGTTGTTAAAGTGAGTTCACGAATTGTTCATAGTATTTTTATGTGTTTTTGCTACAATATGTAAGGAGAGGAGTGGAATCATGCAAGATATTAGTATTTTTTTAGCGTTTGGCGCTGGATTTTTATCATTTATTTCCCCATGTTGCTTACCGCTTTATCCGGCATTTTTATCGTACATAACAGGTATGTCGGTTTCTGAGTTGAAAGAAGAAAATGCAATGCTTCGCAAAAGAAGTATGATACATACAGCGTTTTTCTTACTTGGATTTTCAATTATATTTATTGCAATTGGATTTGGTACAAGTTTTATTGGAGGCATCTTTACAAATTATAAAGATTTAATTAGACAGTTAGGTGGTATATTTATCATCGTGTTCGGTCTTATTATTGTCGGTGTGTTTAAGCCAAAGTTTTTAATGCAAGACCGTAAATTTACGTTTAAAAATCGTCCGAGTGGCTATTTGGGATCCGTTCTAATTGGGTTGGCCTTTGCTGCAGGGTGGACACCATGTACTGGACCTATTTTAGTGTCTGTAATTGGATTAGCTGCAACAAATCCAGAATCAGCAATGATTTATATGATAGCATACATACTTGGGTTTGCTATCCCATTTTTCGTACTATCATTCTTTATTACGAAAATGTCTTGGATTAAAAGAAATAGTATGAAATTCATGAAGATTGGAGGATATGTTATGATTGTCATGGGTATCTTCCTATATTTCAACTGGATGACGAAAATTATCGTATATTTCTCAAGTTTATTTGGTGGTTTTACCGGTTTTTAGTATTATTCTGTGAAAATGTTGGAAATACTAACGGAAAAGCATATAATGAAAGTATATTTTGCATATAGCCACAAAAAAGGATGAGAAAATATGAACATAGTTGTTTTATCCAGTATCGTTGCTGTTTGTATGGCTGTTGGTGCGATGTTTATTCGTTTAAAAGCAGCTAAGAAACCGGCAACATTGAAAAAAATTATACTTCCACCATTTTTTATGAGCACGGGAGCGTTGATGTTTGTTTTTCCTGAATTTCGATTAACTCCAGCAGAAATGTTAGAAGCAATTGGCGTCGGTTTGTTTTTCTCTATTTTTCTTATTAAAACATCTAAATTTGAAATTAGAGGACAAGAGATTTATTTGAAGCGTTCAAAAGCATTTGTTTTTATATTAATTGGATTACTTGTCGTGCGGATTGTATTTAAAACATACTTAAGTCAATCTCTTGATTTAGGACAACTTAGTGGCATGTTCTTCTTACTGGCGTTCGCGATGATTGTGTCATGGAGAATTGCTATGTACCGTTCCTTTACGAAATTACAGAAGGAAATGGAAAAAGAAGATGGTTTTTATAATGAAAAAGATATGAAACTAACTTAAAAACTGTATATGTATAAAATAAAAAGACAGCGTCAAAGGCGCTGTCTTTTTTATTGAAAATAATGTGAAGTTATTTTGCGAGTAAAGACTTATAGTTTGAATAATCAATCTCTTTTTCTTGTAGTTTCTTAACTAAAAATTTATGGTCGCGTTTTGGTGTAGCAATAATATATCCTTTAATAATTAAATCTTGTGTAATTTGAGAGGCTTTTTCTTGTAATGCCAGTTCTCCAATTTTGCCAGCAATTTTTGATTTAGCGACATCGCGAAATAGTTCTGGAACAGGACTTACGAGCTCTTCTAACAATTGTTTTTGTTCTTCATCCCATAAATGTCTAGTTTTATTAATATAGTGCTCTTCCCAATCTAAAATGGACATACCATCTTCTTTAGGTAATCGTTTTAGGAATTTTCTGAACATAAAGTATCCACCGATAGACATAAGTCCTAATAAAATAACAGTCCATAGCACTATGAACCAACTGAACCATCCTTCGAGCAAGCTTATCCCCCCTTAATGATTGCGGTTTTCTTTTATTCATATTATAAACAGTGAGATTCATAGAAAGCAAGAACGCTTGGTCATTTTGACCAAGCGTTATCATTTAAACAAAGTATAGTTGTTCAACACATAAATTATTATTATCATCTTCTACATATTCAATGATTAATGTGCCAACTTTACGATCTTTATCTTCAGTTGTGAAAATAGAGTAAGAAGTAAAACGTACTGTTGATAGGCCGCTTATATGTGTAGGTAAAGAAATGTAGTCGTTATCGCGGAAGAATTCCATCAGTTCAATATCTTCAAATTCTTTTCGATCAACTTGTTTGTTTGTATAGCGGCGTTGAAGTTGTTTTAAAGACTCATTCCAAGAAATTGCTTTTGTGTCGTATACCATTGTTCTATCTCCTTACTGTATGTAATCATTAAGAACATACGTTCTAAACTAGTATACTCTTTTTATTAGAAAAGGGAAAGCAAAAAATAATGTAAGCTTGGATTTCCAAGCTTACATTATTGATGCGTCCGTCATAATCTCTATTTTTATTATAAGTTAGATAAGAATAAGAAACAAGATGATATATATTCTGTTGATGGTTTTTAAAATTCTGTATATTATAGATATACTAAAATGCAAGGGAATGAGAGGAATGGCATATGTAATTTCACTCCAAGGATCGATGGCAAGCGGAAAAACAACATTGACTAAAAGGTTAGAGAGATGTGGGCTTTCAGTTATATATGAAAATCCATATCCAATTGTAGAAAAGCGAAAACAATTAAATTTGGATATGAATTCAAAAGAAGGATTTATTATAAATCAAAAAATGTTTATTGAAGCAAAAATAAAGGAGTTTCAAAATGTGAAAGATTCAGTCGTGATTTTTGATCGCGGACCAGAAGATATTGAATTTTATACACTCTTTTATCCGAAAGTGATAGGGAAAGAGTGGGATATAGAAACAGAATTAAAAGATGAATTGTATAAATTAAGAGAATGCTGTTCGGATGCAATTTTTTATTTAGATGTTTCGAAAGAAAATTTATATGATAGAAAAAATAATGACGGGGCAAGAAATCGAAGTACATTCGAAGAACAATTTAAATTAGTAGAAACTGAAAAAGAATGGTATAAACAATTTCCTGTAACTTATGTGGACACGAATACATTAACAGTGGATGAGTTAGAAGCATATTTTATGGGCTGGTTAAAGGAGAAAGGACTATGAAAAAAATATTATTATTCGTATACCCAACATTTGCGGAGTTTGAAATTACAGTAGCAACAGCATTGCTGAAAAAGAAATATGAAATCATTACTGCGGGATTAACAAAAGGGTTGATTATAAGTGAAACAGGCTTGCAAGTACAACCGCATATAGAATTAAGTGAAGTGCGTGTAGATGAATATGAGGGGATTATCATTCCAGGGGGAGACGAAGTACATATGAAAGACGCAGATATTCTCTTTTCAGTCATTCGCCAATTTTCTGAAAAAGAAAAATTAGTAGCTGCGATTTGTGCTGGACCGTATGCGTTAGCAAGAGCAGGTTTATTTAAAGGGATTTCTTATACAGCGACTATAGATTATCAAAAGTTAGATTGTTTTCCAGTAGAAAATTTTGTATATAAAGAAGTTGTACAACACTCAAATATTATTACTGCACAAGGACATGCTTTCGTACCATTCGGAATAGCAGTTGCTTCTTATTTTGGAGTAGCGAACGAACATAATATAAATTTTTATGGCGGAAAGGGCAATATGATGATGGACAAACTTTTACATGAGAATGTATAAAAGCTAGCATTTGCTAGCTTTTTTCTTTTTGACATCGATAAATGGCTAACGTTTTCGGGTCGCGCCATATACCGTTATGAAGTGACAATTCATTTTCTACTTCTTTTTTTAGCCATTCCTTCATTTCGGCGTGAAGATATGTACTATCAGGTATATTTAGCGATGGAAACATGCTAGAAATATAGCTTACAATCGGAGTAGCATGATGAAAAACGAGAGCATTATGAATAACTGTTTCTTCAACAGTTGGAAAAACAGACTGTAATATCTCTTTACCATTTTCTAAACAAAATGGAGTGACTGATGATGTTGTTTTCGGTAAATCAAATGCGTCTAACATGCGGTTACACATTTCAACTATATGAGGTAATGTAACGTCAGAATTTGTTGTGGCTAAAAGTGAGCCTCCGGGACGAATTACTTTATGGAATCCTTGAACTGTTTTTTCGACATCTTTCATGTGATATAACATATGTCTTGCGATGACCCAGTCATAGCAATTAGCTTCAAAAGGGAGTTTACCAGCATCACCTAGTTTCCATTCAATTATGCTATTCTTTATTGCAGCTTCAGAAAGCATCGTTTTTGATTGATCAAAACCGGTTAGTTGGCCTTTATGACCGTTAGTTTGTAAAAAGGAAAGAAAATTTCCATTAGCACACCCAACCTCTAATATTTTTTCTTCTCCTTGAAGTTGTAAATGTTCCATGACGAGTTCATCTAAATTTACTTGTTTTTCTTCGTAATGTTTATGCGTATCGATACGTGTTTGTAAATGGTTGCTTACGTTGTATTGGCGTTTTACATCATTCATCTTTTCGCATTCCACTTTCGTACAAAATTGCTGAATCGCGTGTGTTAATACGTCGGTTTTCTTTAAACCTTCGTAATGGAGTGCAGATTCAAACCTTTCAAGTAATTTTTCTTCAATTCGAAAATGAATATCTTTTCGCTTCGTCATTGAAATATCGCCCCTTTGCATCTGTTAGTGAGACTATAGCACGCCTGAAAAATTCGTGTAAATAATTTGTGTACACAAATGGAGGGGATGAAAAAATTGTTCGAATGTGAGTTTAAACTATTGACGATTTAACCGTTTTCATATATTCTTAAATTAAGAAATATTCAAATAATTAAAAGAAATGAGAGAGTCACATGCTTCTTCAAGGAACACATCGAATTGGTCGTATGGCCATGTTGTTGGCACTTGCGGATGAGAATGAAAGCCCTGTATTATCTATTCCAAAAGGTTGGAAGTATTGTACGGGGAAAGTGGGTTCGATGAATTCGCAAAAAGTTGTAGCAGCAATGGAAACAGCGGCTAAGAGCACCCAAGTTATTGAAACAGATGTTTACAGAGAAACACATGCACTTTATCATGCAATTATGGAAGCTTTGTACGGAGTGACGAGAGGTCAAATTCAGTTAGCAGACGTTCTTCGTACAGTAGGACTTCGCTTTGCAATTGTGCGCGGTAGACCATACGACGGAAAAAAAGAAGGCGAATGGGTTGCTGTTGCATTATATGGAACGATTGGTGCACCTGTAAAAGGATCTGAGCATGAGGCGATTGGTTTAGGAATTAATCACATATGATTTGCCCATAGTCTATTAGTTAGAAGGGGGCCTTACTTTTTTAGGACAGAAGTCTGTCTTAAAAAGATAAGGTCCCCTTTTGCCTTTTTAAGGAGGAAAAAGAATGATTACGTTAACAGGACACACATTGACAATTGAAGAAATGAAGAGGTTGTTACTTGAAGGGGAAGGTGTAACAGCTTGTCCAAATAGTATGCAAAAGGTGGCGGAGTGCCGCGAAGTTGTTGAGAAAATTGTAGAGGACGGAAAAGTCGTTTACGGTATTACAACTGGATTTGGAAAGTTCAGTGATGTGCTTATTCAAAAAGATGATGTAAAGGCACTTCAACACAATTTAATTCAGTCACATGCATGCGGTATAGGTGATCCATTCCCTGAAGAAGTATCACGCGGTATGTTAATTTTACGAGCGAACACGATGCTTAAAGGAGTATCTGGTGTTAGACCACTTGTTGTAAATATGCTTCTTGAGTTTGTAAATCGTAAAATTCACCCAGTCGTTCCGCAACAAGGGTCACTTGGTGCGAGTGGCGATTTAGCACCTTTATCTCATCTTGCGCTTGTATTATTAGGCGAAGGTGAAGTGTTCTATAAGGGGAAACGTGTTCATGCGATGGTTGCTCTTACAGAAGAAGGGCTTGAACCGATTGAACTTGAAGCGAAAGAAGGGCTTGCATTAATCAATGGTACGCAGGCGATGACAGCGCAAGGAGTTCTTTCTTATATAGAAGCAGAAGCAATGGCGTATCAAGCTGAATTCATTGCTTCGATGACAATTGAAGGATTACAAGGCATTATTGATGCATTTGATGAAAATGTTCATAAGGCACGTGGTTATAAAGAGCAAGTGGAAGTAGCGAGCAGAATTCGTGACATCCTTCATGATAGTAAATTAACAACAAAACAAGGAGAACTACGAGTACAGGATGCATATTCACTTCGTTGTATCCCGCAAGTACACGGTGCTTCTTGGCAAGTTTTAAATTATGTGAAAGAAAAATTAGAAATTGAAATGAATGCAGCAACAGATAATCCGCTAATCTTTGATGGCGGAGAAAAAGTAATTTCGGGTGGGAATTTCCATGGTCAACCGATTGCGTTTGCGATGGACTTCTTAAAAGTAGGAATGGCGGAACTTGCAAATATTTCAGAGCGTCGTATCGAGCGTTTAGTAAATCCGCAATTAAATGATTTACCTCCATTTTTAAGTCCAGAACCAGGACTTCAGTCTGGTGCAATGATTATGCAATACGCTGCAGCGTCACTTGTTTCTGAAAATAAAACGTTAGCACATCCAGCGAGTGTTGATTCAATCCCGTCATCAGCTAACCAAGAAGATCACGTAAGTATGGGAACAATCGCTTCACGCCATGCACATCAAATTATTCAAAATGTAAGACGTGTTCTTTCAATTGAGATGATTTGTGCGATGCAAGCAGCAGAATATCGCGGTATTGAAAACATGAGTACAGTGACGAAGAGCTTCTACCATCAAGGCCGTCAACAAGTACCTTCTATTACAAATGATCGCATATTCTCAACGGATATTGAAAATATTACGCACTGGTTAAAAACGAATTATTCGATAAAAGAAAGATTAGATGTAAACGCGGCACTATAAAATGAGAAAAGGGAGAGATTGAAATGGAAAAAGTTAAACAAACAATTCGCGCGCCAAGAGGTACTGAATTACAAACGAAAGGGTGGGTTCAAGAAGCTGCACTTCGTATGTTAATGAACAATTTAGATCCTGAAGTTGCTGAAAAACCAGAAGAATTAGTTGTATATGGCGGAATTGGCCGTGCAGCTCGTAACTGGGAAAGCTACCATGCGATTGTAGATTCATTAAAAACGTTAGAAAGCGATGAAACATTACTTGTTCAATCAGGAAAACCAGTTGCAATTTTTAAATCGCATGAAGATGCACCTCGCGTTCTTTTAGCGAACTCAAACTTAGTACCAAAATGGGCGAACTGGGATCACTTCCGTGAACTAGAGAAAAAAGGTCTTATGATGTACGGACAAATGACAGCAGGTAGCTGGATTTACATTGGAACACAAGGTATTTTACAAGGAACATATGAAACGTTTGGCGAAGCGGCACGTCAACATTTCGATGGTTCATTAAAAGGTACATTAACACTTACTGCCGGCTTAGGTGGTATGGGTGGTGCACAACCTCTTGCTGTAACGATGAACGGCGGTGTTGTCATTGCTATTGATGTTGATAAGCGCAGCATCGATCGTCGTATTGAAAAGAGATACTGTGATATGTATACAGAATCATTAGAAGAAGCATTAACGGTTGCGAACGAGTATAAAGAGAAGAAAGAACCAATTTCAATTGGTTTATTAGGAAATGCGGCAGAGATTTTACCAGAACTAGTGAAGCGCAATATTACGCCAGATTTAGTTACGGATCAAACATCTGCTCATGATCCATTAAACGGTTATATTCCAGTAGGTTTCACATTAGAAGAAGCAGCGAAACTTCGTGAAGAAGATCCAGAACGTTACGTACAATTATCAAAAGAAAGCATGACAAAACATGTAGAAGCAATGCTTGCTATGCAAGAAAAAGGCGCAATTACATTTGATTACGGAAATAACATTCGCCAAGTTGCTTTCGATGAAGGTTTGAAAAATGCATTCGATTTCCCAGGATTCGTTCCAGCATTTATCCGTCCATTATTCTGCGAAGGAAAAGGACCATTCCGCTGGGTAGCACTTTCTGGTGATCCAGAAGATATTTATAAAACAGACGAAGTAATATTACGTGAGTTTGCGGATAATGAGCATTTATGTAACTGGATTCGTATGGCTCGTCAGCAAGTTGAGTTCCAAGGTCTTCCATCTCGTATTTGTTGGTTAGGTTACGGTGAGCGCGCGAAATTTGGTCGCATTATTAATGAAATGGTGGCAAATGGTGAATTATCAGCACCAATCGTTATCGGTCGTGACCATTTAGATTGCGGATCAGTAGCATCTCCAAACCGTGAAACAGAAGCGATGAAAGACGGTAGTGATGCAGTAGCAGACTGGCCAATTTTAAATGCATTAATTAATAGTGTAAACGGTGCGAGCTGGGTATCTGTTCACCACGGTGGTGGCGTTGGTATGGGTTATTCACTTCACGCTGGAATGGTTATCGTTGCAGATGGAACAGAAGCAGCAGCAAAACGTATTGAGCGCGTATTAACTTCTGACCCTGGTATGGGTGTTGTTCGTCACGTTGATGCAGGGTATGACTTAGCTGTAGAAACTGCGAAAGAAAAAGGCGTTAACATTCCGATGATGAAATAAGGAGGAGAAAACATGCTGGACACTTTACTAATAAATATCGGTCAATTACTAACAATGGATCAAGAAGATGGTTTGTTAAGACGGGAAGCGATGAACACGCTTCCTGTTATCGAAAATGGTGTGGTTGGAATTGAAAACGGCGTAATTACTTTCGTTGGAACAGTGGAAGAAGCTAAAGGATTACAAGCGAAAGAAGTTATTGATTGCGGCGGGAAAATGGTTTCTCCTGGTCTTGTTGATCCGCATACTCACCTTGTATTTGGTGGATCTCGTGAAAATGAAATCGCACTAAAATTACAAGGAGTTCCGTACTTAGAAATTTTAGAAAAAGGCGGAGGTATTCTTTCAACTGTAAATGCAACGAAAAAGGCGTCGAAAGAAGAACTTGTTCAAAAAGCGAAATTCCATTTAGACCGTATGCTATCTTTCGGAGTTACAACTGTAGAAGCGAAGAGTGGTTACGGATTAGATGATGAGACGGAATGGAAACAATTAGAGGCAACTGCACAATTACAAAAAGAGCACTCGATTGATTTAGTTTCCACATTTTTAGGTGCTCATGCAGTTCCGAAAGAGTATAAAGGTAGATCAAAAGAATTTTTACAATGGATGTTAGACCTACTGCCAGAAATGAAAGAGAAGCAATTAGCTGAATTCGTTGATATTTTCTGTGAAACAGGTGTGTTCTCTGTTGAAGAGTCAAAAGAGTTTTTATTAAAAGCGAAAGAGCTTGGGTTTGATGTGAAAATTCATGCAGATGAAATTGACCCTCTTGGTGGCGCGGAAGCAGCGGCTGAAATTGGTGCAGCATCAGCGGACCATTTAGTTGGCGCTTCTGATAAAGGAATTGAAATGCTTGCAAACTCTAATACAGTAGCGACTTTATTACCAGGAACAACTTTCTATTTAAATAAAGAAAGCTTTGCTCGTGGACGTAAAATGATTGATGAAGGTGTTGCAGTTGCTTTGGCTACAGACTTTAACCCAGGTAGTTGTCCAACTGAGAACATTCAGCTTATTATGAGCATTGCAATGCTCAAGCTGAAAATGACACCAGAAGAAGTTTGGAATGCAGTAACAGTTAACTCTTCTTACGCAATTAATCGTGGCGATGTAGCTGGGAAAATTAGAGTTGGTCGCAAGGCAGATTTAGTTTTATGGGATGCTTACAATTATGCTTACGTACCGTATCATTACGGCGTAAGTCATGTAAATACAGTATGGAAAAATGGTAATATCGCATATACAAGAGGTGAACAATCGTGGAGCACGGCCACTATTTAAAGAAAAATGCAAAGTTTATCGATCGTGAAGTGACGAAATGGAGTGAGATGATTAAAGATTGGGAGGAAGGCTTGGAAATATTCGGTGCTGCCTTAATTGGAGCACCCCTTTCTAAACCATCTATTAGTCATTCAGGAGCAAGTTTTGCACCAAAAACAATTCGTGCAATGTTAGATGCATATAGCACGTACGCAATTACAGAAGAACATGATATGAAAGAAAGTGTCTTATATGATTGCGGCGATATTACGATGCATGTGACGGATATAAAAGAAAGTCATAGGCGAATTGCGAAAACAGTTGGTCATGTAACGAAAGTAAATCCGAACATGATACCAATCGTTCTTGGTGGTGACCATTCGATTAGTTTTCCGAGTATAACAGGGTTTGCAAATAGTAAAGGGAAGGTCGGCGTTATTCAATTTGATGCCCATCATGATTTACGTAATTTAGATGATGGTGGCCCATCAAATGGGACACCGTTCCGTAGTTTACTAGAAAATGATGTCATTACAGGAAAACAACTCGTTCAAATCGGAATTCGTAATTTTTCAAATGCACGAGCGTACCATGAATATGCAAAAGAACATGGCGTGACAGTGTATACAATGAAAGATGTACGAGAGCGACAAATCAAAGATATTATCACAGAAAGTATTGAAGTATTAAGAAAGCAAGGCGTGACTTCTATTTATATTTCTCTTGATATGGATGTACTAGATCAAGCATTTGCACCAGGTTGTCCAGCAATTGGTCCTGGCGGTATGGATAGTACGACTTTACTTGATGCGATTGAATTTCTTGGTAAAGAACCGCTCGTTCAAGGGATGGATATAGTAGAAATTGATCCAACCCTTGATTTCAGAGATATGACGAGTCGAGTAGCTGCGCAAGTGATTATGAGTTTTCTTTTAGCGAGAGAGACAGTACGTAAGCAGGTAAGTGTATAGGCGTGAAATTAATAGGGAATGTTTAACGATTCCGTATAAAAAACACATTACTATTTATATGTAGTAATGTGTTTTTATGTAAAAAGAGAAGGCGAAATTAGAATGTATATATGTGCGGAAAAGTTAATAAGATTGCGGGTTTTTAATGATATTTTACGAAATTATTTTCTTAGTTCGAAAGGATTGACATTAAAAATAATTTTATGATAAAATAAAAATTTTGCTAAAAAAATGATTGTGTGTTAAGATTGAGAAGGTTACCATATATGGAGGTGGATTATTTGTTTCAAATTGGCGATAACATTGTTTATCCAATGCAGGGAGCAGGTATAATTAAAGCCATAGAAGAGAAGGAAATCACAGGAGAAAAACAACAATATTATGTTATAAAAATGTCGGGTAGTAATATGGAAGTAATGATTCCGGCAGGGAGAATATTGAGCTCAAATATACGACCAGTCACGGATATAACGGCAATAGCACACATATTGGATATTTTTCAACATGGAGAATCTGATAGATTACTTACGTGGAAACAAAGGTATAAATTGAACACTGATAAAATAAAGACGGGTAAAATACAAGAAGGTGCTGAAGTTGTACGTGATTTATTACGTATGCAGAAAGAAAAAGCACTTAATGCAAGCGAAAAGAAAATGTTAGATAACGCACACGAATTTTTGATTAGTGAACTGGGATTAATTGAGGGTATCACAGAAAGTCAAATAAAAAGCTTTTGTTAAGATTCATTACAAATAATGTATTAGATCCCAAAAAAGGTTTTGAATTTTTTGGGAACATAATTATAGAGAATTAATCATTTCAAAGACATTCAATTCTTTCAAACCACTTTTAGAGCATTAACCTCTTTTGTTATTACTACAATCAAATCCATTTTTATTTTTTAAATTCTTTACGAATATTCGAAGTTTAATTAAACACTTCGATAGAATAGTTACTTGATTTTTGCAATCCTGATTCACACTGGCACGGACGAGGAGCCGTAAGGATGAAAGAGAGGTAGGGCTTTCATTGTTTTAGGTTTATAAGTTATTATTTTTAGAAGAATACTGAACCATTCTCACTTCTACTGCTAAGGAATTTTTTATATGTGAAGAGATAATAATTGTTTATATTCTTTATATTAAAGAGATAAATGAATTTTTAGCCATATACGGTCAACTAAAAAGGAGTGTCATATAGTCGATAATTCGACTATGTGACAGCTCCTTTTTTCATGGGGATGAACGGATAAATAGAAAAAACAATGTGTTAGATATGCAATTATTATCGTAATGCTTGTTGTTTGCATGTTGGAAACGAATTTGTTCCCTATCTTCTTTAGAGCAATGACAGAGATGGAGACTAGGCGATGTGGAATAAGAAATCAATCACGAAAGAATATAAATGGCGAGGCTGATGTACGTATATGGGGAAAAAACCGTGCTTTTGCACGGCTTTTTTTATGTTAGTTATCAAGAGAAAGCAAACAGATGTTACTCCATTACGATAATCGGCTTAATCGTTTTCCCTGTTTTAGAATCTTCAAATGCTTGAGCGATTTCTTCAAAAGAATAGAATTGTACAAATGTATCGAATGGGAATAATCCTTTTTGATAGAAATTAATTAATTTTGGAATGAATAGTTGTGGCACTGCATCACCTTCAACTACTCCTTTAATTGTAATAGCTTTTACGACAATTTCATTTGTTACGTTTATAGTTAAATCTTTTTTACCGACAGCAACAGTTGCCATAGTCCCTTTTACTCGTAAACATTGAATGGATTGAAGTGTAACAGTATTTACGCCAGTTGTTTCAAATGAGTAATGAGCTCCACCGTTTGTAATTTCTTTAATTTTGGCAACTGGATCTTTGATTAAGCTATTAATCGTGTGTGTAGCCCCTAATTGTTTTGCTAATTCTAAACGACTATCATGAATATCAACGGCAATGATTGTAGTACATCCAGCAATTTTAGCTGCCATTAAGCCACTAAGACCAACAGCGCCAGTTCCAAATACAACTAGGCTACTACCTGGTTTTGCTTGTAGTGAATGTAAGATTGTACCGCTACCAGTCATAATTCCGCAACCAAGTGGACCTAACAAACGTATATCAACATCTTTTGTTACTTTTACAACATTATTTTCATCAACTACGGCATGGTATGCGAATGAAGATTGGCCGAAGAATTGAGAAATATCATTATTGTTAAGATCGTGTATAGGTGTTACATGGCGTTTGTTTTTTCCAGAGAAGTTTAACTCAATCATATTTTCGCAAGCAGCAGCATTACCATCTAAGCAATTTTCACAATGACCACAGTAAGAGAATCCGAGTACTACATGGTCACCAGGTGTAACAGATGTTACATTACTTCCCACTTTTTCCACAATACCAGAACCTTCATGTCCTAAAACAACTGGTTTTGGTGTGGGCATTGTCCCGTCTAAAACTGTTGCATCTGTATGACATATATCAGAAGCGATAATTTTTACTAATACTTCATCGTCTTTAATCTCGTCTAAGTATACTTCTTGCATATTAAAATCTTTTTCGGGTTTAGAAACGATAGCTTTTGTTTTCATTGTTATCCTTCTTTCTAAAAGTTAAATAAGAAAAAATACGTTCAACTATGTAGGAGTCTTTTATTCGTTCCTAAAATTTTGTTTGTATAATAAAAAACAAATGAATGATTGAAGCCTCGTTACTGTAAGTTTGAATATAGTACAATGGAAATCGTTTTTTTTAGTAAATAGTTTGAAAAACAATTACCAATATATTCTATAGTAATAAAAATAGAAGAAAAGAAAACATCCACTTAACAAGTATTTTCCTCATCCACTTACTGAACATAAAAATAGACAGTAGAGTCTTGAATACCAGAACCCTTAAAGTTAAAAAACAGTTAGTTTTATTATGCGAATATTTCTACATAAGAGCGTATAAATTGACGTTACTATCTAAAAGTAAGTATGATGCGATTATAGTAAGAATTTTTTAGGGGGAAGAAAAATGACAAGTTCAAATAATAAAGCAGCAAGTATTTATGAAGGAACAAATATAAATGATTGGGGTTCTTTTGAAAATATTGAAGAAACGAAGTTATTTGACTCGATTCAAATTGGATCTTGGTCTCTTCGTAATCGCATAGCAATGGCACCGATGACGAGATGTTTCGCGAATCATGAAACAGGAATCGTTGGTACTGATGTAGTCGAGTACTATAGAAAACGTGCAGCTGATGGAGTTGGCTTAATTATTACAGAGGGAATCGTCATTAGCCCAAGAGCAAAAGGAAATCCAGGAGTACCAGGGATTTATACACAAGAGCAAATCGATTCGTGGAAGCCTGTTACAGAGGCAGTACATAAAGAAGGTGGAACGATTATTGCTCAAATATGGCATGTTGGCCGTATGAGTCATCACGAGCTAATTGGTGGGCAGATGCCACAAGCACCGTCTGCTATCGCTGCAGAGGGAAATGTTCCGCGTTTTCGTAAACCGTTCGACACGCCAGAAGCAATGACGTTAGAAGAAATACAAGAGGTGATTGGTCAATATGCACAAGCTGCGAAAAACGCGATCGAAGCTGGATTTGATGGAGTAGAAATACACGGTGCACACGGATATTTAATCGATCAATTTACTTATGAGTTCGCAAATAAGCGTACTGATAAATACGGCGGAGATTTAAAGCAAAGGCTAACGTTTATGAAAGAAGTAACAGAGGCTGTAATAGAAGCTGTTGGGGCTGATAAAACACTTCTTCGCTTCTCTGCTTTCAAAGGTGATAATCCAACTTATATGTGGGAAAACCCTGAGCTTGCAATTGAAACGTTTGTAAATATGTTCAACGAAGTTGGATTAACGATGATTCACCCTTCAACGATGAATTATACAGCAGTTATTGCTGACGGAAAGAATTTTCATCAATTAGTAAGAAAATATTGGGAGGGTACGATTGTAGGAGTAGGGAATTTAAATCGGAAAGAGGCTGAAGAAGCGTTGCAAGAAGGAACAATTGATGTAGTGGCATTCGGAAGACCTTTAATAGCTAATCCAGATTTTGTTCATCGAATTAAAAATGCTGAAAGTTTAGTTGAATATGATGCGAAAGAGCATCTTGCTACGTTAATTTGAATAAAGATAAAAGGAGAACACATCAGGTGTTCTCCTTTTATTATGGATTTTCATAGGAGGAAGCGGGATGAGTGAAACGCTACTCGTTATTATTAGTATATTGCTCTTATTGATGTTACTATTAATCATTTTTTTTATTATTACATTTTTTATTAAAAAACGGACGCATCATTCTATATTAAAGCTGCATCCATACTTAGGAAGGATGCGTTATTTACTTGAAAAGATAGGACCGGAATTTAGGCAATATTGGTTTGATCATGATACGGATGGAAAGCCCTTTTCACGTTATGATTTTCAAAGTGTAATGTTTCTAGCGAAATACCGTTCAGAAATACTCGGTTTTGGATCAAAACGAGATTTTGATGCATCTGGATATTATATTGCTAATACATTATTTCCGATATTAACAGATGAATTAAGTGTGAATGTAACGCAAGAACGTGAAGGGAAAAAGTATGTGATTCATAAAGAAGGGTTATTTTCACGAAGAGAAAAATTGACAGCGGATACAACGAATCTTTGGTTATATGAAGAAGACGATGCAATTATCGTCGGTGAAAACCGCAAATATCCGTGGAAACTACATGGCATGTTTGGGGCATCTGCGACTTCTTACGGTGCGATTGGCGAAAATTATATTTTAGCGAGCGGATTTGGTGCGAAGATGGCTGGCGGATCGTGGATTAATACTGGCGAAGGTGGCGTTATTCCAGAACATTTACATACAGGTGCGAATATCGTTGCGCAAATTGGTCCGGGTTTATTTGGGTACCGTGATGAGGGTGGTAATTTTTCAATGGAGAAATTTATGGAGAAAGCAAAAGAAAGCAATATTAAAGCATTTGAATTGAAATTTGGGCAAGGTGCGAAAATACGTGGTGGTCATCTAGAGGGACAAAAAGTAAATGAGAAAATTGCTTCTGTTCGGAATGTGCGAAAAGGAGAAACGATTAATTCACCGAATCGATTTCCATTTTTAAAGAATGCAGCAGATACACTTTATTTTATTCAACGTTTGCAAGAAAACGGCGGTAAACCAGTCGGGATGAAGATTGTAATTGGACAGCAGGAGCCGTTGGAAGATTTATTCAAAAGGATGAAAGAGTTAAGCATCTATCCAGATTTCATTACAATTGATGGTTCAGAAGGTGGATCAGGAGCAACGTATAAATCGATGGCAGATAGTATGGGGATGCCGCTTATTCCAGCGTTACTGACATGTATTGATACAGCGAATCATTATGATGTTCGGGACAAATTCAAAGTGTTTGCCTCGGGGAAATTAATTACACCAGATAAAGTGGCAATTGCTTTAGCTATTGGTGCAGATGCTGTAAATTCAGCACGCGGATTTATGATGGCAAGTGGCTGCATAATGGCACTTCAATGTAATTCCGGACAATGTCCATCTGGAGTTGCCACGACGAATCCGCACTATCAAAAAGCGCTAGATCCGTATGAGAAGAAATGGCGAGTAATGAATTATGTTGTTAGCATGAGATATAGTTTGTTCTCACTTGCGGCCGCAGCGGGAGTAAAGAGCCCGCGTCATTTAACGAGAGAGCATATTGTGTTTAAAGATGAGGTGGGGCGGATAGTTCCTCTTTCAGAATTGTTTCCTACTAGTAAATAGAAGATAAGCTATGTTTAATAGATTAAAAGTCATATATTCGTATGGCTTTTTTCTTTTAAAATTTGTCTGATAAGTGAATGAAAATAAGGTGTGAAAAACGGTATTATATTTTCTGAATATTTTTACTTTAATTTATTTTAAAACCGGGGTAATCCACTGGGATAAAGGCGTTTATAAAGGTTTTCACATGTAGTGAAAAGGGCTTGTTCACTTGAAAGAACAAAAAATGTTTGTTAAGGTAGGGAACCATAAGCGAAAACAAGAAAATAGAAAAAGTCATTTTTCGAAATTTTGAATGGCTTATGTAACTAAGGGAGAGATTTGGTGAAGATTGAGATTATGGTTTCGCTTGCTATTTATATGGCAGGTATGTTGTATATCGGTTATTGGTCTTATAAGAAGACATCCGATTTATCAGATTATATGTTAGGAGGAAGGGGACTCGGTCCAGCAGTTACAGCTTTATCAGCTGGTGCTTCTGACATGAGTGGTTGGATGCTAATGGGATTACCTGGTGCGATGTACGCAACAGGATTATCTAGTGTATGGATTGCGATAGGGTTATTAATAGGTGCTTATGCAAACTATTTAATTCTTGCCCCGCGTTTGCGAACGTATACAGAAGTGGCAAATGATTCAATTACGATTCCAGACTTTTTAGAGAATCGATTTAAAGATCGTACGAAAATACTTCGTTTTGTCTCCGCTATCGTCATTTTAGTATTTTTCACATTTTATGCGTCGGCTGGTTTAGTATCAGGTGGGCGTTTGTTTGAAAACTCTTTCAACCTTGATTACAAAATTGGTTTATTTGTAACTGTCGGTGTCGTAGTTGCTTATACACTATTCGGTGGCTTTTTAGCAGTAAGTTGGACCGACTTTGTGCAAGGATGTATTATGTTTATTGCGCTTGTATTAGTACCAATTGTTGCTTTTACAGATGTGGGCGGTGTAACAGAAACCTTCAATACAATTAAGCAAGTTGATGCATCGCGTTTAGACATGTTTAAAGGGACTACAATTCTTGGTATTATTTCATTTTTAGCATGGGGTCTTGGGTATTTTGGGCAACCGCATATTATTGTTCGCTTTATGGCAATTACCTCTATTAAAGATTTAAAAACTTCTCGTAGAATCGGTATCGGTTGGATGACGATTTCAATTATAGGTGCAATGCTTACTGGTCTAATTGGTATTGCTTATTACGCTAAAAATAATGAGACATTACAAGACCCGGAAATGGTCTTTGTAACATTCTCAAATATTTTATTCCATCCGTACATTACTGGGTTTTTACTATCAGCTATTTTGGCTTCGATTATGAGTAGTATTTCCTCGCAATTACTTGTTATTTCAAGTGCAGTAACGGAAGATTTCTATAAAACATTTTTCCGTCGGGACGCTAGTGATAAAGAACTTGTATTTATCGGTAGACTGTCAGTATTAGTAGTAGCTATGATTGCAGTTGTTTTAGCAGATCATCCAAGTGATACAATTTTAACACTTGTCGGTTATGCTTGGGCAGGATTTGGTTCAGCATTCGGACCCGCTATTTTATTAAGTTTATATTGGAAGAGAACGAACAAATGGGGCGTTCTTGCTGGGATGATTGTAGGTGCAGTAGTTGTTATTACTTGGGTACAAATTCCAAGTTTAAAAGCCACTATGTATGAAATGGTACCTGGATTCTTCTGTAGCTTATTAGCTGTTATTGTTGTAAGTTTATTAACGAAAGAACCAGTGAAAGCAATTCATCGTGAATTTAATGAGATGGAAGCAGTGTTGGAAGAGGAAACGAAATAATTAGCGAAGAGAGTAAATGATAACTAGCATTTACTCTCTTTTGATTTAAAATGAAAATAAGCACCTTGTTGACAACTAAAAGTAAGTAACTTATAATAAATATTTAGTTCGAGATAATTTATTTCCGAATAAAGATTTCAGATGGAGTAAATATTTTTTGGGAATTATCTCGAATTCGAGATTAATTCAGTGATATAGAAGATAATGCGTAATTTCACAGCTTATATCTCGAATTAAAGATAAAATCATAACGATGGATTTTACTTTGCAGTATGGACAAAATGAATAATGAATTTTAATGTATACAAGTTTTTAAAATGAAATAAAAAGGGGCGGAGAAAATGGAAAAGAAAACGATGGGAATTCATCACATTACAGCAATCGTAGGACACCCACAAGAAAATGTAGATTTTTATGCTGGTGTGTTAGGTTTACGTTTAGTGAAACAAACAGTGAATTTTGATGATCCAGGCACGTACCATCTTTATTTTGGTAATGAAGGAGGAAAGCCTGGAACAATTATTACGTTTTTCCCATGGGCAGGTGCTCGTCAAGGAATTATTGGTGACGGTCAAGTAGGCATTACGTCTTATGTCGTACCAAAGGGCGCAATGGAGTTTTGGGAAAATAGATTAGAAAAATTTGATATTTCGTATACAAAAATGACTCGATTTGGAGAGCAGTATTTAGAATTTGATGATCCACATGGTTTGCATATAGAATTAGTAGAAAGAGAAGAAGGCGAATTAAATAATTGGACTTTTGGAGAAGTTACGCCAGAAGTAGCAATTAAAGGATTTGGCGGTGCTGTTCTTTTATCTGCACAACCTCAAAAAACAGCTGAATTGTTAGAGCATGTTATGGGTCTTGAGAAAATTGGAGAAGAGGGTGAATTCGTTCGATTCTGTTCTTCTGCTGATATTGGGAATATTATCGACTTGAGGCTATCGACAATCGGGCGTGGCCAAATGGGTGTTGGTACAGTCCACCATATTGCTTGGAGAGCGACTAACGATGATGATCAACTCGACTGGAAAGAGCATGTGTCTCGTTTTGGATATCACGTAACGCCTGTACAAGATCGAAATTATTTTAACGCAATTTATTTTAGAGAACACGGGGAAATCTTATTCGAAATTGCAACAGACCCTCCTGGTTTCGCTCATGACGAATCGTTAGAGACGATGGGTGAGGAATTAAAGTTACCGGAGCAATATGAACCACATAGAAAACAAATTGAACAAACACTTTTACCATTTGAAGTGAGAAATTTAGACGAAAAGTGATTGAAAGGGGAAAAGGATTATGATGAAACATATTTTTCAAAAAGGAAAAGATACGTCAAAACCCGTGTTGTTATTACTTCATGGTACAGGAGGTAATGAATTAGATTTATTACCACTTGCAGAAATAATTGATCGGGAAGCATCTGTATTAAGTGTTAGGGGAAATGTATTAGAAAATGGCATGCCACGTTTCTTTCGCCGATTAGCAGAAGGTATTTTTGATGAAGAGGATTTAATTTTCCGTACGAAGGAATTAAATGAATTTTTAGATGAAGCTGCAAAAACATATGAATTTGATAGAAATAACATTGTAGCTATCGGTTATTCAAATGGAGCAAACATTGCTGCAAGCTTATTATTCCATTACGAAAATGCATTAAAAGGTGCTGTCCTTCATCACCCAATGGTACCTAGAAGAGGAACACAATTGCCTAATTTAGCAGGGAAATCAGTATTTATCGCTGCTGGGACAAATGACCCGATTTGTTCATCAGCGGAGTCAGAGGAATTGAAGGTACTATTAGAGAATGCAAACGCTACTGTTACAATGCATTGGGAAAATAGAGGACATCAATTAACGATGGGTGAAGTAGAAAAAGCAAAAGAATGGTATGTCAATACAGTATTATAAAAGTAAAAAAGAAGCATCTGCTAACAATTAGCAGATACTTCTTTTTTTTACGACTGAATTGCAAGATGAGACGAAGAAAGTGGTAGCTGAATATCAACGATCGTACCTTTATTTAATTCGCTTGAAATGTGTAATTTACCATGATGTTCTTCAATTATTTTGTAACACATCATTAATCCTAGTCCTGTTCCCTTTTCTTTTAAACTATAAAATGGTTCACCTAAACGAGAGATACGATCTTCTGGGATACCGCAACCTTCATCTATAATACGTATTAAGATGAAAGTATCCTCTAATGGCTTTGTTTGGATGTAAATATTTCCGCCATTTGGCATTGCTTCTATCGCATTTTTTAATATATTTATAAAAACTTGTTTTAATTGGTTACCATCACATTGAATATCATGTTTGTAATCAAAATGATCCATAATGATATGAACACTATGCATAATAGCAGTTGGTAAAATAAATGTAACTACCTCTTCAATTAAAGCTTGTATGTTACAAGTTTGGATAGATAATACTTGTGGTTTAGACATCGCCATAAATTGACTCGTGATAGATTCCATCTGTGAAATCTCACTTAACATAACATCGATATACCATTTCTGCTCCTCATTTATTTCAGGGAGTAGCAATGTTAGAAAACCTTTTAGAGAAGTGAGTGGATTTCGAATTTCATGTGCAATTCCAGCTGTCAGTTGTCCGACTACTGCGAGCTTTTCTGATTTTCGTAATAACTTTTCCGTTTCTTTTAGCTCGGTAACATCTCTTCCCATTACGATAAGACCTTTACGGGAGCCGTCAGAATGATAAAGTGGAACTTTCGATATACTTAAGATTAGATCGAAATCATCTCTATGAATAATAAATTCCTCGCCATGAAGAATTTGTCTTTGTTGCCATGCTAGTTCGTCGACTTCTTCACAATGTAAAAAAGCCTCTCGGTACGCTTCGTTATATTGAATGAGTTCACTATCTTTTTTCCCGTGGTAAGGTACATGATGGAAATTGAAACAAGAAAGTGCGTAGTCATTTGCCTCAAGCCAGCGCCCCTCATGATCCTTAAATATAACAAACGCAGGCATGGAGTTCACTAATGTACGTAACCTCTTCTCACTTTCTTTTAGCATATTCTCAATTCTTTCTGATTTTTCAAGAGGCTTCATAATGGCATATACGCCAGTTAGACGATTTTGGACAAAAATAGGAACTAGTTTTGTCACGACGTCTAATAAGAATCCATTTTCATGATAAATTGATAAGATATACTCTTGTTGATTATCCGCTCCAGTATTCTTTATATTTTGTAATACTTGCTCAGAAATACGAGCTTCTAAAATAGAGGTAATATTTTTCTGTTCTAATTCTAAAGAAGTGTAACCTAATATTTTTTCGGCAGAAGGATTTATATGTAGTATAACTCCCTCTAAATTTAATGAAATAATACTATCAGGATTGTGTTCGAACAGAGATGCGTACATTTCTGTTAATGAACGATTTTGTATATGGTTTCGCAAACGTCTAGAAATGTTCGGATGACGTTTTCTTTGAGTTGATGAATATTTTTTACGACTCATAATAGTTCCTCCGTACAAATAGCATCTAAAAAGATTTGTCTATTCATAACTATAATATAGATGTAATGTGTATTTCTATAAAAAATGGAAGTTATATAATAAATTTTGTTTTCTTTATTTTTTGCAAAGTGAGTACAAGGTGGTAATAAGGGGAGCTTATATTGTTTTATAACTCTTTTGTAAGTTACAAAAGTAGGTTTTCTTTATAACATTAGGGTAGAAGAGGGGGGGAGAGAAAATGAGAAATTATATTCAAGGTATCGATCATGTGCAAGTAGCTGCGCCTGTAGGGTGTGAAGAAGAAGCAAGAGAGTTTTACGGTAATAAAATTGGTATGGAGGAAATACCGAAGCCAGAGGAATTAAAGAAGCGTGGTGGGTGCTGGTTTAAGTGTGGAAATCAAGAGATTCATATCGGAGTTGAGAAAAACTTCAATCCAGCTAAAAAGGCGCATCCAGCTTTTTATGTTTTAAAAATTGATGAATTTAAACAAGAGTTAATAAAGCAAGGCATTGAAGTAATAGATGATCATGCACGGCCAGATGTAATTAGATTTTATGTGTCAGATCCGTTCGGAAATCGAATTGAATTTATGGAAAATAAAAACTAGGTGGAAATCCACCTAGTTTTTTAACCTTTTCTAAACAATCCTAATACTTCAACCGTTTCGGTAATGTTAACGAATGCATGAGGGTCAATTTCAGAAATTGTTAATTTCATACTTGCTAATTCTTCACGAGAAACGACGGTCATAAGTACACGTTTTTTTTCGCTGGAATAAGCACCTTCGCCATCAAGTAATGTAATTCCACGTACAACAGTTGAAAGGAGTTGTTTTTTCATTTTTTCTGCTTCATTTGTTACAATCATAAGTGTAACCTTTCGATGTTTCGTATGAATAGCATCGATCACTTTACCAGTTACATAAATTGAAAGTAAGCTTGTAAGAGCAACATCCCAAGTGAAGAAGAATCCTGCAATTATTACAACGACTGCATTTAAAATAATAAGGAATCCACCAAGTTTAATGTCTCTTTTTCGAGACAATAGCATACCGATAATATCAAATCCACCAGTTGATCCATTACAGTTAAAAACAAGGCCGATACCAGCTCCGGCAATGACACCACCAAAGATAGATGATAAAAGTGGGTCTGTTGCTACGACTTTTACTGGAACGTAGTATAATGCAACAGATAATACAATAACAGAGATAACAGTGTTAAAAATCACTTTTTTTCCAAGACCTATGTAACCTAAAATAAGGATAGGTAAGTTTAATACAAAGTTAATAATACCCGTGTTTACAGGAGTTACAATCCCTAAAATAATAGCAATTCCGCCAATTCCGCTACTTAAAATTTTGTGGGGGATAAGGAAAAGATTAAATGCAATCGCAATAATAATAGAACCGATAATAACACCAAGAAATCTGACCATTTCTTTCCCGTCCTTCACTAAAAAATTCATATTATTTCAAGATTATATATGATATTGAAAGTTTTGGGTAAAAACAGTTTATTTCGGAAAATTAGATTAATCAAAAGAATTCGAGTATTTTCTCGTTTGAAAGGGGATACAGATATGAGGATAAAAACGTATCAACAGAAAAGCCCGTTAAAGCAAGAATGTGAGGATTCTTATTTTTGTAATGAAGAAAAAAAGGTGTATGGTGTATGTGATGGTGCAACACCGCTCGTCCCGTTTCGTGATGAAAAGGGACATAATGGAGCATACATCGCTTCGCATTTATTTGCAAGTTATTTTGCTTCATTACGTGAAAATCATAGTTTGCAAGTTGCCGTTGCAAAAGCAAATGAAGCATTGCAAAGCAAAATGTTAGAGTATGAAGTAGATACGAGAAAGAAAGAGCATTTGTGGTGTACATGTATTGCGGCAGTTCAAATAGATGGTGAGAAAATTGAATACGCACAGTTAGGGGACTGTATGATTGTCGCAATACTTCAAAATGGAACGATGCGAGTATTAACGCAAGACACGGTTGAAGGAATTAGTAAACGAGCAAAAAAAAAGAGGGAAGAAGACCGTAATAAAGGGTTAACTGTACCAGAAGAACATGTTTTTCAAGATGTGCGAGAACAGTTAAAATATAATCGTTATCTTGCAAATATGCAGGACGGGTATTCTGTTGCAAATGGAATGAAAGAAGCGATACATTATTTACAACATGGTGAACTACATATAGATGAAGTGAGTGGGATTTTTATTTGTTCAGACGGATTATTCCACCCAGATTGGCCACTTGAACAAACTGTTGCATATATAAGAAAGAATAGTATAAGTGAATATGTAGCAATCATTGAAGAGCTAGAAGGGGAAAAGAGAATAAGACCAGATGATAAAACAATTATGATCATTGATTTTTAAGGGGAGGATGTTCAAATGGAAATTAAATGTGTTAATTTAACATTTCAAGATGAATTAGTTCCTTTAGAGAAAGTTAATAAACTGATTATCCACCATACATCCGAAGATGGATGGGATGTGTATAAAACACATGAATTTCATCAAAAAGTAAGAGGGTGGAGCGGGATCGGTTACAATTATTTTATTGAAGAAGATGGAACTGTAGTCCAAGGGCGAGGTTTACATATTGGAGCACATGCGAAAGATAATAATAGGGATACAATTGGAATATGTATGACGGGTAATTTTGATAAATATGATCCAACTACCGCACAAATGAATGCATTATATTCTTTATGTAAAATGTTTATGAAGCAGTTTGCTATAAAGAAAGAAAATATACTCGGTCATAGGGAGCTAGAAGGCGTTACAAAAAGTTGTCCTGGAAAGCATTTTTCTATGGTAGAGTTAAGAAACGGACTAACTTAAATATAGAGGAGTAACAAATGATGATGAATATAAAAATACCTAATGATAAAAAAGAAGAGCTTGTGGCACAAATTCAGCAATTTTTCGTTGAAGAAGATTTAGATGAAATTGGACGTTTCCAAGCAGAGCGATTAATAGAAGAAATGATTAAATTAGTAGGACCGTTTGCATACAATCAAGCAATTGGAGATGCTAGAAAGCTTGTAACAGAGAAACTATCTAATATTGAAGAAGATTTGTATGTGTTAGAGAAGAATGAAGGGAAGTAAAAAGAGCCATTTTGGCCGTATTCCGTCAATTATAAAATAAGTATTATGCCACGGCTTTTTCCGATGTTCTGTTTGGAAAAGGCCGTGAAGTTGTTTTTGGGCATATAAAATAAAGTTTCATTTTTTTTGTCAAAAAGAACCCTAGAACTAAAAACGTTATTCTTTCTTAACAAGCTAGATGAGAAAGAATAACGTTTTTTAGATTGAGATTAAAAATATATTATCTTAATTTTATCTTTTTTTAATAATTTATTTATAGGCAATTTATAGTTGCTATTTATAATTCCTATATATAGCAGCTATGGATACTACAAAGAAGAAATTTGGATGTGTATCCCTTTGTATCCAATTAGCTGTAATCAAAATTTAAAACATGAATTGCTCACATAGAATCTTCTTTTGGAAGATAAGTGGTGTAATTCTTTGTTAAATGAAGGAAGGGATTGGGAAGCTATGAATAAAACAATTTTAAAAACATGTATCATATCAGCAGTTTTAGGTGGAAGTTTATTAAGTGAAACGAATGGAGAGGTGAAAGCAGAAGAGGTTACACCAAACACGAATCATACTGGTGTATTCAAAGATGTTCCAAAGGGGCACTGGGCATATGAGGCGATTCAGCAATTAGCAGGTGAGAAAATCATTTTTGGCTATGATGATGGAAGATTTGGTTTTGGAGATAACGTAACACGTGAACAAGTTGCAGCTTTAATGTATCGTTATTTTAATATGGAAGAAAACAAAAATTATCAAAACCCATACGGTGACGTAAGTGAAGATTCAACAAGCTATATAAAGGAAATTTTATCTTTAACAGAAATGGGTGTTTTTAAGGGGGATGAGCATGGAAACTTTAGACCGAATGCATCCTTAACACGCGCAGAAATGGCACAAGTTCTTACAAATGCTTTTCATTTAAAGGCAAAGAGTGATCATACTTTTAATGACGTTGCAACGAACTCATGGGCAAGAAATGCAATTAGTGCTGTTCAAACAAATAATATTGCAAAAGGAGTAGGAGGAGGGAAATTTGCTCCAAGTATGGATGTGACGCGTGAACAGTACGCACAATTTTTATACAATGCAATACAAGAAACAGAGCAAATTCAACAAACGAAAGGGCAACTACTAGCTAGCATACTTGGTGAAACAAACTGGAAAGGGACAAAAGTCTATGACAAAGATCATAATGATGTAACGAAAGAAAATCAAAATTTCATCGGGCTTGCAAAATATGATGCTAAAACTGCAAGGTATGAATTTTTTAATGCAAGTACAGGAGAGAGTCGTAATGATAGCGGTACCTTTTTTATAACGAATGATGGAAAGAAAAGGGTGTTAATTTCTGAAACGCAAAATTATCAAGCAGTTGTTGAATTAACGCAATTAGATAAGGAGAAATTTACATATAAAAGAATGGGGAAAGATGCAAAAGGGAACGATGTAGAAGTGTTTGTTGAACATGTTCCTTACCATGGAAAAGAACTTTCTTTCACGTGGCCTGATAAAAAGTTAGAAAGCTCGACGGGGAAAATAGTTACAGACGTTGATGGAGATGAAATTTTATCTAGTACACTATGGAATGGAACGGTGGTATTAGACGAACAGGGTAATGATGTAACAAAATACAACTCAAACTTAATCAGTCTAGCAAAATACGATAAAAATACAAATAAATACGAGTTTTTCAATGCGAATACAGGAGAAAGTCGTGGAGACTATGGTTTCTTTGATGTTGTACATGGTAATAAAATAAGGGCTCACGTTTCGTTAGGAAATAATAAATATGGTGCGGTCCTTGAACTGACTGAGCTAAATAAAGAGAAATTTATGTATACAAGAATCGGGAAAGATGCGAATGGAAAAGATATAAAAATCTTTGTTGAGCATGAACCGTATACAGGTGACCTAAAACCAAATTTCACAAAGTAATCTTTTACTCTAGCAAATGCACTATGTTAGTAAGAGAAAGCCTGAGCTATTAGGTAATTATACAGTAGAAGTAAAATAGTTATTTAAAGACAAATAGATGCCTTGAGGCATCTATTTGTCGGTTTAAAATGATTTTATGGGCAAATATTAAATACAAATTCTTTTTTCTAGGATCTAGTAACTCCCTACTTGCACAACCATATATCCTAGTTCTTTTTTATTTATTCTCTTTATGCTCTTTATATTCATGTACTTTCTCTTTTACATTACCAACCGTATCTTTAGCAGTGCCTTTCACTTTATCCCATTTTCCTTCAGCTTGTAATTTCTTATTGTCAGTTACTTTCCCGACAACTTCTTTTACTTCACCTTTTACTTTATCAATGGCACCTTCTACTTTTTCCTTTAAACCATGATCATTCTTAGTCATACATTTCTCCTCCTTGTAGTTTGATTAGAATTCTCTTTTCATGTTGCAAGTTGAATGATGTATCTAGTAATAGCGTAACAAATATAGTTTGAATATTCAAACGATTAATAGGATAGAAAAGGAATTGTCATGAAATGTATAAAATTGTAATGAGAAGAGAAAGCATGTAAATTACATGTCTTTTGCAGTCCATATTGATTTTGTATAAGCAATTTTCATATGGGCACGTTCCATATTATTTTGACTTCCGGTACCGAACCTTGCTTGTCCGACTATTAAATGACAGTTTTTCGCTAGGGCTTTTTCTATTCGTTTTTGAATTAAGGCAGTATGACAGCCTTTACGCTGAAATTCTGGCAAAGTAGCAGAAGCAGCTAATGAAGCAATCCCATTATTTATATACAGGACACCAATGCCTGCAGGAGTATTTTGAACTTCGGCTATGAAAAAATGCCAGCCAGGTTTATTGTAGAGAATTTCGTTATTTTGGCGTACGCCATCTTTTGTAAAGGGTGGCATGTTAAATCCACGTACATATATGTCTGCAAAAATATGAAATTCATTTTCTTTTAGTTGGCGTACTGAAATGTTAGAAGTAAGTAGGGATGGATCTTCTCTCGGTATACTATATAAAGCGGTATGGAAGCTGGATTGGTAAAATCCTTTTTGAGACAAGTATTGAAATAATTCAGCTGTACCTTGAGCGGGTGTAATTTCAAAACGACAAGGGATTTGTAGCGATTGATAATAAGAGATGATTTCATCTATCTCATCTGTATTTGTAAAGGTAACGCCTTTTACTGTGTTAAAAGCAGGACCAAAAATTATTTTTGATGAAAAGGCAGTGGCATTCCCGAACTTTTTCATTTGTATTTGCATTGGATTTTCAGCTAACGCTTGTAGTGCTTGTAGTCTAGAAGAGAGCATATGTATTTCTGCGTTTTCAATTTCTTGAGCTGCATTGAGTGTCATAATTGTACTCATAATATTCCTCCGTCAATAAATATATTTCATAGTACATATACGATGTTTGTTCGGAGATTCCTGTTGAAATGTAAGAGAATAAGAGGTTTTTTGGAAGGGAAATGGAAGTGAACTGTCGAAGGGAGTGGAAACAGATTAAAGGTGGTGCTCTCATGAAACAGGAAGACGTGCAGACATGCTCTAATTGTGGTTCTCATAACATAGGAGAAGGGGAGTTTGTCGGTTATGCACAAATACGGAAAAAGGAGACGATGTTCACATCTTCACCAGTAGATGCTTATATTTGTACAGATTGTGGGAATATCCTTTTATTAAAAGTACGACATTATGAAAAGTTTAAGCAGAAGCCGTTATGATTATGGAGAAGTGTTTTTATTAGGGAAGTTAGAGGAGTAATATTTTACATATATATATATGAGTATGTCCTTATATAAAGAGATGACAACATATACTGTGTGGGATGCTTATTAATCGTTGCACGACATACAAAAATGTATAGAAGAAATTGTGAATCAATATGGGGAAGACAAATTAACCCTTATTGGAATACTTCATATCGAAAACTCCTTTAAATGAATAAGGGAGTTTTTGGGTTTTTGTGACAGTAATTACCTTTAATTGTTATAATTGGTTATTGGGAGAGGGTATTTTATTAACGCCATAATCATAGAAGAAAACTAGCTAAATCGTATAGAAAACGGCTATATAACACAATCGCAACCATAAGTTTACAAAGTGCAACTGCAGGAAGATAGAGATAAGGGTAATGTTTACATACAATTTAGTTAAGAAAACAAAGGGGACACACATATGGGATTTGGTGAAAAGCTTTTTAAATTAAGAAAGGAAAAGGGCCTTTCTCAAGAAGCATTAGCTGAAAAATTAAACACAACAAGGCAAGCGGTTAGTAAATGGGAAAACGGTCAAGGTTTTCCTGAAACTGAAAAGTTAATAATGATTGGAAGTGTATTTGAAGTATCACTCGACTATTTATTAAAAGAAACTGCTGAGCAAAGTAATGAAAATGTGGAGGGCTATTACGTAAGTCAGGAAATGGCAGAAGGGTATATAGTGTATGGGCAAAAAATTTCTAAATATATTGCGTTAGGATTTAGTTTGCTCATTTTATCGACAATACCGTATTTATTATTTAAAGAAAATGCAACAATGTCGACATTTCTTGTCATTATCATTGCTGTCCTTGGAATTGGAGCAATGATGGTACCGGCAACGATAGAAGAGAGTCGATACAATGTATTGAAAAAAGAAGAACTACTATTTGATCAAAACTTTCTAAAAGAATTGACAAAAAGATATGAAGTAATTAAGAAGAAGTATGCTGCAGTAATGATCGTTGGATTTTGTTTTATAGCAGCAGGAGCGATACCATTTTTATTTGAGAAAAAGCATATCACTTCAGGAGAATTAGTGCAGTATTATCCGTACTGTGTTGTACTTATTGCGATTGGAGTCTATCTTTTTGTTCGTGTTGTAGGAGTGTGGGAGATATATCGAATTTTAGTAGAGAATAAAGAATATAGCAATCGTATTATTTTTAAAATGAAAAAGAAAGTAAGAAAAAAGGTAGATAGTTTATAAAAAATAAAAAACATGTTTCGAATCAATGTATTCAAAACATGTTTTTTATCGTTCTGAATTATTTCCAAAGAAATAATTCAGAAAATACGGAAAAATGTCGTAATCACTTGTAGAAGTCTGTTATAATGAACGAAATGAAAACGCTTTAAAGGGGGATATAACCAATATGATGATGAATGTACCGTTAACAATTAGTTCTATGATGGAAAGAGCAGAAAAACTGTTTTCAAAGAAAGAAATTGTTTCACGGACACATGATACAGTTACGACGTTAACGTATAAGCAGTTAGGTGAAAGGACGAGAAGGCTTTCTAGTGCGTTACAAAAGCTTGGGATTAAAGAAGGCGAGCGTATAGGAACGTTAGCGTGGAATCATCATCGACATGTGGAAGCGTATTTTGCTATTCCTGGTATTGCTTCCGTTTTACACACAATTAATATTCGTTTATCTCCTCAACATATTTCATACATTATTCAGCACGCAGAAGATCGAATTCTACTTATAGATGAAGATCTCGTACCACTTGTTGAAAATATTCAATCACAATTATCAACTGTACAAGCCTACATTATTATGACTGATAAAGATGAACTTCCCAATACTACGCTAGAACCTGTATATCATTATGAAAAGCTATTAGAAGAAGGCGATCCAACTTTCCAATTTGTAAAAGATATTGATGAAAATACACCTGCTGGTATGTGTTATACGTCAGCGACTACAGGAAACCCAAAAGGTGTTGTATATACGCATCGTAGTACTGTATTGCATTGTATGGCACTCGGTTTAGCGGATACAGCTGCTTTATCGGAAAGTGATGCGGCGATGGCAATTGTACCGATGTTCCATGTGAACGCTTGGGGGCTTCCTTTTGCAGCTACTTGGTTTGGAACTAAACAAGTACTGCCAGGACCAATGTTTACTCCAAAAATTTTATTAGAGATGATTCAAGCTGAAAAAGTAACGATAGCAGCAGGTGTGCCGACAATTTGGCTCGGTGTATTACAAGAGTTAGAAAATAATAGTTACGATTTATCTAGTATAACGAGAATATTATGCGGTGGTGCTGCTGCACCGAAAAGCGTTATTAAAGCATTTGAGCAAAAATATAATGTTCCTTTCGTACATGCATATGGTATGACTGAAACAAGCCCACTCGTAACACTTGCACGTTTAAAAAGTTATGAAACAGAATTATCATATGAAGAGCAATTAGAAATCCGCTCAAAACAAGGGTATCTTGTCCCTGGTGTAGAGATGAAAGTAGTTGGTACAAACGGTGAAGTGAAGTGGGATGGTACGGAAATGGGAGAACTATGTTTAAGAGCACCATGGATCGCTGAAAGTTATTATAACGATGAACGTACTGTCGAAGGTTTTCGTGATGGTTGGTTATATACAGGAGATGTCGTTACGGTTGACGAGGAAGGCTGCGTGAAAATTGTTGACCGTACGAAAGATGTTATTAAAAGCGGAGGTGAGTGGATTTCTTCAGTTGACCTTGAAAATGCATTAATGGCACATGATGCTATATTTGAAGCAGCTGTCGTTGCCGTTCCTCATCCGCAGTGGCAAGAGCGACCAATTGCCTGCGTCGTTCAAAAGAAAAATAGTACAGTAACAAAAGAAGAAATATATGAGTTTTTAAAACCACAGTTTGCGAAGTGGTGGTTACCAGATGATATTGTATTTATGGAAGAAATACCGAAAACATCTGTTGGGAAGTTTTTAAAACAGGCGCTTCGTAAAGAACTTGAGCATTTGCATAAAGAGAAATAATTGAAAAAATATTTGTAAACCTATATTTAAAACAAGTTGACAAAGACTAAATAGAAAGATAATATAACTCCTATAATATGTTATCTGAAAATCATTTTAAGTTTACAAATAGGAGAAGCAAATATGAATACAAAAAACTTAGTTTTCGTCGCTTTATTTAGTTCTATTATGGGAGTGTTAGGGTTAATACCTCCAATTGCTCTTGCTATTACACCAGTTCCGATTACATTACAATCACTCGGTGTTATGCTTGCTGGTGGATTGTTAGGGTCACGTCTTGGTGCGTTAAGTCAGCTTATTTTCTTACTTATAGTTGGAGTTGGAGCACCATTACTTGCTGGTGGACGCGGTGGTCCAGGCGTATTTGTTGGGCCAAGTGCAGGATATTTACTTGGTTATATCGTTGGAGCGTTTGTCATTGGTTATTTAATTGAGCGTTTACGTGAAGTTTCTATAATAAAGGTATTATGTATTAATATAATTGGTGGTATTTTCGTAGTTTATGTATTTGGTATTATTGTACAAGCTTTCTTTATGGATGTTTCTATATGGCAGACGATGAAAGTAAGTGCCGTATTTTTACCAGGTGATTGCATAAAAGCGATTATAGCAGCAATTCTTGTAACGAAATTACATCGTTCATTGAAACATATTATTACGCCTGCTCTCAAGAGTGGGAAATATACAAATGCGGGATAAGAAAGAGAAGAAACACGTTCATTGCGTGTTTCTTTTTATTATTTTGTAAAGAAAGGACGTCTCAAATGGGGATTACAAAAGAATATAAAAAGTATGCCTCTTTACAAACAAATAAAATAGCAATAAAGGAAAATGATCGAGTATTAACATTTAAAGAATGGTTTGAGTCAGTATGTAAAGTAGCAAACTGGTTGAATGAAAAAGAATCGCAGAATAAAACAATAGCAATTCTATTAGAAAATAGTATGGAGTTTTTACAACTATTTGCTGGTGCTGCTATGGCCGGATGGGTTTGTGTGCCGTTAGATATAAAGTGGAAACAGGATGAGCTCAAAGAAAGAATTGCGATCAGTAATCCGGCTATGATTGTGACAGAGCGATATAAGGTAAAGGATTTACCGGATGAAGAAGGAAGAGTAATTGAAATTGATGAGTGGAAAAGAATGATAGAGAACTCTCTGCCTGCATATGCCCCTGTAAAAGATGTACAACATGCTCCGTTTTATATGGGATTTACATCAGGATCGACTGGGAAGGCAAAAGCATTTTTACGTGCACAACAATCGTGGGTTCATAGTTTTGATTGCAATATACATGACTTTCATATGAAAAAAGAAGATTCTATTTTAATAGCTGGGACGCTCGTTCATTCTCTTTTTTTATACGGCGCAATAAGTGCATTATATGTAGGGCAAACGGTGCATATTATGAGAAAGTTTATTCCAGATCAAGTACTGGAAAAGTTAGAAACAGAAAATATTTCGGTCATGTATACAGTTCCGACAATGCTAGAATCTTTATATAAAGAAAATAGAGTAATAGAAAATGGGATGAAAATTATTTCGTCAGGAGCGAAATGGGAAGCTGAAGCGAAAGAAAAAATAAAGAGTATATTTCCTTATGCACAAAAATATGAATTTTACGGTGCATCGGAACTAAGTTTTGTAACAGCACTTGTTGATGAAGAGAGCGATAGAAGGCCAAATTCAGTAGGAAAACCTTGTCACAATGTTCAAGTTCGAATATGTAACGAAGCAGGAGAAGGAGTACAGAAAGGCGAGATAGGAACTGTTTATGTGAAAAGTGATCAGTTTTTTATGGGCTACATATTGGATAAGGTTTTAGTTCCAGAGTTGACTACGGATGGCTGGATGACAGTGCGAGATGTAGGTTATGAAGATGAAGAAGGCTTTATATACATAGTGGGTAGAGAGAAGAACATGATTTTATTTGGAGGAATTAATATTTTTCCAGAAGAAATAGAAAGTGTATTACATGAACACCCAGCTGTTGATGAAATAGTTGTAATTGGTGTGAAAGATAGTTACTGGGGTGAAAAACCTGTCGCCATTGTAAAAGGAAGTGCTACGAGGCAACAATTAAAAAGTTTTTGCTTACAACGATTATCCTCGTTTAAAATACCGAAAGAATGGCATTTTGTAGATGAAATACCGTATACAGATAGTGGGAAAATCGCTCGTATTGCAGCAAAAAATATGATTGAAAACCGGGAGAAGATATATGAATAGAGCGGTTATTGTAGAAGCGAAAAGGACACCTATTGGTAAGAAAAATGGGATGTTGAAAGATTATGAAGTTCAGCAATTAGTAACGCCGCTTCTTACGTTTTTAAGTAAAGGGATTGAGAGAGAAATAGCCGATGTCATATTAGGGAATATTGTGGGGCCGGGAGGGAATGTTGCAAGATTATCTGCTTTAGCGGCAGGACTTGGTTATCATATTCCTGGTGTAACGATTGATCGGCAATGTGGTGCCGGATTGGAAGCGATTCGCACCGCATGTCATTTCATTCAAGGCGGCGCAGGTAATTGTTATATTGCAGGAGGAGTAGAGAGTACAAGTACATCAACTTTTCAAAATAGAGCACGATTTTCACCAGAAACAATTGGTGATCCTAATATGGGAGTGGCGGCTGAATATGTTGCAGAGCGTTATAATGTAACGAGAGAAATGCAAGACGAGTATGCTTGCCTTAGTTATAAACGGACACTGCAAGCATTAGAAAATGGATATTTACAAGATGAAATACTTTCTTTTAATGGACCTTTAGATGAGGCTATAAAACGAGAAATGAATTATGAAAGAATGATTAAAAGAACTAAGCCCGCATTTTTACAAAATGGTACAGTAACGGCAGGTAATTCGTGCGGTGTAAATGACGGAGCATGTGCTGTTCTTGTAATGGAAGAGGGGCAAGCCCGAAAACTAGGATACAAGCCTGTTCTTCGTTTCGTCCGCAGTGCTGTAGTTGGAGTGGATCCAAATCTTCCGGGGACTGGTCCGATATTTGCGGTGAACAAATTATTAAACGAAATGAATATGAAAGTAGAGGACATTGATTATTTTGAAATAAATGAAGCATTTGCTTCAAAGGTTGTTGCTTGTGCAAAGGAGTTACAAATTCCTTTCGAAAAATTAAATGTAAATGGTGGTGCAATTGCGCTCGGTCATCCGTACGGTGCATCTGGAGCTATGCTTGTGACACGTTTGTTTTATCAAGCGAAAAGAGAGCATATGAAATATGGAATTGCGACGTTAGGAATTGGTGGTGGAATAGGGCTTGCGCTATTATTTGAGAAAGTAGAAAACTAGAAAGGGACTAGTTTTCTACTTTTTGAGGAACATAAGCATTGCTACCAGGTTTTGCTTTTATTTCATTCCAAGCAGCGATAGCATCAGCTTTTGATTTCCCTTTGTTATTTGGATCTTCGAAAAAGTCGCGAGTGAAACGATTGTATTCAAACTGCGCGCTAATAGTTGTTTTGTATGTAGGATCTTTTTTTCGTTCGTTTTCTTCATACCAAAACGTTAGCGCGTCTTCATATGTTTTTCCGACATTCTCTTTAAAAAACTTTTGAAGAGCTACTGTAAAGCGGAAGTTTGCTCCGATTTTTTCTTTGAAAAAAGCACGAACTTCTTCGCTGCAGCGGTGATTGTTAGTAATAATTGTTTGAAGAGAAAGTTCTTTATAAGAGAGGGAAGCTTTACTCACCTTTTGACGAGAGTTGTTTTTTAATATTTTACCAGTATGTAAATAATGTGAGATACGCTCGGTTATTTCAATCTTAGAGCCACTAGCTGGCAAACCATGCTCACGACAAAATGTTTGGAGTTCTGCTTTTAACCAATAAAAGTTTTGGAAATCTTCAAGTGATATAGACTTTGTTAAAGGTGGACGCATAGATGTAACAACTTCTTTCTTCCATAATTTTCTTTAATTATAAAACGTATGTTCTTTTTGTGGAAGGATTAATTTGTAAATATAACGGGAAGAGGAGATTACATATGGAAAGTGTAATGCAAGTTCGTGTTACGGGAATTTTAATTGAAGATGAAAAAGTATTGCTAGTAAAGCAAAAAGTTGCTAATCGCAATTGGTCTTTACCTGGGGGAAGGGTAGAAAATGGTGAAACGTTAGAAGAAGCGATGATTCGAGAAATGAGAGAAGAAACAGGATTAGAAGTTAAAATTAAGAAGCTACTCTATGTTTGTGATAAACCAGATGCTAGTCCATCTTTATTACATATTACGTTTCTGCTTGAAAGGATTGAAGGTGAAATTACGCTACCTTCTAATGAGTTTGATCATAATCCAATTCAAGATGTGCAAATGGTACCGATTAAAGATTTAAGTCAATATGGTTTTTCGGAAACTTTTATAACTCTTATAAGTGAAGGTTTTGCAAATGCAGGGAGTTATCAAGGCTTGAAACAAAATATAGGCTTGTAAATATAGTTGAAGGATAGCAGTTAGCTATCCTTCATAAACATGTTTTACACTTCTGACTGTAAAGAAGAAACAAGTTGATTTAAAAATTCGTCCCCGGTCATAACCGCTTTTCCGCCGCCGCGAGCACTCTTTTTATTTCCGCCACCTTTTCCTTCAATTGTAGGAAGTGCCTCTTTTAAAAGAGCATTCATATCGAGCGTGACTGTTTTTCCACAAGCGAGGATGCATTGTAGTTTGTCCTCATTTTCAATAACGAAATATGTAATGGCATGCTCTTGTTGTTCTGTAATAATGGCAGAAAGCTTTGCGATTTCTTGCATAGAACGATTTGTAAATACTTTAGAAATAAGTATGCCGGCATGTATTTCCGTAGGCTGTTGAAATAGTTCATTTGCCTCTGCAAATAATAATTTTTCATTCATTGTTTGTATTGCTTTTTCATTTTCTTTTTGAGAAGTAAGAAGTTGTGCTACTTTTGCTGGGATATCACTCTCGCTACTGTTTAATTGTTTAGAAACATCTTTCATAATTTGTAGTTGTTGGCCCATTAAATTTAGTGTGCGCCAACCAGCGATAAACGTTAATCGTATGCCCCCTTTATTGCGCTCCCACCCTAGTACTTGAATAGGACCTACTTCACCTGTACGTTTCGGATGCGTTCCGCCACAGCCGTTGTAGTCGAAGTTCTCAATTATAACAACACGTATATTTTCTGTTATAGTCGGTTCTTTACGAAGAGGTAACGTTTTCGCTTCTTCTAAATTCATCCACAGGGTACGGATTGGATGGTTTTCAAAAACAATTTTGTTTGCAATTTGTATTGCCTTTTCAACTATTTCTGCATGAAGATTTTCTGTTTCTAAATCAATTGTTACCGTTTCTTTACCAAGGTGGAATCCAATCGTAGGTATGTTAAAATGGTCCCAAAAAGCAGCAGATAAAATGTGTTGAGCCGCATGTTGCTGCATATGATCAAAACGGCGCTCCCAATTAATTTTACCTTCTACTTCTTCTGTATGTAATTGTTCGGTAATGAAGTGGCGGATTTCGTCATTGACTTCTTTAACATCGAGTACAGCAATTCCATTTAAAGTTCCAGTATCATGGGGCTGCCCGCCACCTGTCGGATAAAATGCTGTTTCATTTAAAACAACGTATAAGTTACCGTCTTTATCATAATCTTGCTTTATGACTTTCGTAGTAAAGTCTTTTTTATAAGCGTCAGTGTAATATAATTTTTGCTCCAATTTTCTTTCCCCTTTCCTGTTCACTAGTTTCATTGTAAAGCAATCGAAATTAGTTTCCTAATATTTCAGAAGAAAGAAACTATTTTTAGAATTTTCTTGCTATAATAAGAAGAAAATGCGGGGGTGGAATGAATATGTTATATGAAAACGGCGTAGATAAACTGCTTAGTTTAAGCAAAAATATTTCTGAATTGTATCGAGAATTAAATGAAATGACCCGGATTTTAACGGATTGTAATCGAGAAAGTGTGAAGTTTGATCGGTTATATGTAAAAGAGGTACTGTGGAAGAAAGAAGATGTAATAGAGAAATATGATCAGCTGCTTGTGCAACTTTGTATAAATGAATGCTTTGATTTAAAAAGTGTCATTACAGGGGAGTATAAGTATACATATGAAGAAGTAGAAAATATCGTTTTACAATTTAATGAGAAGTATAATGTCGTAATTTTAATTAAAGATGTTTGTAAAGAATTACAGTTTACATATGGCATAGATATGGAAATAACGAGAACAGCTCGGGTATCAACAGCTCAAGTATAAAAAGGGAAAAGAAAGCAGATCCTTTGCTTTCTTTTTTTTGTAAGAACAGGGAGAGTAGGTTTAACGATGAAAGGGAAGTTACAAAATATTCATCCGTTAGGAATGACAATTATAATAGGGACTTTATTTGCGAGGTTCGCCACGTCAATGAGTATTCCTTTTTTAGCAATTTATTTAACGACTGTTAAAGGTGTATCAGCTGGAATGACGGGTGCTATTATCGGAACGAGTGCACTTGTTGGAGTGTTTGCTAGTTTTATCGGAGGGAATTTATCGGATCGATTCGGCCGAAACATGATTATAATATGGTCCATGATCGTTTGGGTGTTTGTATTTATAGGTTTTTCATTTGCAAATCATGTTCTAAGTTTCTTTTTATTAAATGCTTTGAATGGATTATGTCGGTCTTTTTTTGAACCGACGTCAAGAGCATTATTATCAGATTTAACGAAACCAGAGTATCGTTTACTCGTATATAATTTGCGTTACGGTGCAATCAATGTTGGAGTAGCGATTGGCCCACTTGTCGGATTACAGATTGGAAGTGCAAAATCTACAATTCCTTTTTTAGTAGCAGCTGGAGTATATATTCTATATACAGCTATATTAGCATTCCAATTTAAGAAGTATCCAATTGAAAAAAAGAAAGTAAATACAGAAAAGCCTGTCACAATGTTAAATGCAGTTCGTATATTGCGAAAGGATGTCGTATTTTTAGTTGCTTTAGTCGGTATTATTTTGAGTAATTGTGGCTTTTCACACTTAACGACAACAGTATCTCAATATTTTGCGAATTCACATATATTTCAGGATGGAGTGACATTGTTTTCGTATATGTTAGCTTTAAATGCGATTGTTGTAGTCGTAATTCAATACCCTGTTATTCAAATATGTAAAAAGTATACACCGTTAACATCAATTATGGTTGGAACTTTATTTGTGAGCGGGGGGTTGTTTGGATTTGGAATAGCAGAATCTATGCTAGGTGCTGCTATTTGTACAATTATTTTTACAGTTGGAGAAGTTTTAATGTTTTCCATGACGGATGTATTTATTGATGATATAGCTGTTTCACATTTAAAAGGAACATATTTTGGAGCAATGGGATTTTCAGGGATTGGAGCAGTAATTGGTCCATGGTTTGGAGGAGTGCTTCTCGATTACTACGGGTATCAAAATGGGTTTGTAGTATTTTCAGCACTAGCTATATTTTCAACTGTAGCATTTCCTGTACTTGTAGTTACAAAAGGTTTATTGAAAAAAAGATATGATAGAAATTGTAATTTAGAATTAGATGCGAAATAAAATAAGCCCCAGCAGATGACTGGGGCTTATTTTTGTATTTATCCCGCTATTTGCGGGCAGTAAGAACCCATTGATTAAAGCTTTACTTTATTTTAATTCTCAATTTGAAAAAGAACTTTTTCTTCATGTTTATTAGCAACTTCATTTTTGGAAATATGAATGGCTAAATATCCATTCTCTAAGCAGGCTAGCATCTTTTTATAAATAATAGTAGCGGGTAAAGGGATGATCCGCTGCAAAGAAATATTTTTATGAAGTATGCAAATATTTAGGCCTGTCTCCATCTTTTTAATAACTACATTTTGTTCGGATACATTTGGTACATCTGTTTCCAAAATGTATTCTTGTTCAGTTTCACAAAGGTCAATATGAATTTGATTTGGGAAACTAAAGTTACTACAAGAATCAGAACAAAATTGATCCATCCATTCTTCGAAACCATCAACATGAAAAAGACAATCCTTCTTTTTCTTGCCCATGTAAGACACCCTCCGTAAAATCTCAATTCATACTATGTTATGCATGAATGAAGTAGGGGTGAAGAATAAATGGAAAAATATAAACATTGTATGTGGCAAAGGTAGCTAGTGTGAGCCTTTTGTTTTACATATCATGATGTGCATGATTTTTTTGGCGTGAATGGTTACGGTTTTTTACTTTATGAGATCCGCTTAATGGTTCAGGTTGTCCCTTTTTTTCTTTCGCTTCACGATTGTTTTTTCCCATTGTATGTGACACCTCCTCTTTCTCTTTAGAATGAGAGAAGTTTGCAAATTTATACGAGAATGTTTTTAGAAAAAAAGGTAAAGATAAATGGGACTAACTATTATGGAAAGGGGATTATATAATGCCATATCATAAAGATAAACAACAAGCTTTTCAAGCAGCGCAGCAAGGAGTTACACAAGCAGAAAACGCATTTAATAACATTGTAAAAAATGATCCAAACTACGGTCATGATTTAAAAGAGTTACGCCAAGAGGTTCAGGAAGCGTATGAACAAATTCAAAATGCGTTAGAGGTAGCTTCAGAAACACAACGCCCACAACTTGAGCAATACGAAAATAATCTCCAAAACATTATGCGAAATGTAGATCAATTAGAAAAGTAAATGAGATTGTTGTGTATTCGACAACCTTATTACTTTGACGAACGTTATGCTAAAACAGAAGATTTTTCTATTCGTTTTTTGTTTATTATGCGCATTACATATATTTCAAGTTGAAAAAGTGGAAGCGAAAATGTTGCTCAGAAAAGAGCTAGAACCAACTGGCTATGTAACGTGGGAAGTACCTAATAATGAAAAGATTATTGCCATTACATTTGATGATGGCCCAGATCCAACTTATACACCGCAAGTTTTACATTTATTACGTCAATATAAAGCAGAAGCAACATTTTTTATGATTGGATTTCGAGTTCAGCGTAATCCATATTTAGTGAAACAAGTGTTAAAAGAGGGACATGAAATTGGAAATCATACGATGAATCATTTATATGCGAGTAATTCATCGGATGAAAAATTAGAAAATGATATTTTAGATGGAAAGAAATTTTTCGAAAAATGGGTGAAAGAACCTTTACTATTCCGTCCACCTGGCGGATATATTAACGATGCTGTATTTAAAACAGCGAAAGAAGCAGGTTATCAAACTGTTCTATGGTCGTGGCATCAAGACCCGCGTGATTGGGCAAATCCAGGGGTTGAATCCATTGTAAATCATGTAGTAAAAAATGCTAAAAGTGGAGATATCGTATTGTTACATGATGGAGGAAATGATCGTAGTCAAACAGTAGCAGCATTAGCAAAAATTTTACCTGAGCTGAAAAAACAAGGATATCGATTTGTAACGGTTTCAGAATTACTACGTTATAAACATTAGAAAAAATCCCAAAAGGAAATGGACCTTTTGGGATTTTTCGTTACTGGTTCTTTTTACGTTTTTTATTATTTTGTCGCTCTGCTGGAGTTAAAGGCTCGTTTGCAAATTCTTCATTATAACCAGCACCTTGTCCTTGTGCAGATGCCGCATTCATTCCTGAAATAGTATGATTTGCTTTTCTTTTACCCATTTTATTTCACCTCTATAACTTTTTTTGTATGTTGAATGATGAGCAGTTCATAGTATGTATGAACTGTAAGTAAAGCACTAATAGAGCACTTTACTTTATGGTAATAGTATTCATAAGGAGCGTGAACACTATTCAAATTTAGAAACATAAAGAAAACTTATGATAATCTATAAGTTTCTTATTATTTACTTATTTAGAAAGTTGTAATAAGATATTATCGTAAGGTATTGAAAAGTTTGTCTACATTTTATATTCAGACAACTTAGTCACGTTTAACAGGGGGGAAACATAATGGTCAAACATAATCCATTTCAATCACGTGCAACTTTTGAATTAGATGGAAAAACGTATCATTATTATAATTTGAAAGCGCTTGAAAACGCAGGGGTTGGCAACGTATCTCAATTACCATATTCCGTGAAAGTTTTACTTGAATCAGTACTTCGTCAAGTAGACGGACGTGTAATTACAGAAGAGCATGTTACAAATTTAGCGAAATGGGGAACGAAAGATGTGCAAGATATCGATGTTCCATTTAAACCATCTCGTGTAATTTTACAAGATTTCACTGGTGTACCAGCTGTTGTAGATTTGGCTTCGCTTCGTAAAGCAATGGCAGATATGGGCGGGGATCCTGATAAAATTAATCCAGAAATTACTGTAGACCTTGTAATTGACCACTCTGTACAGGTTGATAGAGCGGGTACGGCAGACGCGCTTGCATTCAACATGGACTTAGAGTTTAAACGTAATGAAGAACGTTATAAATTTTTAAGCTGGGCACAAAAATCATTTGATAACTATCGCGCAGTGCCACCAGCTACAGGTATTGTACACCAAGTAAACCTTGAATATTTAGCACCAGTTGTTCATGCTGTGAAAAATGCTGAAGGTGACTTAGTTGCATACCCAGATTCATTAGTTGGAACAGACTCACATACAACAATGATTAACGGTATCGGCGTTCTTGGATGGGGCGTTGGTGGTATAGAAGCGGAAGCAGGAATGCTTGGACAGCCTTCATACTTCCCAGTACCTGAAGTAATCGGTGTGAAATTAACTGGTACACTTCCAAGTGGTACTACAGCAACTGACGTTGCATTAAAAGTAACACAAGTATTACGTCAAAAAGGTGTAGTTGGTAAATTCGTTGAGTTCTTCGGTAATGGACTAAAGAGCATGCCTTTAGCTGACCGTGCAACAATTTCAAACATGGCACCAGAATACGGTGCAACTTGTGGATTCTTCCCAATTGACGATATTTCATTAGAATACTTACGTTTAACAGGTAGAGATGAAGAGCAAATTCGCATTGTTGAAGAATACTGTAAAGCAAATGGTTTATTCTATACAGCAGACAGCAAAGATCCAATTTACACTGATCTTGTTGAAATTGATTTAAATACAATCGAATCTAACCTTTCTGGACCGAAACGCCCACAAGATTTAATTCCACTTTCAGATATGAAAGATGCGTTCCATAAAGCTGTTGTAGCACCAGTTGGAACACAAGGACTTGGATTTAATGAGCAAGAGTTCGATAAAGAAGTGAAGGTTACATTAGAAGATAAAGAAGTAACGATGAAAACAGGTGCAATTGCAATCGCTGCAATTACAAGCTGTACAAATACATCAAACCCATACGTATTAATTGGGGCAGGTCTAGTTGCGAAGAAAGCAATTGAAAAAGGGCTTGTAGTACCTGAGTACGTAAAAACATCATTAGCACCAGGATCTAAAGTTGTTACTGAATACTTAGATAAATCAGGTTTAACAACATATTTAGATCAATTAGGTTTCCAAACAGTTGGTTACGGTTGTACGACTTGTATCGGTAACTCTGGTCCGTTAGCAGAGGAATTAGAAGAAGCAATCGCAGCAAACGATTTATTAGTAACATCTGTTTTATCTGGTAACCGTAACTTTGAAGGTCGTATTCATCCACTTGTAAAAGCAAACTACTTAGCATCACCACCACTTGTTGTGGCATATGCACTTGCAGGTACTGTTGATATTGACCTGAAAAATGATGCAATCGGTAAAGATGCAAATGGCAATGCTGTTTACTTCAAGGACATTTGGCCATCAGCTAAAGAAATTGAAGATGTAGTTCAAAACGTTGTTACATCTGAACTGTTCAAGAAAGAATATGCACAAGTATTTAACAGCAATGAGCGCTGGAATGAAATCCAAACTTCAAATGAAGCTTTATATACTTGGGATAATGATTCAACTTATATTCAAAACCCACCGTTCTTTGAAGGATTATCTAAAGAGCCAGGTGAAGTTGAAACGTTATCAGATTTACGCATAGTTGGTAAATTTGGAGACTCTGTAACGACAGACCATATTTCACCAGCAGGTTCAATTGGTAAGCATACACCAGCAGGACGCTACTTATTAGAAAACGGCGTACAACCTGTTGACTTTAACTCTTACGGTTCTCGTCGTGGTAACCACGAAGTTATGATGCGTGGTACATTCGCGAACATCCGTATTAAAAACCAAATCGCACCAGGAACAGAAGGCGGATACACAACATATTGGCCAACTGGTGAAGTAACATCAATCTATGATGCTGCTATGAAATATAAAGAAGATGGCACAGGCCTTCTAGTTATTGCTGGTAAAGATTACGGTATGGGAAGTTCTCGTGACTGGGCTGCGAAAGGTACAAACTTATTAGGTATTAAAGCGGTAATCGCAGAAAGCTTCGAACGTATTCACCGTAGTAACTTAGTATTAATGGGTGTATTACCACTTCAATTTAAAGATGGCGAAAGCGCTGAAACGTTAGGTCTTGTTGGTAACGAGTCATTTGAAATTCAAATTGACAAAACAGTTAGACCACGCGATCTTGTAAAAGTAGTTGCAACTGATGCAGATGGCAACGAAAAACAATTTGAAGTAGTAGCTCGTTTCGATAGTGAAGTAGAAATTGACTACTACCGTCACGGTGGTATTCTGCAAATGGTTCTTCGTGAGAAAATTGAAGAGTCTAAAGTGTCAAACTAAATAATTGAAATGAACGATAAGGAAGCTAACAACTGTTAGCTTCCTTATTTTATGGAAAGGGATGAAACCATTTGGTTTCATCCCTTTCTTTTTACTATAAAAATGGAGGGAACATCATGAAAGAATATAAAAGAATATTGTTACCGTTACAGAAAGAAAAATTATTAGTAATAGCAGCTGTATGTAGTGGATGCTTTGCTGCTATTTTAAATTTATCTCGTCCACTATTCATGGGATTAATTGTAGATAACCTTATTCAACGAGAGTTAAAGGAGGTGTATCTTTACATTACTTTGTTTGCAGCTAGCCGCTTGTTGATGTGGGTGAACAATCTTTCATTTGATTATGTAAGTTCAAAAGCGAGTCAGCGAATATTACGAGAGAAGCGTATAGATGTATTGCGTCATTTCTTCTCATTACCGTTTGAAGAGAGTGAGAAGATTAAGGGAGGAGAGTTAGAGACATTAGTTGTGTCTGATATTCCGAACTGGGTCAGATTATATGGATCTATATTAATAGAATATATACATGCTATTGCCCAATTTATTGGCGCAATCATAGCACTACAACATATAGATATAAAGTTCATATTGTGGGTAGCTCCGTTTTTATTTTTAAGTGCAACGGTTCCGATGTTGATGGGGAAAAAGGTAAGAAATATCGCCAGCATTGCTCAAAGAAATCAATCAAGTGTTGTAGAGATGGTGTCACAGTTTGTAAAAGGAGCACAAGATTTACGTAGTTTGCAAAAAGAAAAATGGGCCATTCGCTTATTTAAGGGAGTAACGGCACAATCTTATAAAACAGAAGTAAAGAAGACGATGATGCAACATTGCATTGGAGTAGTTGGAACCGTGATTGAAACAGGGGCATATATCGTTGTTCTCATTATAGGCGTGCAGAAAATAATGAAGGGGGAAATGGAAGTTGGTTCAATTGTTGCCGTGTTAGCCACAATTGAAATGCTCTTTTTTCCAGTCCGCTACGTTGGCGATTTATTAATGATGACACAAGTTGCAGTTGCTTCGGCAAATAGAGTTTTTTCCTTTTTAGATAAACGAGTGGCAAATAGTAAGGTGGAAAAAGCGATGGGGATAACGGTAACAAATGTTTCATTTCAGGAGAGTAATGAAGAGAAATGCAGAATTCATAATATTGATTTGCAAATTAATCCTGGTGAACTCGTTATGATTGTAGGAGAAAGTGGTGCAGGAAAGACGACACTTTTAAAATTAATGATAGGGTTGTATAAACCATCTAACGGTAACATTGTTTATTATGGTAATGTGGCTCGTATGACGACAGTGTGGCAAGAACCTCGTTTCTTTCGGACGACAGTAAAAGAGAATATGTATTTCGGGGGAAAGTATCTAGAAAATCAGTTAGAAAAAAATATGGAACTTGTAAATGTGAAACCGATTATTAGTGATTTACCTAGGGGGATTGAAACTGTACTACATAAAAGCGGGGAAGAGTTTTCTGGAGGGGAAAGAAAACGTCTTGCATTATTACGCGCTATTGGTTCAAATCCGAATCTTATTATTTTAGATGAACCGACTGCGGGATTAGATCCGGGCAATCAAGAAACTGTTTGGAATATGATAGAAGGATTAGGAAGAGGGGTCACGAGAATTGTGGCAACACATGATGTAGAGAAAGCGATACTAGCAGATCGTGTTGTTATAATGAGAGAAGGAAGTATTGTTGCATGTGGAAGTCCTGAAAAATTAATAAATAGTCATTCGTTTTTACAGAGATATGAATAAAGATAAGAGCACTGCTCTTATCTTTATTCAGCATCATTTATTTGATACTCGATAGATTCGGAGTGATTCAGATCAACGTTAAAAGTAGCAGTCATAAGGAAAGTTGCAATTCCGAGAATTAAGAAAAGGACGAATGAGACTAGAGAGACGTAGAGACAAATACGCCCTACTTTCTTTTTTTCAAGATCTTTACTAAAGAGTGAAATGATCCATGTAATAATGCCGATTGGGTATAAAAGAAAACTAAGAATATATAATGTTGTTTTTTCGAATGAATTCATAAACAATCCCCCTTTTGTTGAAGGTTATATAACTACGAGAGTAAATAGGTAAGTGGGTCAATAAGAAGATAAAACACCTCATCTGTTTTTCTAATTATATGATAAAAAGGAAAAAACTTCACTTTAAATAAGAATATTCTAATTATTTTGACTGTGAATATTTCCAAGCTTGTCCGTATAAGCTAAAATAAGGTATATAGTATTTGGGTAATTAGGTTAATAAGAAGATAAATACGTTAGGGTGATATAAAATGTGGCGGAAGCTTACGATTATTGTAGTGTTACTTTGTTTAGCGGGATATGCAGCTTATGAACAGTTTGGTAAAAAAGACCAGGCGGTACAAGGGGAGCAAGAAAAAAGTGAAGCTGCTATGAAAGAGATGATTGCAAGTAATGGTATCGAAATAGGGAAGAGTGCGCCAAACTTTGAATTAACGAAGTTAGATGGAACGAATGTAAAGTTATCAGATTTGAAAGGAAAGAAAGTGATTTTAAACTTTTGGGCAACTTGGTGTGGACCTTGCCAGCAAGAAATGCCGGATATGGAGGCTTTCTATAAAGAACATAAAGAAAATGTAGAAATTTTAGCAATAAATTATACGCCTTCAGAAAAGGGCGGGGGAGTAGAAAAGGTAAGCAATTTTGCAAAAGAAAAAGGAATTACTTTTCCTATTTTATTGGACAAGAACATTGATGTGACAACAGCGTATAAAGTAATTACGATTCCAACTTCGTATTTTATAGATACGAAAGGTGTCATTCAAGATAAGTTTATTGGACCGATGACGCAAAAAGAGATGGAGAAACGGATTGCTAAATTAAAATAATGGTGAAAAGGTAGAGGTGGAAAGTTACCATTTCTGCCTTTTCTTTTTCACGTAGTGATAGCAGCATGTTATGATAAAAGAAATATAAACGTTTAGAGGTAAAGGAGTGTTTGGAGTGGGGAATATATCCTTACCGTTAGATTATGTTGTAATTGATTTTGAAACAACAGGATTTAACCCTTATAATGATAAAATTATTCAAGTAGCAGCAGTGAAATATCGTAATCATGAACTAGTAGATCAATTTGTTTCCTATGTGAATCCAGAGCGTTCAATTCCGGACCGAATAACGAGTTTAACAGGTATTACAAATTATCGTGTTTCAGATGCACCGACGATTGAAGAAGTATTACCTTTATTTTTAGCATTTTTACATACAAATGTTATTGTCGCTCATAATGCATCTTTTGATATGCGTTTTTTAAAAAGTAATGTAAATATGCTTGGGCTGCCTGAACCTCAAAATAAAGTAATTGATACTGTGTTTTTAGCGAAGAAATATATGAAGCACGCACCTAATCATAAACTTGAAACGTTAAAGCGAATGCTTGGCATTCGTTTAAGTTCTCATAATGCATTTGATGATTGTATTACTTGTGCAGCTGTTTATCAAAAATGTGCATCTATTGAAGAAGAAACAAACAGGAAATCGAATACAGAAGTACTTGATGAAACAGTAGTATATGAAGCAGTAAAAAAGATACTTGTACGAAATAAACGTGATATCGAATGGATTCGTTGTATGAATGTAGGAAGCTATTTAGATATAAAAGCTTTTTATCCAGTTATGAGAGTAAAAGTAAAAGGGCGAAAGAAATACGTATTAACAGAGATATTAGAAGATGATGTGAAAGAAATATGTACGAGTTTAAATTGTGAACCCGCGTTAAAAAGTGAAGTTGGTAATACGAGAATTATGCTTAATAGCTTAGAGGATGTCCTGAAATTAGAAAGTTATATTTTAGGACAGTATGATTTCGTACTGCAAGCGCTAAGTGAGTATAAACAAAGTGAAATGAATGCAGATGAAAAGCTAAAAGAATATTTAAATATAATGGTATAAAAAACTCCGTGTACAAGAAGTTGTGCACGGAGTTTTTTTAGGAGTACTAAAACATAAAATTTTCTTACAAATCTGATTAAAGAGTTTTTCATTTGCTCATACTATGTATAGTAAGAATGCGAAGGAGAGAGGGTGAACAGCATGAGAAGAAGTCGCCGTAAATCATTTGACGAACTTGTGAAAGAAAATAAACAACAATTATTAAGTGATCGTGATGCAATCGATCGCATTGAAGAGCGTATTGAAAAACGTTATGAAATGCAACTTTTTAAGCAAGCTGAATAATTCTTAACACTAGTACGATACTAGTGTTAAGGAGGCGATAGTAATGGGTAATCCGAAAAAGAATTCAAAAGACTTTGCACCGAATCATATTGGAACACAATCAAAAAAAGCTGGTGGCAATAAAGGAAAGCAAATGCAAGACCAAACAGGCAAACAACCGATTGTTGATAACGGTTAAAAAAGAGAGAATGTTGTCATTCTTCTTTTTGTGACGGATTTTTAATAGTCAAAAAGGGCTGACTTATGTCAGCCCTTTTTCGTAATCGTAAAATTTTCAACGAGTAAACGCCAATTTTGCGGGAATGGTAAGCCAATCTTCCAGTAACTAATACCGCCTATACCTTGTTCTTTCATTAAATTGAATTTGCTTTGAACAGACCGTGAATCTTCAAACCAAACTTCGTGTTGAACACCATTTTCATCAAAATAATTAAAATGAGGAGCTTGAGCTGTGAAATCATAGCGGATGGGGACATTGTATTTACGAGCTAGTGCGACAGCTGCGACAGAGCTAATTGCTTTTGCAGGCGGATTGCCTTGTTTGAACGGAAGTTTCCAATCGAATCCGTATAAGTTTTGCCCCATCATAATTTTTTGGGGAGGCATTTGAGATTTTGCATATTGAAGTACTTCTTTTACAGGACCGATAGGAGAAATAGCCATCGGTGGCCCGCCTTGCCAACCCCAGTCATATGTCATAATGACGACGAAATCAACAATTTGCCCTTGTGCTTTATAATCGTGAGCTTCGAAAAATTTTCCCTTTTGATTTGAACTTGTTTTCGGTACAAGCGTTGTACTCAATGTGTATCCGTTAGGTAAGCGTGTTTTTACATTTCGTAAAAAACGATTATACGCTTCGCGATCTTCAGGTGCTATACTCTCGAAATCAAAATGAATGTCTCGCATACCGTACTTCTCAGCTGTTTGTAAAATGTTAGTAATAAATTTGTTTTGAATCGATGCATCGCGTAAAATAACCGATGTCAGATCGGCACTGAAATTTCCATTTTCAATATTTGTAATAACGAGCATCGGGATGGTTTTGCCTTGCGTTGCAATATTAGCGATTTTAGCTGTTTCAGTTGGTTCTTTTAACGTACCATCTCTTTTTGCCTCGAAACTGAAGTAAGCCAAATATGTTAAAAATGGATTAATGGCACGCGTAGCGTTAACCAAACTTTCTTTTATTGGTATTGTTGAAGGTTGTAAATAAGCGATGGATTCTACTGCGCGTTTTGTGCCTTTTGGTATATATAATTGCTGTCCAACATGGAGAATGGATTTTAAAGATAAGTTATTAACCTTAGCTAAACTAGCGAGAGGTACGTTATATGTTTGAGAGATGCGATATAGGCTATCGCCAGGCTGTACATAATAATTATTCCCTTTCGTATTAACGATTAGTGCCTGACCTACAACGAGTGTTTCAGCTGGATTTAGTCCATTGTCCTTTACTATTTCGTCAGGTGTTGATCCGTACTTTGATGCCAAGCTATATACGCTATCACCGCTACGAACAGTTACAATTTGAATCATATGCTTGCTCCTTTCAGTAAAAGATTCACTGTTTTTATTTTATTTTTGATGTCACTGTATTATGATTAAATGTATGCAAGGTAGCAGAAGTGAAAGAAGGCGAATACATATGTTTGTAGCAGAACATGAAGTTGAAATCCGTTATGCGGAAACAGATCAAATGGGTGTTGTTTACCATTCAAACTATTTGGTGTGGCTTGAACTAGGTCGCACGAAACTTATACAAGATTTAGGATTTTCATATGTTGAAATGGAGAAAGAGGGAATTATTTCTCCTGTGTTAGATTTGCAAATTTCATATCGTAAAGCGATGCGTTACGGAGAAAAAGCAATTGTGAAAACGTGGATTGATACTGTTAGTCCGCTTCGCGTTGTATATGGTTATGAAATATATAACGGTGAAGGTGAACTTTGCATTACTGCAAGTACGACGAATATTTGCGCGAAAAAAGAAGGGTTCAGGCCTGTATCATTTAAAAAGTTATATCCAGATTGGTATGCGAAATATGAGGAAATTAAGAAAAAATAAAAAAGCGTGGCAGAAGCCACGCTTTTTTATTTTTCATAATTAAATTGCGGGAAATCATCACCGTCGTTAAATGTAACAGCTAAATTATGTCCATCGAAGAACCACTCATCATCGCCTTCAATAAAGAAGTTAATACCTTCTTCTTGAGTTTGAACAGCAGGATGTGCAGGATCATCTTTACGAATACCTAAAGAAAGTCCTTTTTGCACAGTACTGCAACCGCCGTATTGTACGAAAAGGCGTAGTGTTTCACCCGATTGTAAGTTTAATTCGTTTTTATACCATTGTGCTGCTTCTTTTGTTACGGAAAGATTCATGTATAGTTCCTCCAAATTATGTTGCTTTTTCTTTAGTATAAAAAATAACGCAAAAAGACGCTATTAATATGCTTCACGTTTTCTTTTTGCGTTATGTGGGTTACGATCTTATTTTTGCTTTTTTGAAAAGTTTGCTTTCGGTTCAGTTTTATTTATAATTCGTCCGATATTTGCACGGTGTTTATAAATAACCATACCTGCTAATAAACACATCGCAATAATGAAGATTTTATCCCCGCTAACAATGGATGCAATAACAGCAACGACGGCTGTTACCATAGAAGAAAGTGATACGTATCTTGTTGTAAATAAAAGGCTGAAAAAGACAACAGCTAATATTGCAAAAACAACTGGAGAGTAGCATAATAGCACGCCAGCAGAAGTTGCAACAGCTTTACCACCACGGAATTTCGCGAAAATCGGATACACATGTCCAAGAACAGCTGCTAATCCGAACCATAGTGGGTGAACATCTAAACCGAAAATAATCGGTAGACTTGTTGCTAATGTACCTTTTAAAATGTCAGCAATTGTAACGATAAAACCTGCTTTTTTCCCTAGTGTGCGGAATGTATTTGTTCCGCCTAGATTACCGCTTCCGTGCTCACGAATATCGATTCCGTAGCCGATTTTTCCAACGACTAGTGCGAATGGAATCGAGCCAAGTAAGTAGGCAACGATAAATAAAAGATATGTAATAACCATAAGTTCAGTCTCCTTTATTCAAATGTGTTGATAAAGGGTAAAAAGAGTTTTTCCCGTATATTGTACCATACATTTGTAAAGAGCACATTTCTTTTTTGTAAATGAAAAATTCATTATTTCGTGAAAAAAATTTCACAGGAATGTTACATTTCTCACAGAAACACCAAGACTATATGTAGTAACATTTTAATCAAAAGACAACAACATATTGGTGGAGGGTTATAAATGTTACAACGAAATGTACGTGGAGAAGAATTAATGAGAGTGTTTGAGACGATTGTCCACGGTAGTGAGCAAGATTTAATGCAAGAAAATGCAAATGTAGATGGTCGCTCTCCAATGGGAGTAATGGGAACGTTCGCATCAGAGAGTGCGAAATATTATGCAGTTGAAAATTTATTGTCAGATCAAGTGAAAAAAGCGATAAATCAAAATATATTATATCCACATGACTTAGATTTTTATGCGACAGGAACGACGACTTGTTCGCAAATTCCGTTAGCGCAAATGCTTGCGGACGGTTTTCATACCGGACATGGGCATATGAGACAACCGCAGGATATTAAAAGTGCATTGGCTCTTTCGTCTATTATTTTTCAGGCGAATCAAAATATGCAGCACGGTGGTCAATCATTTGCACTCTTTGATATTGATTTAGCTCCATATGTGAGAAAAACAGTAGCGAGACATAAGAAACGATTACAGTCATATCCGCTTACGAAAGAACAAATAGAAGAATTTGCATGGAAAGAAACAGAAAATGATACGTATCAGGCGTGTGAAGCTTTCGTTCATAATTCAAATAGTATGCACAGTAGGGGCGGGGGACAAGTACCGTTTATTTCTATTAATTATGGAACAGACACATCAAAAGAGGGACGGTTATTAGTTAGACAACTTTTAAAAGCGACACAAGCTGGTCTTGGTAAAGGAGAAACACCAATTTTTCCGATTCAAATTTTTAAAATGAAAAAAGGTGTGAACTTTGAAGAATGTGATCCGAACTATGATTTATTTGAATTAGCGTTAGAGACAACGGCTGAACGATTATTCCCTAACTTTTCATTTTTAGATGCGCCATTTAATGCAGTGCATTATGACGGACGACCGGAAAGTGAAGTATGTTATATGGGATGTCGTACCCGTGTCATGTCTAACATACATGGAGAAGAAACAGCGATTGGAAGAGGCAATTTATCATTTACGTCTATCAACTTAGTGAAATTAGCGTTAATTAGTGGTTCAAAAGAAGCATTTTTTGAAGCGTTAAATTACTACTTAGATTTAGGGATTAAGCAATTATTAGAGAGATTTGAGTATCAATGTACGAAGCGAGCAAGAGATTTTCGATTTTTATATTCACAAGGTGTATGGCGCGGTGGAGAGAAGTTACAGCCTGAAGATTCTGTAGCATCCATTTTAAAGCAAGGGACGTTAAGTCTTGGTTTTATCGGTCTTGCGGAGTGTTTAGTAGCTTTAACAGGAAAGCATCATGGAGAAGATGAAGAATCATGGAAACTCGGGTATGAAATCATTTCCTTTATGAGAGATAAAATGGATAAAGCAACGGAAGAACATGAACTGAATTTCTCAGTAATTGCAACTCCTGCAGAAGGGTTATCAGGGAAGTTTGTGAAAAAAGATAGAGAAGAATTTGGTGTGATTAGCGGTATAACGAACCATAATTATTATACGAATTCATTCCATATCCCAGTTTACTATAGCATTCAAGCAATAAATAAAATTCGTTTAGAAGGACCTTTCCATGCTCTATGTAACGGAGGACATATTACGTATATTGAGCTAGACGGAGCAGCTATGCATAACAAACAGGCGTTAAAACAAATTGTACGAGCGATGGCAAATCATGGCGTTGGATACGGTTCAATTAATCATCCTGTTGACCGTTGTAAGTGCTGCAGTTATCACGGAGTTATTGGAAATGAATGCCCAAGTTGCGGAAATGAAGACGAAGCTAATATAGAAAGAATTCGCCGTATAACAGGTTATCTTGTAGGAGATATGTCGAAGTGGAATAGTGCGAAACGTAGTGAAGAGATGGATCGGGTGAAGCATAAATGAAAGTGATGAACATCATTCATGATAGTGTAGTAGATGGGGAAGGGTTGCGGACAGTCGTGTTTTTTGCGGGCTGTCCGCATCGTTGTTTCGGTTGCCATAATCCAAAATCGTGGAATATTTGTAATGGAACTGAAATGACAGTAGAAGAAATTGTGAACGAGATTGCAAGTAATTCATTAACTGATGTAACATTTTCAGGTGGAGATCCATTCTTCCAAGCTGCTGAAGTGAAAAAAGTAGCAAAAGCTGTGAAAGACTTGAAAAAAAATCTATGGATGTATACAGGTTATACGTTAGAAGAGATACAGAGTTCTCAAAATAATGATATGATAGAGTTGTTACATTATGGGGATGTTTTAGTCGATGGAAGGTTTGAAATCGAGAAAAAAGATTTAACACTTCCATTTCGCGGAAGCTCCAATCAACGTATTATTCGATTGAAAGAGTAAAAAGGCGGGATAGATTATATGAATAAAACAGTATTACTTGTTGAAGATGAAAGAAGATTACGTGAAATCGTTAGTGATTATTTTCGTAATGAAGGTTTTGAAGTAATCGAAGCAGAAGACGGAAAAATAGCGTTAGAATTATTTGCAGAGCATGAAATTGATTTAATTATGTTAGATATTATGTTACCAGAAATAGATGGATGGTCTGTTTGTAGACGAATTAGAAAAGAATCAGCAGTACCGATCATTATGTTGACAGCACGTTCAGATGAGGATGATACACTACTAGGGTTCGAATTAGGTGCAGATGAGTATGTAACGAAACCTTTCAGCCCGAAAGTGTTAGTAGCTCGTGCGAAGACGTTATTAAAACGCGCGGATGGTGTGGTAGGAGTAGCGGAAGAAAATGCTATGTCTTTAGCTGGAATAGAAGTGAATCGTCTATCTAGAACCGTTTTAGTAGATGGAGAAGAAATTATATTGACACATAAGGAATTTGAACTTCTTGTTTATTTAATGGAGAACAAAGGAATTGTGTTGTCACGTCAACATTTATTAGATCAGTTATGGGGATATGATTACTACGGTGATGACCGAACGGTTGATACTCATATTAAAAAACTACGAAATAAGCTAGGAGATAAAGCGAAGCATATCGGTACTGTTATTCGAGTGGGTTACAAATTTGAAGAATAACCTTTAAATTACTATGCGCTTTGGCTTTGGGATATAGCAAATTTATACTCTCTTTTGTAGGTGGAATGTACAAAAAATACTTTTCTTGTCTACAATGTTAGATAAGAGTATTTTTTTAATTGGATTTCACGATGAGTTCACAAGAAGGACACAAAACGTGACTATACTGAAAATACGAATTCACCAGAGAGGGGAAGTAAACATGGGATATTACGACGGACCAAATTTAAATGAAGAGCATAGTGAAACGAGAGAAGTGAGAAAATCAGGTAGTAAAAAAGGTTATTTTTTCACAGGTTTAGTCGGAGCTGTAGTTGGGGCTGTCACAATTAGTTTTGCGGCACCATATATGCCATGGGCTCAAAATAATGGAGCGGCTGTATCATCATTCAGTTCGGATTCAAAAGTTGAAGGTACTGTAGTTCCTGTTGTCAATAAAGCAAAAAATGAAACTGATTTACCTGGTATGATTGAAGGCGCGAAAGATGTTGTTGTAGGTGTTATTAATATGCAACAAAGTGTTGATCCATTTGCAATGCAACCGACAGGCCAAGAGCAACAAGCTGGCTCAGGATCAGGTGTTATTTATAAAAAAGCAGGAAATAAAGCGTATATTGTAACGAACAACCATGTAGTAGATGGAGCGAATAAACTTGCTGTAAAACTAAGTGATGGTAAAAAGGTAGATGCAAAACTTGTAGGGAAAGACCCTTGGTTAGATTTAGCGGTTGTAGAAATTGATGGATCTAATGTAAATAAAGTTGCCACTTTAGGTGATTCAAGTAAACTTCGTGCGGGTGAAAAAGCGATTGCAATTGGTAACCCACTAGGTTTTGATGGAAGTGTAACGGAAGGTATTATTAGTAGCAAAGAACGTGAAATTCCAGTAGATATCGATGGCGATAAGCGTGCAGATTGGAATGCTCAAGTTATTCAAACAGATGCAGCAATTAACCCAGGTAATAGTGGTGGTGCGTTGTTTAATCAAAATGGTGAAATAATTGGGATTAATTCAAGTAAAATTGCACAACAAGAAGTTGAAGGAATTGGATTTGCTATTCCAATTAATATTGCAAAGCCAGTTATTGAATCACTTGAAAAAGACGGAGTAGTGAAACGTCCAGCTCTTGGAGTAGGTGTCGTTTCATTAGAAGATGTGCAAGCTTATGCAGTAAATCAATTGAAAGTACCGAAAGAAGTAACAAACGGCGTTGTATTAGGTAAAATTTACCCAATATCACCTGCAGAAAAAGCTGGTTTAGAGCAATATGATATTGTAGTATCATTAGATGATCAAAAAGTAGAAAATTCGCTTCAATTCCGTAAATATTTATATGAAAAGAAAAAAGTAGGCGAGAAAGTAGAAGTTACATTCTATCGTAACGGTCAAAAAATGACGAAAACAGCTACTTTAGCAGATAATTCAGCTACAAAGAATCAATAATTGAAATAAAAGAAAGTCTCTTTCATATTGAAAGAGACTTTCTTTATCGGCTATACTAAAGGAATAGGAGGGATAAATTATGACAATTGAAAACCCAACTCGTACGGAAATTGGTGAAGTATTAAAGAAAAGCAAAACGATTGCAGTTGTTGGATTATCGGATAAGCCAGAACGTACATCGTATATGGTTTCAAAAGCAATGCAAGATGCGGGGTATCGCATTATTCCAGTAAACCCAACAGTAGATGAGGTGCTTGGAGAAAAAGCAGTTTCTTCACTAAAGGATATTAAGGAACATGTTGATATTGTAAATGTATTCCGTCGTTCAGAATTTTTAATGGATGTTGCGAAAGAGTTTGTAGAGATTGATGCAGATATTTTTTGGGCACAATTAGGAGTACAAGATGAAGATACATATAAACTTTTGCAAGAAAAAGGCTATACTGTAATAATGGATCGTTGCATTAAAGTAGAACATGCGATGACAAAATAGTATAGGTTTTAAAGAGAGAAAGATTGATTCAGCCCTCTTTATAAATAAGTAGGGCCGATGAACGAGGTGTTCATCATGAGATTTTTTAAAGGCTGTTTTTGGGGATTGTTACTTGTTATCCCATTTTGGATATTGATCATTTGGATCATGATAAAGGTTTGGAATGTATAATCTTGGCATACATATCCATTTCTCGTTGACAAACGATTATTTTTCTGAAATAGTAGCCTAGAGGAATCCTTGTGAAAAAACAAGGATTTTTCTATTGAAAATGGTATATAAAAGAGATAAGATAACTTGCCAAAACTATAGTCGAGGCGTTATTCTATAATAGAAACATATGTTCTGATTTGATTAGGAAAGGGGCAAGGAGTTTGGCAAAGCATCAGTTCCAATATAATGAAGATGCAATTCAAGTGCTAGAAGGACTTGAAGCCGTTCGAAAACGCCCGGGTATGTATATCGGGAGTACGGATAGCCGTGGATTGCATCATTTAGTATATGAAATAGTAGATAACTCCGTTGATGAAGCGTTAGCGGGATTTGGCGACGAAATTTCTGTCGTAATACATAAAGATAATAGTATTAGCGTTATTGATAAAGGGCGAGGAATGCCTACGGGAATGCATAAACTTGGGAAACCTACACCTGAAGTTATTTTAACTGTACTTCATGCCGGTGGTAAGTTTGGTCAAGGTGGCTATAAAACAAGTGGTGGTTTACACGGTGTTGGGGCATCAGTTGTAAATGCCTTGTCAGAATGGTTAGTAGTGACGATTAAACGTGACGGAAATATTTATGAACAACGCTTTGAAAATGGTGGTATTCCTGCAACGACACTGGAAAAGATCGGGAAGACGAAAGAGTCTGGTACGACAATACATTTTAAACCAGATACAACGATTTTCAGCACAACAAATTACAATTACGAAACATTATGTGAAAGATTACGTGAATCTGCATTCTTATTAAAAGGGATGAAAATCTCAATAAAAGATGAGCGAAATGATTTAGAAGATGTCTTTCATTATGAAACAGGAATCGAAGCTTTCGTTTCATACTTAAATGAAGAAAAAGATTCAATCCATCCGGTTGTATATTTTACTGGTGAACAAAATGGAATTGAGGCAGAGCTAGCTTTTCAATTTAACGATGGCTATTCAGAAAATATTCTTTCGTTTGTAAATAATGTACGTACAAAAGATGGTGGAACACACGAAGCTGGGTTTAAGACAGCAATGACTCGTGTGTTCAATGAGTATGCTCGTAAAGTATCGTTATTAAAAGAAAAAGATAAAAACTTAGAAGGTACAGATATTCGTGAAGGTGTAGCGGCTATCGTTTCTGTACGTGTACCAGAAGAAGTACTTCAGTTTGAAGGGCAAACGAAAGGGAAACTTGGTACAAGTGAAGCTCGTTCTTCAATTGATGCAATTGTATCTGAGCATTTAGCTTACTTTTTAGAAGAAAACCCAGATGTTGCTACACTTCTTGTGAGAAAGGCAGTTAAAGCAGCGCAGGCACGTGAGGCTGCTCGTAAAGCGAGAGAAGAAGCGCGTACTGGTAAAAAGAAAAAGAAATCAGAAGGTACATTAAGTGGTAAGTTAACACCAGCACAATCACGTAACCCGCAAAAAAATGAACTGTACCTAGTAGAGGGTGACTCTGCGGGTGGTTCCGCGAAACAAGGTCGAGACCGACGTTTCCAAGCGGTATTACCGTTACGTGGTAAAGTAATCAATACAGAAAAAGCAAAACTTGCTGATATCTTTAAAAATGAAGAAATTAATACAATCATTTACGCTATTGGCGGTGGTGTAGGGAATGAATTCGCTGTTGAAGATATTAACTACGATAAAATTGTAATTATGACCGATGCTGATACAGATGGTGCGCACATTCAAGTATTGTTACTAACGTTCTTCTACAGATATATGAAACCACTTATCGAAGCTGGCAAAGTATTTATTGCACTTCCTCCTTTATACAAAGTAAGTAAAGGAAAAGGTAAGAGTGAAGTGATTGAGTATGCATGGTCTGATGAAGAATTAGATGGTGTAACAAAAAAGGTCGGTAAAGGCTACATGCTGCAGCGCTATAAAGGACTTGGCGAAATGAATGCCGATCAATTATGGGAAACGACGATGAATCCTGAAACACGTACGTTGATTCGTGTGAAAATTGACGATGCATCAAGAGCGGAGCGCCGAGTTACGACATTGATGGGTGATAAAGTAGAACCTCGCCGTAAATGGATCGAACGAAATGTACAATTTGGTATGCAAGAAGAAGGAAACATTTTAGAAAATGAAATGATTATGGAGACGGAGGTGGAATAACATGCAGGCAGAGAAGTTTCATGACCTCCCGCTTGAAGACGTGTTAGGTGACCGCTTTGCACGTTATAGTAAATATATTATTCAAGATCGCGCGCTTCCAGATGCGCGTGACGGTTTAAAACCGGTACAAAGACGTATTTTATATTCTATGTATGTAGAAGGAAATGTACATGATAAAGCATTTCGTAAATCAGCTAAAACAGTTGGTAATGTTATCGGTAACTACCATCCACACGGTGATTCCTCTGTATATGAGGCGATGGTACGTTTAAGTCAAACTTGGAAAGTACGTAATGTTTTAGTTGAAATGCATGGTAATAATGGTAGTGTGGATGGCGATCCAGCAGCGGCAATGCGTTATACGGAAGCACGATTATCACCAATCGCATCTGAGTTATTGCGTGATCTCGATAAAGAAACAGTAGAATTCGTGTCAAATTTCGATGATACGAGTGAAGAACCTGTTGTACTTCCAGCGATGTTCCCGAACTTATTAGTGAACGGATCGACAGGAATTTCAGCTGGTTATGCAACAGAAATTCCTCCGCATCACCTTGGGGAAGTAATTGATGCGACGATGATGCGTATTGATAAGCCGAATAGCACTGTTGATGATTTATTAACAGTTATGAAAGGACCAGATTTCCCGACAGGTGGTATTATTCAGGGGATTGATGGTATCAAAAAAGCGTATGAAACAGGAAAAGGTAAAATTATTATTCGCGGAAAAGCTGAAGTTGAAACGATCCGTGGTGGGAAGCAACAAATCGTTATTACAGAAATTCCGTATGAAGTAAATAAAGCGAACCTTGTTAAAAAAATGGATGAATTACGTCTAGATAAAAAACTAGATGGAATTGCTGAAGTACGTGATGAGACAGATCGTACAGGTCTTCGCATCGTTGTAGAGTTAAAAAAAGAAGTAAATGCTGAAGGTATTTTAAATTATTTATATAAGAACACAGATTTACAAATTCCATATAACTTTAATATGGTAGCGATAAATAATCGTCGTCCGACACTTATGACATTACCTAAGATTTTGGATGCGTATATTGGGCATCAAAAAGAAGTTGTTACGAGACGCTCACAATATGAATTAAGAAAAGCAGAAAACCGTCAACATATTGTAGAAGGTTTAAAGAAAGCATTATCGATTTTAGATGAAGTGATTGAAACAATCCGTGCTTCTAAAGATAAACGTAATGCAAAAGATAATTTAAGTACGAAATTTGGATTTACAGAAGCGCAATCAGAAGCAATTGTTTCGCTGCAACTATATCGTTTAACGAATACAGATATTACGGCGCTAGAACAAGAAGCAGACGAGCTTAATAAGAAGATTATAGAGTTACAGTCAATTTTACAAAGTGAAAAAAGACTTCTTCAAGTTATTAAAACAGATTTGAAGAGAGTCAAGAAAACATATAGTGATGATCGCCGTGCTATTATTGAAGAACAAATTGAGGAAATTAAAATCGATGTGGAAGTTATGATTCCGCAGGAAGATGTCATCGTTACTGTAACGAAAGAAGGATATGTGAAACGAACAGGTTGGCGTTCACATAATGCATCGAACGGAAAAGACTTCGGTATGAAAGAGGGTGACATCTTACTGGAGCGATTCGATACGAATACGACAGAGACAGTCCTCTTATTTACGAATAAAGGAAACTATATATATCTGCCAGTATATGAAATGCCAGAAATTCGTTGGAAAGATTTAGGTCAACACGTTGCGAATCTCGTTTCACTCGAGCGGGATGAAATGATTATTTGGGCGACCGTCGTACCGAATTTTGAAGAAGAAAAACGATTTATCGTATTTGTTACACGAAATGGTATGATTAAGAAAACAGAATTAAACCAATATAAAGTTCAGCGTTATTCAAGAGCGTTCGTCGCTGTGAATTTGAAAAAAGATGATTATGTTGTAGATATATTTGCAACAGATGGAACGAGTGATATTGTTCTTGCAACCTATGGTGCATATGCACTTATTTTCCATGAAGATGAAGTAAGTCCAGTCGGTGTAAGGGCCGCTGGTGTAAAAGCAATTAACTTAAAAGAAGATGATTATGTCGCTTCGGGTAAACCGTTACATGGTGACAAAGATCAACTTATTCTTGTTACGCAGCGAGGTGCTATAAAACGTCTAAAAGCATCAGAAATTGAGAAATCAACGAGAGCGAAGCGAGGTCTTGTTATTTTTAAAGAGTTAAAACGTAATCCATACCGTATTGTCGGTATTGAAATTGTTCGAGATGATGAACTAGTATATATGAAGACTGAGAAACATATTGTAGAAGAAATTGATCCGAAAGCGTATCGAAATAAAGACCGGTATAGTAACGGTAGTTTAGTACTAGATGTTAATGATACTGGTGAAGTTATTGAAACGTGGACAAAAAAACGACCGGAGTAAAAAAGCATCTTGCTATGAATAATGGCAAGATGCTTTTTTCTAGGCAAATTATTATGTAAATAATAATAATCTTGTTATAATAACTGAATGAAATCGTTCTCATAAAGTGGAACTTTAATCAATCGGACTTTTACGAGCAGTTGATTCCTCAACTAATTTCTTTGCTTTCGCTGAATTTTGAGGTAGGAATCTTACTGTCCGTTAAAGCGGGACAGATGGAGGGGCAACATGGAAAAAATAGGTGTAGGCATTGTAGGATTTGGATTTTCTAGTACAACATTTCACATCCCATTATTACAAACGATAGAAGAATATGATATTCGTGCTATTTTATCTTCAAAAGAAGAACTAGTGAAGCAAGCATTACCAAATGCTGAAGTTGTTGGCACAATTGAGGAATTAGTAAATCGTGCTGATATTGACTTAGTGGTCATTACTTCACCGAATACAACTCATTTTCCATATGTAAAAGAAGCAATTTCACATGGTAAGCATGTAGTTGTGGAGAAGCCATTCGTTGTTTCAATTGAAGAAGGCGAAGAACTAATTTCATTAGCAAAACAGCATAATGTGGTGTTAAGCGTGTATCATAATCGCCGTTTTGATAATGATTTCTTAACGATAAAGAAATTGTTAGAAGAAAATAGAGTAGGGAATCTATACGCATATGAAGCGCATTTCGATCGTTTTCGCCCGAATGTACGTGATCGCTGGAGAGAAAAGAATTTACCAGGATCAGGTATACTGTATGATTTAGGATCGCATTTAATTGACCAAGCATTATCATTATTTGGGAAACCAGATGCGATAAGTGCAGATGTAATCAAACAACGACCAGGTGCAGAAATTGATGATTACTTCCATGTTATACTTCACTACGGTGTTAAACGTGTCACTTTACATAGTAGCAGTTACGTAAAGCAAGAAGGTCCACACTTTACATTGCATGGAGATAAAGGTTCTATCGTGAAATACGGTATGGATTCACAGGAAGAACAATTAAAAAATGGAATGAAGCCAGGCGATAACGGTTATGGATTAGATGCTGAAGAGAATTTTGCTACTTTACATACGGAAGAAAAGCTAGAGCGTATTCCAACAGAAGTTGGCTGTTATGACATGTATTATAAAGGTGTAAGAGATAGTATAGTAAATGGTGAGAAACCACCTGTAACAGCACAAGAAGGCTTAGAAGTTATTCGACTTATTCAATTAGCGATTGAAAGTAGTGAAACCGGTAGAGTCATCACTGTAAAGTAAAAAAGACACGAATTTCGTGTCTTTTTTATTAGGAATATGTGAATATGGATAATTATTTAGTTTAATCGTTTGTCATACATTAACTGGATTTGTATGCCGTAAGGATCTTCAATAATCCCATATGCTTCACTAAATATATTTTTTTCTAGCGGAGAGATTATCTTCACATGCTTATCGGAAATTAAATTATTATAAAACCTTTGTATTTCTTCTAAATTAGCGCTTTGAATGCAAAGTGACATGTTATTTCCAACGTTATAACGTTCATTAGGCTTCATTGTATCTTCTGCTATCATTAGCTTTGTATTCCCAATTTGTAAAACAGAGTGAGCAATATGATCTTTATTTTCACTTGTAATTTTAAAAGAACTATCTCTTTTGGCCAGTTCTCCATACGTAACAATCATTAACTGCGTAGCTTCTAAATTACGTGTGTAAAAATTAATTGCCTCCTTTGCTTGCCCATTCATTGAAAGAAAAATAGCTATTTCTAATGTCATAAATATATAACTCCTTTATTAGTTAATAATTATAATATAGACTAAAAAGGTTCCAATACATGACACCTTTTTGGGAGGGAAATATGAAAAAAACGGAACGAATAAATGATATGCTTATTTTCTTAAATAATAAAAGATATTTTAATTTAAAAGATTTAATGGCTAGATATGATATTTCTAAAAGTACCGCGTTGCGAGATATTCAATCATTGGAAGAAATAGGTGTACCAATATATTCTGAACTGGGTAGAAATGGAAGTTATAAAATTATAGAAAATAGTGTGTTATCGCCAATTTATTTTAGTGTGGATGAAATGTATGCGTTATACTTTTCGATTCTTACGCTAAATGGATACAAGACAAAACCATTTAATGTAGAAAGTATTGCGCTTGAAAATAAATTTAAACATGTATTACCTGATAATGTGAGTGAAAATATTTCAATCATGGAAAGAACGCTTTCTTTTGAAGTAACAAATCATAGTAATTTTAGTCCGTTCTTAAAAGAAATTTTACAGGGGATTTTTGCTGAGCGAGTTTATCATTTAACATATTTAAAAAAAGATGAGGAAAAAGTATTGGTCGCCCAATTTATTCGAATAGAATCTAAATTTGGCCAGTGGTATGCTAAAATCTTTAATTTTGAGACAAATAATGTTCAAATAATTAGATGTGATAAAATTCTTTCTATTGAGGAAACAAGCAATACGAATCCAAAAAATCTTGAAGAGCTGTTAAGTTATCTTACAACTTTTCACAGAAAGCCGGATGCAATTGATTTTCGTGTCATTGTTAATCAAAAAGGAAAAGATATTTTTGATAAAGAGAATTATCCTTCCATGAGGATACAAAAAGAAAATGAAAATTATAGTATAACAGGCTATTTTAACAAACAAGAAGTTGAGTTTATTTCAAGTTACTTTCTGAATTTCGGTGAAACAATTATCTCAATTCAGCCAGTTATGCTAAAAGAGTTAATCTATAATAAGGTATTATCTATAAAGCAGCATTTAACTGCTTTAAGATAAAGTTAGTTTTAATCATTTTATTGACATGAAAAAGCCCTTGAGATTTAAATATCCAAAGGGCTTTTTTGTGATGGTATTTGTTCTTTAGAAACATTATTTTTCTGGGACGGACAGTCCATAAAAGAACATCGTAACGATATCTTGTATATGTTTTTCGCGATCTCCTTCAAGAAGCTGAGCCCCGAAATCATCACCTAGTTTAGTGAACATTTGAATGTATAGTAACATCATTTCTTTAGTAAGGTGAGGGTTAATTTCATTTTTTTGCTGTGCTTGTTCTAGTATTTCTAAATACCAAGGCAGGATTTTTTCGTTTTGATAACTATAAATAAACTCTCGGAGCTCTTCATCTCTTTGCATCATTTGTAGTAACATATCCGGCTGAAATAACCCACCAGTATTCATTTTTCTTACAATCATTTTTTGCATCATCTCATGAAAAGGTAATTTTTCCTCTGCAAGATCTTTATAATATTGAAATTCAGATATGATAAATTCTTGTATAAGCTCTCTAAATAACGCATCTTTACTTCCGAAATGATTATAAATGGTAACTTGAGAAACATTTGCTTTTTTTGCAATATGTTCTATTTTCACTTCATTAAATCCACGTTCTGAAAATAATAAGAAAGCCGCCTCTTTAATAGCGTGTTTTTTCTTTTCTTTCACTCTTTCAAAGCCGTTCAATGCAATCACCTCAATTAAAATATACAAGAAAAAATAATGGAAAACAATAATTTTGAAATATGGACATATAAATATTTCAAAAAGTTGTTGCGAATATGAAAGATGAGGAGTACAATAATTTTGAAATATCACATATTAAATATTTCAAAAAATGAGGTGGAATTATGATTTCAGTTCAAAATGTCACAAAACAGTTTTCAAATGGAAAAGGTTTGTTTCATATTACATTTGATGTAAAAGAAGGGGAAGTATTCGGTTACTTAGGACCAAATGGTGCTGGGAAATCCACAACGATTCGTAATTTAATGGGGTTTATAAAACCGACAGATGGTAAAGCGACAATTTTTGGATTAGATTGCTGGGATGAAGCGGCGAAAATTCAAAGAGAAGTTGGCTATCTACCAGGAGAAATTTCTTTTATTGAAGGAATGAACGGATTAGAGTTTTTAAAGCTAATGCAAGGAATGCGTGGGTTAAAGGATACGAAAAGACGAGATGAATTAATAGAACGTTTGCAATTTGATGTTAAAACACCGATTCGAAAAATGTCTAAAGGAATGAAACAAAAAGTAGGAATTGTTGCTGCTTTTATGCATGATCCGGAAGTGTTAATTTTAGATGAACCAACATCAGGACTCGATCCACTTATGCAGCAAGTGTTTATCGATTTAATATTAGAAGAAAAGCAAAGAGGGAAAACAATCCTTATGTCATCGCACATTTTTACTGAGATTGAGAGAACTTGTGACAGAGTGGCTATAATTAAAGATGGTCGCCTTGTAACGGTTGAAAATATTCATGATTTACAAAGCTTGAGACGACAGGTAATAGATGTAACCGTATCATCGCAAGAAGAGATTGAATCTCTTACACAATGTAATTTGCAATTTGAAGCGGTGAAAGGTAGAGAAGCATCGATTATTGTGCAAGGAAACTATCAAACTGTTTTACAAACACTTTCAAACTATAATGTAACGGCGCTTCAAACGAGAGCAATGGATTTAGAACATTTATTTATGCATTATTACGATAAGAAAGAAGGGGTAAAGCATGAATAAGCAATTGTTTTTAGCTAGTTTGAAAGAAACACAAAAAAGTATTTTGAGTTATGCAACTGGTGCAGCTCTATATTTATGGTTATTAATTTGGATCTTCCCTTCAATGGTATCAGCGAAAGGGTTAAATGAATTAATAAGTGCTATGCCTTATAGTGTGAAAAAAATTGTTGGAATGGAAAGTCCGATTCAAAACGTAATGGATTTTTTAGCTGGCGAATATTATAGTCTATTGTTTATTATCATATTAACAATTTTTTGTGTAACAGTTGCAACGCATTTAATTGCTCGTCATGTAGATAAAGGAGCGATGGCATACTTGCTAACAACACCTGTATCTAGAGTGCAAATTGCAATCACGCAAGCGGCTATTCTCGTATTAGGGCTACTAATCATAGTAACTGTTACGTATGTAGCGGGTATAGTAGGTGCAGAGTGGTTTCTACAAGATAATAACTTAAATAAAGAATTATTCCTGAAGATAAATATAGTCGGTGGGTTAATATTTTTAGTCGTTAGTGCGTATTCATTTTTCTTTTCTTGTATATGTAATGACGAAAGAAAGGCACTTAGCTACTCAGCAAGTTTAACTATTTTATTTTTCGTAACGGACATGGTAGGTAAATTAAGCGATAAGTTAGAGTGGATGAGAAATATATCATTATTTACGCTATTTCGTCCGAAAGAAATTGCTGAGGGAACATATAATATATGGCCAGTGAGTATAGGTTTAACTGCTGGAGCACTTTGTATTTTCATAGTAGCAATTGTAGTGTTTAGGAAAAGGGATTTACCGTTGTAAAGTAGAAAGTCCACGGATAGAGTGGGCTTTTTTTGATGAGGAGGAAATGAATGAATCATTTGTTCCGGGTTAAACTATATGTAAATGATATTGAGAAGTCATTATTGTTTTATGAAGAAGTAATTGGTTTACAGTTGTATAAAAGAAGTATGCATGCAGCACGCTTTAATCACGATCAGTTTTCTCTGTTACTAGCTACTGATTCAACATTGAGTGAAAATCACTATTTTTACAATCGAAAAGACATGAAGGGGAATGGCTTTGAACTAATTATTGTTGTCAATCGGATTGAAGAAGTATATGAACGTTGTAAAGAGAAGCGATGCACAATACAAGAAGAAATTCAAACTTATCCGTGGGAGATGCGGGGATTTAAAGTTGTCGATCCAAAGGGATATGTCCTCAGAGTTACGTATAAAAAAGGTAAACATGAAGAATGTTTACCTTTTTTATGGAAATATTCAAAAAAATGAACCTTTTTCTAGGCTCATCCGTCTAATACATGTAAAGTTAAATTTGAAGTGAGGATGAAACAGGAGGAGCAATTGTGAAAGTAATCCCTTTATATAAAATGATTGTAAAAGAAGAAACCGATGTTTCCTTAGCGAAAAAAGGTGATCATGAAGCGTTTATGGCGCTTATACATACAGAAAAAATGAAGATGTATCGTATTGCAAAGGCTATGTTACGTGATGAGACAAATATAGAGGATGCGATACAGGCAACAATTTTAAAAGCCTATGAAAATATAAAAAAATTAAAAAAAGAAGAGTTTTTTCAAACTTGGTTAATTCGAATTTTAATGAATGAGTGTAACAATATTATTAGAGCGTATAAAAAGGTAATTGTGACAGAAGAGAATGATTACAATATGAGTGCTTGTGATCAGTATGAAGATATAGATTTGTGTAATGCGATTCAATCGTTACATGAAGAATTAAGAGCTGTTACGGTTCTTTATTATTATGAAGATATGAATCAAGAGAGTATAGCAAAGCTTTTAGAAATACCAAAAGGAACAGTGAAATCGAGATTGTCACGTGCGAGGGAACAACTGCAAAAACGATTAAAGATGGAATAGGAGGTGTAAAGAGTGGATAATGAAAAATTATTTGATGAGAAATTAAAAAAGAGAATAAAAGACGAGAATGTTATAGTACCGCCAGAGTTAAATGAAAAGATTAATCGTACACTACATAATCTTCCGGTAAAAAAGAAAGGTTACAAAGTTTATATGATGGCTATAAGTGCTGCGGTTCTAACACTGTCCATTGTGTCTATGTCGGAGTTTTCTGATCAAATTTTTGCTCAAAATGGTGGGGTATTTGAATATGTAAAGAAAAAGGCGTTTTCTGATTATGAAAATGAAGAAGAAATAAAATCGAACGTAAATTATCCAGATAAAGAAAAGATTCATGAAAAGATGTTGGATTCTATTGATCATTTTAAAAATATTTCAGGACAATTTGAGGAATATTCTAGTTCGTCAAGAATCGCTACAACATACAAATATGCGATTGATACGGAGCAACAAAGAGGTATCTCTTCGAAAGAAGATAAGCTAACGAAAAAACGAACAATTATATATAACGAGGGCAAGAAAAAAGAATTTGATGATGAGAAGTATACATATAGAGAGAAGAAATGGAGCCCGAAGGAAAGAAACTATGAACTATTAAAATTAAATCCTACGGAAAGATTATTGAGAAAATCAGGTGAAAAGAAACGATATGATGACGAATATGTGGGATTTGCGAAGTATAGTATGCAATCAGAATTTGCTGAGCTATTAATCCGATATAAAGATTGGAATTATAAAGAAACGAAGTATCTTGGACTTGATTGCTACAAAATAGAAGGGACAATAAACATAGAAATGCCTGTAAGTACATCTGAAGATTTAAGAGGGAAATTTGAAATGGTTGTAGAGAAAAATACGGGGATTATGCTAAAGTTCCTTAGTTTCCACGAAGGTATGATTCAATATTCGATTACAACTGAATGGATACAAATAAACAAAGGGTTGAAAGAGAATGTATTTCAAAAGGATAGTACTAATTATGAAAAATTGAAAAATATATTAGATGAATAGAAAACGGAGGGAACGATATGGAGAATACCTCTTCTTCAAGAGAAAAGAAAAATAAAAGAAAATATAACAAGACAACGATAATAAGTGTCTTGTTAGTAGTATTACTATTTGGCGGAGTTGGATATGGTACTTATGTATATATGAAAACTTCTAATCTCGTACAAAAGTCTAGTTTAAATTTAGCGCGTGGTGAAAAATCACATTTACGTGAGGAAACTGTAAAGCCAATTGCAAACAATGTTTCACTTTTAATTATGGGAATTGATGAAAATCAAGAACGACAAAAGGAGTATAATGGTGCTTTCCATACAGATGCACTACTGTTAGCTACTTTTAATAAAGATGATAAGACAGTGAAATTAACGAGCATACCACGTGATACATATACATATGTTCCAGTTGAAAAGAAAAAAGATAAAATAACGCATGCATATGGAAGTGGTTTCGTTAAAAATGGTAAAGATGGAGGACCGCAAGCTTCAGTGGAAGCAGTAGAAAAGTTGTTACAAGTGCCTGTTGATTATTTTGTGAAGTTTAATTTTAATTCATTTACTAAAATTGTTGATGGATTAGATGGAATTGAAGTAAATGTCCCAGTTGAATTTATGGAGCAAAATAGTAAAGATGAACCTGACGCAATCCATTTGAAAAAAGGACTACAAAAATTAACAGGGGAAGAAGCACTTGCACTGGCAAGAACGCGTCATATTGATAGTGATGCAATGAGAGGTCAGCGCCAACAACTTGTTATTGAAGCGATGTTAAGTAAATTAAAAAGTGTAGGCTCGATTACGAAGCTAGAAAAAATAGTTGAGGCGATTGACGGCGATTTTAAAACAAATTTAGTAATGGATGATATTTTATGTTTTTATAAATACGGTTTAAATGGTTCAGTTGAAAAGATTCAATTAGGCGGAGATGATTTATATTTACCTAACGGTCCAAATGGGCAACGTGTATATTATTATAACCCTAATAAAAAAGATCTACAGAGTTTGAGTAATACGCTTAGAACACATCTAGGATTAAGTGAAAAGCAGATTGAGGAGAATTAAAGCAGGCATAATGTCTGCTTTTTTATTACGTTTAATAGTATGACATTTAAATTTAAATATTATATACTATTTTAAAGTTATTGATAATAGTGTAACATAATGATGTGGTTTAAGTTAAATAGCAGGGGGGCTATTACATAAAATACATCATTAGCAATTATTGAAATCGTATGGGAGAAATGAACGAAACAGGGGAGTATTAAAAATGAGAATTGTAAAGAATTTAACATTCCAAGTTATTGTGGCAATTATTTGTGGTATTGCAGTAGGGGCAATTTGGCCTAGTGTTGGACAAGAGATGAAGCCAATTGGTGAAACATTCATCAATATGATTAAAATGGTTATTGCACCGATAATCTTTTTAACGATTGTGCTTGGTATTGCAAGTATGGGAAGTATGAAAAAGGTAGGTCGTGTTGGTGGGAAGGCACTATTATATTTTGAAATCGTTACAACAGCGGCTTTACTTATTGGTATCATCGTAGCGAATGTTGTACGTCCCGGAGATGGATTAGATCCTTCGAAACTAAAGGGTGGAGATGTTTCACAATATGTACAAAGCGGGCAAGAAATGCAGTGGATGGATTTCTTTTTACATATTGTGCCGTCTAACATGTTTGAAGCATTTGCAAAAGGTGATATTTTACAAGTTCTGTTCTTCTCCATTTTATTCGGTGCAGGGTTAACGATGCTCGGGAAAAATGGACAACCTGTTATCGACTTTTTTGAAAGATTATCGAAAGTATTTTTTAATATTTTATCTATTGTTATGAAGTTAGCGCCAGTTGGAGCATTCGGTGGAATGTCGTTTACAATTGGTAAATATGGTTTAAGTACGTTAATACCACTTGGTAAACTAATGATTTGTGTATATACGACAATGGCATTATTTGTTTTTATTGTTTTAAATTTTATTTGTAAACTGTACAAATTTAGTCTGTGGAAATATTTAGCACATATTAAAGAAGAATTACTTATTGTTCTAGGGACATCATCATCAGAATCAGTATTGCCGCGAATGATGACAAAGATGGAAGACTTCGGGTGTTCTAAGCCAGTAGTAGGTTTAGTCATTCCGACAGGTTACTCTTTTAATTTAGATGGAACGACGATTTATTTATCGATGGCAACTATATTTTTAGCTCAAGTTTTTCACGTCGATCTTTCACTAGGTCAACAATTAACTATAATAGCTATTTTATTAGTTACATCTAAAGGGGCAGCAGCAGTAACAGGTGGAGGTTTTATAGTACTAGCATCTACTTTATCTGCAATGAATGTTATCCCGTTAGAAGGGTTAGCGCTATTACTTGGTGTAGATCGTTTCATGTCAGAAGCACGTGCTATCGTGAATTTAATTGGTAACGGTATTGCGACTGTAGTTGTTGCAAAAAGTGAAAATGAATTTGATGAAGAGAAGTATACGAGAGTAATAGAGGAAATGAAAAAAAAGAAAATGGCCGGATAAAAAAGTCAGCAAAGCTGACTTTTTTATTTTTGTAGAAAAGAGGTTTGTTACGATATACATTATTTATTAACAATAATTTACAAGTGTTTTATAGCGAAGGGATATAAAGACTATTAAATCAATACATAGAATTCAATGAGGTATAGTGTTTTAAAAGATTATGGAATTTTTATGAATATTACTGTAAAAAAATAATTTTTTAAAAATTTTCAATAATAACACTTTACAAAACTCAAAAAATTAGTAGAATAATAGTTAATAAGAATCTTCTGATAAATATATAAAGAAAAACAGAATTATCAGAAAATTCTTAAACGAGAGCGTTTAGAATTAGGGAGGGTACAGAAAGTGAAAAAGAAAAAAATGAAAAAACTAACAGCAGTTGTAGCACCAGTTTTAGCAATGAGTATGGCATTAACAGCATGTTCTACATCAGGTGGAGATAAGAAGACAAGCACAAATTCTAGCTCTGGCGGGGATAGCAAATCAGAAGAAAAATTAGCAGCGAAACAAGTATTAAATCGTACTGAAACAAATGAAATTCCAACGATGGATACTTCTAAAAATACAGATACATTAGGTTCTCAAATTTTGGGGAACACAATGGAAGGTTTATACCGTTTAGATAAAGATAACAAACCAATCCCAGCTGCGGCAGAATCAAGCACGAAGAGTGAGGATGGTAAAAAATATACATTCAAATTACGTAAAGATGCAAAATGGTCAAATGGTGATCCAGTAACAGCAAAAGATTTCGTATTTGCATGGCAACGTTTATTAGATCCAAAAACAGCTGCTGAGTATGCATTTATTGCATTCCCAGTCAAAAATGCAGAAGCGGTTAATAAAGGTGAAAAACCTGTAACGGAACTAGGAGTAAAAGCAGTAGATGACCTTACTTTAGAAGTTGAATTAGAACAAGCAGTACCATACTTCTTAAACTTAGTAGCATTTCCATCGTACTATCCATTAAATGAGAAGTTCGTGAAGGAAAAAGGAGATAAATACGGTTTAGAGTCTGATACAACAGTCTATAATGGACCGTTCGTTCTTACTGATTGGAAGCATGAGCAAGGATGGAAACTAAAGAAAAATGATCAATATTGGGATAAAAAGACTGTAAAACTAGATGAAATCAACTATAGTGTAGTAAAAGAAGTAGCTACAAAAGTAAATTTATATGATACAAATGCAATTGATTTTGCACTTCTATCAGGTGAATTCGTTGATAAGTATAGAAACAATAAAGAAGAGTTTGGGACTTATTCACAAGTAAGTACTTACTTTATTCGTATGAACCAAAAACGTGGTGGACAAGATACACCATTAAAGAGTCAAAAATTACGTGAAGCAATTGCCTACTCTATTGATAAGAAAAATTTAGCAAATGTTATTTTAAATGATGGATCTAAACCTGCGGACTTCTTAGTGCCGAAAGGATTAGCAACTGGACCAGACGGTAAAGATTTCCAAGAAACATTTAAAAACGGTATTAAACCAGATGCGAAAAAAGCAGCTGCTGCATGGGAAGCAGCGAAAAAAGAACTTGGAAAAGATCAAGTTACAATTGAGCTATTAAACTATGATACTGGTAATGCGAAAAAAGTTGGAGAATATGTTAAAGATCAAATCGAGAAGAATTTAAAAGGTGTAACAGTTAATATTAAACTTCAGCCGTTCAAGCAAAAACTAAAATTAGAAACAGAGCAAGATTATGATATTTCATATGGCGGTTGGAATCCAGATTATGCGGATCCAATGACATTCTTAGATATGTTTGAGTCTAAGCATTCTCATAACCAAATGAGCTTCTCTGATCAGAAGTATGATGAAATGATTAAAAAAGCTGGCGGAGAATTAATGGGCGATGCGAAGAAACGTTGGGAAGAGCTAGGACAAGCTGAGAAATTGCTTCTTGAGAAAGATGTAGCAATTGTACCTTTATACCAACGTGGTGATGCATACGTTCAAAAACCAAATGCAAAAGGTATTGTTCACCATAACATTAGCCCAGAGTATAGCTTCAAGTGGGCATATATGACTGAAAAGGATGGAAAATAATTTTAAACAGTAATACTATCTTTAAGTGGATGTATACAAGTTTCTTAGCTTATTTTGTAGTGAGAATCTCAATGTCCACAATAGAAAGATAAAATGATAGAGCATTCCAAAGGTAGATTCTTTACTTTTGGAATGCTTTTTATTATGAGATTAAATGTAAAAAATAATGGATATAAGGTTTCTATTGTGAAAGGAATAATTTTTAGAATATTTTAAAAATAACTTTACAAAACCAGAAAAAATAGTAGAATATTAATTAATAAGAATTTTCTGATAACTAATTATTAGGAAATTACTCAAATCTAGTTTCGTACATATAATTGGGGAGGGTACAAAAATGAAGAAAAAGATGAAAAAGTTCACGGCGGTTGTAGCGCCAGTTTTAGCGATGAGTATGGCGTTGACAGCGTGTTCTGGATCAGGTGGGGAGAAGAAAACAACTACGACGTCTAATGGTGGTGGGGAAGAGAACAAATCCGAAATTAAATACGCAGCAAAACAAGTATTAAATCGTACAGAGAATCAAGAAATTCCGACGATGGATACTTCTAAATCTACTGATACGTTAGGGTCACAAATTTTAGGGAACACGATGGAAGGATTATATCGTCTTGATAAAGATAATAAGCCAATCCCAGCTGCTGCAGAATCTAGTACGAAAAGCGAGGATGGCAAAAAATATACATTTAAATTACGGAAAGATGCAAAATGGTCGAATGGTGATCCTGTAACAGCGAAAGATTTCGTATTTGCATGGCAGCGCTTACTCGATAAAAATACAGCGTCAGAATACGCATTTATTGCTTACTATATTAAAAACGCAGAAGCAATTAATAAGGGTGAAAAACCTCTAACAGATTTGGGGGCAAAAGCGGTAGATGATTATACACTAGAAGTAGAATTAGAAAAGCCAGTACCATATTTCTTGAATTTACTAGCATTCCCGTCATACTATCCGTTAAATGAAAAATTCGTAAAAGAAAAAGGCGATAAGTACGGTTTAGAAGCAGATACAACTGTGTATAACGGGCCGTTCGTGATGTCTTCATGGAAACATGAACAAGGATGGCAGCTAAAGAAAAATGATAAGTATTGGGATAAGAAGACTGTGAAATTAGAAGAAATTAACTATAGTGTAGTAAAAGAAGTTGCGACGAAAGTAAACTTATATGATACAGGATCAATTGATTTTACATTACTATCAGGAGAATTTGTAGATAAATATAAATCGAACAAAGATGAGTACGGTGAGTATTCAGAAGCAAGTACATTCTTCTTACGTTTAAATCAAAAGCGTAACGGACAAGATACACCGTTAAAGAGCAAAAAGCTTCGTGAAGCAATCGCATTATCGGTTGATAAAAAAGGGCTGGCAAACGTTATTTTAAATAATGGTTCAAAAGCAACGGATCAATTGGTTCCAAAAGGGCTGGCGACAGGACCAGACGGTAAAGATTTCCAAGATACATTTAAAAATGGTCTGAAATATGATCCGAAAAAAGGTGCAGCAGCATGGGAAGCAGCGAAAAAAGAACTTGGAAAAGATCAAGTTACAATTGAATTACTAAGTTATGATGATGGAACTGCGAAAAAGATTGCTGATTATGTAAAAGATCAAATTGAGAAAAATTTAAAAGGTGTAACGATTAATACAAAAATTCAGCCGTTCAAACAAAAACTAAAATTAGAGACTGCACAAGATTATGAAATTTCTTATGCAGGTTGGAGTCCAGACTATGCGGATCCAATGACATTTATTGATATGTTTGAATCGAAGAGCCCATATAACCAAATGAGTTATTCAAATGCAAAATACGACGAAATGGTACAAAAATCAGGGAATGAATTAATGAGTGATGCGAAGAAACGTTGGGAGACGTTAGGGAAAGCAGAAAAATTATTCCTTGAAGAAGATGCAGGGTTAGTTCCTTTATATCAAACAGGAAGAGCGTATGTAATGAAACCGAATGTAAAAGGAATTGTGAAACATAACATTAGTCCAGAATATAGCTTTAAGTGGGCTTATGTAACGGAAGGGAAATAGGAAAAAAGAGCGTTAAAAAAATATATTATTTATTTTTTTAACGCTCTTTTACTATTCAATTAAATTTAAATAAATAGAGAAGAATAAGAAAAGTGGTACTTACATATAGTAGATGGGGGAGAATTCGTATAGTAGTAATAGATTGTTATTGATTTAAATAAATTAATTATTATGAATATTCTTCAAAAATACTTTACAAATCGCGAAAAATTAGTAGAATGATAATTAGTAATAATTTTCTGATAATTTAAATTTGAAATCTCTCAAAGTTAGTTTCGTACATATAAATTGGGGAGGGTACAAGAATGAAGAAAAAGATGAAAAAGTTTACGGCGGTTGTAGTGCCAGTTTTAGCGATGAGTATGGCGTTAACAGCGTGTTCTGGATCTTCTGGTGGGGAGAAGAAAACGACAACGACATCTAATAATGGTGGAGAAGAGAAGAAATCTGATATTAAATATGCGGCAAAGCAAGTGTTAAATCGTACAGAAACGAATGAAATTCCGACGATGGACACTTCAAAAAGTACGGATACACTTGGGGCACAAATTTTAGGGAATACAATGGAAGGTTTATATCGCCTTGATAAAGATAATAAGCCAATCCCTGCTGTGGCAGAATCTAGCACAAAAAGCGAGGATGGTAAAAAATATACATTTAAATTACGGAAAGATGCAAAATGGTCGAACGGTGATCCTGTAACAGCGAAAGATTTCGTATTTGCATGGCAACGTCTAGTAGATCCAAAAACAGCTGCTGAGTATGCATTTATTGCTTACTATCTTAAAAATGCAGAAACAATTAATCAAGGAAAAGCAGAAGTAGCTACATTAGGTGTAAAAGCGGTAGATGATCATACGCTTGAAGTTGAACTAGAAAGACCAGTACCATATTTCTTGAATTTAATGGCATTTGCGTCATACTATCCATTAAATGAAAAATTCGTAAAAGAAAAAGGAAATAAATTCGGTTTAGAGTCTGATACAACAGTATATAACGGACCTTTTGTTCTTACTGATTGGAAGCATGAGCAAGGTTGGAAATTGAAGAAGAATGAGCAGTATTGGGATAAAAAGACTGTAAAACTAGATGAAATTAACTATAGTGTAGTAAAAGAACCAGCTACTAGAGTGAATTTATATGATACAGGTGCAATTGATTTCGCAATTTTATCAGGAGAATTTGTTGATAAGTATAGAAATAATAAAGAGGAATTTGGAGCATATTCAGAAACAAGTACGTTTTACTTGCGTCTAAATCAAAAGCGTGGTGGGCAAGATACACCGTTAAAGAGCAAAAAGCTACGTGAAGCAATCGCATTATCCATTGATAAGAAAGCTTTAACGAATGTTATTTTAAATGATGGTTCAAAACCAGTGGATTACTTAGTACCAAAAGGTTTAGCGAGTGGACCAGACGGTAAAGATTTCGCAGAAACGTTCAAGAATGGTTTAAAACAAGATTCTAAAAAGGCAGCAGCAGCATGGGAAGAAGCGAAAAAAGAGCTTGGAAAAGATCAAGTAACAATTGAATTGTTAAATTATGATACTGGTAATGCAAAAAAAGTTGGGGAGTATGTAAAAGATCAAGTTGAAAAGAATTTAAAAGGCGTGACAGTAAATATTAAACTGCAACCATTTAAGCAAAAACTAAAATTAGAATCAGACCAAGATTATGATTTTTCATATGGTGGCTGGAATCCAGATTATGCGGATCCAATGACGTACCTTGATATGTTTGAAACGAAAAATTCTCAAAACCAGATGAGCTACTCAAATTCAAAATATGATGATATTATTACTAAAGGTAAGACAGAATGGATGGCTGATGCAAAAAAACGTTGGACAGAGCTAGGGAAGGCAGAGAAATTGTTACTTGAGGAAGATGTAGCACTTGTACCTTTATATCAAAGTGCTAAATCATATGTTATGAAACCGAATGTAAAGGGAATTGTGAAACATAATATTAGTCCGGAATATAGTTTCAAATGGGCGTATGTAGAAGAGAAATAAAAAAGAGAAGAGCATTTTCAAGTTGCGGTATAGCACTTGGAAATGCTTTTTTTATGTGCACGATTTATTGATAGGTGAATATATGTATTATAGAAAATTTAAAGGAGAATTCTATGAAACGAAATACTTACATCGATTTCCTAGCTTATTACGGAATAGGAAGTGCTCATCCTGGTGGTTTTACGTTAACGAAACAATTGTTAGCACAATTGCCTTTTAGATATGGAGCAAATGTCCTTGAGATAGGCTGTGGTACGGGGAAAACAGCGGCATATATGAAGAAAGAATATGGTTATAAAGTAACGGCGGTTGAAAAGAATGAGATTATGATTCAAAAGGCGAAAGATAGATGGTCGTTTGAAGGAATAGACATTCAATTAATTGAAGGAAATGTAGAGCAATTACCTTGTTTGCATGACTCATTTGAGTTCGTACTCGGAGAATCGATACTCGCTTTTACAGAGAAAGAAAGGGTTATCCCGGAGTGCTATCGTGTACTACAGAAAGACGGTAAACTTGTTGTCATTGAAATGATTATTGATAGGCACATTGAGAAGAGTGAGGAAGGAAAAATTGCCCGACTATACGGGATGAAAGAACTATTAACTGAGAGTGAATGGGTACAATTATTTCAGAAAGCAAATTTTAAAAGAATTACAATTGCTGGCGGTGGTACAATTGCAGAAACAATCTCGGGCTATATAGAAGAGCCAGAATGGAATGTATCCTCGCATATTCCAAATGAATTATATGAGGCATGGGTACAGCATGAAAATGTACGACTTATGTACCAACATATTTTAGGACATCGTATTTTTATATGTGAAAAATAAAGAAAGAGAGTTGACTAAAGCTAGTCAACTCTTTACTATGTTAAATGAAAAATAATGCAGCTAATGTAATTCCGAAGATGAAACCAAATCCGAGTTCAACGCCCCAGCCGCCGCCGCCCCAGCCACCACAACTACCGCAACCACGACCGCCACATCCACAGCCGCTGAATCCACCACCACAACCAAATCCGCAACTATCACATCTGCTAAGGCCCCCACAAAGGTCACAGCCACCGTTTGCATATGCGTCATAGTATCCAAATCCTGTATCAAAAGATGAGCGCTGTTGCACTGGTTCAATCCATACAGAGCTGTTTGTCACATCAATTATTTTACCTAAATGAATGCGACCATCACGATCTTCAATGCGAACGACTTTACCGAAATAACGTTGGCACGTATCGTAACATTTTTGTCTATGCATGTTCTTTCCTCCTTCCCCATTACAGTAATACGATATGTAATGGGGACAAGTGCGGCTTGTACGAATGCCCTATCTATCATAATTGTTATAGGAAAGGGGAAATATAGGAAGAGGATATATAAGGAGGCAAAAGGCATGAAATCTACAGATCAGTTTCAGACATACGAGGTACCGTGGGAAGAATTTATTGAAGCATTGCGAGAGGAAATGAAGAAGCAAGTAGGGGCAGATATAATTGATACAGTAGTTTGCAATTTAGAAGATGGCTTTGAAGTGTATACATATGTGCAGGGGGATTTGGAGTTTGAATACAAGGAAGCACTTGAAAGAAAATACGGAAGCGATGCAAAAACTCCTAATGTGCTAACGATTGTGTTATTAGCTAGTATTTATAGTACAAGTGAAGAGAATATACGCTTGCATGCGGATCATAAAGATAATCCAATTGTTGAAGTGTATGTGAAGAAATGAAACACGCTGTGAAAGGCGTGTTTTTTAATTGTCCCGCTATTTGTGGGCAGTAAGACCCTCACCTCAAAATTCAGCGGAAGCAAAGAAGTTAGGTAGAGGATTAACTGCCCGTAAAAGCCCGATTGGTGAGGGCTAATAATCAGTGGGAAATGAACAAAACTCCCACTGATTCAAGTTTCACTTTATATGATAAAATATTAGAAAATTGAGAAAGAAGGTGAAGGTTTGAAAATTAAACATCTTAATTTAACAGTTTCAGATGTAGCAGCTACTAGAGAGTTTTTAGAAAAATATTTTGGTTTAACTTGTAGTGGGGCAAGGGGAAATGGCTTTGCGGTTATGCGTGATAACGATGGGTTTATATTAACGTTAATGAAAGGGAAAGACGTACATTATCCGAAAACATTTCATGTAGGGTTTCCTCAAGAAAGTGAAGACCAAGTAAATAAGATGAATCAAAGGTTGAAGGAGGATGGATTTTTGGTCGAACCTCCTAAGCATGCACATGCGTATACGTTTTATGTGCAAGCACCTGGTGGATTTACAATTGAAGTGATGTGTTAATTTAAAATCAAACTTTTTGATGCTTGTTTTCAATATAAAAAGTAGGAAAAGTCTGTTTTAAGTGTAGAGCTTAAACAGGCTTTTTTACTTATAGTATCGGATAGAAAACGCTAGAAGGAATAATATTCAGTTTTTATAACTGTTTACATAATAAAGTTATGATGCGCTAGTTGTCCTAAAATACAAGTCATATATCTTGTATCCTCTCATAAATTTAAACATAGGAATTTGTCTACAAAGGTGGCGAAGCCTCATCATGAAAATTCGAATTTGTGCCACATTCATGTTGTTTCTATTTATATGGTTACATCCTTTTTGGACTTTTGCAAAAGGAGAGGAGGCAAAGGAAAGGGTCGTTTCACTTGTATATGATGATTCGGGCAGCATGAGAAATAACGATCGCTGGAAATATGCCAATTACGCTTTGCAAAGTTTAGTTGCGCTATTAGATGAAAAAGATAAATTTTCTTACGTTCCAATGAGCAAGCCGAATGATCCATTAAACATTTCGTTAACGAAGGATAAGAGACAAACAGAAATTGAGGGAATTGGAGCATGGAAAACGTATTTAAATACTCCGTTTAGCGCAGTAGAGACGGCGATGCAATCTATAAAAAAGGAAGCAGATATAGATGGAAAACGTGAATTTTGGCTTATTGTCTTAACTGACGGGGCATTTAATGATTTAGAGAAAGATAAGGTTGGCGGAAAAGAACAAATTACACAGAAGCTAGCACAGTTTAAGAAAGAAATGGATGCAAAAAAGATATCGTTACATCCAATTTTAATTACGATGGAAGAGGATTTAGGGCAGCAAGAAAAGGCACAACTAAATACGTTTAAAGAAATATGGAAGAAAGAGATAAATGGCGTTACGATGCCATCTAGTGGAGAGGATGGTATTGTAAAAAGCGTCAATCAAGTGGCAGCATTAGTTGCAAATCGTGATCCGTTCTCCTCGGTTGAATCGATTGTAAAAACGAAAGTAGTAGGAAAGAAAGTAGAGATTACAACACCATTCCCGTTAAAGCGTATGACGCTTGTACGGCAATCGCCTTCTTTGTCTAGTTATCAGGTCACACAAATTTCTAAACCATTACAATTACAATCTTCTTATTCCATACATGCACCAGGAGAAGCGAAATTATTCGGAAATATAGTTCATATAAGTACGGAAAATCACGAAGTTATTAAACCAGGAACGTATACGATAGAAGTGGATCGAGATATTGAGAAAGAAGGATTACAAGTACTAGTTGAACCGGCGCTTAACTATACTGTTTCTACTTATGACAAAGACGATAGTAGTCAAAAAAATGTGGAGAAAATGTACGAAGGTGTTACTGCTGTTATTGAAGCGAAGCCTACGGAATTACCAATTCAGTCTTCCTATTTTCAGTCAGAAGTAGAAATAGACGGAAAACAGTACCCGATGAAGTGGGACGATAAAAAACATGTATTTTACTACGAAACGAAGATCGATAAAGGGTTAGTGCGCGGGAAAGTTCATATGAACATAAAGGGGTTTTACAGACAGACGAAGGAATTTAAAATCGAAGTAACTGAAAAACCAAAATTATCATTGCAAACTATTACGAAAGATTATGAGGAAAAAGTAACGAATTTAGAGAATAGTAAACCGTTTATTATACAACCACAGTTAGATGGTAAGCCGATGACAGAAGAAGCTGTAAAGAAACTATTAAAATCTACTGGTGTCACATCTAAACAATCAATCAACTATGAAATAAAACAACAGGATAATCAAATTTATATTTATCCTCGCCCTCATTACTCCGACACATTCAATTTTACAGATACCGGCACCGTAGAAGCTACCATCGTAGTGCAAGATTCAAAATTACAAGAAGTTAAGAAAAATATATCACTTCATATTCAAAATGCACCGTTCTATGAAAAATATGCGCTTATTTTTAAGTTTGTTATTCCTATCACTTTATTATTGTTAGTAGTAGGAATAATCGTTTTAGGATGGATTGTTCGTCCAAGATTTCACCGAAAAGCACTATTGTATTACGAATGGGATCAAGAGGTAGCGAAAGATTGGTTATATCAATCTGAGCCAGAATTACTTAAAAATAAATGGTGGAAACACTATTTTGGCATTCCATTCCGAGCAGAAAGAAAGACTGTGCAATCCGTTACGTTTATAGCAAAGAAAGGATCGAAATCAATATTTGTAGCGAAAGAGTCACAAGTAGTAGGAATGATTATTGATGGGATGTTTATAACAGAAGATGAGGTTGGAATGGAACATAAGACGCTATATCCAAATGAACTTTTAGTAATTGATAGAGGGTATGGTAAAGAAATTTACAAATATGAGTGTGAATAGTAGATAGGGAAAAGGAGGGAGTCTTATCTTTCTCCCCTCTTTTCAAACAAGCAAGAATAGGAAGGTGGTTCACATGACGTTACAAGTTCCAACGATATTAATTGGTTTAGGTGGAATCGGTAGTACTGTGACACATCAAATATATGAAAGGCTACCTGAGGAGCGCCGAAAAAAGGTAGCAATGCACGTATTTGATACAGATGTGAATACATTGAGTAAATTTGATCATATTCGAAAGTTTAAGACGCAAACGAGTTCTAGTAAAACGCCAAGAGAGTATATTGCAGGAGATCCAACGATTCCAGAGTGGTTTCCGATGGACCCGACTATACTTGATAAACCACTGACAGAAGGGGCAGGACAGTTACGCGTCATTTCCCGTTTAGCGTTACTTGCTGCGATGAAAGAAGATAAATTGACATCCTTTTGGCAAGAAATCGAGAAGATTTTTCCGGTTACAAGCGATCAAACGGAATATGGAGTGCGTGTCATTATCGTAACATCACTAGCGGGCGGAACAGGTTCAGGGATGTTTCTACAAATTGCATTATATTTACGTGAAATGCTTCGGAAAAAACTGCAGCATCACAACATTTTAATACGTGGTGCGTTTTTAATGCCGGATGTTTTAGTTAAGACGAGAACGGTTAGTGCGAAAGAGTTTGAAACGGTGCAAGCAAACGGCTATGCCTCGTTAAAAGAATTACATGCCATTACACTCGGTTCCACTGGAGAATTATCAAAACGTGGCGGTGTGACGATTGAATTAGAATATCGACCTGATCAAGTAGATGAAGACGGAAGAACGAATCATACGATTAAACAACATCATTTACCATACAATTATTGTTTCCTATACGATTACGAAAATCTACATGGACACCATCTGCACAATTTATCAGATTATATGGAGCAAATGGCAAATACGATTTATTTACAGTTATTTAGTCCGATGTCTGCAAATCATTTTGCACAGGAAGATAATCAAATTCAGCAATTAGCAGAATCAAGTGGGAAAGGACGATATTGCGGGGCAGGAACGGCAAAGATTATTTATCCGTATGAGCACGTGTTAAAATATTGTGCTTTAAAATGGGCTGTGCAAGGTTTAGATGAGTCTTGGCTGCATTTAGATCAACTGTTTCAAGAGAAGAAGCAAAGATATGACCAAGACGTCAAACGCGGGATGCAACGTGAAAAGCCAGAGCGTGGGAAAAGTTATTTAGAAGACTTAGAACATCTTGCTACCCGTCCAGAACAGGCTCATATTTTTTATAGACAAATGTACAATGAAACGCGTGAAGGAGCAGAGGGCGGTAAGGTCGGTGTTGCGAAATCTAAACTGTTTTTAGAGGCTGTAGAAAGTTATGTACAGCGTACGGTGCAAAAAGATGAGGAATTAAACCGACTGCAGCACGAGTGTAAAATTTCGGCTGCTAAACTGAAAATGATGGAGCAAATGAAAGGTGAAGTAGCAAGGGTGGATCATGCGGTTCGTTTATATGCGTATGCGATTCCGAGCCGCGTACATGAGCATGTAACGACACTATTGTATGACATGATTGAATCAGACCGTTTTGCACCAAGTGGTTCTGAAGGACAGTCCTATCAATTAAATACATGGTTTTTAAAGAAAACGGATCCTGTTCATCCAGTATCAGCTCGTTTTATGTTGTATGAAATTCGAAAGCAGTTAGTCGAGAAAATGAATCGACTACATGAAAATAATGAACAAAAGCGTAATTTAATTCAAAACTACGATAAGAAATTTAATGTGAGTAATATTGATGGAACAGTAACAGCTGTTCGCCGAGTAGAAATCGCGCAGCAACAAGGCTGGTTTGGAAAAATGATTAATAATCAGCAGCGTTTGTTTAAAAAAGAATTTGAAGATATTGTAACGCAGTATGTACACAAATTAAACGAGTATCGCAAAGAAATGCTATTAGAACTCGTTTATCAATCGCTTTATCAAGCAGTTAATAAAATGATTCAATATTGGGAAAGGTTTTTTGATAATTTACACGAAACGCGTGAAAATTTATTGTTTGAAATTCAAAAACGAAGCAAGGAATTTGAAGGGAAAACAAACCCAACGAATGTATACGTATTAGCTGAAGAGAAGTTGCAAGAAAAGATATGGCAAGATATGCAGCAACATTTAAATTTGGGAGTATTACCGAAAGATATATCTGCGGAAATTTATATGAGTTTATACGGGGAATATTGCCGGGATGCAAAAACAGAAGAGATTCAATCGAAAAAAGTAGAAGATTTTTATCGTGAGCACATACTAAGTTATTGCTACGATGAATTACAAATACGCTATCGTGATAAATTAGAGCTGAATATCGTTGAGGCGTTACGAAAAGAGGCGGATTATAAGAAGCGTGATCGTGATGAATACGTCCGTGAAAAAATTGAAGACTTGTTCCATTTAGCAAGTCCATTCGTTCCGAAAGTTTCCCATCATAGGGAATTACAATATTGGGGTATACATCCATCTTTAAAGAAAGAATTGCAAGAGGAATTAATTCAAGAAATGTTTAAAGAAAAAGATACAGTACATGAAGCTTTTTCGCCATTTGAAGTCATTTGTTATCGTGCGCATTACGGTTTATCACTACAAGACTTTCCTAAGCTGTCGTCTGGACATATTGCAAATGGATTTATGAATGATAAAGGTGATTATTTTCAGTCTTACTATCGCCGTGTGAACAAGTTGAATAGTAAAAAATCTAGTTTAACGCCGCATTTAGATAAATATTGGCACTTGCCAGCTTTCATGCCAGACTTAAATGCAACGCAAACGAAGTTGGATTACGATAAATGTAATCGCGCTCTTCTATACGCGTATATGTATCGTTGGATTAGTTTAGTTGCTGTTGATGGCCAGTTCGTGTATCAATATAACGGTGTTGGACGAAGCTTCTTAATTCAGTCGATGGGAAAAAATATTTCAAGTGAAAGTTACAAATTACACAGAGCATTGCTTCATAATCCGTTTATTTATGAAAACATCTTGTCCAGATTTGAAGAAGAACAAGAAAAAGCTATGATACAGGGCGGACATTTATATACACATCCGTTCGTATTAGGTGCTCAAGATATTAGATGGCTTCGTAAAGAGCATGTCCATAATATTTTAGATATGATTTTAATGTATGACCGTGAAGCAAAATATGATCCAACGTTAGAAGAAACTTCTGATGAATTATTAAGATTATTCCTTGACGAAATTGAGTTATATTTCCAAAACTATTACGGTACAGGTGCCGATATGGTTGCAAAGAAAGAGAAAGAAATGTTTATTAAACAATTGTGGGATCGTTCGTACGCGAAAGGTTATGTAGATCCAAATAGTGCTCCTTATAAAAAGTGGCAAAATTTATTAAGCGTTCATGATGAAGAAGAAACGCCAAAAACGAATGTATAATGAATGAAAAGGGAATCCTTAAAAGTGGCAATACAACTTTAGAAAAGAGGGATTCCGATGCCGTTTTTAGGAAGTGTATATCAAATATTTGGATTGTATCCAGAAATTTATTATGGAATGATTTCAGCCGAACTTGCGGAGCAGCAAAGATTGGAACAGGCGGAAAACGAAGAACCAGAAACAGAAGCGTAACTGTATAGGAAGCTTCAAAATAAAAATGAAAACACGCTACTTACTCTTTATACGTATAAGAGCAAGTAGCGTGTTTTTTTTATTTAATAATCCCGTTCTCTAAAATTTTAATAGTAGGTGCTACTTTCACATTAGACTTTGAAAAGGCACTCGGCCAATCGTCTTCAACCGTTTTCCATTCTTTATATTGAAATGCTCTCGCATAATCACCAAACCCGAATGGATCAAGTTGCTGTTTTTGAATTTTGTGGATTAAATCGTTTAAATCTTTGTTTAGTTGTTTTGTAATAAGTGAAGTTAATTTCTTTCTACCTTTGTCTATATCCATGTTGAATGTAAGTTCAGATACGGAAACTTTAAAATTCATTGCAATATTAAATTTGAAGTGGTTATCGTTATAGCCTGTGTGAATGTCACGATTCATGCTAAGAACATTTATTGTTGCGAAGTCGTCGCCGTCTGTATCTTTTAGATGACTATTACTTTCAACTGAATGAGAAGGGATTTTCAGTGTAAGTGAAACGGGTATATTCGCTTTCTTTTGTAATAGAAGAAGAAGGGCACTTTCATATCGATTTAAAGACATTTTATAGATTCCGCGAGAAGTTAATAATGCAGAGCCGGTAACGAGAATATCTTTTTTACCTTTTTTTATTTCTGAGATAGCAGGTGTTATACCTTTATTAAAAGTTTGCCTATGGAATTCATGGAATGTCGTAAACGCGGTTCGATTGTATAGTTTGTTCGTATTAATTAAATCTGTTAAATATTCAGGAAGTGCAGGCTTATCTTTAAAATTATTATATATAACTGAAGAGATTGGACCGTCTACTGCAACCATGCGCATATTTCCAGTATTTTTAGGGTCGCGATACCAAACATCAAGGTAAGGCATAGCTCCTTCTTGTTTTAAAAATTTCGTACTAAATAAAATGAGTTGTAACTTTTCTGTAGATACTAAACCGCTACTTGAACTATTAAATGTTGCTTTTGCTTCTCGAGGGGTATGTACTGTCGCTTCATGAGTTTCGTATTTTTTCTCCACATCTTCATTAAAAATAGGGTTTACGTGGTATACAATTAATTTTCCTTTTGCTTTTGCATCAAACCCGTAAATTAATGAAATGGATTGTTTTTCTAAGTCGAGCCGATCTCCTCCACATCCTGTTAAAAAGGTTATGAGAAAGCAAAATATAGTGAAAATAAAGCGTCTCATTTAAATTTTTCTCCTTTTCCAATGCTGATAAAGTGTCATGTATAAGAGAAATACGACTGGGAATAGAAAAACGATAAAATAACTTGCAGTTCCCCAAAATTCCCGCAATGCACTTATTTGATACGAGGATGGGATATAAAAAAATAAAACGAAAACACACCCGAATAATAAAAACCAAATAGGTAATGAACTCCCTTTTTTGTTAAGTAACTGATTGATTCCATCTGAGGCAGTAAAAATATAAGGAATGCAAGAATCAAAAATAATGAAGAGATAAAATGACAAAAAGATAATTTCAAACCGTTCCAGAAATGAAAAGTGAAATGGTGTAACAAGAGAAAGAGTGGGCCATAAAAACTTAGTTATACCATCTGGGCTAAAATAAACGAAAGAAACGAACGTAACTTGCAGGTAAACGAATAAAGTAATCATATTTGCAATAACGATTCCTTTTTTTGCAGAGGATTTATTACTGAGATAAGGATAAAGGACAAATGCAAACTCAAATCCGAGAAAGGCAATAATAGTTGATTTTACTGTGTTGAAAACTGGTAGCCATCCCTCTTTAAGGAGAGGAAGAAGATAAACCCAATGCCCGTCTTTAAGTGGGATAAATAATAGCAATGGCATCCAGAGTGTAAATAAGACAGTAAAAACAGCATAGCGGCTAATAATAAGAACACCTTTACATGCGAGCATAACCATTGGGATAGATAATAACATCATGATTAAAAACATTGAAGATCTAGGTAAAATCCAAATGTGAATAACATATAAGAGGGAAAAAATTAAGGATACAGCTGCAAGAACAGCATATAAAATCCAAAAAATCATTCCTACTCTTCCTAGCCACTTCCCAAGATAACGAGTTAGCACATCAAGTAAAGTATACCCGGGATGTTTTTCCATAATTTTTACAATACATAGACTGACTAAAGTAGTGATAGCGCATCCTATTATAATAGACATCCAACCATCTGTATTCGCCCCTTGCGCAACTTCACGTGGCAGTGTAAGTACACCGAACCCTACTTGAACACCACTAATCGTTAAAATGTATTGAAATAAACTAATCTCCCTCTTTGCACGCTTTGTCACTTATCTTCCTCCGTTTCTTCTATATCGCGTTGTCGATTCTCTTGTTTTAAGTTAAGGGATAGTGGTCGTTTCTTCATTAGTTTCCATGGTAAACGTACAAGAATGTCTTTTAAATCTGAAGCAAATGACGGAGAAAAAGGACTACCATAAGGAACACCAAGTGATTCCATAGAAAGAATATGGATGATGATAACTGCCATCCCGACCATAATTCCAATGACCCCAAACAAAGAAGCGGTTATCATCATTGGAAAGCGAAGAAGCCGAATTCCTGCTGACATTTCCATGTTAGGGATGATAAAAGAAGCGACTGCAGTAATAGATACGACGATAACCATAACATTACTTACTATTCCTGCTTGGACAGCAGCTTGCCCAATGACAATCCCTCCTACGACTCCAATCGTTTGTCCAACGGGACCAGGAAGCCGAACCGCAGCTTCGCGGAGCATTTCAAGTACTAGTTCCATCAAAAGTGCTTCTAATATAGGGGGGAAAGGAATTTTAGCTCGAGATTCTCCAATTGTTAACAATAATTTAAGTGGAATCACTTCATAATGAAAGGAAATCATAGCAATATAAAGAGCTGGAGCAAATATTGCAATAAATAGTCCGGTAAAACGAAGTAGTCGTATGAAAGATGGAATCATTGGCCGGAAGCTGTAATCATCTATCGTCTGAAAAAAAGATGAAAAGGTCATAGGTCCAATTAATACGCCGGGTGAGCGGTCTACAACAACAGCAATTCGTCCATCCAAAATGTGATGGGCCGTTGTATCAGGGCGTTCGGTTATTGATAATTGCGGAAAGAGAGTATAGGAATTATCTTCAACAAACCCTTCTAATTCTCCAGTAGTAATAATGGCATCCACTTTGATTGATTCGATACGGCATGCCATTTCTTGTACAACGTCTTCGTTTGCAACGTCTGCTAAGTACAGCAAAAAAACCTTTGAAGTAGCTCGTTCACCAACAGTGAATTCCTTCACTTTCAATTCGCGATTTGGAATATATCGACGAATAAGTGCAAGACTGTCGCTCGCTACTTCATTAAATCCTTCGTGGGAGCTTTTTATAGCAGTTTCTGTTGTAGGTTCTTCAATACTTCTTTTTGGCGTCGATTGCGTATCTAGTTCTAATGCTGTAAGTTGTCCATTTATAAATAAAATGCTTTTACCATGTAAAAGGGAATGTTCAATGTCGGACCACTGCTGAACTTTCTTTATATTCCCGACTGTAACTGAGGATTCCCAACAATCAACTTCATTCCACTCTTTAAATAGGAGAGGGCGAAGAATATCAATGTTAATAACGGTTTTGTCTACAAGTCCTTCCATATATATAATTGCAGCTTCTTTTCCGTTTTTTAACGGAAAAGTACGTGTAATTAATTCTGGAATACCGGTAAAAAGTTTGGACAAGTGCTTTAGATTAAGGGAAAGAGAGGAAGAGATAGATTTATTTAAAAGGTGATCAGCTTGTTCTTGTGCAGAGAAAGATTTTTCACCACGTATCCATTTATTAAAAGACCCCATTTGTTCGCTTACTCCTTGTTATGTTTTATATGGGTTATTATGGATAGTTCCGTGCTGACATATGCGTAGTTTAAATTTTATATTGTATATTTCCATCTTTAACGCTATAATTATAGTGTTAAAGATGGAATCGTGATATGACCTGTTATGAATCTATCGTTTTATTTATGAATAAATGGATTGGTATTTTAGCAAGATGTGCTAATAAACTACTCCACCATGATAATAACGTGCCGAAATGTGGTGCGTATATTTTCGTGGTGGAGTTTTTTTATTCTCAAAAAGGGGGAAAGACCATGAATAACAACATGGTTCATATTACAATTGACGGAAAAAAGTATACAGCGGAGCCTGGTTCAACGATATTGGGTGTTATTAATGAGAACGGGATTGAACATCCGCAAATTTGTTACGTGCCAGAAGTAGATCCTATTCAAACATGTGACACTTGTATTGTAGAGGTTGACGGGAAGTTAGTGCGCTCTTGTTCGGCAGTAGTGACAGAAGGTATGAACATTGAACGTAATTCTGCTCATGCCAAAGAAGCACAAACAGAGGCAATGGATCGGTTACTAGAAAATCATTTATTATACTGTACAGTATGTGACAACAACAATGGGAACTGTAAACTGCATAATACAGCAGAATTAATGGAGATTGAACATCAAAAATATCCTTATGAACCAAAAGTAGATGCAAGTGAAGTTGATATGACGCATCCGTTTTATCGCTACGATCCTAACCAATGTATTGCATGCGGTCAATGTGTGGAGGTTTGTCAAAACTTACAAGTAAATGAAACGTTATCAATAGAATGGGAAGCGGAACGTCCACGAGTTATTTGGGATGAAGGAGTAAATATTAATGATTCTTCATGCGTGAGCTGTGGTCAATGTGTAACCATTTGTCCTTGTAATGCTTTAATGGAGAAAACGATGCTCGGTGAAGCTGGATTTATGACGGGATTAAAACCAGATATTCTTGAACCGATGGTAGATTTAATTAAAGAAGTTGAGCCTGGATATAGCGGCATTTTTGCGGTATCAGAAGTGGAAGCGGCTATGCGTGATACTCGTACGAAGAAAACGAAAACAGTATGTACATTTTGTGGTGTAGGTTGTTCATTTGAAGTGTGGACGAAAGGGCATAAAATCCTTAAAGTACAGCCTTCTTCTGATGCGCCAGTTAACGCAATTTCTACTTGTGTAAAAGGAAAATTCGGTTGGGATTTCGTAAATTCTAAAGAAAGAATTACGAAACCTTTAATTCGTAAAAATGGAACGTTTGTTGAATCTACATGGGAAGAAGCACTAAATGTAGTTGCAAGTAAATTAGGATCTATTAAAGAAGAATACGGTAAAGATGCTGTCGGCTTTATTTCTTCATCTAAAATTACGAATGAAGACAATTATGTAATTCAGAAATTAGCTCGACAAGTATTTGAAACGAATAATATTGATAACTGCTCACGTTATTGTCAATCGCCAGCGACAGACGGATTATTCCGTACAATTGGTATGGGCGGAGATGCTGGAACGATTAAAGATATCGCAAAATCCGGTCTTGTTATTATTGTAGGTTGTAATCCGACAGAAGGTCATCCTGTTTTAGCTACACGTATTAAACGTGCGCATAAATTACACGGACAAAAATTAATTGTGGCTGATCTTCGTAAAACAGAAATGGCAGAGCGTTCAGACGTTTTTATTAGTCCAAAACAAGGAACAGATCAAGTATGGTTAATGGCTGTTACGAAATATATGATTGACCAAGGCTGGCACGATCAACGATTTATTGATGAGAATGTAAACTTCTTTGAAGATTTTAAAGAGAGTCTTACAGAATATACACTTGAATATGCAGAAGAAATGACTGGTATTTCAAAAGAAATACTTATTCAAATGGCTGAAATGATTCGTGATGCAGATGGTACATGTATCCTTTGGGGTATGGGAGTAACGCAAAATACAGGTGGATCGGATACTTCCGCTGCGATTTCAAACTTACTGCTTGCAACAGGTAATTATCGTCGTCCAGGTGCTGGTGCATATCCACTTCGAGGTCATAATAACGTACAAGGTGCTTGTGATATGGGTACTTTACCAGGATGGCTTCCTGGATATCAGCACGTTACTAACGATATGGAACGTGCGAAATTTGAAATGGCTTACGGAGTGAAAATTAATAGTGAACCAGGTCTTAATAATATTGAAATGCTTCACGCAATTGATGAAGGGAAAATGAAAGCTATGTATCTTGTCGGAGAGGATATGGCTCTTGTAGACTCTAATGCGAACCACGTACATGAAGTGTTATCAAGCCTTGATTTCTTCGTTGTACAAGACGTTTTCTTATCTAAAACTGCTCAATATGCAGATGTTGTATTACCGGCAGCACCGTCTCTTGAGAAAGAAGGTACTTTCACAAATACAGAGCGTCGTGTACAAAGATTGTATCAAGTTCTTCCTACGCTTGGAGATGCGAAGCCAGATTGGTGGATTGTGCAGGAGATTGCGAATAAATTAGGTGCAAACTGGAATTATAGCCATCCAAGTGAAATTTTTGCTGAAATGGCAAGTTTATCACCACTATTCTCACAAGCAAACTATGAAGTACTTGAAGGGTGGAATAGTTTCCATTGGGGAAGTTTTGATGGAACGAATACACCACTTCTGTTCCAAGATGGATTTAACTTCCCAGATAAAAGAGCTCGTTTTGCGATTGCTGACTGGGTACGTCCAGCTGAATTCCCAGCGGAGTTCGATCTTCACATTAATAACGGTCGTATGCTTGAGCATTTCCATGAAGGGAATATGACAAATAAATCAACAGGTATTCAAACGAAAGTACCTGGTGTGTTTGTAGAAGTTTCTCCAGCACTTGCAAAAGAACGTGGAGTGAAAACAGGTTCATTAGTTCGTCTTGTTTCTCCTTTTGGAGCATTAAAATTACGTGCACTTGTAACAGACCGTGTAAAAGAAAATGAGCTATATTTACCGATGAACTCTACAGATAATGAAACAGCAATTAATTTCTTAACAGGTCCTGCTGTGGACATACGTACGAACACACCTGCTTATAAACAAACGAAAGTGCGTATGGAAGTGCTAGAAGTTGATGGCGCAAATCCGATGCCAAAAGCGAACCCGCGTAACAAAAAACGTCATCCTCAAGCTGGTATTGAGGTAAATCGTAAGTGGGCACGTCCAGGGTATGTGCATTTAACGGATAAGTAGGAGGAGAAAAATATGGCTACACCTATAAAAGTGATTCAAAAACAAGAATTAAATGAGGAAGAAATAAAACAGCAAAAATTAGATGATTTAAAAGAGCTTCTAGCTAATAATGAAGAGGCTTTAAATCAAATGTTTAATATTGTTGGGGAATTAAATGACATCGGAATGCTAGAAGCTGCAAATTCTATGTTAAAGGCGAAAGAACCGATCGCAAAGATTGTACTTGGCCAAGTGACTCGTGAGCCTGTTACGAATTTAATTAATAATATGATGGGTGCTGCGGGTGCTTTAACAGAACTTGATCCAGAACTTACGAAAAAGCTTATAGGTAGCTTATTAGTAGGGTTAGAAGAAGGTAATGAACATCTAGAGAGTAATAAAAAAGTAGGGGTATTTGACCTTATGAAAGTATTGAAAGACCCAGATATTAACCGTGCTATAGGGTTTGGGCTTCATTTCTTAAAAGGTATGGGTAAAGGGTTAAAAGACGAATAATCTTCATGAAGTGAATCTTTTCGCCCAAATGTTTGTACGAAATATTTTGGGCGGAAGGGTCATTTTGGTAAAATATATAATAAAGTAAAATGAGGATTTTTGGGAGGTATAATTGTATGTCAAAAAAAGTACATGAATTTAATGATATGATACGAAAACTTCGAAAGGAACTTTTCGGAAAAGGACCAGAACGAATTCATACTGTTTTTGCTGAAAATATGGCGATTGCGACCCTTTACGGAAACTTAACACCTACTGAAAAATTCATTTCAAGTACGATGGACGGTGCGGAAATGGTTCATATGGCTAGAACGAAAATGATTCAAGAAGTGTATGCTGCGAATTCCCGTGAACATTTGGAGGAACTTGTTGGAGCGAAATTAGTGAATTTATTTTCAGATATGAAAGTAGAAGAAGATATTGCAGTTTCGGTATTTGTTTTTGATAAAAATATAACGTGAGAGAAGGATACTGATCGTGAAACCGATACAGGTAGAAAGAGAAATCTTTCGTTATGAACAAGGGGCGTTTAAACATATAGAGGACAGTATTGTAACAGAGTTTCCTGTCACGATTAAAATGAACGGACAGGAGTTTGTTACAATGGTTAGTACTCCAGAATATATAGAAGATATGGTAATAGGCTTTTTAGCATCTGAAGGAATCATTCGGAAGTATGAAGATATTGATGACATATGGGTACAAGAGAAAGAAGGATTTGTACATGTCACAACGAAAAAAGTGAATCCGTATTACGAACAAATGCAAAATAAACGTTATATTACTTCATGCTGTGGTATGAGTAGACAAGGGTTTGTTTTTGCAAATGATGCACTAAGCGCTAAAAAAATGAATGGTGTCCATGTACAGGTTGCTGCAGAAGACTGCTTTCGATTAATGAAAGAAATGCAGCAATCTGCAGAGACATTTCAACATACAGGTGGCGTTCATAATGCATCTTTGTGTGATGTGAATGGCATTATTTTAAGCCGAATGGATATCGGTAGACATAATGCATTAGATAAAATTTACGGTTATTGCTTAAAAAATAATATTTCTATAAAAGATAAAGTCATTGTATTTAGTGGTCGTATTTCTTCGGAAATATTATTGAAAGTTGCAAAGATCGGTTGTGAAATTATATTGTCAAAATCAGCTCCAACCGAATTGGCTTTGCAGCTAGCAGAAGAATTAGGTATTACTACGATAGGGTTTATTCGGAATCAATCCTTAAATGTATATACGCATCCAGAGCGTGTTATAAATATAAAATAAGTAAAAGTGAGGCAATAAATATGAAATCTGTCACATTAGACAAACTACAACGACCTTTAAAGGATTTACGTATTTCTGTTACTGATCGCTGTAATTTCCGCTGTCGTTATTGTATGCCAGAAGAAATATTTGGTCCTGATTATTCGTTTTTGTCTAATGATAAAATTTTATCTTTTGATGAGATTGAAAGGATAACACGTATTTTTGTTTCTTTAGGTGTAAGAAAGTTACGAATTACGGGCGGAGAACCGTTACTTCGAAGAGGACTTCCGCAGCTTATTGAGCGCCTTAATAAAATAGAGGGTGTGGAGGATATCGGTTTAACAACCAATGGATCGCTACTGAAAAAGTTTGCTCCTGATTTATATAAGGCGGGTTTATCACGTGTGACAGTTAGTTTAGATTCCTTAGAAGAAGATCGGTTTTTCTATTTGAATGGTAATAGAAGCAAAGTGCAAAGGGTTCTGGAAGGAATACAGGCTGCAGCTGAAGTTGGTATGAAAATTAAAATAAACATGGTCGTTCAAAAAGGAAAAAACGAACAAGACATCTTGCAGATGGCGCAATACTTTAAGGAAAATAAGCATATTCTTCGGTTTATTGAGTATATGGACGTTGGAAATTATAACGGTTGGGAGTTAAAAGAGGTTGTCTCGAAACAAGAAATAGTAGATGCCATTCATCAAGTTATGCCATTAGAACGGATAGAAGCGAATTATGTAGGTGAAGTTGCGACTCGCTATCGTTATATTGGAAGTGATGAAGAAATAGGTATTATTTCATCAGTAACAGATTCCTTCTGTTCATCATGTACGAGAGCACGTATTTCTGCAGAAGGAAAATTATATACTTGTTTGTTTGCTTCTAAAGGAAATGACTTGAGAGAACTACTTCGATTTGGATACACTGACGAGGAAATAATAGATATCGTACGTGATATATGGAACAACCGAGAAGATCGTTATTCAGATGAACGCTTAAGTCATACAAGTAAAAAAAGATCGCCTAAAATTGAAATGTCACATATTGGTGGTTAATATATAAGAGTGACGCTTTGAGGAAGTATATACAAAATGGAAAGTATGCAACGTTTGTAGATTTTCTATTTTATAGTAAAAGTGATGATTGATATCTCTGTAAAAGATGTGCAGAGAAATTAAGCAGCATTCAAAAACCTTTATTTTGAGGAGGTTTTTTGAAGCTGCTTTTTTATTTGGAGAAAATGGAGGAATTGGTAATGGCATTTCATAAACCGGAACAAATTGCTGAGCTTGTAATTGAGGCCGGTGTTCAAAAAGTAAGTCAGACGTTGCCAGCAATGCTTATTCTCGGTTTTTTAGGAGGAGCGTTTATTTCGTTAGGTTTTTTGCTTAATATTCGTGTTTTAGGTAATTTACCTGAGCGCTGGGGTAGTTTAGTCAATGTTTTAGGAGGAGCGGTTTTCCCTGTTGGATTAATGCTCGTCGTATTAGCAGGAGGAGAATTAATTACCGGAAATATGATGTCACTTTCTATGGCGCTTTATGCAAAGAAAATTACATTGGTAAGTGTACTAAATAATTGGGTTTGGATTACTTTCATGAATTTCGTGGGAGCTATTTTTGTTGCGTATTGTTTCGGTCATCTTGGCGGATTAACAGAGGGAGATTATTTAAATAAAACGGTAGCGATAGCGGAAGGGAAATTACATGAATCATTTGGGAGAACTTTAATTTTAGCAATTGGTTGTAATTGGCTCGTTTGTCTTGCGCTTTGGCTCGCTTATGGGACGAGTGATTTTGTCGGGAAAATAATCGGAATTTGGATTCCGATTATGGCATTTGTAGTGATTGGATTTCAGCAAGTGGTAGCAAATATGTTTGTTATTTCAGCAGTTATTTTTGCAGGTCATCTGACGTGGATGGATCTTGCTAGAAATTTTGTTCCTGTTTTTATCGGAAATGTAATTGGGGGAGCTGGATTTGTTGGATTTGCTTATTTTGCTTGTTATCAAAAACAACATTCTAATATGAAATAGAGTTCGTGAGAGGAAGGATATGTAATGGCTGAGCGGTATTCACGACAACAGTTGTTCAAACCAATTGGGAGTAGAGGGCAAGAAAAAATTCGGAATAAACATGTGTTAATTGTAGGAGCAGGCGCATTAGGAAGTGCGAGTGCTGAATGTTTCGTACGTGCAGGTATTGGCAAGTTGACGATTATCGATCGTGACTACGTTGAATGGAGTAATTTACAAAGGCAACAATTGTACTCTGAACAAGATGCGAGAAAGAAAATGCCGAAAGCAATTGCTGCTAAAGACCGGCTAGAACAAATTAATTCGGAAGTACAAATGCATGCTTTCGTAATGGATGCAGTTGCAGAAAATATGGAAGAGCTATTAAAAAATGTAGATGTAATAATTGATGCAACAGATAATTTTGATATTCGATTTGTAATCAATGATTTATCACAAAAACATAATATTCCATGGGTATATGGTTCTTGCGTTGGATCGTACGGTATGAGTTATACGGTTATTCCGCAAGAGACACCGTGTTTACATTGTGTGCTGAAGAACGTTCCTGTTACAGGTGTGACATGTGATACCGCTGGAATTATTAGCCCGACTGTTCAAATCGTCGCAGCATATCAAGTGGCGGAAGCACTCAAAATTTTAGTCGGAGATTTCTCAGCAATTAGAAAAACATTTTTCATGTTTGATATATGGAGTAATCAAAACCATTTTATAAAACTAGGGAAAAGCAAAACAGAAGATTGTCCCTCGTGCGGTTTGAATCGAACTTATCCTTATTTATCATACGAAAACCAAACGAAGGTGGCTGTTTTATGCGGAAGAAATACAGTGCAAATTAGGCCGGTAGAAAATAGGAAGTACGATTTTGACGATATAGAAAAAGTATTAAAAAAATTGGGGGAAGTAGATCGGAATCCGTATTTACTATCTTGCCAACTAGATGATTACCGCGTCGTTATTTTTCGAGATGGTCGTGTTTTCATTCATGGTACAAATGATATTTCGAAAGCGAAACAATTATATTATCGCGTATTCGGTTAATAGAAAGGGTTGTCAATAATGGAAAGAAGAGTGCCAATTACGGTTGAAGAAGCTGTTCGTAAAGTAATGGGATTTGCTAATGAGGGATTAAAGGAGTTACTACCTATTGAATTAGCTTACGGACGTATATTAGCGGAGGATTTAATAGCTGACCATGACGTACCTTCATTCAATCGTTCACCGTATGACGGATTTGCTATTAGAGCAGAAGATACGAATGTAGCAAGTTATGAAACACCAATTGTGTTTGAAGTAATTGGTGAAATTGGTGCGGGATCAATATTTCACGAGAAAGTAGGACCGTTTCAAGCGGTTCGAATTATGACGGGAGCGCAAATTCCGAATGGGTGTGATGCGGTTGTTATGTTAGAGCTGACTCGTCAATATGAGGAAGCTGGCAACAATTATATGGAAGTGAAGCGATCATTCAAAACGGGTGACAATATTTCTTTTCAAGGTGAGGATGCTCGTAAAGGAACGGTTCTTGCAAAAAAAGGATCATATATTCATCCAGGTATTTCAGCTCTTCTTGCTACGTTCGGATATAGTGAGGTACCAGTGGCAAGAAAGCCTGTAATTGGATTGTTAGCGACTGGTAGTGAATTACTGGATGTAAATGATTCATTACAGCCAGGGAAAATCCGAAATAGTAATACGTATATGATATTGTCTCAAATTCGAAGAGCGGGCGGAAGAGTAAAATATTTTGGGAAGTTTAGCGATGAGTTTCATACATGCTTCACAGCTGTAAAAGAAGCGTTAAGCCAAGTGGATATGCTCATTACAACAGGTGGTGTATCAGTAGGGGATTACGATTATTTACCAGCTATTTACGAAAAGTTAGGTGCATCGGTTCTTTTCAATAAAGTTGCAATGCGGCCAGGTAGTGTTACGACTGTAGCACAATTAAATGGCAAGTTATTATTTGGTTTATCAGGAAATCCATCTGCTTGTTACGTAGGATTTGAATTATTTGTAAGACCTTGTATTCGGACGTATATGTTTAGTGAAAAAGCACATGTAAAAAGAGAAAAAGCGTTATTAGGAGAAGATTTTCTAAAACCAAATCCATTTACCAGATTTGTGCGAGCAAAACTGACATATAACGAAGGGCAATTAATCGCTTATCCGTCAGGGTTTGATAAATCTAGCTCGGTTTCTTCTCTAGCAGAGACAAATATATTTATTGTACTTCCAGGTGGTACGAGAGGTTATAAAAAAGATATGTTCGTAGATGTTCTTTTGCTGGAAGATAAAGAAGGTAGTGAATGGCCTTGGGCATTTTATAAAGTGAGAGGTGTTTCTAATGGGACAAGCGCTATTTGAGATTGTAGATATAACGATTGTAGTTGAAGAAGTAACGAATAAAGTCGCAAGAAGAGAAGCAGGTGCAATTACAACATTTATTGGTACGGTGAGAGAATTAACAAAAGGAAAACGAACGTTACATTTAGAGTATGAAGCATATAAACCGATGGCAGTAAAACAACTTACAAAAATTGGTGAAGAAATTAACGGGAAATGGCCGGACGCAAAAGTAGCAATTAAGCACCGTGTAGGGCGGCTAGAAATCATGGATATTGCGGTCGTTATTGCAGTTTCAGCACCGCATCGTAAAGTAGCGTATGAAGCGAATGAATACGCGATTGAACGTATAAAACAAATCGTCCCAATTTGGAAAAAAGAATTTTGGGAAGATGGGACGATGTGGATTGGAGATCAACTTGAAAATACGGCATATCCAGAAGGAAAACCGAAGAAGGAAGAATGAGAAGATGATTACAATTTTATTGTTCGCAAATTTGCGTGAGGAAATCGGATCGGATCAATTAATAATTTCAGAAAAACAAGAAATGACAGTGCAGCAATTAAAAGAATGGCTCAAATCAAGCTATTGCTTACAATCGCTTGATAGAGTGATGGTGGCTGTTAATGAAGAATTTGTAACGGATGAAGAGATGATAAAAGCTGGAGATATAGTCGCATTAATCCCGCCCGTTAGTGGGGGATAATAAGCTTTTTCGCCAAGAAGATGTTGTATATAAATTCGAATACGAGAAGGGATGAGTTCTATGATTACTCAAGAACAAATAATGAACGCATTAAAACATGTAGAGGATCCGGAGTTACACAAAAGTATTGTAGAATTAAATATGGTTAGAAATATACAAATGAATGGAACAGAGGTTAAACTTGAAGTAGTGCTAACGATTCAAGGTTGTCCATTAAAGGCAAAAATTCAACAAGATGTGGAAGAGTCTCTTCAGGAAATTGGTGCATCTAAAGTAGATTTGACATTTGGTTCTATGACACAAGAAGAACGAGCTGCGCTAACAGAGAAGTTAAAGAAAAATAGTAGAACAGAAACTGGAATGCCGAGCATGCTTCGCCTTGATTCAGGGGTACGATTTATTACTGTAACGAGCGGTAAAGGTGGAGTTGGAAAATCAACAGTGACAATTAACCTTGCAACTGCTTTAGCTCGTATGGGAAAAAAAGTGGGGATATTAGATGCAGATATATATGGTTTTAGCATTCCGGCTATGATGGAAACGAATCAAAAACCGACGATGATTGATCAAACGGCAATTCCGGTTGTAAGTCACGGTGTAAAAATTATGTCGATGGGATTTTTTGCAGAAGGAAATAACCCGGTTATGTGGCGCGGACCGATGTTAAATAAATGGATTCAAAACTTCCTTGCGAATACGCACTGGGGAGAATTAGATTATTTACTTCTTGATTTACCACCTGGCACAGGAGATGTAGCTATTGATGTTGCAGCAATGATCCCGCAGGCGCAAGAAATTATCGTTACAACACCACACAACGTAGCTTCATTCGTAGCATCTAGAGTAGGTGTTATGGCAAAACATACGAAACATGAGATTTTAGGAATTGTAGAAAATATGGCTTATTATGAAGAACAAGATGGATCGAAAAATTATCTCTTCGGAAAAGGAGGCGGCGAAATGCTTGCAGAACAATTGCAAACAGAAGTGATTGCACAAATACCTTTTGCAAGACGAGAAGAAAATAACGGTTCATCTGTATATGATGAAGAGTCTCTTGTAGGAGAAGTGTTTACATCGTTAACGGAGGATATTATTTATAGAGGATAGAGGGGGAAGTTTAGTATGGCGTGTAATATCGATCATTCTATGGAAGATGTAATGAGTAAACTTGAAAGTCAAAAGAGTTTTTTACCGGAAGTGATTTTTAAAGAGTTAAAGGTATTTTTGCGAGGGAATCATTCACAGGAAATATTAAATGATATCTTTCATCTTTTAAAAAAGTATGATTTGGTTAGTGAAGAAGAACGAGAGATGAGAAATACTCAATTATTGCTGATTATAAAATAAATACGCTTTGGCTTTTGTTTTTTTGCAGAAGGGGTGAATGTAATGAAGATGAAAAAGATGATTGAAACGATAGAAGCAACTAAAGTGACTAACGAAGAATTATCGATTTCTACTTTACATCAAAAGCTTGTGAAGTTGTATAGTCAAAAAGATAGTGCGGAGTATAAGGAGATATTAAAATATATTTTATCATTATCCGTGCAGCTGAACCTACATTTCGTATTGAAATATTTTGGTGTGCGCCCGGTTGTTGCTGCAGATGAACGTATGCAATTTCAAGAGATATTTAAATGTTTAGCTAAGAAAGATGATAATGGGGAATGGTTTCTAAATTTCGTTTCTTTATATGTAGGACTAATTGTAGTTCTTCATTTTGATGAAAAAGAGATTGAAAGAAGTTTTTTCGATGATATGGTAGTGGATGAAGGGAATGCAATATAAGATTCTGCTCATAATATCTTTCTATTTAATTGCTGTAACTGCGATTTTAGTTGGTTATTTAAATATAAAGGTAACCAATTAATAAAAAGTGTTCTTCAGTTGTTTCCATCGTTTTTTCATGTTACCATTAAGCGAATTTTTCATAGGGAGAGAAAGCGATGAAATGGATTTATTTTATTATTATTAACGTTATAGCTTTTAGCCTTATGGGGCTTGATAAACGAAAAGCGAAGAAGAAACAGTGGAGAACGCCAGAAAGTACGTTGTTTTTATCAGCGGTAGCTGGAGGCGCAGTTGGTGCTTGGATTGGTATGTATATGTTTCACCATAAAACACATAAAAAGAAATTTGTTTTCGGTATACCGTTACTTGTCGTTATAACAGTATGTTTACTTTTTGCTGTATGAGAAATGTCGAAAGAATTGCAGATTGATTATTGGTAAAGTGAGCATGCGGGACCGTATAATGGAGAAAAATGAGAAGAGGAGAAAAGGGAAGATGGGGAGTCAATCAGCACAGCAAAAAAAAGGAATTATATATGCGGCTGGTGCTTATACTATGTGGGGAATCCTACCAATCTATTGGAAATGGGTTGAGGAAGTTCCAGCAGATGAAATATTAGCACACCGCATCGTTTGGGCGTTCGTTTTTATGTTACTTGTGTTAGGTGTCACGAAGAGGTTTCGTCAGTTTATTGGGGAGTTCGTGAATCTTTTTAAACGACCTAAATTATTAATGTCATTAACAATAGCTTCAGTCTTGATTAGCGGAAACTGGTTTGTCTACATATGGGCCGTTAATCATAATCATGTCATTGAAGCAAGTCTTGGATATTATATTAATCCGCTTATTAGTATTTTACTTGGTACAGTCGTTTTAAAGGAAAAGTTAAACTTTTGGCAATATGTTGCAGTTGGTTTAGCTGGAATAGGGGTTATCATTTTAACAGTCCGTTTCGGATCTATTCCGTGGGTTTCTTTATCACTTGCCTTTTCATTTGGATTATATGGATTAACAAAAAAATTGTTAAACTATGATGCGACAATTGGTCTTACGATGGAAACGATGTTAGTGACGCCGTTTGCGATTATCTATCTCGTTATGACAGGAGCGCATGGATTCGGTTCATTTGGATCTATTTCCATGTCATCGACGTTACTATTAATAGGAGCGGGCATTGTTACAGCTTTACCACTTTTTTATTTTGCAAAAGGAGCACAACTTATTCCGCTTTATATGGTAGGATTTTTACAATATATTGCACCAACGATTAGTTTAATTTTAGGTGTATTCGTATTTGGTGAACATTTCACATCTACTCATATGATGGCATTTTTCTGTATATGGGTTGCATTATTTGTGTTTTCAATAGCGAAAACAAAGTTTTTAGTGCAGAAACAACCGAAATTTATAAAAAATAAATCAGCAAAAGTATCATAATGCGTAGTATTTTCTACGCATTTTTCTTTATACTGATACTATATAGATTTCCATTATAGTCAGTAGGGAGCTGAGAACGTGGAAACAATTTTACATAATGATCCGCTTATGGCCGCTGTAATTTCATGGTTTCTAGCACAATTAACGAAAGTAGTCTTTAAATTATTCAAAACGGGTGAATTTGATTTTGCAAAGTTTTTCGCTTCAGGTGGGATGCCGAGTTCTCATGCTTCAACTGTTACAGCACTTGCGACAGGTGTTGGCGTTGTAGAAGGTGTGGAAAGTACCTTATTTGCTATTGCTGCTATCTTTGCAATAATTGTTATGTATGATGCTTCAGGAGTAAGACTTGCAGTTAGTAAACAAGCGAAAATATTGAATGAGTTCTTTCACGGTAGACAAACAGAATATAAGAAGTTAAATGAACTTGTCGGGCATACACCGTATGAAGTAGTAGTCGGTGCTTTAGTAGGGATTATTGTCGGAGTGGGATATTGCTTATGAGCAGAACATTTTATATGTTCTGTTTTTCTTTGTTTTCATACATATTTAGCTACCTTTTTGAATATCGTTATACGGATTTCGAAAGGGTGGGTGAGTAACTTGTTATTATATGAAAAAGTGCATGAAGAAATAGCGAGAAGAACAACTGCACTTCAAACGATGCAACGGCAAGATGGTACGTGGCAGTTTTGCTTTGAAGGAGCACCATTAACAGATTGCCATATGATTTTTTTATTAAAATTATTAGGTAGAGATAAAGAGATAGAACCGTTTGTAAAAAGATTAGCATCACTTCAAACAAATGAAGGAACATGGAAATTGTATGAAGATGAAGTGGGTGGCAATTTATCTGCTACAATTCAATCTTATGCTGCCTTACTAGCTTCAAAAAAATATACAAAAGAAGATGCGAATATGAGGCGAGCCGAAATGTTTATTAAGGAACGTGGAGGCGTGGCGCGTGCTCATTTTATGACGAAGTTTTTATTAGCAATTCATGGAGAATATGAATACCCTTCGCTCTTTCATTTGCCAACACCGATTATGTTTCTGCAAAATGATTCACCCCTCAGTATATTTGAATTGAGTAGCTCAGCACGTATCCATTTAATTCCGATGATGGTGTGTTTAAATAAAAGATTTCGAGTAGGAAAAAAGTTACTGCCAAATTTAAATCATATCGCAGGCGGGGGCGGGAAATGGTTTCGGGAGGAGCGGTCTCCGTTGTTTCAAACGTTATTAAGTGATGTAAAACAAATCATATCGTATCCACTTTCTTTACACCATAAAGGATATGAGGAAGTCGAACGTTTTATGAAAGAGCGTATCGATGAAAATGGAACGTTATATAGTTACGCAACTGCCTCATTTTATATGATTTATGCTTTACTCGCGTTAGGACATTCTCTTCAATCATCAATGATTCAAAAAGCTATAGCAGGGATAACATCTTATATATGGAAGATGGAAAGAGGGAATCATTTGCAAAATTCTCCTTCAACTGTATGGGATACGGCTTTACTCAGCTATACGTTACAAGAGGCCCACGCTTCGAAAGATAATAAGATGATTCAACATGCAGCAGCGTATGTATTAAAAAAACAGCATACAAAAAAAGCTGATTGGAGCGTACATGCTCCGGCGCTGACTCCAGGCGGTTGGGGTTTTTCGGATGTGAATACGACAATTCCAGATGTCGATGATACAACAGCTGTGCTAAGAGCGTTGGCAAGAAGTAGAGGGAACGAAAATGTAGATAATGCTTGGAAGAAAGGGGTCAATTGGGTTAAAGGATTACAAAATAATGATGGTGGCTGGGGAGCGTTTGAAAAAGGTGTGACGAGCAATTTATTAGCAAATTTACCAATCGAAAATGCAAGCGATATGATTACAGATCCGTCCACACCAGATATTACAGGAAGAGTGTTAGAGCTTTTCGGGACATACGCGCAAAATGAATTGCCTGAGAAACAAAAACAAAGTGCGATAAATTGGTTAATGAATGTGCAAGAGGAAAATGGATCATGGTATGGGAAATGGGGGATTTGTTATATATATGGTACGTGGGCTGTTATGACTGGTTTACGGTCACTCGGAATTCCATCTAGCAATCCATCAATGAAAAGAGCAGCTTTATGGCTGGAACATATACAGCATGAAGATGGTGGGTGGGGGGAATCGTGCCACAGTAGCGTGGAAAAAAGGTTCGTTACTTTACCATTTAGTACACCATCCCAAACAGCATGGGCGTTAGATGCTCTCATTTTTTACCATGATGAAGAAACACCAGCTATTCGAAAAGGTATTTCATATTTGCTTGCGAATCCTGATGATAATGAACACTATCCTACCGGAACAGGTTTACCAGGTGGGTTTTATATTCGTTATCATAGCTATGCATATATATATCCGCTACTTACTTTGGCACATTATATAAAAAAATATAGAAAATAAACCGAGAGGATATCTCTCGGTTTATTTTATTGGGTAGTAGGTCCCTGTTGAAAAGAATAAGGTTGTGCGTTCCTTATTTTTCTATTGACTGGCGTTTTTGACGTGCATCAGCGGCATTTGCACGTGTGTTTGCTTCTAAGTCATCGTGGTCAGCGAGTTCACGAGAGAACTCAACATCAATGCCATCAGCAGCTTTGTTTTGCTTGAAATTTTTTTTGTTCATTCGACACAATCTCCTTGTGTTTTATGCGACGTTGCAAAGTTAGTTTGACACAAATAGACTTTTTTATACAAAGAGGAATTGGGAAGCAAAGAGCCGAAATATACAGTATAAGTAATAGAAATGGGGGATAGGGATGGAGTTTTTAAATGGGAAAACAGCTGTAGTAACAGGAGCTGCACAGGGAATTGGAAAAGAGATTGCAAGGGTTTATGCAAAACTAGGGGCTAAAGTATTAATTAGCGATGTAAATGAAGAGAAGCTACAAAAAACGACACGTGAGTTATCAGATGAAGGATATGAAGTGAAGCAGTATCGTTGTGATGTGAGTAATCAAAATGATGCGAAGTCCTTAATTGAATACGCTGTCCAAACATTTGGTACACTGCACATTTTAGTAAATAATGCAGGAATTACGCGAGATGCTATGTTACATAAAATGGAGAAACCGGAATGGGAACAAGTACTGCAAGTAAATTTAACAGGTGTTTTTTATTGTATGCAGCCAGCACTTCTTTACATGAGACAACAAGGGTATGGACGCATTATTAACATATCTTCAATTAGTAGAGAAGGAAACATAGGTCAAGCGAATTATGCGGCTACGAAGGCAGGCGTTGTAGGTTTAACGAAAACGGCAGCGAAAGAAGTTGGAAGTTTCGGCATTACGTGTAACGCGATTTGCCCAGGATTTATGGATACAGATATGACAAAAACGATACCAGATAAAGTGAAAGAAAAGATGGTTGGCGCGATTCCGGTTGGTAGAATTGGAACGCCAGAAGATATTGCGAACGCAGCGGCCTTTTTAGCATCAGAGTACGCATCCTATATTACAGGAGAAGTATTAAATGTGAGCGGGGGATTGCAAGTTTAAATGAATACATAATGAAAAGAACCTGACCGGATAGGTCAGGTTCTTTTTTCGTTAATTTAAGTTGAGCCAAACACTCTTCACTTCTGTATAGTTATTTAATGCGTAAGATCCCATTTCACGACCAAGACCAGATTGTTTAAATCCTCCGAATGGAGATGCTGCATCAAAGACGTTATAACAGTTTACCCATACTGTACCAGCACGTACTTTACTTGCAACATAATGTGCTGTTTTAACGTTTTCTGTCCACACACCAGCCGCTAAGCCGAATTGTGATTTATTTGCACGTTCAATTACTTCATCAATATCGTTAAAAGGTATTGCAGAAATAACTGGACCGAAAATTTCTTCTTTTGCGATCGTCATTTCGTCATTTACGTCAGCGAATACTGTAGGAGAAACGAAGTAGCCTTGATCGAATGGATTGCCTCCTCCGCAAAGTACTTCAGCGCCTTCTTCAATCCCTTTTTCAATGTAGCCCATTACACGTTTTTGTTGTTCTTCGGAAACGAGAGGACCGATTGTTGTTTCAGGGTTAAGACCGACACCTTGATTTAGTTTTTTAGAATAGAGGACGAGATCAGCCATGACATTATCATACATTTTCTTCGGAACAAATAAACGTGATCCAGCAGAGCATACTTGTCCTTGGTTAAACATAACACCAGAAAGTGCACCAGGAATCGCGCGAGATAAATCAGCATCTGGCAAGATGATATTTGGTGATTTACCGCCTAACTCAAGTGTAACGCGTTTTAATGATTCAGATGCTTGTCGCATAATTTGTTTACCGACTGGAGTAGAACCAGTAAATGCAATTTTATCAACGAGTGGATGATTAACGAGAGCTTGTCCAGCTGATTCACCGAATCCAGGAACGATATTAATAACACCTTTCGGGAATCCAGCTTCTTCAATTAATTCAGCTAAGTATAGAGCGGATAGTGGAGTTTGCTCTGCAGGTTTTAAAACGATTGTACATCCTGTAGCAAGCGCTGCTCCCATTTTCCACATTGCCATAAGAAGTGGGAAGTTCCAAGGAATAATTTGACCGACGACACCAACAGCCTCATGGCGTGTATAGTTAAAGTAATTACCAGAAACAGGAATTGTTTGACCAACGATTTTCGTAGCCCAGCCAGCATAATAGCGCATATGTTCAATTGCAAGTGGTATGTCTGCTGCCATTGTTTCACGGATTGGCTTTCCGTTATCTAATGTTTCGAGCTGTGCAAGCTCTTCTTTATGTTCTTCCATTAAATCAGCTAACTTGTACATAAGACGGCTTCGCTCAGCAGTGCTCATGCGAGACCAAGGACCTTCGTCGAAAGCCATGCGAGCTGCAACGACAGCTTTATGAATATCTTCTCGACCAGCCTCAGAAACGACGGCAAGTGTTTCGCCGGTTGCTGGGTTAGGTGTTTTAAATGTTTTTCCGGAAGCGCTTTCAATGAAAGATCCATTCACATATAACTTTTTTGTACCTTGAAGAAACTTTTCTACCTTTTCATGAAGATTTACAGCTAGTTGACTCATTGTATAACCCCCTTGAAAATATAATGTAAACGCAGTACGAGACGGCGTTTATTCCGAAATCAAGGATGTGGGAACTAGATGGAAAGCCTCTAATTTTAATCATAATTAACAAATGCTGAAAATTCAAATTTCATTTGTGTTACAATTGTAAAAAATATGTAATGTAAGAGAAACTTCTATATGATTATAAAAAATCCTGCTTGTTTTTGCTTTCTAGTAGGAAAAACTAGAAGAACAATGGTACAATAATACATCGTGAGAGGAGGGAGAAAATGAAGAATTATCATGATGATCCACGCTTTCGAATTGCCCATAGAGAAGCGTTAATTGGTCTTGGACTTGCTATTATCAATTTTATAATATGGTACGGATTTGCTTATGGGCTTGGTAGTAAAAATCCAAGTGAATATACATATGTATTCGGTTTTCCAGCATGGTTTTTTTATAGCTGTATCGTTGGATTTATCGTTATGGTTATTTTACTTAGTTTAGTTGTTCGTTTTGTATTTCAAGATATTTCACTCGATGAGGAAGAAAAAAGTGAGGAATAATAGATGAATTGGTATGTAATCATTCCAATGATAATTTCGTTTATCGTTGTATTTTTAATTGGTGTATATGCTTCAAGACGCGTACAAGCGACTGCTAATAATAAATTTTTACAAGAATATTTTCTTGGTGGGCGTGAACTTGGCGGTTTATTATTAGCGATGACAATGATTGCTACGTACGGTAGTGCTAGTAGCTTTATTGGTGGTCCAGGTATTGCGTACAATATGGGCCTCGGATGGGTATTATTATCTGCGATTCAAGTTGTAACAGGGTATATCGTTTTAACGGTTATCGGTAAAAAGTTTGCAATTATCGCTAGGAAGATGGAAGCCATTACTCTTATCGATTATTTAAAGGGAAGATACAATAATAAAGCAGTTGTTATACTTTCTGCGTTATGTATTATTATCTTCTTATTTTCAGCAACAGTAGCTCAATGGGTCGGTGGTGGCCGATTAATTGAATCACTAACGGGTCTATCTTATACAACAGCACTATTTTTATTTACTTTTTCTGTACTTGTGTACGTATTAATTGGTGGATTTCGTGCAGTTGCTTTATCAGATACGTTATTAGGAATCATTATGTTAGTTGGAACGACAATCATTTTAATTGCTACTGTCATTGCTGGTGGTGGAATTGAAAAGATTATGCAGGAGCTTATTCAAATCAATCCAAATTTAATTACACCATTCGGAGCGGATGGTAGTTTAACGAAATCATATGTGACATCATTTTGGATTTTAATTGGAATTGGTGTTGTTGGGTTACCGCAAATTAGCGTGCGTGCCATGTCTTATAAAAATTCAAAAGCTATGCACCAAGCGTTAATAATTGGAACGGTTGTTGTAGGTACAATTATGATTGGTATGCATTTAACAGGTGTATTTGCGCGAGTCGTACTTCCGGGTATAACGGTACCGGATAAAGTCATGCCGCTACTCGCGATGGAAGTGTTGCCACCTTGGCTAGCTGGAGTTTTCTTAGCTGCGCCAATGGCAGCAATTATGTCTACAGTAAACTCGTTATTGTTACTTGTAAGTTCATCAATTATTAAAGACATATACGTAAATTACATAAATAAAGATGCAGCAGACAGTACGATTAGAAAAGGAAGTTTGTGGATTACTGGTATCGTAGGGCTGCTCGTTTATGCAGCAGCAATTAAACCACCAGATTTTTTAATATGGTTAAATTTATTTTCTTTCGGTGGGTTAGAAGCAGCATTCATTTGGCCAATCGTATTAGGGTTATATTGGAGAAAAGGAAATGCAACAGGAGCGCTTGCCTCTATTTTAGTTGGGGTAGGCTCATATATGTGTATTCATCTTTTCTATCCAAATCCGTTCGGTATACATACAGTTGTCTTCCCAATTTGTTTTGCGTTTATAGCTTATATCATTGGAAGTATGAGTGCTGTGAAGAAAAACAGTATAGGTTAGAGGAAGAACGTAGTCCTTATAGAGGACTACGTTTTTTTGTGTGAATTTATTCTTTTTTATTCTGTATATGTAAGGTTATTCATAAATTAATAACAATTGAGGGGATGGAGTTGAGGTCGATGAAAAAAGTATTATTTTTGGGAGACCCAGGAATTGATGACTCTTTAGCAATTATGTATGGATTGTTGCATCCTGATATTGATATTGTCGGCGTAGTAACGGGATATGGAAATGTAACGCAAGAAAAGGCGACGAGTAATGCAGCATATTTATTACAATTAGCAGGAAGGGAAGATATACCGGTTATTAATGGTGCGAAGATTCCTTTATCTGGAGATATTACAACATACTATCCGGAAATTCACGGGGCAGAAGGTTTAGGACCAATTCGTCCTCCGAAAAATCTTTCTCCGAATATAAAGCCTTTTTGTGAGTTTTTTGATATTCTTGAAAAATATAAAGGAGAATTAATCATTGTCGATGCTGGCAGGTCAACGACACTTGCGACAGCGTTTATTTTGCAAAAGCCGATGATGAAGTATGTGAAAGAATATTATATAATGGGTGGTTCTTTCTTAATGCCTGGAAATGTTACACCAGTTGCAGAGGCGAATTTTCATGGTGATCCGATTGCGTCACAATTAGTTATGCAAAACGCCAAGAATGTGACATTAGTGCCACTTAACGTTACATCTGAAGCAATTATTACGCCAGAGATGGTGAATTACATTACGAAACATTCTAAAACGAATTTTAATAAATTAATTGAACCGATTTTTACGTATTATTATAAAGCTTATAGAAAGCTAAATCCGAAAATAAAAGGAAGTCCAGTGCATGACGTTGTCACAATGATGGTTGCGGCGAATCCGTCTATTTTGGACTATGTATACCGCCGTGTCGATGTAGATACAGTAGGGATTGCAAAAGGAGAAAGTATTGCTGATTTTCGTCCACAACCTGATGCAAAATCCTTAAAGAATTGGGTGCGAATTGGTTGGTCATTACATTATAAAAAATTTCTCGAAGACTTCGTGAAAATTATGACGTAGACATAATAGGAGAATACAAGTTAAAATAATGGAGATGATTACTAAAATAATCATCTCCATTATTTTGTTTGAAAGAGATAGATAGAGAAGAGTTATACAATAGGAGAGGAATTTTACTTGAAAAAAACTATAGTATGCGCAGTGATTGTGGGTATTTTCGTTTTGCTAATATCGGGTAATTTTTTAGTGAAAAAAGTGTGGAGTTCAAATAATGATGATGCACAGTATATCGCATCCTTTATTGAAGAACATAAAGATGAAAAAAATAGTGCGCTTCTCGTGAAGAGAAATGATAAAGTTGTTTATTCTGTAAATCCAAATGTTGTATTGCCAGTTGCTAGTACGATGAAGTTAATTGTGGCGCTTGAATATACGAAACAAGTTACGGAAGGGAAAATTGATCCGTCTAGTTTCGTTTCCATTAATGATATAAATCGTTATTATGTGCCGAATACAGATGGCGGTGCACAAGATAGATGGCAAAGGTATTTGCAAAAGACAGACAAGATAACAGAAGGGGCAGTTTCTTTAGAAGAAGTGGCAAAAGGAATGGTTAAGTTTAGTTCGAATGCGAATGCTGAATATTTGATGGAAGTGTTAGGATTAGATAATATTAATCGTAATTTACAAAGTTTATCGCTTCCAGCACATCAGCCGCTATTTCCGATTGTTTCATCTTTATACATCCCTGGATATTTGCATAAAGAATTACATGTTCCGAAATATAAAATAGAGAAAAAGTTAAAAGAGATGTCTCAAGAGCAATATCGTGAATATGCGATGATTATACATGAACGCTTAAAGAAGAAGGGACCATTATTACAGAAGGAAATTCCTCTTTATTTAGAGGAACGTTACGATAAAATTTGGTCAGATCGATTACCAGCAGCTTCTGCAAACGATTATATGGTACTGCTTCAAAAGGCAAATCATAAAGGTGGCCTAACAGAGGCCGAAGAAAAAGTGTGGGCGAATATCGTTGAAACAGATATGAGTGCTAAAAAATATCGTAAAACATTTAGACATGCAGGGCAAAAAAATGGCTATACGCCATGGACAGTTACAAAAGCAGTTTATGCGATGGATAAACGCGGGAATTGTACAGAAATAGTGTTTTTAGCAAATAATTTAAATGAGGACGACAGTGCAGAAATACGGAAACATTTAGCGAACTTACATTTCCAAGTGCTGCAAAGTGATAAGTATGATGCGACTTTTATTAAGTAAACTCGGTGCAGAGAGCATCGAGTTTATTTTTATATACAAGCACTTTTTTACTCTCTCTGGGTATGATGGGTAGTAATACTTAGGTGAGAGGGGAAAAGGTGATGAAACAAAGTAAAGAAGAGTTTATAAAGAGTGAAGGCGCTGATTTCCCTGGAAAAACATATGTAGATTGCGTATTACAACATGTATTTCATTTTCAGCGAAATTACTTATTGAAAGATATGTTTCAAGTGCATAAAGCGCATATCACGATGCTGACTGAAGAAAATTTAATGAAAAAGGAAGAAGCTAAAGTTATACTACACGCATTAAAAAAGGTAGAGGGAATTCCAGAAGAGCAATTGCTCTATACAGAGCGGCATGAAGATCTCTTTTTTTTAGTGGAACATTTAATTTCTCAAGAAGCGAAATGCGATTTTGTAAGTAATATGCATATTGGTAGAAGTAGAAATGATATGGGTGTAACGATGTATCGCATGAGTTTAAGACGATATGTATTACGATTAATGGAACATCATTTATTATTGCAAGAAAGTATATTACAACTTGCCGATGATCATAAGGAAACGATTATGCCAGCTTATACACATACACAACCAGCACAGCCCACAACATTTGGTCATTATACGTTAGCGATTTATGATACGATGCAAAGAGATTTAGAACGAATGAAACGAACGTACAAACTTTTAAACCAATCTCCAATGGGAGCTGCCGCTCTTTCTACAACAAGTTTCCCAATTAAACGAGAGCGAGTTGCCAATTTACTTGGGTTTACAAATGTAATTGAGAACTCATATGATGCTGTTGCTGGAGCGGATTATTTATTAGAAGTTAGCTCGTTACTTATGGTAATTATGACGAATACGAGTAGATGGATCCATGATTTCTTACTATTAGCGACGAAAGAATATGATGGTATTACTGTCGCAAAGCCATATGTACAAATAAGTAGCATTATGCCGCAAAAGCGAAATCCAGTTTCCATTGAACACGCCCGTGCGATTACGAGTAGTGCTTTAGGAGAAGCATTTACAGTATTTCAAATGATTCATAATACTCCATTTGGTGATATTGTCGATACGGAAGATGACCTGCAGCCGTATTTATATAAAGGGATTGAAAAGACCATTCGTGTTTTTTGTATTATGAATGCAGTTATTCGAACGATGAAAGTAGAAGAAGAAACGTTGAAGAGTCGTTCTTATAAACATGCAATTACGATAACTGATTTCGCAGATGTTTTAACAAAAAACTATAGCATTCCATTTCGGCATGCGCATCATGCAGCGAGTGTTATTGCGAAAATGTCATTGGAGCAGCAAAAGGAGCTGCATGAATTACATTTAAAAGATGTAAATATATACTTACAAGAAAAATTTAAAATACATTTATTGGAAAAAGAGTGGGAAGAAATTGTATCGCCAGAAGCATTTATTCAAAAAAGAAATGTATATGGTGGACCGAGTAAAAAGGAAATGGAGCGTATGATTAAAAATCGAAAAGAGTCATTTCAAAAAGAAGAAGAGGTATTTGAAAAAGAAAAACAGAGAATTTTACAAGCTGAAACTGATTTGAATATGTTAACTTCGCATAGTATTGAATCGTAAAAGAGGGATTTAATGGATTAATCGCCAATACTTAATGAAACTATAAATAGAGAGAAGAGATTGTCGATGATTCAATTACATGTATATGAAGAGATTCTTACTTTTAAAAAAGAGATTACGCCATTTTTAGAAAAGAATGAGCAGGAAAATAATCTCATATTAGGTGTATTACAAATGGTCCAACAACCGATATTTATGGGGGTAGCAAAACAAGAGGAAGAAATTGCAGTTGTATTTCTTCAAACAGAAGAAAAGAAACAAATCATTGTTGCTACGTCTGAAATGTCGGAAGAGGACATCGTGGAACTTGCAAAAAAATTAACGAAAGTATATCCAAATGTTCCTAGGTTGATTGGTAATAAGAAAACTGTACAGAGATTAGCGGAAGAGATTGCAGTGTTAGAAAATAAGAAAACTACTGTTGCAATGGAGCAAGGTATATATGAATTAAAACAAGTGAAGAAAAAGTGGAACGGAGATGGAGTATTTCGAGAAGTAAGTAGTGATGAGCTAACATTAATAGAACAGTGGATATATCAATTTTGCGAAGATGTGAATTTGCCTACTACGAAAGAAGAAGCGACCCAAACCGCTCATACATTAATTACTAACCGTCGTCTATTTGGTTTAGAAGTAGATGGGAAGCTTGTATCTGTAGCTGCAAAAACGAGACCGACTACAAACAATATAACAGTTAATTTCGTATATACGCCGAAAGAAGAACGGAAAAAAGGATACGCATCTAGTTGTGTCGGTGCACTTAGTCAACGTATGTTAGATGAAGGGTATAAGACGACTACGTTATATACTGATCTAGCGAATCCTACGTCTAATAAAATTTATCAAGAAATTGGTTATGAACAAATTGCGGAGTCTGTACTTATATTTTTAGAGAAATAAAATGAAAAGGCACGCTATTAGAGCGTGCCTTTTTGTTATTCATCAATTCGAATGACTTCACCTTGCGGGAAATTCTCAGTTTCTAGTAAGTTACGAATTGCTTTCGCAACGTATTCAGGTGACAATAGTTTTCCTTCTTCTTTTAGTGCGATGAAGCGGTCTAAATTTATGAAATCTTCTTTATTTGTTTCACGAATTTGTGCTTGCATACTTGTGTCAACAACACCAGGTGCAAAAGAGACGATTTTTACTGGATATTCTTTTTCTGCTTCTTCGGTTGCTACGCACTGTGTAAACATATTTACACCAGCTTTCGTCGTGCAATAAGCGCCCCATCCGAAATAAGGATTTTTCCCTGCACCAGATGAAATGTTTATAACACGTTTATCTACTTTCCAGTCTTTCGTATGTTTCATGAAAGTGGAGGTAAGGATCATCGGTGCAAGTAAATTAATTTGAACATTCGTAATGAGTAGTTCGCTTTCAGCTTTTTCTATTGGTCTCATTGGTGCGAGTGTACCAGCGTTATTAATTAAATGAATAGATGATACAGTGTCTTCTTGAATGGATGAAATGATTTCGTTAAAGTTCGTTTCTAAATTATGTACATCTTGAAGATCTAAGGAGTGGAAAACACAATTGCTGTTATATTGCTGTGCAAGTTTCGTAAGCTCTTTATTTTCTCTTCTAGAAATAGAGATGATACTCGTGTTTTCTTCTAACAATTGTGCGGCAATTGCCTCACCTAAACCTTGTGAAGTTCCTGTTACAATAACATAGCGCATAGTGTAGTAAGCTCCTCTCGTATGTGCGGAATTTTGTTGGACAAAGTACATTGCATAGTTTGTCTACATTTTATAGTATAGAGCACTTTTTACTATAATTGAAATGAGATGATTGTGTGCCTTTTATAAATCGTTTTACAACAACAGTACCTGGTGCCGTCACTTTTACGGGGAATACGTTAGGGCTTAGCCCTACATCGCCTGCACCAGGTAATATTTTTGGTACACTTGCTGTGTTTACGACAGTAAATACAGCGCTACAAGTACCAGGATTCCCGGTAGGGACAACAGATGAATGGCAATTGAATTCTTCAAGTGCAATTTTAAACCTTCCAGCGGGAAGTAGTGTGTTATATGCAGAATTAGTTTGGGCTGGTACTTTCCGGACTGATACGGAAGATGTTTTACCGTTTTTAAATGATAATATTACATTTACAACACCGGCTGGGACTTTTTCTGTTACGCCAGATCCTGCTACTGCGCAGCAAGGTTCAGTAGGGAATCAGTTTTATTATGCGCGCTCTGCCAATGTAACGAATCTTGTTAGTGCAGGCGGGGCAGGAACTTATACTACAGGTGCAGTGCCAGCTGCAAGAACTTCATCTGATCCAACTATTAGTCGTTCGGCTGGTTGGACACTTGAGGTTGTGTATCAAAATGCTAGTTTGCCACTTCGGAATTTATCAGTTTATGCAGGTCAAGAAATTATCGATGCTTCATCACCACCAGTGGATGCTACTATTTCAGGATTTGCTACTCCAGCCACAGGAGCTGTAACAGGACGGGTGCTCGTAACTGCTCAAGAAGGTGATTCTAACATTGTTGGAGATCAACTTCGTTTTGGACCGAATGCAAATACTACAGTTGCATTATCCGGCCCGAGAAACCCCGCAAATAATTTTTTTCAGTCACAAATTTGTAACGATATTGGAGAGTTAGATACAACTGGAACGTTTGGAGATTTGAATCAGCCTTTAGGGATAGCTTTAGCCGTCCGAAGACAAGGGTGGGATATTACAAATGTAAATGCCTCTGCATCATTAGTAAATAATCAAACGTCAGCAACGGTTCGATTCGTTACTAATGGAGATGGATATGCTGCAGCTGGTTTTGGGGTTCAAATTGATGCAACGGGGCCAATTATTAATCCTGTTAAATCGGTCAATAGAACAGTTGCAGGAGTTGGAGATATTCTTACCTACACAATTACAGTTCCTAATACAGGTACGGGAAGTGCAGAAAATGTTATATTACAAGATAGTATTCCGAACGGAACGACGTTTGTTACAGGTAGTGTAACGGTAGGTGGAGTAACACAGCCGAATGCGAACCCTGCTAATGGAATTAATTTAGGCACAATCCCAACTAACGCGCAAAGAGTTGTTACATTTCAAGTGCGAATAACATCGTTTCCGAACCCAAATCCTATTCCGAATCGCGCAATGGTGTCATATCAATTCCGTCCTTTCGTCGGTAGTCCACCAATTACAAGTATGTCTTCTTCAAATTCAGTACAAACGACAGTGAATCAAGCAACTATAAGTATGCAAAAATCTGTAGATTTACAGACAGCAACCCTTAATGATGTGTTAACCTACACAGTTAATGTGACGAATAATGGAAATATCACTGCAAATAATGTTGTTTTTGTTGATAGTATCCCTGGTGGCACAACATTTGTTCCAAATAGTGTTACGGTAAATGGGGTAGCACGTCCAGGAGCAAATCCAGCAAGTAGTATTAATCTAGGAAGTATTAATGCTTCGCAAACGACTGTAGTGCGCTTTCAAGTTCGAGTAACATCTAATCCGCTTGTCAATCCAATTCCGAACCGTGCGAGTGCAACATTTAACTTTACTCCAGTACCTGGTCAACAACCAGTTTCAGGGCAAGCGACAAGTAATACTGTAGTTACTACTATTAATATAGCTGATATAAGAACGAGAAAAACAGTAGATAGAGCTTTTGCGACAGTGAATGACGTTCTTACGTACACTGTTACAATTGAAAATATAGGAAATGTACTTGCGACGAATGTTATTTTTCAAGATCCAATCCCAATTGGAACGACTTTTATAGCAAATAGTGTAACTGTAGATGGGGTTTCACAACCAGGAGCAAATCCTTCGACTGGGTTTGCGGTAGCAAATATTTCTCCAGGTGGAAGTAGGACAGTGCGTTTTCAAGTCCGAGTGACATCTACGCCATCCGGAGGCACGATTGCGAATCGAGGAAATGTATCTGCTAATTTCGTCGTTATTCCGAATCAACCACCAGTGACGATTAATAGACAAACGAATACAGTTGTGACGCAAGTTAATACAGGCGGTTTAAATGTAATAAAAGAAGTGAATACGACACAAGCGGCAGTAGGGGACACTTTAACGTACACGATTGCCGTTCAAAATACAGGAAATGTTCCGTTAACAAACGTGTTTTTCCAAGACACTATTTCTTCAGCGGTTTCTTTCGTTGCAAATTCTGTAACAATTAATGCAGTACCACAAAGTGGATTAAATCCGAATACAGGATTTTCTCTTCCTAATATTCCTGCGGCTCAAACAGTTATAGTCACATTTGACGTATTAATTGTACAGGATCCAGAAAATGAAGATATTTTAAATCAAGCAAATGTAACAGCGAGTTTTCAAGTGAATCCGAGTGAACCGCCAGTAACAATCAATGTTCCGAGTAACATTGTGAATACAACAGTACAATCAGGGAACTTTGAAGTTTTGAAAACAGTGAATACGGATGTTGCAACGGTAGGGGATGTTTTAGTATATACAATTGAAATTATAAATGCAGGTAGTGTAACAGCTACAAATGTGTTTTTTCAAGATTCAATTCCACAAGGGACATTATTTATTGAAAATAGTGTAGTTGTTAATGGTGTTTTACAAGAAGGGGCAGATCCAGAACTTGGATTCTTATTAAATAATTTGCCTACTGGCGCGAGTATAATTGTTACGTTTGAAGTATTAATTGATGAAATTCCTCAAGGAAATAATGTTGTAAATAATGCGAATGTAACTGGAGATTTCCTTGTAAATCCAACAGAGCCACCAATTACTGTAACGGTGCCAAGTAATACTGTTAATACAGTGGTGAATTCTTCAGGGCTAAATGTAATAAAAAGTGTAAGTGCTACTGAAGCAGGTGTAGGAGATACGCTAACGTATACAATTCGTATACAAAATAGTGGAACAGTAGCAGCGACAAATGTATCATTCGTTGATCCAATTCCATCTGGAACAACGTTTGTAGCAAATAGTGTAACGATAAATGGAACGCCTCAACCAGGTTTAAGCCCAACATTTGGATTTCCACTTGCTAACATTCCGGTAGGAGGTATGGTAACAGTTACTTTTCAAGTGACGATTACGAGTGTACCACCAAATAGAGTTCTTCCGAATAATGCGAATGTAACTGCTGATTTCCAAGTAAGTCCTCTCCAGCCACCAGTTACAATTGTAACGATTAGTAACATTGTTGTGACCCGAGTGAATGTAGGATCACTTAATGTAATGAAGAGTGTAAATACACCACAAGCAGGAGTAGGAGATACGTTAACGTATACGATTCTTATTCAAAATACAGGAACTGTTCCTGCAACGAATATTATTTTTCAAGATCCAATTCCGTCTGGTACTGCGTTTGTAGCAAATAGTGTGACGATAAATGGAGTTGTTCAGCAAGGCGCGAATCCTATGGTAGGTTTCCCAGTACCAAATATTCCGGTCGGGCAAACATCTACGATTACGTTTCAAGTTACAGTGACGAGTGTTCCGAGCGGTGGAAATATAAGAAACCAATCGAACGTTACTGCAAGTTTTCTTATAAATCCAGCAAACCCTCCAATAACGACTGTTACGAATAGTAATTTCGTTGTGACGCAAGTAAACACTGCTCGATTAAATATACAAAAATCTTCATCTGTACAACAAGCTGCACTTGGAGAGACTTACACGTATTCTGTTGTCATTCGAAATAACGGCACAGTAACAGCAACGAATGCTTCCTTTATTGATCCAATTGCTCCAGAAACAACATTTGTAGCAAATAGTGTAACGATAAATGGAACGCCTCAACCTGGATTTGTTCCAAATATAGGTTTTCCGCTTCCTAATATCGCAGCTGGAACATCATTGACTGTAACGTTCCAAGTAACAGTAGTTGCGCCATCCACGCGCGGAGCCGTATTAAACACGGCATCTGCTACAGCCACTTTTTTATTAAATCCTTTACAGCCTCCTGTAACAACGACAAATTCAAGTAATACGACAGTAGTTACGATACCGTTACCTCCTCCTGGTGAAGTAACAGCAACAAAAACAGTTGATGTTGCTGCTGGAGCGGTTGGGGATGTATTAACGTATACTGTGCTAATTTCAAACGTAGGAATTATACCAGTTACAGATGTGTTCTTTCAAGATGTCATACCAGAAGGAACGATATTTGTAGCAAATAGTGTAACGATAGGTGGGGCGCAGCAACTTGGCTTAAATCCAGAAACAGGATTTCCAGTTAGTCCGTTATTAAATGCAGGTGCAAATATTGCTGTGACGTTCCAAGTGACGATTACGGAGATTCCAGATAATGAAGTCATATTAAATGATGCAGATGTTACATTTACTTCACAACCAAATCCGCAGGAACCACCAATTACGGAAACGATATTAACGAATCTAGTCGTTACGACAATTAATATAGCGTCTATATTTCCATTAAAACTAGTCGATAAAGAGGTAGCGACGGTTGGAGAAATATTAACGTATGATGTATTAATTTTTAATTTCGGTACAGTGGCAGCAACGAATGTTAAATTTATAGATACAACTTCCGCCGGTGTAGCATTTGTACCGGGAAGTGTGAGCATAAATGGGGTGCCGGCACCAGGATTAGATCCTTTCATTGGTTTTACAGTTCCAGATATCCCTGTAGATGATTTTGTACTTGTCACATATCAGGAAGTGGTTACGAGCATACCTGAGGGGGGAACGATTGTTAACTTTGTAGACGTTACAGCTACATTTGCTGTAAGTGAAACAGAGCCGCCTATTACAGAAACAATGACAAGTAATACGACATTAACAGAAATTAATGAACCTGGTTTAAATGTTTTAAAATCAGTAAGCCAGCCGGTTGTTGCAGTAGGTGATACAATCACATATACAACAATAGTTCAAAATACAGGTACAGTGGTAGCGACAAATGTTCAATATAGTGATGTATTACCGTCCTCGATCACATTTATACCAGATAGTGTAACGATAGATGGTGTGCTACAACCTGGATTCAATCCTAATAATGGATTCCCGCTTCCAGATATAAGCCCAGGTGAAAGTGTAGAAGTTACGTTCCAAGTAACAGTTGTCAGTGTTCCATCAAACGGAACAATTGCTAATACTGCAAATATTACGGGAAGCTTTATATTAGTACCAGGAGAACCACCAGTTGTAGTAAACCAACCGAGCAATACAACACTTACAACTGTAAATAGAGGACGATTTAATGTTATTAAACAAGTAAATAGGGCTGCTACTCTCGTTGGAGATGTATTAACGTATACAGTTCAAATAACGAATACAGGAACAGTAACAGCTAATGAGGTTCAGTTTATTGATACGATTTCAGCAGGAGCGTCATTTGTACCAAGTAGTGTAACTATAAATGGAGCCCCGCAACCAAACTTAAATCCGATTACTGGCTTTGGAGTTGGAGATATACCAGTTGGAGAAACAGTTATCGTGACGTTTCAAGCGACAGTTACAAACATCCCGTCATCAGGAACCATTACGAACGTTGCAAATATAACAGGAAGCTTTACTTTAGTACCAGGAGAGCTGCCGGTTGTAGTAAATGAACCGAGTAATACGACAATAACAAGAGTAAATAGAGGACGATTTAATGTTATAAAAACCGTAAATAAGCAAGCAACACGATTAGGGGATACGTTAACTTATAGTGTGCAAGTTACAAATACGGGAACGGTATTAGCGACGAATGTTCAGTTTATTGATGTTCCATCACCTAGTTTAGAATTCGTTCCAGGAAGTGTACAAATAAATGGGATTCCGCAAGTAGGTTTAGATCCTTTTGTAGGCTTTCCATTACCTGATCTTGCAGTAGGGGACAGTATATTAATTACATTTGAAGTAAATGTAATCGCAATTCCGCCTTCTAGTAGCATTATGAATACAGCGAGAGTAACTGGTGATTTCGAATTGATTCCAGGAGAACCACCGTTTACAATTACGAACTCAAGTAATACGACAGTCACACCAGTAAATCGAGGTAGTTTAGATATGCTGAAAGAAGTAGATAATTCGGTTGTTGGAGTGGGAGAAACGGTAACGTATACTGTTCGTATATTAAATACTGGTACGGCTGATGCGATGAATGTTCAATTTATAGACGTGTTATCTCAGGAAGCTGAGTTTGTGCCAAATAGTGTAACGATAAATGGAGTTCCGCAACCAGGGGTAAATCCACAGGCTGGATTTACGATACCAGACATCCCAGTCGGTGAGACGGCACTTGTAACATATGAAGCTACAATTACAAGTTTTCCAGATGGTGGTACAGTAGTAAACATTGCTGGGGCGTTAGCAGAGTATATTTTAGTACCAGGAGAGCCACCGGTTACAGTAATGGACACGAGTAATACAGTTATTGTAACGGTAAATACTGCAATTTTATTTGTTGCAAAAGGAGCAAACTTTGAAGTAGCGATGGTAGGAGATGTTGTCACTTACGGAATTGCTGTTATAAATGATAGTACAGTTCCTGTGACGAATATTGTTTTAACAGATATCATTGATTCGAATACGTTATTTATAAATGGCACGGTAACGGTCAATGATGTACCTTTTCCATTTGCCAACCCGAATACTGGTATTCCGTTAGGTGATTTTCAGCCAAACGATGCAGCTATTATTAATTTCCAAGTTGTAATAACAGGAGGGCAAATAAATAACTTAGTTACAAATACAGCGACAGCGAGTGGGCTTGCAATTGTGAATCCTAATGAACCTCCTGTAGTAGTTGAAGGCGATAGTAACACAGTTGTTATCCCGTTTATTCCTCAAAATGTTTCAACGACTGTTGTAAAAGTGGCAGACCATCAAACAGCAACAATAGGAGATGTTATTACGTTTACGACAGTTATTACAAATACGGGAGATACAGCGATACAAAATATTCGTTTTCAAGATATGTTAGATAGTAGTGTTCAATTTGTCCTTAGAAGTGTAACGGTTGATAATACGCCAGTGCCAAATGTAAACCCAATATCAGGATTTCTTATAGGAAGTTTAAATCCAGGTGAAGCACGCACAGTCTCGTTCCAAGTAGTAGTTCAGAGCGCGCCAAGTGGTTCAGGAAATTATATAAATCAAGCGAGTATTCGCTTCGAACATCAAGTAGGTACAGTGTTACCGCCTGTTACACAAATAATAGAAAGCAATATTGTGGTCATACCGTTCGTCCCAACGATCGAACAAATTTGTGAAACAAACTTTAATTGCTTAGATAAAATTCCATTTCAATGTTCTCCGTGTAATCATTTGCACGAACATAAAAAATAAAAAAAAAGAGCATCCTGAAAGAATAGGATGCTCTTTTTGTATTAATCACATAGATTCATTTTCGGGTGAGGTAAAAAACTCGTTGATTTTGTTGGAAAGTAGAAATGGAATGGCTCCTTTTATAACAGAAATATCCCAATCCCACCATGCGAGATTTTCTAGCTTGTCAATCGTTTCTTGTGGGAAACGATATCGAACAAATTTTGCAGGATTACCAGCTACAATTGCATATGGAGGTACGTCTTTTGTAACAACACTCTTTGCCCCAATAATGGCTCCGTTACCAATTGTAACACCAGATAAAATGCAGGATTGATAACCAATCCATACATCGTTGCCGACTACGATGTCACCTTTTGAAGAAGGATGACCAGTAATATGTGCTCCTTCATTAAAAAATGCATTAAATGGGTATGTCGTTATCCAGTCTGCGCGATGTTCACCGCCAAGTATAAAAACGACTTCTTCTCCTAATGAACAAAACTTACCTATTTTTAATTTTGTTTCATCATTCCAAGAAAAAATGGTTGGACCTACTTTACTATAAGTATAATCACCAATATCATATTTATTATATTCAGGTTTTTGATTTAAAAATAACATAACAAATTTAGCATCCTCTCTAAAGCAAGTAATGGATATGGAACATTATATGCAACTTGGAATAAGTCGAACTGTGTTGTATGAATTGGTAATGCACAAAAATAGTAGTAGGCGTAATGCATAAAAAAGGAGTGGAATGAATGATATACGAAATGGGATTATATAATAAACCTTTTCAATCAATTCAATTAGGAAAAAAAGTATATGAAGTACGTTTATACGATGCAAAACGTCAACTTATAAAACAAGGCGATCATATTGTATTTACGAACCTTACGACAGAGGAAACGATGACTGCCAAAGTAACGGAAATAAAACGATACGAAAGCTTTAAAGCGATGTACGAACAAATTGATAAAAAATTATTGGATTGTGAAAATGATAGTTTAGAGGAAATGCTAGAAAGTACATACAAAATATATACGAAAGAACAAGAAGAAAAGTGGGGAACAGTTGCGATTCGTATTGAGGTAATAAAATGATAAGAAATCGCGGCGCGGCTATCATTGTGCAGGAAGGGAAAATCGTACTTATAAAACGTATCCGAGAAGGAGAAATATATTATGTTTTTCCGGGAGGAGGAATTGAAGAAGGAGAAACACCTGAAGAGGCAACGAAGCGAGAGGCTTATGAAGAGTTAGGGGTACATATAAAAGTGGAGCATCTCATTGCAAAGGTGGAGTATAAGGGAACGGAGTATTATTTTAATGCCCATATTGTAGGTGGAGTTTTCGGAAGTGGTAAAGCTGAAGAATTCGAAATGAAAGATAGAGGGAGTTATATTCCATTATGGTTGCCGATACACGAGTTGGAGAAAGTGAATATAAAACCGTATGAAGTGGTCGGAAGTATATGTAATCATTATAAAAAGTAAGGTCTGACAACATACAAAAAAAACCATTGACATAGCCTTCTGATTTAAGTATTGTATTCGAGTATGTTTATAATCAGGAGGTTTATATGAGCAATCAAACAACTACACATCATGTGAAAATGACAACAGCAGATCCATCTGGAATTGGTCTATTTGGATTAGCGATGGTAACACTTGTAGCATCATCTCAAAAGTTAGGCTTAACAGATGGCGTTTCACTTGTATTACCGTGGGCAATCTTTTTAGGAGGATTTGCACAAATCTTTGCGTGCATTCACGATGCAAAGCATAACAATACGTTCGGTACAACAGCATTCGGTGCATACGGCCTATTTTGGTTAGGTGTTGGAATGACTTGGTTAATTCAACTTGGAGTATTTGGCGAAAAATTAGCACAAGCTGCAGATTCAAAACAGCTGGGTGTAGCCTTTATTGGATATTTGATTTTCACAATCTTTATGACAATTGGTGCAATGGAAACACATAAAGTATTATTTATGATTTTCGTCCTTATTGATTTCTTATTTATTGGTCTTTCATTAAGTACTTTAGGTGTTATGCCACATGCAATGCATAATTTAGCAGCGTATTCTGAACTATGTATTTCATTATTATCTTTCTATGGTTCAGCAGCAGCAGTGTTAAATACACACTTCGGTAAAGTTGTATTACCAGTTGGAAAGCCGTTTGGTATTTTTAAAAAGTAATAAAAAAGCACAGGTGATTGTATAGTCATCTGTGCTTTTTTATATGGAATAAATAAAAATGAAAAATACAATTGAAATTGATTCTCATTATTAATATAATGAGAATGAGAATCATTTATTGTAAGAGGGGGATGCCGAAGTGGCAAAAATTTTAATAGCTTATGCAAGTATGTCAGGAAATACAGAGAGTATTGCTGATTTAATAAAAGTTAGTTTAGATGCTTTTGATCATGAAGTAGTATTGCAAGAAATGGAAGGCATGGATGCTGAAGAATTATTAGCCTATGATGGAATCATTTTAGGATCTTATACGTGGGGCGATGGTGAATTACCGTTTGAGGCGGAAGATTTCCATGAGGACTTAGAAAATATAGATTTATCAGGAAAGAAAGTAGCGGTATTCGGATCAGGTGATACGGCGTATGAACTATTTTGTGAAGCGGTAACGATATTTGAAGAAAGACTTGTAGAACGCGGTGCAGAGCTTGTACAAGAAGGATTGAAAATCGAACTAGCTCCAGAAGATGAAGAGGATGTTGAAAAATGCAGTAATTTTGCAATTGCATTTGCTGAGAAGTTCTAAGAATGGGAGTGTCAACGTGGAGACAATGTTAAGTGCGACCGCTATTACAAAGTTAAGAGATGGAAAACTTATGTTAGCTACTACATATAATGGCTTATTTATTGAACGAGACGGAGAATGGAAACAAATATTAAAAGGTTTTCAAAAACGAATTAGGGATTTACATAGCGAAGATAATGTAGTGTATGGTGTAGGTGACGAAGGGATTTTTATTCGTAGTATGAATGGTGGAGAGAACTGGACGGTTCAGCGTTTTCCAACAAAAGCAACGAGTTGGAATGTGTGTAGTAATGTACAAGGAACAGTCATTGCTCATGGAGATAAAACGTTGTATCGTTCTAATGATTTTGGTTCGACATGGGAAACCATTCATCCATTTCTTGAATATGGTGGCGGGGCACCATCTATTCGATCGTTATTTTTATATAAACATTACTTATTTATCGGTACGAAAATACATGCTAAATATGGTGGGGTTTGGCTCTTTAATTTGGAGACACGTAAATTAAAGAGGATTAAAATCGTGATGAATCAGATGATCTCAGCGTTGACTGTACACAATTCTTATATAGTAGCAGCGAGTGGATCGTGCAAGGGGATTAGCGGGAATATTTCTTTTTGTAAAATAGATGAAAGTATTGAGAGTGAAAAAACATATTGGCACACATGTCAAAGTGAGCAGAAAGCAAGTAGCTATTTAGCCTTGAGTGTAGATCAACATGTGCTATATACAACGTCAACGCAAAATAAGGCGGGGATTAGTACGGTTTGTCGTGTACTTTTAGAAGAAGGACTTGTTACAATATGTGACTCAGTTAAAGGGCATGGCTGGCGCATCGTTAACCAAAAAGAGGGTTATGTTGTAGCTGGATCAGGTGAATCAAAAGCGATGCAGTGGAAGAAAAAAATTATATAGCAAAAAAAACTTTACTTTTATTATATTGATATGATATAGTTACTTTAAACCATTTTACTTTTAATAATATAGAGATTTAAATGAGCTGTAACTTCCGAGGAGGATAGCAATGTTAAATCTCCTCTGGGGTTGCAGTTTTTTAATGTTTGAAGTATTATTGTAAAGTGGTTGAAAATGAATATGTACATATAGGTACATTGTAGGAGGATTTTTTAAATGCAAAACGGTAAAGTAAAATGGTTTAACGCAGAAAAAGGTTTCGGTTTCATCGAGGTTGAAGGCGGAGAAGACGTATTCGTTCATTTCTCAGCTATCCAAGGCGACGGCTTCAAATCTTTAGAAGAAGGTCAAGAAGTTACTTTCGAAGTAGAACAAGGTAACCGTGGACCTCAAGCTACAAACGTTAACAAGAAGTAATTACGGAAAAAAGAAGGGCTTGCCCTTCTTTTTTTTGCATTTTTATTGAATAACCTCCTATGTACATATAATAATGAGATTAAATTTTCGTTTATTAGACGAAGTATTTCATGCATAAAGTGTATGAATAAATAAATACTGAAAATAGAGTATGTGTGTGAAAAGGAATTTAGAAAGAGGTAAATAAATTGGAAAACGCTACACATTTTATTGTGTTCGATATAGAGAGAAATTTCAGGCCGTATAAATCAGAAGATCCGTCAGAGATAGTTGATATCGGAGCTGTAAAAATAGAAGCAAGTACAATGAAGGTAATTGGAGAATTTTCGGAGTTAGTAAAGCCGAGTGCACGACTCACTCGTCATACGACAAAATTAACGGGAATTACAAAGGAAGATTTAATTGGTGTGGAGAAATTTCCGCAAATTATAGAGAAATTTATTCAATTTATCGGAGAAGACTCTGTATTTGTTTCATGGGGAAGAGAAGATTATCGTTTTTTATCTCATGATTGTACGTTACACGGTGTAGAATGCCCATGTATGGAAAAAGAGAGCAAATTTGATTTGCAGAAGTTTGTTTTCCAAGCCTATGAAGAGTTATTTGAGCATACACCAAGTTTACAATTTGCAGTAGAACAGCTCGGTTTAACGTGGGAAGGGAAGCAGCACCGAGCTTTAGCGGATGCTGAGAATACAGCGAATATACTTCTTAAAGTATATAGCGAGAGAGACATTCATAAACGGTACAAAAGACATGGTGAGCTTGAACTTGTAGAGAACGGAAAACTAACAGAAAAAGCGAAAAAAAAGATGCGGAAATGGGTATTTAAAGAAATGAGAAAAAATACAGAGCGTCCTTTCGTTTGGAGTGCATTTGAAAATAGTGACACGTGGGAAAGTATAACGGAAAGATATTATATAAGTGAAGCTACAATAGCACTTCTGAAAAAGCATTTTCCTACGGCGGTGAGAAAAGCGGAAAGGCAGATTAGGTATTTGGCTGAGATGGAGGAGAATGTAGAGGTTAAATGACATTCTCCTCTATTTCTAGCTACATAAATTTAACGTCATTGTACTGATGGATGAATAAAGTATTCATATTAAATAGGAATTGATTTGTTGTGATTGGGCCATTATAATTGCTTTGAAAATTAAGGTGTGGTAAGAATTTTTAAATACATTCATAAAATTAGAGCCCATAGAAATGAAAAAGGATAGAGTTAAATGGAAGCAATCTTTAACATTGTAACAGTTTTAGTTTTTGGGATAATATTTACCACGCTATTAGCAGTAATTACACTTCCTTTCATAGCAAAGAAGAAAAATTGGAAAACGCTTAATATATCTTTAAATCATGGTGTATTAAAGGTTAAAATCGAAGAGTAAAATATGAGTTTTATACAAGGGAGGTGTGATGGTGATAGACTTGGATATTAAAGACGTCGCCGTAAAGATGGAATTAAACGGAGTCTTTTGGAATGAGGATGGGATTGCTGAAATGACCGTGACTACAAAAGAAGAGCATTCTCTTCTTCTTCGTCTAGTAGTTGACTTAGAAAGTAAAACTATTAGGGCGAAGAGTGCCGAAATAGTGAATGGATTCTGCCCTCTGTGCAAACAGAAAAGGGACGAATGTAGTGAACTTAATGACTTACAAAACAAAATGGATATTTTAGAAGAAGCTTACGATTGGGTGAGAGAGCATCCAGAATATCGTTTTCAATTATCTTTTTACGAGTACAATAAATTTGAGGTAGTGAAGTGAAATTTTCATTTTACCAATATACATAGTGACTACTCTAATGGAAATACACTTGTACAACAAGGAAGGAATCTACTGGATTCTGCAACAATTGTTATCTTGGATTAAAAATAAGCATATTTTGTTTTAAAGCAGAAAAACCGATTCTTAGAAGAATCGGTTTTTTTATATAACTGTCAACTATGTCCCAAATAAAAGAGCGTTTGTTAACAGCGCTCAGTAAAAATAGTTATATGGAAGGATTTATCCCGCATTAACGGGCAGTAAGATCCCCCACCTTAAAATTCAGCTGAAGCAACGAAGTTAGGTGGGGGATCAACTGCCCGTAAAAGCCCGATTGGTGAGGGCTGATAATCAGTGGGGATGAACAAAAACCCCACTGATTAAAGTTTCACTTTATTCAATCCCGTTCGGATCGTAAGAATACTGTTGCTTATTCTCAATCCGCTCAATCACATCTTGCAATTCATCTGGCTTCAGAAATTCAATCGGAGAGAAGCCTTTCTCAAACGTAAGTGTATCAGCTTCGATCATTAGTACGTATCGGTCATTTACCTTTGCGATATGTATTTGATCCCCGAAATCAGCAAGCAGGGCCTTTACGGAGATATGGTCTGCTTTTAGCTTTAATTCCACTTCAGGAGCGTGCTCGACGATTTGAGCGGTAGCTTCCATTACTTCTTCGGTTGAAAATTGTTCCATAATTTCGCGTTTCGGACTGGCAGCCCATACTTCCATTGCTTGGTCGAATTGTTCGCGTTCTTCCGTACCTTCTTCAAATACATCTTCAATTTGGTCGTATACCATGTCCATTACTTGTGTTTTCATAATTTCAGGCATAGAGCGTTCGTACTCGACGAATTTTAAGAAGTCCTCAAAATAACGGGCGTGAGATGCTTGGTGAATTTTTAGTTCGCCTACTTCGACCATACCTTCTTCAGGCATGTACGGATATTGGATAGATTTCATGTTTTTTGTTGTGATGGCCATTTCAACGTTACGAATCAGTGTGGATTCATCTGAAATAGAAGCGACTTTCGGTTCGAAGTCACATTTCATAACGAAAACGAATGGATCATCAAAGTATTTGCGTAGTTTTGCTTGCGCAATTAAAAATACACCACCGCGTACAGCGCTTGTGTCCAGATATGTATAAACGAGAGGTTCACTCATATCTTTGAAGTTTTCTTTTGTTTCCGCAAAGCGAATGCGATTAAAGAGGTTGTAATGGGGGTTTGAATCAAGTTCGTGCCCTTCTTCTACAATGAAGCGACCGATCTTTGTCGGAGCTTGTTCTGTTTTCGCATGACGTTCTACTTTTCGCTTTGAAATTTTTAATAATTCACCATTTAAAAATTCTTTTAAGGAGCTATCTTCATACTCTTCAGCGTCTAACGTTTGAAAATGTTTGTAGCGTTTATCAACAGCTTCACCTTTTCCTTCTACTTGTACAACATAAAAGGAAAGATAATTTATTTCAAAATCCATATTTATCACCTTGTTTCATTTCATTAACTCTTATCAGTATAGAGATGGAAAAAACTTTCGTCAATTTATATAAAGGAAGGGGGAGCCCCTTCCTTTATATATTTTTTACTTTCGAAATTAAAATCCGTCTTCTAATGCTGAAAATGGAATGTTTAGTCTGTTTTCTATTGTACGTAAACGCTGGTTTAATCGGTTTAATCTACGTGTATGACGCTCAACCGTGTTTTCTAATTGACGTACTCTTTGTTCAAGCTCATTTACTCGTCTTTCTAGTTGACGGTTTCCAGTACCAGGAAAAGAGATGGGAAGTTGGAATTGTCGATTTTGATCATATGGATTAACTTGTTCTGCTGGATCTATATATTGTTGGTATTGTGCTTGTAAATCATATTGAGGTTGATAACCATTTTGGTTATATGGATCGTATGGATTGTAGGGGTACATAAAAACATCCTCCATTTCTTTAAAATAGGTTAATTCACCATAATGTATGTGTAAAAGTGGAGTGTGGCACGGCAAATACCTATTTATGTTCACAAGGTGTTCCTTTATAAATAAGAATATGGAGTTTTACATTTGTATTTCTTTTGTTTTATGGTATATACTGGATAAAAAGGTGAGGTTACATAAAGGTTACAATTCTATCGGACTCCAACTTTTATATAAATATGTATAGACATTTAGAAAAGAAAAGAGTAATTTATATAGAGTAAAAAATAACTTGTAACATTTTATAAATATATTGTAAAATGATTGTAACAAAACATACATAAAAATGAAATAATACATAAAAGTAATATTGGGAAAAAGGGGAGAGTATATTGTTCCGTAAAGTAAAGGGTATATTAGTTGGGGTGTTATGTGTAGCTATAGTGAGTGGTTGTGGTGCAAAAGTAAGTGATGTTGCATTAGTAAGTGACATTGGTGGCCACACGGTAGAGGCTAAAGCAGAGGTACAGGATTCTATTAGTTTAGTAGATGGTCGTACTGGTACGGAAGTGAAAAAGCTAGATTTATCGAGTCTAGGTTATTTTGAAGACGAAGCAAAATTTAAAAAATCGGTAACGAAGGTTGCTAGCGAGGTTGGAAAAAGCGTTGACAAAAAGATGGTCCCTTCACGTGTAGCACCTGATGGAAGTTGGCAAGAAGGAAAACCTTCTTATGAATTAATGGAAAAAGAATTAGTAGATAAATTATTAAACGTTGGCATGTGGGATTCTTCATATCAATTACCTATTGTTGAGAAAAAGCCTATCGCAACATTAAGTGATGCGCAAGGAAGTGGTACGGTAATTGGTAGATATGAAACGAATTTAGGTGGCTCAGCAGGTGGCCGTATTGAGAATATTCGCTTGTCAGCAGCGAGCATAAATGGAGTTGTATTAGCAAAGGGAGACAGTTTCTCTTTCAATGCATTAATTGGTGATACAACGCCAGATAAAGGATATCAACTAGGAAAAGAAATTGTAGATGGTAAATTAGTAGATGGATACGGCGGTGGTGTTTGTCAAACATCATCAACATTATACAATGCAGCAGATCAAGCTGGTTTGAAAATGGTAGAGAGAACGACACATTCTAAAACGGTAGGTTATGTTCCACAAGGAAGAGATGCTACAATTGCATATCCATACTTAGACTTAGTGTTTGAAAACACGAATGATGCACCTGTGAAACTTTATATGGGCATTCAGGGTGGAAAGTTAGTTGCCGAAGTACATAAACTGAAATAAGAGTTACAGCATACTGTTTTTGTAAAGTCACCTTTTCTGAAAGTTAGAAGAGGTGACTTTTTTATTATGAAAATAAAAATGTGTGTAAATTCTGACTTTTCTTATTTACATAGGATGATTTTAGTTGTATCCTTCATAGTAACGGTTATATGAAATAGGAAAATATCGGGATAAGGAGATGGAGTAATTCATGGTACAAATTCATCCGAAAACACGTATTGGTCATGTTGAATTTAAAGTGCAAGATTTAGAGCGCCAAATTGCATTTTATGAGAATGTAGTAGGCTTAGAAGTAATTAAGCAAGAGGAGAATAAAGCATATTTATCAGGAAAAGGTGGAAAGGACACGTTACTTGTTCTTGAAAAATTAGAGGACGGGGTACTGCAAGAACCGCGTACGACTGGTATATATCATGTAGCCTTTTTAATTTCGACTCGTGAGGCTTTTGCTTCGGCATTATTTGGTGTGATTCGTAATAAGAATGTAATTGATAGTCCGGCTGAGCAAGAAGGACGTTATACATATTCAAATGAAATTTTACCGATCTCAAGGTTTAATAGTGCAAGTGATCATACGTATAGCGAAGCGTTTTATTTACAAGATTTAGAGGGGAATGGTATAGAAATTTATGCAGACCGTCCGCGCGAACAATGGGGAGAAGGACCAGGAGGCAGTACGCCGCTTGATTTAAAAGAACTGGCAACACTCGTTGATTATGAGGTTGATGGGTTGCCTGCTAATACTGTCGTTGGGCACGTACATTTACGAATAGCAGATGTAGAGAAGTCACACGAGTTTTATGTAGAGACAGTAGGATTTGAAGTGCAACAGCGTGAAGATGACTGCTTATTCATTTCTGCAGGAGGATATCATCACCATATCGGTGCAAATACGTGGAACGGAGTAAATAATCCACACCCACCCGCACATGCAACTGGACTTAAAGTGTATACAATTGTATTACCACATAAAGAAGCGTTAGATGAAGTGAAAGAAAGATTAATAGAAAAACAACATAAAGTAAACGAAGGTACAAACGGATTTACAGTAGTAGATCCTAGTGGTATTACAGTGCAGTTTGAAATAGAGAAAGCATAAAAGAAGTCGGAAGGTGTATAATCACTTTCCGACTTCTTTTTGGTACGTAATCCAAGTAGCACAAGGATTGAAAGGAAAAGATTTTAATATCTCCATTGCGTATATACTCGTTGAATCGAATTCACCTTGAATGAAAGAATAACCGTGTTTACTTGTATACATAGCTTGTTTGAAAACGAGAAGTTTCAGTAAGGATAAATTTTCTGTAGTGTGAGTCCCACACCATCCTAGTTCTACCGTATTATCCTTTTCTGATGTATGGAGGAAAGAGTACGCAATAATTTTATTGTCTTCATCTATCATTACAAAGCTCCCATCTAGTAACACATCATCAGTTAAAATCTGTTCTTTCCAAGTTTCGAGCGGGTATGAGGCAACGGGATTTGCTAAGTGAGTATCCTCATAATTCGTTTTTACTAAGTGAGCTAGCTTTTCAAAGGAGCTATTATTGGATAGGATGATTGATAAGCTTTGTACAACATAATTTGAATGAAGCTTTGTATCGATAGCTATGATTTTGCGTACTTCTAATATCGGCATATATGTTCTTCGGATTTCCATAAAATTATGTTCTTCATAATAGGCTTTTAAATGAGCCGATGTTCCCCATATAGAGGTTTGTAATGGTAGTTTGAAGTTTTCTCGTTTTTGAATCTCGTTTAATAAAAATTGTTCAATGTGTACCTCTGAATAGAACGGATTTGTATACATTCGAAAGTATGTGCAGTATGGATGGAAGTTACTGTTCCACGTGAAAAAGACGCCTACTACATCTTTTTTATAGTAGGCAATATACACACATTTTGTTTTATTATCTCGTAATAAGTTAAATAGATAAGAGTCTTCATTGTATAAATCAATAAGTTGTTTTACTTTTAGCTCATTACTTCTACTATATTTCTCTATAACAAGATTATTTTCATCGGATGACTTCTTCATAGCTCAATCCAAAATCTTCTTACTACATTTCCATCTTCCTCAATGAAATCATCATCACGAAGCCCGCCGTTATGTAAAATTGTTTTTTTTGAAGCTGTATTCACTTCGTCGCAAACGACAAGTGCTTTCGTAATGTTTAATTCCTTCGTTTTTTCTAGCGATAATTCTAATAACTTCGTAGCATAACCTTTTCTTCTTTCAGAAGGGCGAATGCCATAACCGATATGACCTCCAGCGTTAAATAAATGCTCGGTTAAACTATGACGTATATTAACAGCTCCTACAATTTTATTTTCATCTGTAACGAGCCAATACGTAGAGTCTGGTACCCAAGATTCAGGGAGGTTTATTCCGTTATGCGCATCGAGCAATTCTTGAATCATAGCCGGAAAGTTAGAAGGGTCCTTTGAAATAACCCACGGAATCATCGTTTCACCGCTATCTTTCCATTCGTTATAAAAATCTAAGTATTCTTCTTGTAAATCGATAGTAGGTGTAAGTAAAGAGACGTTCATCGTTAGTAAGCTCCTTTATTTATTTAGTATGTATAAAAAAATACAGTATAAAATGTAAGCGTTTTCTTAACTTTCTCAACCTCATCTCATGTAATCCACCTTTGTTTTTTTAGAAAATTAGTGGAGTTTTAAAATTAGAAGTTATTTATTTTATGTTAATATTTAAAATATTAACATAAAACGGTCGGAGTATTAAGTGTATTTTAGCAAGATTCCTTCATATCGATAAAAGGATGTGTGTGATAATTTTTGTTTTATCTATCTATAATGAATGAAAGGGGGAAGGGCTCGTGAGTGTAAATTTTGATTTGATTATACGAATCGGTGTTGCGGGTTTGTTAGGAGCAATAATCGGTATTGAAAGGGAAATTCGATCAAAAGAAGCGGGATTAAAAACACATTTCCTAGTAGCGGTAGGAAGTGCATTAATAATGGTCGTTTCGAAATATGCTTTTTCAGATATTATGAATGAGGAACATATGGCTCTTGATCCGAGCCGTATTGCAGCACAAGTTGTAAGTGGAGTAGGGTTTTTAGGTGCAGGTACAATTATTATTCAAAAACAGGCAGTGAAAGGATTAACGACAGCGGCTGGTTTATGGGCTACAGCAGGAATTGGATTAGCAATTGGGGCTGGCATGTATGTAGTAGGCATTGGAGCGACGATTCTAGTTTTAATTGGTTTAGAGATTGTGAGTCGTATTTTTAAGGTGCAATTTTTATTTCCACAAAATATAACAGTGCAAATGTGTATAAATAAACATGAGGCGGTACAACAAATAGTAGAAACGCTACAAGTGAAAGGTATTCCAATACTGTCATATGAAGTGGAAGCTTTGCAGCGAGGTACAGAAATAGTTTATAAGGTAGGGATGCAACTGAAAAATATATCGTCAGAAGAAAAGAATGAATTTATTCAGCATATGCAAGCATTACCGGAAGTTACGTTTATAAAGTTAAAATCATAGCGTTGAAAACGAGGATAGATATAGCAGGAATTTCGCTATTATCTATCTTTTTTGATATAAAATTCACATAAAGTCAAGTGTTAATTTTGCGCGGTATGGATACATATGTGAACGTTCCCTTATTTTTTCTCAATACAGAATAAAAAGTAAGAATAGTAAAATAATGGTGCGGGACACTAAAAAATGTAAGGTAGGGGAGAGCATGAAAGGCTATTCAAAAAAAGTGTTAGTAGGGGTATGTTTTGCTAGTTTAATGTTAGGGAGTTTTCAAGGGAGCACATTGGCAGAAAGTAAAAAGGGAGAGCAAGTTTCTTATCGGAATGTGCTCAAAATGGAGCCAGTTGGTGTACAACTGCCAATGCAAGAATTAGCTCATTCATCAAAAGTGCTTGAAAATAAGTCTTTTGAGAAAAGGCTACAATTTGCTGATTTGTCGCAAAGGCCACCTGAAGTAAAAAAAGAAAGTAAGCAATTAGCTGCAGCGAAAACTTATACAATTGCTGAATTAAATCAATTAAACAATCAGCAATTAGTAGATCTACTCGTAACAATTGATTGGGAGCAAATTACGGGTCTATTTCAATTTAATAAGGATAGCCTTGCATTCTATCAAAATGATAGTAGGATGCAGGCAATTATTGATAAATTGAAGCAGCAAGGACAAGCTTATACGAAGGATGATTCTAAAGGGATTGAGACTTTAGTAGAGGTATTACGCTCAGGGTTTTATTTAGGATTTTATCATACAGAATTAAGTAAACTAAATGAGCGGAGCTATCATGATAAATGCTTACCTGCATTAAAAACGATTGCGAATAACCCGAATTTCAAACTCGGTACGTTAGAACAAAATAGAGTAGTATCATCATACGGAAAATTAATAGGAAATGCTTCGAGTGATGTGGAAACGATAACATCAGCTGCAAAGATTTTTAAACAATATAACGATAATTTTTCTACATTGGTAGACAATCTTTCAGCTGGAAATGCGATTTACGATATTATGCAAGGTGTTGATTACGACATTCAATCGTATTTGTACGATACGAGAAAAGCGCCGAAAGATACAGTATGGTACCAAAAAATTGATAGCTATATTAATGAATTAAGTCGTTTTGCTTTAATTGGAACGGTGACAGAGAAGAATGGTTGGTTAATTAATAATGGTATTTATTATACAGGTAGACTTGGTACGTTCCATAGTACAGGAACGAAAGGATTGCAAGTTGTAACGGACGCAATGAAAATGTATCCGTATTTAGGAGAGCAATATTTCGTAGCGGCTGAGCAAATTGCGACGAACTATGGCGGGAAAGATGCAAATGGAAATGTTGTGAATTTAGATCAAATACGAGAAGACGGGAAGAAAAAGTATTTGCCGAAAACGTATACGTTTGATGATGGGGCAATTGTTTTAAAGGCTGGAGATAAAGTGACAGAAGAAAAAGTAAAACGTTTATATTGGGCGGCAAAAGAAGTAAAGGCACAATTCCATCGTACAGTTGAAAGTGATCAACCTTTAGAAAAAGGAAATCCTGATGATGTATTAACGATGGTTATTTATAATAGTCCAGCTGAATATCAATTTAATCGTCAATTGTACGGATATGAAACGAATAACGGTGGCCTTTATATAGAAGGAACAGGTACGTTCTTTACTTATGAACGTACGCCAGAAGAAAGTATTTATAGTTTAGAAGAATTGTTCCGACATGAGTTTACTCATTACTTACAAGGTAGATATGAAGTACCAGGGCTTTGGGGACAAGGTAAGATGTATGAGAATGAGAGATTATCTTGGTTTGAAGAAGGGAATGCGGAGTTTTTTGCGGGGGCAACGAGAACGGATAATGTTGTACCGAGAAAGAGCATTATAGGAGGAATATCTTCAAATCCAGCAGAACGTTATACGGCAGAGCGAACGTTAAATGCAAAGTATGGAACGTGGGATTTCTATAATTATTCATTCGCTTTACAATCGTATATGTACAATAAGAGATATGATATGTTTGACAAAGTTCATGATCTTATTAGAAAAAATGATGTAACAGCATATGATGCATACCGCTCTGCATTAAGTAAAGATGCGAATTTAAATAAAGAGTATCAAGACTATATGCAAATGCTAGTCGATAACCGAGAGAAATATAATGTTCCATTAGTATCAGATGATTATTTAGCAACTCACGCACCAAAACCAGTTTCAGATATTGCGGCAGAAATTACAGCAGAAGCAAAATTAAGTAATGTATCAGTTAAGAAAAATAAATCACAGTTCTTTAATACATTTACACTGCAAGGAACGTATACAGGTACTACTGCAAAAGGGGAATATGAAGACTGGAAAACAATTACACAAAACGTAAATGATACGTTAAAACGTTTAAGTGCAAAAGAATGGACAGGCTATAAAACAGTAACAGCTTACTTTGTAAATTATCGTGTGAATGCATCAGGACAATTTGAATATGATGTTGTATTCCATGGTATGAATACAGAAGAAGGTGTTGTGAATAAAGCACCAGTTGCGGTTATAAATGGTCCATATAACGGAATTTTAAATGAAACAATTTCGTTTAAAAGCGATGGATCAAAAGATGAAGATGGAAAAATTGTTGCTTATAAATGGGAGTTTGGTGATGGTACTGTAAGCAATGAACAAAATCCAACTCACGTGTATACAAAAGAAGGAACGTACACGGCAAAATTGACAGTAACAGACGACAAAGGATTAACGAATACTGTTACAACGAATGTAACGGTTCAAAAGAAAGAAGATAACAGTGTAGAAAAAGAGCCAAATAATTCATTCCAAACAGCAAATAAGCTGCAATTAAATCAAGTTTTACGTGCTAGTTTAGGAAATGGTGATACGAGTGATTACTTTGAAATAAATGTGGAAACTGCGAAAAACCTACAAATTAATGTAACGAAGGAAAATAATATCGGAGTAAACTGGGTTCTTTATTCAGAAGCGGATTTAAATAATTATGTTACGTATGCTCAGCAAGAAGGGAATAAGTTAGTAGGAAGTTACTATACGTATCCAGGAAAATATTATTTACATGTGTATCAGTATGGCGGGGGAACAGGGAATTATACGGTAGAAGTGAAATAGCAAAAGAGAAATTGTCTTTCAATAAATGGAAATGAATTTAAGCCTATATCAAGTAATGCAGGTTACAATATCAGTTATGAAGATAAAAATTGGTATCTTTATGAATAGTAAAAAGTTAATATTTTAAATAAAAGAATAACTGTAGGTAATGTATCTAATGATATTAAGAAATCAAGTATCAAGAGATCTTATCTTGAAGTTAAGTAGACCTAATCAGTAAATGAGATACAATCGATGAATTATGATTTCATAGAGATGTGAGCAAAGTAATAAAATTTAAGTATATTTGATTTAATTAAAGGACTAGGCTATATCCGTAAAAACAGATATAGTCTGGTCCTTATTACGTTTAATTTATTCACGAAATCAAGATGATTAATGAGTTAAGTAGCGGCATTTTTGAAATTTATTTTATAAGTTAAATAGAAAAAATAATTATTTGAATAATTCCGTCATATTAGCAAGGGATACTAATGGAAAATCGTGTACCTTGGCCTAATTTACTCTCTATTTCTATATCACCGTTTAATTCTTTAATAATACTATAAGCAATCATAGTACCAAGCCCAGTTCCTTTTTCTGTTGTTGAATAGAATGGTAAAGCAATCCGCTTTATTTGTTGAGAGGACATTCCAACCCCTGAATCAATAATATCGATTATAATATTACCTTTAATTTTCTGTATATTTATTTGTAATACTCCACCATTTATCATGGCCTCAATTCCGTTTTGTATGATGTTGTTTAGACAGATCCTGAATTTTTCGGGGTCTCCATTTATATAAAAGGAATTTGTACTATTTTGTATTATTTCAACTTTGTATGATAGAGCGAGTGGTGAAATAGTGTCTTTCACTTGATTTAAAATATGATTAATATCTATTTTCTCTTTTAGGGTGTTCTGTGGTTTTGTTAAAGATAAATAGTTATTAATAGTAGATTGTATATGTTGCATTTCAATTAACATGATTTCTAAGTACTGATTCTGAGGTAGCTTAGAGGCATGTTTTTCATTTAACAATTGAGTGAATCCATGTACTGTGGTTAGTGGATTGTGGATTTCGTGTGCAATGGACGCGGCTAGTTCGCTAGCTATATAAAATTTTTCAGCCCGTTGTAGCTTTTCTTTCATTTTATACTTCTCAATCATTCCCTCTATTAAATACACTGATAATAATACTGTAAATATATTAATGATTATATAATTTAATAAAAATTCTATGAGAGTAGAGTCAATTTTACCACCTGTATTTATTTGAGTTACAATACCGCAGATAGAAAGTGAAGTTGTACATACTAAAATAAGAAGCAAGCTTAATAATATCTTTTTTTCTTTAACATACATTGGTAATAAGTAACGAAAGAGCATTGTTATAACAGAAATAATAGTAAAGATAATAAATGATGGAAGAACTCCATTTCCGCCTAAGAAAAATCGATAAGAAAGATATAAAATTCCTATAAAAACAATGTTTTTTGTATTTCCATATAGAAAAACTAATATGATAGGAATAAAACGTAAATCATAAATAAATCCAGCATGTAAATGAAAAGGAAAAGTCATGCAAAAAATAATAGCAATGGAGGAAAGGATAGAAATCAATATATTATTACATGTTTTTTTTTCTTTAAATTCTAGCCAAAATACGTGGTAGCTAAGGATACAAATTATTATTATAAAGGTATTTAATAAAAGAGTAGATATTCCCATAGGTTTGCATCTCCGATAGTTTGTATATTGGATTATGTATGAGTTAAACTTAGATGTTTAGTTATCAGTAGACTTTCTATCTAAAAAAGGAAGAGCGCTTGAAAAAGTACTATAATATTACTTTTATCCCGCATTAACGGGCAGTAAGACCCCCACCTCAAAATTCAGCGGAAGCAAAGAAGTTAGGTAGGGGATCAACTGCCCATAAAAGCCCGATTGGTTCAACTAATAATCAGTGGGGGATGAATAAAACCCCACTGATTAAAGTTTCGCTTTATTAGAATTGATAAGGACGTTAGGAAAAATAATAGATAAAAAAATCTACTTAGATATTTATACATATGAAACTAGAAATTGACTTTTGTATAAGGAAAACTAGGATTGAGTTACTAATAAAATAATAGGATTTTAAGTATGAATATTCTATGAAAAAATATATTTTGTGGATTCTATTTGTAGCCTTCGTTATATTAACATGGAATATACCAAATTATAAAGTGTAAATTTCAAAATTTTTCATTAGTATATTTTATCTAAAATGGAAACGCTATTTATTTGAGTGCTTGGTACTTAATTGTATGAATTCTCGTTAAAAAGATTTTGAAATTTACATGTTTTTTATGAATCATAATACTGTAGCTTTATCAATGTGAGTTTTTCAGTAACTATTAAGGTGTAAAGTTAAAATATATAGGTTTAAAGATATGAATTATTACATAAAAACGCACCTGAAAAAGAATGTATGATGGTAATAGATTACAAACATCAAGGGGGAACTTAAAATGAAGTTAAATAAACTAGTGCTTAGTTGTGGAGTAATTTCAGCATTAACACTTGGTGTGTTAGGAAATAATACTTATGCTGAAGAAATACACAAAACGAATGATACAATTAATATAGTCGAACATGTTCCTGTAGACTTATTATTAACTCAAACAATGGATTATAGTGGAGAGGCTGTAACTTCTTTTGTATATAATGGGAGTGAAAATTTAAGCTTCTTTATGAAAAATAATGGCCAAAATACAATGGGATATAGTGTGAAAGGTCCAAATATGGAGCTAATTGTTGGTGGTTATATAAAACCTGGAGAACAAAAAATTAATGTTACAAATGTACGGAATGCTTTATCTCCATTACCAATTGGAACATATAAAATTTACGTTTCAAATGATGATGGTTCTAAGGGACAATTCCAAGTTGCAGTAAGATCTATAAATTAAATTTAAAAAGCCTTGTTTATAAGTTAATTTAGTTTTTACTTACTAGAAAGTAACTATATTAAATCGAGAATTACACATAAAAATAAAAACGAGCACCTTATGTAATTACGAGAGGGTGCTTGCTTTTTACTATTAAACAGAAGAGAATTGTTTTCAACAATTTATAAATACATTTTGATATTTTTCTAGCTTTAGGCTATACATTTAAAATTAGGCTAAGTTAAAGTAATAAGCATTTTATTTGTTTTGATTATTTTGGTTCTGGATAATGATTGTAGTACGAAATTCTAATAAATTCTTGGTATACATTTGTTAATTTAGCAGCTCTAAGGGCATCATTGAATTTTTGCATACGGATACTACCTTGAGCATAGCCTCCACCAGGAACATAAGGGTTTCTAGCTTCAAAGTCATCCATAAAGTCTTTTAATTTTTTATAGTCCTGAGATTGATAAAAAGCAGCAGCTTCTTCGGGAGTGACATCAAAGTAAGAAGCTGATGTTGAGTTATAAGAAGCTGCTTGAGCAGTAGGTGTTTCTAGCATAGTTGCAGCCCCACCCAACATAGTAAGCGTCATAGAAGATACAATAATTTTTTTAAACATAATAAAACCTCCACGTAGAGTATTTGGATTAATAGTAATCCTGTAACTATTATAGTTACAATGAAAACGATTATCAAATGAAATATTGCATAATTCATTATTTGAACGAGAAGTCTCCTTTATCTCTACATGGAGAAGTCTAGTAGGAGATTAATAGATTAAAAGAAGTTTACATAGCATTGAGGTTAAACAGAAAATGAAATAAAAAGGATATTTTAATTGAGGAAAGTTAAAAGGATCTGTTATTAAAGACAGTGATTTTTTAAAAAGGTATGACAGTTACCAGCTAGAGAGACCATTATAGGGGAGCTAGCTACGTTTATTGGTGTTGAGAAATACATAATATATGCTGTCTGTATAAGATAAAATGAAGAAACATTTCTTTTGGATTTTACAATATGTGTAAGGGGAATCAAGATTTTGATTTGTACTTAAACAAGGGAGAAAAGTATTACTATTTAAGTAACAAAGAATGTTAAGTCTCATTCAAAATCATGTAATAGACTATAAAATAATCCTTTTAAAACAAAATATAGTTTGGCTGAAAATTAGAGGGCATCAATTCATTGGAACAGTAAAAGCTGTTTATTGGATTGGTGTCTTTTTTTGTTTAAGAACGAGAATACATTTTCTCAACAGGACAAATGGTAAATATCTATAAGTACTACTTATAAGGATAATTGGAAAATAGAAATTAATAATAAAGGGGAATGCGAAATGACAACATTAATATCTAATAGAGATCTAGCTAAAATCCGAGAGGAAGATGTAGATGTATTAAAGGTAATGGCACATCCCGTTCGATTAAAAATTGTAAATGAATTAATGCACCATAAACTGTGTAATGTTACACAGTTGACAGAAATATTAGGACTCCCACAATCCACTGTTTCACAGCATCTATCAAAATTAAGGGGAACTGTGCTCCGTGTAGAAAGACGAGGATTAGAGATGCATTATTATATTGATAATGTTAAGGCTCGCCGGATTGTAGGAATTCTAGGTTTGTAGCTTCATAATTCTTAAAAAGAGCACTTTTCAAAAGTGCTCTTTTTAAGATGGACATTAGGAATTGAAAGAGGCATCAATGATAATTTAGAAGGAGTGTGCTTTTTCTTAAAATAAAAGATAATTATTTACATTGTTTAATAATTACTTGATATATTATTAATTTTGTTACCTTACAAAAATGTAAGATTGTTTTAATTGACACTCGTATATATAAGTAACTATACTAGTTACACAATGTTGGTGAATATATGAAATAGTCTCAATCTATAAGTGTATGTCGAAGGGTTCTTTTCGGAATGATAATTCTATACTAGATTCTTTATCTTATAATAGTGATGACGCCAACTTAATCTATACTTTATTCGAATTCATATTATTTAAAGATTAACTATATTTTACATAATTTACCGACTTGTAATAATTTTTTAGAGGTGCTAAATTTTGAAGAACAAATTAATTGCTACAGGAATTCTTGCTGGAAGTTTACTATCTTATTCTACTAGTATTTTTGCAGATACTCACAAATTTCCAGATGTTCCTGCATGGGCTGACAAATCCGTTACTTATTTAGTTGATAAACAAGTATTGAGTGGTTATCCAGATGGAACTTTTGGTTCAAGTGATACACTAGATAGAGCTTCTGCAGCAACCATTATGACAAGGGCTCTTGGTATACACATTGATTTAAATGCAAAACCATCTTTTAAAGATTCACAAAACCACTGGGGAACCCCTTATATCGCCGCAGCTGAAAAGGCAGGAATAATTAAAGGTGAAGGAAATGGAATATTTAATCCTTCTGGAAAAGTTACTCGTGCTGCTATGGCTACTATGCTAGTAAATGCATATAAACTACAAAATAAAAACACTAGCAATGGACAAAGTAAATTTGAAGATTTAAAGGGACATTGGGGTGAAAAGTTCGCAAATACTTTAATTGATTTAAAAATTTCAGTTGGTACAGATAATGGTTGGCAACCAAATAGGTTCATAACACGCGCTGAAGCTGCACAACTAGCCGCAAAAACAGATATGCTTCAATATAGTCAAAGTAATCCTTTAGAAAATAAGACAATAATTATTGATCCCGGACATGGTGGCGCAGATCCTGGAAAAGACACAAAGGGATTACCTGAAAGTAAGATTGTACTTGACACTTCTTTACGTCTACAACAATTGCTTGAAAAACATACACCATTTACAGTTTTACTAACTCGTGAATCTGATACTAGACCTGGACATGATCAAAAAAGCTCTTTACAGGAACGTGTTAAATTTGCTAAACAAAATCAGGGGGATATCTTTATAAGTGTTCATGCAAATGCTTATAATGGTAATGCAAAAGGGACAGAAACATACTACTATAAATCTTCTAAATCTGAAAAAACAAATCCTCATGTGGAAGAAAGTCGTGTTTTAGCTGAAAAAATTCAAACCCGATTAGTAGACGCTCTTCAAACACGTGATAGAGGCGTTAAACATGGAGATCTTCATGTTATAAGAGAAAATGAAATGCCAGCTGTGTTAACGGAACTCGCTTTTATAGATAATGGTATTGATTACAGTAAGTTATCTACAGAAAACGGAAGGCAGGTTGCAGCAGAAGCCATTTATGAGGGGATTTTAGATTATTATGAATGGAAAGGGAATAATGTATCTGAATATAGGTTGCAATAAGTAAATGAAAATATAGTAATTCTCGAAATAAAGAATTCTATAATTTTTTTGCATTTTTTTAAACAACAATTTTAAATGTGTATTTAAAATTGTTGTTTAAATCGTTATTATGTGTTTTAATAATATTGATAATAGTTATCAGTAAAAAAAGAGATGGAAATTAGAAAAACAAGTGTTGATAGTTATTGTCATAAAGATTAATAAATTTCTACATTGTAAAGTTATGAACCTATCTCTAGTATTGAGAGCTAAAAGTAATATGTTTATACCTTTTAAATGTTTAAGAAGGAGTGGATGTCTGTATGAAAAAAGCAAAAGGAATAGCTAAAAGTGTTGCGGTAGCGTCCGTTATTATGTCTGGATCACTTGGTGCACAAGCAACATCTGCATTTGCAGATTCTAAAGGAAATGTAGAAAATCTTCAAAATGGTGGAAAAGTCTATAATAGTTTTAAAACTACTTATGACATGAAGCAGAATATCAAAAATTCAATAAAGGTTTCTTTTATTGAGGATCCTTATGCAGATAAAAAAATCGCAATTGTTACAACAGATGGTAGTAATATAGATGCTAAATATACAATTAATGGCGGATTCTATAACGCAGGTTTAAAATGGCCATCGGCTTATCATACTGAAGCAGAAATAACAAGTGGTGATAGCGCTCAATTCCATAAAGCTGCCCCAGTTAATACAATGACTTCAGCAAAGGTTACTTCTGAAGTAGGGTATACACTTGGCGGAAGTGTTAAAGTTGGGGTAAATGATAAAGGCCCAAATGCTGATGCAAGTATTACAGGTAGCTTTGCTTGGAAAGAAAGTGTATCTTATGATCAAGTAGACTATAAAACGGTATTAGAGACTCACACAGATAAAAAATTAAATTGGAAAGTAGGATTCCAATCATTTAATTACCCGGAGTGGGGAATTTATAATCGTGATTCATTTAATACTTTCTACGGTAATCAACTATTTATGAAATCACGTAGTTATAATGAAGGAACGAATAATTTTGTATCAAAAGATACAGTACCAGCTTTAACAGGATATGGTTTTTCTCCTAATGTAGTAGCAGTTATTACTGCAGATAAAACAGAATCTACATCTGATTTAAAAATAACAAATCGTAGAATATCAGATCAGTACAATATCGAATGGGTAAGTTCGAAATGGTGGGGAACAAATAATAAAGATACATATAATGAGTTCTTTACAAACAACTATAAGTTAGACTGGAAAAACCATCAAGTTACTCTTGATAACCAAAAAGCCCTTGAAGAACAAATGAGTAGTATCAACAATGTGAATAACCAACTTAACAAAGGCAAAGGGAAATTATCTTTTTCAATGAATGGAAATCAGCTCAAAGCGACATCTAGCAATGCTGGTTATGGTATTAGTTACGAGGATAAAAATTGGGGTATCTTTGTGAATGGTGAAAAGATCTATACGTTTAATGAAAAAACAACTGTAGGTAATATTTCGAATGACATTAACAAATTAAACATCAAAGGACCTTATATTGAGATTAAACAAATCTAATCAGTAAATGAATTGCAAATGAAAGGGCCAGAGTTTATCTGTAAAGATAGATAAACTCTGGCCCTTATTATTTTTTTCATTCTTATACGCAATTAGAAAAGAGCGTGAGGTATTTGAAAGCTATTCATGCCATGCAGGGGGATATTATTTTAAGTATGGTGTTTATTTTTATTTCATTTTTAAATGAATTCTTTGTATGATGACATAGGGTAGGCGATGTTCAGGAGATGTTTCTTTTTGAGGAGTATGTTGTGTGGAGAATAGTTTAAAGTAAGCAAGTCTTCATCGGTTGTTAAGTTATTACTTTAAATATATAATTAAACTTCATTAAAAAGATACTCTATTCAAAGTCCTTAGTGGATTTTTGAAGTGAAATATATATTATTTGAGGTGTGTGAAATGGGGAAATCTCGAGAGCAGACGATGGAAAATATTTTGAAGGCTGCTAAGAAAAAATTTGGAGAGCGTGGTTATGAAGGTACGAGCATACAAGAAATTGCAAAAGAAGCGAAAGTGAATGTTGCTATGGCTTCTTACTATTTTAATGGGAAAGAAAACCTATATTATGAGGTGTTTAAGAAATATGGTCTTGCTAATGAGTTACCTAATTTTCTTGAGAAGAATCAATTTAATCCTATTAATGCTCTAAAAGAATATTTAACAGTCTTTATTACACATATAAAAGAAAATCCTGAAATTGGCACATTGGCATATGAGGAGATTATTAAGGAAAGTGCAAGATTAGAAAAGATTAAACCGTATTTTGTAGGTAGTTTTGAACAGTTAAAAGAAATATTGCAGGAGGGGGAGAAACAAGGAGTATTTCATTTCTTCTCTATAAATCATACGATACATTGGATCACTTCTATTGTTTTATTTCCAAAGTTTAAAAAGTTCATTGATTCTTTAGGACCAAATGAATCGAATGATACAAATTACGAATGGATGCCAGAAGATTTGGTGAGCAGAATTATTTCTGCTTTAACAGATAAGCCTAATATGTAAATTAGTCATTGTTTATGAATCCTAATTTTCCTGTTAAAAAGCCTAATTTCTCAAAGGATTGTAGAGAAATTAGGCTTTTTTGGACACTTCATTCAAATACTTTATAGACTAATGGCTTGATTTATTAATAATTCGAGTGGAGTTACATAGATATAGTTTTCGTTGCAACGGTTTGTTGAAATGCCTTATCATGCTCAACAATAATCATTGTGGGATTAAATTGTTGAATTAGCTCTTCAATTTGCATACGTGAATAAATATCTATAAAGTTTAATGGTTCATCCCATATATACATATGGGCTTTTTCACATAAACTTTTAGCGATAAGCAGTTTTTTCTTTTGTCCACCAGAATAATGAAATATATCTTTTTCAAATTGAATTCGGTCAAAATCCATCTTTCGTAGGATGGATTTAAATAATGTCTCATCAATCTTGTTTTCTTCAATAAAATTTGATAGCGATCCTTTCAAATGAGAAGTATCTTGTTGAACATAGGAAATGGTGAGTCCTGTACCTAATGTAACTAAACCTGTATGCTGTATCGGATACCCTAGAATTAGTTTTAGGATACTGCTTTTCCCGCTCCCATTCTTGCCATCAAGCACAATTCGGTCACCTTGTTCAACTACGAAGTTAATTGGCTCATTCACGACTTGGTCATCGTACGTAACAGACACGTCAGCCAAAGTAACTAATTCATTTGACTTGAACTTCAATGCTTCTAATTTTAATGACTCAGTTTTCTCCACATTTTTTAGTAATTTTGACTTTTCTTCAATAGCTTTTTGTTGCCTTGATTCTAGGTTTTTTGCCCTTTTCATCATCTTGGCTGCTTTATGTCCTACAAATCCCTTATCCAACTTAGAACCTGAATTCCTTGTTCCATTTTTTGAAGCTTCTACATCATGAGACCAATTTGCTGAACGCTTGGAAGACTGTTTTAATCTTCCTATGTCTTTTTGTAGACGATCATTTGTAGCCTCTTCGTGCTCTTGCTGTCTATCAAAATTTAATTTCCAAGAAGAATAGTTCCCGCTTTGAACTTCAATATTTGCTCTATTTATAGATAAGATATGGTCAACGCATCCATCTAAAAAGATTCTGTCATGTGAAATTAAAATAAACCCTTTTTTCTTCCTTAGATAATCAGAGACTATTTTTCGTGCATCCGTGTCTAGGTGGTTTGTTGGTTCGTCAATTAATAGGAATTGGCCCTCATTTAAAAACAGTGCAGCAAGCAACACCTTTGTTTGTTCTCCATTTGATAAAGTTTTAAACGGTCTGTACATGACCTCGGCATCAACATTTAAATAGGATATTTCACGTAGAAATTCCCAATCTTCTGCTTGGGGACAAATTTCTTCAAGGATTTCATGAGTGAATTTGTTCTTATCTGCAACAGGGTAGGGGAAGTAATTGAATTCTACAGAAGCAAGGATTTTTCCACTATACTCGTAATTTCCTAATAATAAATTAAAGAATGTCGTTTTACCTCGTCCGTTTCTACCGATAAATCCTAGTTTCCAATCCGTATCTATTTGAAAGTTTACACCTTCAAAAATATTATCAAAGCTACCTGGGTATGAAAAAGTTAAGTCTTGAACTTTTATCATTGACATAATAATTCCTCCTTTATATATCGAAACGTTTCATATAAAGTCGGAACATCCATCCATTTTTTAATTTCTCTATATAAGTTTGATGGATATTAACGACTTATATAGAGCATTACATGTGTAACAATAGTATCTGAATTAGCCATTTTTTTCGCTCCTTTATTTGTTAGGTAAATTTAGCGATTAATAAATTTTAACTTACATAAAAGGGAATAAAAAAATCCCCCGATTTTTAACCGGAAGGATTAGTCTGTCGCTTAAGTAAGTACTTATTAATCATTTGAATCAGGACAAATAAAGTATGAAATGAATTATAAAAATGGATAGACTAACCCTATATTTTGTAGTTTGAAGTTATAAAATTCAACTTAAAATATAAATTAGTTAATCATTATTCATCCATCATTCCTTTCATCATTCTATTTTTAGAGTAACATTCTTTTTGGGGAGATGCAATATCATCTTCACTTAATGATAGATCATTTATATTTCTTTGGTTAGGTCGATATAACATTACATCTTTCTTATAAACATCTTATTTTTGTTCAAAATGTCACGTCTTTTGTCCATTAAAAGGGGAGGTATTTGAAATTGACAGCACCCTTTAATGTAACTATAATAGTTACATTAAGTTCGGTCATTTAATTCGAATTTCTAAATTAATGATAGTATATTACCCTTCTTTCTAAGTGTGACAATAAGCGAATAACTATGTTGCTATGGAAGTTTAGATTCTATCTCATATTCAAAGAACAGCTAAGTTTTATTATTCAAATTTACGATGAGTAAATACCGAAAAATAACATTTTCCATCGTATTCTTTTTGGAATGCTTAGTTAAAAAAGAAGAAGTATCTGCAGAAAGTAAATCAGGCTGTGGTATGTAGAAAGAAATCCTATAAAAAGTTCATAATATGGAATAATAAGTAAGTTCATTTTGATGAATACGAGCAGTGCAGCATCAGGTCATTTTTAATAAAAATCTAGAAAAAATTAAGAAGGTGAGTCCGTTGCGTAAACATTCACATGTGCAATTTTATGTATTGATATTAGCTCTACTAGCTTATTTAAGCTTTTGTTTTATATTTTTATTTGTTTTTCCGAATCATTATTTTGTATCAGATTTTAATATACGACTATCATCCTTAGTTGTTGAAACTACTGTATTTATCTCATTACTTTACTCTATGGTATCAAGAAAAATTAAACTAGGAGTCTTTTGGGTTTGTATTACTATTGCAATAGGGTGTTTCTTGATAGGGAATTTTATATCTGCTTTTCAAGTACTTAATGTAGAATTACCAATAGAAAATTTTAATATCTCTGATGTATTTTTGTTGTTTTTCTTATTCTTCTTTCTCCTTGCGTTCTTTTATAAAATCATTATGGAATGTAACAAGTGGGAAAAAGCGTATTTAATTTGTGATTTATGTATTGTTGTTACTGCTATTTTTACCTTAGAATGGTACCTATTTAATAAACCTTCTGCAAATATCTTATTCTTATCAATTGGAGATGTTTTTCTTTCATTTATTTTCCCAATTATAGATCTATTGCTTCTATTACTAGGAGTTAGCCTTATTTTTCGACCAGCAATTTTTAATGCGAAAAGTAAATTATTTATTTTTATCTTAGTATTAACTGGCTTGTCTATTACGGACTATTTATATTTCTATTTACAAGATGATTTATCACATCGTTCACTTATATTATTAAGGTGTTTGTATAGAGTTTTTCTATTATTTATTGCCATTGCTGCTACTATTCCAAGGAGTACATCTTCTAGAAGAGATTACTTTATTATTAATCCGACATTTGGAAAGAAACTTCTTGTCATATTTCCTTATCTTTCAGTTGCAATTTTAATTGGTTTTACTTTCAAAGAGCAAACTTCTTCCTCTACACTGATTACGGGAAATTGTATTGCCTTTGTATTTGTACTGATTCGTCATACAATTGTACGAATGCAAAACAAAGATTTAACCGAAACATTAAAAGTGTTTAATAATCAATTAGAGCAAAAAGTATCTAAAAGAACAGCAGATTTAATAAAAAAATCTAATGATTTGGTGAAAAATCAAGAGAGGTTTAAGTCTTTATATGAGTACCATCCAGATCCTATATTAACAATTGATTCAAATGGTACCGTATTAAATATAAACCAGTCTGGAAGTATGTTATTAGGAAAAGACAGTGCAGCATTAATAGGAAAAGAGTGCTTTTCTATTTTTTTAGATGAAGATAAACCTGAATTGGAAGCAGCTCTAAAGATGGGGAAACGATGTAGTTCGTCTGCGTTACAGTTACGTGTGAAAAATAATAATGAGAAGGATATACATTTTTGGTACGTTACTATTGTTCCTATCATGATAGAAGGACAAACTTTTGGGAGTTATATAATGGTAAAAGACATAACGAGGATGAAGCAACAACAGGATGAGATAAACTATCTAGCATTTCATGATACAGTGACGGGGATTGGAAATCGAATATTCTTCCAACAAGAATTAGACAGATCTATTGAGCGTGTACAAAAAACACAGGATAAGTTTGGACTTCTGTATATAGATTTAAACCGCTTTAAGACCATTAATGATACACTGGGGCATGCAATTGGTGACAGTGTTTTAAAAGAAGTTGCCAAACGTTTTAGGACATGTCTGTCACCAGCTATTCCTTTAGCAAGAATAGGGGGAGATGAGTTTGCAATCATTGTCCATAACAAAACAGAGCAACAGCTATTAGATTTGTGCGAAATATTATTTCGTATAACTGAAGAACCATTTGTAATAAATCAACACAGCTTTTATTTATCCCTTAGTATAGGAATAGCGTTGTATCCATTTGGAGGAACAAATGCCACAACACTTTTACAACATGCTGATATCGCTATGTATAGCGCAAAGGAAGAAGGTAGCAATGCTGTTTGTATATACGACGAGACATTATCTCTAAAAATAACAAGACGATTACAATTAGAGCAAGATTTACCGAATGCAATTGAAAATAATGAGTTGTTTTTATTGTACCAACCACAAGTTGATAGTAAGGCAGGAAAGGTTATTGGTGCAGAGGCATTAATACGTTGGCAACATCCAGAGCTGGGGCTAATTTCACCTTTTGAGTTTATACCTATCGCGGAAGAAACATCACAGATTATTACAATTGGGAAATGGACGCTACAGCAAGCGTGTTCACAACTGAAAGAATGGCATTCTGCAGGTTATACAAATCTAAAAATGGGGATAAATTTATCAGCTATAGAGTTTGAACAGAAAGATTTTGTTCAAACGATTATATCTACCATAGAAGAAATAAGAGTACCAGCTAATTTGATTGATTTGGAATTAACAGAGCGAATTGCCATGGTAGATGAAAAAGAAACTTTATTGAAGTTAAAAGCATTAAAATCATATGGTGTACATTTATCAATTGATGATTTTGGTACAGGATATTCTTCATTAGCATATCTACCTTTATATCCAATTGATACTTTGAAAATTCCAAGAGAATTTGTGAATAGGATTGGAACTTCGAATGATGGAGATGAAATTATACAAACTATTATTTCGCTAGCTCATACTTTAAATATGAAAGTGATTGCGGAAGGAGTAGAAACGAAGAAACAATTAACAGTGTTACAACAAAATGCATGCTATTTAATTCAAGGCTATTATTACAGTAAACCTGTAAATGAAGATGAGTTTCTCAAGTTTTTAAGCAGGGAATAAGTGAGAACTATGTACTTGTGAAGTAAAGGGAAAAGAAGTTCTACCTATATTAAGTAGAACTTCTTTTTTAGTTAACTAGCAGTTAGGTGTCCAAAATATTTTGCATTAAGATGTATCATTACTCAAGCTGTTATCTTGTTCTTAAGTGATTCCTTTTTCATGACTTGTCTTCTCGTCAAGAAATTTGAAGGGATCGTATTAAAGGTGCAGGTCATACTGTCTAAAGTCATTTTATTATTTATCGTTTATTACATTTGAAATGACTTTTAATGTGTATATAAGCACGTGATAAGTAAATTAAATAAACAAAAGGCCCTGTAAAAAATACAGGGCCGGATACAGGGTTAAGGGAACGCATAGTTTCTTATTAATATATTAGCATAAACTTTTCATGTAGCTACATAAGAGTTTTGACAACTTTAAGAACAAAATAGAGTGTTTGTAAGAATAAATACACTAATTTAAATTAGAATTGTGATTTAAATTAGTGTGGTTATAATGTGAAAAAACAGATGAGTATTTTAATCATAATAACTTTTAGGAATGTATATGTAAGAAATATTTTTTGATTAGATTAAAAGTGAACTCTGACAATTTATTATATGTTATACCCAAATAACTTTAAGTTTTCTCCAGAGTCTGAAATTATCTCTTCGAACTGAAATCCTACTTTTTCTAAAAGATTTCCTGAATTGATGTTATCAATAGTAGTAATTGCTACAATTCGTTTCAGCGCGAGCTTTTGTACACCGTAGTCGATTACAGCAGAAGCTGATTCAAAGCCATACCCCTTCGAACGGAATTTCTCTAAAAAGGCAAAACCGATATCGACATCTTCTAATGAATCTCTTTTAATAAGTCCGCACATACCAAGTGGAGTGAAATCTTCTTTTCGTTCAACTAAGTAAAGACCAAATCCCATTTTATTATACATATCAACTGGTCCGTTTAAGATATATTTTTTTGCATCTTCTAAGTTTTTAATCCTTTTATCACCAATAAACTGAATCCAGGCAGGATCGTTTACTAATTCAAGAATAAATGGAGCGTCTTTTATATGAAACCAGCGAAGAACGAGTCGTTCAGTTTCAAGAACTATCAAGCTATTGCACCACCTTTAACATTTATAATAATTAGTATGGAGTGTGTAATACGAAATCGCAACATATTTTAAAATAGACCTGCTTGTTCACATAAAGTTCGTTTGTTTTGTATAAAGGGATATCCTATAATTAAAATTGATTGTAAAGAGTGAGATGCTTATACAATGACTCCTAGGTGACTAGGAGTTTTTACTATATAACTATCATTATTACTAAATATGACACACTACACATTCTACTCAAGGAGGTACATAATGAAGAAATTATATAATGCATCGTTTACGTATTTGATTATCGGTTTATTATCAGGAATTTTCGCCAGGGAGTATGGAAAGTATAAGGGGATTTTAGGTTCTACTTTGTTAAATTTATTGCATACACATACACTTGTACTTGGCTTTTTCTTCTTTTTAATTGCTTTAGGATTAGCAAAAGTATTCGCGTTTCATGAAGCGAAAAGTTTTAATAAGTGGTTTGTTGTACATAATATCGCATTAATTTTAATGTTAGGTTCATTGGCCGCAAGAGGGCTTCTTCAGTTAAATGGAGCGGACTTTAATGGATTAACTTATATTGTTGGGTTTTCTCATTCGCTGATGGCAGGTACTTTAGTTTGGTTTATGTTGTTAATAAAGAAGTCATTTAAAATGTAGTTTTATAGTAAAGAACTTGCGATAGGTATTGCAAGTTCTTTTTGTTTATTCGACAGTATGAAACTTGCATATGTATAAAACTTGAATTATTTAATTTTTCGGATTATTATGTATAAAATAGTTAACATATTTTGTAATTCAAATGTATAGAAAGTAGGAGAGTGTACGATGGAAATAACGGTAGAGCGTTTAGTAAATGAATTAAAGGGTGTACTTCCCGAAGATCGAGTAGTTGTAAATACGACAGTAAGAGAGTTACATAGTAAAGATGAATCTTATCATACTAGTAGTTTACCTGATGTAGTAGTTTTTCCAAAAACGACTGAAGAGGTTAGTAAATTAATGAAAGTAGCGAGTGAGCATAAAAAACCTGTCGTTCCTTTCGGTGTAGGCTCTAGCTTAGAAGGCCACGTTATTCCATATGAAAAAGGAATTACAGTGGACTTTTCGCTTATGAATAAAATACTCGAAATAAGAGAGAAAGATTTCCTTGTAAGAGTACAGCCGGGAGTGACTCGCTCTCAGCTTAATAAAGAATTGAAAAAGTATGGATTGTTTTTTAGTGTGGATCCAGGAGCAGATGCAACGTTAGGTGGAATGGCTGCTACAAATGCGAGCGGAACGACAGCAGTTAAGTATGGTGTAATGCGTGATCAAGTTCGTGATTTAGAAGTCGTTCTTGCTGATGGGGAAGTAATACATACTGGAAATTTAGCGGCGAAGTCATCATCAGGTTACCATTTAAATGGTGTTTTCGTAGGATCAGAAGGTACGCTTGGATGCTTTACAGAGTTAACATTAAAAGTATACGGCATACCAGAGCATATTATGGCTGCGAGAGCATCGTTTCCAACTATAAATGATGCAGTAGAAGCTGTAATTAATATACTACAAGCGGGTATTCCAATTGCGAGAATTGAACTTGTAGATGAATTATCTATGAAACAAGTAAATCATTATAATGAAACAAGTTACAGAGAAGAACCTACACTGTTTTTAGAATTTCATGGCAATGAAGCAGGGCTTAAGCAAGATATTGAATTCACGAAGGAAATTGTTTTTGATCATAAATGTAAAGAAGTTGCTTTTGAAACGGAAACTGCGGCGAGAAATAAATTATGGGATGCACGGCATAATCTAGCATACTCTTACGTTCATAGCTATCCTGGTAAAAAGCTTATGAGTACAGACGTATGTGTACCCATTTCAGAATTAGCTGGTGCAATCCAACATGCGAAAGAGACGTTAGATAAAGTAGGGCTTGTCGGTGGTATTCTCGGTCATGTAGGAGACGGTAATTTCCACGTGCTCTTAATGATTGATCAGAACGATAAAGAAGAAGTGGAAAAGGGTGACGAAATAAATGAAAGTATCGTTTTATATGCTCTTAAACGAGGTGGAACGTGTACGGGAGAACATGGCGTTGGAATCGGAAAACGGAAGTATCAAGAAGAAGAACATGGGGCGGCATTGCTCGTAATGGAAAAAATAAAAAAAGCTCTTGACCCGCAAAATATTTTGAATCCGAATAAAGTTTTTCAGTTGAAGGATAGGGGATGATGGGGTGAAAGTACTAGAAGCGATAAGTAATATAGCTGGAAAATATTTTGCATTTTGGGTTATTTGTATGGCAGCTATTGCATATTTCATTCCTGGACCATTTCTTGGGTTAACTAGTTACATCACAATTTTACTCGGGGTTGTAATGTTTGGGATGGGATTAACATTAAAGGCTGTTGATTTTAAGATCATTGCTACAAAACCATTGCCAGTTATTATCGGTGTATGTGCTCAGTTTATTATTATGCCACTTGTCGCATACGTACTAGCTTACGTTATGAATCTGCCAGCTGAATTAGCAGCTGGATTAGTGTTGCTCGGTTCAGTACCGGGTGGCACTGCGTCAAATGTTATGGTTTATTTAGCGAAAGGGAACTTAGCGTTGTCTATTGCAATGACGTCATTATCAACGTTACTAGCACCAATTGCTACACCTCTTATTTTATTATTACTTGCAGGACAATGGATGCCAGTGAATGCTATGTCTATGTTTCTTTCTATCGTACAAGTTATTATCCTACCAATTATTTTAGGATTAGTAGTGAAGAAGTTTTTCCCTAAAACTGTTACGAAAGGAATGACTGTTATTCCTTTAATATCAGTTGTAGCAATTATTATTATTGTTTCTGCAGTTGTTTCAGCGAATGTAAGTAGCATTACTTCTTCAGGCCTGCTTATCTTTATTGCAGTAATGCTTCATAATGCATTTGGTTTTTTACTCGGATATATAACAGCGTTCGTACTTGGACTAGACGAAGGAACAAGAAGGGCTATTTCAATAGAAGTAGGAATGCAAAATTCAGGCTTAGGAGTTGCGCTGGCAACAGCACATTTTGGACCAGCAGCTGCGCTTCCGAGTGTATTAGCGGCAGTGTGGCATAACATTGCAGGACCGATTTTAGCAACTATCTGGTCAAAAAATGCAAAGAATACTTTCAGTGATGAAAATGTATCTGTAAATATAGAAAAATAGGGATGGTAAAGAATGCAAAAGCGTATTTTACATTTTGAAGGACTAGTTGTTTTCTTAGCCACGATTTATGCGTATTCAATATATGAATTTAGTTGGATTATATTTTTTGTATTCCTTTTAGCTCCGGATTTATCAATGTTAGCGTATAGTATAAATAATCATGTAGGCGCTAAAATTTATAATATTTTTCACACGTATATTATATCAATAGTAATAGCTATCATAGGTGTCTATTTTAAGGTAGATACAGTTATAATGATTGGCTTAATATGGACAGCGCATATTGGAATGGATCGAATGTTTGGATATGGATTGAAATATGAGACGGATTTTAAGGATACTCATATTCAACGGTTATAATTTGTTTTGAGAAGAGGGATAGGTTGAAACAGAGAATTGCTATCGAAGAATATAATGTCAAATGGGAAAGTGAATTTAATAAAATACACACTCTTATTAACAATGTAATGGAAGACAGCATTGTAGTTATTGAACATGTTGGGAGTACATCTGTTAAAGGACTTGTAGCAAAACCAATATTAGATATTGATATAGTAATAGAAGAGTACGAAATTTTTCCTGAAGTAGTAAAAAGGCTTGAAACGATAGGATACTATCATCAGGCAGAATGGAGTTACAAAGGGAGAGAGGCGTTTGGTAGAAAGGATGCTTTCGTTCCGTGGAGTGAAGAAAATACAGTTTGGATGGAACATCATTTATATGTGTGTGACAAAAATAGCGAAGAGTTAAGAAAACATATAGCGTTTCGGGATTACCTTCGTGAACATGAAGACGTTGCTGTTGAATATGGTCGTTTAAAGGAAGGGTTAGCAAGAGAATCGAAAAATCGATCCAGTTATAGTGAAGGTAAGACTGCATTTATTACAAATATATTGGAAAAAATAAACTAAGGTCGCATTGAGTATATGCGGCCTATTCTTTCTAAATTGAAAGCTGCCACTATAAAATAATGGCAAACTGTCCCTGTTGATTGATGCGATTACTAAATATAATAGGAAATAAAATAGAAAAGACCGGAAAAGAGGGAGCTTATGTACGTACCAAAATATTTCGCAATAGAAGATGAAAAGATGAAGTATGAGATAATGGAACAAAATAGCTTTGCAACATTATTTTCTCAACATAACGGGGAACCATATGCAACGCATTTGCCGTTGTTATTAAATAGGGAGACTCTAACTTTACATGGTCATTTCGCACGTCCGAATGAACAGTGGAAAGATAGTGAGAATCAAGAAGTGTTAGCTATATTCCAAGGACCACATAGCTACATATCTCCATCGTGGTATGAAACAAACAATGCAGTACCAACATGGAATTACGTTGCAGTGCATGTATATGGGGAATTAGAAATTGTTGAGGATGAACAGGAATTATTAAATTCTCTTCAAGAGTTAGTACATAAATATGAAGATCCAGAGAGCACCTACTCACTTAATGATGTAGATCCGAATTATATGGGAGGATTAAGTAAAGGGATAGTTGGTTTTAAAATTAAGATTAGTAAAATAGAAGGAAAAGCGAAATTAAGTCAAAATCATTCTGTGGCAAGAAGAAAATTAGTTGTGGAGGAACTTGAGAAAGTTGGTAGTGAGGGGAGTAGGGGGATTGCGGAGTTGATGAAAGAAATAAAATGAGTTTTGTGAAAAAAGGTAATTTGCTAATTTTGTAGAAAATATATTTTACTTAAAAGAAAACTGCCTCCGTAGCTCTAGAAGGGAAGAGCAACGGAAAACATGTCGCACCGGGTCGCAAGGCGAAGGTTTCAGAAGCACCGAAAAGCAAATAAGCTGAGACAGGTGGAATTCCTGTCGGTGAAATTCCGTAGGGAAGCGTGTTCCCCTTAGCCTATGCTAACGAAAGGAGTGCGGGTTCGAATCCCGTCGGAGGCATATAGTGAACCCCTGTATGAAGAAAGAGATTATTTATGTTATTCTTATTTAATGGTAAAATTAAAGTTAGGGTGTTTTATAGGAGAAAACAAAATGGAAGTGTTTTTAGTAGCTACTTTTTCAGCTATTATCATAATGATGGGTGTTTTTGTTATAATAAAAGCTTGTTTTACTGGGTACAAGAGGAATGATATATCATTTCGGAAATTTATCCTTTTATCCAGTGCTTCCATTGTGATGGGTTGCTTAGTGTCATTGGTACTACCATTTGGATATGAAAAAATATTCGAATACATTAACTAAATAAGTGCTTTAAAAAACGAAAGACCTTCTGAATTGAAGGTCTTTCATTTTTTAAAGTGTTTTTTCAGCTGTTGTTGAGATGTAGTCTTTACTTGCGTCAACGGATTGAACAAAGTCAGGTTTTTGTGGTGCCGGGAAATCTGCATGGCCTGCTTGATATGTAAATGAACTATTTAGACCAATAGATACAATACCTAGTACAGATAATCCTAAAACGATAGAACTAATTTTCTTTATCATTTTAATGCCCCTTTCTCAAACGTTTTTTCTTTTGCTTGTAACGCTTTATGAAAATACTCACTTGCTTTTATATGGTTATTTTCATCGTAAAGTTTAACGGCTAACTTTTCTGAATATTCCTGAGTGTAGTTATATAAAGATTCTTTGTCGAAATACGTAATTCCTTCAAGAATAATTTTTTCTAAGTCTTCAGTTGATTCATTATTGTTAAGGGACTCTAAAATTTTAAAGTGAAGCATATATTCTTCATTGTTAAGTTCTGTACAAATTTTTAATCCTTTTTTAATAAATTTTGAAGCGATATTTATTTCACCAAGTTTAGAATGTTCCCTTGCTTGTAAGAAAATTGCTTTAAAATGTGTAGGCATTTTTGTTGTCACTTCAGATAGATGACGAATAGCTAATGTTGATAAGTTTTGATTAGCATATAGCCAACCTAAGTTATTACGCACTCTTAACAGTAATGATTCTTCACCCTGTTTCTGTAAAATATTGATTGCTGAATTATATTTTTCCTCTGCTTGCTCGTATTGTTTTAAATATACAAATGCTGCACCTAATACGCTTTCACAAGAAGCGACATTCTTTTCATACCCTACAGCTTTTATGAAGAATTCTTTTGCTTTGGTTGCATATTCAATAGCCTCAATTGGCTGGTAAAAATGATAATAGAAGATAGCCATTCGATAATTAAATTCCCCTTTTTCTAGATCATCAGTGGCATTTACCAGTAGTCTCTCAGCTTTTTCATAATGTTCACTTGCTAAATTATAATTTGTTGTTAAAGTAGCATGAATTGCTTTAAATAAATGATAGTAGTAAGAAAGTTGGTGATTAGGTGAAATCGCGTAAGAATCTATTTTATTGAAACTGTCTTTTGTGATGCTTAAACCATCAGTTAAAACTTTGAAACGAAAATCTAGTAGAGAATAGTATAATGCTAAGTTTTCATCTTCTTCAAAGTTTAGTTCCTTTTCCTCAATTTCATGCTTTAAGTTTGTCGCCTGGGACACACCTTGTTTAAGCATAGCTAAATACCAATCATTAAATAATTTCGTAATTTGTTCATTACCTTGTAGTTGAACGTTCATGAAATCCCCTCACTTTTTGAATATTCTTATAAAATATATTATCAAAAATAACAATATTTAGAAATGTAATTTTTATTTCTCAATATTTGTTTAACGAGCTTATGAGTAAGTCTATTGGAATAGTTTAATTTTTGTTTTGGAGTAAAGAAAAGGAATCGGGAAAGGTGCATTTTAAAGTTCTAGTTGAGAGGGGAGAATATAAAAAAGTGTGTTCACACAATCTGTATGAACACACCTTTTTACATGTTAAACAATCAAGTCCCACAAAAAGTACGATAAGGACGATTCGTCGGTGCAGGTGGAACACAGTATTCTTCTTGATCTGTAGCATACGCATAAGGATTGGATAGAGCTTCAAGAAGTTTTTCCATTACGCTATAGTCGCCATTTGTGACAGCTGCTTCTAGTGCTTCTTCTACGCGGTGGTTCCTTGGGATGACCGATGGGTTATTATTTTTCATCATTTCGTAGGCGTTTTCCTTCGATTCTTCTTGTCTTTCTAATCGAGATTGCCACAGTTTGTACCATTCTTTAAATTCAGGACTTTCAAATAGAGCTGTATTTTCGATCGTATTAAGAGTTAATGAACGGAATGTATTTGTGTAATCTGCTTTATGTTTCTCCATCATTTTTAAAAGTTGCTCAATAAGTGATTGATCTTGTTCCTCGCTGCTAAATAGTCCTAATTTCTTTTTCATTCCAATGAACCACAGGTTTTCATATTGTACGCTAAATTTTGAAATTTCGTCTTGAGCAATCTTTAATGCTTCTTCTTCATCTTCATGCAGAATTGGTATTAAAGATTCTGCTAATCGCGCCAGGTCCCACGCGGCCATATATGGTTGATTTCCATATGCGTAGCGACCTTGTGTATCAATAGAGCTAAATACGGTTCTTTGGTCGTAATTGTCCATAAACGCACAAGGGCCGTAATCAATCGTTTCTCCACTAATCGTTATATTGTCAGTGTTCATTACACCATGGATAAATCCAACAAGTTGCCATTTCGCGATGAGGCTTGCTTGTTTTTTTATGACTTCTTGTAGTAATGCAGTATATCGGTTTTCATGATCCTCAATTTCTGGATAATGCCTTTTTATCGTATAGTCAGCTAGTGATTGAAGATCCTCGATAGAACCACGAGCGGCAGCATATTGAAATGTGCCGACGCGTATATGGCTACTTGCTACTCTAGTTAAAATTGCTCCAGGTAACTTTGTTTCACGATATGTTGGTTCACCAGTTGTAACAACTGCTAAACTGCGGGTAGTGGGAATATCAAGTGCATACATTGCTTCACTAATAATATACTCACGTAGCATCGGACCGAGTGCAGCACGACCATCTCCTCGGCGTGAGTACGGAGTAGGGCCAGAACCTTTCAGTTGAATGTCAAAACGTTTACCTGAAGGAGTAATTTGTTCACCTATTAAAAGCGCACGACCGTCGCCTAACATATTAAAATGTCCGAATTGATGACCGGCATACGCTTGTGCTAATGGGTGAGCTCCTTCTGGGAGTGCATTACCAGCAAAAACAGCAATTTCAACTTCTTTTTTCAATTCTTCAGGATTAAAGCCAAGAGATATTGCGAGTGAATGATTTAGTTTAACTAGCTCCGGTGAACTTACGGGAGTAGGGGGGATTTCTGTATAAAATGATTGTGGTAAAGTTGTATAACTATGATCTAAATTCCAACCAGCTTCATTATTTTTAGTCATTTTATCTCCTCCTTGTTTATTTTTTATTATGTATTGGTACGTATGTATTCTTTGTAGAATTAGCTAAAAGTATAATATAATATTTCCCCTTGCAATCTATTGTAAGGACTTCACTGCACTATGTCTATTTAACAGTAAATATAAAAACTCCATTTTTTTAATGGAGTTTTTATGATTACTTAATTTTTACAATTATTTTTCCTTTTGCTCTTCCAGCCTCTGAATATTCTATTGCTTTTTGAGCATCTTCAAAAGGGAAAAATCGATCGATTACCGGTTTGATTTCACCAGCTTCAATATATTTTGCGATAGTACGTAATTGATCTCCGCTTGGCTTCATAAATAAAAATGAATATTGCGCATTATGCTTCTTTTCAAGTGCAGTAAGTTTTCTACTTGCTAATGAAAATAAGAGCGTTTTAAAAAATCCGGAACCAAATTCTTTACCGAAACGAGCATTTGGCATTCCTGAAACGGAAACAATGTTGCCGCCGCTTTTTATAATATCAAATGATTTTTCAAGTGTTGTACCGCCGATTGTATCAAATACTGCATCATAATCTTTTAGTATTTCTTCAAATTTTTCTGTTTTGTAATTAATAATCTCATCTGCGCCAAGAGACTTTACTAAATCGGAACCAGCTTCACTAGCAGTTGTTGTAACGGTAGCGCCCATTATTTTTGCTAACTGAATTGCGAAAGTACCAACACCACCAGACCCAGCGTGAATTAATATTTTTTGTCCTTTTTGTAAATGCATAATGTCATGTAGTGCTTGATAGGATGTTAAGCCAACGAGTGGAATCGACGCCGCTTCCTCGAAACTTAAATTTTTTGGTTTTAAAGCTATATCATCCTCATGAATGGCTATATATTCCGCGAAAGTACCGATCTTATTTTTTCTTGGACGTGCATATATTTCATCGCCGGCTTTAAAACGAGTCACTTTTGATCCAACCTTTACGATGACACCGGAAAAGTCATTCCCAAGAATTAAGGGCATTTCATATTTAAGTAACATCTTTACTTTTCCATCGCGGATTTTAAAGTCAATTGGGTTAATACTAGCTGCATGAATTTCTGCGAGTACTTCATGCTCATTTATTTCAGGAGTAGGTACTTCTGCCATACGCATTGGAACTTTCCCGTACTTATCAATTATCATTGCTTTCATTTCTTATACCTCCAAATTTCAATAAAGTGAAACTTTAATCAGTGGGGGTTTTCTTCATCCCCCACTGATTATTAGTTGAACCAATCGGACTTTTATGGGCAGTTGATCCCCCACCTAACTTCTTTGCTTTCGTTGAATTTTGAGGCGGGGGTCTTACTGCCCATTAAAGCGGGATAAAAGTTGTGCAATAGCTTTTCAATATTTAATACAAGATTTTTTAATAAGCCTAATTTTGTACATATATCAATATAATAAAAGTTTTTTGTACCTTCTTTTCGCATTAAAATAATACCGGCTTCTCGTAAAATTCTAAGGTGATGCGATACTGCTGGTCGAGAAAGGTGTGTTTGCTTCGTAATTTCTCCTACACGTAATCCGGTTTGACATTCCGTTTCCATGAGAACGAACAAAATAGCTTGACGTGTTTCATCGCCAATTGCTAATAATATTTTTTGAGAATCAATAAAATCTTTTTTTATAACATTTAATTGTTCTTGTTTATTCATTTCAATCACTTTACCTCCAAAAAATCAGTCGAAAGGTTTAAGATGATGAACCATTACATCGATACGGTAATGCTACATGATTGTTGTATGAGCTGCAATATTGGGAAAGAAAATCGAGACGAATGGAATTTTATGAGTTGAAAATGGTAGGGGATAGAAAAGGCTTTAATGATATGTTGTTTACAGATGAGAAAGGATAAGGATTTAAAAAAAATAAGCGGTCGTACCCTGAATAACTTATAGGGTTACGACCGCTTATCATGTTTTTATTATGTTAGTGTCTACTAAAGTGAAATGTTTCGTTGTACTCTTTCATACCTGCATAATTCAAGCAGATTATAGATGTATGAAAAAGTAAAAGTAATTTGGGGCGTAATCTATCTATATGATAATTTAAAATTAAATATAAGTCTATATCTTTGTTGTTTTTTTGATTATATTTATGTCACTGAGCTCAGAACAATGATGTGGAGGGTAAATATATGAAATCGAATTACGTACCAGTTTTAATTATTGGAGGAGGATTATCAGGGTTAGCATCTGCGCTATTCCTTGCAAAACATAACGTTGATTATTCGCTGGTTGAAAGGCACCCGTCTACTGCAATTCATCCAAAAGCAGGTGGAATCACTTTTCGTACGATGGAGTTATTTCGAGAATTGGGTTTAGAACAAAGAATTAGATCGGCGGGTAAAGCATTAGAAAATTGCCGAGGAAGAATAGCAGTTCATACAATAGCTGAGGCGAATAAGGAAGAATTGGCACAAATGCGGGCGACTCAGTATGGAAATGATGAAAAGTTACTTCAAAAAATAGAAGAGATTAGTCCATCAAAACAAACGGCTTGTTATCAAATTATTTTAGAAGAGATGATGTTACAAGAAGCGAGGTCATTAGATGGAGAATTATCTTTTTATCATGAATTGGTTTCTTATGAACAAAATGAGCACGGAGTAATCGCAACGATTCGGAATCGTGAAACGGAAGAAGAAAGTATTATTCATTGTGACTATGTAATTGCAGCAGATGGAGCGAAAAGTAAAATACGTGAGCAGCTAGGGATAAGTACTGAGGGACGAGGTACAATCGGTGGCTATTATATGAATATTTATTTTGAAGTGGATTTAAGTGAGTTTATACAAGGAGATGCATTTGGTTTTACTATGGTACTTCATCCGGAAGTTCTTGGTGCGCTTATTCCAGTTGATAACGAAAGAAGATGGATTTATCATGTATCCTACGATCCATTAAAAGGAGAGCGACCAGAGGATTTCACTATAGAACGTTGTAAACAAATTATTCAAACAGCAATTGGAAGCACAAATGTTGAGCCAGAAATAGTAAGTGTTTTACCGTGGGAAGCGACAGAAAGTACTGCTACAAAATTTCAAGATAATCGCATTTTTTTAGTTGGTGATTCAGCACATATTATGCCGCCAACTGGAGGATTCGGTTCAAATACAGGAATACAAGATGCGCATAACTTAGCTTGGAAATTAGCAGCTGTTATAAAAGGGAAAGCAAATCCAAAATTGTTAGAAACATATCATAAAGAGAGATATCCTGTTGCAAAATTAACGACAGAGTGTGCGAGTAGTTTATTGTTCCGTGCTGCAAGTAGAGAGGAAGGCAGTTTGAATAATATGGATGGATTAGCTGTAACTGTTGGGTATCACTATTGTTCAGAGGCGATAGTAGATGACTCAGCTACTCCACATAGAATGGATATCGTAGAGTTGAACGGAAGACCTGGAACGCGAGCACCACACTTTTGTGGAACGTATGATGGAAAAGAAATTTCTATACTTGATTTATTAGGAAATGATTTTGTGTTACTTATTGGAGCAGAAAATCACGCTTGGGCCGAGTGTGCACAAGATGTTTCATCTAAATTAGGAATAAATATTAAAGTGTATCGAGTAGGGGGAAACGGAGACTTTATTGCTCAAGAAAATGTTTTTCGTGAATTATATGGAATAGAGAATGAAGGAGTTGTACTAATTAGACCAGATGGATTTATTGGATGGCGTTCGGAAAAAGCGGTGGTAAATCCAGCTGTAATGTTAGAGGAGGTAATGAGTAATTTATTATGTGATTTTTAAGTAACTACGGAAGTATTGTCTAATATAGGACAATACTTCTATTTTTTTGGCTTGCAAAATAAAATTGTTTAGTGAAGAGATATTATTATTATAAAAATATATGTAAATTAGTTCCTTTTCTCTTTGTTGTTATTAGAATTTTTTTAGTTTTTAGTTATAAGTGTTAGCAATTACTAGATTAAATCATTTTTTTATTGTATTATATTTCCTAGAGATTATATATCGCGCTAGAGAGTGGGACTATTTGACTATTGAACCTCTTATTTTATCAAATAAAGAAGTATATGTATTAACTGGTATATTTGACCATGAAACAATGATTGGAATTGAGAACCCCTTTGAAAATTGGTCAGATGAGGAAATAGACAAAGAATTAGATGTAATGTAAGAGAATTGGACAAACGAAGAGCTACTCATAATAAAAGAAGATGAAACATTATGTGACAAACAACTTTTAGAATATTTTCGTATTTGTTTAACTACAGGATTTGTTATTGAAGTACAGATAAGTAAAGACAGTACTTTAGAAAAAACATTTTCTATTTTAGTGAGAAAAAGGTTATACAAAATGTAATAACAGATGATAACGGTGAAAAACAATGTACATTTAAAGAATGCGGGACACCAGAGGTAGCTTGGCAATTTATATATCAAGCATTACAGCCTAAAAATACTTTCTCTCGTCCAAATTATACATTTAAAATCCCTTCTTCTGCATATAAGGAAACTATTTTAAATCAATCAAACAAGCAATTAGTAGATTACTTGAAACTTTACTTAGATGATGAAGCTTCCTTAGAGTTAGCAAACATTATACATAATCGTGAAGAATTAAATACTGTTCAAGTTCATTATTATATAAAGGACTCATGGTCTACAGACTGTATTCAGTTTTTATATAGTCAAAACCAATATTGGCTAATCCAAAAAGTTTTAGATAATGAGCAAACACAAACGAATTTTATTTGCCTTGATACCTTTACAATTACTGAAGAGATAAAGAAAATGATACTTTATCTTAAATCATTAGGGGGTAAAACAAGGTGAGCGGTGAAATTAAGGTTACTCCTGACCATTTAAGGAAACTAGCTTCTAATATAGAACAAACAGCTCATGAGCTATATGAAACACATCAACGTATCAATCAGAAGTTATTTGATCTTCCTTTCCAAGTATCTGGAAGAGCGTACTTTCCAAGAAAATGTATTATCTAAAATACAATAAGAAATAATGTAAAAAACTGTTTAAACAAGCAGTTTTTTTTACATTATTTCTTATTAGTGATGCAGCAAATGGAACCTTTATTAGAGTGGAATAAGCTTGGATGTTTTTATAGAAATTAATATAGAAACTGATGGAATCAAATTTAACAAAGGTGATTGGAATCATGATGGTAAACAGGATTCGATAAAAGATAGAGTTAAATCTGGAATCGGAGCAGCTTTAGATAAAATTTTTTAGTTTTTGGGAGATTAATATGGAAAAATACCACGGAAAAAGTACAGAACAAATTATTCAGAAATTGATGCCTGACAGTGTAAGATCGAGTGTCGTTATGGTGTGGGTAGTTATTAATTTTATGATTTTAACCCCATTTTTATTTCCTCCAACCTTTACTATATACTTATATATAATTTTACCTTTTCTTTTGACTGCTAATATATGGGGGGTATGGGTGTTTTTTTGTAAACCAAATGAGCCAAGGTTGGTACACATTTTATATAATGGATTTATGGGAATAACTTTTTCTTTTGGAAGCTTTATAGTGATTCAAAAGATTGCATATACCTTTATTAAAATTGAAACACCTTTGTTTTTTATTGTTACTTTTCTGCTTTACATTCTTACAATCTATAAATTGATTTCTATTGGAATGAAAAGTTTTTTAAGGCGATTAAACAATGAAGAAAATGACGATATAAAAATTTCTCCAATTGTTTATTTATCAGGATTGGGATATATTATTGGACAAATATGTATAGGTACATTATCACAAAACGGTTTAGCGACGGTCTTAATTTTAGTCTTTTCTTTATTTGCTGTTGTGCTTAGTATATCTGGAGTATATATATGGGTATATGTTGATTTGAAGAGGAAGGAAATGGATGGGATGCATAATGGACAAATATAATGCCAACAACATAGTGGATTATATACGAATATTAATACCATTTGATATAAGGAATATTGTAGGCTTTGTATGGTTCTTTATGAATTTTATGCTACTTATCATTTTATTCATATTTCCACCGTACAATATATACTCTTACGTAGCTTTTCCATTTTATATGATATGTAATCTATGGGGAATTTGGGTTTCTATTCATAAGCCTCGGCAGCCTCAATTGCAACATTTACTATATTCTGGATTTGTTGCGTTAAGTATTTCATTTTGTAGCTTCATAGCTGTGCAAAAGTTAGCTTATGAATTCGTAAAAATAGAGTCACCTTTATTTTTTATTCTATCGCTTATTGCATATAGTTTAATTGTTTATAAATCTGAATTATTCTGGATTAAATATTTTACAGCCCGCTTAAGGGGTACAACTGATCAAAATGTGAAAATCCCTAAAATTTTATTTTGTTCAAGTTTAGGTTATATGATTGGTCAAGTTATTATTGGTGTTTTGAGTCAAAAGGCTATGGCTATTGTATTAATCATTCTCGCTTCATTTTTTTCCATTGTGTTCATAGCTCTAAGTACACATTTGTATTTTTACTTTGATTTCAAAAAACAATGTATTGCTTCAGGACATTTAAAAAAATTACATTCTCAAAAGAAGCCTAGGCTGTCAAGGAAGGAAAGGAGACAATCCGTGGCTGCTTCGGGACATGTAAATATACCATATTCTCAAAAGAAATCTAAACTTACAAGAAAAGATATACGAAATTAAGAATTTGTAATTAAATAAAACCTAGGTTTACGTAAATATCACGTCAAATGATAATAGAATTTTATCTTGTATGAATGGAAATTAAAGAAGTTAGATAGGAATCAGGCTGTACAGAAAAATTCGATAGGTTCAAATACTAATTAGTATGAGATATATAACTTATACTGGTTAAAGCTTCGTCGTACTGAAAAAATAATATTCACAAATATTAATAGGTTTGGTATGATTAATTTCGACAAGTTAATTGAGGCCGGAGATATTTGAGATAAGCCATAAATTATTTAGGGATACAGAAGTGTCCTCTAAATAATTTATGGCTTTTTTATTGATGAACTGTAAAATCAATAGGAAGTTCCATGTGAATAGGAGGGATATAGAAAATACATAGTATAGTAATAACATAGGGGAATTATATTTGTAAGATTGGAATTTTCATATAAGCTTATAAAAATGATGAATGTATATCTTCTATTTCGTGTAAATCTCATTAACTTGTTGAAATTTGCAACGTAGGAAGGGTTAGAAGGATGAGAAAAATTATTAGCGCGTTCGTTATTTTCTTTATGATGGGAAGTATCTTTGCTGGGGGAGCTGTTCATGCGAAATCAGAAGGGAAGCATGAATGGAATACGAATAAATTTTTAAATATTGCACATCGTGGAGCAAGTGGACATGCACCTGAGCATACTTTTGCTTCTTATGATCTTGTGAAAAAAATGAAAGCGGATTATTTGGAGTTAGATATTCAGTTAACTAAGGACGGCCAGTTAATTGCAATGCATGATACAGCAGTTGACCGTACTACAAATGGTACAGGGGAAGTACGAGATAAAACGTTAAGTGAAATAAAGAGCTTAGATGCAGGATCTTGGTTCAATAAAGCTTATCCAGAAAAGGCTAAGCAAGAGTATGTTGGTCAAAAAGTTCCGACTCTTGAAGAAATCTTCCAAAAGTACGGAAGAAGCATGAAGTATTACATTGAAACAAAATCACCAGATGTGTATCCAGGAATGGAAAAGAAATTATTAGCTTTATTAAATAAATATAATTTAGTAGGTCAAAATATGTCTTCTAGCCGTGTTATGATTCAATCATTTAGTAAAGATAGTTTAACAAAGATTCATAGTATGAATAAAAATATTCCGTTAGTTCAACTGCTTTGGTATTATCCAAATGAAAATAATGAGATTGTTGAATGGTCTAGTATTACACATGAACCGAAAAGTGTAACGAATGATGATTTTCAAGAAATTAAAAAGTATGCAGTTGGTATTGGACCGAACTTACGTAATGGTGACGGAGAACTAATTATTGATGAGTCATATATGAAAATGGCTAGGAAAAATGGACTGCTAATTCATCCTTATACAATTAATGAAAAACCAGATATGAGATTGTTAATGAAATGGGGTGCTACAGGAATGTTTACAAATTATCCTGATCGATTACATAGTGTGTTAAAAGAAAAATAAGTAAGATAGCATAAAAGGTATACCGATGTTTTGGTATACCTTTTTCTATTATGCTAGATTATAGTAGTAGGATACATATTCTTCTAAACCTTCAACCTCTTTTTCAGGTGGCTCAATGCCGCCTTTTCTGCCGTAGCAAATATTTCTCAAGTATTCTCCAAAAATCATAGAGCGACTTTTTTCATTTTCCATCCAATTATATCTATTAATGATAAACTCACCATCGAAACTTGTATCAAATGTATATGGAATACAAGTAACAGTGTTAGGGAGATGTTTTTTCAACACTCTATATTGCCGACCGGCTCCTAAACTTTTGCAAACAAATAGTAGCCGATTAATTTTTGTGAAATCAAAAATCTTTTTCGCTTCCATTACATTAGCGATAGAATGGAGGGAATTTGTCTCGAATAGGATAGAGTCTCTGGGTATGCCATGTTCAATTAATTTATGTACAATTACTTCTGCTTCTGATAAATCCCCGTAATTCCAGCTCGGATGTTTCATGCCATGCAAACTAGTACCGCCTGTAACGATAATTTTGTTTCCTAAACCTTGTCGATAAGCTTCTAGAGGAGTTTGCCAATTGCCAGGATGAGAACCGCCGAAAACGAAAATTGCATCACATTTTTGTGGTGGTATTTCTTTTAGAAAAGTGATTTCTGTAATTTGATCGATTTGTTTTTTCGTAAGAGTAGGGACATCAGGATATTTAGGGATTACCATTTGAAAACCTCCTACATAGTAAAATAATAAATTCATTATATAGCGATTTTGTTAGGTGAAAAAAGGGAAGCTTTTCATTTGAAAGTTCCCCTTTTAAGATAATTCTCCAACAAACCAAATCTCTTTTTCATCGATTGTATCCTCATCATAAATGACTTCTTGAAAGTGCAATGTTTGGACAGTAGGACAAATTGAAATTCCCCATGTCTTCCAAAAATCAGATTCATTTGAAAGAGGAATCCATTTTTGAAATTCGCTATTTCTATTAAAGAAATTATGAAAGTACCCCTCATTTTTAAATATAATAATTTGCGAATCCCACAAACTTTCTATAGAAATCAAAACAACAACTCGATATGTATGTGTATCGCTCGGTTTTATTTTTATTAAATGGATTGCTTGATTTAATAAGGTTTGTATACACGATCGTTTTACTTTTCTAGGTGTTTTATACGAATCGATAAAAGCTTGGGAAACTGGTAAAGGCATATAACAATATTCATCGTTATAGAAAGCAGAAGGGAACGTTTTTGTATGTTCTTCAATTCGCTTTATCATCGTGTTTGTTTTACGCTTCATCCCACGTATTTTCTTTTCACGCATTGTTAAATCATCTCCATAAATTTTTGTAATGCAGCTGAGTGATATATATCTTTTCTAGTAATAAAAGTAGTAGGAACCTTTTTGAATCTATTTGGTAAAGGGTTGAATGATAAGTTATGTGCATGACCATTTAAAATAGATTTCATCATAATTGCTACGCCCATATTTGATTTTACACAGGCGAGTATTGCTTCAATTGTTCCGAACTCTAATATTCGTTTAGGCGAGATGCCTTCTTCTTGAAGCCAGTCTTCTAATAAACTTCTATAATAGCAACCTTGACTAAAAGCGAGTAAATTCATATCTTCTATGTCTGTAAGAGAGGGTAAAGGTTTTTTACTAATGAGAACTAATTCTTCTTCACGAAATACACTTGTATGAAGTTCAGCGTGCTGAGTAGAGCCAGCTATAAACGCTCCATCTAGTTTTCTTTCTAACACTAGCCTAATTAGTTGTTCGGTCGTATTTGTTTCTAAAATCAATTCGACTTTTGGGTGTTTCTCATAGTAGGCCGTTAATATAGAGGGAAGCCTTACCGCAGTTGTAGATTCTGTACATCCGATTTTCAACGTGCCCTTTGGCTCAGTTCCATTACTTTGAACCGCTTTTATAGATTGATCCATTAAGTGGATAATTTGTTTAGCGTATGTTAATAAAATCTCACCGTTAGAAGTTAAAGTTACACCTTTTCCGTTACGGTAAAATAAAGGCACACCTAATTCATTTTCTAGTTGTTTCATACGCATTGTTACGCCTGATTGTACATAGTTCAAATTTTTAGCTGCGTGAGAAATATTATTTTCCTTCGCAACTTCGTAAAATACAGTTAAATCTTTTATGTCCACGTTTCATTCCTCCGAAAAGGTATCAATTTTTTTGATGGATTATATGATGGATACTTATTTTATATGATATCAGAACTTTCATACAATGGAAGGGGGTGGAGGGATGATTGTGTTAATCGAAGAAAGAATGAAAAGTACTTATAAGTGGATGATGTTAATTGTTGCGACGATTGCTCAAACAACAGCGACGCTTATAACGTATGGTGTTGGAGTTTTGGCGTTATTTTGGAAAGAAGAATATGCGCTTACGAATATGGAGAGTGGATTGTTAGTAAGTTTTGTAAATGTTGGACCATTATTTTGTATGCTTTTTGTTGGGCGGCTACTTGATCAATATGATGAAAAGTTGTTAATTTCTATAAGTTCATTTTTGCTAGGAGGTTCGCTTTTACTAACTAATATAGTAAATGGATTTAATGGACTGTTATTTGTACTTTTATTAGTAGGAATGTTTTATAGTGTTTCCCAGCCAGGAGGAAGTAAAGTGATTTTAAAATGGTTTCCAAAAGAAAATCGTGGATTAGCGATGGGAATAAGGCAAGCTGGTATACCGATTGGTGGCGCGTTAGCGGGAGTTTTAATCCCGTTTCTTACAATACAATATAATGTGACTTATGCGATAAATAGTATGGCATGCATTTGTATAATTGGAGGTTTATTATTTTTTATGTTTTATAAAGAGCCATATGTCCAAGAGGATGTAAGGAAAGAATATATTAAAAATTCTTTATGGATGCAGCTAAAAGTAGTGATATGTAAAAAAGAGTTGTATCCAATTTATATAACAGGTATTTGCATGATTTCATTACAAATGGTGTTAGTTGGACACTTTATGAAATTTTTAGTAAGGGAACAATCCATTACATCTATTGTAGCCGGAACAGTATTTTCAGTTATGTTCTTTTCTGGAATGATTGGCCGTGTTGCATTAGCAGCTATTAGTGATGTGTTTTATAAGGGGAATCGGCGCATACCTTTATTTATAACTGTCTGTGCTTCTATCGGTTTGATTCTATTGTTAGTAATGAGCATACATACAGTAACGAGTGGAGTATTGTATGGTGTCAGCGCATTGTTAGGCTTCTTTTCAATTGGTTGGTTTAGTCTTTTTATCGTCGAAGTTGCTGAATTGGCAAGTGAAGAATCTGTTGGAATAACAGTTAGTTTGGCGCTGACATTCAATCAAATTGCTATTATTGTTGCACCTGTTTTATTTGGTTATATTGTCGATGAGAAAGGGTATACGTGTGCGTGGTTGTGTATAGTGGTATTACTAAGTATTTCGGCAGTGAGTTTATATAGTAAAAGCAAAAAATAAAAGAAAGTTAGTAATGTAAATTTTATATGAAGAAATTCTAAAGAAATGCCGAATGTGCGACATTTCTATTTTATATGTTGTATAATCAAAAAATAAATGAGATTCGTTTTCAATGACGTTCATTGCCTCTTTTGAAATTACCTGTTACTTTAGCCATAATGAGTTGTTTTTCTGTATCGTTATGTTATGTGCATGATTTATTTTGTTTAAAAATTTTTCAGCATCATTTCCTTTTAATATTTTAATTTATTTTCCGTAATATTCAATTAAAACTATGTTATTTTTTGTTACTCTGTAATAGAACATCATATCATTTAAACGATTGTGTTTATCGGTATTTTTCATCGTAACAACTCCATTTCTTATTATGTGTAACAAATGTTACATAAGCTGTTGAAATTATAGTAGGGTGTATCCGATTGTAAGGTGGAAATTTTGCAAGAAAGAAATACAATAAAGAGTAGCCAAAAACTGAATATGAGAAAAAGGAATCTAGTTTAAATAGGTGAATAATAGATAGATAATATTATGAAATATTTGAAAATTAAAAGATATAGAATAGAATGGATGCATGTTAAGTGAAACTAGATAAAAGAGGGTTCCTATTATGCTAAAGAAATGGTTAATTGTTTTCTTTATTTTTGCTATTTTTTGTGGGAGTGTCGTTACACTAATACATGCAAATAAAGGTAAGAAATATGATATAAAGGCATTTTCTAATGTAAATAGTAAGAAAAAGGGCGATATGCAAGAAGTTGATGCGAATGAGAAAAAGCGCTATGAAGTTGCAGCTGGAAAACTAGATCAATATTTAAAAGATAAAGGATTTAATGGGAGTGTTCTTGTAGCTAGTAAAGATCATGTAATTTTACGCAAAGGTTATGGGTATGCGAATGTGAAAGATAAAGTAGTAACAACGCCAAGAACGAAATATCGCATTGGTTCTATTACGAAAACAGTCGTTGCAATATCTATTATGCAGCTAAAAGAAAAAGGGAAATTAAATATTGAAGACAATGTAAATAAGTATATTCCATCATTTCCGGCAGATAAAAACATTACGTTACGAAATTTGTTGACCCATACGTCTGGGTTGCCAGATCAGGGACAAGGTAGGGTTGATGCGGCGTCACGATTAAAGTTAGTAACGTGGATTGGTGCACAAAAATTGCAATTTCCTGCAGGGACTGGTTGGAAATATACAGATTATAATTATATGGTGCTTGCGTATATTGTAGAAAAGATATCGAATAAACCGCTCGCTGAATATGTGAAAGAAAATATTTTTACGCCAGTTGAAATGCATGAATCTGGAATGGGTGCAACTCTCCCTGAAGATATTTTTTTAGCAGAAGGTTATACGAAAAAAGATAACGAGTTAATAGCTGCGCCTCGGTTAAAAATGAATTGGCTGTATGGGTGTGGTGAAATGTATACGACTATTGAAGATATGAAAAGATTAGATGAGGCTATTATGGATGGAAAGTTGATTTCTAAACAAAGTGTATCAGATATGTTTACTGCATCATCTGTAAGAAAATATGGGTTTAGTTTCTATACTAATCCAGATTATTATCATAATCATGGTGTATTAGCTGGTTGGAATACATTTAATAATTTTAACCGGGATAAACGAACGTTTGTAATATTATTCTCTAACGTACAAAATGGTATGAATGATTCGTTTAATCAGGAGTTTAGGAAAATAGCGAATGATTTAATAGAAGGAAAGGAAGCATGAAAGAGAAAGAGCCTCTAGCGAGAGGCTCTTCATTTTTATAGAGCTGAAAACTCTTCAACAAGTGAGTTGAAACGATTTAGTGCGCTTTCAATCGGTTCTGGCGTAGTTAAATCAACACCAGCTTTTTTCAGTAGATTTAATGAATAGTCCGAACTTCCACCTTTAAGGAATTCAATATAATGTTTTTGAGCATTTAGATCGCCGCTCAATAACTTATCGGCAATTTGGATTGCAGAAGCGAATCCAGTTGCATATTTGTATACGTAAAATGGACGATAGAAATGTGGTATTCTAGCCCATCCGTATTTTACTTCTTCGTCAAATACTAGGGAGTCGCCATTATACTCTCTAAACAAGTTTTCATAAACTTCGCTAAAGACTTGGGCATTTAATGGTTTACCTTGCTGCGCCATTTCATGTGTGATTTTTTCAAACTCAGCGAACATAATTTGTGTAAAGAAAGTGCCTTTAAATTTATCGATGAAATGATTTACTAAATGGTTACGTACATTAGCATCTTTTGCTTCTTTTAATAAATGATGAATTAATAGCACTTCATTTACTGTAGAAGCGACTTCTGCGACAAAAATAGTATAGTGTGCAGAAATTCTTGGTTGGTATCCGTGTGAGTAATGTGTATGCATGCCGTGTCCACATTCATGAGTAAGAGTGAAAAGGCTATTTAAATCATCGTGATGATTTAAAAGAATGAAAGGATGAACACCGTATACACCAAAGTTATAAGCGCCGGAACGTTTTCCTGGCGTTTCTCTCACGTCAATATAACGTTTATCTTTAAAGCTTTTTAATGTTTCAATATATTCTTCACCTAATGGAGCTAGTGATTCGATCATCATGTCAAACGCTTTGTCATATGGAATGTCTTGTTTTACACCCGCTACTAAATCAACGCTCAAGTCGTACTGGCGTAGTTCATCTACATTTAATTTTTCTTGTCGAAGTTCATTATAAGTATGTAGTGATTGAATGTTTTTTTTCGTCGTATCAATTAAATTTTCATATACTTCTTTCGGAACCATGTCGCCAAATAATGATTTTTCTAAAGCAGATGGATAGTTTCTTAGCTTTGAAACAGTAACATTATTTTTAATAGCAGCAGATAAAGTAGAAGCGATAGAATTTTTTAATTGAACGTATGGTTTGTAATAAGCTTTATAGGCTTCTTTACGTTTCTCGCGATTTTCATCTTCTATTAACTTTGCATACATTCCGCGCGTTAAAGTAACTTTTTCTCCCTCATCAGTAGTCACTTCACCAAATAGTATATCTGCATTATTTAACATGCCGTATGTATGCTGCGGGGAGGAAAGTGCTTCACCCATTTGTGATAAAATCTCTTCTTGGTCTTTATTCAATACGTGTTTTTTATAACGGTATAATTCAAATAAGTCTTCTTTATAATATTGTAAACCTTCTGCTTCTTCTATGTAAGAATGTAATGTGTTTTCATCTACGCTAAGTAAGAATGGGGAAAAGAAAGATTTAGCCGCACTTACTTTCACGTGTAATTGTGATACTTTATCGACAAGAGATTGAGCGTCAGTATCGCGCGTATCAAGATCAGATTGTAATCGTGCATAAGCGAACATTAAAGATATTATGCTAGAAATTTCTTCGCTCTTTGTTAAATAGGCTAATAAACTATTGCCATCGTGAATATGTCCATTAAACTCATGTAATTCTTTCGTTAATACTTCAATTTTATGAAAATCGCTTTCCCAATCTTCAATTGTATGATAAATATCCGTTAAATCCCATTTTTCTTTATCATCTACTTGTAGTCGATCTTTAAGTTCTGTCATAATCATTTCCTTTCTAAATATGTAGTTATATTCCTATATAACTATGAAATACAACAAATTGCAAAAAATCCCTGCTGAAAATTGAAAAGCCTTGCTAAAATGGCAAGGCTTGAAAAATTATAATGTAATTCCGAATTTTGAATGTAAAAGATTTTTATATTGTACATCTGTAACGTTTTCTTTCGTTTTTTTACCGTTTTTCGCTATTGTCAGACTATCCTTTGTTAAAGATGCATGCCCATCTTCAGTTAATTTTACAATAAGAGGTACTTTGTTAAATGGTGAGCCCTCATGTTCAACGATAATTTCTTGTGCTGCATTTGCTTTTTCTTCATCCACTTCTTCTATATAAAATGCATAGCCTAACGTCCAATCATCAGCAGAAGATTGATCCAAAAACTCATTGTTTTTACGCATCTCTAACATGTAATTTCCCTTTTCAGTCATTTCTTTACGAATACGATAATCTCCTGTAATGGAGTGAATGACTTCACCTGAGAAAGGAATAGGTGTAAGAGGTAAGTATGATCCGAATCCTACTTCAATTAAATAAAGTTCATTATGATGTGCTAAAACAGTTGCGATGTGTCCAGAATCAACAGCCCATATAGAATTTGCAGCATTGTACACTGTTCCTGAAACGAGATGAACATCAAATCCAGCGTCTTTAAGGAAGTAGTACATAGTAGGATTGAGTTCATAACAAAGACCGCCACGGTTGTTTACTAAAATTTTTTCTTTTAGATTTTCTTTTGATATTTCTGTAAAGTTGTTTTCGAGTATATTTAAGTTTTCAAAAGGGACAGTTTGTGCCATCGCGTACATAATGTTAGGTAAATCTTCAAATGAAACTTTTTGTTTTTCTTCTATATGTAATCGTGCGAAAAATTGTTTTTGAAAGTCGGTCATAGAAATCCCTCCGTCATGCTTTTATAGATAAATTGTAAACAATCTTGAATAAGATGTGAAATGAAAACTACTTTGAAGTATTTGTTAAATATGTGAAGTTAGACTAAAAAATAATGTGGGAGAGTGAGAGATTGCTACTTTACTAATTGTAGAACGAATATTATAATAATTTCGATAAACTATGCAAACGTTTTCTTGAAAGGGGATGATGTAAATATGTTGAAAAGAATAACAGTAGTCAGCTTGTCGGTTGTTTTGTATTTACCTAGTATATATGGGGGGAGTAAAGTATATGCAGATACGGTTAACAATGGAACGTTAATGCAGTATTTTGAGTGGTATGCTCCGAACGATGGAAATCATTGGAATCGTTTGCATTCGGATGCTGGAAATTTAGCTCAGAAAGGAATTACATCTGTTTGGATACCGCCTGCATATAAAGGAACTACGCAAAATGACGTAGGATATGGAGCGTATGATTTATATGATTTAGGAGAATTCAATCAAAAAGGAACGGTGCGGACGAAATATGGGACAAAAGCACAGTTGAAATCTGCAATTGAAGCTTTACATAAGCAAAACATCGATGTATATGGCGATGTAGTTATGAATCATAAAGGTGGAGCAGATTATACTGAAACTGTAACAGTTGTCGAGGTAGACCGTAACAATCGAAATATTGAAGTATCAGGTGATTATGAAATTAATGCATGGACAGGGTTTAACTTTCCAGGGCGTGGAGATGCTTATTCTAATTTCAAATGGAAATGGTATCATTTTGACGGAACGGATTGGGATGAAGGAAGGAAATTAAATCGAATTTATAAATTTAGGGGGATAGGTAAAGCATGGGACTGGGAAGTGTCTAGCGAGAATGGAAATTATGATTATTTGATGTATGCAGATCTTGATTTTGATCATCCAGATGTTGCGAATGAGATGAAAAATTGGGGAAAGTGGTATGCGAATGAATTAAATTTAGATGGCTTTCGTTTAGATGCTGTTAAACATATTGATCATGAATATTTACGCGATTGGGTAAATCATGTCAGACAGCAAACGGGGAAAGAAATGTTTACAGTAGCTGAATATTGGCAAAATGATATTCGAACTTTAAATAATTATTTAGCGAAGGTCAATTATAATCAATCTGTATTTGATGCACCACTGCATTACAATTTTCATTATGCTTCAAAAGGAAATGGGAATTATGATATGAGAAATATTTTAAATGGAACAGTAATGCAAAATCACCCTGCACTTGCAGTTACTCTCGTTGAGAATCATGATTCTCAGCCTGGACAGTCATTAGAATCTGTAGTAAGTCCGTGGTTTAAACCGTTGGCATATGCATTTATTTTAACTCGTGCAGAGGGCTATCCTTCAGTTTTCTATGGTGATTACTATGGGACAAACGGAAATAGTAGTTATGAAATTCCAGCATTAAAAGATAAAATTGATCCGATTTTGACGGCACGAAAAAACTTTGCATATGGTACGCAGCGTGATTATTTAGACCATCCAGATGTGATTGGATGGACAAGAGAAGGTGATAGTGTACATGCTAATTCTGGTTTAGCGACATTAATCTCTGATGGACCGGGAGGATCAAAGTGGATGGATGTTGGAAAGAATAATGCAGGGGAAGTATGGCACGATATGACGGGTAATCAAACAAATACTGTAACAATTAATAAGGATGGATGGGGGCAGTTCCATGTAAGTGGAGGATCAGTTTCCATATATGTTCAGCAGTGAATTGTTAATAGAAAAGAAGAGGTAGACTGAAATATAAGTTTTCCTCTTCTTTTTATATTGTTATCATTCCTAAATCTTTATTTTAATAAATGAACTAGTCGACTTTTGAGACAACAAGAGATGCGTTGGAATAAATAATGTCACCTGTGGCTTCTCTTATTCGTACTCGAATAACATCTCCTTGGTTTAAAGATAATAAATCAGTTCTGGCGGATGTAGCTCTTACTCCAGAACCACCACCAACTCGTGTTTCAATTGCGAATTGAATCGAATCGTTTATTGTAAGATTTAATATGCTAGATGAAATAGATTGTATCGCAAATACGATTGAAAAGGATACAGAGTATACACCAGTGGTATTAATTGTAATGGAGTTGTCTACTGAATTTAGAGTAGTTCCACTAACAGGTCCTGGAATGGTAAAGTTAACATTTGTATTAACTACTGCTGAAAAACCGATACCTATTTCAGAAGTTATTGTTCCAAATACAGGGAGTATCTCTAAACCGGTTGCTCCAGTAGGACCAGTTATTCCAATTCCGGTAGGCCCTGTAACCCCAGTGGGACCAGTTATTCCAATTCCGGTAGGCCCTGTAATCCCAGTAGGACCAGTTATTCCAATTCCGGTAGGCCCTGTAATCCCAGTAGGACCAGTTATTCCAATTCCAGTGGGTCCTGTAACCCCAGTAGGACCAGTTATTCCAATTCCGGTAGGTCCTGTAACCCTAGTAGGCCCGGTCGGAAATGTAAATGGTGGAATTGGTGGTAGTGTGGGACCAATTAAATTTGGTTCAAGGGCAGGCCCATGTAAAATGATGTATTGTTCGCTCATCTAGTAACCTCCTATGATTGCTTGTCATAATTATTAAATGTATTAGGGAAAGTAAATGACATTCGCAATAGCGGAGGCGCTTATTTAATTTTTTTTGCAGCGAAATTAAAGTTATTATTTTAAAGTTCGATACAATAAAAAATAGTATTGTGATTGCTATAGAACTAAATATTAGTATGTTTTTAACGTGATTTTCATAGATATTATATTTGCTTTACGATAAAACACCTATAGTGTAAAATTACACTATAGGTGTAAAGTAATAACTAATGGGTATTTTTACACTTTTGGTTATGAGAAGAAGTTCTTTATATAAATCGTAATTTAAAATCGATAAGGACATTTCTATATAGGTAGTAGTAGCAAAAGGAGAGGCAATATGAAAGAACAATAATGAAATATAGCATAATGTTTAGTTTATTCCTATTAACATCATGTGATATATCGGATAAAGAAATTGAACAAAAAGCACAAAGTTATACAAAATTGGAGCATGGTATTTCTGTGAAACTAGATCGAATTGAAATACCCGAACAAGGTAAGGATTTTTTAGGCCCAAACAAACGGACAGCTTATGTACAGCAAGTAGATGAACCATATTTACAATTTCAAATAGGGTTCGATGGACGAACCTCTCCAAAGGTAAATAATGATAACTATAAAATAAAAAAAGAAGCGAATGATTTACGAGAAAGATTCAATACATATTATGAAGAAAAAGGGACTAATACTATACTTACTTTCGAGAAAATGCAAACAGGGGACGCTGTTTTCGGTAAGAATGAAGAGAAAAAAGTAGCGAAGCAACATCCGAAGCATTATGTTACGGCAGTTTTCAAAAGTAATATCTTTTTAGATGTAAACAACCGTGCGCATATGGAGACATTAGCGGAGGTTGCGAGAAGTATTCAGGAATTTAATAAAACGATTGAAGATAGTAAGAGTAGTGTGGATGATATAACAATTCAGTTGCCAAATGATAATAAGGATGTATTACTACATATTGCGATAGATTATATAGTAACGGCTGAAGATGCGAAAAAGACCCTTGAGAAAAAGGTTGATTATATGAAAGCTTTACAATCTGCAAGGTAATAGTCTGACACCTTTACTTCTCACAAAACATATAGTATGATGATTTCAGTAAATTAGATTTCAATGACTATAATATAAATTAATGAGAGGTGCTTTTTTGTGAGTGCGGTAGGTACTAAATAGGAAAAATTTAATGAAATAAATCGGATAAGACCAGGGGATTTTTATGTATATCATACCCCTAATTTTGTCATGGATTTATTTCGATACCTATGAAGATACCTACAATACTTTATAAAGCGTGTAATAAGGGGAGTGCCATCCGTTTTTTATGGCTTATTGCCTCATATGTTATTACACATGCCTTGTAAATGTAAAAGCTGCGGTATCCCCGCAGCTTTTTTGTATATTTTTTTAATGTATAAAAATGGTAAATGAATCATGTAGAACTCATTGGAATCTAATGAGTAGGTATCTTCATTTATGATAAAAATCAATCATAGTGAGGAGAAACAAAATGAATACGATGACTTTTGAAAAGTTACAATATAATGAATTGAAGGATATAGTGAAATCTTATTGTGTAAGTGGGTTAGGTAAAGAATTATTAAATAAATTAGAGCCGAGTACGAGTATAAAAGTAGTGAGGAATCGTTTGAATGAAACGACAGAAGCACGAGCTATAGTAGATGCAGAGGGGCATGTTCCTTTCTTTGGCATTTCAAATATTGCTAGTACAATTCAAAAATTAGAAAAAGGGATGATTTTAGATCCTGAAGAGTTAGTAAGTGTTTCTGACTTTTTACGCGGCTGTAGAAAGATTAAAAAATTTATGTTAGATAAAGAATTTTTTGCGCCAGTATTAGCTTCTTATGCGAATTCAATGACTGAATATAAAAGTATTGAAGAGGAAATCAACTTTTCCATTAAAGGTAATAGTATTGATGCAGCTGCGAGTAAGGAATTAAAACGAATTCGCAATAACATTGATTCGGTAGACGGAAAAATAAAAGAGCGCTTAACGAAGTTTTTAAATAGTAGTGCAAATAAGAAGTATATTCAAGAGTTCTTTATTAGTAAGAAGGATGATAGGTATACGATTCCAATTAAATCTTCTTATAAAAATCAAGTTGCGGGAAGTATAGTTGAAGCGTCCGCTAAAGGTTCTACTGTATTTGTAGAACCGTATACGGTTACAAAGTTAAACGTGGAACTCGCAAATTTGAAAGCAGAAGAAGCGATGGAAGAGTATCAAATTTTAGCGACTTTATCAGGCATGGTAGTAGAAAATATTTATCATATAAAAATTAACATGGAATTGATTAGTCAATATGATATGGTATTTGCGAAAGCGAAGTTTAGTAAATCGATCGATGGAATAGAGCCGAAGTTAAATGATCATGGCTACATTCATTTAGTGAATTGTAAGCATCCGCTTTTAAGTGGAAAAGTAGTACCGTTACACTTTGAAATCGGTCAAAGTTACCGTAGTTTAATTATTACAGGACCGAATGCGGGCGGGAAGACAATTGTATTAAAAACAATTGGACTACTAACATTAGCGACAATGTCAGGCCTGCACATCGCTGGAGATAAAGAAACAGAAATTGCTATTTTCGAAAATGTATTTGTAGATATTGGTGATAATCAAAGTATTGAAAATGCACTAAGTACATTTTCATCTCATATGAAAAATCTATCTGAAATTATGAGGATGTCAAATAATAATACGCTACTATTATTTGATGAGATAGGAAGCGGGACTGAACCGAATGAAGGGGCAGCACTTGCAATTTCTATTTTAGAGGAGTTTTATCTTGCGGGATGTATTACAGTTGCGAGTACTCATTATGGTGAAATTAAACGATTCTCAGAAATGCATGATGATTTTATGAATGCAGCGATGCAATTTAATAGTGAGACACTAGAACCACTTTATAAATTAGTAATCGGAAAATCAGGTGAAAGTAATGCACTTTGGATTGCAAATAAAATGAACGTAAGAGAACATGTACTGAAAAGAGCGAAAGAGTACATGGAAAATAAAGAATATCGTTTTGAAAAACTGAATGAAAGCAAAATTAGAAAACCGAAATTTGTGCAAGAAAAAAGAGAAAATCATTACGAGTACAAAATCGGCGATCGTGTAAATGTATTAGATTATGATGATTTTGGTATCATCTATAAGGAAATAGATAATTTCTATAACGTCGTTGTATATTATAACGGTGAATTCGTTGAAGTGAATGTAAAACGTATTACGTTAGAGGTAGCAGCAAAAGAATTATACCCAGAGGGATACGATTTAAATACACTATTTGTCGATTATAAAGAAAGAAAAATGCAACATGATATTGAGCGTGGATCGAAAAAAGCGCTTCGTAAAATCCAAAAAGAAATAAGAAAGAATAGAGAATAAGTTAAAATGGTAACGATTAGACAAGAACAACAAAGTGATTATAAAAAAACAGAAGAAGTTGTACAACAAGCATTTTTAAAAGAAGAATTCAGTGATAAAACAGAACATGAACTTGTGAGTCGTATTAGAAAATGTGACGCGTTTATTCCTGAATTATCAATCGTTGCGGTAAATGAAGAAATTGTTGGGCACATTCTGTTATCAAAAATAAAGATAGAACAAGGTGCAACTTCTGTAGAATCATTAGCACTTGCACCGGTTTCAGTTGCTAGGGGCTATCAGAAAAAAGGAATTGGTGGAAAACTTATTGGAGCTGCGTTAGAAAAAGCGAAAGAACTTGGATACGGGTCAGTTGTAGTATTAGGACACCCAGAATACTATCCGAAATTTGGCTTTAAGAAAGCAAGTGAGTGGAATATAAAAGCACCATTTGAAGTGCCAGATGAAGTATTTATGGTGATGGAGTTAAGTGAGAACGCTCTGCAAGGTGTAGAAGGAATTGTACAGTATTCGAGTGCTTTTGCTGAGTAGGAATATCAGTTAAGAAATGTAATCATAAAAGGTGCTATCTTTTGTAGAGATATACAGAAAGATAGCTTTTTTTATTTAGCAAATTCACTTACGTATATTTTGCTCAATGAATAATTAAGGTGGTAAAATTGATATAGAAATGTAAAGGGAGAGAATAGAATGAAGATTCGAGAAACAGATAGCAATGAGAATGTAGTTACGTTATATGTTACGAGACACGGTAAAACAATATTAAATACGAATCATCGCGCGCAAGGTTGGGCAGACTCCCCGTTAGTAGAAAAAGGTGTGGAAGTTGCCTCTAATTTAGGAACAGGATTAAAAGATGTTTCTTTTGCGAATGCGTATAGTAGTGATAGCGGCCGAGCGATTGAAACTGCTAATTTAGTATTAAAATATAGTGAGCAATCAAAGTTAAAACTTGAGAAAAGAAAAAAATTACGAGAATTAAATTTTGGTATTTTTGAAGGTGAAAAACTTGAAAATATGTGGGATGTAGTTGGAAAAGCTGCGGGCGTTGCATCGCCAGAAGAACTTATGAAGTTTTCTATTCAAGAAGTGATTAATTTGATTAGAGCAGCAGACCCTACGAAACAGGCGGAAGATTGGGAATTATTTTCTACTCGTATAAAAGCAGAGATTGATAAGATTAGTGAAGAAGCTGCTGCAAATGGTGGCGGTAACGTTTTAGTTGTCGTTCATGGGCTTTTGATTACTGCATTAATTGAAATGCTAGACAGTAGCAAAACAAAACTTGGAGTGGAAAATGCTAGTGTGACGAAGATTGTATATCAAGACGGAACATACACAGTCGAGTCTGTTGGAGATATGAGTTATGTTGCAAAAGGGAAAGCAAGTGTGGAAATATAAAAATAAGAAAAGGAAGGTAGAGAAATCTAGCTTCCTTTTTATTTTTCAGTATATCATTCATTAATTTTTAAACGGAATATTCTGTTAAAAACAAACTATGAAAATTATTGTAATGGTATAATTAGAGAGTAGGAACAACAAATTAGTTTGCAGTGTATTGGAGGGACATTAGTCTAGCCTTACATTTCATCTCGGAATCTAAAGTAAGTATACGAGAAATAAAACAAAGTAAGGAATGTGTGAATATGGATCGAATATATTTTGTGGACAACCCGTGGCCTAATGGTCATCGAATTGTTAATTTTAAGTGGAGTGCACATTTTAAATATGCAGAGGAAGAAGAGTTAAATGGTATGGCTGGTTTGTATTTTGATTTGCATTTAGAGACCGCGGATTATGATGAGGAAGATTTGGATGAAGAAGATGAAGAGGATGAGGAAGAAGATGATTGGCACGCTAAGATTGTATGGAACAACTTCCATAGATGCACTTTATCATCAGAAGAATGGGATTTTAAAGGGTTTCGTGTAGGAAGTGATGAGGCGCCTTTTAATTTGGATACGCTAAATGGGAAAAGATTTGCAATTGATTGTTTATCGGAAGATGAGCAGCAGGACTTAGATTTAGAGTTAACTGCATTTGACGTTTATTTACTTGGTCATGATGCGTCAGCCTTTCATAATATTAAGTTTACTAGATTAGAAGGGCAGACATATCAAATTGAATGGAAAGGGAAATTGGCACTAGCGTATATTGGTGATTATGAATTTAAATATGATTTTCATACACTAATTACCTCAACATCATTTAGTGGAATTAATATTCCTAATGAAATATCTGATCATGAGGCGTATGTTTTGCTAAAAAGATTTGTTAGTAATCCAGTATTGTTTGAATTGCAACATGATAAAGGGGATAGACAATTTGTATTGAAATAAAAATATATAATTGCATTTATGAAATATATGAGTAAAAGGCTACCGTATTCGACATAGTTAATAACTTCGGTGTCGGAAAATTTAAAGAAGGTACATAGTATGTGATGTATGTTCAGTTATAAGAAGAAAAGAATATTAACAATTATATGGAGAAGTGATTATGTTGATTAAATTCGTTCATTTGTTATTTGGAAAACCGTGTGAAAAAGGTGATTCTTTCCAAACTAAGTTTCCACGTTTTATTTATTGGAGTGCAGTTGTATTTTATTTTTTTGGAATGCTATTATTTGGGATTCTTTCTTTTATTGATACTGTATTTATTGGATCGTTGATATCAGGAGGTTTGTTCTTTCCTTTAATATTTAGATTCGTTTATTACATAAACTTAAAAATGAGGGGCCTAGAAAGAGAAGCGTAGACAGAAAAAATATAAATAACAGGGTTATTGAAAAGAAGCGAAATTGAACATAAATAACGTTAAAAAGGAAGCAAAGAAATACATTCTAGCTTCCTTTTTTTATTGGAACGATTATGGGATTAATAAAATCTTCCCAGTACTTTTTCTGCTCTCTAATAATTCATGAGCACGGGCACCATCTTGTAAAGAGAATGTAGTAGAACTTGTGATCTTTAATTTTTCGGTCGCAATCCATTTGAATAATTGAGAGGAGCGTTCTTTTCTCTCTTCATAAGATGTAAGCACGTTCCAAAGGTCTCCGCCAGTTAAAGTTTTCGAAGTATCCATAAGCATACGCGGATCAACGGGCGCAGGATTACCACCGGCCATTCCGTAAAATACGACAGTACCACCAGTTTTAGTTGCGCTAAAACTTTCCTCTAATGTAGAACCTACTGATTCATATACAACATTTACTCCATCACCGTTTGTTGTTTCAAGTACTTTCGCAGGCCATGCTTCAGTATATAAAAATACGTGATCAGCACCAGCTAATGTAGCTATCTGTGCTTTTCCTTTTGATGACGTTAGGCCGATCACTTTTCCGCCCAGTAGTTTAATGATTTGAATAAGTAGTTGCCCAACACCACCAGCTGCAGCGTGTACTAAAGCTATATCACCTTGTTTTATTTGATAGCTATCTTTCGTTAAATAATGTGCCGTTAGACCTTGCAATAAGACAGAAGCGGCTGTTTCAAAAGAGATAGAATCTGGAAGGTTAATTGCTTTCTCCGATGGAACGGCAACTAGTTCTGCATTTGCAAATGGAACGTCAGCAAATGAAATACGATCTCCAGGATTAATATTAGTAACGTCAGCTCCTACTTTTTCAACAATACCAGCGCCTTCATAACCTAATATATAAGGCGGATTGCCAGCGAGATGATAATCACCGCGGCGTCTATAAATATCGGCGAAATTTAATCCGATTGCTTTCGTACGGACAAGAATTTCATTTGGATTTATGATTGGATCATGTATTTCTTTATATTGTAGTACATCCGGACTTCCAAATTGTTCGAAACAAAGTACTTTCATATGGAATACCTCCATTTTTATTGTTTGTCGATGCTCTTTATCATACAATACAAATATCGATAGACAAAGAGGATTATTTCGATGAAATCAATCGGAAATATCGATTGAAAAGAGGGACGATAAATGGAGATAAAACAATTAATTACATTTAAAGTGGCGGCAGATAGTTTGAACTTTACACAAACTGCGAAGAAACTAAACTTTGCTCAATCGAGCGTAACGGCGCAAATTAAAACGTTAGAAGCTGAGCTAGGTACGCCGTTATTTGAAAGATTAGGAAAACGTCTTTTTCTAACTGAAGCAGGTAGGAAGTTTCAACTATATGCGGACAAGATGATTGCACTCAGCAACGAAGCGAAAATGGCTGTGAAAGATGATGAAGAAATAGCAGGTACGTTAATAATCGGTGCGCAAGAAAGCCAATGTACATATAGACTGCCTTCTATATTAAAGAGGTTTAAAGCGAAATTTCCTCAAATAAAGCTTATATTTAAACCTGCGCATTCCAATAAAGATGCGAAGGAACAATTGATGGAAGGGAAAGTCGATCTTGCATTTATTTTGGACGAATGTAAAACAGAAGATGCTTTACATGTGGAGCCGCTTATGAAAGAAGAATTAAAAATAGTAGCTGCTTCAGGGCATCGTTTACTTGAACAACGTTTCATTACTACAAAAGATTTAGAAAGTGAGACACTTTTACTAACGGAGCTTGGTTGTTCGTATCGGATTTTATTTGAAGAGCTATTTCGTACAGAAGATGTGTATCCAGCAAATAAGATTGAGTTCGTTAGTGTAGAGGCAATTAAACAATGTGTTATTGCAGATTTAGGAATAGCCGTTTTACCAGCGATAGTAGTAGAAAAAGATATAAGAGAAGGGACGATAAAAGAGTTACATGTAGAAAATGCAATCTCACCGATTTATACACAAATTGCTTGGCATAAAGATAAATGGATGACAGCGCCGCTACAACAATTTATTGATGTAACGAGGGAGTTTTTTACAACGGATTAAGTGGAGAAATATTTATTTTATATAAAAGAAAAAATGGCACTTTTGTATAAAGAACCGATGCTTGCATGTAACAAGTATCGGTTCTTTTATGTTTTAAATAAAGGATGCTATAAAATGTGTATTTCTCAACTTTTTTTCTTAGACGGATACGTAAATTTCTTCGTATATTCCAATACTCATAAGGAAATTTACAACGTTTACTCGTTTCTGTAAGATGCCTCTAGGAAGTATGAAAGGAGGGGCTTACATAGGGGATAGATTGTCTTTATGATACGTACTTATTTTGAAGGAGGAGATTTACAATGTTTAAAAAGTTAATGAAAGTATGTGTGTTAAGTGTAGTGAGTGTAGGTGTATTATTTAGTTTTCAAGGAAGTACATTTGCAGCTACTGATTTAAGTAGTTATTATGACGGAAAAAATCCAGCAACAACGAAAGTATACGGAGGTAGTACAACGTGTGATGCAGATGGATTTAATGCAAAGTCTACAGCTGTATATGAAGGGAGTAAAAAAGTAGGGACAGTGTATTTACGTTATAGTAATAAATGTCATGCAGCATGGTCTAAGCTTGTTTTAGATCAACCAGCACCTTCTGTTTCTGGGGGAATATATGCTTACGCTGTTATTAATAAATATAAAAACGGTGTATTCCAAAAATCAGTAGATTCTAATAGTGGTAATGGAGCAATAAAAACAGGTCAAACGAGCACTTATACAGGAATGGTATTTGATTTAACTGCTGATTTTGGTTATACAGCTGATGCCGAAGCGGTGACGATTAATAATGGTTACGGGAAAACTGGACGTTATTAATAAGGGAGCGGAGTGCTATGAAACTTTTAAAAAAGCTGAGCGCATGTTTTTGCCTATCTTTTCTCGTTTTAACTAGTGTGTTTAGTACGACGAATAATGATAAAGCATATGCAGAAGATCATTCGTATGATGGGAAAAGTCCGTATTACAATAGTTGTGATCAATCAGCAGTAACGAAAGAAAAGAAGTGGATTGATTCCAATTCTTATGTGGAATTAAAATTTAGCACAACGTGTAAGACAGCATGGGCAAAAGTTACAGTAACTCGTGCAGCAGTATATAATAACGAAGCTGATGCAAGGATTGTTAGAAAAACAGATGGAAAGGCATACACTTGCGGGAGTGCTGGAGGAAATGGTGTTGTGAATAAAGGGCAAACATCATGCTATACGCCAATGGTATATGATTTAGATCCAAGGAAGGCACAAGCGCAAGGGAAACATGCCATTCCGAATAGTGATGCATATAATTATGCGGAGACAATTTGGTATTAATATAACACATGAGTTAAGAGTTGTTATTTGATATAAAAATGAAAGAGCCTTACTGCATTTTATTGTGGTAAGGTTCTTTCAAGTTGTTAATAGTTTAAGAACAGTTATTTACAATGACATATCTTTATAATCACTTTCAAGTATTGCCATAATAATTTCATCCGAGTATGTATCGTTATAAAATAAAGATTGACGTAGGGTTCCTTCTTTTACAAAACCAACCTTTGCATAAGCTCTAATCCCGCGTAAATTATGACTAAATACTTCTAACTGTAAACGATTTAATATGAGTTGTTCAAAAACAAATCTTAAAACGATTTTAATAGCTTCAGTTCCATATCCTTGTCCTGTTAACGCTATTGAAAGCAATGATATTCGGAACCCTGCTCTTTTGTTCTCCTCATCGATATCTAAAATCGACAACTCTCCAATCATTTCGTCAGTGCTTTTTAAACAAATAGCGAAATCATAGCGACTTGAATCATTATTTATATGATCTATGTGTGTCTTAATTTGCTCCAATGAAAAAGTAGACTTGGTTCCAGTCATATATCTTATTTCATCATCCATTGTACTTTCTAATATAATAGGCGCATCTAGCTGACAAAGAGGCCTTAAATAAATTCTTTCACTCTCTAATCTCATTATAAATTTCTCCTTAAGGTTGATGATAGAGTATATAAATATTTTCGATCTACATGGAAGAAGAGTTTTGTTTTTTGTATTGTTTGAAAAGTATGAGTCTTAATTTTATGTTACATGAATTTTATAATGATATGGTATACCTAAAACAAATGATAAAAGTTTTATACACAACAAAATATATCAACAAGTTTTTTTATAATCGAATTAACTAAGGTCTGTATCAGGAGGATTGTATCCAAGGTGACGAGCCATTGATACAATTTGTCCTTTATGATGAAACTCATGTGTCTCTGTATGAGTTAAAAGCCATAGCGGAGTTGTACTCCAAGGTTCTTTTTGCCATTTTACTTCATTTGCTATATTTTCGAGCCAGCGGTCATTGTATTCATCTAAAAAACGTTGTACAGTCTCGTCTACTAACTTAAATCTAGCACGGACTTTTGCGATATCTGCATGCTCAATTTCATAATCACTAGCAAATGAAAAATCTGCTCGCTTTTGCTTGAATGCGAATGATCCAAGCCAGTATCGATAGCAATCGGCTACATGAATATGCGTCTTTATAATGCTACCGCTCCCGAAATTTGGAACAGTACTATGTAATTTTTCTAGTGGGATTTCTTCCAAAAACGAAAATAGAGTTTCTCTTGTAGAGCTAATAAGATTATATTGTTGTTTTAAAACATGTAACATGTAATTGACACTCCTCTATTATTTACTAAACTAACTTTGTAGTAAGTAATTCTATATTTATTAGGGATGAACCTTTTAAATATTTTGACTAAGCATATTAGATGTTTTTCTTAATCGTTTCTGATAGATTAAACAAGGTAAAACTTTAATGTGTTGAACATTCTTAGTTCATAATAAATGGTACATGAAGAAGGGGAACGATCAAATGAATAGACTAGTTGGCTTAAAACAATTTGAAATAACGCGTGGGGAATTGCTTAAATTTATGGAGACGCTAGACGATAAAACTGTGGATACGCAGCCAGAAGGTTTTAACAATACAATTCGCTGGCATATCGGTCATGTGTTAACGGCAGCAGAAGTTTTCATGTTTGGAAAAGAATTCAAACAATTACCAACTGAATATCCAGGTATGTTTGGGTATGGATCAAGACCGTCTAAATGGAAAACAGAAGGACCATCGTTAGAAGTGTTAACGGCTCAATTAAAAGAACAAGCAAAACGTATTAACGAAATTCCAGCAGAAGCATTTGAAAATAAACTGCCAGAGCCATTCCTAGGATTGGAAACAGTAGGGGAGCTTTACGGTATGATGCTTTATCATGAAGCTGATCATATTGGACAAATGAAGGCGATGGAACGTATTATTAAGGCTCTTTAGTTGTAATTGCATGTAAAAAACGAAATTACACCTGTATTGTGAAATAATATAACGACAAAAAGGATAGATAATTTATTATCTATCCTTTTTGTCGTTGAGCTTAAAGAATTATGAATGCTTGCCATCGTGATACTGATAAAGTAGGTATAGTTATTATATTTGTTTTACATAATAGAAAAATATTGAAGGAAATACAGAATTAAGGTTGCAAAAGCCGTATGAAATATAAGTATAATAATAGAGAAGAAATAGAAGTAGGGGTGAATACTATGATTACATTAGAACAAAAGTTGGAGCAATACACACATACATATGGACAATTAAAGGGAGAGCTAAAATGGAAAACGAGTGATTCTCGAACAGGAATGATGATTGCAGCTATGTATGCAGGTAGTGATAAATTGTTTGATCTTGGACGTTTTTTAGAAATTAGTAGTTATATTAAGAATCAGGTAGGGATGTTTTCATACTTGAAGTCTTATCATCGCTTTGTGGTGGCCGCAACTTTAGATATTCACTTTACAGATTATAAGAAAGCTTTTCAGAAGTTTTTAGATTTATATGAACAATTGGTTGCTGGTGGTTTTAGTCGAAGTATATTTACTTATCTCGCAGCATCTGTGCTTTTAATAGAAGAAAATGAACAGCATGGCACGCACATTCAGCGTTCGATGCAAGTATATAAACGTATGAAAGAGGATCACCTTTTTCTTACAAGTACAAATGATTATCCACTTGCAGTTTTACTAGCAGGACAATCAGAGAATGTAGAAACACTTATGGACCGTGTAGAACGTCTGTATCAGAAACTAGCGAAAGCTGGTTTGCGTAAAGGGAATGATCTTCAGTTTTTAAGTCATATCCTTTCACTAAAGAAGGATGTTCGTGAAGAAATGTTAGTTGCAACATGTACAAACATATGGAAGTTGTTAAAACAAGAAAAGGTAAAAGTGAAACAGATGCATTATCCAGCAATCGGGCTACTAGCATTACTTGAGGATGGAGAAAAAGAGATTCATTCTATTAAAGCATTGATTGAAAAATTGCAGGGGGAGAAATTATTCCGTTGGCATACAGATGCGAATATTCTTATTGCTATTCAACTGTTCGTAAGTCAGAAAGGTGAGGAAAGTAAAACTACCAACACAGGTTTACAAACAATGATAGAAGTCCTGATACAGGCACAACAGGCAGCTATGATGGCAACGATTGCTGCTTCATCTGCAGCAACATCTTCTGCTAGTAGTAGCTCATAATGTGTAACTCCTTAAATAAGGAAGGTAAAAAAAGCCCATCACTCTCTAATGAGTGATGGGCTAACTATTTTTTACATAATCAGCATTATCTTTTTGACTCCTTCAAATGTTTGAGTTGTGTAACAATTATAATGCTAATAACAACGAGTAAAAACCATGAGCTAATTTTACTTAAGTGAACGAGATTCCATGCTTCCCGTTGATTTGGATATTGCCATGCTCCGAAAAATGTTGCGATGTTCTCTGCAATCCAAATAAAGAAACCGATAAGGAAAAAGGAGAGAACGAGTGGTATTTTATATGTAACGCCTCGTAATGAAAATTCTACAAATGTCCGAAAGAAAACGATGAATAAAAGTACAGTTAATACCCATCTAAAGTCATATAGAAAATGATGTGTAAAAAAATTAAAGTAAATCATTGCTCCTAGAGGTATTGCAAAAATAGCTTTTGGCCAATGATGCATTTGCAAATGTAATCTTCTCCACGCCTGGCATATGTAACTAGCAACACTTGCATACATAAAGCCACTGTAAAGCGGAACTCCAAAAACTTTTGAATATGCCTCTTCCGGATAACTCCATGAACCGAAATGTACTTTATATATTTCTAGTAGAAGGCCGATGAGGTGGAAGACAGTAATTACTTTTAATTCATCTTTCGTCTCAAGTCCAGTCTTGTACATGATCCATTGCATAAGAAGACATACGATGAGTATGAAATCGTAGCGGTATAACCCTGGGGTAGAAATGATTTTTGATAGGGCTAGTGTTAAGAAAATAACGACTGGGAATAAACAAGATAATGCTTGCTCGTAAGTGAAGTGTAGTAGTTGTTTTATATAGAACATTGTGTCACCTTCGATATTTTTGTTAGAAAACTCAAAATAATGACTAAGTATACTACAATTTAAAAAATAAGCCAGTAGTTTATTTTTCATGTATTTGTAAGTTTTAGAAAGGAATTGTAATAAGTATTTTAATATTTAACGAAGTAAAAAAATAGTTTGCTATTTAAAAAAAGTGGAGATATAATATCTAAATGAAAATGATAATTATTATCAATAATGATTATAAATTAAAAATAATTATAAAAAACAACTGCATATAAAGGATGAAATGAAACATGTTACATAAGTCTGCTGTACATGCTGGCAATAATCGCTGGATACATATTAAGTTCATATGTTTCATGAGCTTAACAATTTTATGTTTAATCGGATCTATATTTTTAGCTATTGCATTCGGTGCAAAGGATATCCATTTGCAAACCGTATGGGCAGCGGTTTTTGATTATAATCCGAAATTAACGCAGCACCAAATTATTTATGAATTAAGGCTCCCAAGGGTAATTGGTGCGGCAGTTGTAGGAGCAGCTTTTGCAGTCGCTGGTGCTGTAATGCAAGGGGTAACACGAAATCCTTTAGCTGATGCAGGTGTGCTTGGTATAAATGCAGGTGCGATGTTTGTAGTAGCACTTAGTTTTGCCTTTTTCCCGCATATGCCGTATTCCTATTTAATGATTGTTTCCTTTATTGGAGCGGTTTTAAGTACAGTACTCATTTTTATTATCGGATCAGCAACATCAGGTGGATTAACACCGATGAGGTTAACGATTGCAGGGGCAGTTATGGCCGCACTTTTGCATTCGTTAAGTTCAGGTGTCGCGATTTATTATGACTTAAGTCAAGATTTAGCTTTTTGGTACGCTGGTGGTGTTGCAGGCGTTAAGTGGGAACACTTGAAATTTCTAGTTCCTATTATTCTCATAACAATTCTTTTTGCTACAGTGATAGGGCGGTCTATTTCACTCATATCAATGGGGGATGACGTCGCTACAAATCTAGGAGTAAAAACGAACCGAACGAGAATACTAGGGATGATTATAGTAGTCATTCTTGCCGGTGTATCTGTTTCAGCTGTTGGTTCCATTGGATTTGTAGGACTTGTTATTCCGCACATCGCTAGAAAATTAGTAGGTGTGAATTATCGGCTTATTATTCCTATGTCAGCATTATTAGGAGCTATGTTATTAGTTTTAGCTGATTTAGGAGCAAGAACAGTAAATCCTCCTAAAGAACTTGCGATAGGGATTATGGTAGCTCTTGTTGGAGTTCCGTTCTTCCTCTATATAGCACGTAAAGTTGGGAGTGAGCTATAAGTGAAGAATCTTTTTAACACAGATAAAAAGAGGGCTATTACTGTAACTACAATTTTCGGATGTATAAGTATCGCTGTAGTTTTGATTAGCTTAAATACAGGTACACTGAGTATTGCGCCACTTAAAGTAATTCAAACACTTCTCGGTTATGGTGATTTTGAGAGCGCAACAGTGCTATACGATTATCGTATGCCAAGAATTATAATCACCATGTTAGCTGGTATTGGCCTTGGGATTTCCGGTGCGATTTTACAAGGATTATCACGTAATGCACTTGCAGACCCTGGTATTTTAGGATTACATGCAGGTGCATCTTTCGGGCTAATTATATTTGTTACTTTCTTTCATTCTATTAATGAGAATGCATCGATTTTAATACCGTTATTTACATTTGGTGGGGGAATACTAGCTGCATTTTTAATTATTATATTTGCGAGTGATCGATCAAAAGGTTTACTACCTATTAGACTTATTCTTGTTGGTATTGCTGTTTCAGCTGGATTTAGTGCAATTTCGTTATTTTTCTCTCTCAAGTTAAATGATGAGACATATACATTCGCTTCTAGATGGTTAGTTGGTAACGTGTGGGGAAGGGATTGGATTCATGTCCTTGCATTATTACCTTGGATTTTCATACTAACCCCGTATGCATGGCTAAAATCTAAAACGTTAAATGCATTGTCACTAGGTGATAGTGTGGCAGCAGGACTTGGTGTTTCTGTTCAAAAAGAACGGTTACTCCTTTTAGCTACAGCGGTTGGATTATCTTGCGCGAGTGTATCGATGGCAGGAGGGATTGGTTTTATCGGTTTAGTTGCTCCGCATATTGCAAGAAAGTTAGTAGGTACTACGTATCAACATTTCCTTCCACTAGCTGGCATTATCGGAATGATTGTTTTAGTACTAGCAGATACGATAGGTCGTTCTATATTCGAGCCAAATTCTATTCCAGCTGGTGTAGTAGTGGCAGCTTTAGGAGCACCGTATTTTCTTTATTTACTTACAAAAACAAAATAAATACTTCAAAGAGGAGAACATATGAAAAAGAAACTTACTATTTTATTTAGCATGATGTGTATTTTAGTATTAGCAGCATGTGGTCAAACGAAATCTAATGAAGAGGCAACGAAAAAAACGGAAAAAAGTAATGAGCCGAAAATCGCTTCTATGTCCATTCATTTAACCAATAATTTACTGGCATTAGGAATTACACCTGTAGGCTCCGTTATTGGTGGAGATTTAAAAGATTTCTTACCGCATGCAAAAGAGCAGTTGAAAGATACGAAGAAACTTGGTGTTGTAACGGATCCGAATATGGAAGCATTACTTCAATTGAAGCCAACTGACATTTATGTGGATGAAAAATACGCGGGCAAAGATTTAGCGAAATACGAAAAAATTGCAAAAACACATTCTTTCAATTTAGATGAAGGTACGTGGAGAGATCAGTTAAAACAAGTTGGTAAACTTGTAAACCGTGAGAAAGAAGCGGATACATATATTCAAGATTACGAAGAGCAATCAAAACGAGTAAAAAGTTTAATAGATAAAGAATTAGGTAATAACGAAAAAGTAATGGCAATTCGTGTTACTGCAAAAGAATTACGTGTATTTAGTACGAAAAGACCGATGGGACCAATTTTATTCCAAGACTTAGGATTACAACCTGCAAATGGTGTAGAGAAAATTGATGGAAATCGTCCTTTCGAAGTGATTTCACAAGAAGTATTACCTGACTTTGATGCAGATGCTATTTTCGTTGTTGTAAATAGAGACGATAAGGCAAAAGCTGCATTTAAACAACTTCAAGAAACACCAATTTGGAAAGACTTAAAAGCTGTTAAAGGAAAGCACGTATACATTATTAATGACCAACCATGGCTTGACTATTCTGCTTTAGGTAACAAAATGGCAATGGATGAAGCAGAGAAAATGTTTACGAAATAATATCGATTCGTCGTTAGGAAGATCCTCTAAATTTTGAGGGTCTTTTTTATTGTTAGAATAAATAAAAAATTATACAATGAATGTAATTTAATGCAGAGGAGATGTGCCAATGTTAGCGCTTATTGTAAGTATCCCATTTAAAAAACAGTTTATGGAACAAGGGGATAAATAGGCTGAAATAAGTATCCCCGTTATTTAATAAAGGGGGAGTTTGAAATGACAATGAATCTTTTTCAAAATAAAACGATTAAATTATCAGTTATGAGAGAAAACGACGCTGAAGTAATGGCTAAATGGCAAGAAGATAGTGAGTATTTAAGAAACGTCGATACAGATATAGCATTTCCGCAATCGTTACATGAAATAGCGAGTGATGGGCTATTAAAGGGACGAAGATCGAATAGTGTTTCTTTTATGGTAAGGACAGTTCAAGATGATCACTTAATTGGTTTTGTTGCAATTCATGGCATAGAGTGGAATAACAGAATGGGTTTATTAGCCATTGGTATAGGAGATGCAAATGATAGAGGGAAGGGATATGGAAGAGAAGCGATCCATCTTATCTTAAAATATGCTTTCTATGAATTGAATTTGCACCGCGTCGGTCTTGATGTTATTTCTTATAACAAAGCTGCTATTGAGTTGTATAAAAAGATGGGGTTTCAGATGGAAGGTTGTATGAGAGAAGCGGTTCAAAGAGATGGGAAGTGTTTTGATCGTATCATTATGGGGATATTAAGGGATGAATGGATGGAGCTGCAAAAATAAAAGTGATGATATGAATAATTGACTAAAAAGGAAAACTAGATAGGTATTAGTTTTCCTTTTTTATTTTTGTTACTAATTATATTTTCTTATAAATAGTTTGTATCCTGCGAATAAAAGAGTACAGCCTAAGACAAATGTTAACATAACTCCAGTTGAAAGATTAATAGAAGGATTAAAAACTAAAGTCGCTGTTTCGCCAGTTAGAACACTGTGAATATTCACGTAAGTAAATGGGTTGTAAGGAGAAGAGAAACTCTTCATTCCAATAAAAGCTATAATACCTACAAAAGACGTTGTAATACTTAGGCTTTTTAGTAAAAGTGATGAAATATAGTAAAAAGAATATAGAAAAAATGTGAGTACAACAGTTAGTAATAATACTTGTCCGAAGTAATTTTTCAAAGTGATAAAGTGAAATTGATCTTTAATGGGATTTAAACTATTATACTCACTGCCAAATGGATTAGGCTCTGATCCTTCGTATACAAGGACTGGATAATCAAAATTTCCTATTCCTTTCGTGAAATAGCTACATAACAAAGGAATGAGTAGCATTAGTAAAACGAAAACAAGTGTAGAAAGGAATCCACTAAAATACTTTGTTATAAATAATGATTTTCTTTTAATAGGCAAAGTATAGTAAAAGTGCAAACCACGCTTCTTATTATTCATTTCAGAAGAAATATTATTTCCGAAAATAAAGCATCCCAATAAAATGAGTACTGGTATATAGTAGTACTGGATTATTTGATATAAAAATAAAGAACCAGTTGTACCATAACGCATAGTACTCTTTTCCCATTGTTCTAAGGAACTACCTGTAAATTGATCGTAAATTGTAAATAGGTAGGGTGTATAAATGGTATTTTGAATGAATGGTTCAGCTTTATTTTTTTTCAGTAACAATAATTCTTCCAACGTTGCCCGTGCTGTAAATAAGGAAATATTTTGTTTCTCAATTGCGTAAGGGAAAGTATTAGAGCCTTTTGAGCTCTTAAACATAAATTGTAAATGATTTATATTTTCTTCATATATGTCTTGCCAATTACCTTGAGAATAGTTCGTAATCCATTTGTTCTTCTTTGAAAGAGATTGCTGAGATTCTTGAATAGCTAATTTATTTTCTGTAATTTTTTCAACATCGCCATTCTTTTCAGCTTCAATCTTTTGTAATTCTAGTTCTTTTAAAATCTGTTGCGAAATGTTAACAATATTTTGTGCAAATGCCAAATTCCCGCGCTGGATATCTTTTGCGACAGAATAATTTAAGAAATATAAACTACTAACGAAAAGAATAGAAGTTAATACTGCAATCCATGTTGTTTTTTTCTTGAAATATTTTTTGAATTCAAATTGGAAGAGTTGTTTCATATTACACACCACGCTTTCGATTCATGCATATGGCACATAGTAAGAGCAAAAATGTACTTCCAATTAACACCACTGCACCTAATGGATAATATCCATTATTATTTAAAATGACGCGATCTATTTGTTGATAGGAAAGGGGAGATAGAAACGGATTAAAGCCGATTTTTGATAAAATGAAACCACTGCTCAAAATAAAAGTGAGAATTAAATATGTAACAAGAGTATTTCTTATCCAAAATCCAATGAGCACTAATAAGGAAATAGCTACAGTGGAATAACATAGACTGTAAGTGAGAGCTGTTTTTAAGTATGTACCTGAACTAATAATAGTTTCTGTTTTTGTGAAAAGCGGGTAATTAAAAATATTACCGGTAGATTTTCCGAATATTATTGGTAGTATATAAGACAGTGAAAATATTAGTAAAATCCATAGGAGACTAACAACAAGTAAACTGAAAAATTTTATTAAGATATAGTGAGTACGAGAAATAGGTAAAGTATAGGCTAGCTTAATCGTATGGTCTTCAAATTCTTTCGTAATGACTGTACCTAGTAAGAGTAGTAAAATAAGAAATCCTGGGGCATTGAGTAGTAGTGAAATTACTTTTTTTATAAATAGAGATGGTTGAATGGAAAGGTCAAGGTCTTCCTTTGGTAAACCTTGTTGTAATAAATTTTCATTCAGTTGTATTGCTTTTTTCATATCTTTTTCGCTGGCTGAGAAACCCCCTTCTACTTGTTGAAAGCGCATAGCTAAGTCATACACTTTCATTTCAGTCTGTAATTCATTTTTCCACTTGTTTTCTTTTACTTCGTGTATAAGCTGATTTAAATTTTTTAATAGCGGAAGTCCGATCTCTAATCGAGATTCAATTTTTGCGTTAGGTCCTTTTTTTAATGTCTCTTTATCTCCTGTAACTTGATTAGAAACTTCTGTTTCATATTTAGAAAATAATTCAATCTTGTTTATTTTGACTACTTCTTGTTTAAGCGCATTATGAAGAAATAACCCGCAGATGATTAGCATAGTAGCAATGATTAAAGTAAAGAGAATATTAGAGTAGAGCATTTTTTTTAGTTCGAATAGAAATATTTTCATGTCGTATCACCACATACATGAAATACTTCTTCATATCTTTTTTCAGAACCGATAACTTCTTTTTGGATATCCATAATATTAATTTTATGAGAATGAAATATATTAATAAAGTCTTGGATGGTGTGGTGCTCTAATTGGATTCGAAGGCTATTCTTAGTTAACACTGCTTGTACGTTTTCTTGTAATAAAACGTGTTGTGCATGTTTTAAATCTGAAAATAAGAAGTGGTAATAAATTTTTTCGTACTTTGTCATATCCTCTTCTATTAATTTACCGTCTTTTAAAAAAAGAATCTTCTTTGTAACACGATCAATTTCTGACAAATTATGAGAAGAAAGAATGATTGTTGTACCTTCTTCTACTAAGCGTAATAAAATATTTCTCATCAGTATCGCACTAGTTGGATCCAAGCCGTTCAGAGGTTCATCAAGGAACATAAGCTTTGGTTTGTTTAAGATTGCCATCGCTAAGAGAAGGTGTTGTTTCATACCTAAGGAGTAATCTTTAATTTTCCTCTTCGCATAACTTTCCATTCCTACATATTTTACAACTTCATCCATGCGTTCTTTTGAAAGTTTTTGCACATCACAAATGAATGTAAGATGATCGTAGCCATTTAAATAGTCATATAGTACAGAATTATCCTGTAAAAAAGAAACGTCTTTAAACAAAGCAACATCTTTGTTAGATCTCCCCATCAATTCAATATTCCCGGATGTAGCGGGCAAAAGATTGGTAACTATATTTAAAAAAGTAGTTTTACCAACACCGTTAGGACCTACTAAAGCCCAAATTCCTGGAGAGTTAATTGTGAGGTTAATTCCATCTAATATTTTTTTATGTTTGTAACTTTTTGATAAATTATTGATAGATAGAATAGTCAATTAGAATTCCTCCTTTTCAATAAATTGGTATAAAATGTAATTATTCTGTTAATTATAACTGAAAATTCAGGTTTATAAAGAGGTATAGTTGTAAATTTAAGCTTTTTTCTAAATCTCATTCTGAAATCTATTATATGAATAATTTAGAAATGAGACTGTGAAGAAAGGAAAAAGAGCACTTGTTGGAGAATTTTTACAATGTGTCGATTAGAGAAAAAGGAGTTATGCAAAATGAATTTAGAAAAAGCAAAACCAGTAAATGAAGAGGTCGCTGAATTAAAGGAACTAATTAAAGAATTGCACGGAAGTGTACATCAACTGCAAAGTGAAGTGCAGCAACTAAGGCACGAAAGACCGGTTGTTGAAGTAAGAAAAGGTGTTCAATTATCGCCAGCAATCGTTGGACAAATTGGTGGTATGATCTTAGGTGGGTTAGCAATTATCGGTATATTTTGGTGAACGAAAAAAAGGTATGCAATTTAGAGTTGCATACCTTTTTCGTTGTGATTATTTGTCGGTAAATCGATATTCTCTGTCGAATCGTCGATATACTTAGAAAATCGTTGATATATTCGAAGAAACGATCGATATATTTTAAAAATCGTCGATATAATTTCACGCACTACAACTTTTACATTAAATAACGTAAATATATATAAGCATGTGATAGTAATAATGCAATGATAGTTAAGGGTAAACCGATTTTTAAGAAGTCCATATACGAGAAAGCATGTCCTTCACGTTTTGCAATACCAGCAACGACTACGTTTGCGGATGCTCCGATTAATGTTCCGTTTCCTCCTAAGCAAGCTCCAAGTGATAACGCCCACCATAGTACTTCGATTTGCGGAGAGTCGACAGATAATCCGAGTCCTGTAGCTAAATCTTGAATAAGCGGGATCATCGTTGCGACAAAGGGGATATTGTCAATTGTCGCAGATGCGATGCCTGATACCCATAAAATAAGTATCGCAGCGAAACCGATATCGCCATTTGTTACGTCGAGTACTTCTTTTGCGAGTGAAGAAATAAGTCCGATATCAATTAACCCGCCAACGAGAACGAATAGCCCGGCGAAGAAGAAAATGGTTACCCATTCAACGTGGGCAAATACATCTTCAATATCATGTTCTTTTACTCCGATTAGCATAAGAAGTGTAGCGCCTGTCATCGCGATAACCGCAGCGTCTACATGAATAATCGAATGAAGTACAAAGCCTAAAATAGTTAGTCCTAAAATTGAAATGGATTTTAAAAGGAGGCTTTGATCTTTAATATAATCTTTTTCGTTCAATGCCATTAATATTTTAATTTGCTCAGTTGTTGTTTTTAGTTTGTTGCGATACATAAAGTAAATAATACCAAGTGTAACGATAGAGATAATGATTACGATTGGAGCTAAGTTTAGTAAAAAGGCATTAAAGTCTAAATGCTTGTTTGCTGATCCAATCATAATGTTAGGGGGGTCACCGATTAATGTTGCTGTTCCGCCTATATTTGAAAATAGCACTTCTGAAATCAAATAAGGGACAGGGTTTACTTTTAAAATACGTGTAATGGACAGTGTAACAGGTACGATTAATAAAACGGTCGTTACGTTGTCCAAAAATGCTGATCCTACAGCAGTTAATAGGGATAGTAATAATAAAATGCGGATTGGTTTTCCGCCAGCTGCTTTTGCCGCTTTAATGGCCACAAATTCAAATACGCCTGATTGACTCGTAATATGTACGAGAATCATCATCCCAATTAAAAGGGTAATCGTTTCCCATTGAATATGTGATGTGAAAGCAGTATGTAAATCTACAACTCCAAAAATAATCATAATAGCAGCGCCGAATAGTGCGATTACAGCACGATTCAATTTCTCAGAAATAATAAATCCGTACGTGATTAAAAATACGGCAATTGCAAAATAATATTGCCAATTTGCTACTTCATGTGCTGATTGTTCCAATCATGTCACCTTCTTTAAAGTATGTATTCAATTGTCGAAATGTATCTCGCTGCATTAATACGGGATAAAATATATTGTAGCAAATTCAAAAAAGAAAGAAAACTATTTAACAAAGTGAAGGAAAAAATATGATTTTTACATATCATATAAAAAATATAAAAAACACAGTGCAAATTATTAGGAAAAGTGGGCGTTGTCCTCTAATATAGAGATAGCAATTTACATTATTTTTGCGTAAAATGGTTTAAAGAGGTGAATTCCGATGGAAATAGTAAAAGATAGTTCTCTTATTCAAAATGAAATTGAACGTTTTGTAAATAAAGATGTATATATTCATTTAGAAACAACGAACGGAGCGTATGCGTCACACTTTAATGAAAAGATGATGACGGTTGGTGCATTCATTCGAAATGCAATTATTCGCTTTGAGCGCGGGAAGATTACTGGAACGAATCCATACCGAGTTGGTTTGAAAATGGATCATGGCTGGGTATATGCAGAAGGTATTACGCACTGGGAAGTAGACGATAAAGAGCGTTTATTACTTGCAGGGCATGATAATCAAGGTCGCTTAGCAGTTGCACTTGAGTTAAGCTTAACGCCATTTAAGTAAGAAGGAGGGAAACTTATGGAGAGACATGTACTTGTTGTATTTCCGCATCCAGATGACGAAGCATTTGCGGCGGGAGGAACAATTCGCTTATTAACAGATCAAGGAGTACCTGTAACGTATGCATGTGGTACTTTAGGACAAATGGGACGTAACATGGGGAAAAACGTATTCGCTAACCGTGAAACGATTCCAAATATCCGTGAAAAAGAATTAAAAGATGCATGTGAAGCGATGGGAATTCAAGATTTAAGAATGCTTGGTTTCCATGATAAAACGTTAGAATTTGAAGATGTTGATTTCGTTGCAGATAAAATTGAAGCAATCATTCAAGAAGTAAATCCATCTCGAATTATTACATTTTATCCAGAGCACGGCGTACATCCAGATCATGATGCATTTGGCCGCGCAGTTGTTCGCGCTGTATCACGTATGCAAAAAGAAGAGCGTCCAGTCATTCATGCCGTTGCGATTACGAGAAATCGCGAAGCTGTATTAGGTGAGCCGGATGTTGTAAATAATATTAGTGAAGTATTCGAGCATAAATTAGCTGCACTAGGTGCGCATCGTTCACAAACAGAAGCGATGTTAGAAGAAACACACGTGAAAATCAAAAACAAAGATGCAGCAACATTAAAATGGCTGCAACTGGAACAATTTTGGACTTATAAATGGGAGTAGGCTAGAAGGGGACCTTCTAGTAGCTCTTACATAGAAAAAGCACCGTCATTTGGACGGTGCTTTTTTAGTGAATAACTTTTAATTTCCGCTATTTGCGAGCAGATTTCACTTTATCCCGCATTAACGGGCAGTAAGCCTACTACCTGGAAATTCAGAAAAAGCAAAGAAGGTAGGTGGAGGCGGACTGCCCGTAAAAGCCCGATTGGTTCAACTAATAATCAGTGGGGATGAACAAAACCCACACTGATTAAAGTTTCACTTTATCTTGTACTCCATTCTTTTGTAAATTCATCATGGTATGCTTCGCTCCAATGGTATGGCTGCAACTCTTTTAACGGTTTGAAAATGATATCTTGTTTAGAATTTGTAATGGCGCATAGTACTTCTGGTCCCCAATAAAATAAACGTTCTTGGCATACACCACAAGGTGATAATACTTTTAATTTAGAATGCTCATTTTCCCTTGCAAGACAAATAGAATGTGTAACTTTCTTATGAAATTTATGTGCTTCTAAAATTGCACCTGTTTCCATACAAAGTTCTGTTGAAGCGTTTATTACGTCAGGGGCCACACTTGTATAAATGGATCCATCTTCTACACGGATTGCTGCAGCTCCGCCCCAATTATGTGGATATCTTTGGTCAATTAAATTTTTCACTGCATCATATAATTGTTGTTCAATGCTCAATTGTAGTTCCTCATTTCTACGTAATTTTCCATTCAATGACTATGTTATTTTTTTAGTAATACCGTTAAAAAAGAATAGACATCTAATTTCACACTATGGATGTAAGAATTACTCTTCATCTGCATACTTATCTTCTAAAGAAATTAATAGAGTAATTAACCCGAGTACTACAATAATTAAAGTGGTTATAAAAGATTTAGAAAGAGAAAAAGAACCTGCAATGAAAGGTGATAAAAACTTGAATGAAAGTATACTAGCTAGTAAGGACACTACTAAAATGGTAAAAAGAGCTACATTTTTATTACTAATAGATGATTGTAAAAAGTCTTTAATAAAGCCAATAGAGACAAATATAGTTAGTATGATAAGGGAAATAAAATAATGTGTTACATTTGTCATACTAATAGTAGGATCGTCTATTATGTAGGCAAGTAACTTAGATATTAACATACCACCAAATAATAGAATGATAAAAGCGAGTAACTCTGTTGACATATAAGTGCTAAAATTGACTTTCTTTTTAAAGAGCTTATAGCTTAGTGTAGCCTGGATTATTTGTATGATAAAAAGAGCGATAATCCACACATAATATACAATTGGTAATTCTCCTGAGAATAGAGCAATCAGGAAATTTATTACTGTCCTTAAAATTTCAATCATTACGAAAGGCCTCCTGTTTGTAAGCTTTACGACATTAAAATATGCTAGTCTGTCGTTTAATAATTAGAACTATCAATTCAAACTATTCCTAATTATTCCATAAAAGGGTGGTAGCATCAAGTTATCTTTTTAACAAACACTCTAAGGCCAAACACTAGAAAAAGAAACGCAATATGTAATATAATTGAAAAAGTATATATTAAAATCAATGTTAATATTACCCTCCTATAAGTATTAACATACGTAATTGAGGTGTTATCTTTGTTGTTTTATGATCGAATTTCTATAATGGCCCCTCCTGTTCCGTAGCTTAGGAAAGTCTTTTTATTTCTGAGATTTTCAAAGTTATAGGAGGGTATGAAAAATGAAAAAAGTCTCAGTACCATCAATTTTGTTAATGATTATTCTTGTCGCATTTCCGCAAATTAGTGAAACGATTTACACACCGTCTTTACCTGACATTTCAAAGGAGTTACACGTAAGTAATAATGAGGTACAGTTAACACTTAGTGTGTATTTTGCTGGATTTGCTTTAGGTGTATTTTTTATTGGATGGTTATCAGATATAATTGGCCGTCGCCCGGCAATGTTATTTGGAATTGTCGTATATGGCGTTGGGAGTTTCTTATGCTTTATTGCAAATTCCATTGAAGTTTTATTGCTAAGTCGTTTTATTCAAGCGTTTGGAGCAAGTGCTGGCTCTGTTGTTACACAAACGATTCTTCGTGAAAGTGTAGAAGGGCATAAGAGGCATGTTATGTTTGCTCAAATCTCGGCAGTCATTGCTTTTACACCAGCGATAGGGCCGTTAATTGGTGGTTTTCTTGATCAAATGTTTGGATTTAAAACCGTATTTTTAAGTTTAGTAGTTATGAGTATCGGGATTTTTCTGTATACGTTTGTTTCCCTTCCCGAAACAAAAACGGACTCAGTAACGAATAAAATAAATGTATTTTCTGTTTTAAAACGGTTAATTACAAATCCGAAAGTAGTAACATATGGGTTATTAATTGGAGGAGCGAATGGTGTTTTATTTAGCTATTATGCAGAAGCGCCGTTTATCTTTATTGAATACTTTCAGTTATCGCCTAGTATGTATGGACTTCTAGGAATTGTTGTTGCTTCCGCTTCTATTATTGGAGCGAAAGTTTCGAAACGATTGCTTGCCACGTATAAACCAGAGAAAATTATATATATTGGTTGTCTTGTAATGACAGGGGGAGCTATTCTTTTATCTGTTATTACGTTTGTTGGATCAAATCCGAATGTAATATATATGATTGTATTTTTAATAGCGATGTTTATATTGCTATTAGGAATTGGGATAGCGTTACCTAACTGTTTAAGTTTAGCATTAGTAGATTTTCAAGATGTCATTGGTACAGCCGGAGCGTTGTTTAGCTTAGGGTACTATGTAATTGTGACGATGACAGTTTGGGGAATGAGTCAACTTCATACGGGCTCGTTACTGGTGATGCCACTTTATTTTTTGGCTATTGTAGTTATCATGATGGTGTTTACTAAAGTGTTGATTTTAGGTAAACGAACTTCAAAAATGATTTAAATATGAAATGGTAAAAGGGTCTCATTAAAAATGAGACCCTTTTATATTTTATCCTGCTGTTTTGAGGCAGTAAGATTCCTACCTCAAAATTGGGCTGGACTAAAGAACTTAGTAGTTTATTAATATATTAAATTTCTGATTGGTATATGAATCGGACGTGTGGGGAATTACGTTAACTATTATAAAGATTGAAGTACATGAGATGTGAAACTGAGGAAGGAATACTCTCCTCGGTTATTTATATTGTAATAATATTCATGCCGGAATCATATTGAATAGATGTATTTTATTGTTAATTCAGTTAAAAATTAAACGTAATCATGCATATTAATTTATTGAAAAAATAATTGAATTTTTCAGATTAATGAATTAATATAAGGTAAGTAATTTTAAGATTTATAGAATATTGGAAGATGAAAGGTTTTGAGAATTTTGCAAGAGGCAAAAAACGATTTTAGGATAGCTTTAAAGCTAGTGTAAAATGACGTTTGCTTCATCATTTTCAGGGCCGAAAGGAATTAGGGGAAAGCATCTTGTTTTAAAATGCGGCTATGAATCATCTAAGAGGGGGAAGTGAAGTGGCAAACAAAGAATTGAAAAGGGGTTTAGAAGCACGTCATATTCAAATGATTGCTTTAGGCGGAACGATTGGTGTTGGCTTGTTTATGGGATCAGCCAGCACAATTAAATGGACAGGTCCATCAGTAATGCTTGCGTATGCAATTGCAGGTATTTTTATTTTCTTCATTATGCGTGCGATGGGTGAAATGTTGTATATGGAACCAAGTACAGGTTCATTTGCGACGTTCGGTCACAAGTATATTCATCCGTTAGCTGGTTATATTACAGCGTGGAGTAACTGGTTCCAGTGGGTTATTGTTGGGATGTCAGAGATTATTGCGGTTGGAGCATATATGCAATATTGGTTCCCAGACTTACCAGCTTGGATACCAGGTGTAATCGCAATGGTTATTCTTGGCGCAGCTAACTTAATTTCTGTTAAGTCATTTGGTGAATTTGAATTTTGGTTTGCGATGATTAAAATCGTTACGATTCTATTAATGATTATTGCGGGATTTGGACTTATTTTCTTTGGAATTGGTAACGGTGGAGAAGCGATTGGCATATCTAATCTTTGGTCAAATGGCGGTTTCTTTACAGGTGGTTTTTCAGGATTCTTCTTTGCATTATCACTTGTAGTTGGTGCATACCAAGGTGTGGAATTAATTGGTATTACTGCTGGTGAAGCGAAAAACCCGAAGAAGACACTTACAAGAGCGATTCAAAGTACAATTTGGCGTATTTTAATTTTCTATATTGGTGCTATTTTCGTTATTGTAACTGTGTATCCGTGGGATCAATTAAGTACAATTGGTAGCCCGTTCGTAGCAACTTTTGCGAAGGTTGGTATTACGGCAGCAGCTGGACTGATTAACTTCGTTGTTATTACAGCGGCGATGTCTGGTTGTAATAGTGGTATTTATAGTGCGGGACGTATGCTTTATACGTTAGGTGTAAATGGACAAGCGCCGAAATATTTCACAAAACTTTCTGGAAATGGTGTACCTTTATTCGGTACAGTTGGCGTAATTATCGGTTTAGCGGTTGGTGTTGTATTAAGTTATATCGCACCGAAAAACTTATTCGTATATGTATATAGTGCGAGCGTACTTCCTGGTATGGTACCATGGTTCGTCATTTTAATAAGTCAAATTAATTTTAGAAAAGAAAAGGGAGCAGAGATGAAAGATCATCCGTTCAAAATGCCATTTGCTCCTGTTACAAACTATTTGACAATTGCCTTTTTAATTATGGTATTAATCGGAATGTGGTTTAACGATGATACACGTATTTCATTAGTTGTAGGTATTGTTTTCTTAGCTATCGTCACAATTAGTTTCTATGCTTTCGGAATAGGGAAAAGACCTCCGTTAGATGTTCAAAATGATCAAGAGATTTCAAGTAAATAAAGAAAGTAAAAAGTCCGATTTCTCATTTGGAAATCGGACTTTTTGTTATTAAAACTTTTCTAAAACGATTTTTCCAATTGTACTTCCGCTTTCAAGCAGAGCATGTGCTTTCTTTACGTTTTCAGCGTTAATTGGTGTGAATGTTTCATTTAGAGTAGTCTTTAAAATACCTTCATCTAATAGTTCGCTTACTTTATTTAATAGTTCGTGCTGCGTGATCATATCGCCAGTTTCGTACATCGCTTTTGTAAACATAAACTCCCAAACGAATGTAGCACTTTTACTTTTTAAAATACCCATCTCAAGAGGGTGTTCATTTTCTACGATGGAGCAAATTTTTCCTTGTGGTTTAATGAGGTCACAAATTGCTTGCCAATGTTGATCTGTATTGTTTAAGCAGAAAATATAATCTACATCTTTTAGCCCAAACTCTAATATTTGATCTTGTAAAGGTTGGTGATGGTTAATGATATAATCGGCACCAAATTTTTCAACCCAGTGTATCGTTTCATTACGGGATGCAGTTGTGATTACATTCAGTCCAGCCCATTTCGCCAGTTGAATGGCAATTGAACCTACACCACCAGCCCCGCCGATAATTAAAATGTTTTTGAATGTATTCTCATCTTTCTTATTATAATCAATGCTTAAACGTTCAAATAAACCTTCCCAAGCCGTAATAGCTGTTAAAGGAAGTGCTGCAGATTCAGCATCACTTAACGTTTTAGGTTTCTTGCCAACGATTCGTTCATCAACTAGGTGGTATTCACTATATGTACCTTGTCTCGTAATACTTCCAGCGTAAAATACTTCGTCGCCTTCTTTAAATAACGTACAACCTTCGCCCGTTTGTACGACGACACCACAAGCATCCCAGCCAAGTATTTTCGCTACAACTTCTTTTTTATCTTTCGGAGAGCGAACTTTTGTATCAACGGGATTAACGGAAATAGCGTTAATTTTAACAAGTATATCTCTTCCTGTAGCAACAGGTCTTTCAACTTCAATATCAATTAAACTGTTTTCTTCTTCAATAGGTAAGTATTCATGTAAACCAATTGCTTTCATTTGTATTCCCTCCATTAAAGTAAGAGTTTTTCTCTTTTATTATAGTAGGTAAAGCGTCATTATGTAAAAAAGTTGAGTTCTTTCCATTTTGTAAAAGAGCTGTTTCAACTTCATTTAGAACTTTGTAACTGGCGAGCAACATCCATCACTCTGATTTTATAAGCGTCGGATGAGAGGTATACTTATTTTTCCAGTGTACCTTGCAATGAACAATACCAAGTGTTATATTATACTTGTAGTTATTAGTTATAAAATAGTACTAAATAATAAACAGTAGTGGATATCAATTAGAATAGGGTGAATGAATATTGAATGTACAATTTAAAAAAGGAGTTTTAGAACTTTGTGTTCTTGTCTTACTGGATAAGCAAGACCGTTATGGATATGAATTAGTTCGAAATATTTCCAATCGAATTGAAATATCAGAAGGGTCTGTTTATCCTCTTCTTCGAAGGCTAACTAAGGAAGAATATTTTACAACGTATTTACAGGAGTCTTCAGAAGGCCCTTCAAGAAAGTATTATACACTGACGGATAAAGGTAGAACGTATTTGTATCAACTTTTGGAGGAATGGAATGAGTTTTCACAAGGTGTCAATCAATTAATTAAAGAAGGTGTAGGTAATGACGAAAGATAAATTTTTACAACAATTAAATGTATCTCTAAAAAGGTTATCTGATAAAGAGCGTGCAGAAATTTTAAAAGATTATGAAGAACATTTTACTTTCGGATTAGAGGAAGGGAAAAGTGAAGAAGAAATTGCAACTTCATTAGGCTCTCCAGCTCAAATCGCCAAAGAGTTATTAGCAGATTATCATATTGAGAAAGTAACAGCAAGTGCAACAACAGGAAATGTTTTTCGGGCAATTTGGGCAGTAATTGGATTAGGTTTTTTTAATTTGTTAATCGTGCTTGGACCTGCAATTACATTAGCTGCATTAATTTTTTCAGGATGGGTTCTAGGTATCTCATTTTTAGGCGCACCATTACTTGTTTTAGTTGATACGATTATACATCCAAATACATTCTTGCTATTTAATCTTTTTGTTTCTTTAGCACTTTGTGGACTTGGATATTTCATTGTTATTGCTATGTTATTTTTAACGAAGCTAGCAAAGAATGGATTTGTTCGTTATTTAAAGTTCAATATAGCATTAGTAAAAGGTGGTTTGAAGCATGATAAATAAAAAGAGTCTTTCAATCATTGCAGGTATTATTTTCATTATTGGTATTATCGGAAGTTTATTCACTTATCGTTCAATTGCTGCAGTACCAATTTCAGAAGAAAAGGTCGTTAATAATAATAATGTGTCAAGCGTCATTATTGATACAAATAACGTTCGTATTAATATCAATCCTACAAAAGATAGTAACGTGAAAGTAAAATTAGATGGCGAGGTTAATCCAAACGTAAAAAGAACATTAGCTACGGATGAGGAAGATTCAACGCTTCTCATTTCTTATAAAGAAAAACAACAGAGCTGGTTCAACTTTAATATTTCTGAAGTATTGGCTCCATTAACATTAAATGTGTATCTACCCGAAAAACAATATGATTCATTAAAAGTTTCCAATAATAATGGCTACGTTTCTGCTAAAAAACTAAACGCAACACATTTTAATATCAATACAAGCAATGGACATGTTGAATTAAGAGGAATCAATTCGCCAAAAATTATCGCAGAAGCAAACAATGGAATTATGGATTTCAAAGATGTATTGGCACAAAATATTCATGTAAAATCGAACAACGGACGAATAATGCTAGACCATGTTGAAGGTGAAATAGAGGGGCAAACTAAAAATGGAAGTCTTACTCTTAAAACGAATGAACTGGATCGAAATCTCAATTTTATGACTCATAATGGGAAAATTAATATTGAAACCGAAAAAGAACCAACTAATGTTCAATTTAATGTTTCTGTCGACAACGGCAGCGCGAATATCCTGAATAAATATAACGGGAATACGGTTATTGGAAAGGGAGAAAATATAATTAAATTAAACACACATAACGGAAATATTACAGTGAAAAACCAATAGCATATTACCTTTTATAATCTCAGCTCGTCGCACATAAAGAGCAATAATAAATAAAAAAGAATCGACTCCTTTTTTCAACATATAGGTAGTCGGTTTTTTTTTATGTAACCTTCGTTTAAGTGTGTATCCTTTTCGTATTTCAAAATACAAACAGTGGATTTATTACCCTGGATTCTTAGAAAAATAACGAATAATAATTAATAGTGTAAGGAGAATTTGTGAATGACTCAAAAATAATAGCTGAAACAATGAAAAGTGAGAAGGAGTTTATTTCTAGCAAGAGGAATTCTTTACTGTATTGTTTTATTCAAAACTAAATTTAAAGGTGGATACATAATGACAGTAAAGAAGCTTTATTTCGTCCCAGCAGGTCGTTGTATGTTGGATCATTCGTCTGTTAATAGTACATTAACATCAGGAGAATTATTAGACTTACCGGTTTGGTGTTATCTTTTAGAGACTGAAGAAGGACCTATTTTAGTAGATACAGGTATGCCAGAAAGTGCAGTTAATAATGAAGGTCTTTTTAACGGTACATTTGTCGAAGGGCAGGTTTTACCGAAAATGACTGAAGAAGATAGAATCGTGAATATTTTAAAACGGGTTGGTTATGAGCCGGAAGACCTTCTTTATATTATTAGTTCTCACTTGCATTTTGATCATGCAGGAGGAAATGGCGCTTTTATAAATACACCAATCATTGTACAGCGTGCTGAATATGAGGCGGCGCAGCATAGCGAAGAATATTTGAAAGAATGTATATTGCCGAATTTAAACTACAAAATCATTGAAGGTGATTATGAAGTCGTGCCAGGAGTTCAATTATTGCATACACCAGGCCATACTCCAGGGCATCAATCGCTATTAATTGAGACAGAAAAATCCGGTCCTGTATTATTAACGATTGATGCATCTTATACGAAAGAAAACTTTGAAGATGAAGTGCCGTTTGCGGGATTTGATTCAGAATTAGCCTTATCTTCAATTAAACGTTTAAAAGAAGTTGTGATGAACAAGAAGCCGATTGTTTTCTTTGGACATGATATAGAACAGGAAAAGGGATGTAAAGTGTTCCCTGAATATATATAGTACAAAAAGTCATGAGCTTATTCGCTCATGACTTTTTCGTTTAAATGATTTTTTTAAATAAGTTATAAACTTTTTTAGAACTATCTTCATTTAATTGATAGTACGTAAGGTTTACATCATCAGGAGTATCTTGCTGAGCAATCATCACTTCGTTACTGTGATGGTCAACTACCCATATGAAATATTTTTTATAAGTCCCATCCTCGAAAGTAATCCACATATCACAGTCTATTAAATCTGATCCTTCTTCATCTAATGTTAATTTTCCTTTTTTGGCGGTATCCATACTGTTAATGAATGTTTTTAATTCATCTGTTTTTGTGAGAAAGATATCTTTTTTTGTTTTAATTGACTCGACATGTATATCTTTTATTTCCTGTTTTCCTAAAAAGACAGGGGGCTCATTTGGATCTCTTTGAGTTGAAATGATAGTAGCTTTCTTCTTTGGCTTATTTGCTGTATAGAAATCTTGAATAGATTTTCCAGAGTTAAAAAACCATACGATACCCAAAATAATCAATGCGCTACCGAGCAGTAAAATGATTTTCTTAATAGAATATTCTCCTCTCTATCACTTCGTATGAAGAGCTTTTCTATTAATATATGATAGGGAAGCATAAAGTATTATAGTTGAACTTGGTTATTCTGCACTGTTTTAACAGGGCGATCTACGAGTAAATTGTAAGTGAGTCCGATTAGTACGAAAATGCCACCGACAACCTTTCCTATAGAGAGTTCGTGTGACAAGATGAAATCAATGATAGTCCCCGCAAATAATTGTCCGATAAAGATGAGTAACGTTAAATAAAATGCTGATATTTTAGGCGTAATATAGTTCGATAACGAGATGACGATAACACCTACTAATCCGCCTAAGTAAACAGCGATAGGAATAGATTGCAACGTATGACTAGGAATGTACATTGAATCTGAACTGAAAATTAAAAATAACATAGAGAAAAATAATCCAGTAATATAATTAAAAAACGTACCTTCCCAATTACCGATTTTCGCTGCTAAATTTGCGTTAATAATTCTAGCAACAACGATAGAAACACCAGCTAAAATAGCGATAGTAATATATAACATTTTCTTGCCCCCATTAATAAATTGTCATGATTATAATTCCGGAAGAGATGAAACATAATCCAATTAGTTTTTTCTTTTCAAACCTTGCAACTTTCATTCCTAATAAGCCGAAATGATCAATAACGATGGAAGCAATGGATTGACCAAGTAAACTTAATGCGATCGTAATAGAGGCACCAAGGACGGAGAAACTTATATTATTAAAAAGGACAGTGAATACCCCAATCGCTCCAGCGCTATATAAAAAAAGTGGAATGCTTTTATCAAAATAAATTTTATTTTTGTTTATGATTAAAACGAAAATAATTGCAATTAAACCGACAAGGTGAATGACAACGCTTGCTGTATACTTGCCAATTAATTCAGATAAAATCCCATTCAATGGAAGCATAACGGCAATGAGCATACCAATAAAGACAGAAAGAAAGTTGTACAATGTAATATCCCCTTTAATTTTCATATTTGTAATGACTGTATCATGCTGAAATTGTGAATTACTATGACATATGTCATAGTGGAAGGGGAAAATTTTGATTACAATGGGGAGTAGTTGTAAAGGCGGGGGAACTATGAAGAAAATATGTAATTCTATTAAATTAACAAATTATATGAAAGAAAATAATATTGACTCCTTTTTTAGTAATGATATGAAACCATATATGGAACTAATATTTTTTAAAAAGAATGAGTTTATTTGTAGAGAGAATGAAGAGATAGATTATTTATTTTTCTTCGTTGAAGGAAAAGCGAAAGCGTTTAATACATTAAGTAACGGGAAATCTGTATTGTTATGCTTTTATGATAGCTTGCAGCTGTTAGGAGATGTGGAGTTAATTCATTCTCAAAAGACAGCTTCAAACGTACAAGTGATGGCAGATTCATATTGTGTTGGTTTGCCTTTAGGGAAAGTGAGAAATCAATTATTTCATGATGCAAAATTTTTACGGTGTATTTGCGGATCATTAGCACATAAGTTAAATCGGCTTTCAAAAAACAGTACAATTAATTTACTATATCCACTTGAAAATAGACTTGCGAGTTACATGTTAGCAGCAGGGGAACGAGCGGTGCAGCATGGAAATAGAATTGTATTTAGTGGGAATTTAACGGAAACAGCTGAATTGTTAGGAACGAGTTATCGACACCTATTACGTACATTAAATATTTTTTGTGATAAAGAGATTATAAAAAAGAACAATGGTTGCTTTGAAGTAGTAAACTTGGATGTTTTGAGGGAATTGGCGGCAGATGTTTATAAATAATATATTAAAATGGGGATTTAGATGAAAATAGCAATTATTTCAGATGTTCATGGAAATAGTCACGCTTTGAAATCCGTATTAGAAGATATTGAACGTCGCAAGGTCGAAATGATAATTAATTTAGGTGATAGCGTCTATGGGCCGTTAGATCCTTTAGGTACAATTGAAATATTAATGAATAATGAGATGATACATATTAAGGGAAACTGTGATCGCATGCTTTGGGAACCTATACAAGAGCAGTCTGCTACACTAACTTTTGTCCGAAATCAATTAACAGAAAATCATATAGATTGGTTAAAACAACATCCTTTCCAATTCATTGTTGACGATATTTTATTTTGTCATGGTACACTAACTTCAGATGAGGTGTATTTACTAGAAGAAATGGACGAAAATGGTGCAGTATTAAAGAGTCAAAAAAATATAATGGATCAACTCAAAAATATAGAACAAAAAATAATAGTATGTGGTCATACACATATTCCTAGAGTTGTTTATTTAGCGAACGGAAAAATCATAATAAATCCAGGGAGTATAGGGCTTCCAGCGTACAAAGATGAATTACCCATTGTGCATAAAATGGAATCAGGAACTCCGCATGCAAAATATGTAGTGATAGAAAAGGTTTTGGGAGAATGGGTAATTGAACAAATTCCAGTTCCTTATAATTGGGAGGAAGCTGCTGAGTTAGCTGTTCAACAGGAAAGACATGACTGGGCACAGGCACTAAAGACTGGGAAGATAGAATGAAGGGGAGTTTACCCCTTTTTTTATTTTGAGTAAATATTGAATGATGTAAAAATAAAATGTTATGATTATGGAAACGTATGAATATATGAACAAGTATTCATGCGTTTAGTGGAAGGAGGGATTAGAGTGAAAGACTTAATTATTATTGGAGCTGGTCAAGCTGGATTAACAATGGGATATTACTTGAAGCAAGAAGGTTATAATTTTTTATTACTTGAGGCAGGAAACCGAATTGGGGATTCATGGAGAAACAGATATGATTCTTTGCAACTCTTTACACCGAGGGAATATAGTAGTTTACCAGGTATGATAGTAAAAGGAGAAGGAAAGGGATTTCCGTGTAAAGATGAAATGGCAACGTATTTAGAAGAATATGCAAGGTACTTTAAATTACCGGTCCAATTGCAAACCGAAGTTTTAAAAATAAAGAAAGAAAAAGAGATATTCAAATTACATACTCCTACAGAAATTTTACAAGCAAAAAAGGTTGTTATCGCAACAGGTGGTTTTCAGCAACCATACATCCCCTCATTTTCACAACATCTTTCATCGCATGTTTTTCAAATACATTCATCACAATATAAATCACCATCACAAATTCCTAAGGGGAATGTACTAGTAGTAGGTGGCGGGAATTCAGGAATGCAAATTGCAGTAGAACTTGCAAAAACTCATGAAGTTACAATGTCTATCAGTCATCCTTTAACATTTTTACCGTTACGTCTTTTTAGAAAAAGCATTTTTTATTGGCTAGAAAAATTGGGTTTATTGTACGCCGAAGTAAATACTAAGAGGGGAAAATGGTTTCAGAAGAGAAAGGATCCTATTTTTGGTTTTGAAGGCAAAGAACTTATTCGTAATGGAGCAATTAAACTAGAGGAAAAAGTGGTTAGTGCATCAGAAAATAATATTATGTTTCAAAATGGTGGCACGTATAGTGCAGAAAGCATTATATGGTCAACTGGTTTTATTCAGAACTATAAATGGATTGAACTAGAAAAGGCAGTGAATGAGAATGGATTTCCTAATCATGTAAAGGGAATAAGTCCCGTGAGAGGATTATATTATATCGGTTTGCCGTGGCAATCTCAAAGAGGATCTGCACTTATTTGTGGTGTAGGAAAGGATGCATCATATTTACTTTCTGAAATCAAAAAAATAGATCAGTAGCAGCGACTACTGATCATCCATATGTACATGAATTAGGAGAGGTCAAACATTTATTAACTTTATTATAATAGATTTTCATAAGAATAAAAACTGAAAATTCTAATTTTATGTTGAGAAAGTTTTTTGTATCGAAATATATAAAAGAATAGGGGTTTTTAGTAAAAGGAAATATGATATTTATATTTTAATAAATTATGATATAGTTTATAAAGAATAGATTACATAAAATGTTATTTTGTTACATATTTAGGAAGGGGGGATTGTTATGAAGTTTGATGATCAACGCCTACTAGGAGTACGATTAGGTTCTATACTTGTAACAGAGGAAAATCAATATTTAGTAATTAAGAAAAAAGATCATTATGCACTTTTAAATATACATAATTTAGAATGCACACATGTTGAAGTGCAGCTAGAACATATTGAAGAAATGTTGCAGGAAGATTTTCAAGAAAGTATAACGGAGATTATCGCACCAGAACATATAAAAATTGTTGCCAAAAATGTAATATAAAGAAAGAAGCTGGAAGGAACAGCTTCTTTCTTTTCGTTAAAAGGATAACGTTTTTAACACGTCACCAATAATCCCTTCCATTTGATGAACGCCTAAGTCAGCGTTCGTCATTATAACAGCACCATTACCTCGGTATGGATAGCATATCATCATACATTGAAATCCAACGCCCCATCCAAGTGAATACATTTGTAAGTCTTTATTCGAATCATCTAGAAACACACCTAATCCAGTCCATTTTGAGCAACCTTGAGGAGAAATCATATCTTGTACTAATTTTTGAGAAAGTTTTAGTTTGCCCTTTCCTTGTAAGGAATGAATGATTTCAATTACTAAAGTTGATAAGTCTGTTGGTGTTGTCCAAATACCTGAAGCGGCTGCGAATGGATAAAATGGATACTTCTCATTTGTAACGGTGCCATCTTTATTATGCCCACAAGCAAAGGCCTCCATTTTATTTATATCTTTAGTAGAGAATAGCATACTATTTTTCAGTTGTAGTGGATGAAAGATATATTCTTCAAGTAAAAGATTGAATGGTTTTCCAGTTATATCTTCAAGTAGTAGTTCAATAATACAAAAGTTTGCATCAGAGTAGTGAAATTCGCTTTCTGGTTTATAAGTTATTTCTATCGGTACTGGACAATATGATGTTTTACCGGCAAGGATTTCAGACATGTTTGGTCGCCCTTGTGCAAGTGTATAATGCCCAAAACTATTAGGAGGATCAATGATTCCAGATTGGTGGCTTAATAAATTTCGCAGGGTGACTTTTTTCTGTGAGGTAAATAGACTGGTAGGTATGTTCCAAGATGTGAGTCTATCATTTACGTCTTCATCTAAATGCACGATCTTTTGATCTGATAACGTTAGTACGAGCATTGTAGTGAAGAATTTACTAATAGAACAAGAATTGAATATGGAATTCGTAGTGACAGTTTTAGTTGTTCCAGATTCAAGTGTTCCGCAGGCAGTTGCTTCATCTAGTTTACCATCACGTATAACAGCAAGGCTTAAACCTTCAACGGAATATTGGTTCATTTTCTCGTATATAGTGTTAGTTTTTAAGTTCATAGTGACTCCTTTCTTATGAAAGACAGAATATTAGTTCTATTATACAGTAGTTAATAGAGAGAATGAGAGAAAAAGAAAAAACTTCATCTTTTATCGATGAAGTTCTTTTAGTTAATTCGAAGTGAATGCTTTAAAAAATTTATCTCGGTACATGTACATTAGCCATGAGGTTGTTAGTAAAGAAATAATGATTTGTTTGTTTTGAATTGGCGCATTGAAAACAAGCCAGCCAACGATATCAAATAATAAATGTAGTGCAATTGAAAGAACTACAAATTGTAGTAACGTCTTAAAAAATCTTTTCATAAAGTATCCCCCTAAAATAAAAGGTTTTATCAACAGTGTTGTATATTACTATTATACATTAAATGTGTTTCATGGTAAAATTTACATAAGTTAGTGAAATAAAACAAATGAAAGCTAATGAGGAGGAATAGTCATGGAATTTTGGATGATCATACCGATAGCGGTCTTTGGGTTTATTTATATTGCTGAAAAATTAAATAGAATCGAAAAGAAAACGGATGCACGTTTAAAGAGGATGGAAGATAGATTACAGCTAATTACGAAAGAAATGGGAATTATAGATAGAGAACCTGAAATTAATAAAGAGTTACGCCAGCTTATGGAAGAAGGAAAAACAGTTACAGCAGTTAAGAGAGTAAGAGAGGCTTTTGGGTTTTCTTTACTAGAAGCGAAGCAATATGTTGATAAATTATAAAAAAGATCATCCATTTGGTTGATCTTTTTTCAATGCACCATGCGTGTATTTACATAAGCAGCGATTATAACGTGGCCAATTATAATGATAGGAAATAAGATTTTGACATTAGGAGTAGTGAAGACACTACCAATTGTGGCAATAGCACCGGCAGTTAAATTATAAAGACCAACTATTTTTGATAACTTACCTTTATCTGGTACACGGCGTTCATTGAATCCTGATAAGAGCCAAGTGTATTGTTTAACTCCGATGAAATAAGCTAGTGCAAATGAAATAATTGCTAGTATGAATAATGATGGGGAAGCGAAGAGAGTCATTGAAAACACCTCCGTTAAAGGGTTATAAATAAATTATAGTATGAATGTTATAATTTAACAAAATATAAGTGTAATAGGAAACAGAGTATTTATCATGAAGGGAGATTAAGTATGAATATTGTGGAATTCCAGAGATATGTATCAAATTTCAGTAAAGAAAAAGGATTTCAAGATACAACAATTGAAGAGCGTACGATGTATGCGATGGCGGAATTAGGTGAATTAGCGGAAGTGATATTAAAGCGTGATAAAATACAAGATTCGAAAAGAGAGATTGGTTTAGAAATGTTTGATGTCATTTGGAATGTATGTGACTTAGCAAATAAGTTAGAAATTGATTTAGAGAAGGCATTTGAAGAAAAAATGAGGATTAATAAAAAACGTGAATGGTAAGTGGAATATTAATGTGTAAAGATGGGGGATACGAATGAAAAAGAAGCTTATTATAGGAGGAGTCTTTACCTTAATTAGTGTAATGGGTGTTTTCGCTTATTTAGTCTTTCAAGGCATATTTATTCCGAATCAAATAAGTGCGGATAAGTATGAAATAAAAGGTGTAGATGTTGCGTCATACCAAGGAGATATAGATTGGAGAGAGTTGGAAAAGCAAAATATGAAGTTTGCGTTTATAAAGGCTACTGAAGGAAGCTCTTTTGTAGATAAGTACTTTTCGGAAAATTGGACGAATGCGAATAAGACAGGTATGCGCGTCGGAGCGTATCATTTTTTTAGTTTTGATAGTAAGGGTGAAACACAAGCAGAGCAATATATACGAACTGTTCCAAAGTATAAACAAGCATTGCCACCCGTAATTGATGTTGAGTTTTATGCTAACAAAAAAGATAATCCTCCTAAGCGTGAAGATGTTGTGAAAGAGTTGTCGGTCATGATAAAAATGCTAGAAAAACATTACGGTAAGAAAGTAATATTGTATGCAACTCAAGAGGCATATGATTTGTATATAAAGAATGCGTATCCTCAATGTGATATATGGATTCGTAGTGTCTTTACAAAACCGAGTTTATCTGAGGAGAGAAAATGGACGTTTTGGCAATACACGAACCGCGGGAGATTAAATGGTTATAATGGAAAAGAGAAGTATATTGATTTGAATGTATTTTATGGTAACGAGGAAGAGTTTGAGAATTATGGAATAAAAGGTTAAGTTTTAAAGCGTACAAAATTTTGTACGCTTTTTTGTTACTTACATAAAAATATACAAGTAAAGATGGAACAAACATTTAAGATGAATTGTCTATTATAGGTAATAACTATTTCGTTTGAAAGAAAGGGTGGAGAAAATGAAAAATACATTATTAAAAGTAGGGGTATGTGTTAGTTTATTAGGAACAATGCAATTTGTTAGTACAATTTCTTCTGTGAAAGCAGAACGAACGGTAGAGCAAAAAGTAATAAAAAATGAGGCAGGAACTATTTCAATTTCTCAGTTAAATAAAAATGTATGGGTTCATACGGAGTTAGGTTATTTTAACGGAGAAGCAGTTCCTTCGAACGGGCTAGTTCTTACTACTTCTAAAGGGCTAGTACTTGTCGATTCTTCTTGGGATGATAAGTTAACGAAGGAATTAATAGAGATGGTAGAAAAGAAATTTAAGAAGCGAGTAACGGATGTCATCATTACACATGCGCACGCTGATCGAATTGGCGGAATAAAAACGTTGAAAGAAAGAGGCATTAAGGCGCATAGTACAGCACTAACTGCAGAACTAGCAAAGAAAAGTGGATATGAAGAACCGCTTAGAGACTTACAATCCATTACAAATTTGAGTTTTGGAAATATGAAAGTAGAAACATTTTACCCAGGGAAAGGACATACAGAAGATAATATCGTCGTATGGTTACCGCAATACAACATTTTAGCTGGAGGCTGTTTAGTGAAATCTGCGGAAGCTAAAGATTTAGGGAACGTTGCTGATGCCTATGTAAATGAATGGTCCGCATCGATTGAGAATGTGCTGAAGCGATATGGAAACATCAATTCAGTAGTGCCTGGTCATGGGGAAGTAGGGGACAAAGGATTGCTTTTACATACATTGGATTTGTTGAAATAAGAAACTGTGGGAATATAAAAGCGAGGAGAAACAATTTTCTCCTCGCTTTCTTCTAGCTATATTTAAATGCGAAGCCATCAATTATGCCTGCATACGTTACTGAGATTTTAATTCCAAGTATACAAATACCAGTACCGTCATAATTGCTAAAACAACATAAGTAATATCGAGCATTATAAGTGTTTTTAAAGTTTCAGTCATCCTAATTCACCCCTGGTATGAAAATATAACATAATCTCTTATCAATCAGATCAGAGATTATAGAGATAACAATGTATATGAAATTTATTAAGTAGTGTCTATATAAATATATCATATAAATAATGTAAGTAATGTTAAGGTAGTGTAAATGTATTGTAAATAAAGTGATTTTTCATAAAATATTTAATCGAAAAATTGATAGTTCTTCAAAATGAAAAGAAGCTATTCTTTCTGTTGCATAATAAAAAGAAAGAATAGCGTTTTTGTATGTCTATTTCTGTTTGCTTAAGAGATTTATAGTACGAAATTGTTCTTTCGTACTATGAACTAGAAAGTTAAATATGTGATTCAGCAATAGTCTAGCTATTTGAAAACTTGAACAACAGGGGTATGTAATGTTTTTTTTGTGTCAATAAAAATATTATGTAAACATATAAATTGTCACAAATTTATACATATTATTGTGATTGATATCACATCTCTTTTCCTCAATGGGTATTATGCTTAGGTTGTAAGGAATGATTGGGAGAGGGTGGGATGATCATGTTTTGTTATCAATGTGAACAAACGCCAACAGGTGGATGTAAAGTGATGGGTGTTTGCGGTAAAAATGAAACAATTGCAAGTTTACAAGATACGATTGTGTTTGGGCTAAAAGGAATTGCAGCTTATCGTACGCATGCTGCTCAGCTAGGGTATACTGATGCATTTGTAGATGCTACGACGCAAGAAGCACTGTATATGACATTAACAAATTCCAACTTTAATGAACAAGAACATATTGATATGGCTATGAAAGTAGGGAAATCGGCTTTACGAGTAATGGAGTTATTAGATGAGGCGCATACGAATCATTTTGGTGTTCCAGAGCCTGTTCAAATTACACAAAACCATGTAGAAGGTAAAGCAATTGTAGTTACTGGTCATAATTTATTTGCGTTAGAAGAATTATTAAAACAAACAGAAGGAAAAGAAATTAATATTTATACGCATTCTGAAATGTTACCAGCACACGGTTATCCGCAGCTGAAAAAATATAAACATTTAAAAGGAAACATCGGTAAGGCATGGTATGATCAACGACGTCTTTTCGAAAAATTTACAGGTGCCATATTAGCGACAACGAACTGTGTTATGCCAATTAAAGGATCATACTCTGATCGATTCTTTTCATATGATATTGCAGGTTTAGAAGGTGTACAAAAAATTGAAAATGATGATTTTGCACCGTTGATTCAAAAAGCGCTAGAACTTCCAGAAGTACATATGAAGTCGGATGAACAGTTAGTAACAGGGTTCCATCATAATACAGTATTATCATTAGCTCCGGAAATTATTAATGCAGTAAAGGCAGGAAAGATTAAGCGTTTCTTTGTCATCGCAGGTTGTGATGCACCAGGAAAGGGCGGAGAATATTATCGTGAATTAGCAACGTCACTTCCGCCAGAAACGGTTATTTTAACGACTTCTTGCGGGAAATTCCGTTTTAATGATGTGAGTTATGGTGTTGTACCTGGTACAGAGATTCCGCGTTACATTGACTTAGGGCAATGCAATAATTCAATTTCTACAGTAAAAATAGCAGCCGCTTTAGCAGATGCTTTCCAATGTGAAGTGAATGAATTGCCAGTAAGTATTGTCTTATCATGGTTTGAACAAAAAGCGGTTGCGATTTTACTTGGGCTATTTAGTCTTGGAATTCAAGATATTCGTATCGGTCCAAAGGCGCCTGAATTTATTTCACCTGGCGTGCTTGATGTATTACAGGAAACATTCGGTTTAAAACTAATTACAACTGCAGCGGAAGATATGGATATGATGTTATCGTAACAAAAGGATGATCTGTCTTATTAAGAAGAAGAGCTAACCTATAGCGCCCCAAAACAAAAATGTAGAATATTTGTTTTGGGGTATTTTCTTTTCTTAGCGGGATAGGTAATAGTTGATTTTAGAAAAATATAAAAATCGAGTTGACATTTACAACTACTCAGTCATACAATGTAGTTGTAATAGGTGATACAGAGTAGTGTTATTTCTCGAAATATTTTTAGTAAACAATAGGTAATAGCGGATTTTAGAAAAGTTTTGAAAATCAGTTGACATTCACAACTACTTAGTCGTACAATGTAGTTGTAATAAGTAATACTGAATAGTATAGTTTTACTCAAAAGCTATTCAGTAAAAATTCGCCTTAGTACTCTGTGATACTGAATATAAGTCAGACAGAATAGGGGGTAAAGGAGGATCAGGACATGGAAAATTTAACTGAAATGCTGAAAGGTTCACTGGAAGGGTGTGTGCTGGAAATCATTAGTCGCCGTGAAACGTATGGCTATGAGATTACCCGCCACCTGAATGATCTTGGGTTTTCCGAAGTCGTAGAAGGGACGGTTTATACTATCCTCGTACGATTAGAAAAGAAAAAGCTTGTGAATATTGAAAAGAAACCATCAGATATGGGACCGCCTCGTAAGTTTTATTCATTAAATGAGGATGGCCGTCAGGAGCTTGAATTGTTTTGGAAAAAATGGGATTTTGTATCTTCAAAAATTAACGTCTTGAAGTCAAACTAGCCTCATAATATAAAATGTTCCGGCTCATATTTGGAGAGTTTCTTGTTCTGCTTTATAAAAAAGGAGGAAAATAAGATGTTGGAAATGTTTAAAAAATTAATTGGTGATAAAAAAGAGTACAAAATGATGATGGCACGTGTTGGAGCACTGCCAGAGGACTATCAGTTTGTGTTTAAGAAAATTCAAAACTACATGTGGAATTTCTCAGCGGGTAATGGAATGGATATGCTGCACATACAGTATGAATTAATCGATTTGTTTGAAGCAGGTGCAGCGGAAGGCAGACAAGTGCTTGATATTACTGGGGAGGACGTGGCATCCTTTGCTGACGAACTAGTGGCAAACGCTAAAACGTATGTCTCCAAGTATCGTGAAGATTTGAATGAAAGTATTATGAAGAAATTGAGAAAAAAATAAATGCAATTATTAATACCGACTGATTAGCTGGTTACAAATGTGAATTGCCGCCATCGCTATTCAGTTATATTTTTAAACCAGTACTAAGTAATACAGATTATCAGTGATACTAAATAGAGGGTGTATGTAATCTAATTTTATAAGGGGGAAAAAGTATGAGCAATGCAGCGATTTCTATAAAAGGGTTAAAAAAATCTTTTAAAGATAAAGAAGTCTTAAAGGGAGTGGATTTTGAGGTGCAGCGTGGTGAAATTTTCGCGCTGCTAGGCTCAAATGGAGCTGGAAAGACGACAACGGTCAATATCCTTTCGACGTTAATGAAACAAGATGATGGTGAAGTGAGTATTTGCGGTTTTGACGTCCAGCGACAACCAGATCATGTTCGTCAAAGCATCAGTTTGACAGGACAGTTCGCAGCTTTAGACGGCATGCTTACTGGAAGGGAAAACTTGATAATGATCGCTAAGTTACGTGGTGTTTCCAATCCGGCACAAGTTGCTGATAATCTACTTGCAAGATTTAGCCTGACTGATGCGGCCAACCAGAGGGCAGACCAGTATTCAGGCGGGATGAAGCGCCGACTTGATATCGCGATGAGTTTGATTGGAGCGCCAGCAGTTATTTTTCTAGACGAACCAACGACTGGACTTGATCCGGAAGCACGGATCGAAGTGTGGGATACAGTCAAGGAACTTGCCGGCAGCGGCACAACGATTTTGCTCACGACTCAGTACTTGGAGGAAGCAGAACAACTGGCGGACCGTATCGCTATTTTGCATGGCGGAAAAATTATTACGACAGGTACTCTTACTGAACTGAAAGAGATGTTCCCGCCAGCAAAAGTAGAGTATATCGAGAAGCAGCCGACGTTGGAAGAAATTTTCCTTGCGATTATCGGTAAAAAGGAGGAGATGTAAATGAAAAGCAAAACAGGGGTATTACTAGGGCGCTTAATGCGTAATATTATGCGTAGTCCGGATACAATTATTACAGTAGCGATTACACCGATTATGATGATGCTATTATTTGTTTACGTATTTGGCGGGGCTATAAAGACAGGAACGGATAACTACGTTAATTATTTATTGCCGGGAATTTTGTTAATGGCTATCGCATCCGGTGTAGCGTATACTTCTGTACGATTATTTACGGATGTAAAGAGTGGGCTGATGGCACGTTTCATTACGATGCCTATTAAGCGCTCATCAATATTGTGGGCTCACGTTTTAACTTCTCTTGTTGCTAATGTACTTACTATCGTAGTGGTTATTCTTGTTGCGCTCTTAATGGGCTTTCGTTCTAGTGCAAATATGCTAGATTGGCTTGCGGTAGCGGGAATACTGGGGATGTTTACGTTAGCGCTCACATGGCTAGCTATCATTCCAGGGCTGAAAGCGAAGTCTATGGAAGGGGCGACAGCTTACTCGTACCCGCTAATTTTTCTTCCATTTATTAGTTCGGCCTTCGTACCTACTGAAACGATGCCTAAAATTGTTCGTGCGTTCGCTGAGAATCAGCCTGTAACTTCAATCGTGAATGCGATTCGCGCCCTATTATATGAAGGGACTGTTGGCAACGATATTTGGACTGCACTCGCTTGGTGCGTGGGTATCATGATCATCTCTTACTTTTTCGCTAGCAAAGCATTTAAACGTCAGTTAGGATAAGTGAATTAAGTCATCCGAAATTATATATATTTTTGAAAAAGCACGGGAGGTTTTCCGTGCTTTTATTATTTATTGTGCTCTCATGGTAAAAAATATAGGAAACTGGTAACGAATAAACCTCAATATTTTGAGGTTTAACCGATCACTGCTTATGGAGAATATAAACATAACCGCTCTTGTAAATCGTTTAATATTTCTTCAGGCATTTCCTTGATTGTAATATCTTTCCCTAGGAAAAGTAGCCAATTTGTTATCTCTGTCACTTCATCGGAATTGTTAACATCGATAAATGTTTTTAAAATGGCTGTAGATTGGTAAGGGTTTGTATAAGAAATTGAAATTTTTAAAGGATGGTATTTTTTGTACTGGGCAATCGCTTTTGGACCAAGTTCAAGTACAAGGTTAATTTCTTCGTCCTTCTTATTGAGTTTTTCTAAAATCTGTTTCTTATTTAACCTCTTTTTCGTCGTGTACGGTTCGATATTGACGAGGTCATCGACAGGAAACAGCAGTTTTTTTTCTTCTTTTAAGTCAAACCCTTCAATGATCCAACGGCTTTTTTCTTGATAAAGGTGTAATAGATAAATTGGGTAAGACTTGATTTCCTCTTCTTCTTTGACGGTAATCAATAAATGTCTATCCAAAAGAAGGATTTGGATGAGTTTTTCTAACATAGGGTGGGGGAGGTCAGAAAGCTCAAGTAGATCGGGATTATAAGGGTTAGTCCCTTCAAAAAGCAAGAGTTGATTTAAAAGAACGAGGTCATCTTGCTGGGTTTCTGAGATGAGTCCTAGTAGTTTTTCAGCTAAAGACTGGCGACTTTTTAGATAGGGAAGTTGTTGATTTCTTGTAGCCATAAAGGCAATAAAAAGAGCTTTGACTTCATTATCAGTAAAGCGAACAACGGGCAGGATAGAATTATGCATGACAAAATATCCACCAGTTCTCCCAACTTCAGCGACAAGTGGCATGCCCATAGCTTCAATTTCTCTAATGTCTCTAATAGCTGTCGATCGTGATACGTTAAATTCTCGTATGATTTCAGTAATTGTAAAGTGGGAGCGATTGTTGATATACCGCATAATTGTATTAATCCGTTCAACTTTTTTCATTGGAATCTCCTAAACAGTATCATTTTTTGACATGATTTAAAGATATTATAAACGTATCAGATGAAAAGTTAAATCGTTTGATTCATTTTAAAAAAAGGAAGGTTTTGAATATGAAAAATTATACTATAGAAGAAAAAGATAGCTTTATTGTGTTAGGTATTGGAACTGAAATTAAGAGTGACTATACAGACTTTGCTGGAATCAATAAAGAAAAGGAAGACTTTTGGTCGGCTGTTAAAGAAGATGGAAGGCTCGATACTTTAAAAGCTTTAGCTACAAACGAATATATTTTTTCTGTGAGCGAAGCGGTGAATAACAAGATGATGTATTATGCTGGTGTCATGACAGAAGCACAAATAGAAGAAGAATCTAGAGTGATCCAGTTTCCGAAGGGAGAATACTTAGTAGTGAAAGGGGAAGACAAAACGGCTGAAGAGCTAAGTAATAAACTGACTGGCATCGCCTTCGGTCAAGCTTTACCAGAAGCAACAGATTTTGTTTATGTTGGTGGCCCAAATACAACGGTTGAGATGGGGCAGAGAGACGGTTTAGTATTTGGTGAAATGTGGATTCCAGTTGTTAGGAAGTAAAGTGATAAAAGGTACCAATATGGAAAGTAGGGGCTAACAATCTTGAATTGTTAGCCTTTTTGATATGAATAAAATATTCATATGCTGCTACACATTATGTTCTGATAAAATGGAATAAAAGGGAATTAATGTAAGATGGTGGCATTTTGAGTAAAAAAAGGATATTTGAGCTGTTCATAGTAACGTTGGTTTTTCTATTCCTTCATGTAAGTACATTTACTAATGAAAAATTTAACGATAAATTTGGATCCTTTACTTTCATTGTGCTCCTTCTTATGCTTTCTATTTACACTGCATTTATAGAAAAGTATTTTGATGATATACAAAAGTGGATTCGAAATATCACATTTTGTTTTGCTTTGTTAGTAGTTGCTGTAGTAGCACTATGGCTAGGTTACTTTTAAAGATTTGCTTCTGAAAATGAAAGTTCTCTAATAAAAAATCTGGAGGACTTTTAAATTTGATTAGTTTTTTCAAATGGATGGTTTTTATTTCTGAAACAAATATTTATTTTATAAAAAACTTTTTAGACCCCCATAAATTTTGTTGTTCCTTCGAATATGTATAATGAAGAAAGCAAATGGAAGTAAAAGTACACATCGGATATAGCATTGAAGTATTTATTAAATTGTTAGATTAAATGAGGAAGTCGAAAGAAAAGGATGAAATTACCAGCAGTATAGAGAAGAGTTATGTAAAGATTGCAGATAAAATAGAAAAAGAGCAAGCAAAACAATATAAGAAATTAAATGAAAATGCAGACTTAGCTTTTGTATAAATAGAATAGAATAATCATTAAGAAAACGGTGAGAAAGTCAATCTCGAAAAATATGAGCAACAGCAAGAAGACAAACCGAAAGAAAAGTACTAACAAAATGTGGTTGAAAGGTCACTTGTTTAGTGACCATTTTGCTATGTGAAGGAGGCTGGGAGATTACAAGTGTTGAGTTTAGTAATGAAGATCTTAAAAAAACCAAAAATAGAAGATATCGTATGTAACATACAAAACAATAGAGAAGATAAAGAAGCTTTTATCGTACAGTATCAGCCGTTTATTAGAAAATCAATCTCGTCTGTCTGCCGCAGATACATTACAGAACAGGATGATGAATATAGTATTGGATTGTTTGCATTTAATGAAGCAATAGAAAAGTATTCATATAAAAAGGGGAAATCTTTTCTAGCGTTTGCTGATCTTCTTATAAAAAGAGATGTAATTGACTATATACGCAAGGAGTCTAAGCATAACCTTGTCTTTTTAAAAGAAGATGAGCAAGAGGAAATGTTAGAAATGCAAGTATCGCTTACGGAGTATATGAAAGAGATGGAAAATAGTAACCGTAAGGAGGAAATTCTTCATTTTCAAAGTGTGTTAGCTGAGTTTAAAATCACATTTTCAGAGCTTGCTAAAGAATCCCCTAAGCACCGTGATACGCGTGAGCACTTATTAGAAATTGTGAAGATTATTATAAAAGAAGAAGAAATGATGGAAGAGCTGTTCCGAAAGAAAAAGTTACCGCTTAAACATATTGAACCGCGTGTTAGGGTAAGTCGTAAAACGTTGGAGCGGCATAGAAAATATATCATTGCAATGTGTATTATCTTCGCAAATAACTATACATATATTCTTGATTATATAAGGGGAGGGAAGCGTGATGAATAAAGGAATTGTGATGGATATAAAAAAACATAGCGTAGTTGTTTTAACACCAAATGGAGAGTTTATTACGTGTAAAAGAAAAGGGGATTCTTGCGTGATTGGAGAGGAAATCTCGTTTGAAGAACAAGAACAAAGAGCATCGCGTTTTTCAATCCCTTATTTTTTGAAGCCGGCATCATTACTTGTTGCTTGTTTTCTATGTGCGCTTTTATTTTTCTACAACCAACCGGAAGAAAAAGTATTTGCTTACGTCTCAGTTGACATTAATCCAAGTTTAGAGGTGAGCGTAACGAAGGATCTTCGCGTTATAGATTTACAAGCTTGTAATGATGATGGAAGGCGTATTTTAAAAGAATTGAAGCAATGGGAAAACAAACAATTGCAAGACGTAATACGTACAATTATAAAGCAGAGTCAAGAGGATAAGTATTTAACGAATGATAAGCAAGTTATGCTAACAGCTGTTGCAAAGGATAAGTCGCTAGAAAAACAGTTGGAAAAGGCCATGAAAGAATTAAAGAAAGAGTATGAGCTAAAACATATTACAGTCGAATATCAAAGTAGCACACTGCAAGTACGAGAGAATGCTAGAAAAGCTGGAATTGGCACTGGTGTCTATATAAAGCAAGAGAATGAGAAGAATAAACCGCTTACGCCTCCTGCCACGCCGTTTAATCAGGTGGAAAATGAAGAAGAGGTGCAATCGCAGCCGGAGTCATCTCCTGATGCATCATCAGGTTTGTCTCCTGTAAAAGAAAAAAAATATGAGAAGCCAGCACATAAAGAACAAAAGAAAACAGAGGAACAGCCATCTAGGCAAATAAAAGAAAATAATGGAAATCAGCAAGGGAACAACAGTAGAGGAGCTCAGCAAGAAAATAGAGGGAATCAACAGGAGAATAACGGAAGAGGATCGCAACAAGGAAATAATGGGAATCAGCAAGGGAACAACGGAAGAGAATCGCAACAAGGAAATAATGGGAATCAGCAAGGGAACAACGGAAGAGGATCGCAACAAGGAAATAATGGGAATCAGCAAGGGAACAACGGAAGAGGATCGCAACAAGGAAATAATGGAAATCAACAAGGGGACAATGGTAGAGAATTGCAACAAGAAAATAATGGGAATCAGCAAGGGAACAACGGAAGAGGATCGCAACAAGGAGATAATGGGAATCAGCAAGGGAACAACGGAAGAGGATCGCAACAAGGGAATAATGGAAATCAGCAAGGGGACAATGGAAAAGGATCGCAGAAAGAAAATGATGGAAATCAACAAGGGAACAATGGGAGGGGGTCTCAACAAGAAAATAGAGGCCACCAACAAGGAAATGAAAAGAAGAATTAATAGAATATGGAAGTGAGAGATTCAATTCAAAGCTAAAAGGATTTATCTCGCTATTGTGGGCAGTAAAACTCCCATCTCTAATTTTGGCTGGGGCAAAGAAGTTAGATGGGAGTTGGGCTGCTTATAAATGCCCAATTGGTGAGGGCTAATTAAAGTTTCACTTTATTATTCTATAGTTCTATTAAGAAGGAGTATGTGAAAAATATAATGGAGAAAAACATTCAACAAGAGAAAGGTAAATCAAAACCTATTTTTTATGATCCTAAAGGAAGGAGAAACATAGCTTTTATCTCGTTTCTATGTATCTCAATAGTTAGCGTAAGTATTGTATTTTATTTTTTCTTTCAAAGTATTTTTTCAACACCAGAAATTCCAAATATGAATCCTACTGTAAAACAAGATACGAAACTTGTACCAATTAATCAAAAACTTAGTGGCGAGCAGTTAAAGAAGGAAGAATTCAAACCAAATACCGAAATGAAGGGTAATAAAAATTTGGTGAATTCGATGAACGATAGTAAACAACCAAAAGAAGTGTATGGTTTTTATGTAAATTGGGATGAAAATAGTACAGCGTCTTTAAAAGAAAATATCGATTCATTAACGACGTTAGTACCAGAATGGTATCATTTAAAAGAAGATTTAACGATTAGAAGTGAAATAAAACCTGAGATTGTAAAACTAGCAAAAAAAAATCATGTGAAAATTATGCCGTTACTTACTAACTATACCGAAAAAGCTTCTGGCCCTGATAGTGAGCTTATCCATAAGTTACTGAATTCGCCGAATGATGTGAAGACGAAATTTATTAATGATTTAGTAAGCGAAGTTAAAAAGAATCAGTTTTCAGGTATTAATATTGACTTTGAGGCCGTACCTGAAAGCGATAGAGAAAACTTAACAAATTTCATAAAAGAAATTACTACGGTCTTTCATAAACATGATTTGCTCGTTACACAAGATGTTCCAGCTAATGATAAGGCTTTTGATTATGGTGCATTAGCAAAAATAATAGATCGAATGATTGTAATGATGTACGATGAGCATTATGGAGCGGGGGAACCAGGCCCAATTGCTTCAAATAAATGGTTCCAACATACATTAAAAGAACTGAATATTCCGTCTAATAAACTTGTAGTTGCTTTCGGTAACTATGGATATGATTGGGAAGTAAATAGTAAAAAACCTGCGAAGTCTTTAACTTTTTCAGAAGTTATGGCAATGGCTCATGATTCCAATATGAAAATTCAATGGGATAACATGAGTGGAAATCCTTATTTTAGATATAAAACAGGAGAGAAAGATCATACTGCTTGGTTCTTAGATAGTGTTACTCTCTATAATCAAGTGAAAATCGCAATGGAAAACAATGCTAAAGGGTTTGCATTATGGAGATTAGGAGCAGAAGACCCTACAATATGGAAAGTTTTAAAAAATCCGATTGGGGTACAAAAAAATCCTGATGCATTACATAAAATTACTAGTTTAGATGAAGTGAATTATGCTGGACAAGGTGAAATTTTACAGATTGAGAATGAAAGACAAAATGGGTTGAGAGATTTTAAAATAGGAAAAGATGGTTATCTTACAGATGAAGTATATAGATCATTACCATCTACATACGAAGTGCAACGATATGGAAAACCGAATGGGAAACAAGTAGTATTAACATTTGATGATGGGCCAGACCCGAAATATACACCGAAAATTTTAGATATATTAAAAGAGAATAAAATAAACGCTGCTTTTTTTGTACTTGGTGAAAACGCGCAACTAAATCCTAATATTGTGAAAAGAATATACGATGAAGGGCATGAAATTGGCAATCATACTTTCAAGCATCCTAACGTCGCTGATACGTCTTTACTACGAACAAAATTAGAACTTAATACGACGCAACGTTTAATTCAGGAAATAACTGGACATTCTACGGTTTTATTTAGACCGCCATATGAAGCCGATGCTAACCCAGATTCATCAAATGAAATATTGCCTATTTTGCGTGCACAAAATATGAACTATACAATGGTGGCGGAAAAAGTTGATCCTGAAGACTGGGCAACACCATCAACGAATGAATTAGTAAAGCGTGCTCTTACTCCCATTTATAAGGGAGAGGGAAATATTATTCTTCTCCATGATGCGGGAGGGAATCGTGCCCATACGGTAGAAGCGCTTCCCATTATTATTAAAGAACTTAAAAAAAATGGATATAGTTTTGTAACAATTTCAGATTTAATGAATAAAGAACGAGATGAAATTATGCCTCCTGTTTCTTCTGAAGGAAAGCAATATTTACTTTACAATAAAGCTGTCTTTTCAGGAGCGGGATACTTTAAACATATATTAACAATTATTTTTTATATTGCTATTGGATTAGGTATTTTCCGATTCTTATTCTTAATTTATTTTGCATGGAAGCAGAAAAGAAAAACGCTATCTCGTTGCACGCATTCGTCCTATCAACCTTTTGTTAGTGTTGTCATAGCGGCATATAATGAAGAAAAGGTTATAGCTAAGACGATTCGCTCAATTTTGGATAGTCATTATAAAGAATTTGAAGTTATAGTTGTGGATGACGGATCGAAAGATGATACGTCAAAAGTAATGCAAGAAACATTTAATAAACACCCTAAAGTACGTTTAATCCAGAAAGAAAACGGTGGGAAATCATCAGCAATGAATTTAGGGTTTCAACACTCACGAGGAGAAATCATTGTTACGTTAGACGCGGATACAATTATTGCACAAGACGCTATTTCTTTAATGGTTAGACACTTTGAAGATCATAATGTTGCAGCAGTTTCAGGTAATGTCAAAGTAGGTAATAGACGTAACTTGTTAACTACTTGGCAACATGTTGAGTATATTACCGGGTTTAATTTAGAACGTAGAGCTTTTGATGAGTTAAATTGTATTACAGTAGTTCCAGGAGCTATTGGGGCATGGCGTAAAAAGAATGTAGTTGAATCTGGATATTTAAGTGAGGATACGTTAGCAGAAGATACGGATCTTACTATTACATTTTTACGTCAAGGGTATAGAATTGTATATGAAGAAAGCGCGTATGCTTATACGGAGTCACCTGAAGATGTGAAAAGTCTCATTAAACAACGATATCGTTGGTCATATGGTACACTCCAATGTCTTTGGAAACACCGAAAAGCATTGTTTCATTCACAGCATAAAACATTAGGGTTTATTGCATTGCCTAACATGTGGTTATTCCAATATGTTTTGCAATTCATTGCTCCTTTAGCAGATATATTAATGATTATGGGGCTATTTAGTAGCAATCCACTAAAAGTTTTAGGGTTTTATTTTGTATTCTTTTTAATGGATCTATTCGCATCTTTATTTGCATTTAAATTAGAAGAAGAGAATCCGAAACCACTAGCATGGTTAATTTTACAACGCTTTATTTATCGTCAATTTATGACTTATGTTGTCATTAAATCTATATTCTCATCAATTCGAGGAGTAGCGGTAGGGTGGAATAAATTAAAGAGAATGGGGAGTGTTAAACATTCCACGGAACATAAGGAGGCATCATAAGAGGGCAGTTTACCTGCTCTCTTTTTTCATTGGTTTTAGTAAGTAATATGTAATATGTAATATAAAGCCTTCGCTTCCATAACAAAATTCCTAATCATTACTGATAGTGAGACGTTATGTTAAGACACTCCTTGAATTTCGGAAAAATTTTTTTATTTTTTTAAAAATGACGGACACAAAATCTTATATCCTTTCGAATTATATATATGGATATCAATAATATTTATATAAAAGGGGAGAAAAAATATGAAAGAAATGTATGAAGAAATCACTGAAGTATTGAAAGTATTGGCACATCCTGTCCGTTTATCATTAGTAAAAATAATGCTTGCAAAAGGCCCAATTAACGTAACGACAATGTATGAAACGTTACAAATGCCTCAAAGTACAATTAGTCAACATTTATCTAAACTAAAAGCTACGAAAGTCGTTACAGGTACTCGGAAAGGGTTAGAAATTTATTATGAGGTAACGGACCATCGCACAAAATCAATATTAGCATGTTTAGTTTAAATACTGATTGTCTAGACATTAAGAAGAGGATGCTAAAGTAATTGTCTGACTACAATTTTTAAGATTTTATACAAAAGTAATATGTATAAGTGTATGTGATTTTCTTACTAACATAAGTTGTATGTAGACTGGTTATTAATTTGTTATACATCTTAGTTAGATTATTTTATTTATTTAATAATATTGTATGATCTTCACCTTGTTAAATTTAACAAGGTGAAGGATTATTTATGTACACATGAAATATTTTATAAAGAGTACGACTTTACTCCAAAGTTACATTTTTAGTTTTTTATCTATAGATCTAATACTAAAGGGAAAATAACTGAAATATAAATGTAATTGAAAGGAGTGGAGTAACAATGGAGGTAAGCCTTTTTTTAGGATTTTTTTGGGGATGGATAACGGTTATCATCTCAGGAATACTTTTTGTGCGACCATCTATACTACGTGAACTGAAAAAATTAGTGGTAGAAGACAGAGGATTTGGAATTATGTATGGCTTTCTATCAATTTTCCTAGGATTAGGTACTGTTATTCTACATAATGTTTGGGAACTTAATTGGCAGGGACTCATTACACTTATTGCATGGCTCGCACTATTAAAAGGGATTTATGTAATTGCATATCCTGAACCATCCAAGAAAACCGATTTCGAAGTAAGGGTACTATCTACTCGTATAGTGCTTGCTTTCCTTGGTGCTTTATCTTTATGGATGCTTATCATACTTTATATGAAATAGAGACAAATATTTTTGATCATGGGAGTATGTAGGTGGGGAGTTTTGGGTAGTCCTTTGGAACGGGATTTATAGTTAACTGTAAATGTAGTGTTTCTTCCGTTGTAGATATGTTTTTATAAATAGTGAGATGGGCAAAACGAAGAGAGTCCTAAATAAATAGGATTCTTTTCGTTTTATAAAAGTGAATTTATCTTGTATCACTAATACAATTGATAATCATTTTTCTGGACTATTCGCAGTTATTTACCTTGTTATACTCAATGTCGGCTATGTGACCATCCGGTCGAATCAAAACGGTATCTATATTTTTTAACTTGGAATCTTGTATTTCTCCTATTATCACTTTTATGTGTGAATCAATATTTATTTTATTTATCTTATCTATATAAGAAGGGTGTATTAATAAGATAAATTTACCATCCTGCATTAATTCAAAGAGTTTATAACTTTTCTTATTTAGAGAAGAAATAGTGAGATTTGTACATCTTTTTCCTATCAATGGATGCCTTTCTGTATCGTGCATCGATGAATACATTATTCCTAAGCCACTTACTCTTTTAGATAAATCGTGATTTATCTCGGGGTATGTAAGTAGGTGCGAAAATAAACCCCTTAATTCCATTCCTGCGTTTGAAAAGTTTATCATTAATTGTTCTTGCGCTTGTACTTCCTTGAAAAATTGTTTTCCCACAGCATGTCTTTCAATATGATAACTTTCTAATAGGCTTTCATATTTTTTTTGTTTTATTGCGAGTCCTAATTTCCAGCCAATATTAAAAGCATCTTGTAGACCTACATTCAAACCTTGTCCTCCAGCAGGGAAATGAATATGTGCTGCATCCCCTGCTAAGAATACACGCTTATGTTGATAAGTATTTGCTAGTTTGGTTGCATTGCCAAAACGAGAAAGCCATATTGTGTTCTTAATTTGAAGATGTTCACCTGTAATACTATAAATACTATCTATAAACTCTTTTTCTGTAACAGCAACATGAACAGGTATTGTCTGATTCTTAGGATCAATAATTGCAAAACGAAATACATCAGGTGTAATAGGTACCATCATTAATATCCCATTTATATTAGAAGTAGATAAAAATGGAGTATCTGGTATATCTTCTAAAATAACATCACCTAATATAGCAGTAGTTGTTGTGTTTGTTCCATTAAACGGTATATTTGATAATTCACGAACTATACTTCTTGCTCCATCAGCTCCTATTACATATGGAACTTCTATTTTATATATTGTTTCTCTTTGTTCTATTTCTAGTTGTACAAATGTTTCATATTGTTTTAAGTCTTTCACAGTATGCCCGCGTTTAATGACTACACCTAATTCTAATGCACGTTCTTCTAATATTTCTTCTGTAATAGATTGGGGAATAAAAAGTGTATACGGAAAATCAGTATTTAAATTTTTAAAGTTTAATCTTGTATCTAAGGCAGCAAAATGACTTGTATTTAATTTCTTTCCTCTAGCTAAAAATCGATCTGCAATACCTCTCATAGCCATCAATTCTAAGGAGCGGGGGTGTAGTGTGAGTGCTCTAGAATTTCGTACCCGGTCTAATCTTCTCTCTAAAACAACAACTTTTACGTCTTGGATAGCTAATTCACATGCTGCCATAAGTCCAACTGGACCACCACCAACTACCGCTACATCATAATAATTGTCCATATCATGCCCTCCATTTATTTAATTGTTTAAGAGCTAATGTGAAAAATTGTAAATAGATTTATAAATGTTATCTATTGTACATATATAATTATACTTCACTTTTGTTTCTGGGGAAACAAAAGTGAAGTTCCTAGGAGAAGTTTACTTAGTAAGTGTGTAGTTAAAGCTATATAGCGTGTCTGCAGCTTCTTCTGCTTGTACTATTTTTGCTAAAAATGCTACTACTGTAGTTCCATATGGGAGTTGTAAAGGTCTTTCTGCTATTCGTAGTTTTAATGAAGTAGTAGTGGTTGTAACTCGACTTCAAATAATTCGCTTTCAATTTCATTAAGTGCATACATTGATACAGGATGTGGAGAGGTATTAGATAAGACTTGTGATGAAAGGAGTTCTCCTGATGAGGAGTAAAATGTAACAAACACTTGTGAAAATGGAGGGACCATAATGATTACACGGTCAGTTTTTTGTAACGTATTAACCAACTCCAAAATAATATAGTTTTATAAAAATCAAAAAACAATAGATAAATATAAAGATATTATTATGGGTACTTTTCCGATAGTGAATTAAGCAAATTAATAAACTCTTTATTTTATTGTAAATAGTTTAAGAGCACACAAATATGCATGCTCTTAGAATAGAAAGGTAGTTTTCTATGAGTAGGGAGTCCCCATACAATAAAATATGCTTGTCCAATTTAAATGTGAGCAGTTTTTTATAAAAATTCTATTTGGTAAGTCTATGTGAAAAATCACCTTGTACAGGAACTCTTTGCAAAGTATTTTGTCTGCAGTCATGATTATTAAAGTTGATGAGAGCTGTTATCCGAATAATAAAACCACATCTCAAATTGTTGACTATATGTCTAACAACTAGGATGCGGTTCAATGAATAAAAAGTGTCCGAATAAAATATAAGGTAAAAAGTATAGGATATTTTTGTTATAAAGAGTATTTATAGATGAATGTTATTGTTTTTTACTTTTGAAAGATTTGGGCTTCTAAATTACGAGTTGTTGGAGTACCTCTAATATAAAATTTCAGTAGAAATATTGAACTACTAATATGAATGTAGAAGATTTAATAAAGACGGTAATGTTCTTTTAGTCATGTAATCTTTTCATTTGATGATCTTTTCCCCATTCACATAGTTCATCCATAATTTGCATTAAAGATTTCCCGTATTCGCTTATTGTGTACTCAACCTTTGGTGGTACTTCTTGATATACAGTACGATGGATAATCCCATCAGCTTCAAGTTGGCGAAGGTGTTGAGTTAGAACTTTTTGCGTAATGTTTGGGATTTCTCGTCGGATTTCATTTGTTCGCATTTTTCCATCCATCAAAACACATAAAATATGAACTTTCCATTTTCCGCCGATTACATCGAGCGTCGTTGCAATTGGGCAGTCTTCATTTTGATTCATATAACACCTCCACAGGTACTTTAAGGTTCCTATAGCACTTTAAAGTACGTACTTTTCAATTATATGTGACTCACTCATACTAATACGTAAAGGATTGAATAATTTAAAAAGGGGATGGAAGATGATGAGAACACTTGTAATTGTAGCACACCCTGATATTGAAAAATCAAAAATTAATAAAAGATGGATCGAAGAACTTGAGGAACATTCGGATGAAATAACGGTGCATGAATTATATAAAGCGGCACCGAATTGGGAGTTTAATATTGAGGAAGAGCAAAAGCTATTAGTAGAACATGACAGATATATATTTCAATTTCCGCTTTATTGGTACAGTTCACCACCATTATTAAAAAAATGGTTTGACGATGTATTAACATATGGATTTGCGTACGGATCAAAAGGAGATAAAGTGAAAGGGAAAGAATTTGGTCTAGCTATTTCTATAGGTGGATTAGAAAAAGACTATAAAAATAGCGGAATTACAATGGATGAGTTAACGAAACCATTTCAAGCTACGTGCTTATATACAGACATGAAATTTATACCTTCATTTTATTTATATGGTGCCGAATATAAATTAAGTGATGAAGAGATTAATAAAAGTGCACCGGAGTATGTGCGCTATGTGATGAATAAGGAGTATTCTAATATATAAGAGGAAATAGCCATCTACTTGTTAAGTAGATGGCTATTTTTATTGATTTTATATTCACTAAGTGTAATCTTTAGTAAATTAATAGTTAATCTGGTAAAATAAAAAACCTAATATATATAAAGGGGAGTTTTACTTGAGAACGATGCAAAAATTATTACAAAAAAGAGCAATGCAATCACCAAATTTGGAAGCGCTTGTAGGGGGAGAGAAAAGGTATTCGTTTCAGCAGTATAATGAACGAGTAAATCAGCTTGCACACTATTTGCTACATAACGGTGTGCAAAGAGGAGATCGTATTGGAATACTATGCAAAAATAATCATCCGTTTCCAAGCGTTATGATGGCAAGTTTAAAAATTGGAGCTGTATGTATTCCGTTAAATCATCAGCTTACTGCTTATGAGTTAGAAACGATTGTAAAAGAAGCAAAATTAAAAGTGTTAGTTATTGATGAAGAATTTCATGAAGCTGTAAAGATTGATGCTGTTAAAGAAATTCCTTTTGTAATTAAAACGACAAAAGAAGGCTTTGGTTCATTTGAATTAATATTACAAGAACAGTCAATGACAGAACCGAACGTAGAAGTTCATGAAGATGATGATGCGATTTACTTATTTACTTCAGGAACGACTGGACAGGCAAAAGCATGTGTAATTGGACATAAAAACTTACATCATTATTTTTCTGAGATTGCGGGCCAAAGAGAATTTCCAGCAGGTGAACGCTTTTTATCCGTGCATCCATTATTTCATATGAGTGGAGTGCTTTCTATTTTAAATTGTATTTATCATGGTGTTACGATGATCTTTTTAGCTGATTCGAATCCTGCTCTTATTTGGGATAAGATTGAAGAAGAGAAAATTACTACGATGCTTGCATTCCCAGCTGTTTATAGCTACATGCTTGAGGAGCTAAATAAAAAAGAACGTAACATTTCAACTTTTAAAGTAGCACAAAGTGGTGGTACAAAAGTGCCAGAAACACTTATTCAAAAATATATGGAAAAAGGAATATATATGGTGCAAGGATATGGGAGTACAGAAGGTTGGGTTGTAACTTCATGGCATCCAATGATGGGAAAAGAAAAGATGTCTTCTGTAGGGAAAACTTTGAAACATGTAGAGTTAAAAATTGTTCATCCAGAAACAGGTGATGAACTAACAACAAATGAAGTTGGCGAGATTCATGTAAGAAGTCCATACATGTTTAAAGGGTATTGGAATAATGAAAAGGCGACAAAAAAGGTAGTAAAAGATAATTGGTTTAACATGGGCGATGCTGGCATGATAGATGATGATGGATTCCTGCATATTATGGGAAGATATAAAGACGTTATTATACGCGGTGGTGACAACGTATATCCAGATCAAGTAGAAGATGTTATCCATGAAATACATGGTGTTTTAGAAGTTGCAGTAGTTGGAGTTCCAGATGACTTTTGGGGAGAGATTCCGACAGCGTATATTGTAAAAGATATGCAAACGTCTTTAACGGAAGAAGAAATTATACGGCATTGTAAAGAGAAACTAGCAAGTTATAAAATACCAGACGTTGTATTTATGGACAAATTACCGAAAAATGCTTTAGGGAAAGTGTTGAAGAGGGAATTAAGAGAAGGTGTACTTGTAAAATAAAAAACGATTAGATGATGAGGAATCCAGTTATGTACAAAGCATAACTGGATTTTTGTTTGTAAAGAACATAATAATTTACTAGATTTTGTATTTATTGTAAGATAATAAAGAATATTCAATCATTAATTAAAGGAAGAGATATAAATGAAGCTGCCGCTATTGCAAATAGAGACAGAGAGACTTATGATTCGTCCGTTCCAAAATGATGATTATGAAAGTTGGTTCGATGGATTTCATAAGAGGTTACCATCGCAGTATAAATATGACGATGGCTATCAAGTTATGGCATCATCGACGAAAGAATGGTTCACGGAATGGATTAGAGGGTTTGATGAAGCAGCACATCGAGATGAGATGTATGTATTAGGTATTTTTCGTAAAGAAGATGGGGCTAATATTGGGAAGCTAGAGCTTATAAAAATTTTACGTATGGACTATCAATGGGCGGTGATGGGGTATTCCATACATAATCAATACTGGAAAAATGGATATGGTATTGAAAGTGTGAAAGCTGCGTTATCGTTATTTTTTAATAGTCTTCATTTCCATAGAATTGAATTACATATACATGTTGATAATGAGCCATCCGTTCGTCTTGCGGAAAGAACAGGTTTTTCACTTGAATGCAAGAGAGAGGCGTTTTCTTTAGAGAATGGTAAATGGATGGACTTTCTTATTTATTTTAAAAATAAGGAGATGGATATATGAGAGTTCTAATTACAGGGGGAAATCGCGGGTTAGGGTTACAGTTAGTAAAAGTATTTCATGAAAATGGGCATATCGTTTATCCGTTAGTTAGAACTGAAGTTGCGGTAACGCAATTGAAGCAAATGTTTAGTTGTAGATGTTTTCCTATATTGGCAGACTTATCACTTGATGAGAGTACGGAGCAGATTAAGAATCAGCTCGAGGGATATACAGAGTATATGGATCTAGTTATAAATAACGCTGGAATTACTGGAAAGGAGACTGAGATTTTACATATAAATTCAGAAGAGTTAACGGACTTATTTAATATTCACTGCTTAGGCGTAATTCGAGCTGTAAAAGGTACATATGTGGCTTTAGCTAAATCGGATCAGCCGAGAATAATAAATATGTCCTCTCGGTTAGGATCACTACATAAAATGGCGAACAAAGAGTTTCCGCAAGGACAGTTCTCATATTCCTATCGAATTGCTAAAGCTGCGCAAAATATGTTAACACTTTGTTTACAACAAGAGTTTGAGAATAAAGGAATTCGTGTAACGGCAATTCACCCAGGAAAATTAAAGACTGATATCGGTGCCTTTGATGCGAATATGACTCCGGCTGAAGGAGCGCAAAATATATATGATTGGGTAATTGATTCAAATGAGGATGTTTCAGGGAAGTTTATTGAGCCAGGGATAGGAGAATTAAAGTGGTGATATACGATCTTACAATCATTCAGAATCTATTTGGTCCCTCTAAAAAAGTATTAAATGGTTTACCAAATGCAGTAACGATTGAAGAGATAGAAGAAGATGCCTTTTATAACGTACAAACTTATAAAGAAAAGATAAGTAGATTTGAAGAAATTTGTTTTAACTGGGAGTTGAAAAGAGCGAGTATTGTATTAAATAAAAGGTTTAGTAGTTATAACTCAAGTGCGAGAGTGTTACTTGATGCGGATTTTTCTTTACATGCAGCAAAGATAGAAGTGTGTAGAGAGTTAGACGATATAGAGGCGCTTGAAAAACAATTTACATATCGTTCAATAGGAGAAACGTTATCGGCAAAAGATTTTAAATACATTTGGGAGCAATGTATGTTGAACTCAGGAAATCAAACTTCCATTTTAAATATTGATGAGCATTTTCATTCAGTGCAAACAGAATTAGGTAAAGGTTGGGAGAAGTCATGCATTGTTTTTTATGATAAAAATGAGCCAATTGGTTTGTCCATACCGCATATAGAGACTGGAACAGAAAGTGAAGGGCGATTATTTTACTTTGGGGTAATGCCTCATTATCGCGGGAAAGGAATCTCTTCGCAACTGCATCTTCAATCTTTACATATGTTAAAGGAAATGGGCGCTACTTATTACATCGGAAGCACACATACTTCAAATGAAAAGATGCAGAAGATATTTTGGAGAAATCATTGTTCGGTGAAAACAGAGATAGAGCTTTATTATAAAATTTTTAAAGAAAGTTAGGAGAAAAGAAAATGAAGACTATAAACGTATTTCATTATGACGCATTCACGAATAAACCGAATATGGGGAATCCAGCAGGTATTGTATTAGAGGCGGATGGATTAACGGAAGGAGAAATGCAGCGTATTGCTGAAAAAGTTGGGTTTAATGAAACATCCTTTGTTCTTTCTTCAAAAGAAGCAGATATAAAGATTCGCTATTTTACTCCCGGTCATGAAATGGATTTATGTGGTCATGCGACAGTAGGGACTATATATGCGCTTCATGAAAGGGGGTTATTAGAAGGGAATCATAATTTAACAATTGAAACGAAGGCAGGGATTTTGCCGATACATATAGGTGCGAATGAAAGTGGAGAAACTTTTATTAAAATGAGACAAGCAAAACCCCAGTTTCAAAGTTTTACAGGCTCCCAAGAGGCATTAGCGCACAGCATTGGTCTGGAAGTAAATGATTTAGATGGAAAATTACCAATTGTATATGGAAGTACTGGTATTTGGACTGTAATTGTACCTGTTAAAAATCTAGAAGCATGTGAGAAAATGAAACCTAATAATAATGAATTTCCATTTGTGTTAAAAGAAATACCAAATGCCTCTATTCATCCGCTTTGCACAGAAACATATAATGCAGAAGCAAAAATGCACGGTCGTCATTTTTCATCACCTTACTCTGGAACAATAGAAGATCCAGTGACAGGAACAGCTTCAGGTGTAATGGGAGCGTACTATGCGATGTATTTGGAGAAAGGTTTTGACCATAAAATGGAATTAATCGTTGAACAAGGACAGGAAATGAATAAAGATGGACGTGTAACGGTATATGTAACGAAAGATGTAGAAAATGAGAAATTACAAATAGATATTGCTGGAACAGCGGTGTATGTGAAAGAGTTTAAAGTTTCAATATAAAGTGAAACTTTAATCAGTGGGGGTCTTACTGCCAGTTAATGTGGGATAAAAAAAGAAAGCCCGGAATACATCCAGACTTTCATTATCTGTTCAACACTTCAATATACGAAGCATCTCCAGTTGTTCTTAAAGCAGAGCGGAAATTGTTGTTTTCTAACGTTTTAGCGACTTGTTGTAATTGCTGTGCATCATCATGATGGATAAGTAAGCTGTCAGCACCGCTTTCTTCTATATGAATGTGTTCGACACTTCCAATGGCATCATGTACTGCTTTTAAAAATTCAGGTTTCATATTGTCCTCCTAATATGTATGTAACGTTGTTGTTAGTATTTCCTTATTTTTGAAATATAAAAGTAAATGAATTTTTGTTATATTAAGATTTTGGAAGGGGTTTCCTATTCGTTTGTCAAATAATAGTAAAGTTGTCTTTTGAATTGGGGGGATCTTCGAAATTAAAGGGTGAGAGAATGGACATTTCAATAATTGCTGCACAACTAGTTAAAGAGAAAGTTATTTCACATGCTCCAAATAGCGTAAAAGCGTTGAACGGAGGAACGACAAGTACTGTATATTTGTTGGACGAAAAATATGTAGTAAAGCTGAATGAAGCGGAAGTAATACGTGAAGAAGCTCATTTTCTTTCTTTTTATGAGGGGAATACTTTATTTTCAAAGCTTTTGTATAAGGAACCTTTACATACATATTTCGTGTATTCTTTCCTGGAAGGTAATACTTCGTGTAAACAAGGATATAAACGAAGTACGCTTCGTACACTTGTAAAAGAAGTTATCAATAAGTATAAAATGGTTCCAGAGGCAGGAGGCTGGGGATGGAAAGAAAGTCCGGTTCAATCTTGGAATGAATTTTTAACTGCAAATGTGATGGAAGCTTATGAAAATGTAAGATGTTACATAAGTGAAGAAGAATATAGAACGGTTCTTAAACTAGCAAATAGGAAAGCCGGAGTAAATCACCCCTTTTTATTACATGGTGATTTCGGATTTCATAATTTTATATTCCGGCAGAATAAGTTACATGGAGTAATTGATCCGTTACCAGTCCTTGGAGATCCTTTATATGATTTAATTTATGCGTTCTGTTCAACTCCTGAAGATGTAACGAAAGAAGCAATTGATTTTGCGATGAAGCAATGTGTATTTCATAAAAAAGAACGAGATTTGTACGAGGAGATAGTCATAGGATTATATTTGCGTATAGATACATGTTTAAGACACCACCCCAAAGATTTAGAAGATTACTTAGTAGCTTGGCGTTATTGGATGGACGAAATTGAGCCGGCTTTATAGTACAAATAGTTTGGGGGAGATAGTGAAATGAACATTCTAGAAGCAAAAAGAGATTTAGCACAAAGAACGAAAAGAGGATTTCCAGTTATAATAGCTGGTATTTTATTTTGGATTGTAGCAAGTGTAACGGGTATCCTTCTTTCAGAAAAACAAGTTGTGTGGGTGTATTTAATTGGTATGGGTTGTGTATTTCCTTTTGGCTTAATGATAGCTGCTATATTGAAAATTGATATGTTTGCGAAAGGAAATCCGCTAGGAACTTTAGCTGGATTAATTGGCGGGATAAATGTATTAAATATTCCGTTTGTATTACTTGCCTATTTTCAATTTCCAGAGTGGCTACCTTTTGTAGTAGCGATGTTAATAGGGGTTCATTTTGTACCGTACGTATGGATTTATGAAAGTAAAAGTTATGGTTTATTGTCAGTAGGGACTGTGCTCGTAACGTCAGTTTGCGGGATTCTTTTTGCAGACAATGGATTTACTGCCATTCCATTGGCAGTTACAGTTGTCTACTTACTGACTCTAATCAGTTTATTAATTGAAAATAAAAAAGTAGATCATTATCAACAAAAATCAGCTTCATAAAAATATAGGGATAGGGGGAATTATTATGAAAAATTTCGTTTGTACAACGTGCGGCGTACAGTATGCAGCGAGTGTGGAAGAACCGGTAAGTTGTGTTATTTGTGATGAGGAGAGACAATATGTGAATCCGAAAGGACAGTCTTGGACGACTTTAGAAAACTTGCAATCGAGTGGTACATATAAAAATGAAATGATAGAAGAAGAAAATGGGCTTTATAGTATTACGACAAAACCGACATTTGCAATTGGTCAAACGGGATATGTAGTAAAAACGGAAGCGTATCGATTACTATGGGATTGTATTACTTATTTAGATGAAACGACAATTGAGAAGATAAAGGAGTGGGGCGGGTTAGATGCGATAGCACTATCTCATCCTCATTATTATTCAACGCAAGTAGAATGGGCAGAAACGTTTGATGTACCAATCTATATACATGAAGACGATAAAGAGTGGGTAGTACGCCCGAGTAGTCGTATTATTTATTGGTCTGGCGAGTCTTTACAATTAGCGGACGGAATTACTATTCATCGTCTCGGAGGACATTTTAGCGGCGGTTCTGTATTACATTGGGAAGAAGGAAATGGTGGGAAAGGTATTTTATTAACAGGTGATATTATTCAAGTCGTAGCGGATCAGCAGTGGGTGAGTTTCATGTACAGCTATCCAAACTTAATTCCATTACCAGCGAGAAAAGTGGAGGAAATGGCGAATCGAGTGAAGCCGTTACAGTTTAATCGTTTATATAATGCTTTTCACCGAGTAGTGAAAGAGAATGCCAATGAGGCAGTGGAACGTTCTGCTGAAAGATATATTAAGGCGGTAGAAGGAAAGTTATTTCATACGTAAAAGGAGATTTAGTTTTTATGAATACGTTAGTATGCTTTGGTGATAGTATTACAGCTGATGAAACGTTTTTTGATGAAACGCCGAGGTTAACACCGCGTTTGCGGGAGATGTTTCCAAATTGGAAGGTGGTAAATGCGGGGGTTCCGGGTGATAATACGTTCGATGCGTTACATAGGATTGAAGATGATGTACTATCACATAAACCAGACTTCGTAACAGTTTTTCTTGGTACGAATGATTCGGTATTATTTGATCCAGTACCATTGCAAGTATACAAAGACAATTTAGGGAAGATTGTAAGTATGATTTCACCAGAAAAGATATTACTTATTAGTCCTGCGCCAGTTGATGAAGAACGCCAGCATAATAGAACAAATAAAGTACTTGGTCAGTATGCAGACGTAGTAGAGGAAGTGGCGAAGGAAACAGGAAGTTATTTTCTAAATTTATATGCTGAAATGATTCAAGAGCCTCATTATAAAAGATTAGTAGAAGATGATGAAAAAGACGGTTTACATTTTGGCCGACAAGGTTATGAATATGTAGCGGAGTTAATTGGTAAAAAGTTAAAAGGGATTTTGTAAGAAGCAAAGTGTACGCGCTTTGCTTTTTTTGTCCGCGTATTTCTTCCTACAATGCTGCTGTGTTCAAGGCAGTAGCTTTTATTATGCTAAACATGTCGGGAAGAAATGAATAAAGTGGAATATAATTTATTTCGCTAATGGAATGCATCCAAGACTTAACAGTTGATTAATGGAACTGTAAAGTTTAAAATTACAGTATAGTTTTTAGAAGTGAGTTGCTATTGTTTGTAAAAAACAGATAAATTAAATATTCTCGAATAAAAAATATAACGTGTATTTCATTCTAAACTGTAATTTTTTTTAATACATTTCAATAATCTATATAATAATTTAAAAAGTAAAGGAGTGTGTGTAAAATATGGTGATTTTATATACGACAGCAAGCTGTAGTTCGTGCCGAAAAGCAAAAGCATGGCTTGAAGAACATCAAATTGATTATACCGAAAAAAATATCGTATCAAATTCGCTTACAGTTGATGAACTTAAATCCATTCTTCGTTTAACTGAAGATGGTGCTACCGAAATTATTTCAACTAGATCTAAAACTTTTCAGGAATTAAATATAAATATTGAGGCGCTTTCGCTTAATGAGTTTTATAAATTAATAATTGAGTATCCTCAAATGTTACGTCGTCCAATTATGCTGGACGAAAAAAGATTACAGGTTGGTTTTAACGAGGAAGAAATTCGCAAATTTTTACCGCGTAGCGTTCGAACATTTTTGAATATTGAATTGCAAAAAATGGCTAATTAATAAGTAATATTTTGAAAGGAGGAAACAGAAGTGATTGAAGTATGTGTTACAGTTAATTATAAAGATAGAAACTATCACACAAATGTTATTGTGAGTAAAGATACGATTTGGACAAAAATTAAACAATTGGCAGAAGAACAAGTTAAGAAACAGTGGACTGTTTAAATTTATTTGCAACTTAAAAAGCTACATGAAGTTAGGAGATATAGGGGAGTTCTGATAGAATATAAAGGGATTTATTTTTTCATGCTAAGCATGATTCTTATATATTTTAACGTTTGACTAACCTATCTGTAATATTTATGGCTACAGTATGTTACTAAGCGAGAAATCATATTTTTTATCGTAGGAGGACAACGATGAACAGCGACTTTACCTTGGCCATTCACAGTTTAACTTATTTAGCTTTACAGCCAGATCGGATGTCAACAAGTAATGCTATTTCAGAAAGTGCAGGTGTTCATCCAGTACGCATTCGCAAAGTGCTAAGTTTGTTAAAAAAACATAAGTTTATACAATCAAGAGAGGGAACTGGTGGAGGTTTTATTTTTGCCCGTGATTTAAGTGAAATTAATCTTTGGAATATGTATCAAATAACCTCTGAAGGTGCATTGCAGCCGAAGTGTCCAGAATCAAATGATCAGTGTATTGTAGGTTCGAACATGCGGAAAGTTCTTTTTGCTATTTTCTTAGGTGCGGAAGAACATCTAGGTGAATATTTAAAGAATTATACAATGAAAGAAGTTGTTGACCTTATTAATCAAGAACGTTAAACGGCTTAATTATTATGTAGCCGTGAGTTCTTAAAAAACAACTGTAATAAAAAAGATTACAGTTGAAGTTAGTTTTTATATCTTTTTTATCGTTACAAAAAATATTTATAAGAAGGTGAAAAGTATGATGTCAAATAATAATCATGTTTTAAAAGTGGGAGATTGGGTTCGTGGAATATCAAATGAGGGTGAATTCATAGTTGGTTACATTGTATCACTTGATGAAGTGGAAGATGTAGTTACAGTTAGCATTGTGAAACGTGACGACAAGTACACAATGAACGAAGCGATTTTACTCTTTAGTAAACACGTTAACAAACTCCCTGAATCAAAAGTAATAAATAAGGAGCAAATCCTTTATCTTATAGACCTTGCATTATTAACAGGGGATGAAGAGTGGTTTATTGAGCTTTCTGCAAAATTAAACTTGATAAAAGAGCTAGTTAATGAGGGGTTTTAAAGATTACATTACTTGCTTTTAATAGGATGAATCGTGTAATAATCAATAATATCGTCTAAAAGTAAATGAACTAAAATCCATTCATTACAAACATAGAAATATCCCTGAAGAAGATTTGAAAAAACTAAAATTAAGATGACATTGAAGTGATTCGTTTGCCTACACCTAACAATGATAATGATGTAAATAAGCTGTCCATATATGGACAGCTTATTTTATTTTTTCGTTTAGCGAAGATTTTTGCGAAATGTTAGCGGTTCTCTTATTGTCATCAAGTTAAAATATGTATTTTCCTAAAAATGTATATGAATGCAATATTGATAATATATAACCTAAAAATTGGTTTATGCATTTAAAAAGAAATTTCTTTTTAACCACGTTAATTATTTATTAGAATATCTTTTTAAAATCAAAATAAAATTTTTAGATAAAGAAGAATATAAAAATTTTTAAAATGAGTATCTTGAATAAACAATATTTTACTGTGTTTTTTGCTGATTAATTCCGTTATAAGCGATAGGAACAAGGGTTGCATGCTAACTGTAAATTATTATCCATGTAAAATTATATCTATTGAATATTTCTGAAAATATAAAAATATTAATTTTATAAATATACACGTTATAATGAGGGCGTCGAGAGAAATTTTATGATCTCTGGAGAAAATATAAAAAATGCGATTAATAGAAAGAAAGGCGTGTGATTAGAGGCGAAATGTATGTAAAGTGCTTCAGTGGCTTGTGTAATCAATACCATAAATGCTGCCGAAGTTATGAAAGTGATGTATAGAATTGAGAAAGAAATGCCTCATAAATGAAGAGAGGCCGGTTTATCTAAAATTACTGTTACAAGTAAGTAAGAGAAACCATTAAAGTAACACACTGTTATTAGAAATGTTGCAACGTATTTATGAAGTCTATTCAATATTGTTCTCTTAAGCGGTCTTTATATAAAGAGCGGATAGTACGAGTAAACTTTTTTGTGAACGCTAACATTTATGTTAGGACGCTAACTAGCGAATGTTTCAATTTGGATTCATTATGATGAAGGACATACAATGTGGGGCAACTTGTAAGGAATTTATTTTCCGAAAAAAGGGAATGTTCGTTAGCTATAAAGAGATACGCAAGAATAGGATACAAGGGGGAGTTATTATATGAACGGGAATACTGCAAAGAAAATAGAAGTTCAAGCTGAAAATATCGCACTAGAAAATGAGCAATATGCAGATCCGAAAAAGTGGCATAAGCAGGATACTACATGGGCATTGAGCCTATTTGGAACTGCAATTGGAGCAGGGGTGCTCTTTTTACCGATTAATGCAGGTTCAGGTGGTTTATTATCATTACTACTAATTACATTGCTTGCATATCCAGTTATGTATTACTCACATAGGGCACTTGCTAAAATGATATACGCTTCTAATTCTGCTGATGAGGGGATCACAGGTACAATTAGAGAGTATTTCGGAAATAAAGCAAGTATCATTTTTAACATCGTATATTTCGGTTCAATTTATACAATCGTGCTAATGTATTCGGTTGCGCTTACAAATACTGCAAGTAGTTTTATCGTGCATCAATTGCACATGCCAGAGCCTCCAAGGGCTATTTTATCACTTGTATTAGTTCTTGGTCTTATCGCTATACTGAATTTTGGTCAAGATATTACTGTAAAAATCATGAGTATGCTAGTGTATCCTTTCATAGCTTCTCTACTTTTTATCGCAATATCTTTAATTCCACAGTGGAATACGTCAATGCTTAGCTTTTCAGCTGTTTCTACTGCTTCAACAGGAACAGGATATTTTGGAACGATACTGTTGATTCTACCAATCATCGTATTCTCATTTAATCATTCACCTATGATTTCATCATTTGTTGTAAAACAGAGAGCTACGTATGGAATAGAAGCTACTGATGCTAAATGTGCGCAAATACAAAAAGTTTGTTATATCATGACATTCGCTGTAGTTATGTTCTTCGTTTGGAGTAGTACATTAAGCTTGACTCCAGAGGATTTAAAAATGGCAAAAGAGCAAAACTTATCAATCCTTTCATATCTTGCTAATGAGCTTAATTCACCTGTAATTACGATTGCAGCTCCAATCATTGCTTTTGTGGCTATTACAAAATCTTTCCTTGGCCATTATATCGGAGCATTTGAAGTAATGCGTGACATGATTATTAAGTTCGGTAAATCACGTGGAAAAGTTATTGAAGAAAAAACAATTAAAACAATCGTCCTTACTTTTGTTGTATTATCATGCTGGTTTGTTGCTTATACAAATCCAAGTATTCTTGGACTTATTGATTCTCTAAGCGGTCCATTAGTTGCTGCTATCTTATGTCTATTACCGATGTATGCGATTCAAAAAGTACCAGTACTAGCTAAATACAAAGGGAAAATGAGTAACGTATTTGTTATTATTGTAGGTGTACTTACTGTTTTAGCAAGTATTAAATCATTATTCTAATTCACGATTGTTAGTTCTAATGCAAAATAGAACGATTTTGGGACAGACTTCTCCGTTTGGAGAGTCTGTCCCTTTTTAATGCGTTACAGTTTGATCTTATTGATTTTATGAGGGATTCACGCATAATTGTAACTAAGGGAGATGATTTTAGATTGAGTAAACTGAATATTAGTACAACGGTTTCCGGAGATATAATTGTTACTCGTCTTATAGGCAAGATTAAAACAGATGATGTTTATGAATGGTTTAATCGCTTCGAGCAAGTTTGTCAGCAATTCATTTCCGAGGGACGGAAATACAAATTGCTGGTAGATAGAAAAGGGTAGACGCCAGATCATTTTTCTGTTCAAAAAGTATGGAAAGATAAGTTTTTCAATGAAACGATTTTGAATCACAGTAAGGCAATTGCTTTTCTCCTTGAAGAAGGGGAGATAATGAATTATTTACAACAATCTAATACAAAAAAATATGTAAAATTTTTCGATGATTATGAACAAGCATTCCTTTGGTTGAATGAATATCCTAGATAAAACTTTTAGTGAACCAGTTGCTTAAGCAACTGGTTTTTTTATGCTTGTAAGTAGTAGCTGGAAGAAAACTTCTATACGAAATGTTTAGCGCTAGAGGACATACATTTTTAGTGCGTTAAATATAATTCATAATAGCACCAAGAAGAAAAGAATAAGCTTTACGTTATTAGTTATATGGAAAGTCCGTACGGTAGGGTCGCATAATTTTAAAAATAGCAATGTGGCATAAAGTGAGTAAGGGGGATAAACATATGAGTACTTCAAATTTGAATGAAATAAGTAAACAAATTTTAATAGAGGAGGAAACACTTCAATTTTCCTCTTTTACAAATGAAGATGCACTGCAAATAGGTTTATTTATCGTTGAAACAGCGAAAAAGGAAGGGAAATTGATTGCTGTTGATATAGCGAAAAATGGTGTGCAATTATTTCATTTCAAGATGACGGGGACAACTGAGGAAAATACGAAATGGATTGAGCGTAAAAAACGAGTTGTTTCTTTGCACAATCATAGCTCGTATTATATGCAAATACAAAGTGAAATAACGGGTGTTCCATATAATGAAAAGTATCTTTTAGATAGGTCGGATTATGCTGCGTTTGGTGGTTGCGTTCCTGTGCAAATAAAAGACGTAGGAGTTATTGGAATGATAACAGTTTCAGGGTTACCACCAGAAGAAGATCATGAATTAGTTATAAGGGCAGTTAAAAATCATTTAAAGCAATAATAAAAAGGAAAAACCGAACAAGAATATGTTCGGTTTTTCCTTTTTATTATTCAGTTCATGAACATATTTTTAATAAGATGTTACGAAATGAAAAATCTTTAATTCAAGACACTTTCCTTGACGATAATAATCTATGTAGTTAATATGATAGACATAAAATAACTTAATTACCTTTTGTAATTGAGTTATTTTATATAAGTGTAACTGAGTAAGTAGGATGTGGGGAAAATGCTTTGAATTGCCACTATTAATATTGGGGACAATTAGAAAGCGACAAATATAAAAAATTAGAAGTTAAGAAGTAAGATTGGATCAACAATAATAGTAGCTTCTGTACAATGCATTCTTACTATATTGGCAATGACTATACATCACGAGGAGGACTGAAATTGGAATCGATGACCTTTGTTTTATTTGGAGCGACAGGGGATTTAGCGAAAAGGAAAATTTACCCCGCGCTATATAACTTATATAGAGATCAAAAGCTTCCAAAGCCAATATCTGTTATCGGGCTTGGAAGACGTGAAGTATCTCATTTAGATTTTCAAAAAAGAGTAAAAGAATCCATAGAAACTTTTTCTCGTCGCAGAGAAGAAGGTACTCCGAAAATAGAAGATTTTTTAGAGTATTTTCGTTATTGTCCGTTAGATGTGAATAAGCCAGAAGATTATAAAAGGTTATTACAAGTAGTTCATGAAAGGGAAGAAGAACAAAATATACAAGGGAATAGAATGTTCTACCTTTCAGTTACTCCTGACTTCTTTGAGACCATTGCTTTAAATATTAAAGAAAGTGGACTTGATAAAACAGATGGATGGAAGCGTCTAATGATTGAGAAACCGTTTGGTCATGATCTTACATCTGCCCGAGGGCTGAATGATAAGCTTAGTCGAACGTTTGAAGAAGACGAAATATACCGTATTGATCATTATTTAGGTAAACCGATGGTTCAAAATATTGAAGCACTTGAATTTGCAAATCCTGTTCTTCAATCGATTTGGAATAAAGAACATATAGCGAATGTACAAATAACAGCTAGTGAAACGGTTGGGGTAGAAGAAAGGGCAGCATATTATGATCATGCAGGAGCCATTCGCGATATGGTTCAAAATCATATGCTGCAAATATTAATGATGACTGCTATGAATCTGCCGGAAAAGATTAATGCATGTGAAATTCGTGAGGAAAAACGAAAAGTGATGGAGACTCTTCGTAAAGTGAAAAAAGAAGACGTTCAGAACCATATCATTCGCGGACAATATGCTTCAGGGGAGATAAAAGGACAACAAGTTGTGGCGTATAGAGAGGAGCCAGGAGTAAATCCTTCTTCTCAAACAGATACATTTGTTGCGGCTCGCTTATGGATTGATAACCCATTTTGGACTGATGTTCCTTTTTACATACGAACAGGAAAAAGAATGAAAGAAAAGTCTACTCGTATTGTAATTGAGTTTAAAAATACATTAAAACAGCAGTATCAAGATAGTAATCCAAATGCAGCGCCTAATTTGTTAATCATTGAAATTAGCCCAAATGAAAATGTTTCACTCCAATTAAATAGTAAAAATCCATTGAACAATGGAGAGCTTGAACCGATCCGTATTCATTTTACTTGTGAGCAAACAGGAGTGGGAATACCTGAAGCTTACGAAAGGCTTATCTATGATGCTGTATGTGGAGATTCTACATTCTTTGCACACTGGAGAGAAGTTGAATTGTCATGGGAATGGGTGCAGCCAATACTTGAAGCATTCGAAGAAAACTTGTTACCACTTCATGAATATAAGTCGGGTTCGTATGGTCCAGATGCTGCAAATGCTCTATTACAAGAAAGTGAGTTTAAATGGTGGTTAGATGAGGAAGTGAAAAAATAAGTACATTCTTACATGAAGGTATTTCATACGTTTCTTTATATGTAAAACAATATGACAAAAAGATATTCATCATTTTATTAACATGTATTTATGATGAAAGGTAATTCAAGGAGGAATTATATTATGAGAGTAGGATTAATTGGTTTAGGTAAAATGGGATTAAATTTAGGGAAGAATTTAATGGATCATAAACATGAAGTAGCAGCATTTGATTTAAATACGAGTGCAGTGGAAGAAATGAAAGAGTATGGTGCTACAGGTGTATCTAGCTTAAGTGAACTCGTTCAATCATTACAATCACCAAGAATTCTTTGGGTTATGGTACCACACGCTGTCGTTGATTCTGTTATTGATGAAGTTACACCATTGCTATCAAAAGGAGATATTTTAATTGAAGCTGGTAATTCACATTATAAAGAGTCAATTCGCCGATATGAGCAACTAAAGAAAGATGGCATTCACTTTATGGATGCAGGAACTTCTGGCGGAATGGAAGGCGCGCGTAATGGAGCTTGTTACATGATCGGAGGAGATCAAGAAGCTTGGGACATCGTTGAACCTATCTTCCATGATACAGCTGTAGAAAATGGATTCTTATATGCAGGAAAAGCTGGTAGCGGTCACTTCTTAAAAATGATTCATAACGGAATTGAATACGGAATGATGGCTGCTATTGGTGAAGGATTTGAGGTTTTAGAGAAGAGTGAATTTGATTACGATTATGAAAAAGTATCAAGAGTATGGAACAACGGTTCAGTCATTCGTTCATGGTTAATGGAATTGACTGAAAACGCATTTTCTAAAGATGCAAAACTGGATGAAATTAAGGGCGTTATGCATTCTTCTGGTGAAGGAAAATGGACAGTAGAAACAGCATTAGACCTTCAAACAGCAACTCCTGTTATCGCAATGTCTCTATTAATGCGCTACCGCTCATTAGACAATGATACGTTTACAGGGAAAGTTGTAGCAGCACTGCGTAATGAGTTTGGCGGACATGCAGTAGAAAAGAAATAAACATTTTAAAAGTATAACTCGTTAATGTTTAAAAAATGGAGGAAATGAATTATGAAGTTTTTTATTGATACTGCAAATCTTGAGGACATAAAAAAAGCATATAAACTTGGAGTTTTAGCCGGCGTTACAACGAATCCTTCTTTAGTAGCGAAAGAGGGCATTAAGTTTGAAGACCGTATTGGAGAAATTTGTCAGGCAGTGCCTAAAGTTGAATCTGTTTCGGCAGAAGTAACTCCAGATGTTGTAGAAGCTGAAGAAATGATCTCTCAAGCAGAAGAACTGATTAAAATTAACGGTGGTGATAAAAACATCACGATAAAACTTCCGATGACGCTAGCAGGATTAGAAGCTTGTCGCTACCTTACTGAAAAAGGTGTGAAAACGAACGTTACACTTATTTTCACTGTGAACCAAGCCCTTTTAGCTGCTAGAGCAGGTGCAACGTATGTTTCACCATTTTTAGGTCGCCTAGATGATATTTCTGAAGATGGCGTACTATTAGTTGCTAAAATAGCTGAATTGTTCGATATTCATCAATTAGATACACAAATTATTGCGGCTTCTGTTAGACATCCAGACCATGTCACTCGTGTAGCAATGGCAGGTGCTCACATTGCAACAATTCCTTATAAAGTAATTGAACAACTTGCTATGCACCCATTAACAGACCAAGGTATTGAGAAGTTTGCTGCGGATTGGGCGAAAGCGCCTAAGTTATAAGGAAGTAAAGTTTACACAAATTGCTTTTTCACGAGAGGACCAATCTCTATGTAACTTCATCCTTTAAAATAAATCTCGAGTTTGGTACCTTATTACGTAAAAGCAGCGATATGAAAAGACACCATGCATTTTCAAAACAGCACAATGGTTATAAAAAGGATCCCCTTATGAGAGTGAAGTTTATGAAAACGTAGCTCTCATAAGGGAGCGTCTTTTTGTAGACACCATGGTGCTCTTTTGTTATAGGAATGATTTGAAAGGGGTTACATAGTGAGTTCGAAATATATGATTGGTGTAGATATTGGGACAACTAGTACAAAAGCAGTTTTGTTTTCGATCGATGGATCTGTTATTGCAAGCCATGGGATTGAATATCCTTTATATTCGCCCGCACCAGAAATAGCAGAACAAGATCCAGAAGAGATTTTTCAAGCGGTCATACATACGATTAAAGAGACTATACAATCAAGTAATGTACAGCCAGTTGATATTCTTTGTGTTTCTTTTAGTTCGGCAATGCATAGTGTCATTGTTGTAGACGAAGCAGGGAAGCCGTTAACGAGATGCATTACTTGGGCAGATAATAGAAGCGCAAGTTGGGCAGAAAAAATAAAGAATGATATGAATGGTCATGAAATTTACCTTCGTACTGGAACACCAACCCATCCTATGTCACCACTTTCGAAATTAGTTTGGCTTAAAAATGAACATGCTGATTTATTTGCAAAAAGCTATAAATTCATTTCTATTAAAGAATATGTTTTCTATAAGTTATTTAAGGAATATGTAATTGATTATTCTATAGCATCAGCAACAGGAATGTTCAATTTGAAATCTTTAAAATGGGATGAAGAAGCTCTTCGTGTTGCAGGAATTTCGGAGGAAAAGCTTTCTAAACTCGTTCCAACTACGCACACCTTAATAGGATTAGATGAAGAATTTGCAAGAGAGATGAATGTACTTGTTACTACTCCTTTTATAATAGGAGCGAGTGATGGAGTACTATCGAATTTAGGTGTGAATGCAATAGAACCTGGAGTAGTTGCTATTACAATTGGTACGAGCGGTGCAGTGCGAGTTGTCACAAATCATCCTGTAACGGATCCGAAGGGTAGGACTTTTTGTTATGCGTTAACTGAGGACCTTTGGGTAATTGGTGGACCGGTGAATAATGGTGGTATGATTTTTAGGTGGGTTCGTGACCAATTATGTGCGTTAGAAGTTGAGCATGGGAAGCGCTTAGGAAAAGATCCTTATGAATTGCTTACTGAAATAGCAGCAAAAGTTAATCCTGGATCTGATGGTTTATTATTTCATCCGTATTTAGCAGGAGAAAGAGCTCCTTTATGGAATGCGAATGCGCGGGGGTCTTTCTTTGGGCTTGGACTACATCATAAGAAAGAGCATCTTATCCGTGCTGTTTTAGAGGGAATCATTTATAACTTGTATACAGTTCTCCTTGCTTTAAAAGAACTAATTGGCGAACCGAAAAAAATTCAAGCGACAGGTGGCTTTGCAAGATCGGAACTTTGGAGACAGATGATGGCAGATATTTTTCATCAAGACGTATATGTTCCTGAAAGTTTCGAAAGCTCTTGTCTAGGAGCAGCTATCCTTGGTTTATATAGTTTAGGTGAAATAAATACATTACATGTAGTTTCTAATATGGTAGGTGCCAATTTTTATCATGAGCCAAACATGGAAAGTGTGGAGAAATATAAAGAATTAATACCGATCTATATTCGTTTGGCCCGTCACTTGGAAGAAGAATATGAAAGTATAGCAGCTTTTCAGAAAAAATGGGTTTAGAGGTTATTTGGCAGAAAAATATGGTAACTTATAAAGAGGTACTCCGATTTTTTAGGATATTCTTTCAATTAAAAATAGTTTTATGAACTTGGTAAGAAGTATGATGAACAAAAACTATAGGGAGAGGGTTATGAAAATGACGGATAACAAAGAGTTTATTGGATATGTTGGAACGTACACGAAAGAAAATAGTGAAGGGATATATACTTTTACTTTAAATACAGAAGCACAAAAAGTTAGTAATGTAACGCTTGCGGCTAAGCTGGATAACCCTACATATGTAACGATTAGCAAAAATAATCAATATCTCTATTCTGTTGTTAAGGAAGGCGAAGCTGGTGGTGTAGCTGCTTATTCGATTAACAGTTATACAGGAGAGCTAACGGAACAAAACAGACAAGTAGTAGAAGGGGCTTCTCCTTGTCATATTAGTGTGGATAGTGAAAACGGTACGGTAGTTACAGCAAATTACCATAAAGGAACAATTGAGTCTTTCGTAGTTAATGAAGAAGATGGAACTGTAAATCCTGTTACATCGATTATGGCAAATGAAGGTTCTGGTCCAAATAAAGAAAGACAAGAAAAACCACATGCGCATTACGCGGGATATACTCCTGATGAAAAATATGTGGTAGGCGTTGATTTAGGAATTGATAAAATCATTACGTATGAAATAAAAGATAGTAAGTTAAAGGAAGTGAATAGCTTGTCTGTAAACCCAGGAAGTGGTCCGAGACATATTGCTTTTCACCCGAACGGAAAGCATGCTTATGTCATGACTGAACTTAGCTCGGAAGTTATTGCATTATCATATAATCCGGAAGAAGGGTCCTTTACAGAGTTGCAGTATATTTCTACCGTTCCAAAAGAATTTGATGACAATAGTCAAGGAAGTGCTATTCATATTTCTTCTGACGGCCGTTTTGTGTATGCGGCGAATCGCGGTCATAATAGTATTGCTGTTTTCAGTGTGGATCAAAATTCAGGCCAGCTTACATTTGTTGCACATACATTTACAGAAGGAAATTGGCCGAGGGACTTTGTATTAGATCCGACTGAAAAGTTTCTTCTTGCTACAAATGAAAAGTCACATAACCTTGTGCTATTTTCAAGAAATGAAACGACAGGTGAGTTAACATTGTTACAATCTGATGTTATTGTACCAGAGCCTGTTTGTGTGAAGTTTTTGAACGTTTAATTTGTGATTGGTAGAATTTCTATATATCCCAAAAACAGTAAAAAAGCAAAGCGATATCGCTTTGCTTTTTATTGTTTCTTTTTCGGTCTACGTACTAATTCGCCGCCGCAGTTTGGGCAAACGTTGTGTCTTTCTTCTGTACACGGTGCACAAAATGTACATTCATACACGCAAATGTAGGCTTCGGAATTTGATTCGAGAGATTGATCGCAAATTTGACAGTTTGTTTTCATTTCGAGTGCCATAGTAAGTCTCCTTTTAGTTTGAATATTTATAACTTAATTATAATTCATTAGATAGAAGCTGTCTTTTTCAATTGAAAGGAAATCGAATGATAAAGTTATGATTTGAAATGAAAGAAGCTCATTTATTTTTAAATTGATTATTTAATAAGGTTGGAATATTATGAAATAGTCAAAAGACAACAGGGGGTATATATTTTGACTAATCATAACGATCATTTAAAAGCAAACTGCGAAAAATGCTTCGGTTTATGTTGCGTGGCGTTACCGTTCGCAGCATCGGTAGATTTTGCGGTGAATAAAGATGGCGGGACACCATGTTCTAACTTACAAACAGATTTTAAATGTAGCATACATAAAAATCTTAGAGGAAAAGGTTATAAAGGTTGTACAGTGTTTGAGTGTTTCGGGGCTGGGCAGAAGATTTCGCAAGTTACGTTTAACGGGATTGATTGGCGGAAAGATGCTAAGCATGCGAGAAAAATGTACGATGCTTTTCCAGTTATGCATCAGCTTCATGAAATACTGTGGTATTTGAATGAGGCTATTCTTTTGAAGGCGACACAATCGATTCATAAAGAACTAAGTAAAGCAATTGGAGAGACAGAGCGCTTATCAAATTTAAATGCGGACGAGTTAATGAAAGTAAATATTCCATTACACCGTGCGGAAGTAAATGTGTTACTTTTAGAAACGAGTGAGCTAGTTTGGAAGGAAATGAATGCTGCGCGTAAGAAACGAATTAGTCACCGCGGAGCAGACCTTATGGGAGCAAATTTGAAGAAGAAAGATTTACAAGGAGCGAATTTAAGAGGAGCTTATTTAATTGCGGCTAACTTAAATGGAGCAGATTTAAGAGGAGCAGATCTTATCGGAGCAGATTTGCGAGATGCAGATATTCGCGGGGCGGATTTCACAAATAGTATTTTTCTGACGCAAGTTCAAATTAATGCAGCGAAAGGGGATAAACATACGAAATTACCGAAAGTGTTGTCCCGTCCATCGCATTGGAGTGCGTAAAGAATGTGGAACAGGCAGAGATTAAGAATCTCTGCCTGTGTTTTCATTTCTTTTCAAACGTAGTAATGAAAACACTACATATAATAAGGATACCACCAATAAAAAAATTAATATTTAATGTCTCATTTAAGAGTAACCAACCAAGCAATGATCCGACGATAGGTTGGAAGAAGAAAAATAACGAACCGATGCTTGCGTCCATTAATTCTAACCCTTTATTCCAAAGGAAAAAGGCAACTGCCGTTGAGAGACTCCTAAATATACTACGCCTAATATTACGTACGTGTTTACTGTTTCGATAGAGGTTGATTGTAGTTCCCATATCATAAAAGGTGTAATGAAAAAGAGTGAAAAGAATATGGTGTACGTTGTGATAACTAAGGATGAAAATCGAGTTGAAGCAATCTTCACATAAATGGATAGTAAAGCCCACGTAATAGCGGCCCCGACTAATATAATTGTACCGATAAAATAGGAGCCAATTTCAATATCCCATCCAATGACGATAATAACACCGATTGTTGCTATGATAGTAGATAATAGTCTACGAGCGGTTAGTTTTTCTTTTAAAATGATCGCTGCAAATATAACCATAAATGCAGGTGTAGCTGATGTTACTAAAGAGCCTGTATGAGCGTCAGATAATTTTGTTCCGATAAATTGACAAGTAATCGAAATGAAATAGCCGATAAATCCAATCCAAGCGAAGAGTAACCAATCTTTTTTGTGAATGGTTACTTTTTTCTTTTGCTTTTTCTCAGCTATTTTCAAAATTGCATATAAAACAACGAAAGCGATAATAAAGCGTAGCCAAACGAGTGTCAGCGGTGGGATAAAGTCGAGTACGTATTTACTAACAACATACATACCGCCCCATATACTAGCTGCTAGTGATAAACATATAGCTCCTAAAATTGTTTGTTTCATGTAAAGTACCTCCGTCTATTTTTAGGGTATTATGAGTTCCCTAAGACGAGGCATAGTGTTAAGTGTTATATGAATGCCCGCCTTAGTTTATAGACGGCCTACAGGTTGATCATTTTCGAATGAAGTGTTGTAGTACATGAGTGCATTCCTCCTTCATAATTTAATAAAGATATTATAACTTAATTTTCAGTTTATTGGGATGTTTCTTTAGAAAATGGTGGTTGTCTAAGAAAGCATAGTATATGGTAGAAAAACATATTTTAAAAATAAAACAAACCAATTACATAACTGATAAGTATAGTAAGAGTAGGATGAAAAAGTAGATTAATAGAGAACGAGGAGGAGATTGTTATAACTACAACCGTTATTTCTCATTTTTACAATGAAGAGTATTTATTACCGTGGTGGCTTGCTCATCATACGAAACTGTTTGATCATGGCATTTTAATTAATAAAGGTTCAACAGATCGTTCGGTTGAAATTTGTAAAAAATTCGCACCACACTGGGAAGTACGAGATTCTGCAAATCCAGAATTTGATGCATTAGCGACAGATCATGAAGTGATGAGGATAGAACAAGAAGTAAAAGGATGGAAAATAATTTTAAATACGACCGAGTTTCTTTGTGTGCAAGATAAAAATCAGTTTTGGAAATCCCTGAATGAATTGGGAGGGAGGATGTATTGGCTGGAAGGGCTTATTATGGTCGATGATCTTAACTATAATTATCCGGACCTTAACTTTAGAATACCTTTAATGAAACAGCGATTTCATGGTTATTTACCAGAAGATTGGGCGTTATGGAGAAGAGGTAGATTTATTCATAATCATGAACACGGAAGTTATACGGTTGGGAGACATTTATCTGCACATGAATCTATGATTTATCCGCCATTTGCGTGTATTGCATGGTTTGGTTTCAGCCCTTGGAACGATGCGATGAGAAAGAGGAAATTACAAATTGGCCCGACTCTTTCTGAAGCTAGTAAGCATGGGGGAATGGGAACACATCATATTATTACACCTGAAAAATTAGAAGAATGGTATAAGGATTTAGCGAGAGGGACGAAGGATTTGCGTTTTAGTGGTGCGTATCGTTATGTTTTTTTATAAATGATTCCCACCATAAAATTGTTTCTTCGATCCCAGTATTTAGATCGTATGTTGGTTTCCAATTTACTTCAGTTTTTAAACGCTCTACATTAACCCCGACGAATAAAGGTTCATCTTTAGAGAAAGGAATCGCACCTAGTTTAATTAAATGTTCTTTTCCTAACTTTTTAGCAATGATAGAAGCTAATTCTTTAATTTGTACAGATTGACCAGAAGCGATATTGATTGTGCCTGTAACGCCATGTTCTAATACTGTTACGAGAGCATCAGCGACGTCGCTCACATGGAGGAAATCTCTTGATTGTTTTCCATGTGTACATAGTGCTTTCTCATTTTTTAATAAGGAAGTGATAATGTTAGAAACGAGCCGATTCCCTTGTTCGTGAGGGCCATACATATGAAAGATGCGGCCCCAACACATGCTGAGGCCGGTTTGCTCAGCGTACGTTTGTAGCCAAGAGTGTAGTGCGTTTTTACATAATGCATACGGTGTTTTATAGGAAAGAAGCGGTGAATCTTCAAATAGTACGCCGTTAAACCATTCGTACTCTGCGCCGGTGCCGGCAACAACGACTCGCTTTCCGCCGCATGTTGTGAAGTGCTGAATCAATGAGATGCTGGATGTAAGCCAATAGTAATTATTAATAGATACATAACAAGCTGGCGGCACTGCTTCCCAAGCTAAATGAATGAGATGACTAGGCTTCATGTCGTAAATGAGTTTTTTTACTTCTTCATCACAAAGTAAGTTTACTTTATGCCAGTGGCAAGGGATGTGAGAAGGCTTCTTTGTATGATAAGTGGCGTGCACCTCATAGCCCCTTTGTATAAGAGAATTTACAACATATTTACCAATCCATCCACTACCGCCTGTTACAAGAATTTTTTTCATGGCTCAATTACCTCAACTTCTGGAATGGTTACTAAAAATTTGCCGCCCCACTCACGAATGAAAGAGCATTCTTTCATAATTTCATCTTTCAAATTCCAAGGGAGTATGAGAATGTAATCAGGTTTTGTACGCTTAATTTCTTCTGGAGATTTTATTGGAATGCGTGTTCCTGGTAGTAGGAGATTTTGTTTGTGAGGGTTTTTATCTACTGTATAAGCTAAAAATTCTTTTCCTATTCCGCAATAATTTAAAAGGGTGTTTCCTTTAGCTGGTGCACCGTAACCAATAATTTGTTTGTTTAAAGCTTTTGCTTCGATAAAAAACTTTAAAATATTTATTTTCAATTGCTCGATGCGTTTAGAAAAAAGGAGATAACAATCTAATGTATTTAGCCCGTGATCTACTTCTTTTTCGATTAATTTTGTAACACTGGAATGGATAGTGGATTTGTCGCTATGATGTTTTACAAAAATACGTAAGGAACCACCGTGCGTTGCAAGCTCTTCTACATCGACAATTTGTAAATGATGATGAGCTAAAACTTTTTGAAGACTTATAAGTGAGAAATAGGAGAAGTGCTCATGGTAGATCGTATCAAACTGTTTAAAGGATATGAGATTTAATAAGTGCGGGAATTCAATTGTTATTGTTCCGTCTTGTTTTAATAACGTTTTTAAACCAGCGACAAAATCATGTAAGTTCGGGACGTGTGCCAATACGTTATTTGCGATGATTAAATCAGCTTTTGGTAATTTTTTTGCAAAGTCATTGCTGAAAAAATTCACTTCAGTAGGAATTCCTTTTTGGATAGCGATTTCTGCTACATTTTTTGCTGGTTCAATTCCTAACGTTTCGATATGTTCTTTTTGAAAATATTGTAATAAGTACCCGTCGTTACTCGCGATTTCAATCACCTTCGAATGATTGGTTAAGTTGAAACGCTTAATCGCCATTTCTACATATTGCTTAGCGTGTAGTAGCCAACTGGAGGAGTAAGAGCTGAAGTATAAATAGTCATGAAAAATGTTGTGCGGAGATTCAAATTCATCTAATTGTACAAGTAAACAAGAGTTACAAACAAATGTGTGCAGCGGATAGAATGGTTCCATTTTATAGGAGTGTTCAGGATCTACAAATGAGTTAGCGAGAGGGGAAACACCTAAATCTAGAAAAGTATTTGTTAGTAATGAGTGGCAAAAACGGCATTTTTTCAGTTCCATTTTATAGCCCCTTTATAATTTTTTGAATGCATCGATTTGTTGGCGCGTGAAAGGTTCCATATTTTCACCAGATGCATATTTCTTGTACCAATCAACAGTCCAAGCGATAGAGTGATCTGTTGATAACTTAGGAGTCCAACCGAGTTTATTTACTGCTTTTGTACTATCGAGTGTTAAAATAGGTGATTCATAAGGAGTGTTTGTATGAGGAGAAAGGATTGTTAGTGGTTTATTCCATAATTTCATTATAGATTGAATGACATTATGAACGGTTCTGTTAGGTTCATTTATCGGGCCGAAATTCCACGCCGCTGCACATTCGGCGTCTTTCCAAAGTTTTTCAGCTAAAAGGATATAGCCATGTAAAGGATCTAATACGTGTTGCCACGGGCGAATAGCGTTTTTGTTTCTAATATTTAATGTACCATCTTGTAAATATGCACGAATGATATCCGGGAATAATCGGTCTTCTGCCCAATCACCACCGCCGATGACGTTACCTGCTCTTACTGAGGCAAGATGCAGAGTGTTAGTGCGAAAGAATGATTTTTGATATGATGTTGCAACTAGTTCAGCACAAGCTTTACTAGCACTATAAGGATCGAAACCTCCTAGCCGGTCAGTTTCCACGAATGCCCGGTTACCGCTCCCGTCATTTTCATAACATTTATCACTTGTAACATTAATGATGCCGCGTATACTTTCTATATGTTTTGCCGCTTCTAATACGTGAACAGTACCTAAAACATTCGTCTTAAATGTTTCGATAGGATTTTTGTATGAAGTGGTGACGATTGGCTGGGCTGCTAAATGAAATAGTATGTCCGGGTTATGTTGTTTCAGGGCATGGAATAAAGAATCGTAATCTGTAATATCGCCTTTAATTGATGTGCATTCTTTTGCTACGTTACCTTGTTCAAAAAGGTTAGGGAAGGATGGGGGATGAGAAGAATAGCCAACTACTTCTGCGCCTAAAGAACTTAAAAAAAGGGTGAGCCATGAGCCTTTAAAGCCAGTATGTCCCGTAATGCATACTTTTTTCTTATTCCAAAAAGATGATGAAGCCATATTACCAAACCTTCCACGGAGCGTTATTACTTTCCCATAGCTCGACTAATTTATTTTTATCGCGCAATGTATCCATTGGATGCCAAAAACCAGTATGTTGATATGCAGCCAATTCGTTTTTGTTTACTAACTGAACTAAAGTGTCTGTTTCAAAAACAGATGTATCTCCACTAATGTAATTGAAAACATCAGGATTTAAAACGAAAAATCCACCGTTAACCCATCCGCCATCACCTAGTGGCTTCTCTTGAAAGGATGTTACAGATTGTTTATCTAAGACGAGAGAACCGAATCTACCAGGAGGTTGTACGGCTGTAACAGTAGCCGTTTTGCCGTGTTTTTTATGAAATGCAATGAGTTCTTTTATATCTACATTACTTAATCCATCGCCGTAAGTGAGGCAGAAAGGTTCGTCCCCGATGTAATTTTGTATTTTTTTAACTCGTCCACCTGTTTCGGTATTTAGACCGGTATTAATCAGTGTAACTTTCCATGGTTCTATACGATGAGAATGGTTAGTAATCGTATTGTCGTTTAAATGTATCGTGAAATCGGACATGTGTAAGTTGTAATTTAGAAAAAATTCTTTAATTACATATCCTTTATAGCCTAAGCAAATAATAAATTCAGTAATCCCGTAATGGCTATACAAACTCATAATGTGCCATAGAATAGGTTTTGTTCCAATTTCAATCATAGGTTTTGGTTTTAAATGAGTTTCTTCCCCAATCCTTGTTCCATATCCACCTGCAAGAATAACAGCTTTCATTTTTTCCTCCTAAAATAAAAATTTATAATATATACAGTATTCATATGAAATACAAATGGTATGGTTTTTAGCTAAGTGCGTAAAAATATGTGGAACATGATAGGATGAGAAATATTAAGGTTTGAATTTAGGGAATAATTGTTGGTAATCAGGGTGATTACGTAGATCCTGTGTTGCCTTAGTTAACATTAAAAATCGAGCTTCGAGTTCCTCAGAGGACCGACCATATTGTGTTTGAAGTCCCAATCGAATGCCCTTTTTTGAGAGGGTAGGTGTAATTTGTAATTTTCTTGCCTTTGTATGTTCGTTCCAAGGGCTAAAATAAAATTTAAAAATGAATGAAGGGGAGCTATAAACGATAGGTTGGTGCCGCGTAAAATGTCTGCCTGGTAAATATGCGCCATCAAGATGGTTGTGTATAAATCTCCAGGCACAGCCGATTTCTGGTTTATAAGGAAAGAGCCCGTGATATCGTTGCTCTACTAACGGAATAGAATATCTTAGTTTTGAATAATTGTAATTATGCTTATCAATCATTACAATCATTCTAATCGCATACATATTTTGGCCTAACGTATGAAGTGATGAGAAAAACTCTTCTACATTGTTACAACAAAGAAATTCCGTAGTATTTAATACCATTTTCCAACCGGAAACCTCTCTTTCAATTTCCATCACCTCAATATCAGTATTAGTGGGATCGAAATCAAGGAATCTTGAATTTCGTACTTCCCAGTTGGGAGCAAATAATTTACAAATTTCAACAGAACGATCTGTAGAACCTCTATTAATTAATATGCCGTGATCAAATATTTTTGTATGATGCATAAGCCACCATGGTAATAAATACTCCTCGTTATAAAAGTGAGAGATAATTGTCCTAGTGATTTTAATCTCCTCCAGTTGCATAAATAATGATTTTATTTCAATATTATTATCATATGTTTTAAATTAAGGAAGGTTGAAAGGAATGTGTGATTCCATTTTTACATTTTGGTATGGGCATATCGAAAAAACAGTAATCTAACTATATGGGTAGAGTTATAGAGTGTGAATATACTACATACCTAGATAGCATGTGGAATTTTGCATAAATTATGAATAATAAACCGTCACGTTTGACTGTACAGTTTATGTATTGTATGATGGTAGTAATATAAACAAGGGGGGAAGATCGTTGGGAAGGTGTATCGAATCGGACAGTTGGCTCTCATGGCTCACGTGTCGAAACGCACGATTGATTATTATACGAATCTAGGAATCTTAAAAGCGGAGCGATCTCAATCTAATTATCGCTATTACGATGAAACAGCATTTGAGACATTACAATTTATTGAGAAGTGCAAAGAAATGCATATGCCGCTTTGTGAGATTAAAGAGAAAATCGAGGAGAAGAAGAAGCTGCTCGGTATCAATGAACACGTTTCGAAACAAGTGAATGAAGTGACAGACCATATTCATCGATTAGAAGCAGAGTTAACGGAGTTAAAGCCGCTTTTAGATGGATTGACTGATTCACAACGTGAAAAAATATCGAAATCTTTATCTGGTCAAACGACAGCTTTAATACAGACACTTGTTCTATTATTATAGAAAAAAGTGAAATCCGACCTCTTTAATTTTTGTATCGGGCTATGTTTTCTAATGAACAAATAAGAAAACATTATAGTATACAGGAGGTGGACACCTTAGTTTTTTAAACTAAGGGGATTCATTGGAAATATTTAATTTAGTCATGGTTGCGATTTTAATCGCATTTACTGGATTTTTCGTAGCAGCAGAGTTTGCGATTGTAAAGGTACGTTCAAGTCGTATTGATCAGCTTGTTGCGGAAGGGAAACGCGGTGCTTTAGCAGCGAAAAAGGTAACAACAAATTTAGATGAATATTTATCTGCTTGTCAATTAGGTATTACAGTTACAGCTATGGGATTAGGTTGGTTAGGTGAACCGACAATTGAAAAGTTATTACACCCGTTATTTGAGAAATGGAACATAAATCCTTCTATCTCATCAGTATTAACATTTGGTCTTGCTTTTATGCTAATGACGTATCTACACGTTGTAGTAGGGGAATTAGCTCCGAAAACGATGGCAATTCAAAAGGCTGAACAAGTAACATTGTTATTGGCAGGTCCGTTAATGATGTTCTATAAAGTCATGTATCCATTTATTTGGGTATTAAACGGTTCAGCTCGTGTTGTAACTGGCTTATTCGGTTTAAAACCAGCTTCAGAACATGAAGTAGCTCATACAGAGGAAGAATTACGCCTTATCCTTTCAGATAGCTATGAAAGTGGCGAAATTAATCAGGCTGAATACAAGTATGTAAATAACATTTTTGAATTTGATAATCGTATTGCAAAAGAGATTATGGTACCGCGAACAGAAATCATTGGTTTCTACCTGGAAGATTCAGTAGAAGAACACATGAAAGTAATCCAAAATGAACGATACACACGTTATCCGATTTTTGGAGAAGATAAAGATGATATTATCGGTATGGTCAATGTAAAAGATTTCTTTATTCGATATATGAACAACGATAAAGAAGATTTATCATCGATTCGCACGTATATGCGTCCGATTATTGAAGTGATGGAAACAACTCCAATTCACGATTTATTACTTCAAATGCAGAAGAAGCGAATTCCGATGGCTGTTTTATATGATGAGTACGGAGGAACAGCCGGAATTGTAACGCTTGAAGATATCTTGGAGGAAATCGTCGGCGAAATTCGTGACGAATATGATGAAGATGAAGCACCACCAATTCAGCATGTAAATGAGCACCATAAAATCGTTGATGGAAAAGTGCTTATCTCCGAAGTGAAAGATTTATTTGGATTACACATTGAAGAAGATGATGTGGATACAATTGGTGGCTGGATTATGATGCAAAATCATGAAATTGAAGAAGGACAACACGTTGAGGCGGAAGGTTATGAATTTAAAGTGTTAGAAAAAGATGCTTACCAAATTAAACGTGTTGAAATTCGTAAGATGGAACAAGAGCAAGAAGAAGAGAAAGCAGCAACTGTGTAAGTTGCTGCTTTTCTTCTAAAGTATAAAAAATGTGAAATTAGGAGCGGATATTTTGATTCAAGCAGCCTTACGTGTATATCGATTACAATTGTATGCGATCTTTAGTGGTTTACTACTTATGTGGACGATTACTCCGTTTGGAAAACAAGTAACAGGGTTTGGTATCGGATTAGCTGTAAGTGCATATTGCCTTTGGTTATTGGCTCGCAGAGTGGAGAAACTCGGGAAAAGTATCGTAATGAAAGAAAAGGCTCCTGGATTAGGAGTTTTAAACCGATTTGCAGCAGCCATTTTAGGAGCTATTATTATGTATGAAATTGAGCATGAAATGGAAATGTGGGCATTCGGTACAGGCATTTTAGGTGGTCACTTTTTAATGATTGCGAATTTAGCTTATGCAAATGTGCAGTTAGTGAAAGAAGAAGAGAAGCAAAGAGAACAGGCTTCGAAAAACATAGAGCTATGATGAAAGGGACCTAATCGAGGTTCCTTTTTTAGTTTAGCGATAATATAAAAGGAATCAAATTAACGACAAATATAATACGCTTCTTTTTTACGTTTTTCAATAGTATGAAAAATAATAAAAAAAAATTAAAAAACCCATCGATTTCTAAAGGTTATGTATGTTATCATGACAAAAGACTTTTTGAAAGAGGTGGATACCAATGTTACAAGCGTTACTTATTTTTGTGCTTCAAATTATTTACGTTCCCATTTTAACAATCCGTACGATTTTGCTTGTAAAGAATCAAACAAGATCCGCTGCTGGTGTTGGATTGTTAGAAGGAGCTATTTACATTGTCAGTTTAGGTATTGTGTTTCAAGATTTATCAAATTGGAAGAACATCATTGCCTATGTCATTGGCTTTAGTGCGGGACTGTTATTAGGTGGTTATATAGAGAATAAATTAGCAATTGGTTATATTACGTATCAAGTTAGTTTACTAGACCGTTGTAATGAATTAGTAGATGAATTACGTCACTCTGGATTTGGCGTTACAGTATTTGAAGGCGAAGGTATTAATTCTATACGTTATCGCTTAGATATCGTAGCAAAGCGTTCTAGAGAAAAAGAACTGTTAGAAATTATTAATGAAATTGCACCAAAAGCGTTTATGTCTTCTTATGAAATCCGTTCATTTAAAGGCGGATATTTAACGAAGGCGATGAAGAAAAGAGCGTTAATGAAGAAGAAAGATGAACATGCATCGTAAAGAGAAGGGAGTTGTGCGGCTTTAAAAGCACTGCATAATCCCCATAGAAAAAAGAGAGGAATCTATATTGAAAAAGATGCCTCTCTTTTTTCTGCGTTATTTTTTTCTGCTTTTTCTCAGATTAACAAGTAACCATACAACTTGAATAATTAGTGGTAATATAAATGCAATTAATAAAACGATAAAGGCTATTAATTTCAGCTCAGGTGTTTGAGTAACACCAGTTCCATCAACCTCTCTTAGCCAAATGATAGCTGCCAATATCCCGAAAGTTATAATCCAAAATATGTTACCAATCCACCAATAAATCCATCTTCTTTTCATGCTAGCACCCCTTACATTTACCCTCTGTTAAAAGTGAATTTTCGTTTGTTACATTTATAATGAAATACCTATAAAATTAATTTTTTTTAACTGTATATCTAACTTGTTTAAACGTTACCATCTCTCCATCTTTATGATCATCTTGCGTTTGCAAAAGTTGAACTTTTGGTTTGTAATCTGTCCTATGAGCGTGCTCGATATCTTTAATGTTAACTTTGTAGGATTCGCCATTATTAATTTTTTGTTCCAATACTTTTTTATTGGCGACATAAATAAACGTCACTTTATTTTCATCAATGCCTTCAGTCTTAAATTCTAATTCGTTATCTTTTGTTGTAATAGTCGGTGTTAATAATTCAATACTGCCTTTTCCAGTTTCTAAAGAATTTTCTACTATAGTTGAACATCCGGATAATATGATTCCGATGAATAGAAGAGCACTTAATTTCTTTCTCATAACATCCCCCAATTTCAAGTGATTTTTGATTTTGGCATTGCTAGACTGCTAGTGTGGAACGTAACTGTTTAGCTAGCACTCTTTTTAATTGTACCATAATATGTAAATTTAAACAGGCTGTATATCCAATTTAAGGGGTTTGAACAGTTTACTTATTGTTTTAAATCAGTATCTTTCCAGTAGAATAGGTATATATTTTCTGTAGAAAGCAGTGTTGTTAAAATCATTACGAATTGGATACCCAACTATAGGATGACATGTAGACAGGAGAAAGAACTTATTTTTATGGGAATTACAATTTTTTCATATTAAAATAAAGATATGGAATAGATGAATTCATTCACTTCGGAGGTAGTTATTTGAATATTAACGAGAAGGCAATTGAAATGTTTGAACAAAATGAATATGTGGAAGCAATGGAACTGTTTCAACAAGCAGTACATGAATCTAGAGGTGTACAATCTCTCAATAATCTTGCTTGGATGTACTTTTATGAGGAAGAGAATGATGGTAAAGCTCTTGAATTAATAAAAGAAGCTGTTAAGTTGAATCCTTCCTTATACTTTCCTTATAACATCTTAGGGGAAATTTACATGAAACAAGAAAAGTGGGAAGAAGCGAAAGATGCATTACAAAAATCTATTTCGATTCAACCATCCGATGAAGCATGTCACAATGTAGCTGTAGCTCATTATAATCTTGGAGAGTTGGAAAAAGCTTCGGAATTTTTCTTGCGAGTTGCAGGGGATTCAGACATTATAATGTATAACTATGTAAAGTATTTAATTGATTTAGGGCGAAAAACAGAAGCGAAAGAGAAGTTGGATGCTTTTAACAGGAAATCTGATGATTTTGTAGGAGAAATTAATGTAGCAGATTTATATGTTGAGTTGAATTGCTATAAAGAAGCAATTGAATGGTTCGAAAAGGGATACAAAGAATACTGGAAAAGTCCCAATTGGATTGGTAGATTTGTTTATGCTCTATATAAAGCTAATAATTTCTCCCGTATAAATGAAGTTATACGGGAATCTATCGAAGTGAAGACAGCAGAAATAGAAGATGTTCAGAATGAAGAAGTAGAAGGGAATTGGACAGAAAACGATAAGAAAGAGTTAATTGAGGAATATATAGAAGAGAACAATTGTTATAAAAAAATGATAGAACGTATCGAATCTGGATATGTTCCAGGGTTAGAATTTGAAACTGATTATATAGGGGCTTGCTATTTATTTGGTTGTAAAAGACATAATCATCTTGAATATGAAGAATAAAAAAATTCGACTGTCACATATGATGGTCGAATTTTTTTATTATAGGCTGGTTGTCTAAAGGTCCCATCTCAATTGTAATGTGTTAAAGGTGTTTTGTATTATTACATAGGTATATATCTTCTTTAGGGAATCCTTTTTTTATATTTAAAATATGTAGTGAAATAAAACCAATAAGTCCTATTCCACCGAAAATAAGCCATGGTGTATACATTCCGCTTAAGTTGGCTGTAAAAGATGTACCGGTATAATTACCGATGATAAAACCAAATGCGAGTGATAGTTGATAAAATCCGAAGTAAGTAGCTGTATATGATTCGTTACTGTAATTTGCAATAGCAATATCAGCGTTAGGTAATACGAGTGTTTCGCCAATTGTAAATAAAATTACACAAATAAATAGCCAATATGGGTGTGGAAATAAAGGAATGAGTAAAAAAGAAAAACTCATTAATAAAACACCGTATTTAATAATCGAAAGTGTATTGTATTTATGAAATAGTTTACGAAATAATACCATAAATATGACGCCTGTTATTGCATTTATCGTAATAACGAGTGTAGCAAGCTGATTGCTATTACTAATGTTTTTCATATGAAGTGGAAGTGCGACAGTAAGCTGAGTAAACATAATATAGAAGAAAATCATGATAAATGAAAACAGAAGAAAAGGCTTGTTTTGTAAGATAGCCTGTATTCCAAATGTAATAGACGTGTTTTCAGTAGTGACTTGAAAGTGATTTTTAAGTAAGTAAAAGATAAAAGCGAATAACAGCATAAGTGATCCTGTTAGAGAGAAAGCATAGATGGGATTGAGTAAGAGTAAGAACCCTCCGGCAATTGGTCCAATTATTGCACCGCAATTAAAACTAAGGTTTAAATATGTAAATAAATTTTTTCTCATATGAGCTGGTTGTGAGCCGAATATGGCGCGCGCAGCAGGTTCGTAAAATGCAGTTCCGAAGCCAATAAGTGCAGAAGAAATAGAAATTGTATAGAAATCAGAGCATATTCCTAAAGCGATAAATCCGATTCCTCTTAAAAATAATCCGGCTATCATCATAATGATATAGCCTATTTTGTCAGCAATTAATCCTGAGAATAAAGGGATAACTCTTGATGTGATTGTCATAACTGTCAACACTGTTCCTACTTGGACAGCAGAAAAATGAAGAAAGCTTAATAGATAAATAGCTAAAAATGCGTATACTGCAAAATAGCCAAAAGACATAAAGAATGAAGAAATAAGCATGAAACGTATCGGTATTGAGAAACTTTTCATAGAACTCCTCCTAATGTTGTAACCAGTAAAATTATTTAATGGTTAACTAATTTATATTATAATTATACATAAAGTCAGAAAAAAGTAAATTTTAAGAAGAAGGTGGATGGAATTGAATCAAAATGCACCAAATGAATTAGAATATATTCGGGAATTTTTAAATACATGGAAAATACCAAACGATACGAGAGAGCCAATTGACATGCTGCAAACAGAAGAGGATATAAAGCTCTTTATGAAAGAATATTTTCATGAAGAGGTTCCAATCCATACGATAGAGGAATTAAAAAGTTTTCGAGAAGATATTCGGGTGGCAATTGAAGGCGGAAAATCATTGCAAAAATGGTTAGAGAAATACCCATTTCATGTACATGTAAAGGAAGATATGAAAGGTATTACATATGAGCCTGTGCACGAAGAGAATGTATATACAAAAGTATTAAGCGTGGTTTTAATGGCGATTCAAGAAAATTTGTGGGGAAGGTTAAAAGCATGCCCAGATTGTCGCTGGGTATTTTATGATCATTCGCGAAATGGAAGTAAAAGATGGTGCGGTATGTATGCTGGAGAAGCAGGAGGAAGAGCGTGCGGTACGATTGCGAAAGTGAAAAATTATCGAGCGAAGAGAAAAGGGAGATCGGGTTATAATGTGTAATTTATATTAGGGGAAGAAAATTGGATGGGGGAATGTAGAATATGAAAGGGACACAAATGTTAGCTTTAAATAAAAAGTGTTGGGATACAGTTGCACCATATTTCTTTCAAGTGGATTGTTTACCGAAATATGGTCCGTATACGGCGTCTGAAGATGAGATTCATATGTTCGATTCAATTAGAAATAAAAAGGTTCTTGATATTGGATGTGGAAGTGGGCATTCGTTGCAATATATGGCAGAACATGGGGCAGAGGAAGTATGGGGTCTTGATCTTTCAAGTGAACAAATTAAAACAGCAAATGAAACTTTAAAGTGTTGGAATCCAAAGTTAATATGTGGAGCAATGGAAGAAGAAGGAGATATTCCAAAAGGGTATTTTGATATTGTATATTCCATTTATGCATTAGGTTGGACTTCGAATTTAAGAAAAACGTTGGAACTAATTTATTCGTATGTAAAGCCAGGCGGAAGTTTTATTTTTAGCTGGGAGCACCCAGTATATTCAAACTTACAGTATGGTACAGAAGAAATTGCTTTAAAGTCTTCTTACCATGAGGAAACACCTATTACGTTTGAAACATTTAAAGGGGAAAATGTACAAGCGACATTATATAAGAGAAAAATAAGTACATACATAAATGAGTTAAATAGAGCGGGATTTACAATTGAGAGAATAGAAGAGCCTGGACCATCTAGCTCATTTGATGAAGAACGAGCTGAGCCGTCTACGAAATATTATTCTTTATATAAAGCTAGAATGGTGCCAACGACTTTTATTATTAAGGCGAGAAAGTAAAGTGCTTTATAAAAAGAAGCCTATCATTTTAAATAAATGAAATGATAGGCTTCTTTATTTTTTTAAAAATGAGTTCAGAGGTGTACTTTTCTTATAAAAATGCATTTCATATAAAAGGTGTAATTATTTTGGGGAAGGGGGATTGTTGTGCGTCATCATAGAAAGTGCAAAAAATTTGGAGTGGCACTGCCTCTTCCGCTTATAGGAGCAACGGGTCCTACTGGTAATAGTGGTCCAACTGGTCCAACTGGAGGGCATGAAGGTCCTGTCGGGCCTCCGGGAATCACTGGACCTATAGGAGCAACGGGTCCACAAGGCTCTCAAGGTATTCAAGGAATACAAGGTTCGCGAGGAACAACAGGAGCTCAAGGAATACAAGGTGCCATTGGTGATACTGGAGAGCCAGGAATTACAGGTCCAGTCGGCTTACAAGGTCCTCAAGGATTAATTGGAGAGCAAGGTCCTGTTGGCGATATTGGATTACAAGGACTAGAAGGAATACAAGGAATTACAGGCCCTGCTGGTAGTCAAGGTATACAAGGCATCCAAGGAATACAAGGAGAAATAGGCGAACGAGGACAAACGGGAGCACAAGGAATGCAAGGTGTGGTAGGTGAAGCTGGTATTACAGGTGTAACAGGTCCACAAGGTCCCCAAGGAGTGCAAGGAATTCAAGGGGAGGACGGAACTACAGGTATACAAGGAGAAGAAGGTCCACAAGGAATACAAGGAATTACTGGAGAGCAAGGGCACCAAGGTGATCAAGGGATACAAGGTGTAACTGGCCCTACAGGTTCTACTGGAATACAAGGACCTCAAGGTATAAGTGGAATAAAGGGGATAACAGGTGTAATAGGTCCTCAAGGTCCTCAAGGAATACAAGGGATACAAGGAGTAAGGGGATCCACAGGTTTTCAAGGACCAAAAGGAATACGAGGAATAACAGGAGCAACTGGGTCTACTGGTACACAAGGTGCAGAAGGTCCACCTGGAGGACCAACAGGAATAACCGGTCCAATTGGTCCCTCTAGTGGAGTGACTGGTCCATCTGGCCCGCCCGGTCCACCTGGGGGACCAACAGGTCCAACGGGTGAAACTGGTGAACGTGGTGTAACAGGGGGAACTGGTGCAATAGGAGCGCAAGGTTTACAAGGTATAACGGGTCCCACTGGTGCTCAAGGTGCAAGGGGAGCACAAGGTTCTCAAGGGATAATTGGTGTAGCTGGCGTACAAGGTGCACAAGGAATACAAGGAGTTCAAGGAATAACAGGAGCAACTGGCGCAGAAGGTCCCCAAGGAACTCAAGGTCCACAGGGAGAAATCGGTCCAACTGGTGCAGAAGGTCCTAAAGGTGTGCAAGGAATACAAGGGATAACAGGTCCAACAGGAGCACAAGGAATACAAGGGTTACAAGGAATAATCGGTCCCACAGGCACAACAGGAGCGGCTGGAGCCCAAGGTCCCCAAGGAATACGAGGGGAAACAGGAGCAGCTGGAGCACAAGGGATACAAGGTCCCCAAGGAATACGAGGGGAAACAGGAGCAGCTGGCGTTCAAGGAATACAAGGACCTCAAGGAATACAAGGGGAAATTGGATTAACTGGTGCTCAAGGTGCTCAAGGTCTTCAAGGAGTCCAAGGAATAATCGGTCCAACTGGTGCTATCGGTCTCCAAGGTCCTCAAGGAACACAAGGTATAGTAGGCCCAACAGGAGCGCAAGGTTCTCAAGGTATGCAAGGGATACAAGGAATAACAGGCCCGACAGGTGCACAAGGAATTAGAGGCCTTCAAGGGAATATAGGAGAAAGCGGGATAACAGGCCCACAAGGAGTGCAAGGGGCGCAAGGTATCGAGGGACCCGAAGGACCACAAGGAAATGTTGGGATTACGGGTGTAACTGGAGAAACAGGAGCGACCGGAGCAACAGGGGCGACCGGAGTACAAGGGATACAAGGCGTTCAAGGGATTATAGGGATACAAGGAAGTACAGGAAGTACAGGACCTACCGGAGCAACCGGAGTAACTGGAATACAAGGTACTCAAGGTATTCAAGGTTTGCAAGGCCCAACTGGAGTAAGTGGAATGACAGGCGTTAGTGGTAGTCAAGGGCCTATAGGTTTTTTAGGAATTGTAGGTGCAACAGGAGCGACTGGCTTACCTAGCGGTGGCGGTTATTTCTTTTCTACTTCAACGAGTGCAATTGCAGCGAATGCGTTAATACCAATCAATTCTGGATCTACAACTTTTGGTTCCGGTGTCAGTTTAACAAATGCAACAACTGTAACGTTAAGTACGCCGGGAATATATTTAGTAAGCTATTATTTTCAAGGTGATCCAAATGGGGGGAATGAAACGATTTCTGTGAGTCTTACTTTAAATGGAACGCAAGTCGCAGGGAGTTTTATTTTTTATGTTACAGGAGGTACTTTTGTATTAGAACCAGCGGTTTCGAATACGATGGTCATTAATGTTACTTCTTCAAATGCTACTTTATCTTTGCAAAATGGTCCATTAGCTATTGGGCATGTAACGACATTATCTGGAGTGATAACAGCTAGTTTAAATGTATTAAAAATAGTTTGACACGTTAGTTATAACGGGGGAGATGCTTGTGAGGGATCAAGATAAGTGTAGTAAGTTTCAAGCACCTATTCCTTTTCCGGCGTCAGGTATTACGGGGCCAACAGGTCCAACGGGTCCGACAGGTTCTTTAGGTGGACCGACTGGCCCGCAAGGAATACAAGGCGTACAAGGACCAATTGGTCCAACAGGTCCGACAGGAATTCAAGGAGTGCAAGGGGTGCAGGGAGAAATTGGCCCAACTGGTCCAACTGGCTTAACAGGACCACAAGGTGCTCAAGGTAGTCAAGGTCCGATGGGGGAACAAGGTCCACGGGGAATTCAAGGTGTTCAAGGTATACAAGGCGAAAGGGGTCCGACTGGTCCAATAGGTATTCAAGGGATACAAGGAATACCTGGACCGATGGGAGAAACAGGTCCAACCGGAATACAAGGTATACAAGGAGTGCAAGGAGAAATTGGTCTAACCGGCCCAACCGGAATACAAGGTATACAAGGAGTGCAAGGAGAAATCGGTCCAACTGGTCCAACTGGAAATACGGGTATACAAGGTGTTCAAGGTAATTTAGGGAGTAGTGGTTTACAAGGGGTAACAGGAATACAAGGCATTCAAGGGCCGATTGGTCCAACTGGTCCAACAGGTTCTCAAGGAATACAAGGTCCACAAGGGCCGATGGGACCAACAGGAGCAACTGGCATTCAAGGTTTACAAGGTCCACAAGGTGAGATGGGTCTAACCGGTCCAACCGGCTCTCAAGGAATTCAAGGGGTGCAAGGTGTAATAGGCCCAACAGGGGCAACTGGCTTGCAAGGAGATCCAGGTCCAACCGGCTCGACAGGTCAGGCGGGAGTAACAGGTCCAACTGGATCTGCAACAGGTCCAACAGGAGCAACGGGTCCAACAGGTCCACCAGGAGGCCCAACAGGTCCAACGGGTCCAGCAGGATCACCGGGAGGTCCAACAGGTCCGACTGGAGCAACAGGGGCAACAGGGGCGACCGGAGCAACAGGAGCGACTGGAATTCAAGGAGTGCAAGGAATACAGGGACCGACAGGGGCAACCGGTTTAACAGGTTTGCAAGGAGTACAGGGACCGATGGGGGTAACCGGTCCAACGGGTGATCAAGGTATTCAAGGTCCACAAGGAGTAATGGGAGCAACCGGTCCAATGGGTTTACAAGGTCTACAAGGAGTACAGGGACCGATAGGAGCAACAGGCCCAACCGGTCAACAAGGAGTGCAAGGGGCACAAGGTCCAATTGGGCAGGCAGGCCCGCAAGGAATACAAGGAATACAAGGTGAGCAAGGAGTAATGGGAGCAACTGGACCAACAGGCTTACAAGGTCTGCAAGGAATCCAAGGTCCACTCGGGGCAACCGGTCCTCAAGGTTTACAAGGAGTGCAAGGGATAAGTGGTATAACAGGTCCAACTGGTCCTCAAGGAATCCAAGGAATTCAAGGTCCACAAGGGGATATAGGTCCAACCGGTGCGACTGGAATACAAGGAGTGCAAGGTCCAGAGGGTCCAACTGGTCCAACGGGTGCAACAGGCCCGCAAGGAATTCAGGGAATACAAGGAATCCAGGGTCTAACCGGTCCACAGGGAATTCAAGGTCTGCAAGGAATTCAAGGTCCGATTGGTCCAACAGGCCCAACTGGACCTCAAGGCATACAAGGTATAACTGGCTCGACGGGTCCAACCGGAGCAACCGGAGCAACAGGTCCGACGGGAGTAACGGGCCCTCAAGGTCCTCAAGGAATCCAAGGCCCACAAGGAGTAACCGGACCAACGGGAGCGACTGGAGCGACTGGAGTAACGGGTCCACAAGGAATCCAAGGAATCCAAGGCCCACAGGGGATAACGGGTCCGACGGGAGCAACCGGAGTGACTGGAATAACAGGCCCACAAGGAATCCAAGGAATTCAAGGCCCACAAGGTGTGACGGGAGCAACCGGAGCAACCGGAGCAACTGGAGCGACTGGTGCAACAGGACCGACAGGAATCCAAGGAATCCAAGGAATAACAGGAGCAACAGGGGGAACGGGAATAACAGGCCCAACAGGTGCTACGGGCCCAACCGGCTTAACCGGAGCAACTGGATCGTCTGCTATATCAACAGGTGGCGGCTATTTCTTCTCTACCTCAACAAGTACAATTGCAGCAAATGCCAACATCCCAATTAATTCTGGATCCACTGTATATGGAACTGGTGTATCTTTAACTAGTGCTACAACTGTCACAGTATCCACACCAGGAATATATTTAGTAAGCTACTATTTCCAAGGGGACGCGACTGGTGGGAATGAGACAGTATCTGTTAGGTTGCTATTAAATGGAACACAAGTAACAGGGAGTTTCATACAAAATGTGACGACATCAACGGTAGTAATCGAACCTGCCATTTCAAATACGCTTCTTGTGAATGTAACGAGTGCTAATTCAACATTAATATTACAAAATGGCCCGTTAGGTGTAGGGCATGTGACCACTATAGCAGGTGCGATTACGGCAAGTTTAAATGTAGTGAGAATATTATAAGGAATATAAAAAACACAAGGAATGTCTGTATAGACACACCTTGTGTTTTTCTCTTTATCTTTTCGGTTGAAAAATATGCTGAAAGAAGTATTTGTGATGTAAGTTATCTACCACTTTATTTGCTTGATATGTGCGATGTTGTTCGAGTCGAAGTCTTTGCTCCATCATTTTTATTGCGTGATCAGATAAACGTAACATTATACATGTCTCCTTTTCTATAAATATAGGTGTCTATTGGTATCGATCCCATATTTATAATTAAGGAGGTACACTGTGTAACATAGGCAAAAAGCACCTTCCTCTCCCATTACGCTTACGAGGTTAGCTGTCGGACTCGGGAAGTGAGAGTTTCCCTACTTAAATAAGATTCGCCCCAAGTAGCATGGCTACAAAAATGGTTCCCCCGCTCCAAAATTTGGACTCAGCAAAAGGATTTATAAAGTAAAGGATAACATAAATAAATTGATGAGTCAAACTATTTTATGTTTTCTGATTTTTTGAGTGAGGTTAAAACCACTCCATCGGGTAATATAATATCATTTATTTTAATAAATCCATGTTTTTTATATAAAGACAGAGCAGGTGTATTTTCTTTCCCTGTTTGTACAATATATGTTTGTGAAGGGGAGAACATGTCAAATACATAAAGTAGTAGTTTTGTGGCGATGCCTTTATGAAAATGATCGGGGGATACTACTAAACGATGAATATCAACTTCCTCTTCATCCATTTTAAAAGAAATAAACCCAGCAAGTGTATCTTCATAAAAATAGCCGTAAAAAATTTCATCACATAATTGAATATCGGCTACAGTATCATAAAGACGAGGAATAGCCGTACTATTTATATATTTTGCTTCAATTTCATAAGCGGGTATTTGAATGTTTAAAATAGAAGTAGCGGTGTTGTGAGAAGTTGTTACTAATTTTTGAATCATAGGGTAAAACCTCCTTATAGACTTTATTTTCATAGATTTGACAAGATTTTTCTTTATTAGATATAATAATTATAATAGTTACATAACAATTTAGTATGAAAAAGAAATACACCATAATAGAAATGGAGGGCTAAAGATGGGATGGATTATCACATTAATAGTTGGTGCTATTATAGGTGCAATTGCAGGTTCTATAACGGGTAAAAATTTTCCGGGTGGTATGTTTGGAAATATTATCGCAGGTTTGTTAGGTGCTTCATTAGGTGGTAGACTATTTGGATCTTTTGGGCCATCATTTGGTGGGATTCATGTCGTGCCAGCATTATTAGGTGCAATCGTATTAATTCTTATTGTATCATTTGTAGTGAAAGCTGCAAGAAAATAAAGATATAGATCATGATGAGAAGCCCTGAATAAGGGCTTTTCATCATTCGAAGAGGTGGTTTCATTGGAGAAATTAAATATTAGAAAAAGAGATAAGTTGAAAAAGTTTTTTAGAGAACAAAATTATTTAGCGGTGTTACTCGGCTTTGCGTTATTGTTTATTAACATATTACTGCTAACGAAAATTTCTTTTGTTTTTACTCCGTTTATCGTCTTTTTAAAAACAATTTTCTTCCCCGTATTATTAGCGGGGGTGCTATTTTATATTTTGCATCCATTCGTTTCGCTTTTAGAAAAGAAAGGTGTTTCCAGAATCGTATCAATCGCTTCTATATATATAATAGTACTAGGATTATTTGTATTTTTAGTTGTAACAGTAATCCCGATTATTAAAGATCAAATTGATGCATTAATAGATAACTTACCGTATTTCGGTCATGAAATTGAACGAGCAGCACGTAGATTCGGGGAAAGTAATTTACTAGGCAAAATTCAAGAGAATTTAAATATTGATGTAGCGAGTATGGTAAAAGACTACACAGTTGATTTTACGAAGTCGCTATCATCAGTAACTGGAAATGTAACTGGATTTTTAAGTACTGTTACAGAGGTCGTTTTAACGTTTGTAATGGTTCCATTTATATTGTTCTATCTTTTAAAAGATGGTGAACAATTACCGAACCACTTTTTAAAGTTTATTTCAGAGCAAAGACAACCAGCAGCGATGAGAATACTAGATGATATGCATTATGCGATTAGCTCGTATATTAGAGGACAAATTATCGTTAGCTTGTTTATCGGTATTATGCTATTAATCGGTTACCTTATTATTGGTATTAAATATGCGGTATTACTCGCTATTTTAGCAATGATTGTAAACATCGTTCCGTACGTAGGACCAATCATTGCAATTACACCAGCATTAATTATCGCATTTATTGACTCGCCAGCAATGGTGTTAAAAGTAATTATCGTTATGATGGTCGTACAATTAGCAGAAGGTAAATTTATTTCTCCGCAAGTTATGGGAAAAAAGCTAGACATTCACCCAATTACTATCATTTTTATTATTTTAACTGCCGGAAATTTATTTGGAATTATGGGGATTATTTTAGCAATTCCAGGATATGCGATATTAAAAGTGTTAGTAACGCATAGTTATAGATTTGTTAAGTTGAATACGTAAAAAAAGAGCTAAAACAGATAAAACTGTTTTAGCCCTTTTTTTATTTATACTCTTGTTGAAGTAAACAAATAAACCTTATGCGTAGGCTTTTAATTCAATGATAGGTAGATTGCTTTCCTTTAGTTTGTAATCAAATATTAAATCGTCCATGCGAAAATTAGCATCTACTTCAAGAGAAATGAAGGTACCCCCGATTTCTACTTGATTTCCGTTCTCATTTTCAAAAGTGAGCGCACCGTCAAATGTTTCTATGTACTCATCGCAGGTGTATAAATATATTGCGATAGGTGTGAAATGTATAATTACCCCTAAAGTATCATCGTGACTATTATCATCGTTCTTAAATACATCAATCTTAAACGTATCATTCTTTTTAGTAAACCAACCCATGACATCACCTCGTTTTTGTATTACAAATCAATTCTATATATATTGATTATATATCGTTCGGAATAAATTGGTAATAACTATTGTTAAAACTTAATAAAAATAGAAAATTCAGTTTTGAGAGAACGAGAAATGTGATAAACTGTAAAAAATAACGAAAAGCAATGAAAGAGAAGAGTACATATTCAAAACTTTGCAGAGAGCTGATATGTGGTGGAAATCAGTAAGGGATGAATATGGAATGGGCTCCGGAGCTTCTAGCTGAAATGAGTAGGCAAAGACGGTTACTTCACGTTACGAAGTTGAAGCGAGCTATTAATGATAGCTAATGAAGGTGGTACCGCGGGAGTCTCTCGTCCTTTTTATAGGATGAGGGGCTCTTTTTATTTTAAGGAAGGAGGAGTTAGGGTGAGCGAAAAAATAATGTTAACAGGAATTAAGCCGACAGGTTATCCTCATTTAGGAAATTATATTGGTGCGATTAAACCTGCATTACAAATGTCAAAGAAGAATGAAGGAAAAGCATTGTATTTTATAGCAGATTATCATGCGTTAAATGCTGTTCATAATCCAAGTCAGTTTAGTAGTTATACGAAAGAGGTAGCAGCTACTTGGTTATCACTTGGACTTGGAGAAGATGTTATTTTTTACCGACAAACAGAAGTGCCGGAGATTCTAGAATTAGCTTGGATATTAGCTTGCCTAACTCCGAAAGGGATTATGAACCGTGCCCATGCGTATAAAGCGAAGGTGGAGCAAAATAAAGAAGCGGGTTTAGAGGTAGATGCAGGCGTGAATATGGGATTATATACGTATCCGATTTTAATGGCAGCTGACATCTTACTATTTCAAGCTACTCATGTGCCAGTAGGGAAAGACCAAATTCAGCATATTGAAATCGCGCGTGATATTGCAACGTATTTTAATCATACATTTGGTATGACATTTACGCTTCCGGAGTATGTCATACAAGAAGAGGGTGCCATTTTACCTGGTCTTGATGGAAGGAAGATGAGTAAAAGTTATGGAAATGTGATCCCATTATTTACAGAGCAAGAAAAACTACGAAAATTAATATTTAAAATCAAAACAGATTCTTCACTTCCAAATGAACCGAAAGAACTAGAAACGTTATTTATGATATATAAAGAATTTGCGACAGAAGATGAAATACAGTCGATGCGCGAAAAGTATGAAACTGGAATCGGATGGGGCGATGTGAAAAAAGAGTTGTTTCGCGTTGTAGACCGTGAATTAGCTGGACCTCGTGAGAAATACGCTCTGTATATGAATGAGCCAAGTTTATTATATGAAGCGTTAGAAAAAGGTGCTGAGCGGGCGCGTACTATTGCGAAGGTAAATTTAGCAGAAATTAAAAAACGGATTGGGTTTGAGAGGGAACGCTGAGCGTTCCCTTGTTTTTTTTATAAAAAAATCGAACGAAATTTAAATTTGTTACCAATATAGAGTGAGGGAGGGATAGAAATGGTTACAATTCTCCAATTAAAAATGTTGCTAGTTCAAATAGGAACAGAAATTGTACCACCTAGTAATTTAAAAGAAAAAATTTTAATTCAAGTTAATCTGATGGAGGAAGTAACATTTAATCATGTTGAGGTGAATAAAGATGAGTGAAATTGTGTTAGCAGTTCAAGGTTTAAGTAAGACTTATGAGAGTGTAGATACAAATGTTAGAGCTTTACAAAATGTATCTTTGGAGTTAAATAAAGGAGAACTCCTTGCTGTAATGGGAACGAGTGGGTCTGGGAAGAGTACATTGCTTAACATACTTGGTGCTTTAGACAAACCTGATGAGGGAGTCGTATATGTAAATGGTGAAGTCCCTAAAAATATGTTTGTTGAACCATATGCAACGGAGTACAGGCGGGATAACATAGGATTTATATTTCAGTCATTTCATTTATTAAAGGATTTATCTGTAGAAGAAAATATTGCGTTACCCCTCATATTATCAACTGATTCAGAAGAGGAGATACGAGAAAAAACAAATAAAATATTAGATGTTCTTGGTTTAGTAAATTGGAGAAATCATCGACCAGTTCAGCTTTCTGGGGGACAACAACAGCGTGTTGCAATTGGTAGGGCATTAATAACATCTCCTCCAATTGTTCTTGCAGATGAACCTACTGGAAATTTAGATTTCAATACGTCTAATGATATTTTACGAGTACTAGTCGATATGAAACAAAAATTTAATCAAAGTATGATTCTTGTTACTCATGATCCTCACATTGCTACGTATGCAGATCGGGTTCTCTTCTTTCATAATGGAGAAGTTGTTGATGATTATACGTGTTCTCATGGAGTAAATGATATGAATATTATTTTAGATAAATTTAAAAAATTAATGGAGAAATCAAAATGATAAAATCAGTACGAGGATTAGGTTTACGCTTTTTTAAGATGAATAAATTTACTGCTATTTCCTCTATAGTTAGCGTTATGTTGGCTGTTTCTCTAATTGTTACGATGATTGTATTTTCGAGTCATGCGAAACAGTCTGTTATAAATGAAGTTAAAAGTTTATATGGAGATATGGATTTATCTGTTGGATATAACCCTGATCAAAATAAATTGATGGATAAATCTTTACTACAAAATATTAAGGAACAAGAAAATATTGAATACATGTCAAAAGTATTGGTAAATCATTTTCAAGTGGATAAATTGAATACAACTATTTATACAGTAGGTGTTCAAAATGATTCGTTATCTAAAAGTCGATATCACTTCTCTAAAAATCTATCAAATGAAGAAGTAACATTAAATGATGGATTAGCGGAAACTTTACAAGTAAAAGTTGGGGAAAAGGTTGAAATAGAAAATAAATTCTATGTAGTAAAAGAAGTTTTACCTGATATAGAAGCTGGAGGTTCAGCTCCAGACATACTCGTTTTATCGGAAGGTGCGGTGAAACAGCACGTATATGAAAAAACGGGTAAACACAATGAGGCTACTTATGTGTTGATAAAAGCAAAAGAGAATGCAGATGTACTAGCATTGTCTAGTCAAATTCATAAAATAGACAAAGAATTAAGAATCGATATTGCGGAGGAAGACGAGTTTTTAAAAAGTAACTTAGTGTCATTACATATTTTTATAGTTATTGTATCTGTATTAATACTTATTATTACATCGTTATTATTAATGTCTAATTTTGAAGTGTTTTTATATAAATATAAAAGTCAATTTGCTATTATGCGATCAATGGGAGCAACAACGAAACAAATGTTTAAAGTTATATTTATTCAATGTAGTGTAATTAATTTCTTTGGTGGAATATTTGGTTTGTTACTAGCTGTAATAAGTAACCGTTTTTTACAAAGTTGGCTAGAGCATGTATTTGCTTTTCAAATTAATACAATGAGTTTCGACTATGAAATAGCAATTGTAACAATGATTTGTAGTATCTTTTTTATTGAATTGTTTATGTTATATCCTTCATACAGAAGTTCGAAAATATTGCCAGTAAAGCTTATGCGCGAAAATGAGGAATCCGACTTTTCTAATAAAAAAACACGCAGTATGATGGGGAAATTCCTTTTAATTAGTAGCATATTTTTAACTGTTTTAGGTGGATTTGTAGCAAATACGGGAGATACGCAGGCGATAGTGATATTAATAGGGTCTATATTTCTTGTTTTAGGGGTGTATATATTATTTCCTATTTATCTTTCTTCGATATTAATAGCATGTCTACCTATAATGAAAAAAATATTTGGAAGGAATACATTTGTTGCTATTAAAAATGTAATTCCGCAAGTAAGGAAAAATACATTTGTTATCTTAATGATAAGTACAATGATGGTGATAGTTGTCTTCGGATCCACTATATTTAAAACGATGCAAAAAAATAATGAAAGATATTTAAAACGAGAATTTCCAACACATATTGTTGTAGAAAATCGTTTGAATAATGATTCAACAATTTCCTCACCTCATATACAAAATATATTTAAAGAAATAAGTAGTGTAGAAGGAGCTAGTACAATTAGTACGAACTCACTTGCAGAATTAAAGCAAGGTGAAAAATATATTACTTTTGACTATAATTTAGGTGATTTGAAAGAAATGGAAAAGCAAGGATTACTGCCAGAAGTACCTGCGAATTTGGAGAATAGTATAATTATTACCGAAGAGTTAGCAGAGCGGTATAAACTTCATGTAGGTGATAGCGTTCAATTGGGTCTATTTTCAGAACAGGAACAAAAAGTTAGACCGACTAGTAAGGTGGAAATTGGGTTAATTGTTAATGAGCTACCGAATTCTCCTGCGGTACTTATGGATTGGAGTAATGTAACATATAAACAAGATTATACAGTTTTTGAGCGTGCATTTATTAGTTCAAATAATGAGAGAGAGACGTTGGAGCAATTAAAGGAATTAAAAGGTCAATATCCACAATTAAAAATAAGTAGTTATACCCAATCGTTAAAACAATCTAATTTAATGTTTCAGCAAAGATGGTCCATCTTCATTGTTGTTATTATAGTAATTTTGTTAAGTGTAACATTAGGGGTATGTAATACACTTATAAATAATATTCAATCTAAAAGAAAAGAGTTTGCCATTTTACGAGCAATAATAGTTAAGAAAAAGGGGATTTTACAAGTTATTTTGACGCAAGTTATATTATATGTACTTATTGGAATAGTGCTAGGCGTTGTGATAGGAACATTATTAACCTATATGGTAAGTATAATAGATCGTACACCTTTATTTTTTAATTTCAAACTTATCGTAACGGTAATAGCGGGGATGTTTGGAATAGTCCTTATTATTTTTCTACCTTTTGCTAATAGAATAGGAAAAAGGGATATTGTACAAGAGTTAAATAAGGATAATAAATAAAAATATAGTCAAGGTGAATCTCATCTTGACTATATTAATGGTTCAATTCGAATTCTGAAAGTCAGTAACAATCCTCTCAATAACAGAAGAAAGATTACTAGGTAACTCATCTAGCGGAAAGAAGCGTAGTTCTTTCGATTCCGTTTGGTCGCATACAAGTTCGCCATTGAATTCGCGGCAAATATAAACAACGAGTACACCGTGTACTTGATTGCCGTTTGGATAGATTTGAAAGAAATCTGGTCCTGAGTATGTACGGAAACTGGATTTTTAATAATAAGTCCAGTTTCCTCATATACTTCTCGCTTTAAAGCGTCTTCTAACGTTTCGTTATATTCTAAGGCGCCGCCAATAATGCCCCAGCGGTTAAAATCTGTACGTAGCTGCAGTAATATTTCATTTTTCTCATTTAATATAATGGCGTGTGAACCTATTAAAATAAGTGGATGGTTTCCTACTAAATTTCTCATGTCTTCAATATAACCCATGTTATTTCTCCTTGCTTTTAATAATAGTTAGGAAGTTCTTTTAACATTCTTTCTGTTTTACGTGCTGTATAGGCTAAGTTATGATCATCTTTCGTTCTGAAAAATAATGTGCGTAAAAAGGTTTTAATGTTGGCACATAATATACAATACTCATTAAGCGAAAGGCGTTTTCTAATTTGAGGAAGCCTTTTTATTTTTTTATAAATAATTGAAATTAACTCATCTTGCGGAAAATCATGATATAGCATCGATAGTAACGGTGTAACAATTCGTTCATCTTCATTATTATGAAAAAGGTCAGATGGAATGAAGATTTTATTCAATAAACAATGAATTAATTCTTCATACCACTCAAAAGTCGTATAGGAATTGTGAACAATTTCAGTAAAGGCATCAGATACGTGGGCAAGACAATGAGCCCATCCTTTATTTTCAATATAGCCTCGGAAATCTGTTTCTAAGTTTGTGTATGTAATGAGTTTGTTTTTTATTTCTTCGATATCCTCTTCTGTAAAAAAGTAGTGCGAGTTAGCGAATTGGAGTATTAACGCAAGTAACGAAACAGTATAAGAACGTGTGAAAACCCCATCTGTATGCGGGGAGTAAATGTCACAATATAAATACTCATCACTTAAACAAGTTTGTAAAAGTAATTTCAGCTGATCATCCATAAGGAATTCATGATGAATGAAATGTGCAAAACATTTATATATAAGTTGGTAACGAACGTAACTATCAGTCGTTCCGATATACTGAAGCATGTTGAGTGTTAACTCATTTATATCTATATGTTGCAGTTGCGTATAGTCATTTTGTTGTATAAGCTCTAACTGTTGTTGTAACGTTGTAATATCCAATGGAGAACCTCCTCCGCACTTTAAAGATGCGATGTTTTCTAGTATTCTATATATTCAAGGACAATCCTGCTCATGCAAGGAGAACAAGTAGAAATTCGAGTATGACATAGATGAGGGAAGTATATGATGACTATAGAACAGTTAGAAAAACATTTTAAAATAAGAAGAAATGCTTCTTCTATTATGATAAAAGAAAATAATGCAGAGCTTTTTACAGAAGAGCAATTAGAAGAAATAGTGCAGTATTGCGTTGCTGAGGCTGAAAAAGAGGGAATAGAAAACTTACATTTTGAAATTTCTTCAAAAAGCCCAAATTATGATGTATATAAGAAATCTTTCGAAACGTATTCATTTGAATATGCTACTGAAAACATGATTGTATTTAAGGATATATATGAAGTAGAAGGTGTCGAAAGTGAGATTGATTTTAAGCTTATTGAAGAGATAGGCGAAGACGCTTTTTATTCACTGTGGAATGAAGTGACGGGAGAACAAATCGATTATGATCACTTTGTACATATGATGCTACAAGAAATTGGTGAGCAATGGAAAGAGCATTGTTTAACAGCGAGTGTCGATGAAGAGCCGGTAGGAATTGTAATCCCACATATTGAGAGTGGTACGTTAGAAGAAGGAAAACTAATGTATTTCGCAGTTGCTCCAAATATGCGAAATAAAGGGTATGAAGCAGCGTTCTTTACAGGGGCAATGTTTGTCTTAAAAGAAATAGGCGCATCTTATTATATTGACGAGACAAATGTACAAAATGAGTGGATGAAGGATGTTTTTGAAAAGAATGGATGTCAGTTATTAAGTTGTACTGAGCGATATGTGAGAAGGTTTTAGGAGGGGGAAAAGGTTCTTGAACTTGTTTAACGGGAATCCGTGTACAAATTTTGAACAAGTAAAAGAACTTCTAGCCTGTTTGTAAGATAAAAAGAAAAATGAGAACGACAAAATAGATATTCCTATAATACAATAGAGAAAGATTCGATTATACGAGAAAGTGTTGGTGAAAGAATGGAGCAGCAAAGAAATTGGTTACAAGCAACTGTAGAAAGAAATGAAGACAATACGTTATATATAAAGTGGGAAAATAATATAGAAGAAGTTCGCATTTACTGGAGTACTTCACCAGAGCATATTGAAGAAACGGGAGAATTACTTGCAACGGTAAATGGAGAATCATCATGTACAGTTCAAAACCCGAGTGAAACTGAACGTCCATATTTTAGACTAGTAGGAAGTAATGGACAAGCAGTGACAGTAGCTGAGCGTAGATTGCCATTACAAGGCGCGTTTAACTTCCGTGATATGGGAGGATATGAAACGACTGAAGGCCGTAAAGTAAAATGGGGCAAGTTGTACCGTTCTGAAGAATTAGCAGGACTAACAGAGTGGGATATAGACTATTTACAAAAGTCTGGCTTAAAGTTAATTTGTGACTACCGTACAGATTTTGAAGTGAAGCATAAGCCGAATCCAGAGATTACGGGTGCTCGTCAAGTGTGCTTACCAGTTATGCAAGACTTGGCAAAAGACTTGAACATAAATGAATTTTTCCAAGTTGGTGACCTTTCTATGTTAGGGAAACCAGGCGAGTATCTTGTGAAAATGAATCAAGATTTCGTAAGTGGTAATGAAGCATTCGTGAGCTTCTTAAACTTAGCACAAAACCCAGAAAACTTACCGTTAGTAAACCACTGTACAGCTGGAAAAGACCGTACTGGATTCGGATCAGCACTATTATTACTTTTACTAGGTGTACCGGAAAAAACAGTAATGGAAGACTATTTACTAAGTAACGGCTTCCGTGAAAAATTAAATGAAAAAATGATGGCTTTTTTAGGTGCAAAACTTCAAAACGATGAAAGTAGAGCGATATTAGGTGCAATGTTTGAAGCGCGCGCTGAATATTTACAAGCTGCGATTGATGAAGTGAAAAAGCAATACGGTTCAGTTGAAGCGTATGCTGAAAAAGCACTTGGCTATACGAAAGAGTCGTTAGAAGACATGAAAGTGTTATTGCTAGAGGATAAATAATGAGGAGGGAGGCTAATTGTATTAGCCTCCTGTTTCTATTATGAAATTTTTCGTTGTCTTATTATTCCTATGACAATTGGAATAACTGTCCCAATTAACAATATCGGTAAAAATAATTTTCCGAAACCGCCGCTCCAATCTAAAGCTATTGAAATTGTTTCAAATTGGATGAAAGCAAAAATAAGTAAACAGACATTTTTTAATTGATTAAGCATTTTTCTGCTATTTAAATAAAACAGCGGAGCATTCGATTCATTCAGTCTTTGTGGGTAGTTATGAACTTCTGGAAACTTTTCTAAAGTTTGCATTAAAAGGAGTATGAATGCCCCAATTCCTGGTAGAAGCAAAAGTTGCCACTTTGATCCCCAGCGATCTACAGCCCCATATGCGTTATAATGTGTGGGTACTTCCTCGGGTAATCTTCCCCAAATGATAATCAAAAAAATGATTGATCCAAAGAATAATGAATATCCAATGATATCTCCAACCCATTCACTTTTTGTTTTTGGGATTTGTATTTTAGGTCTTCCCCATGAATTTACTATGTCTTTCCGCCCCTTTCTATTCCTGTATTCCCTTTTTTAAAATTGGATTCATTATCCAAATTATCTCAAATTTATAGTATTTTCACAATTAATTATTTTTGAATAACATGATTCGTGTGTCTGAAACAACTTTAAGATTGCTGTACAGCTATTATTCGTAAAGGAAAAAAGTTCGACTTAAGAGACGATTAATGAGAAAATACAAGTTGTAAATAACGTACTAGTTGAGGAGAGCATAATGAAATACAAAGTTATATTATTCGACGTAGATGATACATTATTAGATTTTCCTGAGACGGAAAGAAACGCATTACATAACGCGTTTGTACAGTTTGGCATGCCTACAGGGTATGATGATTATCTTGCAAGTTATAAAGAGATTAGTAATGGATTATGGAGAGATTTAGAAAATAAAATGATTACACTAAGTGAATTAGCGGTAGATCGATTTAGACAATTATTTGCACTGCATAATATAGAAGTAGATGCGCAGCAATTTAGTGATGTATACCTTGAAAACTTAGGGAAAGAAGTACATCTTATAGAAGGTGCAGTACAATTATGTGAGAAACTACAAGATTGCAAGTTAGGTATTATTACGAATGGATATACGAAGGTGCAACAATCGAGAATTGGAAATTCGCCTTTATGTAACTTCTTTGATCATATTATTATTTCAGAAGAGGTTGGTCATCAAAAACCAGCGTGTGAGATTTTTGATTATGCATTTGAGAAGTTTGGGATTACTGATAAATCAAGTGTACTAATGGTCGGAGATTCGCTAACTTCTGATATGAAAGGCGGAGAAGATTACGGCATTGATACGTGTTGGTATAATCCAAGTTTGAAAGAAAATAAGACAGATGTTAAGCCGACTTATGAAGTGGAGAGCCTGCTACAAATTTTAGAAATTGTGGAAGTGGCGGAAGAAAAGGTAGTTTCATTTTAATCGTGTCGATATAATTTGAGTTGCGTTCAATTTATAGGTACGATCGGTGTAATAACTAGAGGTGAGTGAAAGATGTTAACGTTTTTATTTGAGTTAGACAAAAGTATTCCGCAGAAAGATGAGCCACGGTATGCTGCTTATGCAAATGGCTTTATTGAAGGGGATTTAACGATTCATGTGGGTGACAGAGTACTTTTTCAAAAGTCATGTATGAAGGTCGCAGAGCTCGGCATTTATTTAGGACAGTGGATGGAACAAGTGCAACATGGGAAGAACGAACAGTTGAATTATGAAACGAGTAACCGTGAGGAAGTAATTCTCGGATTCTTATATGAAGAGGAAGATCAGTGGAGAGTTGCTTCCAGTTGGCAGCAATTTGAACTTCAAGAGCGTATATCCACTACAGTATTAGTAGAAAGCGTTGGGCGTTATTTGAATGAGCTCAATAAGGAGCTGCGCGCGATAGAATATCCTGTGACGTTTGATCAGTACTTAAGAGGTGAGCGAATGATGCAGCTTTCTTATAAACGACTGTGTGATAGTAAAGCGGATACGACTTCAATAGAGGTTTACAATGGAAGCGAAGGAGTAGGCGTAGTACGGGGCTATTATAAAAATGCGTTGATGAAAGTGCTAGACTTCATTCCGAAAGTCGGTAGTAATATCATTTATGAAATAAAGGATAGTAAAGACAATATTCGTGTCATTGCAAAGGATGTAAGTAGGCAGCGTCAAAGAAGGATTTTAGTAACGTACATCGATAATAATGATGCAGAGCATGAAATACTTGTATGTGACGGAAAGTTATTAGATGCAAATTTCTTATTTACTTTTACATATAAGGGAGAAGAATATGTTGTTCACAAAACTTCAATTGGGCTTGGAAAGTTATTACGAAACGGCTATGTAATCGCAGATTGGAATATTCGTCTTGAGGAAGATATGTATTATATCGAGATGGATGTATATGATGAAAATTATATAGAAGATCAATACTTACTGTTAGGCGTATTTCATGCTGTTTTGTATGGTTGATAAATGAGAAGTACCGGCATTCTTCATGGGAAGGATGCCGGTATTTTTATGTGATTTTGTGTCCTTAATTAATCCTCAAAAATAAAAATCTCATCAATCGTACTATGAAGTGCCTTCGCTATATCGTGAGCGAGTTGTAAGGAAGGGTTGTATTTTCCTTTTTCGAGATGGCTTATCGTTTCACGACGTACACCAACAGTTTTCGCTAAATCTTCTTGTGTCATGTTCGATTTGGCGCGGTATTCTTTTATTCTCGTTACGAACGCCATGGCGCATCTTCCATTTCATCAACAGGTTTATCATAAAAGAACATAGAGAAGCCGAACGTAAGAATGAGTGTGCTGAAAATAAGAGCGATATCAATCTCTTGTAGCGCCGGGTTTGGAAATAACATTTCAATAAACATAATGATAGCGGTCGTTAGTAATGTAACGATAAAGGCATTGCGGCACGATTTATTGACGATTTGTTCAAATAGTTCATCGTGTTGAACCGTTCTATACGTTGTGAAAAAGGAGAAGAAACAAAACATAGTAAACAATCCTTTTTCATAAAAAAAGCCGAGGAAACCGAAGAAACCGAGAAATCCTAAATATTTTATCCAAGTTGTTTTCACGATAGATTCTCCTTTCAGTGTTAGAAATAAAACACGTTATGTTATAAATATATCACATATGAAAATGTATAGTAATAATAGTTTTCCAATTCTTTTCATAATAATAGTAAAAAGAGGAAATATACTGCGAAATAAAGAGGATAATATTGTAAAATGGTTGTAAGGAGGGGGAGGAAGGCATGTTAACTTGGATCATGATCGTTGTATTACTTGTAGTCATTACTGTAGTGGCGACGGTGTTAATTGGGCGAAATGGTGATGCGAATTATAGTAAAGCGACAAAAGGGAATATTAAACGGCTGACGATGATTTATATTATATTAGCTGTCGTTTTAATCGTTGGATTAGGCGTGTATATTTATTTTAAAGGTTAAAAAACTGAAAAAATATAAAAATCTAAAAATAGAAGTATGCTATAATATTAATATAGTTATTTGGTAATTAAGGAAAGGATTGGATGGAATGATTGAAATTACGAATGTGTCAAAAAGTTATAATGGGTCTACCTATGCAGTAAAAGATTTAAGTTTATCTGTGCCTAGCGGAGAAATCTTTGGATTTTTAGGGCCGAATGGTGCGGGTAAATCAACGACAATTAAGATGATTACTGGTATTCATGGGGTGGACAAAGGGACGATTACGATTAACGGTATAGATATTATGAAAAATCCGATGGAAGCGAAAAAGACGTTTGGTTATGTTCCAGATAGTCCAGATATGTTTTTACGTTTAAAGGGAATTGAATATTTAAACTTTATGGCAGATATGTATGAAGTGCCGAAAGAAGTACGCCAAGAACGAATCGAGTCTTTAGCAAAGAAATTTGATCTTTACAATGCGTTATCGGATCAAATTCAAAGTTACTCGCACGGTATGAGACAAAAAATCGTTATTATTGGTGTGCTCGTGCATGAGCCAGATGTATGGATTTTAGATGAACCATTAACGGGGCTTGATCCGAAATCTGCATATATTTTAAAAGAAATGATGAGAGAACATGCGGATAAAGGAAAGATTGTATTTTTCTCTACACACGTATTAGAAGTAGCGGAAAAAATATGTGACCGCGTTGCGATTATTAATAAGGGGAATTTGCAGTTCAAAGGGAATTTAGATGAAATGAGAGATCATTTTAAATCCAATGAATCACTTGAAAAAATGTTCTTGGAGATGACGGGCAATGAGTAAAATTTGGACGTTAACGAAAGTATTATTGAAATTAAATTATGCAGATTTCATAACAGATAAGAAGAAGCGATGGGCGTATGTATTTTCATTTGCAGCCATTTTATTTGTTGGCTTTTTAATATTTGGTTCGATGACGCACGGAATGTATGAGGGTATGAAACATTTAGGGCAAGACCCAGGAATGATTATCGCAATGGGACTTGCGATTGCGAGTATATGGGTATTTTTAATGAGTATAACGAACATTTTAACTGTATTTTACTACAGTAATGACATTGAAATGTTATTGCCATTACCATTAAAACCAGCACAAATTATTTCGGCAAAATTTTTAACGGTATTAATTACACAATACGTAATGAGTTCATTTATTTTATTACCAATCTTTATTACGTACGGGTTAAAAAGTAGCGCATTTATTACATATTATATATACATGATTTTTATTTACTTACTCTTCCCGATTGTGCCGTTAGTATTAGCTTCATTACTGATGACAGTTATTATGAGGTATACAAATATAGCGAAAAACAAAGATCGAGGCAATATATTTATTGGAATCGTAAGTATACTATTTATTGTAGGAATTAATGTATTTTTACAGTGGAAAAATAAAAGCTCGTTTTCTGAAGATGCGCTTACGAATTATCTTGCGAACAACCAATCTTCTCTTTTAGTACAAATGACAAATTATTTTCCAACTACATATTTTGGAGCAGTGGCGTTAGTAGAAAATGTAAATTGGAAGGGACCTTTATACGTAATAATCTTTGCACTTATTTCATTTGTATTTTTTGTGTTGTTTTATTACATTGCAGAGCGTACATATTTAAAAGGGGTTATTGGACTTTCAACTAGTACAGCAAAAAAAGAGGTCATTTCAGCAGAAGGTTTACAAAAATCAACGGTACAAAGTTCACATTTAAAAGCGTATGTGAAAAAAGAATTTAAAACGTTATTCCGTACACCGCAATTTTTCTTAAATTGTATCATACAAACTTTCGTTATGCCGATTATGTTATTCTTTGTTTTATTCGTGCAAGATGGGAATTTAAAATGGATTACAGGGTATATTGATAACCCAAAATCAGCAGGATTGGCGATTGGTGTAGGACTTTGTGCATCGTTATTTTTAATGGGAAGTAACGTTATCGCAACAACATCATTTTCACGTGATGGAAGCTCTTGGTTTGTGAATCGTTATTTACCTGTAAAAGCTTCGGATATCTTTTTTGCGAAAGCGATCACTGCTTGGTTAATTAATGTAATTATTTTAGCAGTATTCGGTATTACGATGGCAGTTGTAGCGGGGATTTCTCCTGTATTCATGTTACTGTGGTTTTTACTAAGTGCGAACGGTTTACTGTTAATTAATTTAATTGGTACACGCTGGGATGCACAAACAGCAGATATACATTGGGATACAGAGCAGAAATTATTTAAGAGCCGCTATACAACATTGTGGAATTTTTTAGCTAATATTTTTATAGCTTTAGTTATTGTAGCGGGAGTAAGTCTATTATACTTCTTCCTTCAAGTAGGACTGTGGGTTATGTTTATCGTTTTATTTGTAATGTTTACGATTGTAAATTATATCTTCATTAAAATTTTAAAATTAGGTGCAGAACGCATATTATCAAATATTGAATAAAAAGATAGATCCTCTGTATTCGTGCAGGGGATTTATCCATAGATGGAGGAGAAAAGGTGAAGAAAATAGCAATTGTAACAGGGGCAACTCGTCTGAATGGAATTGGTGCAGCTGTATGCAAGGTGCTTGCTCAAAAAGGGATAGACGTTTTTTTCACGTACTGGTCTCAGTATGATAAAGTGATGCCGTGGGGAATGCATGACAAAGAGCCCTTTTTGTTGAAAGAGGAGATTGAAAGTTTAGGTGTTCGATGTGAAATGGCAGAAATCAATTTATCGCAGTCGTATTCGCCAAATCGTTTGTTTTATATGGTCTCAGAACGTTTAGGTGATCCATCTATTTTAATTAATAATGCAGCGTATTCTACACATACAAGAATTGAAGAATTAAATGTAGAACAGCTAGATAAACATTATACAGTAAATGTCCGCGCTACTATGCAATTAAGTTCATTATTTATAAAACATTATGCACTGAAAACGAATGGAAGTATTATTAACCTTACTTCAGGACAGTCACTAGGGCCAATGCCTGATGAACTAGCATACGCAGCAACGAAAGGAGCAATTGAAGCATTTACAAAATCAGTAGCACCAGTTGCGATGGAGAAGAGGATTACAGTGAATGCTGTTGATCCAGGACCGACGAATACAGGATGGATTACAGAGGAGCTGAAGCATCATTTAGTATGGAAGTTCCCACAAGGTAAAGTAGGAGAACCGTCAGATGCAGCACGCTTAATTTCTTTTTTAGTAAGTGAAGAAGCAAAATGGATTACGGGGCAAGTCATTCATTCGAACGGTGGTTACTCATAAATATATTATGTTAACAATTGTTGAGAAACAAAAAAATAAAAGAAAATTTTATTTTTTTGTTTAAATAAAATGTCAAGAAAGATAAAAATTTGATAGGAGAGTATATCGTCATATGAAGATAGTAATTCTTCATTTGACAATATACTCTTTTTCTTTTACTACAGAGAAGAAAAATGAAGTAGAAGAAACTCGAATATTCAAATGAGTTTATCAGTTTTTGTACGTATTATTATGAAGATTACTGTCGGAAAGATGGTAATTCATGTGAAAAGGGATTTTTTAAGGGGAAATCGAATCGTAAAGGGGAGGATAAATAAAGTAAACATAGGGGGATTTATATGAAAATGAAAAAGGTCGCTATCGCATCGATAACAATTGGTACAATGCTTACTATGGCAGCTTGTAGTCCTTCAGCAGATAAAGAGACAGAAAAGAAAGAGCAAGTAACAGCGCAAAATGAAGGAGAATCAAAAACGACAAGTGCGGATGAGACGTCAAAAACAACGAAAGATACTGAAAAAGATACAAATACTTCTTCAAATGAAAAAACAGATAAGGATGCAAAAAATACGAAAGAATCATCAGGAACAGAGAGTAACGGTAAAACGTCATCTCAAAATGAGAATGTGAAAACAAAAGAAAAAGAGACGACAGGAAAAACGAATGACGAAACGACTAGCGGAAAAACAACAGATCAAAGTACAAGTACAAACTCAAACGGAAAAACAACGAAAGATCCGAAGAAAAGCGTAGCTGTGAAAACAAATGTAAAAGAAGTTGCTGCATTAGTTGATAGTTTAGACAAGCAATTAGCTGCAAATCCGAAATTAGAAACAGTAAATAAACTTGGAAAACAAATTAATGAAAAGTGGGATGTAATCGAGAAAGAGTTAGAAGCATCTCACCCAGCTGAATATAAAACAATCGGACAAAGTATGTATCCGTTAATTATAGGAGCGGAGAAAGAAAAGATAGATATTAATAAAATGAAATCATTAACGACGAAAACGAAAAAAGATTTAACTCAGTTATTAACGAAACTTTCGTAGTTTGAAAAGCCTACTGTGGAAGTAGGCTTTTTTGTATTGAGAGTGTAAGTAAAGTTTATGGGAAACCTAACGAAAAAGGATGGTGATAAAAATGACAATCGATCGAGTTTGTACAATTGGGCCAGCAAGTAATAATAAAGAAACGTTAGCGCAGTTAATAAACAATGGTATGAAAATAGTGCGCTTGAATTTATCACATGGCACGCATGAAAGTCATAAAGACATCATTCGTTTAGTCAAATCGTTAGACGATTCTATTAAAATTTTAGGCGATGTACAAGGTCCTAAAATAAGGTTAGGTGAAGTAAAAGGAGAACAAATTACACTTCAGGCGGGAGATTCTTTTATTTTACATACGCAAGCAGTTACAGGGAGCAATAGAGAAGCAAGTGTTGATTATGAAGGAATCACGAATGATGTGAAAGTTGGAAGTAGAATTTTAATTAATGATGGAGAAGTTGAGTTAATCGTTGAAACGGTAAGCGCGGATAAAATAGAAACAAAGGTCAAAACAGGTGGTAATATCTCATCTCATAAAGGGGTGAACTTACCAGGGGCAATCGTTAGTTTACCAGCTATTACAGAGAAAGATAAAAAAGACATTCAGTTTCTTTTAGAAGAGGATGTTGATTTTATCGCATGTTCTTTCGTACGGAAACCTAGTCAAATAAAAGAAATACGAGATTTTATACAACAGTATAAAGAAACATCACCTAATGTAATTGCCAAAATAGAAACGATGGAAGCGATCGAGAATTTTCAAGATATATGTAAAGAAGCAGACGGAATTATGATTGCAAGGGGTGATTTAGGAGTAGAGTTGCCGTATCAATTTATTCCGCTCTTGCAGAAAATGATGATTCAGGAATGTAATCGAACGAATACATATGTTATTACAGCGACACAAATGCTTCAATCAATGGTAGATCATTCTATTCCAACAAGGGCTGAGGTAACTGATGTGTTTCAAGCTGTACTGGACGGAACGAATGCAGTTATGCTTTCTGCTGAAAGTGCATCAGGCGAGCATCCAATTGAAAGTGTAAGAACATTACGTCTCGTTTCTGAATTCGCTGAGCATGTGAAAAAAGACGGGCCTTTTGTGATGAAAGATGTACTGGAATTGTTGCATAAGTCTTTGGGTGAGTGATAAATAAAAAGAGGGCGGATATGCATCCACCCTCGTGTTTTTCATTCTTATTATTCTTGCTCTTGCTCGTCCAAAATTTTATCAAAAGCAGCAGATACTTTATCAAACTCTTCATCATTTTCAATGTATGAAAACTCATTATCTTCTTCTACTTTTAAAAAGAAAATATCAATGTCTTCCTCAGATTCTGTTTGAATGTCTTCTACGAAGGCAACTGCAATATATTCTGCGCCTTCGACATCCATCGCTCCGAGTACTTCTACTTCCTGATCCTCATTATTCTCATCACTGAGAGTAAACACTTCGCCAACTTCAATATCAGACATATCCATTCTCCTCCTGTTCGACTCTAAAAAATAGAGCGCTCAAACTGTATACATACTAACATATCTTTCCATGAAAAATCAATTTCATACATTAGAAAAACAACTGATTCTTCAATAGAATAAGTATTTAGCTAGAAGGAGTTTTATTTGTGAGTGCTATATTACTTAATCCATTCAACAATTGTATCCATAGTTTGTCTTGTTTTATCACGCTTTGGCTCTTCTTTACGGTAACCAAAGGCAACCATAACAGATACTTCAAGATTATCGTCTTTTATAATGCCTTCTTGACGAAGTAAAGAATCTATTTTCTCTTTATCAAATCCTTCTATTGGACAAGAATCAATGCCGATTTGAGCTGCACTCGTCATCATATTACCTAAAGCAATATAAGTTTGCTTAGATGCCCAATCAAATACAGCACGATCGGATTGTAATAAGTTAAAATCTGTTTCCTGGAATTTTTTGAAGAATTCATATCTAATTTTTTGAGTGTCTTCAGGTAATCCAATAATATCGTTCATCATATGTTTAATATACTCTGCATCATAATGCATATCTTTAATATTTCTTGAAAGAACAATGACAAAGTGACTAGCTGTTGCCAGTTGCCCACCAGCGCCCCATGAATACGGTTGTAGTTTTTCTCTTAATTCTTTATTTTGTACGACAATAAATTTCCAAGGTTCATAACCAAAAGAAGAAGGAGATAATCTGCCTGTTTCTAAAATGAAATGAAAATCCTCTTCTGAAATTTTGTGCATAGGATCGAACTCTTTACATGCATGTCTGAAATGGAAAGTCTCCATAATTTTCTCTTTTGTAATTTGTTTTGTATTTGTCATAAAAGTTCCTCTTTTCATTAATTTATTTTTGTAAGTAAATTATATTTTTAAAGTAACATAGATACAAGTACGCACATTTATGTGTTATAGTATCAAAAAAGATACTATTGGTAAGGGAAGGGACTTATGATGGATTGTTCAAACGAAAATAATATAAATTACCCATTTTTAAATAAATATTCTTGTCCAGTGGAAGCTATGGTTGAGGTTATTGGCGGAAAATGGAAAGGGGTTATTTTGTATCATTTATTAGATGGTACAAAGAGATTTAATGAATTAAAAAGATTAAAACCTAATATCACACAAAGAATGTTAACACTGCAGCTGAGAGAACTTGAAGCAGATGGCATTATACATCGTGAAGTATACCGTGAAGTGCCGCCAAAAGTAGAATATTCGTTAACGGAGCTTGGTGAATCACTACGTCCAATGATTCTATTAATGATGGAGTGGGCAACTCATAATATGGAGAAAGTTTTGGAGAGTAGAAATACGAAAAATAATAGTTAAGAGTTGTAGAAATAAAAGGTGTTTTCCATATGTGAAGAAACCTTTTATTTTTTACTTTCTTAAATTTTGGTTGTAATTAAAATGCATGTGAATCTATTCTGGGGATGTGCTGTTGATTTTGCTATGAATTAAAAACTTCCTTTTTAGTAGTAGAAGCAGCATCTAATAAAAGGAAAACGGCTGCTATAATATGTAGAACGATTACTATATAAGGAAAGAAGGCAACTAGAGTAACGATAATACCTATATAATGAGCGTACGTATTCATGCCTGATTTTTTAGCTAATAAAATAGTAGTGATATGTAAAGCAATCAATAGTAGTAAAGGTATCCTGTCTAGGTTAACAAGACTTGGAAATATATAATAGCAAGGAAGTAATAATAGGTAATTGGATATTAAATACTTGTGATTTTTAGTAGAATATAATTGTTTTATGTTAACTAATGGTTTCGTTATCTATAAAATAGAAAAACCACCCAAACGAGGGTGGTTCGTATTATAAATAACTATTTAAAGAAGAAAGGGGAACCTTCACCTCACTACCTTCCTTCATATTCCGCAGCATAACGGTTTCTGTACTAAGTTCTTCTTCCCCAATAATAAGCACATAAGGGATGTTTTCCTTATTGGCATAATTAAGGGCCCGTTTTAATTTGCGTCCTGCTAGTTCGAGTTCGACTTTTAGGGAAGTGGTAGAACGTAATTGCTGGGCAATTTGTAAACATTGTAATTCTGTCCCGAGTGGGATGATAAATACATCCGCTGTAGATAATATTGTTTCTTTCTGTGATAGTGCGGTGTAAATAACGTCTAAACCGAATGAAATGCCGACTGTTGGATAGCTCATATTATCACCACGGAATGCCCCGATAATATTATCGTATCGACCGCCGCTACCGATGCTGGATGTAATTGAGTCGTCTTTTAGAAAGATTTCATATACGGTGCCTGTGTACATTGTAAGTCCTCGTGCTAAAAATGGATTGAATATAGCATTTTCATTTATTCCAAGGGCGATTAAATATTGCTGTAATTGTTGTAATTCGTTTACTCCATCGGCAACGAGTGGAGTATTGAAAGCGTCTTTAAAGTCATTAATTGAAAGCTTTAGACAAGATAAAACGGTATTACATATCGTATCAGCCATTTCTTCAGTAATTCCGCGCTCTAGTACATCTTTTCGTACACCATCAATCCCAATCTTTTCGATTTTGTCTAATGATAAAATGACGTCACTCGTTCGTTCAGTAGGGATGTTAATAGATTCGAGAATGCCGTTTAACAATTTTCGGTTATTATATTGGATCGTTACTTCTAAGTTTAACGTTCGGAACAGTTCAAACGCCATACTCATAAGTTCCGCTTCTGCCATGACAGATTCTACACCAACTATATCAACGTCGCATTGTATGAACTCACGAAATCTACCTTGTTTAATTGGCCCATCTCGAAATACTTTTCCAATTTCATACCGTTTAAAAGGGAGGCGGATGTTCGGGTTCATTGCCACGACTTTTGCGAATGGAATGGTTAAATCGTAGCGTAAGGCAAGGTCGCGCTTTCCTTGATCTTTAAGCGTATATATTTCTTTTAAAATTTCATCGCCACCGCCGTACTTGTAAGACATAAGCTCATACATATTTAACGTTGGTGTTTCTAACGGTTTACATCCGTATCGTTCGAACGTGTCTTCACAAGCTCTTTTAATTTTATTTCGCAACACTTGTTCCTCTGGTAAATAGTCTTTCGTTCCTTTTACATTTTTCATTTCCATTATAATCACTCCTTTTTTAAATTAAAAAAAGCTATGCGGGTATAAAAATACCCACATAGCTTTATGAACGCTTCGTGGGTCAACAGGAAAAGCCCTGTACCCACGAAGAAAAATTTTTCTTCGGATACACGGCGTTACGTATGATGATGAAGTTGGAAAGAAGTATTAACATTTCGCATGACAAATCTCTCCTTAACATAAGTTTTTCCAAATTATATCAGATGATTTTTGAATTATCAATATTTTTAGTTGTGAAGCGAAATGTATTCATTGCACATTGCCTACAAGATGTTTTCTGTTCGTGCCATTTTTATCGCTTCTTCACGATTGTTAACACCTAGTTTTGAATAGAGATTTGAGCAGTAATTACGGATTGTTCCTTCAGATAAAAATAGCTTAGCGGCAATAGATTTATAGCGTAATCCGTTTGATAGATGTTCTAAAATTTCCATTTCCCGTTTTGTAAGCCCATATGGAGAAGTTTGTTTAGTTGATTTGATTTTCGCTAATTGCTCACGTTGAATTTTCATTTCTTCAAAAATGCGTGTGGCAACTGATTGGTCAATCCAAGTTCCACCGTTATAAATAAGTTTCAAGGCCTCCTTCATTTCTTGTGGATGAATAGATTTCAACATGTAACCTTCAGCTCCATGTTCGAGTGCTGTTGCTGCTTGTAAGGAATCTTCAAATGTTGTCATAAGTACAATCTTCATATTAGGCCAACGTCGCTTCATTTCTAGTAAAGCCTCAATACCATTCATTTCTGGCATCTGAATGTCCATTAGTACAATGTCAGGTTGTAATTGTTCACATAATTTTAATGCATCAGATCCATCATATGCCTTACCAGCAACAATAAAATCAGTTTGGTGCTCTAAAATTTGCTCTAAACTATTTGTAATAAGTGCCTGATCATCAACGACCAATAAGCGAATTATGTCATGTACAAGTTTTGTTTGTAATGGAATATTACAAACAATTAATGTTCCCTGTTCAACATTAGACTGAACCGATAATGTCCCTTGAATTTGTTCAAGTCGCTCTTTCATTCCGCTGAGTCCAAAGCCAAATTGAATTTCTTTCATTCCAATCCCGTTATCTTCAATTTGCAATCGAAGTTGTTGGTCGTCGAAATGTAGTTGAACGGATATGTTGCTCGCTTTACCGTGCCGAACAGCATTTGTTAACGACTCTTGAAGACAACGGTATAGGCAAAAATTTAGTTTTTGCATTACAAGAGTCTCGTTTCCGATCATACGAAATGTAACGGTTGTACCTGTAGATTTCATAAATTCTTTTGTTAATTGTTGTAGTGATTCACTTAATGAATTACTAAGTGGATTATGAGATAGCTCATGTAGATGCTTTCGAATATCATTTAGACTATGCTGAGCAATACTGATAAGGGAATCAATTCGTTCAAACTGTGAATCCGGTACCGATGATCTTAGTGATGTGACGCCAGCGATGAGAGAAGTAAGTGTATGACCAATTGTGTCATGTAGTTCATGTGACAATCGATTACGTTCTTCTATTAAAGTAAGCTTTTCAATCCTATTAATATGTTGCTCTAATAGTAGTTTTTGCTCTTCAATAATTCGAGATTGCTTATGATACTGAATTAATATATTAAAAGAAATGCCAATGGCAAAACCGAGACTACAACTAACGATTAGTTCATATGGTGGTCGGTTGGCAATCCAAGCATTCAATAGCGGGAATGCAAATCCACAAAAAATACCGCTCCATATATAATTATTTTGATTACTACATAGTCCAATAATGATTACGAGTAAAATGAAAGACCAAAGTAAATTTGGAGCTACGGATGCTAAGTAAAGATAAAAACAACCCGCAGTAATAATATCGAATGCAGGGTACCATTCTGGTTTCTTATATCGAATAATTAATGGTACAAGGTAAACGACAAAAGTGAGAGAAAGTACAATCATACTTGATGTATGAATGGATGTTGGAAACATAAAATTAGCGCCGATGATAACAATTAGCCAAAATGTTCGTATGAGCACAAATATCCAGTCATACCAAATCCATTTTTTTGTGAATGAGAACATAAATTAAGCACCTACTTGTATTTTAAGATTAATTATCAATGATTCAGATTCATCATGTAACATATCTTTGAAATCGTCAATAGAAAAACAGTCAACAAAGTATGTCATATGAAGCAGTTGACAGTTTGTCACATGTTTTATATGACATAGTTGCATAAAGCGTCATAAATAAATTAAAACGTTTTGTCACTATGTGATTTAACAATATTGAAGTTAAGGTGAGGGAGTAAGACAACAGAAAAAATTAAAATAATAGGAGCGATGCATAATGAAGTCATTTATCTTAAGAAAAGGAACAGCCCTTACTTTAACAGGAGCAATATTGGTTGGAGCGTTAGCGATACCTTCTTATGAAAACGTACATGCCGTAAACAAAAGGACATCAATTGAACAAGTTATTGATAAAGCTGCCGATGCAAAGAATATTCCAGGAGTTATTGTTACTGTGAAAAATGGAGAGGCAAGTTGGGCATATGCTTCTGGGGAAGGTAATATTGAGAGAAATCATAAAGTAGATGCTGATTCTGCTTTTAGAATTGGGAGCACAACGAAGACCTTTGTAGCTACAGTAGTATTGCAGCTTGCGGGTGAAAAGAAGTTAAGTCTTGATGATACGGTAGAGAAATGGTTGCCGGGACTTATAAAAGGGAAAGGTTATGATGGCAGCAAAATTACGATTCGCCAACTATTAAATCATACAAGCGGAATTGCTGATTACTTGACTCCAGATCTTAAAGAGAAATTAATAGAGAATCCAAGTGAGAATTATACAGCGGAACAATTAATTTCTCGTGCCTTACAATTAGAACCAGTAAAAGGATGGTCATACTCGAATACGAATATGGTTATTATTGGATTACTTATTCAGAAAGTAACAGGGGAATCATATGCTGAGCAGATACAAAAACGAATTATTGATCCTCTTAGTTTAAAAGAAACAGTTCTTCCTGGAAGCTCAATGGATATTCCGAAAAAAAATGCCCGTGGCTATTTAAATACGGGAGATAAATTAGTAGATATTACTTTGTTTAATCCATCGTTTGCTAATGCTAGTGGTGAAATGATTTCGACAGGAGAAGATATGACAACGTTCTTCCGTGCCTTATTAGGTGGTAAATTACTAACACCGGAAATGCAGAAGGAGATGGTGACTCACACAGTAGATACCCCATTAGGAAAGTATGGACTTGGTATTCACGCAACAAAATTACCAGATGGTACTGAAGTATGGGGACATGGTGGTGGTATCCCTGGTTTTACTAACTTTGCTGGTGGAACGAAAGATGGTCAGCATGTTATCTCGATAAATATTAATGTATTAGGCGCAGAGAAACAAATTAATAATATTTTAGCTTCAGAATTTGCGGCAAAATCAAAAAAGGAACCTATTGATAAGGAAAAGAAAAGTAAACATCGAGAAGAAGTACAAAATGTAATGGATCAAGTAGTAACGAATAAAAAAATTCCTAGTGTTATAGCTGGCGGATTAAAGGATGGAAAGCGTTGGTCGTATGCTACCGGAACAGCTAGTTATGAGATGCCACACCCTGTAGAAACGAATTTTTCGTTCCGTATCGGAAGCATAACGAAGACTTTCACTGCTTCTGTTGTACTGCAATTGGCTGAAGAGAAACAATTAAACCTTGAAGATACAGTTGAAAAATGGTTGCCAGGAGTTGTACAGGGTAACGGATATGATGGGAGTAAAATTACAATTCGTCAGTTATTAAACCATACAAGTGGGATTGCAGCATATACTGATTTAGATATGCGAGATATTACATTGCCTCAAAACCCATTTCGTTATTATAGTACCGATGAGCTCATAAGTTTAGCACTTGCAAAGCCGCCTGTATTTGCACCAGGGGAGGGCTGGGACTATTCAAACACAAATACTGTTATAGCCGGGGAAATTATTCGGAAGGTAACAGGAGATACGTATGCGGAGCAAATTAGAAAAAGATTTATTGAACCGCTCGGGTTAAAAGAGACATTTGTAATGGAAGCAAGTTCGCACATACCGGGTAAGCATGCTAATGGATATAATATGGATAGATCAGGTCGTTTATATGATTTGACAGAAATTAATCAGTCATGGGCAAATGCAGCTGGAAATATGGTTTCAACAGTGGAAGATTTGACTACATTCTTCAGTGCACTGTTGGGTGGAAAGCTCTTAAATCAAGAGCTAATGGATCAGATGTTCACAACAGTAGATTCACCTATAGGTAAGGTTGGACTAGGAATTTATGAAGAGAAAACATCAGATGGACAATCGTATTGGGGGCATGCTGGTGGGACTTTTGGATTTGAAACAAGGGTTGGTGGACCTGTTGGAGGAGAACATATTTTAGTAACTGCTATTAATGCAGTAGGACCAGAAGTTATTACAGGCAGGGATAAAATATTTAATAAAGAGTTTGGACGTTAAATGTAAAATCGACATCGAGCCTTCCGTTTGAAGGCTCGATGTCGATTTTCTTTATCCCGCATTAACGGGCAGCCCGATTGGTTCAACTAATAATCAGTGGGGGTTGAACAAAACCCCCACTGATTAAAGTTTCACTTTATGTGATTTTAAATTTAATGGGAAATAAAATCTTTGTTGGATGATGCATAAATATATCTACAAAAATGTGAAGTTATGCAGGTAAAATGGAAAAGGGTGTATAATAAAAGAAAACTTAATAATATGAAATAACCTTTTAAGGAGACCGCTATGAAAAAAGATAAAACAAATGCGATGCGAATATTAGATAAAGAAAAGATCGAATATTCGATGATGTCATATGATCCGGACGATGGAAAAATTGATGGCGTATCAGTAGCCGGGAAAATTGGACGAGAAGTGAGAGAAGTATATAAAACGTTAATCGCTCAAGGGAATAGTAAAAATTATCATGTGTTTATCATTCCGGTAGATGAAGAACTGAACTTGAAAGCAGCAGCAAAATCAGTTGGTGAAAAGAAGATTGAAATGATTCCCGTAAAAGATATTACGAAAGTGTCAGGATATATTCGCGGTGGTTGTTCACCAGTAGGAATGAAAAAGTTATTTTCTACATGCATTGATGAGAGTGCTCAATCGCTTGAAACAATCATAGTGAGCGGCGGGAAGATTGGTATACAAATTGAGCTGAAAGTGGATGACTTAGCGAAAGTGACGAGAGCGCAGTTTGGTGAAATAACGAAATAATGATACATAGGAAAAGAAGTTCTAGTTTTATAGGATAGTTAGCCCATTATGGGGGCTAATTATCCTTTTTTATACATTTTTTTGGCTAATCCAGTAACAAACAAGAACACTAAAACCACGTTAGGATAGGAATGTATAAAAAAAGGAAAGTTTTATTCTTTCGCGAATTCATTATACATGCCGAAATTACGAAATCCGCAAAAAAATCGCAGTAGAGCATTGGAAAGAACATTTTAATTTTCTATAACTCCATAGAGAGGTGATTACGCATGAATCAAAGACCGTCTGAAGAGGAATATGCCGTCAACTTCGGAGAGTATATTAGGTTGGTACCGGAAGGCAACATCATCGACATTTTGCTCGCTCAGGAAAAGCAAATGACCGAGCTGCTGGCATCGTTGACCGAAAGCAATGGCGCGTATCGGTATGCGGAAGGAAAATGGACGCTGAAAGAAGTCGTGGGTCACATTGCAGACGGAGAACGCGTTATGACCTACCGCCTGCTTCGGTTCGCAAGAGGGGACCAGACGCCTCTGTCCGGTTTCGACCAGGAATTGTTCATGCCTCCTTTCGGAAACTGGACAACCGCGCAATTGGCCGAAGACTACCGGGCCGTACGGCAATCGACGATCACACTGCTGCGCGGGTTACCGGAGGAGGCGTGGTCTCGCAAAGGCTCAGCCAACAACGCAAGTATTACGGCGCGCGCCCTCGCGTACGGCATCGCAGGACACGAGATTCATCACATGGGGGTCATCCGAAATCGGTATTTGAGTTAGTTGTCCGGAAAATCGGGACGGAAGCTGCGCGGAAAACGCGGCTTCCGTCCATTCTTTATGGCACCCTTCCCGCCCCGTTCATAGACTGATATGAAGAGGGGACAAGATGGGTTGAAAAAAGCAGCAGCGATCGGTTGTTGTAGGTAAATCTAGTTTAGTATTTAGATTGTAAGTTTTTTGCAGGTGTTATCCATTGGAAGATGAAAATACTGTCCATTTAACTTATAAAAAACGAACATTTAAAATGATTTTAATGAAAATGTTCATATTTAGATTGCGTGCACACTAAAAGTTTGATATATTACCAATATAATAATTTTACACATCATCACTCGTATATACTCGGTAATATGGTCCGAGCGTTTCTACCTAGTTCCCAATGAAAGAACTGGACTACGGGTTAAAGTATTCGGCCGTGCTATTTCATGAGCGCTACCGATCTATAATTTGGCATTTGTTTTATCTTTTGCTTAATTAACTTTGACTACCGTAGTTCTAGAAAGTAGAGATTCTTCTACAATTTCTAGAACTTTTTTTGTTTGGACTAAAAGCATCGAGTATAGAAAACAACAAGAGAAAGAGGAAATTATTTATGAAGAAGAATACGTTGAAAAAATGTGCCGCCCTAGTAACTACTGTTGCATTGTCATTATCAATACTTGCGGGATGTAATGTGACTCCAAAACAAGTTGAGGCAAAAAGTAATCAACAACCTATTTTAATTCAAGGGCCAATGCCGATAGAGGCTGAGAAGTTTGCAAAAAGGTTAAAAAATGTGAAAGAAGAAAAGTCTGGAACTTTCGTATTTTATAAAGGCACTGTCGACAATTATCCTGTAATCGTAGCGAAAACAGGTAAAGGAATGGAAAATACAGCAGCTGCTACAGCAGTGGCTATTGAAAAATATAAGCCTAAGGCGATTATTAACCAAGGAACATCAGGTGGACACGATCCAAATTTAAACGTATTTGATATTGTTTTAGGAAAACAAGTAGCGAACATAGGTTCATTAAAAACAACAAATATGGATGAGAATCAAGGGATTGAACCGACAAAATGGATTTCAATGGACTTAATGGCTTCTGAAGGAAGTGCAGGAGAAGATCCAAATGCTGAGAAAATCCGATACTACGAGGGAGATAAGGATTTACTTGCAGCAGCTAATGCGGTAAAAGATAAATATACAAAAGGTAAAGTGGTTGAAGGGACTATAGGTTCAGCAGATCTTTGGAATAATGAAGTTGATAGAATTAAATGGTTCCATACAAAATACGGTACATCTGTTGAAGAAATGGAAGGTGCTGCCGCAGCGCAAATCGCAAAAGCTTATGACGTACCATTTTTAGGGATTCGAGTATTATCTAACAATAAAACAAACGGCGGAAAATACAATCCAAATACAGCGGCGGCAAATCAAGAATATGTATATGAAGTAGTTAAAAAGTATATAGGTTCGATACCAAATAAATAGTAGTAGTTCTGTCTCAATATAAAAATGTTATCATTACTGCGCAATGTGTTGTGAACTCAGAATTACCAAAGTTTCTTTAATTAAAATAGATTGGTGCCTTACATGGTATCCAATCTATTTTTGTACTTATTTTTCAGAGGAAGAAGGGTTTTACACCAAAAAATAAAGACAATTATAGAAAAAGGAAAAGTCGAACGATTTATCAAATATGTATAATTGCATGAAAAAATTGAAATTTATAAGTTAACATTAAACTACTTTTTAATTGTAAAGAATATTTTAATAATCTTTACTAGAGAAGGATATTCCTTGAGAAGTAGATAAACCAAAAGTGTGGAAATAATACAGACTCAATAGAGTTTTGTATTAAATAAAAAGAAAAGGATGGGTATGGCTTTCTAAAAGTTTTTGGGGGTTAGAAAGCATTTTTTAGTTAATGGCTTCAAATTATATTTTAAAGGGGAAATGGGTATATGAAGTTTCGAAATACAAAGCTTGCTATGGTTACACTATCTTCATTTTTTATTTTAAGTACTGCATCTCTATCATTCACAGATATCATACACGGTGAAGTAGCTTCTGCATCACCACAAGAGATTACTGTAAAAAGCTATGATGATACATATTATAATAATGCAATAGGAAAAACGGGTTTAGAGTTAAAGAAGGAACTTCATAATATTATTGATGATCATACAAAGTTATCATACAGTGCGGTTTGGGAAGCACTAAGAGATACTGATGAAGATCCAAATAATAAAAACAATGTGATACTCTTATATACTGGGCGTTCGCAAGGGAAACTTACGAATGGTTCAGGAGTTGATAATTGGAACCGAGAGCATGTTTGGGCAAAATCTCACGGTGATTTTGGAACGACTGCAGGAGCTGGAACAGATTTGCATCATTTAAGAGCGACGGATGTATCTGTAAATAGTTCACGTGGAAATCTGGATTTTGATAATGGTGGTGTGAATCATTCGGAAGCGACAGAATGTAAATATGATAGTGATTCTTGGGAACCTCGTGATAGTGTAAAAGGAGATATCGCTAGAATGCTATTTTACATGGCTGTTCGTTATGAAGGAGACAACGGCGAAATAGACTTAGAATTAAATGAAAAGGTGAATAACAATAAAGATCCATACATGGGCAAACTATCCGTTTTACTAAAATGGAATGAACAAGACCCTGTAGATGATTTAGAGCGAAAGCGTAATGAAGTGATTTTTACGAAATATCAACATAATCGTAATCCTTTTATTGATCATCCGGAATGGGTAAATAAAATTTGGAACTAAAATACTTAAAGGTATTTTACTTTGAGAGAAGGGATTGATCACTATGATCAATCCCTGTTTATATCTATACTAGAATAAGTGATTTTTATAGGATTGGAGAATAGAATCGATATTTTATTAAGTAAAGTATAATATGAGTCTTTTAATACGGTCCCCACTCAATATTCACGCCAATAATAAGAAAAATAAGTCCGATGATAAACCAAATGAACGCAAGTGGAGCCATAAAACGAATCCATTTTCCGTAAGAAATGCCGCTCGCTGCGAGAACGCCCATTAAAACACCGGAAGTTGGATTGAGGCAGTTTACTACACCTTCTCCAAGCATAACAGCTTGTACTGTAACTTGACGTGTAATGTGCATGAAATCGGCAAGTGGAGCTAATATCGGAATGAAAATAACAGATTCTCCTGTCCCGGATGAAATGAGGAAATGTAATGCGGCACTACTCACATACATACCGATAACGCCAAATACAGGGCTTTGTCCTTCGAGGGACTGTGCGAGCTGATTAACAATTGTATCAAGTAATTTGCCTTGTTCTAGAATGACTGAAATACAACGAGCCATTCCGACGATCAAAGCACCGTATATGAGATTTTGGCAGCCTGCTAGAAAAGTAGAAGCGATATCGTTTGCTTTCATGCCACCTATTATTCCCGCTGTAATTGCTATGAAAATAAAAGTAGCGGTCATTTCTGCGTCTGTCCAATGTAGACGGAAAGCGCCTATTAAAAATGCAATTAACGATAAAGCCGAAACGAGTAAAATTAATTTGTGACGTATTGTCCAAGGAACTTCAGTTTTCTCTAGTTCTTTCTCACTTGAAAGAGCATTACTTGGAAACCAGTTATCTCCGAGTATGCTTCCTTTATTCGATTTTTTTAAGCGTTTTACATACCAATTAATATATAAAATGGTGGCAATTAAAAAAGAGATATAGATTGCTGTGCGTAAACCAATTCCTGAAAACATCGGAAGTTCAGCGATTTTTTGTGAAATGCCTAAAGGTGAGGGAGATAATATAGTAGCATTAAAACCAGCATAAGTGCCTAAATAAATAATTGCTACACCGACGATAGCATCCCATTTCAATGTGCGTGCAACGATGATGCCGATGGGGATAAAGCCTATAACCGAGTTAACGATAATGCCAGTTGTTCCGAGAATAGAAAAGAGTGCGGCGACAATACAAATGAAAAGTAATTGCTGATTACGAAATTTGTTAATAACATGATAGATTAAACCGTCAAGAGCGCCTGTTTTTTCAAGAATGGCAATGGCTCCACCTGTAAATAAAATTAAGAAGATGATAGGAGCAGCAAGTGTCATTCCTTTTTCAATAGTGGTAAAAAAAGAAACAAATCCTACCGGAGATTGTGGAACAGAATGATAACTTCCTGGTATTGTCGTTGTAACAGTACCGTTTGTAACTCTTTTAAACTCTCCAGCAGGAACGAAATATGTAGCAATGGCACAAAGTAAGGCAATAAAAAATAATAGTACGTACGCGTCAGGCATTTTAAACTTTCGTTTACTCGGCTGCTTTTTTACCTCGGTATGTAATTGCATAAAAACCCTCCTTTTTCACTTGGTTAATTTTTAATATTCTGAATATTATCTGTGAAATAGATTATAATAAAGGTGGCTTCTTAAGGCAATAGTTTTTCTATCCTTTTCTTACACATACAAATTCTTGCAACATTAGACAGGGAAACGAAAAAAATCAAAGAATATGTTATATAGAAAGAATAAGGAAAAGAGGGAAAAAGATGTGGAAAACTACGGATCTATGTGATGAGTTTGAAAAGGATTTACAAATATGTCGCCAGTCTTTTCGGTCTTTTGGGAAGAAAGAACAATTTCACGGGAAAATTGCAACGGTAAAAGTGAAGGATGATAACGTACTAGTGAAGGAAGGATTGCAAACATTACCAGAAGGAACGGTATTAGTCGTTGATGGCGAAGCGTCTACGAATTGTGCGTTACTTGGCGATAATTTGGCAGCTATTGCAGAGGAAAGAAAGCTGGCAGGAATTATTGTGAATGGATATGTTCGTGATTCTAGTGAACTAAAGAATATTAATATTGGTATTTTAGCGTTAGGGACGATGCCAAATAGAAGTATAAAAGAAGGAAAAGGAGAGCGGAATATTTCGTTGCAATTTGGACAAGTAGAATGGAAGCCGAATGAATATGTGTATGCGGATGAAGATGGCGTTATTATTAGTGAAAAGAGTTTGCATCGTTAAAGGATAGTAAACTACTATTCTTAGAAAATAAATCCGATAAAGCATGGACAAAATTCTTTGTCAATAGTAAAATAATACAGAAATTTATAATTAACAGAATGTATAGGTTTATCGTTTTACGATAACTTGAATGGAAGTCAGTTTTGCCTAGAAAAGTGAATGTTATCACAATGATACGTTCATAAACAAAATTATTTTTCCTATACAAATATAGCCGCGAATGATGCGGGTAGGAGGTGTTGCACAGTTTGTTCGACACTTACAAAAAAAGAGTGTCAATTGCACGCCCTTGAAGGGCCTTTTTTTGTGTGAATAGTAGTAAGGGAGGAAATTTTGGGATGGCAATGTTGAAAAAATGGCTGCTTACGTCGTTAATGGCAGTTACACTCGTATTTGTTTCTTTTGCGAATACAGTACATATTACGTTTGCTGAAGGAAATACAGCAAAACTTGCAATTATTGGTGAATCACAAAAGGGCATTATGTTATGCCCGAAAGAAGAGCAAATTACAGATGGGGAAACAGCTTTAAGTTTGCTGCAAAAAGTCATGGGGGACAAAGTAACAGCAGAGACGATGTCGTTTGGAACGTATGTTAAAGGCATTGACGGCTTAATGGCTGGGGACACAAGCGGCTGGTTGTATGATGTAAATGATAAATCTGCAGAAGTTGGAGCAGATAGTTATAAATTAAATGCTGGAGATGTTGTTGTCTTTCGTTTTGTTGCAGACTGGAGCAATATGAGCCAGGAAACATTACAGCAAACATTAGATAAATTTGGTACTTGTAAAACTGTAGAAGAACCAAAGACAGATGACCCAAAACAAGAAAAACCAGAAGAACCAAAAACAGATGATCCAAAACAAGAAAAACCAGAAGAACCAAAAACAGATGATCCAAAACAAGAAAAACCAGAAGAACCAAAAACGGATGATCCAAAACAAGAAAAACCAGAAGAACCAAAGACAGATGATCCAAAACAAGAAAAACCAGAAGAACCAAAAACAAATGATGAAAAGGTAGAACAACCAAAGCAAGAGAACATTCAAGTTCCAGTGGCACAAGTAAATGACGCGATCTTTAAGACATCTGAAAAGATGTTACAAGATGGAATTGAAAGTGATTGGGTAGCTTTAGGCCTTTCTCGTTCTGGAAAGAATGTTCCAATTGAGGCGAAATTAAATTATGTTAAGTCAGTAACTGAAAAAGTAGAAAAGCGCATTAACCGTTTTTCAGCGACAGATTTAGCTAGAACGATTATTATGATGAATGCAATGCAAGCAGACCCTACAAAGGTTGGCGAACATAATTTAGTTCAAAAATTGTACGAATCAGATAAAGTGAATTCTGTTACAGGTTATACATTTGCTTTACTTGCATTTGATACGAAGAAATATGAAGTGCCAGTGAATTCAAAATGGAATCGAGTTGCTTTAGTAGATGCGCTTTTAAACTCACAGCATACAGATGGTGGCTGGACTTACGATAGCGCAAGCAGTAAAGACAGTGCTAGTAGCGTTGATGTAACAGGTATGGTTTTATCAGCATTAGCTCCTTATCAAGAACGAGAAGATGTGAAACCCGCTGTGCAAAAGGCTGTTGCCTATTTATATAACGAACAGCTAGAAAACGGTGGTTTTTCTGCTGATGGACAAGAAAATTCTAATAGTGTTGCACAAGCAATTATTGGATTATCTCTTGTACAAGATTTAGATCAAAATCGTCTACATAAGGCAATGCAAAATCTACTGTCATACCAACTTCCAAATGGTGAATTCAAATGGTTACCAAGTGATCAAAACGGTAGCGGAATGGCTACAGAGCAAGCATTCTTAGCTTTACTTCAGTTTAAAGATCTTGGAAAATCGATTTATGACTGGTCAACTGTATCTGTTCCTGAAATTGATACGAAACCAAATGTGGATGCAGAAAATATTGTAGTAGAAAAAGAAGTTACTGAGCAACTAGAAGAACAAAAACAAGTACAACAAGAAACGAAAGATGACACGCTAAAAGTTGTTGTCGATAACGAACCGGTTAAAAGCAAAAAGTCAGGAAACGGTAGCACGTTACCAAAAACAGGAGCATCTTCTCATAGTGCAGCTACAGAAGTAGGTATGGGTGTATTATGTATTGCTTCTGCATATGTATTATGGAGACGTAAAGCAGCTTAACAAAAATTAGGAGCAATCATTTGCTCCTAATTTTATTATGAAAGGTGAGAGACAACATGAGTAAGATGAAGTGGTTGATTTCTTTAATGCTTTCACTTGGGCTACTTGCCGGATGTGAAGAGACAGCTGTAAAGCCTGAGAAGAAAGTAGAACCAAAGCAAGAAGAGGTAGCAAAACAAGAAGAGAAAAAAGATGAAGCGAAACCGGAAGAAAAACCGGAGGAAAAACAAGCTGAACAAGAGCAAAAGCAGCAAGAAGAGCAGAAAGAGAAACAAGAGCAAAAAGTAGAAGAGAAGCCGAAAGAAGAAAAGGCACAGGCACAACCGGAAGTAAAGAAAGAAGAGAAACCTCAGGAACAGCCTGCTACTAAGCAACCAGAACAGCAAAAAGCACAAGAAGAGAAACAACCGAAAGCGCAAGAAATAAAAGAAGAAGCGAAGGTTGTGAATCAGCCGAAAGAAACACCGAAGCAGGAGCAGAAGGTTGATCCGAATAAAGAGCAACAAGCAACTGTACCAACGCCACCAACACCGGTACCAGATCCAGTACCGCCAGTGTCAGTGCCAGATCCAGTAATACCAAAACCAAAACAAGTCACTATCTCAGTAAAAGGTGATAAAGGGTACTTATTAGGTGCGAAAAAAATGGATGTACAAGAAGGCGATACTGTTTATAAAGTATTGCAGCGTACAGGTTTAGATGTGGATGCAATGGGCTCCAAAGGTGATATTTATGTAAAAGGTATTAATGATTTATATGAAAAAGATATTACAGATACTAGTGGATGGAAATATCGTGTGAACGGTGCGTTTCCAAACCATAGTGCAGGTGTAGTAACAGTTAAACCAGGAGATACAATTGAGTGGGTGTATGTATTAAAATAAGAAAGGCATTCGGTAAAGGACTATGAAAATAAGTTTTTCTTCTTTACATCCTTTTGTGAATTTTTTCTATTATATCGGGGTGATGATACTATGTATGATGTGTCTTCATCCTCTTTTTTTAATTGGAGCAATACTATTAATCGTCATAATCAATATAATGCAAGGGAATAGTGAAAAGATAAGAAAGATGTTACCGAGCACAATCGTTTTCTTTTTTATGGTCATTTTATTTAATTCGTTATTAACACATAGAGGGCGAACTACGTTATTTTGGTTAGGTGATAGCCGTATTAAGCTTGAGGCGATTATGTTTGGAGTAGTAATGGGATTATTATTAGTTGCGATTATGTTTACGTTTGCTTCGTATAATGATATTATTTCGAGTCATAAATTTTTATATTTGTTTTCTAGAATTTCACCGAAAGTAGCATTGTTAACGATGATTACGGTGAGGTTTGTTCCTTTGTTTATGAGGCGATTACAGAAAATAACACTCGTTCAAAAAACGAAAGGTGTACAAGTAGACGCAGGTTCCATTGTAGAACGGGTGAAAAATGGTATGCAATTGCTGCAAGTATTATTAATTTCTTCATTAGAAGATGCGCTGCAAACAGCAGATTCTATGCAAGCCCGTGGATTTGGTGTAACGAAGCGTACGACATATATTCGGTATAGAATGGAAAGACGAGATTGGTATACGCTCAGTTATTTAAGTATTCTACTTATCATTGCTATTATATGTAATACGTATGGCGGGGGAAAGCTAATCATTTCACCGAAAGTCGAATCTATTCTATTTCAGCAATACGATGGAGTGATGTTCGGAGTATTTATGATGTTTATTAGTCTACCAATTATAATGGAAGGAAAGGAATGGATATGGTGGCGCATGCAGAAATAAACAATTTATCATTTGTATATGCTGATGAAAACGAATATGCGTTACAGCATATTTCTCTTTCTATTCAAAAAGGAGAGTTTATTGCACTTGCTGGAGGGTCAGGCTCTGGAAAGACAACTTTATTGAAGCATTTTAAAAAGGAATTACTTCCAATCGGTACACGTTCAGGAGAAATTTTTTATGATGACGTTTTATTAGAGGAAGTACCTGATTTATTATCTGCACAAGAAATTGGTATGGTATTTCAAAATCCAGAAAATCAGCTTGTAATGGATACGGTCATTCAAGAATTAGCATTTTCTTTAGAAAATATCGGGTTACCATCACAGATTATTCAAAAACGAATAGCAGAGCTTATTAGCTTCTTAGGATTTCAAGATTTATTGCACCAATCTGTTCATACGTTATCTGGCGGGCAAAAGCAGCTCGTCAATTTAGCTGCGGTATTAGTTATGCAGCCAAAACTATTATTATTAGATGAACCGACGGCGCAGTTAGATCCCATTGCTGCGAAAGAGTTTTTAGGATTGTTAAAACGTATTAACGAAGAACTTGGAATTACGATCGTTTTAAGTGAACATCGTTTAGATGAGGTGATACCACTTGCAACACGCGTTATTTGTATGGATAACGGCCGAATCGTTTATGATGGCAGTCCTAAAACGGTTATAGCGAACATGTGGGAAGTAGAAAACTTTCGTCCATTTATTCCGCAAATTCCAAGATTGTTTTTAGAGTGGAATGTAGAAGATATTCCATTTACAGTGCGAGAAGCACAAATGAAACTGAATAACTTTTCAGAGATATCATATGTGAATGAGCAAATAGCACAAAGTGAAAAGCGAGAAGTCATTTTAAGTGCAGAGCATATTTCGTTCCAATATGAAAAAAATAGTCCACTTATTTTACGAGACTTAACCGTATCGATTGAAAAAGGGAAATGGGTAGCTCTCGTTGGAAAAAACGGTACAGGGAAGTCTACACTGTTAACGATTTTGGCGGGATTACAAAAAGCGAGAAGAGGGAAAGTAAAGTGGAATGGGAAAGTGATACATAAAATTGATTCGAAAGAACGATTTAAAAGGATCGGGTATGTATCGCAGCATCCGTATTATCATTTTACATTTGATACAGTGTGGGAAGAAGTGTATGAACGTGCACGTGAGTTATACGGAGAACAAGGAAAAGAAATAGCAGAAGATATGTTGAAGAAGTTTTGGTTGTATTCGCTTAAAGAACGCCATCCGCATGATTGTAGCGGGGGAGAGCAACAACTACTTGCGTTATGTACAACGTTATTATCAAAGCCGACTTTATTGTTACTTGATGAACCGACAAAGGGATTAGATCCGTGGAAAAAAGAAAGAGTAGGAGAGCTATTTAGAAAGCTGCAAAAAGAAGGTACAACTATTGTAATGGCAACGCATGATATTGAGTTTGCAGCGAAATACGTTGATCAATGCATGATGTTGTTTGACGGAGCAGTCATTATGAATGATACACCAAAAGAATTCTTTAGTGGCAACTTCTTTTATACAACCTCTATTAATCGATTTATTCGAAAAGAGTTACCATATGCATTAACGTGGGAGGATGTGTACGAAGCGTGTCCAAACGATATGTTGCATTCATAATATGTATTTTTACAGTAATAATAGGCACACTACTCTTTACTACACTTATCATGGACGGTTATTACATGTTAAGTAGTTTGTTTTTATTAGTTGTTATTATGTTACCGTTTTATATCCGTTTTGAAAGAAAGGCTTTTGTTTCACGTGAAATTGTGCTCGTTGCTGTGTTAGCGGCAATTGCAGCAGTTAGCCGTGTACCATTTTCTCTTTTACCAAGTGTACAACCGACTTCTTTTGTCATTATCGTTTCTGCAATTGTGTTTGGGAGTGAAACTGGTTTTATGATCGGTGCAACAGCGGCTATCGTATCTAACATCTTTTTAGGACAAGGTCCGTGGACGCCGTGGCAAATGTTTTCTTGGGGCATGATTGGTTTTATAGCTGGATTATTACGTAATACATTTTTAATGAAAAAGCTATGGGGAAGACTTCTATACGGATTATTTGTTGGGTTTTTATTTGGCTGGATTATGAACTTATGGGGGCTTCTCGGTTTCATACGTGAGGCAACGTGGGAAGCAGTCGTTTCGTATTATATTGCAAGTTTTTATTTCGATTTGAGTCATGCAATTTCGAATGTTATTTTCTTACTACTATTTAGTACGTCTTGGATTACGATTCTTACGAGATTTAAAAAGAAATACGGCATATTAGATAAGCATAACATGGCATAGAAAAGCATACTCATATAAGGTAGGGTCGCGACTTACATATTCGTTTGCCTCTTTCATGCTTCTTACATATTGTAAGGAGCATTTTTTATTGTCAAAAAATTGATCCAATATACTTCCGTTATTATATAAGATTATTTGTATAATAGTAGGTGAGAAATGTTTTCGAAGAGGAGGTGTATAGTTAATGAAGTTAGTTATTCCGAAGCAACACGGTGCATGGGCCATGCTCGTTATACCATTTCTATTAAGTGTCATGCTTGGGAAACCTACTATGTATCATATTCCATTGTTTTTAGCTTGGTTCTTTATCTATTTAGCTACGTATCCATTTCTTACGTACATAAAGCAAAAACGAAAAAAAGAGTTTTTACATGCTGCAATTGTATATTTTATCATCGCTTTCGTATTTGGGATGATTTCTCTATTATATGAATGGCGTATTCTTTTATTCGTAGCAATAATGATCCCATTATTTATAGTAAATATGTATTACGCTCGTCAAAAAAATGAAAGAGCATTACTCAATGACATCAGTGCAATTATTGTTTTCTGTATTGGTGGTTTAGTTAGTTATTATTTTTCAATGAAACTTATAGATAAAACGGCATTATTTATTGCGCTTATTTCATTTTTATATTTTTTAGGAAGTACATTTTATGTAAAAACGATGATTCGCGAGAAAAATAACCCGAAGTATCGTCTTATATCATGGGGGTATCATATTGTATTAACAGTCATTGTCTTTGCTATCAATCCGTGGTGTTCTCTTATTTTTATACCGAGTGTCATTCGAGCAATTATGTTATATGGCAAAAAAATTTCTATTATAAAAGTAGGGGTTTTAGAAATTGCTAATTCTGTATATTTTTTAATTATAACGGTAATAATTATGAAGTATGCCATTTGAAAAAACTTCCCACCTTATGATGGGAAGTTTTTCAATCTTGTTCTAAAATATGAACCGTGTAATCACAGCGTTGAATAGCTTGTTCGATCGCATAAAGTGATTGTTCAATACGAGCGCGATTAAAATCTTTTTCAACAGTCTGTAGCGCTTCTTCTAAACAATGTTTTGCTTCTTGTAATGATTGAAAAGAATTTTGGACATATCCGCGAGCATTTTCGTGCATTTCATAATCCTCCTTGCATATTCATATATGTATAGTATGAACAGTAAGGAACAAAATATAATTTGTTATATTTGTTTGACAATTAGAATGAAATTACGTATAGTAAGAATTAAGTGAATATTTTCTTATCCAGAGAGGTGGAGGGACTGGCCCGATGAAACCCAGCAACCGCGATGCAGGTGCTAATTCCAGCAGAACATATTTGTTCTGGGAGATAAGACGAAGATATATACGTAACTTCTTCTTATCGGAGAGGTTTTTTTGTTGCAAAAAAACCGATTACGAAAATTTATATTAAGAAGAAAGGGGTTGCGAAGTACTGTGACACTCGAAAAATACGTAAAACTGCGTAGTACAGTTTATGAATATATGATAGAGCAAGATAAGCCAATATCATTGTTAGATATTCAAGAACATATCGTTTCGCATCATGAAGGAAAATTCACGAAAAAGATGTTACATCAATTTTATTTATCAAGACTATTAGATGAACTGAAACTGGATGGGAAAATTACATTAGCTGATGAATATCTCTATACTGAAAAAGGGGTATTTTATAAGGCGGGAAAAGGGAGCTAAGCTCTCTTTTTTTTGGAGTATGTAGCGTAAAAGACTGCTTAAGCAGCCTGATACAAGGGAATGGTGTTGAGTGTGTAGTGTCAAAGATTGAATGTGCCTGAAAGAGGCACTTCGTATCGGCTGCAAATGAAAAGAGACACCTCCGCCGAATAGGTGTCAGTCGTTTTGTCATATAGACTTGCTATTTGACAGTTATTAGAATAACATGCAGGGTTTTGGAAGTCAAAAGGGAATTAAAGGAAGAGGTGTTGTTATGTACGCTTACTTACTAAATGATATAACGAAATGGATTCCTAAGTACATTATGGATAAAGGTTATGAATATTATGAAGAAGGACATGTAGAAGATGTTGAAATACAAGAAAAGAAAATATTTGCTTTTGTTACTGGAAATGCAGGAAACTATGAAGTAATGATTGATCTTGAAAATTTTACAGAAAGTAGCTGCGAGTGTCCATATGAGAATTATTGTAAGCATATGGCGGCAGTTGTTTATGATATTCAAAGTGCTGGTGAGAGTACGGTGAAAGAGAAACTGAAAGATTTAGAAATGGAAGAGTTACTTACATTATTAAATCGTTTATTACAAAGTTCGAAAAACGTGCAAATTGTAGAGAAGATGTTAAAGAAGGGGAAACTTTAACTTATAGAGGGAGTTGTTATGTAGTGAATGTACTAATTGTATACGCTCATCCTAGTCCTTCCAGTTTTAATGCGGGGATATTAAAGCATGTGCAAAAAGGATTACAAGAAACAAATCATTCGGTTACGGTACTTGATTTATATAAGGAACAATTTGATCCCGTCCTTGTATTTAATGAGGAGAAGAAAAGACGTGATTTAGTAAATGAAGAAGAGACAGCTCGGTACAGAACGTTAGTGGAAGAAGCGGATACTCTTCTCTTCATTTATCCAGTATGGTGGTGGGGGATGCCTGCAATTTTAAAAGGATTTATTGATCGCATTTTCGTTGCTGGATTTGCTTATAAATATGAAGGTGCCCTGCCGAAAGGATTATTGAAAGGTAAGAAGGCGTGGGTAATTAATACATTAGACTCACCGTTATGGTACGTCGCACTATTATATCGATCAGCAGATTGGATTATGATGAAGAGAGGTGTTTTACGTTTTTGCGGAATTCGCGATATAAAACGGTCAGTTTTTCAATCTGTGAAAACGAGTAAACGAGAGAAGCGGGAAAAGTGGTTATTACAAATAGAAGAAAAGGCTCGTACGTTATGAATGAAATGGAACGTATTATAAAGTGTTGTCAGTATGATAATGAACTTTTTCGTACATATATTAATTGCTTAATCCACTTGAAGAAATGTAGTGAAACGTTTCAACAAATACAGATTCAATTAAGAAATGATTATTTAATAAGAGGAATTTGTGAAAGAGAAGTGGATGAGGTAGTAAGAGGAAGTAAAGAGTATGAAACGTATTTTCTTCCTAAAGCGTTACAGTGGAATTTCTTGAGGGAAAATCCACATCTGATTAAAAAAGTATGTGAAGATTTTTTTGCATTTGAGGCATTACAGCTTACGGATATAGAGTGGAAGACCGTGATAAATTGCGTGGGAAATAAGTGATTTATTATATAAAAAAGCTAGTATAAAACTAGCTTTTCGTTTAAATAAATAAGAAGCATAGACTAATGATAAATCCTGCATATAGTAAGTTCACAACGCAAAATCCCATAATATCACGAGCACCTAAACCAGCTATCGCTAATGCCGGTAATGCCCAGAATGGTTGAATCAAATTCGTCCAAGCATCGCCCCACGCAATTGCCATTGCTGTTTTTGCAGCAGGTACACCAAGTTCAGCGCCAGCTGGAATCATAATTGGTGCTTGCACAGCCCATTGACCACCACCAGATGGAACGAAAATATTAACAATGCCAGCGCTTAAAAAAGTAAAGAGTGGGAAAGTCGTTTCGTTTGAAATGCTAATAAAGTAATTCGAAATAGCCCCTCCAAGTGAAAGTCCTTCACTATTCGCTCCAATCATCATCCCCATAATTCCTGCGTAAAACGGAAATTGAAGTAAAATGCCAGAAGCACTTTTCGTAGAGTCTGAAAAAGCGCGAATATATTGAATCGGAGTACGGTGGAAAATAAGTCCAGCAATTAATAACATAAAAATAACGATGTCTAGCGTAAGGTTAAAGCCTTTCGTATAAAAATAATTGAAAATATAAATGAGACCTAACAATCCAACGCAAAGTGTAATAATGATGCTATTTTCCATTTTTTCGGCGAATGTATTGTTTCCTACTTCTTGCGCGGCAGCTTCTTCATGGAATACGCTAGGATCTACCGTTATCGTATGTTTTTCATCTGGATGCATCGCTTTATTAATGAGAGGCATCGTAACGAGAAAAATAATAACTGGTACAAGTGCGTATGGTGAGAATAACGTTTCTGTTATTGGAATCGCTTCTTTAATACTGCCAGCTGTCGTTTTAATTAACGTTTCGCCGCCTGTTGCTAACGTAAGAGGAATAGAAGCAGAAAGCCCCGCATGCCAAATGAGAAATCCAGAGTAAGAAGAGGCAATGGCTAGTCTATAGTCTAATCCTTCAAGCTGCCGTGCTACTTCTTTTGCATATAAAACAGATACAACAATACCAAATCCCCAGTTTATGTATGCCCCTAGTAAACTTACGATTGAAATAGCAATAATACCTTGTCCATTCGTTTTCGGTAGTTTTGCCGCTTTCGTTAATCCTTTTTTAATGAGAGGCGCGTTTGCTAAAGCAGATCCTGTCACGAGTACAAGTGCCATTTGCATAGAAAAGGCGAGTAGTCCCCAAATGCCATTACCCCAGTGATTAATCATTTCCACAGGTGTTTGGTGAGTCGCAAACATGCCGAAGAAAATAACAAAAACAGTTAATAAACATGATAAAATAAACGGCTCTGGCAAGAAACGTTGCACTAAGGCGACGCAACCATTTGTAAAAGAACGAAACAAAATAGATCAACCTCCTTATGTATATGTATTACAATTATTCGAGGTTGATTCGTTCATAACCTTTTAGAATTAGAAAATTCTGATATTTTTAGAGGGATTGAAATATTGTCAAGAAGAGTAGTACCATCATCACCCTGACAGAAAAAATTGCTTTTCCTCAATATGAAATATTGCATATAAAAATGAATTGATGCAAATGCAAAAGCTTATTATAATGAAAGCATAAATATACAACACATCTTAATACAGCAAAGAGGAGGAAGTAATATGGAAATCGCAATGGCAGTTTTAAAATTTTTAGGTGGAGTAATTCCTTTAGTTCAAGAACTTTTAAAAGCGTTTATGTAAGGTTATTAGTTAGCTATCATATATCAATCATTATTATATCTTACTAAAAAAGAACGGGGTGATTTTTCTGAATAATAAGAAAAATACCAAAAGAAGAAAGTTCCTTGCATGTTTATTAGTTAGTCTATGCACGATTCATTATTCGTCTATTTCTTTTGCAGAAACACAAGCCGGTAATGCAACTGACATAACTAAAAATGTTAATGGCATTAATACTGGTATAGCAAACCTTACATATAATAATCAAGAGGTTTTAGCTGTAAATGGCGATAAAGTAGAGAGTTTTGTTCCGAAAGAAAGTATCAATTCAAATGGTAAATTTGTAGTGGTGGAACGTGAGAAAAAATCACTTACAACGTCACCAGTCGATATTTCGATTATCGATTCTGTAGCGAATCGCACGTATCCAGGAGCTGTACAACTTGCCAATAAAGCTTTTGCAGACAATCAACCGAGTTTATTAGTTGCTAAGAGAAAGCCTTTGAATATTAGTATAGATTTACCTGGCATGAGAAAAGAAAATACAATCACTGTCCAAAATCCGACATATGGTAATGTGGCTGGAGCAGTAGATGATTTAGTATCTACTTGGAATGAAAAGTATTCCGCAACACATACGTTACCTGCAAGAATGCAGTATACAGAATCTATGGTTTATAGTAAATCACAAATCGCTAGTGCTCTTAATGTTAATGCGAAATATCTTGATAACAGTTTAAACATTGATTTTAATGCAGTTGCAAATGGAGAGAAAAAAGTGATGGTGGCGGCATATAAACAAATATTTTATACTGTAAGTGCTGAACTACCTAACAATCCATCCGATTTGTTTGATAATAGTGTTACTTTTGATGAGCTAACTCGTAAAGGAGTAAGTAATTCAGCTCCACCTGTTATGGTTTCAAATGTAGCTTATGGTAGAACGGTTTATGTAAAATTAGAAACCACATCTAAGAGTAAAGATGTACAAGCTGCTTTTAAAGCTTTACTTAAGAATAACAGCGTCGAAACGAGTGGACAGTATAAAGATATTTTTGAAGAAAGTACCTTTACTGCTGTCGTATTAGGCGGAGATGCGAAAGAGCATAACAAGGTTGTTACAAAAGATTTCAATGAAATCCGAAATATCATTAAAGATAATGCTGAATTAAGTTTTAAAAATCCAGCATACCCAATTTCATATACAAGCACTTTCTTAAAAGATAATGCAACTGCTGCTGTTCATAACAATACAGATTATATCGAGACGACAACTACAGAATATTCAAGTGCTAAAATGACACTGGATCATTACGGTGCTTACGTTGCTCAATTTGATGTATCTTGGGATGAATTCACATTTGATCAAAATGGGAAAGAAGTATTAACACATAAAACATGGGAAGGTAGTGGCAAAGACAAAACGGCTCATTACTCTACAGTTATCCCTCTTCCACCAAATTCAAAAAATATAAAAATTGTAGCAAGAGAATGTACAGGTCTTGCATGGGAATGGTGGAGAACAATTATTAATGAACAAAACGTTCCATTAACAAATGAAATAAAGGTTTCGATTGGAGGAACAACATTATATCCAACTGCTACTATTAGTCATTAGGTTGGAGTAAAGCGCCCTGGTTATAGGGCGCTTTTTTACTTGTTTGAAAGAATATCGGTGTTTTTAGATGTATCATAATCAATTCGCAAATCTTGTAATCATATTTTTTTATGGCTGTATCAATGTTATTAATGATTGCATTTCCCATTATTAAATCCCCATAAATGTAGCTTATCTTAGGTTGATAGTGATGCATGGTGCCTCCATGTATATAAATGCATTTTGTCGAAATTATTAAAAAGGGGAATTTTTCTATTTGAAGAACTAATAATTGATTGTCAATATGTATTAGAAATCTCAATCTAAACTAAAGGAGAACAAAATGGGACAAAACAATAAGGGCTTTTCTGAAACAGGATTGCGCAAAATGCGCAATATATTGGCGCGGCATGTCGATTCTGGAAAGATTCCTGGGCTCGTCGCCTTAGTCAGCCGAAACGGCGAGACGTATGTCGAAGCGCTTGGAACAATGAGGCATGATGGTGGTGCACCAATGCGTCGGGACACGATTTTTCGATTGGCGTCCATTAGCAAGCCAATCGCAGTTTCACCAGTAATGGTTCTGCTCGATGAGTGCAAACTGCATTTAGACGACCCAGTAGACAAATGGCTACCGGAACTCGCCGACCGGCAAGTGTTGAAACAGCCCGATGGCCCGCTAGAAGAGACCGTCCCAGCACGACGTCCTATCACTGTACGAGACTTGTTGACCTCCACATTCGGGCTCGGAGTGGATCTCACGTTGATGGGTTCTCCAATCATGAACGCGTTCTTCGAGAGTGGGATATTCGACACGCCAGGTCAGGATATGCCCGATCCAGATGAGTTTATGCGTCGCCTAGGTGCACTTCCGCTAAGCTATCAGCCCGGAGAGCGGTGGCAGTATCATATCAGTATAGAAGTAATCGGCGTTCTTGTTGCCAGGGTCACGGGTCAGACGTTCGAGTCGTTCTTGCGCGAACGCATATTCGATCCGCTAGGAATGAAGGACACTGGATTCTACGTACCTCAGCTCAAGATTGATCGGCTTCCACCAGCCTTCAACCCCAATCCGCAGACAGGTGAATTCATCGTGTGGGATGAGGGGGCGGGTGGACGTTACAGCAAACCTCCAGCATTCCAAGCAGGCGGTGGTGGACTGCTTGGAACCGTCGACGATTATCACGCGTATTTGCAGATGCTTTTGAATAAAGGGGTGCACGGTACTAAACGGATCTTGTCTAGGCCCGCAGTCCAGCTGATGACCACCAACCGTCTTACTCCGGAACAACAAGTATACCGAGACGATTTGGCCAAAAATAACGTCCATTTGTCGTTCGGACAAGGGATCCAAGGTGGCTGGGGCTTTGGGATGGCGGTGCGTACCTATCTTGGAGACTACGCGTCTATTGGTCAATTCGGCTGGGATGGTGGAACCGGTACTTCAGCTTACGCTGATCCAGATAAACAGTTTATTGGAATTCTGTTCACCCAGGTTGGGATGTCCACTCCGGCCCCATCGCATCTTATCCAAGACTTCTGGACCACGACCTATCAAGCGATCGAAGACTAGGGTATCGTTTAAAGGAAAACGCCAAGACGGATAGATAATCATAGGCTTGATGGCCACGATCAACACCATGGTTAAAAGTTAGGATAGGACCGTGTTGGAAGTACTGCGGTAATAGTTGGGCATTATTAATAATAGCACAACAAAAAATCCCCTTGGATGCAAGAGGATTTTTTTATTGGGAATAGTAAGGACGAGAGGAGGTGCATTACATATGGGAAAAGGTAGAAGTAATAATGCTGGTAAAAAGCAACCGAATTTCGATGATTCATCTAATTTCGCTAAACAAAGCCAACCGACAGAAAAGAAGAAGAAGTAAAAAAAGGATCTCTCTTGATAAAGAGAGATCCTTTTTTTAATATATTGACGTTTCGGCACAACATATCGATTGCTCAACCAAATAGTCATTATAGTCATTCAGGCAAGGCTTAAACTCCTTCGAATGGAAGTTAATTTAATATTATTGCCCTGCTTTTTATAATGCTTCTTCACGTTTACCTTATTTAAAAAGCCAATAAAAAAAAGACACGTTTCCTAAATAAACGAGCTCTTAATGGAGTATTATCTTTATTTTGAGCATTTAATAAAATTCTCCAATTTATATTTTACTCTAATAGTCTATGAAATTTAATTAATTAAATGTAAAATTTATATAGTAAGTTATAAAAATTTATGAAGAACTTTAAATATATTATTCTACAATTAGGCCAAATTATAGAGTGCAAGTTCTACTAGGCTTAAAACTATTGAGAAACATGAGGAGAGGATTACATTGACTATTTATGAGCAATTTATAGAGGCTCTTAAAGAAAAGATAGGCGATACTGTAACATCTGCAGAGATAAAGGACAGATTAATAACAAAATTTAATACAAAACCGGGGAGTATTAATCCTGCTGATTATTGTTATAACCGTTATAACAAAGGGAGAGCTGTTAATAAAAATCTGTTTATATATATAAATAAAAAAACTTTTAGATATGTAGGTGAAAATTATCCTTATACAGGATTAGTTTTTCACAAACCTAAAGGGACAGATTGTGAATCTGTTGTAGGTGAGTGGGATAAGGGGAAACTTCTTGTCTATGGGGATAAGGATAAAATAGGAATCTCACAAATTAAAAAGTTATATGAGGCATATTTTGAAATGTTACGATTTGAAATGAATGTTCTTGGTTGTAAGGCGACTGAATTAAGGCATCTTATAGGTCGTCTAGGTGAATTTTTTTGTGTTCTTTACACAAATGGTGAGCTATCCAAAGTGACGAATCAGCATGGATATGATGTCATTAAAGATGGACGAAGAATAAGTGTTAAAACAACTGCCCAAGAAAAAGGGTTTATCACGATCAATCAAAACACATTTGACCAATTTGATGACTTCTTTGTAGTTCAGTATAAAGATGATGAGTTGAAAGTATTATTTTATGGGCCAAAGGAAGAACTTTCGGCGCGTAGACCATATGGGAATAATTATGAGGTCGATATAAATTCTTTAAAGAGAATAGAAAAGACACTATGATAAGAGTGTCTTTTCTTATAGTTTTTTAGCAGAAGCAAGCAGCTCCAACGATGATTAATAAAATAAACAATACAACTAATAAAGTAAAACCTTCAGCAAAATCGCAACTACCACCAAATCCCATAATAGTTCCTCCTTTAATAAGAGGGAACAACAGGGGTATGCTCATGTATTTACATTCTAAACAAAAACATATTTGGAGCCACTTGGCGTTCGTATCATTAATTTTAACTTTTTGTTCAGGAATACAAGCTCTAGCATTTTGGACAATCTGTTTAGATTTCGATATTTCTTGGTGGATTCCTAATTTATATTTATTAGTTTACCCATGCTTCTTTTTAAAAAGTGTTTGGAGAGAGTGTGGATGGTATGACAGTAGCATGAGAAAAGAAAGAAAAGAATTCATTTAATAAAAGAAAGACAGGGGCTTTAAGCACATTCGAATTCTAGATCAGTTTTTTCGCTAGCCTTACAGCAGAAGTTAAAACAGAAGCTAAACAATTTTTGAAATGAAAATAGCCGATGTTTCCTTAACATAGGAAACATCGGCTTGTATTATTTATATTGAGTTAGTTTACGTTTCTGGAATAATTGTAATAGCGACGGTCCGAACAGGAGCCTCTTTTTCGTCACCTTTACTTTGGGTATGGTAGTATTTATTCATTAATTCATTAAGTTCGTTTTGAAAGTTCATAAAGTGTTCTTCATCTAGCTTTAATTCCACTACAGAAAAAGTAGCATTATCTTCTTGACTGTTTTGTTCCTCTAATTTTTTAAGGTAACTTTGATATTGTGTCATAAGTGATAATTGGTAATAGGAAATGTAATTTAACTTTTCCTCATCACATAATCCTTTCCACTCACTTCCTTCAATTTTTGCATCTTCTTCATTGATTGCGTAATATTTTTCAGAAACAGATTTTACCTTTTTTTCGTTAATTACATGGACGATATCAGAATCAACCATAGTTTGTAGATGTCTATATAGAGTTGCTTGTGGTACATTTTTAATGATTTTTACCATTTCTAATGGTGTTAGTCCATCTTCTTTATTTCTCATTAATACTTGGCAAATTTTCATTCTTACTGGATGCATTAAGATTTCAACTTTATTACTCACTATATATCACCTTATTCATTATTTATTCTCATTATAAATAATGAGAATAATGTTTGCAATGCATCTGCTCTTGATTTATCATTATTATTATCAATAATGATAATGAGTTTAGGAAGGAATGATAAAAATGCAACTACATTATGGATGGAATGATCTTAAAGACATGGATATTATGGCGTTTCTCCCGATCATATTGCCAGTTATTGCAGTCGGGGTACTTTTAGTTTTCATTGCACTAATTGATTTATACCGACATAGAAAAACAAGAAAAAATGTACTTGTATGGGCGCTAATTATTCTTTTTGTTAACGTATTGGGACCTATTCTATACTTTGTTATAGGGAGAAAGGACGGTGAGAAATTATGAAATTAGAGATTAGAAATGTAACAAAATCATTTAAAGGGAAAATTGCTGTCAATACTTTCTCGATGGAACTGCAATCTGGGGAATGTGTAGGATTAATCGGACCAAATGGAGCAGGGAAATCTACATTAATAAAAGTGATTTCGGATATTATTAATCCAGATGTGGGTGAAGTGTTATTGAATGGGATAAAAATATCAAAAATGAAAAGGGAAATTGGCTACTTACCGCAATACCCTAATTTTTTTCATTGGATGACAGCGCGAGAAACCCTTATGTTTATGGGGCAACTTTCAGGGATGAAAAAAGAAGCATTGTCAAAGTCGATACCAAAAATTTTGGAGAAAGTTGGATTAAGTGGGGAAGAAGATTCGAAGGTGAGTACCTTTTCTGGTGGAATGAAACAAAGACTCGGTATTGCACAAGCATTACTGCATAAACCGGCGCTTATTGTCATGGATGAGCCAGTATCCGCATTAGATCCAATAGGTAGAAGGGAAGTATTAAATCTCATTGAAGAAATAAAAAAAGATACGACTATTTTATTATCAACCCATATATTGAGTGATGCAGAAGAAATCTGTGAACGATTTGTCATGATTAAAGATGGAACAAAGATAGAAGATACAACAATTACTGAGCTTTTACACCGTAATAGCGAAAATAAATTAATCATTGAAATCACAGCTAAAGATCGAGAGTGGATTGACGTTGTAAAAAATTTGCCTTATGTGAAGGATGTAGAAGTGATTGGACTTAAAGTCAAAGTGAAGGTTGAAAGTATCAAAATAAATAAAAATATGTTACTGCAAAATGCACTCGAACATAAAGTGGACATCGTTAAGTTTGAAATAAACAACGATACTTTAGAAGAAATTTTCTTGAAATTGGTGGTGCAAAAATGAATAACTCAATGATATTGATAAAAAAAGAATGTGTTCAAATGTTACGTGATTTTAAGATCATTTGGCTACCAATTGTTTTTATATTTTTAGGGGCAACACAGCCAATAGTAACGCATTACTTACCATCCATTTTAGGAGCATTAGGTGGAGGGCAGGGAATTACCATCGATCCAAGTATGACATCACAAAAAGGAGGCGAAGTATTAGCGAGTACTTTGGGGTCTCAGTTTGATCAGCTTGGACTTATGATTCTAGTGATTTCTATGATGGGTGCTATTCAAACAGATAAATCTAACGGTATGTTGGCCTTTATTTTAACGAGACCTGTTACGGTTACTTCATATATAGTGGGGAAAATAGTATCAAATTATGTAATAGTAGCGCTTAGTGTAATGATTGGATACTTTACCTCTTATCTATATACAAACTATCTTTTTACTGTTGTTCCGTTTTCGCACATGATTACTGGATTACTATTTTATTTAATTTGGGTTCTTTTTATCGTATCTTTCACAACAATGATAAGTGCTATTTTTCACAGTCAAGGTATTATTGCACTAATTTCAATTGTTGTTCTTTTAGCTTGTAGAATAATCGTCGGTTTGAGTCCAATAATAGATCAAGTTAATCCAGCCAGTATGAGTAAACACGCAATGGAAACGTTAGTCACAGGGGGAGTGAATGCAACTGCAATGGTCAATGTATTACTAACGATTATTTGGATCTTATTGACACTCTTCGTGACAAATTATTGGATTGCTAATAAAAAATTCACGTATGAATAAGAAAAGAATAATCGTGATGAGGGGATTTGTTAAAATAAATACCCCAATAAGAAGAAGCTTCCACTACTGTGGAAGCTTCTCTAAATGATGTGCAATATCAATATACATATTTGAGTAGACTGAATGTATTTCATTACTTGGCGTAGCGTTAGAAGAGAAGTGGACAATGACCATATTTGCTTTCGGATCGATGTAAAGTGTTTGTCCGTAACTACCTAACACTTCAAAAGCACCTTGTTCATTGTGCGGAATCCACCATTGATTATGATAAGAAATGGAAGCTCCAGGGCCAACTGCAAGTTCACCTTCTTGGACATTTTTTATATCTTCAGTAATAGAAGAAGGGAGAATTTGTTTTCCATTATATTCCCCGTTGTTTAATAGTAATTGCCCGAATCTAGCCATATCTCTAGCGGTTGCATTTAAACCAGCGCTTGCTTGTTCTACTTTCGTTTCATCTGTAACGTAATACGCGTTTTCTTCCATACCAATTTGAGACCAAATTCGTTCACTAACATTTTCTGCTAGTGATTTACCTGTGATCTTTCGAATCACCCAAGCGAGTGTTTCAGCTGATCCGTTATCGTAAGAAAAATCGGAACCAGGCGGTGCAGTTTCTTCTGCTTCTCGTAACATATCATAAATTTTCATCGGACCGTCGTAGTTTTTACCTCTAGGTAAAATATTGCTCGCTAAATATAGTTGTGCATCTTGATTTTCTAACGCTGGATGTTCATATCCGTGAGTAGGGTATTCTACAGAAACTTGCATATCCAATAATTGCTGAAGTGTGGCATTACCGAACGGTGTATTTTTTAATTCTTTTATATATGCGTCAGCTGTTTTTTCTAAGTCAATACGGTTTTCTTCAGCGAGAGATTGTATAATTGCTCCGGTAAAGACCTTTGCTAATGACGCCATGCCATGAGGTTCACTCTCGTTATATCCATTGAAATATCGTTCATAAACAAGTTGTCCATTATGTACAACGACAAAAGCATCCGTTTTGTTATCGTCTAAAAGTTTTTTTAGAGGAGTTGTATTTCCAAATCTACGCTCCACAGCAAAATCGTCTAAGTTTTGTGATGCGGTAGAGAAGTGGGAAACGTGATCCGGGTTATTATTTACCTCGTTAATTAAAGTGAATTCTTTCATATGTGTGTACGACCAACGTAAGTAAGGATCATCTAACCAATTTTTTTTCGTCACGTTATTTTTTGATGGGATTGTTTTATTATGTTTGAAGTATGTAAAACCGAGCCCTGTAATTACAAATATAAATGTGATTATGAGTAAGAGTAGGGGAGATTTTTTAAGTTTCATATCGGTCCCTCCTTTTTTATTTCTATTATAAGTATACGCTTCTATTAAAAGAAAAACAAAATAAGGAAAGTAAACGGGGAAGTTTACTTTCCTTATTCATGTTAAGCGGAAACTTTTCCATCTGTATGCTGTTTCTTGAATTTTTGTTTTCGTCCGTGTAATCCATAATAGAGAAGTAAAGTGAAGGCAACGATAATAGCTGCGATAAAATACATATTATGGTAACTGGATTTCGCTGCGACGATACCTAAAATGAAAGAACCAAAGCCAATACCACTATCAAAGAATGAGAAGTAAGTAGCTGTCGCAGAACCACGTCGGTGGTTTGGAGCGGCAGAAATCGCAATCGTTTGGAAGCTAGGAATTAATGTCCCGTAGCCTAAACCGATTAGCATACCTGCGCCAAGGAACCAAAATGAAGTTTGTGCTTGGCTTAAAATAAACATCCCAATTGTGAAAATAATGATAGCAGGGTAAACAAGTACATTTTCACCGAAGCGATCAAAAATCTTTCCTGTAAATGGACGAGAAATTACAACAACAAGTGCGTATACAATAAAGAAGTAACTAGCAACTTCTCCTAAACCGATCTCTTTCGCATAAATAGGAATAAAGGATAAAATGCCACTATAAGAAAAGGCTAAAACAAATCCTGTCAGAGCGATCGGAATAGAGGATGGTTCAATTAAGTCCTTCCATTTCATTTTTTCTCGTTTTTGTTTGTTCACTGGTGCTTCATGCGGAATATTTACAAGTAGTCCTAATAAAAATGCAAGCAATGAAAATACGGAACAAACGATAAATAGTACAGTAAATGAAAAATGAGAAATAATTGTTAAACCTAAAAAAGGACCAATTACCATCGGCAGACTCATGAATACGCCGAAATAGGCAAGTGCTTCGCCTCGTCTATGAGCTGGCGCAACATCTGTGACAATCGTACCAGTTGCTGTCGTTGCCATACCGAACCCAATACCATGTAAGAAGCGAAGGGCAAGTAATAAAAATAAACTTTGCGCACCGAAATACATAACAGTAGCAGCTAAAAATAATGAAAGTGAAATAAATAATATTTTCTTTCTTCCTAAATCATCGAGCCATTTACCTGTAAATGGTCTACATAAAACAGATGAAATAAGAAAAACAGTTGCAACTAAACCAATTTCCTCAGGTTTTCCTTTTAGGCCGTCTATTACATAGACAGGCAGAGTAGTCATAAGCATGTAAAATGTTAAGAAGAGAAATAGACTACTAAAACAAGTTCCGAGGAAATCCTTCGTCCAAAGTTTCTCACTTTGCATCGTCATCCCTCCAATTTAATCTAAATTTTTAATAATTTGTTGTAACACTTCAAATGCTTGATGTAAATCATCTTCGTTAATATCTTCTAGTGTTTTTTCTTCGAAAGTATCAACTTCTTCTTGCCATACCGGAATCATTTTTATCGCTGTCTCTGATAAAGAAATGAGCTTCTCACGACGATCTTTTCCTTCTGTACGAATAATCCAGCCCATCGTTTCCATACGTGTTAACGTACGAGTCATCGTTGGTGATTCAACATTTAAGTACTGGCACAATTCTGTTTGCGTACAAGAACCAGTTTGATTAATGCGGAAAATAACAGCCCATTGCGCACTGAATAGCCCAGTTGGAGATACGCGTTCATTAAATTTCTTTGTGAATTTTCGAGAAGTCTGGCTGACAATGTGAAAAAAATGTTGTTTTTCGTCCATGTATTTTGATCCTTTCAAATTAGTTACCTAGCTAACTATATACTTTTTCATTATAATTGTCTAGTAATAGACATGTTGATTTATGTAAAAATTTCGTATAGGTTTTATGTTGCGAACGTATATTCTGCATGCTATTCTTTAAGTAAGTAAAGAATTTTCTTTCTATTAAAAAGAATGGGGGAACTTGTGATGATTAAGCCTGCAACAATGGAGTTTGTTTCACTATCGAACGGAGAAACGATTGCGTATCAGGAAGTTGGAAGGCAAAATGCAGAAATTCTTGTACTCATTCACGGAAACATGACATCGTCACAACATTGGGATTTAGTAATTGAAAAGCTGCAAGACCGATACCATATTTACGCTCTTGATTTAAGAGGATTTGGACAATCAACATATAATCAATCGATAGATTCATTACAAGACTTCGCAAGAGATGTAAAACTATTTATTGATCAATTAAAACTAGAGAAATTTTCATTAATGGGCTGGTCAATGGGTGGTGGTGTTGCGATGCAATTTACAGCGAATCATCCAACTTTTGTTGAAAAGTTAATTTTAGTAGAATCAGTAGGCATGAAGGGATATCCAATTTTTAAAAAAGATATAAACGGGCAACCGATCGTATCAAGTTTAGTAAAGACGAAGGAAGAAATCGCGCAAGATCCCGTACAAATTGCACCGGTGCTAGACGCGATAAAAAATATGAATAAATTATATTACCGAACAGTATGGAATTTATTAATATATACACATAATCAACCGGAACCGGATCGTTACGAAAAGTATTTAGATGATATGTTAACGCAACGTAATTTCGTGGATGTAAATTATGCGCTCATTACATTTAATATTTCGGATGAACATAACGGGGTTGTAGAGGGAAATAAGCAAATTCATCATATTAAAGCTCCAACACTCGTCATACAAGGTGACAGAGATTATGTCGTACCGCAAGTAGTCGGTGAGGAATTAGCAAAACATTTGCCGAATGCAGAGTTGAAAGTGTTAGAGAATTGCGGTCATTCGCCGTTTATTGATTGTTTAGATGTATTTATAAAACATGTAGAGGATTGGTTAGAAGAGAAATAATCCCCGAAATGATAAGTATTGCATATACTATAACATTGTAGGTAAAAGGGGAGATTATCCATGCATCATCCGTTCTTAATTGCGCATTCGCCATATAATCATCACTTATATACAAAAATAATGATAGCTCCGATGTATATGCAAGTTTCACCAGCTGTAGTTCCATTACAAATGCAATACCCGCAGCCACCAATTGTTAGCGCACAGCAATACTTATATGGGTCATCATTTTATGGAAACCCATATTTCAAGCACTTTCACCACAATGTGAAAGCGCAAGTATGGGACGGGTAAGAAGCTAAAAGGTTCATTCTTTTAGCTTCTTTTTTATTATGAATATTCGTACACGCATTTGAAGAAACAGTTTATAATGAAAAGTGGAAAGCGTGAGAAGGAGAGGGAAAGGGATGTCGATGCGTTTTACTTTTTGGATTATGGTTGGAATTGTAGCGATCTCAGGTTTATCACAAGGGATGCTTTTACCGGCCATTGCAATGATTTTTGAACAAGAAGGGGTAAGTTCAAGTATTAACGGTATTCATGCGACGGCATTATACATTGGGATATTAGTTATTTCACCGTTTCTTGAAAAACCGATGCAAAAGTTTGGAATGAAGCCAATTATCGTTATTGGTGGGTTTCTCGTTATTATTTCATTATTCTTTTTTACACAAACTTTTTCATTTTGGGTATGGTTTATTCTTAGATTTCTAGTTGGAGTCGGAGATCATATGCTTCATGTCGGAACACAAACATGGATTACGACAACATCGGACCCGAGTAAAATAGGGAGACAAGTATCGATATACGGTGTATTTTTCGGAATTGGTTTTGCTGTTGGTCCGTATTTAGCAAGCACTGTGCAGTACGGTCTTGCAACGCCATTTATTATATCTACTATACTTTGCTTAATAGGTTGGCTATTATTACTTCCAACGAAAAATGCATTCCCGGCGCAAGATGAAAGAGAGGTGGAGAGTGAATCATCATTTTCTCGTTATAAACAAGTTGTTGGATTAGGTTGGATTGCATTACTAGGACCACTTGCATACGGCGTACTGGAAGCAATGTTAAATAGTAACTTGCCAGTATACGCGCTTCGTAAAGGATGGTCTGTATCAGATATATCCTTCTTATTACCAGCGTTCGCAGTTGGGGGCATTATTACACAAATTCCACTCGGTATATTAAGTGATAAATACGGAAGAGATCGTATTTTAACGTGGACGTTCAGCGTAAGTACGGGCATTTTCCTACTTGCAGCAGTATTTGATCACTATTACTGGATCGTCTTTGCCTGTATGCTGTTAGCGGGTATGGTCATTGGATCATGCTTCTCACTAGGTCTTGGGTTTATGACAGATTTATTACCGAGACATTTACTACCAGCAGGTAATATATTATCTGGAATCGCCTTTAGTTTAGGAAGTATTATGGGACCTGTATTAGGAGGCGTATTTATAGAAAAAATACAGTATACAAGCTTTTTTATTGCGGTTATGATTATAATGGGAATTCTCGCAATGGTATATATGGTCTACATGAAGAATCAATTCGCATCAAGAAAAATAGAAAGTAGGTTAGGGCATGACAAAACAACCTAATAAAAAGAAATTTGAAGTACTCGAAAACGAAACAATTACAGACTGCTTAGCACGTATGGAACAAGAAGGCTATGCACCGTCTCGTCGTATGGAAGAACCAATCTTTCATGAAGTGAAGAAAAACGGCAAAACAGAAGTTGAACCGTGCGGTAGAAAGATTGTCTTTGAGGGGAAATTGAAGTAATACGTTATATAAAAAGAATTTGCTTTTGGGTACAAACAAGATAAAACATAAAGTCACATAAGAAAACGCTATTGATTCCAATATCAATAGCGTTTTTATTTTTAACAAATATATAGATCAAAATGAATTTCTGCTTGAATGGAACTAACAAAATCAATAATGTTTTTTTGTAAATACATCGCGGGTGATTCGTTATTCTCCACTTGCATTACTACCATAAAAAGAAACTCTAAACTATACTTCTTCTTGAGATGTTTTAATTGCTCTGTTTTTCCTTCAAGGGATTTTAGAATAACTTGCAACTGATTATTTATATCGTATGATTCTTGATAGCCGGTGCTGAAAGTCCAATTAGTTTCTTTTCTATATAGGGTTTTGGTGGATACAAGATTCGGATTATCACGTTTTGCAACAACATCACCTTTTTTATAAGTTCTTGTAGGCTCGATACTTAGGGCGTCGGTAATTGCTTCAACAGGGAATATATTACCCGTTGCACTAAAATAAGCCATAACTTTTGTTTTATCCAGAATGGCTCCTCCTCTATTATTAAGATGTTAATCTTATTACATTATAAAAATTTATGAATGTAAATAGAATTTTTATCCTGCTATTTGTGGGCAGTAAAACTTCTAATGGGAGGAAATTAGGTGAGAGCCAATTATCCATAAAAGCATGATTAGTGTGGGGAATAAAACCTAACTAGTTTCATTGTATTGAATTCCGGCGTTGAGGCATTAGTTAAAGATGGATACCTATACATTTGTAGGACAGAACAATTATACAAAAGTAGGATGCTTAAAAATATAAATATTTGTATGATAAAAACAAAATATATTTTAAAAATCAGAATGTAGAGGAGAGGGAAATATATAATGATACAAAGCATATATGAAACTCATTTACATGTAAGAAATTTAGAAAAGGCGATAGATTTTTATCAAAATAAGTTAAGCTTAACAGTAGCAAAAAAATTATCGGAAAGACGAGTTGCGTTCTTTTGGGTAGGAGAAAGTAAAGAGCAAATGCTCGGATTATGGGAAGTACATACGAATGAAGAGTTTGAGACGAAACACTTCGCTTTTCGTGTAGATTTAGAGTTTTTAAAGATTTCTAAATTATGGCTAGAGAAGCGTGGAATAGAGGTAGTAGGGAGTCAAGGGAAAGGAAATCGAGAACCAATTGTCCAAAGGTGGATGCCAGCTGCAAGTGTATATTTTCTAGATTGCGATGGAAATAAATTAGAGTTTATTTCTATGTTACATGATGATCCAGATGAATTAGAATATGCAACGTATTTAAGTGAATGGGATGCGGAGCATCAAGAAAAATAAAGTTTAAACAGTAGGAGTTATATAGTTTTGGATTATATTAATTAGATAGAGACAAATAAAATCCCTCAAGAAAAAGCACGTTCTTGAAGGATTTTTTATGCTTTATATATTTTATATTGCTTGTAACTTATTAATTGAATTTATTTTTAGATATTTCAGCGCGTTGAATATAACCATCAGAGAAGCTGAAATAAAGAGAATAGCTTCCTCGATTATATATAAAGCCTTCACTAGTCATATCCTCTCCGATTCCATCTGGCTCACCAAACCACTCTTTTAATTCATTAATAGTGATATCCATTTTCACTGAAATATATCTAGCGTCCGAAGGGTACATGTCAATATTATAATCGCCGTATACCGCTATATTAGGTGCATCACATTCTGTACATGATGCTTGCTTCCAAACATCAGGCGCTCCAAATTCTTTTTTCACTTCAGATATATCTTTACCTAGTGCATCTAATTTAAATGGACCAAACGTCCCATTCTGTAAAGCTGTTGTTAACATTTGTTTCATTTCTTCTTTTGTATTGATGTTGAAATTATAAGATCGGTTCTTTGCTATTGCATTATAGAAAAATTGTGCATATTGCTCACGCTTCACAATCATGTTGCCATTAAAATTACCTGATTCGTCACCTTGTGCTATACGGTTACTACGCACTGCATTTACAGATTCATAGGCCCAATGACCTTTTGGTACATCTTTAAAGCTCCCTTGTCCTTTTGATTCTAAATGAAATGCTTTTTGTAACACTACTGCCATTTCATATCGAGTTAATACATCATCTGGACGAAATGTACCTGATCCATCACCTTTCATAATTCCAGCTTGCGCAATGGCTTTAATATCCTTTTCAAACATATGATTTGTAATGTCACTAAACATATTCGCCTGTTTATCATCTGCTATTAAACCTAAATGTCGATTGACTAAAGAAGCTACCTGTCCTCTAGTAACATTGTCCCCAAAACCAAATTTCCCATTTCCGTATCCTTTATAAATTCCTGCTGACGCTAAGTAATCGATAGCATCTTTTGACCAGTGGTCCTTTGGTACATCTGTAAATACAACGTTCGCATTGCTAGCTACCTTATAGCTATTTTCATTACCGTTTGTTTTCGTAGTTGTTTCTGCATTTACTGTACCTACCATCGTTGTAGTTGCTAATGCTGCAGTGATTATGAAACCGAAAAATTTTTTAGCTTTGCTTGTTTTCTTGCCCATTTGCGCAAGCCTCCCCAGTTTAATTTAACTTTATTAAATATACGTATTACACATTTAATATAACTAAATGCATGCATCGTAATTATAACATATAAATTATAATTATTTGTCATTTATTTCCGCAATATGGATAAATTTTTGATAATATAACTGAAAATGTAATATTTGGATAATGGATATTCAGCTCTATTTAATAACGGTATATACAGTAAAACATTCTGCTTTCCAATCTGTAATAGAAAACAGAACGTATATTTGGTATAATCGAAACATACTATATGAAACGATGTACATGAGTTTGACATTTACGTAATAAGGTAAGTACTACATAATAATAACTACGCTATAGAATTCAGTTCATGTTATACAAATCAATCGTTAGAAAGGAAAAGAAGTAATGAATCAAATTTCATTTGAAGATTTATTTGAAGAAGAAAACAAACCAGAAAAGGTGGAGGTAGCTGATATACCAGTACCTTTATCGCCATTGCAAAAAGATATATTGGAATTAGTGGATTCTGAAGAAATAAGTACACTTGAGCTATGTGAACAATTAATACGATCCGGCAAAATATCAGATGAAAGATTCACAACGAATAAGCCGAAAGCATATGGACAAGTATGCTTAGTATTAGAAGATTTTGTTAAAGAAGGAAAGCTTATTTTTGTCAAAAGCGATGAGAAAAGAGATAGGGTTTATAAATTAAAAGAAGAAGTTTCTAACATATAAGTTGTCCAGAGGTAAATGAATGTTTTCTAAGAAGAGAGTTCAGTAGTCAAAGAAAAAGGTGGTATCAATCAAGAAAGATTGATACCACCTTTTTCTTTTTTAACATCTTACATACTTACGTTTGAAACCAAGTCTGCCTCTATCAAGTTCTTTCTGAATACTTTCGGAAGCATTTAGCAAACTGCTTTTTTTATTATCACGTTTTACTTCAACTATACCAACTTCTTTTGCAATCTCGACTGCCTTTTCGTGTAGTGGCACATATGAAATTGCTACAGTGTTTAGAAAATTATTCATAGCGGATTTTGTTCGTTCTGGTGAATCATGGATCGTATTTTTTACCATTTCAAGCATAGTGGAAATTTTGCTTTCAGAAAACTCATTGTCTTTGCGATTTCCTAAAAGCCAGCAGTAGCAACTCCAGCCCGCTGACATTCGTAGCTCGTCTCCACTTGCAATCCATTTATCAGCAACATCTTGTGCAATATTTGATTCTGATAAAGTTACTGCCACCACATAATCGGACAACATATAAAAATATGCTCCGTCTATCCAGCGATCAAAATCAGACTCACTCATAGCTTTCGGATCTGCAATAATGCCTGCAAAATACATAGCATCGTAGTTGCCTGTCGCATACAGTTCTTCAGCTAACTCTTGGTTTAATTTTATTTTTTTAGCGATTGGTTTCATAGCGCCTGTAGCTACGCCGAAAACTGGCTCGTGCGCACCGTTAGATATGTATATTTTTTTCGTTCTTTCCTTACCGAGGGATTCAAGCTCTTGCATAACTGTTTTTAAATCCATAGCTGTGCACTTCCTTCCTTCATATAAAAATCATTTTAATTGCAATCATCTAGTTTAAATTTTTTATCATGTTTTCCATACTTCCTAATTTTAAATCTTATGTGAGTAGGATGTCTACTTTCTGTAATTTATCGATAATTCAGTTATTGATTTTGAAAGTCTAGCTATCTATAATTGTAAGGGTACTATATGAAAGTAGACGGGAAGGAAATACAGAAGTATAGCTTTTTACATAGATTGTTGGGATGAAAATAATATTTTACCTTTGGCTCTTTCTCGGTATTATCATGTTATTATTTGGAAAGGGGATAAATGGAATTTAAAGTTAAACATGTGAGGTTGGTTATAAGTGATAAAGAAATTTACTAGAGTAGTATTAACTGCAATTATGCCAATTGGTATGATTGCGGGTTGTGGAAATACTGAAAAAACTGAAGCAAAAGAGCCGAAAGCGGTACAATCGGAGAAAAAGGATTATACGGATTACTCGTATGGAAGCAAAGGTATAGTAGTAAGCGGCAAAGCGAAAGAACGTCAACAATACGAGGTTGGATATATGGATGACAATAAGTTAATTGGAATTGATGAAAATATTGAGGATTGTATTATTTTAGATAATAAAGATGAAGCAGGTCTCGTTTGGAAACAAATAGAGCGTGGGTCTATTATTGAAGTGCAATATGGTAAAGACCGCAATGATATTGTAGGCGTACAATTAGTAGGAGATCGTGAGCCATACGAAATTAGTGATAAGTTTGATCGGAATACGATAAACGAGATTGTCGAAAACGTTAAAGGGAATTTGTAATAGATGTACTTCGCTAGTATAGGATTTAGTATTATAAAATGATGAATCGCATATGTGAAAATTTAGAATCAACGGCATTTTTTATATGAAAATGCCGTTGATTTGTGTTAAAAAGTAAATGCTATTCTATAGTCTTGTAGAAAAACACGTATGAAACATAAATGAATTATTCTTCTTTTAGCTGTTATGATCGCCGTAAGGTTATTATCCAAAATAAAAGAGCACAAGCACTAACAGATACACCTAATATGCATACTCCATCCCAACCATATTTTGCATACGTATTTGTTGAAAGAATTGCACCTGTTGCACTACCGATAGAGTAAAAAATCATGTAACTGGCAGTGAGTCGACTTCTCGCTTCAGGACGCACTGTGAAAAGCATACTTTGATTGGTGACATGTACAGCTTGCACCGCTAAATCTAAAAGGATAATTCCGAAAATTAGTAATAATAGAGAATGGTTAATAGATTTAATTAGGAGCCATGAAAGTACTAATAATGATAAGGCTATGCCAGTTGTTCTTTGTCCGAATCCTTTATCAGCTAATTGTCCAGCTTTAGTAGCAGCTAATGCACCTGCAACTCCAGCAAGGCCGAATGCGCCAATAGCTGTATGAGATAGATTATGTGGTGTAGCACTTAGAGGTAATACTAAAGAAGTCCATAAAATACTGAATGAAGTAAAAATGAGAAATGCTAGTATTCCGCGAACGCGTAAAAGTCGTTCTTCTACAAATAATAAGAGAACAGAGTGTATTAATTTTCGGTAAGACATAGTTGTCACTTTTTTTAGTTCAAGAGTTGGTAAGTTCCGATGTAACAAAACAGTTACGAAGAGTAAAAGAATAGCGGAGGTGAGATAAACGGATCGCCATCCAGCTAAATCTGTTAATGTGCCTGCAAATGTACGAGCAAGGAGAATACCTATTACAACGCCACTTGTAACGAAACCTACTATGCGTCCACGTTCTGCTGGATTAGCTAAAATTGATGCATATGCGACGAGTGTTTGCGTAACCGTTGCAAGAATACCTACTAAGGCCATACCTATAAAAAGTACGGTGCTTGAGGAAGCGCACCCGATTATAATTAAAGCGAAAACAGATAAAAGCATTTGGAGAATTATTATTTTCTTTTGGTTTAATAAATCACCAAGTGGAACTAATAAAAGTAAACCGAGTGCATAACAAACTTGAGTAATAGTAATCACAATACCGATAGTTGAATGACTCATCTTAAATTCATTTGACAATGAATCAAGTAGTGGATGAGCAAAGTATATGTTTGCTACAGCCATCCCACAAGCGATTGCGAATAATAGAGTCATATAGCGAGACATGGTTGCATGAACAGGTGAATGTATCTGAGTGTGAGTATGTTTTAGAATGGGCATCATTTTTTCTTTACTATTCATAAAAACAGCTCCTTTTTGCATTACTTACAAATAATGTACCGAACGGTATGTTATTTGTAAGTAAAATATAATCTCGAAGAAACATATATGTCAAGTTTATTTTGAGTTAATTATAATTTTTTTGACATGTCGTTTATAATCTAATACGATATATAACATACTGATTGGTACATAAATGACGATGTGTAATCTTAATAACTAGATATAGAAAGGATATGGTTTTAAATGGCACGACTACGCGAATTTGATGAAGAAAAAGCTTTGGATGCTGCTATGCAACTTTTTTGGGAGAAGGGATACGCAGCTACTTCATTAAGCGATTTAACTGCAAAAATGGAAATACAAAAGCCGAGTTTATATTCAGCCTTTGGTGATAAAGAGGGTTTATTTGAAGCGGCATTAAGGAGATACACAAATTTACATGCGGCTAATATACGAACAAAACTTCAAAACGAACAATCTGTAAAAGGAGCAATTCGGACGTTTTTTGAAAATATGGTGGAAGAGGAATATAAAAAAGAGTTCAGTAAAGGTTGTTTTTGTATTAACACAATGGTTGAACTTGCTCCTCATAATGAAAAATTTGAAGTACTGACTAGAGAACATCAAATGTATCTTGCAGTTATTTTTCAAGAATTAATTACGAAGGGAATACGATCAGGTGAACTGCAAAGTGATTTGAACGCTAGAGCATTAGCGCAAACATTAGTCACGTCCTTAATTGGATTAACAGTGTTAATGAAATCACGTCCAGAACGTTCCGTTATAGAAAATTCGATATCGATAATAGTATCGTTAGTAAAATGATCTTTGGGTGAGGTGTTAATCAGCAAATTAGATATTAAGAAAGTCGATTCCTTATTAAAATAAGAAATCGACTTATTATAATTATTTATTTTGTAAGTTGTCTTTCCAAAAATTATAGCTATTATCAATAACGTTTTTTAATTTGAAATAGTTTTCCCAAGTATCTTGCACATGGTAGAGAGTTTCGCCTTCGTCTATAAAAACATCACTGTAATCATTTATATATTTCCAGTCCTCGTCATGGTTAAAGTAGTACTTTGCGAATTGGTTGCCCTCATCATTTAACATGTCGTCTGCTAAAACGCCATCCCAGTTCATATAAATTTCTGTGCCAGTCATTTGTTTAAGTTTAAACTGATTAATTTCGTCTTGAGACTCTTCTTCAAATTCTTCACTAAATAAATTATGTTCAAGTATCCATCCTAAAAACATACCAGTATGTACAAAAGCTTGGTCAATTGGTAAGTCCTCAGGGAAATCACCTTGATAATGGTACTTCGCTTTATCATAAACGATCGTATTTAACAATTAGGTCATCCCCTTTAATGTATAATCTAATAAACTTGTATGGTTTGTTTTAATATTTCAACTATGTTTTCAAGCCATTCTACCGGTGTGATTTCTAGCCCTTCAAAATATATCCTATCTGCTGAATATCGAATGTACGCTTGTTTTTCTTCAATGCTATAATCACTTTTTAGAAATTTAGATAGAAAAACAATAGAGTCTTGTAAATATTCCTTGTGTGCCTCTTCTAATAATTCTTTAAGTGCTTCTTCGTAGAAAGTATCTTGATGGAAAGTGCCAGCTTGAAATTGGAAAACTTCATCATCTTCCATATTTTCTATTCGTAGCATACTCATACTCATACTCATCCTCCTTGTTTCGTATGTAGTGATATTTCACAATTAATTAATCTAGAATAATTAATTGTGAAAATAAACTTTCTATGTCTTTAGCATCTTTCTTGAAAAATTTAAGTATGCGTGCCATAACGTAGTAATTTTCCCCGCCACGCTCTGATACTAGAACATTCTTTTCGTTTTCTTTTGTCACTTCATTTTCTAATACAGAGTAGATGTGTTTGAAATCGCCTTTTTCAAATACTACACAACATGTTAATAATGCTATGCTGTAGTAATAGCCAATAACATCATACATATCAAATTGATTATTTGGCATTAAATCTAATTGGTAAGAGTGTACTGTATTGGCAACGAGTCTAGTTATTCCTTCAGATTCAATAAAAGGTTTCATACGTAAGCAGTGATTTTTATTTAGTGGTGCATGAGCAAAAGATTTTAACTTATTAACTAGTTTCTTTACAATTTTTTGGTCTTCTTCATTTAATGTATCAATATTAGTGAGTAAAATATGAGCAATTTCTTCCATATAAAAACTCCTTTCAATGTAAAAAGATGACAACTATATTATAGCGAAAAATTGAAAAATGTTAGTATTTTCAAATAGGGAAATTACATTAAATCAGGATCTAATTAATAGATACATAGTATTTATGAAAAAACATAAAGGTCCTTCTTGGTGAAGAAAATCAGTAAAAGGTATCCTAATCTATTTTTTGAGAAGTAGTAGTGTGTAAGGGGATAAGTATTTTTGACGGCAATTGCAATTGGTTATAAAATAATGTCTGTTAAGGGATTTTCTAGAAACTATCATTCGCCTGCTGGGGGTAAAATGAAGTGTTTATAAAAAGGCGAAATAAACATATTTTTATACATAGTAGATTCATAGTCTTTCACTAATGAGAAAATAAAGGGAGGTTGAGATACTTACACGAACAGTGTAGGGTATCGATTACAGCAATGAATAAAATTATAAAAAAAAGAGTAATTGCACTATCAACAAGTTTAGTAATGTTAGGGAGTGCACCTTTAGCGATATCAGCAGAAGAGAGCAAAAACCTTCAAACGGATCAACTTCGTATCGCACAAGGGGAACGTGGAACGAGCGGATTAAGTTATTCGAATTTTAATCTAGAAACTCCAGATCACATGCAAATTAACGAAGCAGAAGTATCAGAAAACGAGAAAATACTTCTAGAAGAATATAAGCATAAACATGATGAAACAGAAGAACTAAATAAAATGAAGGAAGCTAAAAAAGGTCAAGTAGCAGAAGATGAAGCTATTTCAAACATTGAAAAGGCATTTGAACATGTAGACGGTAAAAATGATGGCTCTACTCGTGAAATGAAGCCGGTTGAAAAGCCAAGAGCCATTCAGTATAGTGCATCGATGACTACAAAGAAATATGGAACACTTGCAGGTACTCCATTTGTAGAGTGGATTGTTCCAGCAGGAAATCCTGATATTCGCCCTGCTAATCCGATGAAAGCACGCTACATTACAATTCACGAGACTGCAAACACAGCCCGTGGTGCGAATGCTGAAAATCATGCGAAATATTTGTATAAACAAGCAACGGAAGGTACGTTCCGAACAGCTTCATGGCATTTTACTGTAGACGACAAACAAATTTATCAGCACTTACCAGCAAATGAAAATGGATGGCATGCAGGAGATGGCGATGGCTCAGGAAATAGAGAGTCTATCGGTATCGAAATTTCAGTTAACCAAGATGGAGATTACAATAAAGCGTTAGAGAATGCAAAGAGACTTGCAGGTTATTTAATGAACAAAGAAGGTATTAGTGCGGATCACATTTACAGGCATCAACAATGGAGCGGAAAAAACTGTCCTGATATTTTAATTTCGCGTGGGAATTGGACTGGCTTCGTACAAGGTATTCAATGGTATGCAAATGTTAATGCGCAAATTGACTCGCCTTTACAAGAAAGAGATGAGCTATTTGATTCAAATGAATATAATCCAGCTGAACCTAATATGGAGCTTGTAGTGAATGGTGACGGTATAAACGTACGTAGTGGCGTAGGACTTGAGCATCATATTGTTCGTAAAGCTTCAAACGGAGATCGTTACAAAGTGTTAGCAGTTAAAAATGGTTGGTATAAAATAGGTAATGATGAGTGGATTTTCTATAACCCAAGTTGGATTAAGATAAACTATAATGTGCCAAATAAAGAAGTGCAAAAACCAAAAGATGATATTACAGGTGGATGGTTTGAAGGGCATATTCGTAAGCTGAACAGCCTAGGAATTATGCACGGTGAAGGAAATGGTGTATTTGCGCCTTATCGTAATGTAACGAGAGCTGAGTTTGCGACATTAATCTCAAATGCTCTAAAGCTACCAGAAGGAAATAAGTCATTTGTAGATATTAACAAAGCGCATCCATCACTTCATAGCGGTATTAAACGTAGTGCAAGTGCAGGAATTATTAACGGTCGTGGCGGAGGGATTTTTGATCCTAACGCATCTATCACACGTGAAGAAGCATCTATCATGATTGACAACGCATTACAGTATAAAGGTGTTACAGGTAAATTAGTCGCATTACCATTTACAGATCAACATTTGATTACATACAAACAGCCAGTTCAGCGGTTATATAGCTTAAAGGTAGTTACAGGTGTTGGAAATAATGAGTTTAATCCTAAAGGGACAACAACTCGTGGTGAAGCAGCTGCCTTTTTAGTGAAGATGTTATACTTGGACTTCAGTATGTAACGGCACCATTCAGTTTCATTTATCTAGTAGTATTGAGCGGTATTTTCGGAAGTTTGCTTAACTTAATCCCAGTTTTGGGAGAAGAAATGGGTTGGCGAGGTTATATGCTCACAAGGCTAGTCGATGCAGAGTTTTCACGGCCTATCCTTATTAGTGGATTGATTTGGGCAACGTGGCATGTTCCAATAGTTGTTGCTGGCCTATATGTAGGGGGACCATCTGTCGTTCTTTCAGTACTGGGTATCTATCTTTGTATTGTACCATTTGGTTATATTACAGCTTGTTTACGACTTATCACAGGTAGCATTTGGCCTTCGGTTATTATCCATGCTACTTGGAATGCTATTATTCAAGGACCTTTCGCACGTGCAAGTACAGGGTATCAAACTGAGATTTGGATTGGAGAATCTGGCTTGATAACCGCCCTTATTATCTTGATTACGGCAATAATTGTGTCTCGGATAATAAGATTTACTAAATATTGATTTTTCACATAAATTTTTAAAAAATGATTGTGAATCAGAAAAACGGACTCTCAGATTGCTTTTTAAGGGTTTTTAGCGGTCGTGTGAATGTCATATGTATCGATAAGGATTAAATTTCACACGATTGAAAACAGGGTGTTTAAACGTCATTTTGTTTTTATTCGTAATTTTAAATCTGAAATACTGAAGCCAATGTAATACAATTTCATTGGCTTCAGTATTTTGATTCTTAACTAAAAATAGAGTGGAAAATTAAAGGTGTCATATATATTAATTAAAAGTAGCATACAAAGAATGCTTAAGTGACATTTCTTTTGTTATAGAATAAACAAATCCTGATATTGCAGTAACTATTATTTTGAGGTCAATTTACTGTGAAATAAGTGTCTAATGTCTACTATTAATTTGGATCTATGTGACTGCATCTCTTAATTAGGGGTGTTGTTTTTGTTAAGTAATAGCCATTGTACTTAGAAAATAAATAATATGTTTATGTGATGGAGTAATAAAGCTAGGTAGCATAAAGATTGATACTACAAAGATTAACAACATATAAAAAAATATTTATATGTTGTGTCACCGCTGCTATCCCTAATGATTTTTGAATCTATTTATTTCTTCCGCTTTTGCGGAAACTAAAACTAATGTTGCGACCAGTAATATAGTGCCAATTAGATAAAAATAGTTGGCACTATATCGTCAGTATTTTTAATATTCCATTCGCTTTTTGTGTTTTCTATTTTTATTTTTGTACTGATGATAAGACCTTTCCCTCAATTAGATCTTTAAATAACGTAGACCTATTTGGTGCTTGAATTTCTTCCAACGTGAATTTTCCGAAGCACAGTGGTTCAGAAATAGCTTTATCATTTTCATCTGCTGTTAAATTTTCGACTTCTTTATTATCTTTGTCAAAAATTTGGAATACAGCAGTTTATCAGTTTTATATTCGAATTTGCAGCATCCACTTTTTTAATCTCAGTTTGTCCAAGTGATTGAATTTTTGGCTGTTAGTTCTTACGGTGATACAGTATCTCCTTGGACTTTCACTGTATTTTTAATCTTTTTTCCAGCTTGTCCCTCGCATGGAGTACCATTGTATGCCACTCTGTATGTGTCACATCCCAAAATTCTTCGTTTTCTTTTCCTACATTAAATTTACTTTTGTCTGTATCGAATTGTATCTGTCACTGTTTAGCCTACTATTTGTAATGTACCTGGGGCATATTCTAGTTCGTCTGGCAATGTATCCGCAAAGGCTAGATTTTTCGCAGGATTAGCAAGAAGCTATTACTTACTAGAGTTGTATACTCCAATCATCCCTTGTTTCTGTATTTTGTAGGTTCTTCACTGTTTTCCCAAGTTCTATGATTAGATCTTGGAGAATTAAGAAACGACCTCAGCTCATTTCATTGTCGTTGAGAAAATTATAAGAAAAGAATCTATTTCTTTCACACTTTTCCTAACTACTCTGCTATTTAGATGCTACTTACAAATAAATAATATATGATTTTCATAAAAAAAATATAGTAATATTTTGTCGTGAATTGTACTAATTTGATATTTTATAGTAATATTTTGTCGTGAGTTATACCTGACGAAAAATAATTTATGAATTTATACAGGAACGATGTAAAAATTTATCAGTAATCTAATTAAGAGGAGAAGGTAATGAATAATTCAATCGATATACAACACTTGTGTGATCTCGCACATAAAGCCTTTAATGTACCTGTTCACATTTTATCCACAGACAAAAAAATCTTATATCATTCTAATTCTGAGGATATTTGTAGTCCTTTTTATTCTTCTAAAGAAGAACATCTTAGTGACATTTATCAAGAAAATGATCCCTATAATTTGCCACTTTTCAGATGTAACAGTTATCTTGAAAATTTCATCCTAATTCATATAGAAAATCATGATTATATAAAAGGGACTATAATAATTGGCCCCACTATATATCCAAAGGGATCGGATGATGTAACCTTTAAACTTCGAAAAGAATTTAACTCAAATAATAATATTCAAGAAAGACTAACCTATTTTCAATCTCTACCTGAGGTTAAAAAAGCTTCTTTAATTGATATGGGAATTTTATTGCATTACATGATTTTCAATGAAAAGTTAGATGTTGATATTGTTGTAGAAAAAAATAAAGTGTTAGAGGAAGTTCCCTATAAAATTGTGAAACCTGATCTATATATTTTAAAACGTCAACAAAATAAACCAAAAACTCACAACATGGCATTAGTACATAATTATTTTTCAGCAATCAAAGAGGGAAATAAAAAGAAGTTGTTGCAATATATGTATGCAGTTTCGCAGGAAGATACTGAATTAATTTTAACAGCGGATCCACTCAGAAACCAAAAAAACCATGGGATTATTGCGATTACTTTAGCTACTCGATATGCGATAGAAGGTAATCTCCCACCAGACATTGCTTTTGCTCTTAGTATTTTGTATATCCAAACCATGGAACAACTAGAGAACGTGGACTCTGTAAGGCGATTGTCAGGAGATGCCTTACGTACTTTTGCAGATCGAGTGAAAGAATTCAATGCGCAAAAATTTTCAAATGCGGTTACTACATGTATGAACCATATTAGTAAAAATGTTTACGATGGAATATCTCTCAATGAACTCGCTAATCATTTGGATATTACGCCTACTTATTTATCTAAATTATTTAAAAAAGAAGTGGGAATTCCTTTAAGTGAATTTATTCAAAGGGAACGAGTGGAAGAAGCAAAAAAATTATTAACACTCACTACATATCCACTATCAGATATTTGTGCTTGGCTTAATTTTAACGACCAAAGTTATTTTACAAGGGTTTTTAAAAAATCAACTAACATGACACCTAGACAGTATCGTGAAAAATATACCGTAATATAAGCTTAGTATCAGTTTCTTGTGAAAAAACTTTAATATACGCGCAAGTAACTCTAAAACTTGAGCATACTGTTTCTTTTACTCTAGAAAGGGTATGTGATTGATCTAGAAAAGGAATATGTATTCAAATAGATCTTGAAGAGTCCATGAAACATTTAGTGAAGCCAAAGGACAAGGGTAAGATTTATAACATGTTGTTAATTTTAAAGAGTACACTATCCATTATTTTTCTAAGGAGATAAAAAAACAGAAGGCTGCAAAGGTTCTTTTCGAGAAAGCTTTGCGGCTTTTTTTATATTTTAAAACCCATAGTTATAACGAGGAATAAGTTTATAGATTAATATCTTCATGTTAAGTATTTAATAATAGTGATATTAGGGACTATTACATAAAGTTTAATAATATAACATATATCACTTGATATATCTATATTATATGCAATTATACATAACCAAATAAAAGGAAAAAAGTATAAAAAAACCTATTAAATTATTCTATAAGTATTTTTTAAAAAATAAAATTGCTTGGTTGAGCTAAAATGGTTATTTACTAACCGTATACACTTTACTTTGTAATCATTACAATTACAGAGCTGTAATTCTTAATTAATTATATTGGTATAATTAATTAGAATCGTATTTTTACTTAATAGTTAAATTATCGAGCTCAATCGACAAAATTTTGCTATTTACGCATTGGAAATTTAATGTTTTAATGAACAACATAACTGGTATGACCACACAGAAGGGAGAAGAGCAAGCTAATAGAGATAGAGGTTATTAAATTTGCAAGTAACATTATGTTGTGAATAACTTTCTTAATAATCAGTTTATTTTTAAGGTATTTAGAATCTCAAAAGTAGTATTTTTGTAAAAATGGGTTTTAAGTTTCTACATAGCAAAAGTGAATTTATTCCGCAATAAAAGTATAAGCGATGTACAGTATAATTTCATCTTTTGTAGTCTTGTAAGGCTATTGCTGACAAAACTAAAAACCATATTATGAAATTGATATTAAAAAAAGGTCATGACAGGATTAACTCTAGAAGCAATGGTTATCTATCTTCACGGATCTGTAAGTTAAACAGCAGCTCTAAGGGGGAAATAATATTTTACTACTCATTGGGCAGCTAATTCAAATATAGCTGATGAATTTTTATCGTTTACTATTTGAAAAATAGAGTATCTAAATGAGAGGGAAGTAAAATCCTTAGATCCTCTTAGAAGTAAATAATAACGATAACACCCTATCCGAAAGACTTCCCATTCCCCATGCGTGTGCAAGGAGAGAGCCTAGCGCTAGGGCATACAAGTTATATGAATCAAGTTATAAAAAACAATGGTAAAGGAGTGTACGGAATGAAAAATAAAATAATGACAGGATTTTTAATAACATCCATTGTAACTGGAGCAACTATTCCTATCAATACTCTCGCAGCACCAATCGTTCAAGCAGAAACTCAACAGGAAAGCATGGATATTTCTTCATCATTACGAAAATTAGGTGCGCAATCTAAATTAATCCAAACGTATATTGATCAATCTTTAATGAGTCCTAATGTACAGCTAGAGGAAGTCCCAGCTTTAAATACCAATCAATTCCTAATTAAACAAGATATGAAGGAATGGTCATCGGAACTCTATCCACAGTTAATTCTATTAAATTCAAAAAGTAAAGGATTTGTAACGAAATTTAATAGCTATTACCCGACATTAAAATCGTATGTAGACAATAAAGAAGATAGAGAAGGATTTTCGGATAGACTTGAAGTTCTTCAAGAAATGGCTATGACGAATCAAGAAAATGCGCAACGACAAATTAATGAATTAACAGATCTTAAATTACAGCTTGATAAAAAATTAAAAGATTTCGATACTAATGTGGCAACTGCGCAAGGCATATTAGGTACAGATGGAACAGGAAAAATAGATCAGTTAAAAAATGAAATATTAAATACCAAAAAAGCAATTCAAAATGATTTACAACAAATTGCATTAATACCAGGAGCTTTAAATGAGCAGGGATTTGCTATATTCAAAGAAGTTTATAGTCTTTCAAAAGAAATTATTGAACCGGCTGCTCAAGCAGGGATGGCAGCGTATAACAAAGGAAAAGAAATTAACAACTCTATTCTAGAAGCGGAGAAAAAAGCGGCGCAAGAAGCGACAGAACAAGGTAAAACTGCTCTAGAGATTGAATCGGCCAAAAAAGCAGCTCGTGAAGCAATTGAGAAAAGCAAACAAGGTGAAATAGCTGCAGCTGCAGCCGCAAAAACGCAAGAATATGACCTGATGAAAGCCATTGATACTGAAAAGATTAAGAAAACATTTGGTGTCTTCGCAGAAGTAAATAAACTAACAGCAGAGCAGCGAGCATATTTAGATGACTTAGAGAAACAAAACCAAAAAATATATGATTTAACAACGAAACTATCAATAGCAGATTTACAAAAATCAATGCTTCTTCTTTCACAAAATGATTTGCATACGTTTGCAAACCAAGTAGATGTAGAACTTGACCTACTAAAGCGCTATAAAGAAGATTTGGATCTAATAAAAAATAACATTACAAAATTATCTACTAATGTTGATGCAACTAACGAGCAGTCTCAAAAAGATACATTAAGACAATTAAAAAATGTAATAAGTTACCTTGAAGAACAGGTATATAAATTTTGATATTACGTTTTTCAAAAAAACTATAAAGATTATAAGAATCTAGCGAAAGAAGGAGAATAGTTATGAAAAAATTCCCATTCAAAGTGCTAACTTTAGCCACTCTGGCAACGGTTATAACTGCTACTACTGGTAACACTATTCATGCATTTGCACAAGAAACGACCGCTCAAGAACAAAAAGTAGGCAATTATGCTTTAGGTCCCGAGGGACTGAAGAAAGCATTGGCTGAAACAGGGTCTCATATTCTTGTAATGGATTTGTACGCAAAAACAATGATTAAGCAACCGAATGTAAATTTATCTAATATCGATTTAGGATCAGAAGGAGGGGAGTTGCTCAAAAATATTCACCTTAATCAAGAACTGTCACGAATCAATGCGAATTATTGGTTAGATAAAGCGAAGCCACAGATTCAAAAAACAGCTCGTAATATTGTAAATTACGATGAACAATTTCAAAATTATTACGACACTTTAGTAGATACTGTACAAAAGAAAGATAAGGCAGGTCTAAAAGAGGGCATAAGTGATTTAATTACTACAATTAATACAAATTCAAAAGAGGTTACAGATGTAATTAAGATGCTACAAGACTTCAAAGGGAAACTATATCAAAATTCTACAGATTTTAAAAATAATGTTGGTGGTCCAGATGGCAAAGGTGGATTAACTGCAATATTAGCAGGTCAACAGGCAACGATTCCGCAACTTCAAGCTGAAATTGAGCAACTTCGTTCTACTCAGAAAAAACATTTTGATGATGTATTAGCATGGTCAATTGGTGGTGGATTGGGAGCAGCTATTTTAGTTATTGCAGCTATTGGAGGAGCAGTTGTAATTGTTGTAACTGGTGGTACAGCAACACCAGCTGTTGTTGGTGGACTTTCAGCTCTTGGAGCAGCTGGTATCGGTCTAGGAACTGCGGCGGGTGTCACGGCATCTAAGCATATGGACTCCTATAACGAAATTTCTAACAAAATCGGAGAATTAAGTATGAAAGCAGATCGTGCTAATCAAGCAGTTCTTTCGCTTACTAACGCGAAAGAAACATTGGCATATCTATATCAGACTGTAGATCAAGCGATATTATCTCTAACAAATATTCAAAAGCAATGGAATACAATGGGCGCAAATTATACAGATTTACTGGATAATATCGATTCTATGCAAGACCACAAATTCTCTTTAATACCGGATGATTTAAAAGCTGCTAAAGAAAGTTGGAATGATATTCATAAAGATGCAGAATTCATTTCAAAAGATATTGCTTTTAAACAGGAATAGAACTGAAAATTAAAACCTAAATTGGAGGAAAATGAAATGATAAAAAAAATCCCTTACAAATTACTCGCTGTATCGACGTTATTAACTATTACAACCGCTAATGTAGTTTCACCAGTAACAACTTTTGCAAGTGAAATTGAACAAACGAACAATGGAGATACGGCTCTTTCTGCAAATGAAGCGAGAATGAAAGAGACCTTGCAAAAGGCCGGTTTATTTGCAAAATCTATGAATGCCTATTCTTATATGTTAATTAAAAATCCAGATGTGAACTTTGAAGGAATTACTATTAATGGATATGTGGATTTACCTGGTAGAATTGTACAAGATCAAAAGAATGCAAGAGCACATGCTGTTACTTGGGATACAAAATTAAAAAAACAGCTTTTAGATACATTGACTGGTATTGTTGAATATGATACAACATTTGATAATTATTATGAAACAATGGTAGAGGCGATTAATACAGGGGATGGAGAAACTTTAAAAGAAGGGATTACAGATTTACGAGGTGAAATTCAACAAAATCAAAAGGTTGCACAACAACTAATAGAAGAATTAACTAAATTAAGAGACTCTATTGGACAAGATGTTAGAGCATTTGGAAGCAATAAAGATCTCTTGCAGTCGATTTTAAAAAACCAAGGTGCAGATGTTGAAGCCGATCAAAAGCGTCTAGAAGAAGTATTAGGATCAGTAAACTATTATAAACAATTAGAATCTGATGGGTTTAATGTAATGAAGGGTGCTATTTTGGGTCTACCGATAATTGGCGGTATTATAGTGGGAGTAGCAAGAGATAATTTAGGTAAGTTAGAGCCTTTATTAGCAGAATTACGTCAGACCGTGGATTATAAAGTAACATTAAATCGCGTAGTTGGAGTTGCTTATAGTAATATTAATGAAATGCACAAGGCACTTGATGATGCTATTAACGCTCTTACTTATATGTCCACGCAGTGGCATGATCTAGATTCTCAATATTCGGGCGTTCTAGGGCATATTGAGAATGCAGCTCAAAAAGCAGATCAAAATAAATTTAAATTCTTAAAACCTAATTTAAATGCAGCGAAAGACAGTTGGAAAACATTAAGAACAGATGCTGTTACATTAAAAGAAGGGATAAAGGAATTAAAAGTGGAAACTGTTACTCCACAAAAATAGGGAAATATTAATTCTGTTGCAAAGTGAACCATAACATAGAGAGTCTATGATTACACTGTTAAACAGTAAAGCGTTAATTAATAAATCCTTATATATTAAAAAGGCGGAGTCTCATTAAAGACTTCGCCTTTCACTTATATATAAGTTATATCCAAATAAAAAGATAGCCATGTAGTTTACTTGTTTTTAAAAATTTGTAACAGAATCGATTAATAGAGGACAGGTTATATAGATTTGCTTAATAATATTGAATCTATGCAACTACATCGTCTTTTAATAAGAATAGGACTTGAAATCAAACTCTATACAGGAGGAATAAGAAAAGATGAAAAAAAAACCTTATAAAATACTGGCTGTATCAGCATTTTTAATTATGACAACTACCTATGCAGTCACACCAGTAGCAACCTTTGCAATTGAAACTGAACAAACGAACACTGGAGATATGTCTCTTTCAGCAAATGAAGAAAAGATGAAAAAAACTGTACAAGATGCTGGGTTATTTGCAAAAGCTATGAATGAATATTCTTATTTGCTAATTAATAATCCGGATGTGAGTTTTGAAGGAATTTCTATTAATGGGTATGCAGATTTACCTAGTAAAATTGTACAGGATCAAAAGAATGCAAGAGCACATGCTGTTACATGGAATACAAAATTAAAAAAACAGCTTTTAGATACATTGACCGGCATTATTGAATACGATACAAAGCTTGAAAATTATTATGAAACATTAGTAGAGGCGATCAATAATGGAAATGGGGATACTTTAAAAAAGGGGATTACTGATTTAAGGGGGGGAATTCAACAAAATCAAAAGTCTGCAAAAGCATTAATAGAAGAATTAACTAAATTTAAAAACGCTATTGGAGAAGATGTTAGAGTATTTGGAAGCCATAAAGAGACCTTGCAATCGATTTTAAAAAACCAAGGAGCTGATGTGGAGACTGATCAAAAGCGTTTAGATGAAGTTTTTGGACAAGTAAACTATTATAAGAAATTAGAATCTGATGGATTAATAATGGTGAAAATACCTTTTATCCCCACGCTTATTTCTGGTGGCATAATGATAGGTACTGCTAGAGATAATTTAGGTCGATTAGAGCCTGCTTTAGCAGAATTACGTAAAACTGTAGATTATAAAATTACATTAAATCGTGTAGTCGGAGTTGCATTTCATAATATTAGTGATATGCATAGTACGATTGATAGTGCTATTACTGCTCTTACTTATATGTCCACACAATGGGATGATTTAGACTCTCAATATTCGGGTGTACTGGGGCATATTGATAAAGCTGATGAAAAAGCTGATCAAAATAGATATAAATTTTTAAAGCCTAACTTGAATTCAGCTAAAGATAGTTGGAAAACATTAAGAACAGATGTTGTCACATTACTAGAAGGCATAAAAATTGCAGAGAAGAAAGAACAGGATTTTATGAATCTACTTCTTCCATCAAACGTTTTTTACTTTTATAAAAAAATCCATAACGCATACACTTTTGAAATAAGGACTGGAACAAATGCACCAAATGCGTCTTATAAAGTTATGAATTTAACTAAAAACACTGTTCATCATATGTGGAGTGGAGGTGCTAGTACAAGCATGTGGGCTGACTGGCTTTCATTCAATCCAAATGATGAATTTGCGGTGGTAGCAGTAGTGGATGGGAAAGAATATGTTGTGTATAAAGACAAAGTAGAAAATATAATGAACTGAATCTGAAAGTAACGAAGTAATTGGAGCTGGACAATAAACTAGACACCAAGTTAATTGAAAAATTGCAATGGCATATATCTCCTTATATCCTAGAATAATTTGCTCAAGAAAAAGAATTTGTTCAGCGAAAAAGTAAATATTGAACCAAGGAGTTAGTTGTATTATGTGTATGGTTTTACCGAAAGGTTTCAAGTACATTACTCATACAATTATGTAGTTATCCTGAAGCATCTACAGGTGTTCTTATCGACCTTGAAGAACTACTTAGCTTCCTAAGTGGAGTGATTTTATGCAAAATTAAGTGAACGTTTTTGTACATAGATTAGTTGACATTTATATAGTTTTTTTCCATTTTCAAAGATAGTTTTGTTTTTTATGTTATTTTTCAAAAATTACTGCTGAAATTTCTATATTCATGACTCAGCATATAATCATTGTTTGATGAAATGACATACCACGTCCCTTAGAGTTTCAGACATATTACGATAACTTAAAGAAAAAAGATAATAGTAGTCAACGGTTACTATTATCTTTTTTGAACTATTTTTCATTAAAATATCTCATCTGCTGTGCTCCTTATTTACTTTTCTAGATTTTATCCTAGTTTAAAATTTATGCATTTGAACTGTTTATACAATTTGTAGGATTTTTAGCTTTTTTGTCGAATACACTTAATGCAAGGAGGGACATTACATGATTATTAAAGACTATTTCATCAATCTTTCTATTTTTTCTTTATTAGTTAGCGCAGCGATATTTATTCAAGTGTTTTTGATTCATTCCAGGCGATATTTCGAAAAATTCTATGGAGGGATTATTGCAGTTACTTTGATGCTCTTTTCTTTTCCATACATGGGATTTTCCTACGATCTTCGAGTTGTTCCTCTTATTCTATCTTTTATTTACTTTGGTCGCATTGCTGGTTGGATTACATTAATTAGCATTATTATAATGCGTATCTTTTACATTGGAGGTTACTGGGAACCTCCTGTGATTGCTTATTTAGGTTTGGGTATCCTATTTTTTACTTTTAAAACATATTTTAAAAACCTTCATCCTTTTAAAAGTGCATCTTTATATTTTTTTGTTTTTGTCGGAATAAAGTGGTTAGTTGGTGTATTCTTTAATACTAAGTTACTTTACACTGGAGGCTTATTATATATAGCTTTAGGGCTTTTAATTGGGCTATTTCTTATGGAAGCCTACCAGAGATTATATTATTTAACACAGGACTTATCTAAAATGAATCGGGAATTAAAAAAATCCAAGCAAGAACTCACAGATACCGTACATGAGCTTCAAGGAGGGATTTTTAAATTTAAAAAAGTGGGTAAGCACTTTATACACACTTTATGTGATGGACAGTTTTATTATCAAAAAGGATTTTATTCTGAACAGGTGGTAGGGAAAAGCTTACGGACTATTGATGCTTCTATTGTTCCACCACATTTAGTTCCACAATTGATGAAGTATTATCTTCAGGCATGGGAAGGGAAAGAAATTATATTCGAATTACCCTGGCCAGATGATAAAACGATTATTCTTATTGCACTTAGGCCGATTAAACGAAATGGACAAGTTATGGAAGTTGTTGGTTCTATAGTCGATATAACCGAAAGGAAAAAGGTAGAATCAGAATTAAGAGCTACCAAAGAATTACTAGAATCATTTATAAAGCATAATGTAGATGCTATTACCATTTCTGATCGAGAAGGGCATATTTTACAAGCAAATAAAGCTTATGAAAAGATATTTGGATGGTCATTACAAGAAATCATAGGTAAGAGATTACCCTGTGTACCAGATTTCTTAATGGAAGAATCACTTAAGAATATTCAGAAAATTCTAACAGTAGAATCCGTAGTTACCAGATTAGAAACTGTTAGACGACGTAACGATGGAAGTCTTCTTGATGTCAGTCTGACAGTTTCTCCTATACTAGACGTAAGAGGAAATGTGATAGCTTTATCTGCAATATGTAGAGACATCTCTGAAAGAAAACAAGCAGAAAGAGAACGACAGCGATTACACCAACAATTAAAAGATAGTGAAATGAAGTACCGTGCACTAATCGAACAAGCAACTGATGCAGTATATGTAGTAGAGCTGAATGAAAATCATGTTCCAAGTCGATTCATTGAGGTAAACCCTGTTGGTTGTAAAAGATTTGGATATAGTAGAGAAGAGCTGCTCTCGTTACCATTTCCAAATGTAGTACCACAAGATTCTAAAATGATTGTAAGGTTGTTAGAAAAAATTAGAGAGGGACAAACTTCCTTCACTTTGCAAGATGAATATGTTTTTCCAACAGGAAAAATAATAACAACTGAGTTTAGTGTCCGTGTTTTTAACTTAAATGGTAAAAAAGTTTTCCTAAGTATTTCTCGTGATATCACTGAACGGCTAAAAACAGAAGAATTACTACGGAAATCTGAAAAACTTGCTGTCGTAGGACAATTAGCGACTGCAATGGCTCATGAAATTAATAATCCATTAACCGCAATGAAAGGGTTTATGCAATTACTAAAATCAACGGAAACTGAGAATAATCGGGGTTATATAAATATAGTATCATCAGAGATTGAGCGTATAGAAAGTATTACTAATGAATTTATGGCGGTAGCCAAACCACAGGTGGTAAAGATACAACCTAATGATATTAGTGTGCTAATGGATCAAGTTTTAATGCTACTGCAACCTCAAGCAATGATGAATAATATAAAAATTAGAATTGATTTTACACCTGGTATTCCACTGATTCCATGTGAAGGAAATCAATTAAAACAAGTATTTGTTAATATTATAAAAAATGCAATTGAATCCATGCCAACAGGAGGAGAAATTTTGATTCAATTTGATAAACTTGATAATAATCAAATAAGGATTCGCTTTATCGATCAAGGATGTGGGATTCCAAAAGAACGTATACCATATTTAGGAGAACCTTTTTACAGTATTAAGGAAGAGGGAATCGGCTTAGGATTAATGGTCTGTTATAAAATTATTGAAACACACCAGGGGAAGGTATTTATTGAGAGTGAAGTGAATAAGGGGACTATAGTTGAAGTCACTCTCCCAATTTGCACACTTCAAAATTAATACATTCTTTTACTGAAATTTTGTAAGTTAGTGAGCAGTTAGCTTTGGCTAGCTGCTTTTTTGTATATATTGTAATTGATTCTTCATATTACGGCTTTTTGATGTTTCATATATATATTTTATGGCTTTTAAAAACTCTGTAAGTGTTTTGTAATATTTACGAGAGACTTTTTTAACAGTTATGAGAGAGAAAAGAAAGATTTGTTATATATGATGAAATTAATCTTACTAGTAGGTGTTCTAATGGATCTAGAAACAAAGGAGGAAAAATAACAATGAAACAATTGAAGCCAGCAATTAGTGTATTAGGTAGTGTATCGATGGCACTGACTTTAGCATCTCCTGCTTTAGCAGATGTAAAACAACCGAATCCAGGAGGTACAGTTGAAATATTCAAAGAGAATGCAGATGTAAAAAAAGAAGATAAGAATTTCACGCTCGGATCTGATGGAGAAATAGGTTCACTCATTACACAAAACATTGAAATGGCAAACAACGATTGGGATAAAGATGGTATTTCCAACGACTTAGAGATTAATGGATATAAAATTGAATTCAATTCACAAACTGGAAAAAATGAAGCGAAAGCATGGGATCCCGAGAAGGATAAAGGGAAACCAAAATTTATATCGAATCCTATGAATGCAAATACGGATGGTGATCCTTTTACTGATATGTATGAGGTTGAGAATTATAACAACGATTCTGATACTAATTTCAATCCGATAGTTGCCAACATGCCGAATTTGCAAATTGGTGTCAAACGAATTGAAGTAATTCCTATTGCAACCATTACGGATAATAATGGTGGATCAGTTAGTAGAGGATGGGAAAAAAGTGTATCTACACAACATTCATTTAATGTAGGTTTAAGTGGTTCAGGTGGTGTAGAAGGCTCAGCAGCCGGTCCTGTTCCTTCCGGAAGTGTTTCAGCAAATGTGGGATACGGATATTCAAAAACAACTACGGAAACGGAGAGTTATACAAATAATTTTGATTGGTCTACTGCAACAACTGTGGATACAGCGAACGCAGCAAAATTACGTGTACATTTGGAATATAAGAATGTAGGAACAGCATCCGCTGAAAATGTTTCGCCTCATTTTAATATTCGTTTAGGAAACAAAATTATTAATACTGTAAAGGCAACACAAGATCGTTATAAAGCAAACTATTTAAGTACAGAAAAAGGTGGACGGAATAAAACAGAAGTAGTAATTGACAGTTTAGAAGGACAAGCAGATGCGAATATTGTCTTATCTTTGGATGAATTGAAAGCTGTTGAACAAGGGGAACTTCTTTCGATTGAAGTTTTACCTACAAGTACAATGGATTTATCTATTGAAAAAGGTGAAGAAATTATGCATTTGGGGGATTCAGGGAGATATGAGTCTAGAGTAAATGCAGCTACTGAACAATTAGAAACAGATATAGGAAATATACCAAAGTTTAGGGCATATACTCCTAAAGACAAATCTCTTGCTGATAAGCCAGTTTTATCCTATAACGAAGTTTTTCAACAGGTAAATATAGATACGAAAAAAGTAAATCATATTGTAAACAAGGCTAAAAGTACTAATAACGTATCAGTGGTTTCAGCTAATAATGGAACTGATGCATTGAACGATTTAAAAGCGGGACAGGGAGATCGCGGTTATTTACATAAAGACTCTGTACACGGAGCTTTTGCAAAACTACAGCACCCAACATTAGTAGAAGGTAGTTATGATTCTGTGACGCAAAAGATTAGGGCAACAATTTTACCTGGTTTATTTGGAGTGAGTAAAGATATTCCTACTACTTATAGTAAGAAATGGAATGCTCCGTCACAAACAGTAACACTGGTTAAACGTGAAAATGGATTTACATATGAGTCTAGAGAAAATATACACCCTATTAAATCTGAAATTGCTGCGCACAGAAAAGTTACATTTGAAATCAATGACGCACACAATCTAACGCCTACACAAAAGATTGATACTGAAATTAAAGCTAATAAAGAATTTGAAGATTATGTAGTAGATAATTCAGGTGAATTTGTTACAGAAGGAGTTCCTTATACCGTGGCTTCATATGGAAATACAGCTTATTTGGGAAGTCATCATGCAGGGAATAAATGGGAGTATCTTTGGGCTGAAAAATCTAGCGATGAAAAAGTGAATGTAATTATTGAAAGAGTAGGTCAACCTAAACCTGGAAAACCAATTAAAAAGGATGAAGAGGTATTAATTAAATTTCAAAATCCTATTTATTCAGATTATGCATATTTAAAACTTCAAGATAGTTATATCCATTTAGATCAAAAACAGAACGCAAGTACTTTTAAATTTAATCATGCATATCCAAAGAATTTCACTGGACACCATAAGCAATGGAACATACTATCTAATGGTAATAAGTTAAAGGTAGGATATTTAATCGATTATATGAAATATGGTAATGGAGAGAATGGGACTGATACTATAGCATGGAATCTATCAAGAGTTCAGTAATAGGTAACAGTTCTGTTGCTAAGTTTGAAAAGAGAACCGGAAATGAATTGTATCTGAAAAGTTAGATGCAAAAATTTAGGTTACTATTAAGGAATGAGTTCGATGTTGAATCGGACTCATTCCTTTTAATTTATATATGATTTAGAAACTACTATTTTAAATACTTATCTAGTCATATAAGTAATCAAATGTTAAGATTACTATCTGTATTACATGATTTATTTTCCGAATTTTCATTCGTTTCGAGGGTGAAATGTGGAATTCTGATTTATTTATGTGATTAGTTTTTATATCTTTACCTATAAAGATATTTTTATTGGATAATAGAAAAAATTTTTTGTTATTGGTGAAAAAGAAGTGAGGATAGTATATGAAGAAAAGAATTTTAATCGTAGAAGATGAAGAAAATATTCGAGAAGTATGCAAACGGTATTTAGAAAGAGAAGAATATGAAGTTTATACCGCTGTAAATGGTAAAGAAGGTTGGGATTTATTTCTTACACATCAACCAGATTTAATTATATTAGATTTGATGATGCCAAAAAAAGATGGATGGGAATTATGCGAGGAAATTCGTCAACAATCAAATGTCCCTATTATTATGTTAACTGCTAAGGGAGAGGAAAGGGATCGAATTTTAGGCTTAACAATGGGGGCAGATGATTATTTAACAAAACCATTTTCCCCTCGTGAATTAGTATTAAGGGTTCAAATTATACTAAGAAGAGGAAGCCATGTACAAATACAAGCGAAAGAATCCTTATTGGAAGTGATAGAGTTTCCAGATTTAAAAATATATCCAAAGACAAGATATGTACTTGTTTGTAATAAGGAAGTGGAGTTAACGGTGAAAGAGTTTGAGGTACTTTATCTCATGGCAAAGCATCCAAAACAAGTATTTTCTCGCTCGCAGCTTCTTGAATTAATTTGGGATTTTGGACATGAAGGGGCATCAAACACAGTTACTGTGTTAGTGAGTCGTTTACGTGAAAAGCTCGAGAAGCATACGATAAAGAATCGTTGGATTCATACGGTTTGGGGTATAGGATATCGCTTTGAACCAAATGGAGGAAATGAAACATGAGATTACGTATTCAATTGTTACTCATGAATCTATTAAGTACTAGTATTATGGTAATTGCTATATGGTATAGTGATACGAAAATGTTACTTGAACCGGAACAAACGCGGTTATTAACAGTAATTGCATTTGTGGCATTCATTATTTCAACGTTTATTTATTGGTTAATGACACGTCCTATCATGAGATCTATACAAAATTTAATAAAATTGACGAAACAATTTAGTGATAGACACTTTGAAACGATGTATATAATTGGGCAAGAACCACGTGAGTTTAAAGAATTGGCAACAGCCTTTCAACAGATGGCAAAAAAATTAGAAGAAGGGTTTACTAAGTTAGAGGAACAGGAAAACTCTCGTAAGGAGCTAATTACCAATATCTCACACGACTTACGAACACCTATGACTAGCATGCAAATGATGATAGAAGCATTACAAGATAACCTGATTGAAGATCCTGAAATGAAAAAGCAATACTTAGCAACGGTTTTAAAAGAAATAGAAAGATTAAATGGATTAATTAACGACTTATTTGATCTTTCAAAGTTAGAGTTTGAGCAAGTAGATTTTCACCCAAGTTTCACACATTTAGATAAAGTTCTATTAGATGTATTAGAGTCACATTCTGTCTTATTAGGAAACAAACAAATCCATGTGCAATTGGATGTCCCTGATACATTACCTCGACTTTTGATTATGCCTTGTAAAATAGAAAGGGTCATAGGTAATTTATTACATAATGCAATTCGATATTCTCCTATCTCTGGAACAATTGAATTGACTGTAGTGGAAAATAAACCAACTCAACAGGTCCAATTCACTTTGCGGGATGAAGGAATGGGAATTTCTCCAAATGATCAATTACGCGTATTTGAACGTTTTTTTAGAACAGATCGATCAAGAAGTTCACAATCTGGAGGTTCCGGACTTGGATTAGCTATTGCAAAATCATTGATTGAAATGCACAAAGGGGAAATTGGTGTACGGAATCGCGCAGATGGTAAGCAGGGAAGTGAATTTTGGTTCACTCTTCCCATCACATCAGTAAAAAAATAAGACGGCTGAAAGACTTTTGTAACATTTACGTTAGAAAAATGAAAGACCTTCTTGTTAACATACTACTACACAGTATGTTACAGGAGGTTTTTTACTTTATGAAAAGAAAATATGTATGGCTTATAGGTGGTTTGATAATTGTATTGGGGATTTTATGGTCATTGTTCCGACCAGAGAAATTATTTATTGATAAGCACGTAAATGAATCATTGCCACAAGCAGAGATACAATCAACTGAAGTAAGGCAACAAAGTGATCGAGTAATAAGGGAAGGTCAGTTTCAAAACGGTGTCCATGAAACAACTGGAACGGCAAAAATTTACCAATTAGCGGATGGAAAACGTGTTTTACGACTTTCTGATTTTGCAACATCTAATGGGCCAGATGTACGAGTTGTATTAGTTCCTACAAATCGCTTAAAAAATAATGAAGACGTGAAAAACTATCAGTATATTGAATTAGGAAAATTAAAGGGAAATAAAGGAGACCAAAATTATGAAATTCCTGAAGGGATAGATGTAAGTGAATATGGTTCGGTTTCTGTTTGGTGTAAAAGATTTAATGAAAACTTTGGTGCGGTTTATTTTAATAATTAAATATGAACTTAAAATTTCCTCTTACAGGCAAAATTCATCGGGGTAATGATAATAGTTGCAGCGGACTTAGTTGCTAAGAAGGGCACTCATAAGAGTGTTTTTTTCATATTCTTCAATTTTTGTATATTTTAGAGCTATTGGACGTTTACGGAGAGATTTTATTTAGTGTGGAAGCGTATTGTCTGTGAATAGAAGGATGAATAATATGTTACAGGAAAACATTACTCTTTTATAACTTAATTTTGAAGGAACATATACTTTTTTCATTTATCGGCTTGTAAAGAAGTATGGAAATTAAAGTTTATAATTTAAAAGTCAGCTTAAAGATGCAATAAGCAATTTGAATAGTAATCTTAAGTAAATAAAAAAGAGAGAGGAGCATCGATGAGCTCTTCTCTCTTTTTAAATCTAATTAGGGTTTCCATAACTGTAAAGGGGATGGTGTAAATTGTTGGATATTACCAAAATATCACTTTAAGTTAAGATTATAAAAAAAGAAGTTCCTTTTTTCTGACAATGAATATTAATACAAAATTAATGATTAATATTCAAAAATGATTTTATAGTTCATTAATTTATTACTTGCTATCTATATTAATCATTTATTACAACAGCTTTCATGTCCAAAATTAAATGTTTCAACAAAGGATAATATAAGTATCATTATAATGATTTTCCAATATAATCAATGTGTTAATGAAAGGAACTCTGTGTTATTTTTGCTTTTCTACTAACTAATACAGCTTCAAACAAAGGACACAATTGCTACATGCTAAGTGTAATCTATTACCCATTCAAGATTCTGTTTATTCAATCTTTCTAAAAATAAAAAAATATTGTACTCATAAATATACAAGCTATAATGAGGGCGTCGAGAAAGAATTTATTACCTCTAGAGAAAGTATCAAACCTAGTTTTTTTGCAAAAATCCTAATGACATTGTAAGTAACCTTTTAAATTTGGACATACTCACATGATTACTCTAAGAAAGGTATGTGATCAAAAGGAAAAGTGTATTTGACACGAGAATGAAAGCGCATTCAATTAGATCTTGTTTTGAATCAGTCATTTTAATAACTTAGATTCAACTGTAATTAAAAATAATAAATTATGGGGGTGCTTATATGAACATGAATGTAGCATCTATTAAAGAAAAAAAGGTTGTTAAATACAAAAGTTGTTTTGATGTGATTGGGCCCATAATGATAGGTCCTTCAAGTTCACATACTGCAGGTGCTTTGGCTATTGGAACAGTAGCCAATAAATTATTTCAAGGTCTTCCAAAAAAAGTCGTGGTAAGGTATTATGAATCATTTGCTGAAACCCATAAAGGTCACGGAACTGATTTTGCAATTATTGCTGGGATATTAGGATTTGCTGCCGATGACAGCAAAGTGCCAGATGCTATTGAAATAGCAGAATCTAAAGGAATTGAAATTACCTTTATTGAAGAAGCAGGTGATAGTCCTGCTGGCCATCCAAATACGGCAGATGTATATTTAGAGGATGAAAATCGAAGTATTAGAACGATGGGGATTTCGGTTGGCGGTGGATTAATTGAAATCAAACATGTTGAAATCGACGGATTTAACTTAGACCTGCAGGAGCCATTGCCAGTCATTATTGCAATTTCCGAAAGAGCTGACTTTGAATTTGTCTTACGCAGGATCTTTAAACAATATGATGTGGAAATAAACAACTTTCATAGTTTAGAAGAAAACAGGAAATATTTATATGCATTCGCTTTGGATTCGCTATTGCCTGGTAATGTCCAGGAGGAATTAGGAAATTTAAGCAATATAGCTAAGCTCATTATTCTTTAGTTACATTAAGGAGTGAAAAAATATGTATATGGCCATAAAAGAAATTGTGGATGCAGCTAATAAAAGCCAAAAGACAATTTATGAATTAGCAATTGAACAGGAAATTGAACAAACTAAATCTACTTATGAAGAAGTTTGGAGTAAAATGGAACGAAATTTAGCGACTATGCAAAATGCTATAAATAAAAGTATCGAGGGCGACGGTGTATTTTCTCCAACTGGTTTAACCGGAGGTGATGCTGTTAAAATTAAAAACTATCGAGAAAATAGGAAAACCCTTTCTGGAGATTTGATGGTGTTAGGGATTCAAAGTGCTATCGGTGTTAATGAAGTAAATGCTGCATTAGGAGCTATTTGTGCAACTCCAACAGCAGGTGCGAGTGGGACGATTCCAGGAGTCCTTTTTAGTATTAAAGATACGTTGCAGTTAAGTCATGAAGATATGATTCATTTTCTATTTACTTCAGCGTTATTTGGAACGATAGTCGCAAACAACGCTTGTATTTCAGGAGCGTACGGAGGATGTCAAGCTGAAGTAGGCAGTGCCTCAGCGATGGCGGCTGCAGCTGCGGTTGAAGCTGCAGGTGGAACACCACAGCAATCTTCTGTAGCTTTTTCGATTGCATTACAAAATTTACTCGGTTTAGTTTGTGATCCGGTCGCTGGTTTAGTAGAAATTCCTTGTGTAAAGAGAAACGCCATTGGAACGGCAAATGCTTTAGCAGCAGCGGACATCGCATTAGCCGGCGTAAACAATATCATCAATGCTGACGAAGTCATTGAAGCGATGTATAGAGTTGGAAGACAGATGCCTCGCGAATTAAGAGAGACAGGTTTAGGTGGAATTGCAGCTACACCTACAGGGATTGCCATTAAAAATAAAATCTTTGGAGAGAAATAATCAAATCAATGAACAATTATCGGGTATATTGTGAAATAGTTAACAATCTATTCTCTATTGCTCGCCTAAGGATGTCTGTATATTGGGGGAATTACTAATAAAATATACCACTATATAATTGGGATATTTTATAATTTGTAACAACCCCGTCAGGTTGATGCTTCGCCAATTTTTTGATTTTGATTAACTTAGAAGAAGGATATACGATGTGGCGCACTTTGTAAGCAATTCATTTTTCAAGAACGGTCTATATTCCGATGCCTTAAATAGAGAAGTAAGAATAGAAAACTAGGAGGAATTATTATATGAATGGGAATACTGCAAAAAACATAGAATTTCAAGTTGATAATACTGCAGTAAAAAATGAGAAATATCTAGACTCTAAAAAGTGGCATAAACAGGATACTACCTGGGCATTGAGTCTATTTGGAACAGCAATTGGAGCAGGAGTACTCTTCTTACCTATTAATGCAGGTTCAGGTGGTTTATTATCATTGCTGCTAATTACCATACTTGCATATCCTGTTATGTATTACTCACATAGGGCGCTTGCTAAAATGATATACGCTTCTAATTCTGCTGATGAGGGGATTACAGGTACAATAAGAGAGTATTTCGGAAATAAGGCAAGTATAATTTTTAACATAGTATATTTCGTTTCAATTTATACGATCGTGCTGATGTATTCGGTTGCACTTACAAATACTGCAAGTAGTTTTATTGTGCATCAATTGCACATGCCGGAGCCTCCAAGGGCCATTTTATCACTTGTATTAGTACTCGGTCTTATCACTATACTAAATTTTGGTCAAGATATTACTGTAAAGATAATGAGCATGCTAGTATATCCTTTCATTGTTTCTCTACTTTTTATCGCAATATCTTTAATTCCACAGTGGAATACGTCAATGCTAAGTTTTTCAAGTGTTTCTACTGCTTCAACTGGAACAGGATATTTTGGAACAATATGGATGATACTACCAATCATAGTATTCTCGTTTAATCATTCTCCTATGATTTCGTCATTCGTTATGAAACAGAGAGCTACGTATGGAATAGATGCTACTGATGCCAAGTGTGCTCAAATACAAAAAGTTTGTTATATCATGACATTCGTTGTTGTTATGTTCTTTGTTTGGAGCAGTACTTTAAGTTTGACTCCAGATGATCTTAAGGTGGCAAAAGAACAGAACTTGTCAATCCTATCATATCTTGCTAATGAGCTTAATTCGCCAGTAATTACTATTGCGGCTCCTATCATTGCGTTTGTGGCTATTACAAAGTCTTTCCTTGGCCATTATATAGGAGCGTATGAGGTAATGCGTGACATGATTATTAAGTCCGGTAAAAAACGTGGGAAAGATTTAGGAGAGAAAACAGTTAAGACAATGATTCTTACTTTTGTCGTATTAACATGCTGGTATGTTGCTTATACAAATCCAAGTATTCTTGGAATTATTGATGCCCTTAGCGGTCCGTTAGTTGCTGCTATCTTATGTCTATTACCGATGTATGCAATCAATAAAGTACCAGTACTAGCTAAATACAAAGGGAAAATGAGTAATGTATTTGTAATTGTTATAGGAATACTTACTGTTCTAGCAAGTATTAAGTCATTATTCTAATTCTCTATTGTTCGTTCGGATGCAAAAATAGTAGGATATGAAAAGAGAATAAAAAACTTTTAGCGGAACTGAATTATATATTGTTAAACCATAGAGTTTATGGTTTTGGACAAACTATTCACCTTGGATAGTTTGTCCTTTTTTGATTATATGCATAACTTCTATTGCAGCATTTTTTTTAAGCTGTTTGTAATGATTTTAATCCAAGCATTTGAGGGCGCCTAACCATGTGCATCAAGCTAATATTTTAAAGTATCTCACATCTGTTTTCTTAGGTTAATGGGAATGGGCCGGTCCCCCATGTATGGCGAACAACTAAACTGGCTTCCTTATATCCTATGTCCGAAGCCAGTTCATCTCTCACATACTCACTTCGCGTTCCTTGAGGAAGGAATCTTCTTGGTTAGATTTATAAACTTAACTTATTGAGCTTAGGGTGATACTCCCGTTACAATTTTGATAGTTCATTGACCACACTTTCTAAAAATTGCTCTACCTTTTTTTTTGTAGTATCTGGCGAATGATAACCAATTGTAAATGTAAGTCTTCCATTATAAGAGCTTGCCCCCATTGTAAAGAATGGTGCATACATAATTGGTGATGTTATATACCCGTCCTGAGCTTGAACTTCACCAAACTTAATAGGTTCATCAGCTATCGATCCGAAATTAGTAAGTAACGGTAAAGCCATTCCCATTTGTAAAGCCCGTTCATATTGCTGTTTATACATTTCCTTAACTTCAGATAGCTTTTTACTTGCCAGTAACTCCATTCCTGCGGCTGAAGAAAGACCTGGATTTTGAGATTTTATTGTATCCATTGATTCTTTGACTCGAACTAGAGTTTGATTAAATGAGTCATCATTTTCCATTTTAATCACTGGCATTTCCATCCCGGATAAGTTGCAAATTGAACCAGTTGTATGATTAGGGAGATATCGGCGTAAATCAATTGTTAAACCAACCATTTTTTCTGCGGTACGAGGTTCTGCATACACAGCGAAATGTGATAAAGAGCGGAAGTATGCAGTCAGGATTGCATCATTTAAGGTAGCTTGTTGTGCCTTTGTCCATAGGGTTAAACGTAGAGTTTGCTCAAGGCTTAACCGTCGCACGGCTATTTTTGGATAAGCATTTTTGTTAGGTTGAGATGGAAAAGACCATAATGCTGCTTGTTGTTCTTGGCTGGGACGATACGCACTTTTTATGTCTGTTATTCCAGTATATTTGAATACAGGTGATTGATCGCGAAAACCCTCATTTTTTGCATTAAATCTCTTTATAATTTCATCCTTAGACTGTCCCAGAGAAAGGTGAGTATAAATTGCTCCCAGCAAATTAATATATTCCTTGACTCCAGCACCATCTGAACAAAGATGAGATAATTTAACAACTAATATATTTGTTGAAGTGCCTCGTAATAATTTTGTCTGAACCATAGGCCCTTGAATAGGATCTCCAGATTCCTTTATAAAATCTATTGCCATCACTTCAAGATTTTGATCATCTCCTTCTGCAAAAAAACAAATTGGTGAGTTAGTACTAGATGAATGTTCCTCCCAATAAGGCATATCACTTTCTACAAAACGGCTGTTTAAAACGGGCTGTAATTGTAACGTTATTCTTACTGATTGTTCAAGTACCTTTTTTGATATACCTATAGGAAAATAAAGAACGGCATTAATTTGTTGATTTGCGGAATAAAGACCAAGTATATAATTCATTCGATCTTGAGGTGTTACTGAATATTTCCTTTGTTCCATAATTTTCTCCCTCTTTTCAAGCTATTTTTGGTTACAATCTTGTTTTTCATAGGGTTGTAACTTTTTTAAAGGATCCATATTGTTTTATTTTCACTTTTTTAGTATTTCACTTATGAAAGTATGATTTCTGTATTGGTTCATGTTGTTATTGGTATTAATAATATTCATCAATTTTGTTTGGTTTTTGTATAAAAGTAGATAAATTTTATTTTCGTTTGATTATATATAAACATTTTACATAAATGTTTGTGTATAATCTACAAAAAATAATCGAGTCATTTTTATCTTTTTTCGACAGTATCTCCCATCTATTTACTAACGCTATCCCAACATCACACAAATTGAGTAGAAGGTCTTCTGACATAAAATATACACGTTGTAACTTCTAATCTTACAATATTGTAAGATTAGAAGTTAGATAGTTAGATAGAAGTCATTAACTTATGAAAAAATCACATCTATAATCCAGATATAAATCATTAATTAAAGGAGTATTCTAGTGAAAAAAATTATAAGTTATGTGGTGGTTATTGCTATTTTTATAGGAGTAGGATTAGGAGTAAAACGTTATGTGCAAGGTCCAGGATAACCAGTCGATGGGATTCTAGTTAGTGGTACTGCAGCTGATATAGAAAAAGTCAAACAAGAATTTAAAAATGATATTAAACAATCTAATGAAGTAAATATAAAAGTAATACAAACAAAAAGCGAATATAGATAAAAATTTTTTGATACATTTCTGAGTATAAAAATTTAATTATACGAAAAAGTAGATTCGGTTAGGGTATCAGAAAAAATTAAATAACTTCAATTGTAAAAAGATAAAAAAGGAGCGGAAATACGCTCTTTTTTTATTTACCTTACTATTTTTAGGAGGTTAGTATGAATAAGATATGGATAAAGGGTGAATAGCATTTTTATTGATGAAATTTCATTAAATATTCTTGTGGAATATATGTGAAACATTGTATAGAATAAGCAAGAATGCCAAAAATTATAGGAGGAAAGTTGTGAAGAAAAATAAGAGTTTAGTAAGTTTTTTAGGGGTGTTTATTATGTTGTTTTCTTTTTGTTTTCAAGGAAATGTACAGGCAGATGTAAATACTGTTCAATCTGGAAAAATCAAATCAGGAAATGTAACGGTATGGGAAGTTGGAAATGTGGCGAAAGTGTTAGCTGATGTAGAGCGTTTAAATTTAAATACAGTAAATGTACCAATTCAAGTAGATATTCCGAATGTAACTTCTACGAACATGGTAATTAATCAAGCGCAAAAGCAACAGGCTATTCTTTTAATTCAAGAATTATTAAAGCGTAATATTCAAGTTATTGTGGAACCGTTCCCATATATTCAGCAAGGAAATGTTGGGGAGACGGAATGGAATCCAAGTAATATTAATGATTTCTTTTGGAATTGGAAAACGGTTATTCTACAAGATATTTTTAATTCGATTACAAGTAAATACAATGTGTACGGGCTCAAGATTGCCTCTAATTTCGTGAATATGGAATATGCAGAAGGATATTGGAGCGATACGATTGATTTCGTCCGTCAGCAATATAAAGGAAATGTTTTGTATCAAATGAATTGGTGGTTAACAGCAAGCTTTGATCCATCTTATGAAGCGAAGTTTATAGAAAAAATAAATCGTCCATATTTAAAAAAGGTGGATATTGTTAGTATTGATAGTTGGTTTGAAGTTTCAGGAAAAAGAAATCCATCATACGAAGAAGTGAAGCAAAGTTTATTTGCCACAACAGTATATAATCGTGGGCAAAATGTTGTGCAGCAGTTAGAACAATTACATAATGCAACAGGAAAACCGGTTTATTTTGGTGGATTTAACGTTCCAGCACGTGAACTTGGACTACAAAATCCGTGGAATCCAGATGTATCTAATGTGTTTTCAAAGGACGTACAATTAAACGGGTGGCGTGCTTACCGAGATGTATTAGAACCAAAACCATATTTTAAAGGTTTTTCAATTTGGTTTATTGGCTCTCATAATAGTACGCATGCGTATCAAATACATAGTAAAGAAGCAGAGGCAGTTATTAACGGCTGGTACCGAAAATAATTTTTATTAAATAGGTAAGTTTTGAATTTTACCACATATATTTCTAGTGAAAGGCCTTTCACCATCTTATCACCTAGGGGGCAATCATAATGAAATTTTTGTCTTACCTTACAGTAATTTTGGTGATTCTTGGCGGTTTGAATTGGTTGTTTGTAGCGTTAGATTACAATGTAGTTGAGAAATGGTTTGGTTCTATGCCGGCGCTTGTGGACACTATTTATTGGCTCATTGGTCTTTCTGCTATTTATCAAATTTTTGATCGGTTCTTCACGGACAATTAGCAATTATACTTTATTACTAGAGTGTTAAGTACGATTATGTACTTAACACTTTTTTGTATGTTTATAAAAAAGTAGTTTGCACATGCAAGCGATTCCATTGCGTCTTACGCCGTAATAATAGAAAACAAATTGACCACGTATTATATTTTAGGTTATAATTCAGAAAGTTTAAAAATTAATAAAAATAAGAAATAGGGAGGTTATCAGGGTGATGGAGAGAGTATATAATTTTTCAGCTGGACCATCAATACTCCCTTTGCCAGTTTTAGAGAAAGTGCAAAAGGAGCTTGTAAATTATAACGGGACAGGCATGTCTATTATGGAAATGAGTCATCGATCTTCTTATTTTCAAAGTATTATAGATGAAGCAAGTAGCCTAATTCGTGAATTAATGAACATTCCTGATGAGTATGAAGTACTGTTTTTACAAGGCGGTGCGTCATTACAATTCTCTATGATACCGTTAAATGTAATGAATACGTACAAAAAAGCAGGGTACGTATTAACTGGCTCATGGTCTAAAAAGGCGATGCAAGAAGCTGAAAAAATAGGGGAAGTACAAGTGCTTGCTTCTTCTGAAAAAGAGAAGTTTACTACAATTCCTAAACTGGATGGTTTACCAAATGATGAAAAACTAGATTATGTACATATTACAACGAACAATACAATTGAGGGTACGAAATATGTGGACATTCCACGTTTAGATAGAGTACCGCTCGTTGCGGATATGTCCTCAAATATTTTATCAGAACAATATGATGTTACGAAGTTTGGTCTTATATATGCGGGAGCGCAAAAGAATTTAGGGCCAGCGGGCTTAACGATTGCAATTATAAAAAGAGATTTAATTGGGGGAGCAGATCGCTCTTGTCCTACGATGTTAAACTATGAAACTTACAGCAAAAATAACTCCTTATATAATACACCGCCATCCTTTAGTATTTACGTAACGAAACTTGTACTAGAGTGGTTGAAAGAGCAAGGCGGGGTATCTGCGATTGAAGAACAGAATAGAATGAAATCTTCACTTCTTTACAATTTCTTAGATGAATCAAAATTGTTTACTTCACCAGTTGATCCTACGTATCGATCACTTATGAACATTCCGTTTACAACACCGTCAGAAGAGCTGAACAATGAGTTTTTACAAAAAGCGAAAGAACGCGGCCTTGTTACGTTAAAAGGGCATCGCTCAGTCGGTGGTATGCGTGCAAGTATTTACAATGCGATGCCAGTACACGGTGTACAGCAATTAGTAAATTATATGAAGGAATTTGAGCTTGAGAATAGATAGGGAGATGGGGATATGTTTCGTGTTCAAACGTTAAATCAAATTGCGGAAAAGGGTTTGCAAGTACTTAGCGGAGAGCGTTATGAAGTAGGGGATAGAATGGACCACCCAGATGGTATTTTACTTCGTAGCTATTCTTTACACCAAGAAGAATTTTCAAAAGACTTAAAGGCGATTGCAAGAGCTGGTGCTGGTGTAAATAATATTCCTGTCGAGCGATGTACAGAAAAAGGGATTGTAGTATTTAATACACCAGGAGCGAATGCCAATGCAGTAAAGGAACTTATTATCGCCAGCCTTATTATGTCTTCACGTAACATTATTAACGGTGTAAGCTGGACGAAAAATTTAGAGGGTGAAGAAGTACCGCAGCTTGTTGAATCAGGAAAAAAACAATTCGTTGGATCAGAAATTGCAGGGAAACGTCTAGGTGTAATTGGCCTCGGCGCAATCGGTGCTTTAGTTGCGAACGATGCGTTAGCTTTAGGGATGGACGTTGTCGGATATGATCCTTACATTTCAGTTGAAACAGCATGGCGCCTTTCTACACATGTACAAAGAGCATTTAGTTTAGATGAAATTTTCGCAACATGTGATTATATTACACTTCATATTCCTCTTACGAATCAAACGAAGGGGATTATTGGTGAACACGCTGTAGAGAAGATGAAAAAAGGTATGCGTTTATTCAATTTCTCTAGAGGAGAACTTGTAGATGAAAATGTTCTTCAAAAAGCGTTAGAAGAAGATGTTATTACGCATTACGTAACAGACTTCCCGAATGAAAATGTGATAAAGATGAAAAATGTAACAGCGACGCCTCACCTTGGTGCATCTACATCTGAATCAGAAGAAAATTGTGCAATCATGGCAGCGCGCCAATTACGTGAATATTTAGAGACAGGAAATATTCGTAATTCAGTAAACTATCCAAACGTCGAACTCCCTTATATCGGAAAGAAACGTATTACAATCATGCATCAAAACGTTCCGAACATGGTAGGACAAATTACAGGATGTTTAGCAGAACATCATATTAATATTGCGGATATGATTAATCGTAGTAAACATTCTTGGGCGTATACAATGATTGATATTGATAACGGAATTGATGATATAATAAAAGAGAACATTGTGGAAAATATAAGCAAAATTACAGGTGTTGTAGCCGTTCGAATGATTGTGTAAAGGAGAGAGGAAAACTTGGCAAAAATCCGACCGTTTCGGGCCATTCGTCCAGTAGAAGAAAAAGCAGCGGAAGTTGCAGCTTTACCGTATGACGTATTAAATAGTAAAGAGGCAAGAGAGGTTGTAAAAGGGAATCCGTATTCTTTCTTACACGTTGATAAAGCAGAAATTGATTTAGACCCGGCACTTTCACCGTACGATGATCGTGTATATGAAAAAGCGGGTGAAAATTTAAATCGATTTATACGAGAAGAAGTATTCATACAAGATGAAGAGCCATCACTGTACATTTATGAACTGACGATGGAAGGAAGAACGCAGTCAGGTCTTGTCGTTTGTACATCTATTGATGAGTATGAAGATGATACAATTAAAAAACATGAAAGAACGCGTCACGAAAAAGAATTAGATCGTATTCGCCACGTAGATGTGTGTGATGCAAATACGGGGCCTATCTTTTTAACGTATCGTACAAAAGAAGATGTGAAACGTATCATTGCAAGCTGTAAAGAAGAGCATGCGCCAATCTATACATTTACAGCAGAAGATGGCGTGGAGCATGTTGCCTGGAAAATAGTTGATGAGGATGTAATTGCTACTTTAGTAAACGCATTTGAAGATATTTCTAATCTTTATATTGCAGATGGGCATCATCGCTCAGCATCAGCAGCAAAAGTAGGGCTCATGCGAAGAGAACAATATCCGAATTACACAGGAGAAGAAGAGTTTAATTTCTTCCTATCTGTATTATTCCCTCACGATGAATTATCCATTTGGGACTATAACCGAGTTGTAAAAGATTTAAACGGCTTATCAGAAGAACAGTTTTTAAAGCAAATTGCACAATACTTTTATGTAGAAGAAGCAGCTGTTTCTCCGTATAAACCAAATGAGCCAAAAACATTTGGTATGTATGTAAACGAGAAATGGTATAGACTCACAGTGAAAGAGGAAACGTTTGATGCGAATGATCTCGTTAAAGGTTTAGATGTATCTATTCTGCAAGATCATTTATTAAGCCAAGTACTTGAAATACACGACCCGCGATCTGATTCACGCATTGACTTTGTCGGAGGAATCCGCGGATTAGAAGAACTAGAACGCCTTGTAAATAGCGGTGAATATAAAGCAGCGTTTTCATTATATCCGACATCAATGGAAGCTTTATTATCAATCGCAGACGCTGGAGAAATTATGCCGCCGAAGTCAACGTGGTTTGAACCGAAACTGCGTAGTGGGTTGTTTATACATTCTTTAAAGTAAATATAGACTGCTTTAGATTGAAAAACCGAAATGATTATAGTTTCGGTTTTTCTTATTTATAAAGTGTTTTTGAGGAGGGGTATAGATGAAATTGCAAGTAGGCGAAAAAATCACCTTTGAACGAACTTTTACGAAAGAGGATGTTGTTTTATTTACAGAAGTATCGAAAGATGAAGGTATTCATCATGTTACGCCAGATGAGCAGGGGAGATTTGTAGTACAAGGCCTGTTAACATCAACGCTACCTACAAAAATTGGCGGTGATTATAACGTACTAGCTCGCAAGATGGATTTTGAATTTGTACGTCCTGTTTTTAGCGGTGATACGATTCGTTGCGACGTAACTATTGAAAAATTTGAGCTTGATGAAAAAAATCGTACAAAAATTATTGCGATGTTTATATGTAGGAATCAACTTGAAAAAGAAGTTATGAAGGGGAGTTTTTCTGGGATTATTCTTTAATTGGTAGGAGAAGTAATGAATAAGTGGGGGCCCATGCTTCTCAGGCTTCGAGTTTTCATTCCCCTCAGAGTGTATACTCTTTTCTTAACAATTAGAAAAGAGTTGAATAAGCTCTTCAACAAAAAGGACATTCCTAGTATTACAAGAAATGTCCTTTCCACTACATTATAGGATATTTTGCTAAATTTCAAACTCTAAAATCAGTTTACTGGTTTGACCTGTAAACTGATAATGATAGGACCCTCTCAGACTTTCTAAGTTACCGGTAGCTTTAATAATTGTTCCTGGAGAATCTAAATTTCCTTTATCAAATATTCCTTGCTCTATAGCTGTAAATGTTCCTTGTTGTCCCTTATAAATTCCTTCAAAGTGTAAAAATCCAGAAATTTTAGCAGTAGCCAAGTGACCATCATTTATATTTGAGTCTAAATAATATAATAAGTATTCAACAAAAGCTTTTCCTTTTAATTCCCCATCAATATCATATTCAACATGAGCAATATTAATAGGAAAATCTTTTTTAGTATCATCGATTGGTTTTTCATCCCATTTACTTACTGTAAATGTTACTTCCATACACGTAATCTCCCTCCAATTATATACTTTTAAAAAGTATCCATTCACATTCATATCTCATAGGAGTGATTTTATTCACTCCACGCCACTTTCTAAAATAGAGAAAGATCCATTTCCACAATCAATTTCTGCCATTGCGCCGTAAGGTAAAATAAACTTCGGTTCAGTATGGCCAAAATTTAAATTATAAAGAATCGGCAAATCTTCTAAGTTATGTTCTTTCATTACTTGCAGTATTTCGTGTTTATATTCTTCATAATACATTTCGTCTTTTGGTTTACCAAAAATGATACCTTTTGCTTTTTGCAGAATGCCTTGCGCTGCATAATTTCGTAACCAATACTTTATATAACTTGGTTCTGGATGGTCTTCAGAAGTTTCAAAGAAAAGGATACTATTTTCCCAATGTTTTTTCTCAGGCCAAAGTTCCGTTCCTTTTGCAAATTCCAATACTTCTATACAGCCACCAATCAAGCGTCCTTGTACGGTAGTAGAGCCTTGAAGTAGTTCATAGTCATTGTTTTGTTGCATCGTACGCCTTGTATCTTTGTTTACCTCTATCCATTCTAAACGCTCACTCGTCCATTTATGAGCTAGTTGAATCTCGCCAATCATTTCATTGGAAAAGAGAGTTCGATTTACCATTTCAACCGTATATGGATCCATCTCTACATTTTCAGCAAAGTCGGTCAAAATTGCTGGACCGTAAAAAGAGGAAAGACCTGCTTTATGGCAAAATAAATGTGAAATGGTAACGTCAGAGTATCCCATAAAAATTTTCGGATTTTCACGTATTACATTAAAATCTATATGAGGAAGTAAGCGAATGCTATCTTCACCGCCAATATTAGCAATAATTGCTTTCACGCGCGCATCTTTAAATGCTGTCATTAAATCTTCCGCACGAGCCTGTGGGTTGTTATAAATGAATTCGCTACCTTTTAAACTATTTGGCATTGGGATAACGGTAAGACCGAAAACTTCTTCTAATCTTTTAACTCCTTGTTCATAACGCCATCTTATTTCAGAATCACCTGCGCCTCCCCATGAAGGACTTACTGTTGCCACGATATCACCTGGCTGTAATCTGTTTGGTTTCTTTAACATGTTAACTCCGCTCCTACATAATGTAATGGACTACGATTATACAAACTATAGTATTGAAAAATATGATGCATGACATTACTTTCTTCATCATCAATCCGTTTACCTGCTGGTATTCAAGAATTCAGTCTTAGTGTTGAATATAGGAATAATCGATTTATATTTGAAAATTACAGTATGTAACATTGTATGAGAAAGATGGTTGATATTTTCTACAATCTGTAACTGTAATGATTATAAGTGGGCCGTATTCAATCCGAAAAATAAAATCATCATGAATGGAGAGGTTACAGCTTTTCCTGAACAAGAAAGCTATCGCCTTTAGGCACTTGAGATGTGGATCCGGAGTGTCACTAAAAATCGCAACGTTCGTGGTACTTTAAGTGTCTGAAGTATAGGGAGTCTCTTCGTTTTTTTGTTGGGGTTTTTAGGGGAGTATTCTTTAATTATTAGATAGAGAGATAAAATAAAATACACCTAATTAATAGGTGTATTTTTTAGAATTGAAAACCACATAACATCGAATGGTTTTCTTGTAAACATATAGGTACAGTAGTATAGAGTGTTTTTAATTTTGTTAACTTACCAACCTGTACCATGTTCAGAATTAGCAGGAGCACCGCCAGTGTCACCGATGTTTAATGCAGGAGCCCAAGTATCTGCATGTGAATCTAATTTTGAGCTTAAATCAGCATGTGTCTCTTGTTTAGGAGCAGGGAAATGTTCGTGCCCCTCAAGTTTCGGAGCCGGCGTATCACCAACATTATAAGCAGGAGCGCCAGTATTACCATGCGCTTCTAACGTAGGAGCAAAGAAGTCAGCGTGACTCTCTTGTTTAGGAGCCATTCCTTCTCCATGAGTATTTGTATAAGAAGGAGCCCAAGTATCCCCTTTATTGTATGATGAAATAGGAGGTCTGCCATGATCATAAGCAGGAGCGCCACCGCCATCCCCAATGTTTACTGATTTCGGAGCAGGAACATCGCCATGCTCGGCTTTCACAACGCCGCCATCCCCAATATTTACACCAAAAAGACCAAAGCTAAATACCGATAAACCTACAACAGCTGTACTAATTTTTCTTTTCAATCTATATCTCTCCTTTTGTATTGTTTTTTCATTTTGTCTAAACGTGGTAGATAAAATGAAATGAATCGTAAAAAATTACCAATTATATTACGATATACGAATAATTCTGTGTAATATTTTGTAAAACCTTTTCGGAATTTGAATTTTATGAAAATAAAATTCGACAAGGTTCATTTTTCAATTAGTTGAATAGATTTTGATTGAGTTTTTATAAAGGTATTCGCTAACTTTAGGATTGAAAGCAGCTCTTAATTTTTTATAGTCTGTTCATAGGTTTATTGTAACTTTGAATTAATTTAGCTTTTGTAATTTGAGAATCTAGTTCTCTCGCTGTATATTTAAAAGTTACAGTATGCAACATTGCATAAGAAAGATGGTTGCTATTTTACACAACCTGTAACTATAATAGTTACAGGTTGGTCGTATCCAATCAAAAAATATAATCATCATGAATGGAGAGGTTACATATGGGTATGAAAAAATTAATTTTAGCAGGTGCTTTAGGGATCGCAGCATTATCAGGAACGAATTTACCAGGATTAGAACTATCAAAAGCGAGTGCAGCTTCTATTGAATCGAATTTCTCGACGTTAGAAGGACGAGTAGTAGAAGTAGATAACGGTGTAATTGTTGTAAAATCTAAGCAATATGAGGAGCCTGTAAGTGTATATATAGATTCTCTTTCAAATGTGAAAGTAGGAGATGAAGTAAAAGCTACTGGATCTATGATGCGTAATTTTACTGAATATATGGTTGCAAATACAGTTGAAAATACGTCAAATAAATTAGGTATGCACATGAAAGAAGATGGTTCTCCTGATTATGTGATTGGGGAAGTATCAAAAGTAGGAACGAGGGAAGAGGAGGGAGACGGTGATACTAAATATGTTGTAGTTGAGTATCCATCGCTAAATGGGAAGAAAGGTATTATTGATGTTTTCTTAACAAAGGGACAAGTATTTAATACGGGTGAGAAAGTAAAAATTGATATGAAGTATGTGGGCTGGGGTGGAAGTTCTATTAACTGGAACACAACAGATCATATTGAAAAAGTTCATGAGGTAAAGAGCGACGTTGAAAATAATGATGATGTTTGGATTTGGTCTTAATTAGACGCTTGTAAATAACAAATGTATCATGCAGTCCCCATCGAATCATCATATGTATGATAATTCGATGGGGACTTTTTGTTTTATGTTTTTTTGAGAATAACGGATTTTTGATTAGAATATGATGTTAATACTGGAGTGAAGGTGAAAAAAACAATATGGAAAGAGGTGTTTAAGGGTGGAGCAAGATGAGGTTTATCCCGCTTTAATGGGCAGTAAGACCCCCACCTCAAAATGCAGTGAAAGCAAAGAAGTTAGGTGGGGAATCAACTGCCCATAAAAGTCCGATTGGTTCAACTAATAATCAGTGGGGGATGAAGAAAACCCCCACCGATTAAAGTTTCACTTTATTTACGAGCTAAAAAAAGGGTGGAGAATTTAAAAGCGTTTTATATTCATTTAACGGTTTATATACTAGTGAACGTAATGCTTTTTATTATAAATATAAGTTCTGATTCAAGTAAATTATGGTTTTTATATCCACTTGCAGGTTGGGGGATTGGTATCGTTATACACGGATTGACAACTTTTCCATTTGGGGTATTCGGAAAAGAGTGGGAAGAACGAAAGATTAAAGAATATATGGAGAAAGATAAGTAAATTTATTTCTGAAATGTATGAATATAAATCTCTGTGATAACATGTTTGATGCGAAGTCTATTCTATAGCTTCGCCTATTTGTTTTGTATTCGAAGTTTGTACGAGTGAGTGTTCATATTCATTTTTTAGCATCAATTGCATGTGAAATCAAAACTTTACTTGTAGTACATAATAAATACAGTTGTTTTACTTTTTAAATTACAAGTGGATATAGGATAAAGTTGTTTTATCATCCTATATTAAAATAAAAATAAACCACTGTTCGATTTGAATATTCCACGATATAATGGTGAGAGTTTATGACAGAATAAATATTTACATAAGAAGTGAGGTACTGTATGAAAAAAAGAACGACAGACATTATTTTTATTATTATTGGTGCATTTCTTTTTGCGTTAGGTGTCAATTTGTTTGTTATCCCGAACGAGTTTGGTGAGGGTGGAGTAACTGGTATCACGATTATTACGTATTATTTATTTGAATGGTCACCAGGCTTAGTTAACTTAATTTTAAATGCGATTTTGTTAATAGCTGGTTATAAATTTTTAAATAAGATTACAACAATTTATACGATTATCGCTGTAGTTACGAACTCGCTATTCCTTCATTTGACAGAAGGTTGGACGATTGCTTCGGATGAAATGCTCGTAAATGCCATTTTCGGAGGAATATTTATTGGTTGCGGGATTGGTCTTATTATTCGTGTTGGCGGAACAACAGCAGGTACTACCATCTTAGCAAGGATGACGCATAAATATTTAGGATGGAGCATTAGCTATGGTTTACTGTTCTTTGATTTAATTGTTGCGTTTTCATCTTATTTCATCATTGGTGCAGAAAAACTGATGATAACAATTATTATGCTATATGTAGCAACGAAAGTGATGGAATTTGTAATTGAAGGTTTAAATCCGAAGAAAGCCATTACGATTATTTCTGATAACCCGAATGAAATTGCCGGAAAGGTAACTACATTAATGGGCAGAGGGGTTACTGTGTACTCAGGTCATGGCTATTACACGAAAACGCCGAAGGAAATTCTTTATGTTGTTATTAATAAGCAAGAAGTAGTCAAGCTAAAACGGATTGTTCAAACTACAGATCCGGCTGCGTTCATTGCTATACACGATGTTCGTGACGTATTTGGAGAAGGATTCGTTGATATTTCTAAAGCATAGAAATTACTTTTCATTAAAATAATCTTAATACTAAAACGTAAGAATCTATTTTGAATAATCTTTTTTCAAAATAGATTCTTTTTATTTATCTTAAAATGTTGGTTTGTTTTTCTTTTTCTTGCAAAAAATCCAATTGTTTTTTAAGGTAAGGATGTAGAAGGATGAACAAGAGAGGGTTTAATGAAGATGATACATATTTTATTAGCTGATGATGATAAGCATATTAGAGAATTGTTACATTACCATTTACAAAAAGAGGGGTTTAAAGTTTTTGAAGCAGAAGATGGAAAGGTAGCACAAGGCGTATTAGAGAAAGAAAATATTCACCTTGCGATAGTAGACATTATGATGCCGTTTGTTGATGGCTATACGTTATGTGAAGAAATCCGGAAGTATCATGATATACCGGTTATTTTATTAACTGCGAAAGATCAGTTAGTTGATAAAGAAAAAGGATTCATTTCTGGTACGGACGATTATATTGTAAAACCGTTTGAACCAGCTGAAGTTATTTTCCGTATGAAAGCATTATTGCGTCGTTATCAAATGCTTAATGCTGATATGATTACGCTGCACGGTACGACTATTGATCGAAAAGGGTTTGAAGTGAAGTGTAACGGTCAAACAATTTTACTACCGCTAAAGGAATTTGAATTGTTATCGCAACTGGCTAGTTATCCTGGAAGAACATTTTCAAGGGAAGAATTAATTGAATTAGTATGGGGAATGGATTTTGAAGGGGATGAACGAACGGTTGACGTTCATGTGAAACGACTGAGAGATCGCTTCTCAAAACGAACAGATGATTTTCAAATTACGACAGTACGCGGACTCGGTTATAAGTTGGAGTTGAAATAAAATGAAATCATTATACTCTAGATTTGTTTTTATGACGGTTGGGATCATGCTACTTAGCAGTATTATCGGTTTTTTATTAACAAATGTGTACTATCAAGTGAAGTTAAAACCGTACAACAGTGAAAAGATTTTAATGTATGCGGAAGAAGTAAAATCGTTATATGAAAAGCAAAGTGAAGAAAATCAAGAGGCATACTTACAGTCTATTGCGAAGTTAGGATATGAAATTTATATTGTCGATGATAAAAAGAATGGAAAACGTATCGGCAACGCGTTTCGTAAGACAACAATAAGTGATGATACCGTTCATAAAGTATTGAATGGCGAAACGTTTAATGGTGTTTCTACGTATCCAACACGTCTCTTTATTACAGGTTTTTTCGATAATGAATTAATAAATAGTGTCGGTGTACCAGTGCGACACGGTGATAAACAGTACGCTTTATTTATTCGTCCTGACATTCAGAACCAATTTGGCGAGATGCGAATTTTCTTAGCGGTATTACTTGGGTTTATCGTATTATTAAGTATTATCTTTATAGCGATTGCAGCAGGTTATATCGTTCGTCCCATTCGAACATTTACGAAAGCGACTCAAAAGATTGCAAGTGGTGAATATGATATCGAATTAGATGAAAATCGAAAAGATGAAATTGGTACATTAGCAACTAATTTTCAAAAGATGACGAAAAGTATTAAAGAATTAGATGAGATGAGACAAGAATTCGTTTCGAATGTTTCACATGAATTTCAATCGCCACTTTCTTCTATACAAGGGTTTTCGAAAACATTGCAAACAGAAAAGATGAGCGTGGAAGAAAGAAACCATTACTTACAAATTATTGAGGGCGAAAGTAAGCGAATGTCTAGTTTATGTAAACAGTTACTTACGCTAGCTTCACTAGATAAAGAAGAAAAAGTATTACAAATAAAAGAACTCAATTTGCAGAAGCAAATTAAAGACGTTATTTTTATGCTCGAATGGAAATGGCGTGAAAAAGATATCGCCGTTGAATTTGATGTGCCGGATATTACAATACAAGGTGATGAAAACTTACTTCATCAAGTATGGAGTAATATTTTTACGAATAGCATTAAGTTTTCAAACGACGGCGGAACGATTGAATTTGTTGTAGAAGAATTAGAGTCGAGCGTGATGATCTCTATATCAGACAACGGAATCGGTATGGAAAAAGAAGAAATGGATCGTATATTTGATCGTTTTTACAAAGTAGATACTGCAAGGGCAAGAAACGTAGAAGGTAGTGGTTTAGGATTATCGATTGTGCAGAAAATTGTTGAACTGCATAACGGAAACGTTTCAGTATATAGTACGAAAGGGGAAGGGACTACTGTTCAGGTGGAGCTTCCGAAATAGATGGAAGAGGCTGCTTCGGAACAGCCTCTTCTTTTTGTCATTTTTTGTCGATAAATCGATATAATCGGAAAATCGCTGATATAATTTGAGTTGCGCCGATATATTATGAAAATCGCTGATATAATCCGAGTTGCGCTGATATATTTGAAAAATCGCCGATATAAATTTCACGTACTGCCACTTCTGCTATAAAGCTGTACTTTTCCCGCGCTCTACTTTAAACCGAACCCCAAAAGTATCCCCTGTAATCTCATCAGCTTTCGGCAATGCTCGTAATTTTGGATGAAGTAGCCATACGAGAGAAATAAATAAAATACCGATGCTAGCGAGCGCGAAAATGAGTTGGCTACTAAATAGATTTGCGGCGTATCCACCAATTAAAGAACCGAACGGAATAGCAATTGTGCCCATACTTCGCATGACTGAGTTTATGCGTCCAATATACTGATTTGGAATTACAATTTGACTAATTGTCGCAAATAATATGTTGGTTGCACCAATTGGAATCCAGGCTAGACCGAATAAGAGAATAGACAACCACTGAAACGGTACGATTGTAGAGAGAAACCAAAAGATAGCACCAGTCGCAAAGCCAATAATAGAGACACGGCCAACATTACGTTTACCAACCCATGAACTGCATAATGCTCCAATTAAACTGCCGGCTGATATAGCGGCTAAGAAGAAGCCATATGATTTCACGCCTCCTAAAGAATCAGCGAAAGAAGGGAGTATTGCCATCGTCATACCGATTGAAAAATTAGCGACTACTGAACCGATTAAGAATACGCCCATTAATGAACGGAAGACGATCGAAAAACCTTCTTTTAAATCAGTGAAATATTGTTTAGTTGAAAGTGATGTATTGGTTTCTGCTTGCTTTGGCATTTTCAATGAAAAGAACAAAAGGGCAGTAATCGCGAATGTAATAGAGTCAATTACATATAAAGTGATTGCGCCAAGTAGTGCTACTAATATGCCAGAAAGCGTCGTGCAAATTAAATCAATGCCTTGATACGCAAATGAAAAGAGAGAATTTCCTTTTAATAGTTGTGTTTTATGAAGTAGAAGTGGTAAAGCTTTTGACTGTGCGGGATAGGCGAATTGTTCGATAAAGGCTACGATGGGCATGATGATGAGTAGTAGTTGAACTGTTAATAGATCGAAGTAGTGTGTAATAGGAATGATTAAAATAAGAATGCATTGCAGAACTTGTGTAATGACGAGAGTGTTTTTTATTGACCATCTATCAACGAATGGACCAGTAAGAAATTGTAATGCAGAAGGTAATAATGTAAGGAAACCAGCCAATCCAGAATAAAAAGGATTACCACTCAGCTTGTATACGAGCCACATCGCGGCTACATAATACAAACTATCTCCTATGTTTGTAAAAATTCTCCCTAAAAACAATAAGAGGAAATTCCGGTTTTTTAATAAGTCCATTTAATCTACTCCTTTATAAAAAATTTATTCGGTAAAATAAATTTGACCGTTACTGTAAAAAAAATCGTATTACGATTTTTTTTCTTTTTTCACAAATCTCTGCATTGCTTTTTCATCGATTTGTAGTGCAGTAGTAGAGATGTAATAAGATTTACTATTTGGATCTTTATCTGCGTCTTTTGCGATATCATTTAATGCAGCCATTAATTCATGAAATTTTTTCACCCACACTTGAAATTGTTCTGGCGTGGCATCAAACTCCCAGCAAGATGAAACGTAATTCCACTCAGCTGGATCTTCGCTTACTTTTCGTAATGTAAAAGCTTCTTCTGGTGCAGCGAGAATATGACTTTTCGTTCTTTCCGTCATTTGTAAAAAGATTTGGCGACCTGATTCGCTTAATATTTCTAAATGAGGTAATAGGTCCGCGGCAGGGGTGAAGCCTCTAGCGACAGATTGATAAAACTTTTGAATGATGCCATTCTTTTCTTCTGTATAAACAATTTCTATAAAACCATTCTTTTCTAATTCTTTTAAATGATAATGAATTTTAGCCCTTGGAATGCCGAATTTATCAGATAGTAGTTGTCCTGTATAAGGACGTTCGCATAGACGCATCATCATTTCGACACGAAGTGGATCGCTTATTGCTTTTAGTTGGCTATAAGTAGTTAGTGTTAACATGGGCTTCAACAAGATCAACTCCTCAAATAAAATTACTCGGTCAAGATTATTTGACTGAATTGTATCAAGGATTCTGATTATTTTTAATACTTTCCGAAAATTAAATCTTCTCCTCTGTAATCTTCTGTTCATATTCCGTTCATATTTCTTTTTTATGATAAGTGCATAGAAAGAAAGAGGAAGGAGCGAGCGAAATGTTTTTAGCTCTGCGTGAATTAAAACAATCAAAATTAAGATACGGATTAATCGGACTGATTATGGTGTTATTATCATTTTTAGTTCTTGTTATTTCAGGATTAGCAAATGGATTATCATATGATAATGCTTCATCGATTCAAAATATGGAGGCAAATAAGTTCGTTTTAGCAGATGATGCGGAAAATAAATTACTTCGTTCACAAATTAAGAAAGAAGATGTAGATAACGTAGTCAATCAAGTAGGCGACAAAGAGGCCGTTCCGTTTCGTGTGAAAGTTTCAACGTATGAAAAGAAAGATAGTTCGAAAAAAGTGGATGTTGCTATTTTCTCAAGTGAACGTGATTCATTTTTAGAACCGAACATTGTAAAAGGTGAGAAATTAGGCACAGCAAATAACGAAATGGTTGCTGATGAATCAATTAAAGAAAAAGGAATCGATATTGGAGATACAATTATTGATCCTGTTTCAAAGAAAGAATTTACAATCGTTGGATTTACGAAAGATCAAATGTTTAGCCATACACCAGTCGTTTATGTAAATGAAGACGTATGGGGATCTATTTCACAACCAAACCAAAAAGATTATAGTGCAATTGCGCTGAATACAGATAAAGAAATTAAAAATGCACATGTTATCGACAAAAAAGAAGTACTGCAAAGTATTCCAGGATTTAAAGAAGAGCAAGGAACATTAACGATGATCATTGCATTCTTACTTGTTATCGCTGCGTTACTAATCGGTGTATTCTTCTACGTTATTACACTGCAAAAAACACAGCAATTAGGTGTATTAAAAGCAATCGGTACAAAGAACTCTTATTTAGCAAATAGCTTAGTCGTGCAGGCGTTATTCTTATCAGTCGTTGCGATGGTAATCAGTATTGTTCTTGTAAAAGGATTAGAACAAATTTTACCAGCGGGTATGCCGTTCTTATTAACAACACCGATGATTGCACAATATGCAGCAATCTTCATCGTAATTAGTATTTTAGGAACACTTATTTCGTTATACCAAGTATTAAAAGTTGATGCATTAGAAGCAATTGGAGGCGGGATGTAATGACTTCATTATTAAAATTAGACAAAGTAAGTAAAGTGTACGGAGAAGGGAATACGGAAGTAACAGCCCTTCATCCGATGTCGCTTAATGTGAAAGCTGGAGAATTTATCGGAATCGTCGGTCCTTCTGGATCAGGGAAAAGTACGTTATTATCAATCGCGGGTGCGTTATTATCACCGTCAAAAGGGGATATTTACATTCGTGAGCAAAATATTACGAAGCTATCAGAAAAGGAAATGACAGACATTCGTTTGAAAAAAATCGGCTTCATTTTCCAGTTTGCAAATCTTGTTCCATATTTAAATGTAAAAGAACAATTGCTTTACATTGCAAAGCTTAAAAAAGAAAACAAACAAGACTCAGAAAAGCGTGCGGATCATTTATTAGCGGCATTTGGATTAGGAGAAAGAAAAAGTCATTATCCAAATCAACTATCTGGCGGGGAAAAACAAAGGGTAGCAATCGCTCGCGCGTTCATGAACAACCCAGATTTAATATTAGCGGATGAACCAACTGCAAGCTTAGACTCAAAACGCGCACGTGAAGTTGTAGAAATGATGAAACGTGAAGTGAAAGAGAGCCAAAAAGCAGCAATTATGATTACGCATGATGAAAGAATGCTTGATGTATGTGATCGTATATTGACGCTAAGAGATGGGAAGTTAATATAAAGAAAAAGGACAGTCGCACATAAATGTGCGGTTGTCCTTTTTATAAAATATAGTTATAAGGGCCTTATTTTGAGAATAACGCTTTAATTTTATTTCGTGTAATTAATAAAACGCCGCCTAATACAGATAACATACCTAAAGCCATATTGTTTGATTGCTCACTACCAGCGTTAGGAAGTTCTCTAGCGTTATTGTTTGTGTTTGTAGTACCAGTCTTTGTTTCTGTTTGTTTCGATTGAGATACTTCATTAATTTTGTTATCTACATTTTGCTTCGTTGTATGTACCTCAGCTAATTTGTCCTCAATTTTTTTCTCAGTATGTTTAAAGTCGTTAATTTTAATATCTAAGTCTTGTTTTTTCTTTGTTAAATCATCTGAAACAGTTTGTTTCGCTTGTTTAATTTCGTTAATTTTATTTAGTAAATCTTCTCTAGCTTTTTGTAATTCAGCTAGTTTGTTTTTTACATCTTGTTTCGCTAGTTCTAAGTTAGCGGAAAGACTATCTAAATTGCCTTTAATTTTCTTAAGTTCCTCTAACGTATTTCCAGTATGCGGCTTATTTTCTTTTAACTCAGCAAGTTTGTCCTCAGCAGTTTGTTTTGCTTTTTTTAACTCAGCTAATTTTTCATCTACCTGTTTTTTAACTTCCTTAAGTTCATTAACCTTTTGATCGATGTTCTCTTTATGTTGCTTCATTTCATTCACTTTTTCATCGACAGTTTGTTTATGTTCTTTAATCTCATTCACTTTATTATCGATATTTTGCTTATGTTCTTTCACTTCAGCAACTTTATCTTCTACTTGCTTTTTATGCTCTTTAATTTCAGCGATTTTATCTTCGGCGATTTGCTTGTCCTGCTGAAGTTTTGCATCTAGCTCTTCTTTACGTTGTTTTATTTCGTTAATTTTTTCATCAGCAACTTGTTTACGCTCATGTAGTTCATTAACCTTCGTGTCAACATTTTCCTTAACTTGGTTAAGTTCATTCAACTTTTGATCCACGTTTTCTTTGTGCTGCTGTAATTTCGCATCTAATTCTTGTCTATGTTGCTTAATTTCAGCTAATCGATCTCCTGTACTTTGCTGAGGAGTAGCATCAGTTACTTCCGCATGAGCAGAATTTGCGCCAGCAATCATTGCTAAAGCTAGTGTAGACGCAGCGATAGTTTGTTTTGTTTTCATATTTTTGTACCTCTTTTCTTTCATATGCATGAGCTGTTTTGTGTAAAATTGAGCATATAGAAGTAGATTATCTTATCATTATATACCATGTAGGATGTCTAGAGGAAGTATTTGCATAATAATCTATCATTATGTAATGCTTATATTCTATTATTTTTGGGTAGGGGAGAGATCTTTAGCTAGATGAACAATTTCTTCTATAGTAGAGTTTACATCCTTACGATTACGAATAACAAACAAATAATCAGCCTCGTTTTCTATCGGATCGACCACATCTTCATGTTGCAATTCAGCTTGTTGTCGATCGAGTACTTCTTTGAAATTAGAATATCCACCTCTAAAAATATTGGTACTTCGCGTGCTTCGAGCTACTCTTTCGTAAAGTACATCATTTGGAATGTCAAAATGAACGAGTATACGTACATATTCCTCTTTCTGAAACAATTCATTTAGCAAATACATCCGGCCGTTTCGGCTTCTATTTGAGTTGCAAATAATAAGATGTAAACTTGTATGTTCTTTTGCATAATCAACAATGAATTTCGAAAGACCGTGTTTAAATGTATTTGGGCCTTCGTCCGGCTGTAATTTTTCATAATGCGTGTTAATGAATTCAGCTTGGTTATCTTGATCCATAACGAAAGAGTGGGGTAACTTTTTTTCTAGTTCTTTAGCAAATGTAGTTTTTCCACTGTGTGTTTTACCTACTGTAATGATCACTAATCGTTTCATATTGGCCTCCATATGTATTGTTATCATTTGGGGTATTCGGTGTGAATCGACAATTTTCCTGCCAGAGAATATACAAAGTTTCGGAGTGCTAGTAGGCTGAAAACTTGACAAAAAAACTTATTTATGATATAATTTACCAATATAAAAATAAAGTGTATAATAGGGTTCTCCTGGCCAGGGGAACCCTATTTTTGTTGTGAAAATGAAGGTGTGTATGTGCGTGAAAAAAGGTGAAGCGAGTGTAACGTCGCTAGTATCAGCTTTCGGAAGGGCGTACCATAGTGAATTTGATAGTCCTAAAATCTTTGATGATTATGTAGCTAAAGATTTTATTTCACAAAAAGAACGTAACGATATTGAAACGAATATGGTTCAAGGGATCCATTTTTTCAATACAGAAATTGCACAAAAGTTTCAAAATAATCCACAAGAAATATTAAAATGGATTACACAAGTTCAATTATCACCAACACCTTTGGCACGTGCGGCATATTGTGAGAGAGTATTGCTACATGAAATTACATTAGGCGCAAAACAATACGTCATACTCGGTGCAGGCTTAGACACATTTAGTTTTAGACACCGAGAGTTAGAAAATAAAATAGAAATATTTGAAGTGGATCATCCTTCTACGCAAGCGTTTAAAATACAAAGAGTGAAAGAAGCAGAGTATGAACTTCCAAACAACCTTCATTTTATTTCGATGGATTTCACGAAAGGATTTTCCAGTGAACAGTTACGGAATGAAGGATTTGAAAATAAAAAGACTTTCTTTAGCCTATTAGGTGTTACGTACTATTTAACGAAAGAGGAGCTTTCTAGTTTAATAGAATACTTATTCGAGATGGTTCCAGAGGGGAGCTCTATCGTATTCGATTATCCGGATGAAAACTTATTTACAGAAAAGGGACTGTCCAATCGAGTGGAAAATATGGTGAAAATGGCTGCAGTAGGCGGAGAACCGATGAAATCGTGTTTTTCTTATGCTGAAATGGAAGCACTGTTAGAGAAGGCGGGCTTACTCATTTATGAGCATTTATCGCCAGAAGACATAAATACATTATATTTTGAAGGACGAAACGATTATTTAAAAGCTTTTGAGACGGTGCATTATGTGCATGCGGTGAAGAAGTAAGGAATTAGTAGGCATGGGGAGAAATCTCTGTGTCTTTTTTTATGAAAAAAGGAGATGGGGTGCAGTGGTGGAAAGTATTAAATACATTGCTATTGGAAGGCGGGGAATGATGAAAAATTATATAGGGATAGCCGCTGCTATAAGCATTTTTATCCTTTAAATTGTTTTTCTCTATTTCAACCCATATAGCAATTAAATGCTTGATAATAAATTATATATCACTGTATTTTTCATATTCTTACTTCCTTCTTTTCTAGCAGTAATTGCGGTAGTGGCAAGGAAAAAGGCTTTTATGGTCGTTTGCTGCATTTGGATGTTGCCAGGAACTCTTTATTTAGATGTAACGGCGATACCTAGTTTATGGAATACATACGTTATACTTTTCATAATGTTTAGCTATTGTTTGGACGGAGAGGAGAAATGCTTAAAGAAAGTAGTTCTCTTTTTTTTATTCATGTATTGAAATGGTAGTGAAGGGACGAAGGTGTAATGAAGCAGAAACTATCGAAATTAGCAGATATACTAGTCAATCATTCTACAAAAGTACAGCCTGGTGATCAAGTGTTGATCCAAAGTGTTACAGAAATAGATCCCGCAGTCGTTCGTGAAATTATTAAGTCCGTAGAAAAAGCAGGTGGATATGCGCATGTATCAATGCGCGATGTGTCTGTAACGAGGCAATTAATTTTGTCAGGATCTGAAGAACAATTTAAGTTGTTAGCAGATTGGGAGTGTTACCGATTAAGTAAGATGCAAGTGTATATTAATCTCCGAAGCCCTAGAAATGCATATGCATTAGCAGATGTACCAGCAGAAAAAATGAAATTATATCAAAAGGTATTTGGAAAAGCGCATAGTGAAGCAGTGTATAAAACGAGATGGGTGACAACGCGAATTCCGAATGCAGCATCTGCACAAGAAGCGAATATGAGTACTGAGGCTTATGAAAAATTTTATTTTGATGTATGTACGCTAGATTATAATAAAATGTCCAAAGCAATGGAGCCATTAAAAGAATTAATGGAAAAGACAAAACGAGTGAGGATTATTGGAGAAGGAACGGATTTGGAGTTTTCCATTGAAGGAATAGGCGTTTTAAAGGGGGATGGCACGGATAACATTCCGGATGGCGAAATATATACAGCACCTGCCAAAGGTTCTGTAAATGGAGTAATAACATTTAACACAGTATCTGTTCAACAAGGTTATGCATTTCGAAATATAAAGTTACATATGAAGCATGGGAAAATAATAGAGGCATATGCAAATGATACAGAACGAATAAATCGAATTCTTGATACGGATGAGGGAGCAAGATATATTGGAGAATTTGCACTGGCGTTTAATCCCTATATATTACACCCGATGAATAATACGTTATTTGATGAAAAAATAAACGGTAGTTATCATATAGCAATTGGAGATTCGCTACAAGGTGCAGACAACGGAAATAAATCAGCGATACATTGGGATTTAGTAAACATTCAAAGGCCAGAGTATGGCGGCGGTGAAATTTGGTTTGATGATGTACTGATAAGAAAAGATGGACGGTTTATTTTACAAGAGTTGTTCGGATTAAATGAAGAAAATTTGAAAAGATAAAAACTACGTTTATTTAAGTAGGCTACATAAAATAATCAATCTTTTTCATAAAAATTTAAGGAAGCCAAAAGAACCCCACACATTTTAATCAAAATGTGTGGGGTTCTTCTTTTTATAGAATAAATATTTGCAGCAATACTTTGGTCAAATTCTAATTAAAACTAAAATCCACCTTTTCTATTATAAATTTTTGTAGTTTGGAATATATCTATTTGATTAACCAAACTAGTATTTTAGGGGCCTTAACTGAAACAATAAATATAACTTCATATCAATCTTTTTAATGAATTTCATTGCCCTCAGATAAAGGACAATAGTAGGTATTTGATTTTTATTACAATTTTGTAAGGTTAAGTAATGAAAATCGATGGAACGGGATATTAGAATGGAATACTCTGATTGATGGGTAGAATATTCTGAAAAAAGGTGGAGCAAATGAAGAATAGACAAAAAGCATCGATAATATGCAAAAGTATTTTATGTTTAATGATTTACATATTTATTACGAATGAAGCATGGTTTACAAATGTGGTGAGGGCAGAATCGGGCACGTTGACTGATAGGAGTATAGAGGATTTCAAAAAAAAGCTGGATGAACAGGTACCAAAATGGCAGGGGAATTATGAGGTACCAGGGGTTGCAATAGGGATTGTACATGAGGGGCGTATTGCTTATACACTAAACTACGGTTATGTAGATAAAAAGACAAAAAAAGCGGTGAATGATGATACATTATTTCAAGCTGGTTCCATATCTAAAAGCCTTACAGCGTGGGGAATCCTACATCTTGTAGATGAAGGGCATTTATCACTAGATGATCCCGTTGGAAAATATCTGACCAAATGGAAATTACCTAATTCAGAGTTTAATAATAATGAAGTCACAATAAGAAGATTGTTAAGCCATACAGCAGGGCTGTCTGCACATAAAGGATACCTCGGGGTTACACCAGGGAAACATCTTGACTCTATTGAGGAGTCTCTGTCTGGAAAAGGATGGCTTAATGAACCAGTGGAGGTTACCAATAAACCAGGTTCAGAAACAATTTACTCTGGTGGCGGATATACAATTTTACAACTTGTAATTGAAGAGGTTACCGGAATACCGTTTGATCGTTATATGGAAGAACAAATTATGAAACCTTTAGGAATGAAATCTAGTTCATTCTTACAACGTCCTGAAAACCATAACCTTTCGAAAGTGTATGGATATTTTGGAGAGGAGCTCCCTAGTTACCAATTTACCGAACAGGCTGCTGCAGGTCTTAAGACAAATGTTACGGATATGATGACATTGATACTTGCAAGCATGGATGCACATAATAAAGGGAATGGTGTCATCAAAAGTGAACGTGTTACGGAAATGCAAAAGCCAGTATTAGGGGAGAATGGTTTAGGTATATTTGAAAAAAAACTATCTAATCAATGGAAATTAATTTATCATTCTGGTGACAATCGAGGGTGGCATTCTTTTTATGGTTTCATTCCTAATACAAAGGATGGATTGGTAATCCTCACGAATAGTGAGGGTGGTATAGACTTACGACAGGATATTTACCACGCATGGATTCAATATGAAACTGGAAAATTACCTGAAAGTTACTTCTCTCTAGCTGAGCAGAGAAAAAACAACTCTATTACATCCATTGTTATTGGAGCCACACTTGGTTTATATTTGCTGCTATTTGTGATTAGATTGTACAAAGGTAGAAGAACTTTCATTTTTAAGCAAGAGAAGAGATCCTACATCGGATTAGTAGTTAGGACATTTTTACTTATTATTACTGCTATCCTCGTTTTTTGTGCTGCCTATTTTTGGAGAGTTTTCAGCTTGAATTCCGGTAATACAATAAATTTTATTCTAATAATGGTATGGATTATAACATTATTAATTAGTGGATTTTTCCCGAAAATTAGAAGTAATAAAAAACAACGTATGAAACTAAAAGATTTAACATCAAAATTTACATGTATGTAATGTTAAAAGCTAGAAAGCTAGATTGGCGTAAATCGCTAATTGTGGTTTGCAAAAAACGACAAAATCTCTTAAAAAACACTTAACTTTTAACGTCATCTATCTTTACAATCCCTCCCTATAATGTGAATTGGACAAGCATCTAAGAGAAAGCAGAACATGGCAGTTTGTACATTCTATTATTAGGGGGAGAATTTGTATGAAAAAGACAGTTGCTTCGTTAGCAGTTATGGCGGCATTATTGCCGACGTTTTCAGTGTATGCAGAAGGGAAAGAGCAAGTTCGAAAATCAGCTACAACTTTTAATGTTATTAGTGACATTCAAGGGGATTTAGGAGACTTTGATCATGTGTTAAAAGATATGAACAAAGTGACGCCACTTTCTAGAGCGCTTATTATGAATGGGGATATAACGCCAACTGGACAACAGTCACAATACGATGATGTGAAGCGTGTGTTAAACAAAAATAAGCATCCAGAGAATGTATGGTCAACTGTTGGGAATCATGAGTTTTATGCTGGTAAATGGACAGCTGATGGAAAGCTCTCTCAAAGTACATGGCCAAATGGTGTAACGGAAGAAACGCTATTTAACCGCTACTTACAATTTAGCGGGCAAGAAAAGGTATATCATAAAAAAGAATTAGACGGTTATCCGCTTTTATTTTTAGGAACTGAAAAATATATGAAATACCACGATTCAAAAATGTGGGATGAAGTATTTATGAGTGATGAGCAATTAGGTTGGTTAAAACAAAATTTAGAAGAATATAGCCAAAAAGATAAAAATAAGCCCATTTTCATTTTCTCTCATCACGTTTTACCGGATACAGTATCTGGATCAAGACAATCACCGTATTTAAATGACTATTTAAACGTGGATAAATTGTACGATATATTAAAAGATTACCCGCAAGTTGTTTTCTTCACGAGTCACACGCATTGGGATTTAAACTTACCGGACTGGGCTGGAAAAAAGAAAATTGCAGGCGGAGATGAAAAAGGATTTACAGTTGTAAATACGGGCGGTATTGAAACTGGATGGATGTCGGCTGGACCAAATGGCGGAGAGAAGACTGCTCCTGATGGCTATTCATTTAAACAAGGATTACAAGTGAAAGCATATGGTAACGATGTAATGGTAACAGCTTACGATTATAAACGTGATAAGGATATAAAGAAGCTATTAATTAGTGATGCGAAAGTCGCACAAATGGCACCAAATGTAACAGCTGACGATAGTAAAAATGTAATTGTCGGTGCAACGGAATATATGGAGTACTCTGTAGAAGGAACGAACGAATGGTTGACGTATAATCCAGGGAATGCTCCGAAATTTGATGGGAACAAGGTTGTACACGTACGTCATAAAGGCGAAATGAATTTAGAGCCAGGATTAACACAGCTTCTTCGATTTTCGGCAAATAAGTGATTAGTAAGGGCCTACTTTTTAATAAGTGGGCTCTTTTGTGTTGTCGTTTTTTATCGGTAAGTCGATATATTTCAAGTTATGGACGATATATTTGAAAAAATCGTTCATATAAACTTCATGTACCGAAATAAAGTGAAAGTTATTAATGTAATTTCACGTACCGTATTGGAGTTAAAATTATTAATACAATTCCATTCACAAAAACCGAATTCCAACACATTTTTCACCCAGAAAGATGACTTCATCATTTTTACATGTAATAATAGTATCGTTACATACATTGTGAAAGAAGTACAAAAGGAGCGTTATTAATGAATTTAGCTAAATTCCCGAGAAAAAAATATACAGAGTCATATACTCCAATTGAAAAATTAAACAATTTTTCTGAAGCACTTGGTGGGCCTACTATTTATTTTAAACGAGATGATTTACTTGGTTTAACAGCTGGTGGTAATAAGACGAGAAAGTTAGAGTTTCTAGTTGCAGATGCACAGGCAAAAGGTGCAGATACGTTAATTACAGCTGGTGGTATTCAGTCAAATCATTGCCGTCTAACACTGGCAGCTGCGGTAAAAGAAAAAATGAAATGTATCCTTGTATTAGAAGAAGGGCTTGAGCCAGAAGAGAAGCCAGACTTTAACGGAAACTATTTCTTATATCATTTACTAGGTGCTGAAAATGTAATTGTTGTACCAAACGGAGCAGATCTTATGGAAGAGATGCATAAAGTAGCGAAAGAAGTAAGTGAAAAAGGTAATACACCATATGTAATACCAGTTGGTGGATCAAATCCTACTGGTGCAATGGGATACGTTGCTTGTGCGCAAGAAATTATGGCACAATCATTTGACCAAGGAATTGATTTCAGTACAGTTGTTTGCGTAAGTGGTAGTGCTGGTATGCACGCTGGTTTAATTACTGGTTTTGCTGGAACACAAAGTCACATTCCTGTAATCGGAATCAACGTAAGTAGAGGAAAAGCAGAACAAGAAGAGAAAGTAGCAAAACTTGTAGAGGAAACGTCAGCTCACGTTGGTATTCCGAACTTTATCCCGCGCGAAGCTGTTACATGCTTTGATGAATATGTAGGACCAGGTTACGCGTTACCAACACCAGAAATGGTGGAAGCAGTTCAATTACTTGCGAAAACTGAAGGTATTTTACTCGATCCAGTATATACAGGTAAAGCAGTAGCGGGACTAATCGACTTAATTAAAAAAGGTACATTTAATAAAGAAGACAACATTTTATTCGTACATTCAGGTGGTTCACCAGCGTTATATGCGAATACGTCTTTATTTGCGTAAGTGTGAAAAGCATTGGGTATCCAATGCTTTTTTGTTATATAATGGAATTATTATGAAGTGAGAAGGGGGAGTATATGAGTACAAATGTAAAATGGACCATATATACGGTACTTAGCATTTCTATGTTACTAATTTTATTTGTGGCTTATGGAGTTTATTTATATTTCAATTAAGTGAAATGGTAACCAAACCAAAGGAAAAATAAAATAATTACTGTGTTAAATAGAGTAAAACATAAACCGATAATGGCTAAAATTTTCTTCTCAGATCGGCTACAAAAAGAGATAACTGCTAATATTATTGCTATAACAGCAGAAGCTAATATGAAATAGGCGAAAGGTACAACATATTCTACTCCAACTCTGTCTAAAATAGGTGAGAAGAGAAAGAGATTAATAGTAACGAATATACTTACAATGAGAAACGTATAACTTTTCCAAGTGTATGTTTGTAACTGCATGGAACGATACTCCTTTCTCTTTATTATGTATATTTTTAAGTTTAAATTAATTACCTTTATTTTACAAATTAAAATATTTTGTATTGAAAAGAGGGTATGAATATGAAAATTAGAAATTGGTCTCTAGTCTTTATTGCGATCTGTATACTCATAATAACCGGCTGTTCAAATATATCAGGCAATGAAGATCAAAGAATCCAAGTGCAAAAACATATTGGCGATAATGAATATGAAGATCTTAAGGTAGTGAAAGATAATAATGAAGTGTTGCAAGTAAAGAAAATATTAAATGATATTACTTTTGAAAATAAAAAAGTGGAAATGTCTCGTCCAGCTGATTATCACTTTATTTTTCAATTTAAAAATCCGAAAATAGAGGCGAAAGCTGTGTCGTATCAAATTTGGGTAAGCCCTAATAAGGATAAAATAGAAATCAAGACGGGGGATAATCGGTACGCTCAATTAGAAGGGAAACATGCAGCCACTTTGTTTCAGATTGTTACAGGGGAGAAACTAGTTGAATAAACGTATATAGGGTTATAGGAACTCAGCTCGTATTGTTCATTTTGGAGATAATTAGTATTCAACAAAAATAGCTATCTTTTTATATTGGAATAAATATTGAGAATCGGATAAAATGGAAATTGGACATTGACTTGATGAGCATGAGGTTCTCCGCTTATAAGCAGATTAATGAACATTAAGGTGTCCATTAATCCGCCATTGAATAATAATGCTAGGAAATATATTGTTTTTACAAAGATTCGATGTTATGTTTAATTTTCTCAATATAATATTTTCCTTATATAGGAGTGGCTATTTGAAGAAGTTAATATTATTAGTTTTATTGGCTACATGCTGTCTCACCATTGCAGGATGTTCTAATAATAGGATTACACCAAAGAATGAGTCTAAAACTTCAACATCTGTAAAGATTAAACGTATCAACAAAGCGTGGTACAAACATATTTAATAGTTTTAAGAAACTTGAAATTGTTGATGATAAAGGTCATAAGGTGAAATTCGTTAGGCTGATAGTAGAGGTTGTGAAACCTGGTGAAAAGCGGGAAGCATAGTTTGCATTTGAATTTATAAAAAATGCGAAATTAAAATATCCACAAAAAAGAGTCTACATATAGTCCTTTTTTTGTGGATATTTTTCATAAATAATAGACATTCTATGGTGCCTTCCTCTGATTTGAACCATCCGGAAATTATTTTACCAAGTTAAGTAGTGTCGCCCTTCAAAATTCGGCGAATGCGAGGGACCCGTAGTAGCTCGATTGATATGGTCCTTTTTTCACTTTATCTACCATCTTAATGTATCTGTCTATTAAAAAATCTAACTTTAATCGATTAAATGAGATGAAATCTGTTAAAAATAATGAAATTTCAGGAAAAATAAGGTACACTATTCAATGGTTTTGGTTTAAAATCGATTGACGTTAATGTATACGGGGGAAAGATTAATGAACAACAATACAGTAAATGAATCTGTTGAAGAAGTTGGGAAAAAACGGGTAAGATCAAAAAAACGCTTTACAAATTGGAAGCTAATCGCAGCGGGTGGCGGTTTCATTGCACTTCTTATTGGAGGAATGAGCTATTATCAAGCAACTCACTTCAATTCGAATGTTACGATTAACGATACAAAAGTCGGTGGTTTGAGCGCTGATCAGGCAATACAGGAATTAAAAACATCTGGACTAGCAAACAAAGTCTATATTGATCAACAACAAATTTTAGATGAACAAGATACAAAAACGGAATTGACGGAAAAAGACTTGCCACAAGTTAAGAAGCTATTAAAAAGTCAGTGGACATTTTTCCCTTCTACAAAGGAAAAAGATTATTCATTGCTACCGGAAAAAGCGGATCAGTATCGTAGTGAAACGATGAAAAAACTTGTAGAAGAAAAGCTCGTTTCTATGAATGAAAAATTAAAAGCGCCTCAAGATGCTATGGCGAAGCTTGAACAAGGGAAAGTTGTAATTTCGAAGAGCGTTGATGGAAAACAGTATGACGTTACAAATCTACTAAAAGATTACGACAAGCAGAAGCATAAAAGCGAAATTCATCTGAAGTCTGCATACATACAGCCTATTAAAGAAGACGATCCAATCATCAAAAAAGAAGAGAAAACATTACAAAATCTTCTTACGCAGTCTGTTGATTATAAAGTGCAGGATGAAGTGTATTCATTAAAAGCGAAAGATCTAATTCAAAATGCTACTATGTCAAAGGATATGAAAGTAAAAATCGATGCGAGCGACATTAAGAATAAGGTTGCTGAAATTAATAAGGCTAAATCTACATTACATAAAGACTTTGCTTTTAAAACACATTCTGGCTCGGTTATTTCAGTAAAGGGACAAGGATACGGCTGGGCACTAGATGTGGAAAAAGAAACAAAACAAGTTCAACAAGCCTTTGAGAAAGGCGAGAAATCGCTTTCTGCTTCTAATATTCACGGGAATGGTTGGGAGAAGGAAGGGATCGGCTATAAAACAACATCGAATAATGGCATTGGAGACACATATGCAGAAGTTTCTATTGCAGATCAACAAATTTGGATTTATAAAGATGGGAAATTAGTTGTCACAACCAATGTAGTAACGGGTAAACATAGCACGAGTGAAGATACATCACCGGGTGTGTGGTACGTTCTATATAAACGAACACCATACACGCTTAAAGGAAGCGCAGTAGGTAAAGCTGATTATGCAGTGAAAGTAGATTACTGGGTTCCATTCACAAATAGCGGACAAGGATTCCATGATGCAGGCTGGCGAAAAGACTGGGGAAATAATGCTTATTTAACAGGAGGATCAGGCGGGTGTGTAAACCTTCTTCCTAACGTTGCAAAAACTGTATATGATAGTTTGAACACGTATGATCCAGTTATTGTGTACTAGAAAATAGTTACATATTAAGAAATAAATAAAGCGGGAAATCTTACTTGATGGTATATGAAAAAACACCTCTTGAATTCGCATGCGAATTCAAGAGGTGTTTTTTGTTTGAAAACAAGAGTTCATTGCTTCTAAGAAACAAAGTAGAAAGAGATTAAGATGAAGAAACAAGTATTCAAATAGTCAATAAAATTGACATTGAATATCATTTTCACTTATTATAGAATCATTGCATTTAATTAGACATGACTTTTTTATTAATATAATAGATTTTTAATAAGGTGTCCCATTAAAGAATTTAAACGTAGGAAAGGGTAATATAAAAATGAACTGGAAAAAAGGCGGATTATGGATTATTATTTTTTTCATTGTAAAAGGTACGATTTCTACACTGTTAATCGTTACAGGTGCTAAATATTTTAATTTATCATTTATGCAACTTTTCGCACTAGTACTGATCTTATTACTGATTTCTCTCATAAGCCGAAAATTGCTGTATAAACATAAACAAAACAAAAAGCAAAAAGAGCTAAATATATAATGAAGCCCCAGAGACCTTTGGATTTCTGGGGTTTTATTTCGATAGTTTTTTCTACATGTATATCAACTTAACAGAAAAGGTTGTCCAAAATGATAAAATCGATGTTGTTTAAAATGTGTCAATTATTTTTACATAAGGATTGAAGAGAGCTTTTGAATCAATCTTTATTTGGAAGCTACAGATGCGCATAAATTATGCTTGTTTTTCCATTGGTAGTTTAAATGTAAACGTACTGCCTTCTCCTAATTTACTTTCAACTGTAATTTCTCCTCCGTGTAGTTCGACAATCCATTTTACCATCGACAATCCTAAACCTGTGTTTCCGGTGCTTGAAGATGTTCGTGCTGCGTCAACTCGATAGAAGCGGTCCCATATTTTCGTAATATGTTGCTCGCTGATGCCTATGCCATTATCGGAGACTTTACCTATTATGTTGGTTTCATCACGGAACAGTTGCATATGCACAGTGCCGTTCGCTTTGCTATAAGCAATCGCATTCGTTAGTAAATTCATTAATAAACGCATCATCAATGTTTGATCTGCTTTCATAAACAGGTTTTCCTCTATATGAGTTGTTATATCAATCGAAGCTTCTTGAACCATTAATGAAAGCTCTTCTACAACGATTTCCGTTAATTCACTCATATTGATACATTCAAATTGGAAAGTATTATGGTTTTCTTGGTCAGCTCTTGCTAATAATAAGAGTTGTGAGATTAGCGCGGACATTTTACGTGATTGCTTTAAAATTACTTCTAACGATTCTTCCATTTCTTTCGGATTATTCCTCAGTGATAAAGCGTATTCGCATTGTGAAATAATAACAGATGTGGGTGTTCTTAATTCATGAGATGCGTCAGATGTAAATTGTTTTTCACTTTCGAATGATGTCTCCAATCGCTCAAACATTTTGTCAAAGGTTTGTGCTAAATGATACATTTCGTCTTTCGGTGAACCTTGTAAATTAATTCTCTTCGAAAGGTCTTTACCATCACCAATTTTACTAGCTGAATCACTCATTTGTTGCACAGGTCGAAACGCTCTTTGCGTAATAAAATATCCTCCCACTGCGGAAATGAGAATAAGTAATGGGAATGAGATGAGTGTTACCACAATAAGCGTATTCATCGTTGATGATAATTGGTTCATGGTCATAATTCCACGAACCCAGACTTGCTCATCGCCGCCTGCATTATGGAGAAAATCATATACAATCCATTCTTTATTACCGTCTTTAATGGTTTGTATTTCATCGGATTTAAGCGATATCTTTTTATTAAAGCTTGTTGGACTATTTCCTGTCAGCAGCTCACCTTGTTTATTATAAATAATGATATTTACTCCATCTTCTAAGGGTTCAAAATCATCGTCCATCTTTAATTGTCCATGCTTATATTCAATATCTTCCATGCTTTCTTTTACTGTGCTCTTCAATTGATCTTTCATATTAAAAAGCAAAACTTTATCTGAAGAAGTTAAAATAAAAGCTAACACGAGTGCCATAATAATTACAATTAGCCCTGTATACCACAGGGTTACTTTCATTTTAATTGATAGTCTTTTCATGATTCTACTCGCAATACATAACCAGTTCCTCGTATTGTATGAATTAACTTCGTTTCAAACTGGCTATCAATTTTTTTACGAAGATAGCGGACGTAAACATCAATAATATTCGAGCCACCTTCATAGTCGTAATTCCACACATGTTGTTCAATTTTATCTCGTGTCAGCACAACGTCTTTATTACGAATCATATATTCTAAAATAGCAAATTCTTTACTGGAAAGAGTGATAACTTGGCATCCTCTTGTTACTTTATGCATATTGCAGTCTACCACTAGGTCAGCGATTTCAAACACATTAGATGTGCTTCCTGTATTTCTTCGCATTAACACTCGAATTCTTGCTAGCAGTTCGTCAAAAGCAAACGGCTTTACTAAATAATCGTCCGCACCTAAGTCGAGTCCTGTTACGCGATCATCAATTGTATCTTTAGCTGTAAGAAGCAAGACAGGGGTTGTATGATTGTCCGCGCGTAATCTTTGTAATACTTGTAAACCATCTATTCCGGGAATCATAATGTCAAGCACAATCAAATCGTAGGTAGCCATGTTTATATAATCCAAGGCATCTTCGCCATTCCCACATGCATCGACACTATAATGTTCTGCATTTAATCGTTTTACTAATATATTTTGTAAGTCTTGTTCATCTTCGACAATAAGAACTCGCATTACCATTCTCCTTTTCTTCTTATTAATATGTATCACTATAATTCCAAAACATTAAAGAAAGATTAGAAACTATTTAATTATATCATTTTATTTTTTTGTATATTAATCTTCCTTTAATGTTTGTTCAGTAATATAAAGGCAAGGATAAGGTGCACATGTAAAGGGAGGAAAATAGAATGGGAAAATGGATGTTGATTGGAGCATTCTCTTGTTTATTCTTAACAGCTTGTTCTACTCAAGCTGATAACAATACAGAAGTACAACAACTGAAAGTGGAAAGTGATACATTGCAAAAAGAAAGTGCTCAACTACAACAAGAACCACATAAAACAGGGCCTGCTGCGAATGATACGAAGCAAATACAAGATTTTAAAAATGAAGTCACATCTATCGTTGAAAAGGCAAATAATACGAAACCAGTTGGAGCAAAAGAAGAAAACTTAAATACGTACTTAGCAGCAAAAAAAGAAATTGATCAATTAGATGACAAAATAGATCTATCTGATAATCAGCTAGAAGCAGATTATCATGCTGGAACGATAACTATTGAACAATATAAAGCGCAAGAAAGGGAACACGATATACTGGAAGATCAATTAGAGCAAGCAGAAAATGCACTTGAAGCAAGATTCGGAATAGATGATTAATCATGAAGGAGTGGATGAAAATGTTAAAACATAAAAAGAAAATAATGATAAGTGTAATTGCTATTTTAGTAAGTGGTATTGCTATTGTTGGGGGATATTATGGTATGGGTTACAATTATGCAAAAAAGAATGAAAACTACACAGAGAAACAAGTTCGTGAAATTGCTTTAGCTCATACAAATGGAGAAATTATGAATGTGAAAAAAGAATTCGAATTAGAAGATTACAAATTAGCGCAATCTACATTTGAATATGAAGTGGAAATCAAAACACCTGATAATCTGTTAAATAGTTTAAAAGTTAGTGCTAGAACAGGTACAATAGAAATCGATAAAGAAGATTAAAAAATATCGACAAATAAAATATTACGTACTTGATTTTTGTTATCGGTAGCGAAGAAAAAGATGGTTCCCTAATTTTACAAGGGAATCGTCTTTTTTTGTTCTATGGATCTATGCATTTTTTATACATTCCTATCCTGGTGCGGTTTTAGGATTCTTGTCTGTTATTGGATTAACCGAAAAACTGTATAAAATCTTGTATACTCTTAGCGTGTTTTTTTGAAATACTGGCGGTACCCTATCGCTATCAAGTTGATCTCATACAACATCAATTATATTAGGGGGTGTTTCAGTTCTCGTTCTTTTTCATAATAAGTACTTGCCGCATTTGAAACATAGTAGGAGAACAAAGTGGAATGGCAATCAATTGCCCATACAAATGGCATTTCAATCGTTCTCGTTTTATCTTTTTACAATGATGAATATGAAATAATGACTTCCACTTATAAGAATGTGAAGAAGTGTTGATGCCGGTTGGACTGTGGTAAAGGTTGAGGGTGGAATCTAAGGGAATATCAGAGATGTGCATGAAAGGTTATTAATCTATCTTCTATGAAATCGTGGGATTATATATGCACTTATTATCCTGGAGATTTTAAAATAAAACCTACCTAATTATAGAAGTGATTTGAACGTAAGGAAATTGTAAGAAATGGATAAGAAAAAAGAAATTTTTATTGTATAGGATACAAATATAGAGAAGCGTAAAAGAGGGAGGGTAAATAGGAGATATTTATACGAAAAACAAACTAGTAATAAGACCATTCTAAATGAAAAAGTAATTTATGGTACTAACATACGTGTAAAAAAGAGAGGAGTTACTCTTGGTTATGACAGAATGGTGCTTGTAAACACAAACAATATGAAGATGATCTCTGTGTAGTTAGTAAGAAATAATATACAGCCGCTCATACTATATCAATAGAGGGGAAGAGCGTCTTATGAAAATATATGGTTAACTTTCATTTGCAGATTTGGCACTTTTCATTGCCGGAACTTCTTTATTATACCTAATACTAACCAAAATTATAAAAACAGGTTCCACTCAAAATATACTTAGTTCATTACAAATAAGTACTCAACGAGATTGTAATTCCGTCGAACAAGCAACGCGAGATACATTGCAATTTGGATACCCCGGGATACTCGCTAAAACTTCCCAAAGTAGAGAAACGTGGGGATATGCAGCTGGTGTAGCGGATATAAGAACTAAGAAATCGATAAAAACAGATTTTTGCTTTCGTATTGGAAGTGTAACGACTTAAACAATTTTTTCTTATTTGCTTGGTGGCAAATTACTGAAAGAATAGCAAATAAAACAAATACTCACTACAGTTCCTGCAGGAAAGGGAAGAATCAATGGATATGGTCTAGGAATCTATGAAATTAAACTTCCTAACGGTGTCCTGATAGGGGGACATACAGGTGGTATTCCAGAATTTGATACTTTTGCTGGAGGCGTATGTTGATTGTCAATTTGAACAGTATGAGTAGAGCCGAGAATCCTGGTCTTTTTAAAAGTATTTTACTTGTTGAATTTAGACGGTAGGGATAAAGGTGGGATAGTAGTTTATGTGATGCTCGTAATTGGACAAATAAAAGAAGAAATCGATCATTTATCTAAGGAGGCATTTTTCTTATGGAAAATAAATTATATGGGGTGTTAGCCGCTACCTTGGCTCTAACGATGAGCCTACCAACAGGAGCGATAGCGTCTTCTAGCAGTAAGACTGCGGTTGTAGCTAACCAAGAAGTTGCTAGCAAAGATTTGGAGAAGATTGCTGCAGAGAACGCTGCACTACTCACGGAGTCCTATGAGACGACTAGCGTGCAATATGCGCTGATTGATAATGGTAAGCTTATTTTGTCGGGACAGACAGGCAAGAACGACATAGAAGGGAAAGAGCCACTAACCAAAGATACTTTATACGGAATTGGTTCAACCAGTAAAGTATATACAGCTGCGGCTGTTATGAAACTAGTAGACGAAGGAAAAGTTGATTTGGATGCACCTGTTGCCCGCTATATTCCTGATTTCAAAATGAAAGATAAACGATATAAGCGTATTACACCGCGTATGCTGTTGAATCACTCCTCGGGTTTGCAAGGTTCGACGTTCAATAATGCATTTTTATTTAAAGATAATGATGCTTATACCCATGATATCTTGTTGCAACAATTGTCCAACCAAAACTTGAAGGCAGACCCTGGCGCGTTCTCAGTATACTGTAATGACGGTTTTACACTGGCTGAAATCTTGGTAGAAAGGGTCAGCGGTATGAGTTTTACTGAATTTCTACATCAAAAGTTTACAGAGCCGTTAAAACTGAATCATACGATAACATCACAAGACAAATGGGAAGACGAAAAACGGGCTGGACAGTATTCTCCGACATACCAGGGACAGCTTCCAAGTGAAATGGTAAATGTGATTGGTACGGGAGGAATCTCTTCTACTGCTGAAGATGTGGTACGATTCTCACAAATATTTATGGGACAGGGAAAAGAAATTCTCTCTAATAAAGCAGCCAAGGCGATGGAACAAGAAGAATATAAAAAAGGAATGTGGCCGGGAGATAGCGGAAATGTGTTCAACTATGGTCTTGGCTGGGATAGTGTGAAACTATACCCATTCAGTGAATACGGGATAAAAGCGTTGACTAAGGGTGGGGATACGATACTGCAACATGCTACATTGGTCGTGCTTCCAGAACAGAAGATGGCAGCAGCTGTATTGTCCTCCGGCGGCTCCAGTATGACAAATCAACTGTTGGCAAATAAATTGCTGCTAGCTAGGCTTAAAGAGAAAGGGGCAATTAAGGATATAAAACCAGATAAATCCTTCGGCAAGCCAGTCAAGGCTAAAGTGCCTCAAGATGTGGTAAAAAAAGCAGGATTGTATGGAAATAGCTACAGCGGTTTCAAAGTAGAAATTACGAAGAAGGGAGAACTGTTTTTACCAACTAAACCAGAAGAAAAATATGTATATACGGCGGATGGAAGCTTTATAAATGAAAAGGGTACTTCCAAGCTTAATTTCGTCACTGAGAAGAATGGAAAAGTTTATTTGAGAGAGAGCACATATGAATTATCGCCGGGATTGGGGCAAAATGTGCTGACTCACTATTTAGCCCAAAAATTAGAAAAGAATGTGTTACCGAAGAAAACAGCTGCTGCATGGGCGAAGCGCGAGGGCGGAAAATTCTACCTCATTAACGAAAAATTTAATTCTATAAATTATCTAGGACAACAAATACCTCTTAACACACAAATTACGCTCAAAGATGGATATTGGGACGGCAAAAAAATTACAGGTCCGAATACGGCGACGCATCAAATTCAGATTCCTGTGATGAATGGACGGGATACAAAGGAAGCCCATTTCTATACAGAAGATGGTACTGAATATATGGAGATGTCCAGCTTTTTATACGTCAGTGAATCTAACGTAAAGCCCCTTGATACAGGTCAATTATCGAAAGTTACACTGCAAAAAAATGGGCATGCGAAATGGTTTACGATCCCACAAGAGGCAGCAGGGAAAACGATGAATGTGGAGTTGCCATCAGGAAGTTCATTCGCGGTGTATGATGAGAATGGAGTATGCGTCAATTTTACCTTTGTTAGTGACAATAACAAAGTAAAACTACCAGAGAACGGAACGGTTGTATTTGCTGGCGCACCGAACTCAGAATTTACAGTCGCATTGAACTAGTTACAACTCGGGGTAGACTTTAATAAAACAGTATCACTTGGAAAAGATATTTTATTTGTATCTTAAGTATTCCCTTAAATGATATTACACTTAAATTCTTAGCTTAATAGCAATGGGATCCCGCCCACATTTTAACGAAAATATACGCTAAGCAAATTCCAACATAAAGCGAGCCGAATTTTCTACTCTTAAGAAAAATTTCGGTTCGTTTTATGGTTTCATAACAAGTTGTTAACTGAACAATAAAGTTCTTTATTCGAACAGGCTACTTTCTTCAACAATCGGGCCAGATTGTTGAAGAAGAAATATAATAAAAATGCTTTTGATTGTTTTATTAAACGAATTAAACCGCAAAAAACAAGAAGAATTCCCCTCCCTTTACTAGTACACTAAATCCTATAAAAGGGGGGAGATCATGAACAATAAAGCCATTGGATTATTTCAAGGAATTGCGTTATACATTTCAGCTATTCTAGGATCAGGTGTCCTTTTTTTATCGGGGGTAACGGCCTCAATAGCGGGCCCTGCATCTATTGTATCCTGGGTTATCGTTATTATAATTAGTTTTCCGCTTGCTTATTCCTTTGCTAGTTTAGCACGGATATATCCTGATTCCGGTGGAGCAGCAACCTTTGTTAGAAATTCTTTTGGATATCATCTTGGCAATATCGTTGGGTGGTTTTATTTTGTAACAGCAGCAGTTGGTCAAACGATTGTATCTTTAACTGGTGCTTTTTACGTCAGTCAGGCATTTGGATTTTCGCATTTTGAAACAATTTTAATTGCCGTCTTTATTTTGGTAATTGCAGGTGTTTCCAATTATTACGGCGTAAATGTTAGTGGTAAAGTTGCATTGATTTTAAGTTCTTTATTACTGATTCTTTTAGCGTCAGCTGTATTTGTCGCGTTTCCAAGAATACAATGGGGAAATTTTACTCCCTTTGTTCCAAATGGATGGTTTTCTGTCGGGAACGCTATAACGGTTATCTTTTGGTCATTTTTCGGTTGGGAGGCGATTTGTAATCTGGCTGAGCACTTTAAAAGACCAGAAAAAGATATTGTCAAAGGAGCAGTTATTAGTGCAGTTGTCATTGGATTATTATTTTTAGCGCTAAGCCTTGTCACTATTGGAACGGCTACGTATGGCAGTCAAGAAAGTAACCTGTCTCCTATTGGTGTTATAATGGGAGATACAGTAGGCGGAGGTGCCAAAGCGTTACAGCTGTTTTAGCTTTAATTATTTGTACAGGGACAGCGAATGCTTTTGTAGCCAGCCTAACGCAATTAGGATATTCATTAAGCAGAGATGGCGCTTTCCCAAAGTTTTTCTCAAGGCTGCATGCAACTACTCAAATTCCAAGACAGATGGTATTGTTTGTTATCTGTTTTTCGGTAGCAGGTGTGTTAGTGACAAAAGTTTTGTCACTAACGTTTGATGATATTTTGTTTATACCAACTTCTCTTGGGATTCTAGTTTATGTTCTTTCAATGGCAGCAGGCGTTAAATTATTTAGGAAGAACACACCGGCATGGTGGGCATCGTTAATCTCTTTCATTTTATGTTTACTGGTGATTCCATTTTTTAAATTGTATATATTTGTTCCATTAATTGTCGTGGCTATATATGCGAGTTATATGATTTTGAGTAATAAGATTTTCGCCTACAAGGGAGGATTAAAATCTAATGAAGGATCAAAATAACCTTTCCAGAGATACCATGTGGAAAGCAACAGTATCATGTGATTCAGCGTATGACGGGATATTCTTTTACGCAGTCAAGACAACTGGAATTTTCTGTCGGCCTTCTTGCAAGTCTAAGGTTCCTAATTATGAAAATGTATCCTTTTTTTTAAATGCGCAAGAAGCTCAAAGGTCAGGATATCGCCCATGCAAAAGATGCCGATCAGATCTAAATATAAAAATATACGACCCGTTCGAATGCGTTGTGGAAGATACTATGCGATTAATAAAAAATAATTATGTTCAAAACATGTCTTTAAATGAAATTGCATCAAGGGTAGGAGTTAGTCGTTTTCATTTAAATCGGATTTTCAAAGAAAGAACAGGGTATACTCCTCGAATATATTTAGAAAGGATCAGAGTTAAGAAAGCAAAGGAACTTCTCTTGACAACGGTCTTTAATAGTACAGAGATTGGTTATCAAACAGGCTATCAAAGTGTATCTAGCTTTTATAATGCATTTAAAAGAAATACAGGATTTTCACCGAGTCAATTCCGTGCTTTCCATAGTGGAAATACCGTAAACCAAGAACTTGACTGAATTCACGTTCTTTAACAAAAGATAGCATGAATTAACAAGAGTGCTTTGTACTCATCGTATTTTTCGATAAATCATTACTGATTGATTAAAAGTAAACAACTTTGTATTGAACAAGTTTTATGAACTTTAGTGGTAGCATCATTAGTGAAATGCTTTATAACAACTAATTAAGGAGGGATAGAATATGAGAAATAACTTTCAAATCGTTGCGTTGCAAGAGAAGGAGTTTAATAACCTATTTCTAATGGATGAAGAAGTATTAAAAAGTATCGGGGCAGTTAAAATAATAGCAAATAAAAATCCTGGATATCCTTGCAGGATAAGTTTGAAGGATGCAGAGGTAGGAGAAGAGGTAATTTTACTGAATTACCAATATCATAGTGTTAATTCGCCGTATAAAGCAAGTGGTCCTATATTTATACGAAAGGGAGCAACTACTGCTAAGCTAGATGTAAATGAAATTCCGCATATGTTACATCATAGGTATCTATCTGTACGTGGCTACAATACTGACTCAATGATTGTAGAAGCAAGGGTTACAGAAGGTGTAAATTTAAGAGAAAATATAGATGGAATTTTTGATAATAAAGAAGTAGAATATATTCACATTCTTAACGCTAAACCAGGATGCTATAACTGCCTTGTTAATAGAGTGTGAAAAAATTAAAAATGCAAACTTCTATTATCCTATAAGGGGTACCACCAATCGCTATTAGGCTACTTCAACAAACTATCCCCTAAAATGAAAAAATGCGCTATTCTTTTTGTAGAATCATAGGAAAGGATGGCGTTTTTGTATGTCTATTTCTGTATCTGATGAATTACAACTATTTGCTCAAGAGATTCAAAGTTTTTTATCTCCAAATACCTTACGGGATCTTGCTAGAGATGTTGGTTTCGTACAGCATCGATTTTCATTTTTATTGTTTTGAGGAAACTTTTTCTGTTAAGTCTATAGATTATAAAATAGAGTACTAAGCATCCGATTTGAAAGCAGATATCTTTCTTTTGGTCACCCAGGTACAGGAGAATCATTCTGTTTTGCCGATCCAGATGAAAAGTTAGGTTATGCTTATGGACAAACATAGATTTGGCATAGCTAATGAACGAAGAGAACTTGCACTAAGAAAAGCCCTTATACAGTTGCCTCTAAAAAAATGAAAATACGTAAAAAAAGTTGGAAATATTTTTTATGTTGTACGGTTTTGGGCTATGAATAGTGGAATAAATATTAAGTATTCAACAGTTCAAATAAAACGAGTCATCTTTTTATTTTAAGAAAAAAGATGACTCGTTTTATGCTAAAATTCACTTAGTGTATATTTTCGTTAAAATGTGGGTGGGCCCCCTTTTAGCAAAACCGGAGTGGAAATGATGAGTATAAACAGTTTTGTGGGATTGATAAAGGACGAATTATTAAAAGAGGTAAGCATTAGAAGTGAGGATGAATTCGAGCCCGTAGTAGTTAAAGATATTCCTAGACTTTGGAAGTGTTTAGGGATGGGGAATTATGCCGCAGTATTTATGCATAAAGAATACAAAGATTGGGTAGTGAAAGTTTACGCGCGAGAAGGAGAAGGAATTGAAAAAGAGTCAGAAGTATACCGAAGAATCGGAAACCATCCTTCTTATTCAAAGCTTATATATAAAGGAGAAAATTTCATAGTATTGAAACGTTTAAAAGAAATTACCTTATACGATGCTATTCATAAGGGGATTAAAATTCCTAAGCAGGTAATCCTTGATATCAATGAAGCTTTAGAGTATGCAAGGGCACAAGGATTAACTCCTTGTGACGTTCACGGGAAAAATGTGATGATGGAAAACGGAAGAGGATATGTAGTCGATGTATCTGATTTCTTAAAAACAAAAGAAGATAGTAAGTGGAGAGACCTAGAAAAGGCATATTTTACAATTTATTTGCCCTTCATTTATAAATTTCCTTTCCCGATTAAAATACCGTATTTTATATTAAACATTGTTAGACGTTCGTATAGAAAATATAAGAAACTCACAAAGAAATTCAAATGACTCAATCATCGCATCTTTTGAATGCCCTTAAAGTGCTACACGTAAGCAAAATAATTAACCATCCTATGCAAGAAAGTTAGGCTAGTTAATCGCATATGTTTTATGGAAGGGGTGTGATTGAACTATGGAACGACCGAATTGGGGAATTGGAGGATTAGTATTTGTTGGCTGTATGTTTCTTGGTGGAGGAGTGGGATCTATGTTAGGTAATGCTCAAACTGGATGGCTCATAGGAATGGGTGTTGGATTTCTTGGGATGGCTTTAACGAGACTGATCAGAAAGTAATATAACGGAGATTCTTAATACCATAAGAACTCGATACATTACAGTTAGAAGCTTTTTTTTATATAGGTCTCCATACATAGATAGGATTTTCAAGTCGCAGGATGGCACCTTAGGGTGTATTTTTTATGCTTTCTAAAAATGTCTTACCATATAATAGAATTCATTAGGTTCTGATAATCTTTTTTGTAATAGAATAGATTCATTACCGTTTCAGACCTTTGTATTCATTCATAACCTAATAGTAAAAGGGGGGGATGATGGAAGGTATGGCGTGTAATGATGAATTAATTTGTCAACAGTTTGCAAGAATTATTGGTGGTCAAGAAGGATTTGCCGGTGGAAAATGCGTGGCAACGATAAACCGGGATGAAATAAAGGCAACAATCTTAGGGAAACGTTTTAGGGTAACAAGTTCTTTCTCATTCGAATCAAGAGATCAAAAAACTGGACGGGCATTATGTTTAGGACGGGTAGCGCTCTTACAAAAAGAAGTCAATGGATTTGTTGCTACAATTATTAAACAAGGAATAATCGTTTCGTCTATACACAATGAGTGGTTATGTGATGATCCAAATTTAATCTACGTTAATATTGAAGACGTTGATGATCCGCTAAGCTTCGCAAGGAAAGTTAGAATAGCGTTATGTAATTAATTAACAAGTTTCTTTCGTTAAATGAGATGCTATTACATGCGGATTTTCAGTCGACTTTGGATGAACAGGAAAAAGATTCTATAAAGATTTGAATACTTTTCAAATAAATTAAAATTAAAAACCCGGTTCTTTCGTAAAGGAACCGGGTTTTTGCGTTTTGTTGGTGCTACCACACCTCTATAAAGTTATTAGATACAAGATAATAGATGTTTTTATAATTTGAAAGACGAGGAAAAGAATTTGGAGGGAGTATTGAAAGCATGTTTAAGAAGATGAAATCAATGGAGAAAAGGAACTGGTTTTTAAGTCGGGGCTATGGACCTATCCTCTCGTTCTAATCCACTAAAAGAAGAACTTCCCCATACCCATTAGACTACTAAGCATTCCAATTCCATTCATGGTGCCTTTTCCTACTGTCAGTAAGTTTCCAAGCATTCCTGGCTGACCGTTATTCCCCCATCCCATAGGACTTACCTGTCCTCCCCATCCTGGAGGGTTTCCAAAAATACCCCAGTTATTATTGGTATTAAAATTAAAAGCTTTAGCTGGTGGCGATAGTAAAGCGGCGAGATGACCTTGTGCGAACATCCCTGTATGATTGAATGGTTGAGCCCAGGGTAAGGGAGGTTTTTGGAAATTACCTGCATGGCCTGGTAATGGAGTCCAATTAGCAGGATGTCCTTGGGGCATCATCCCTGCATAATGGATTGGCTGACCTAAAGAGAAGGGAGGGGGCTCGGGATTGAAACCCGTATAGTTGGCTGGTGAATCCCAACCAAATGGATAGACTCGACAACTCCAATTCTCAGGAATCTTCACATCATTCATTCCTTCAGCTTTAGCTATTTGGGGCTGTAAATATAATGATGACATTGCAATTTGGTTATTATATTGCTCTCCATTTCCCTCTGAATTCAAATACCAATATTGGTGCATAAGTTTATTCCCCTCACTTTAAAAATGTAATGTTAGACTTAGCCTATGTAATATTCCTTTTTATGGATGGTTACATAACTAGGTTTACAAGCCTGTATTTAAAGGAATAGGTGTATTGACTTGTTGATGTATCCCGCAATTTGTGGGCCATAAGACATCACCACCTCAAAATTCAGTGAAAGCGGCTGCCTGTAAAAGCACCACTGATTAAAGTTTCACTTTATTTTAGAAGGGTATTTTCAATTGCTCCTTTTGTTTAATTCAGCCTAATTTAATTTCGGTTAACAAACGTGTTTATAAAAGTTTAATCAGTAAAAAAATTTTAACATTTTATGTCGAGCAAGTAGAATTACTAAAAAGAGAATATCCATTCGAAGAGTTTGGCAAAATACTGAAAGGATAATGTATTCTTGTGCAGATATGCAAACGATTTGAACTAATTAATGGAATTTATAATGAAGGGGCAAATGAATATATGAGTGAAACGTTACATAAAAGAAAACCACCATATGTAATGCTTGTAATCCTTTTTATTGGGGCATTTGTTTCATTTCTAAATAACTCGCTTTTAAATGTAGCCTTGCCATCAATAATGAAGGATTTAGACATAAAAGATTATTCAACGATTCAGTGGCTTTCTACAGGGTATATGCTTGTAAGTGGTGTATTAATTCCGGCCTCAGCATTTTTAATAACCCGCTTCTCCAATAGGAGCTTATTTATTACATCTATGTTGATTTTTATTCTTGGTACGGCCTTAGCGGCTTTAGCACCAAACTTTAGTTTATTACTTTCTGGTCGGATGGTTCAAGCAGCAGGTTCTTCAGTCATGGGGCCTTTGTTAATGAATATTATGCTAGTAAGCTTTCCAAGAGAAAAAAGGGGAACAGCGATGGGGATTTTTGGATTAGTTATGATTACAGCTCCAGCAATTGGACCGACACTATCGGGTTATATTGTAGAGTATTATGACTGGCGTTTGCTTTTTGAGATGATTTTACCGTTAGCAATCATTAGCTTACTGTTAGGGGTTTGGAAATCGGAGAATGTCATGAGACAAAACAAAAATGCAAAACTTGATTATCTCTCATTACTATTATCTTCTGTCGGTTTTGGCGGTTTGTTATATGGATTCAGTTCTGCAAGCTCCGACGGTTGGACGAATAAAGTTGTTTTAACAACCTTAATCATAGGCGCTATTGCCCTAATTACTTTCATTATCCGTCAATTAAAAATGAATGAACCGTTATTGGATTTACGTGTTTACAAGTACCCAATGTTCGCACTTGCGTCTGTAATTGCGATTGTTAATGCAGTGGCCATGTTTTCGGGTATGATTTTAACCCCAGCTTATGTACAAAACGTCCGCGGTATTTCACCGCTAAGCTCTGGGCTGATGATGCTTCCAGGTGCGGTAATAATGGGAGTTATGTCACCAATTACAGGTAAACTATTTGATAAATATGGCCCTCAGATTCTTGGTATAGTAGGACTTTCTATTACAGCCGTTTCAACTTATATGCTGGCAAACCTGCAACTCGACTCTAGTCACACACATATTATTCTTATTTACACGCTGCGGATGTTTGGGATGGCGATGGTGATGATGCCACTTATGACAAATGGCCTTAATCAATTGCCAACTCGCTTAAATCCGCATGGTACAGCTGTTAATAATACAGCTCAACAAGTATCCGGTTCAATTGGTACTGCTATTCTTGTTACGATTATGAATTCGGTAACAAAAACAAAAGCTGAAAGTCTAATGGCTGATGTAGATCCAACAACCTTCACAGAAGCTACGAAGGCAATGTTAACTCAGAAGGCTTTATTATCTGGAATTCAATATTCATTCTATGTAGCGCTTGGCATGAATATTGTTGCACTACTATTAGTTTTTTTCGTTAAACGTGTAGATACAAGCGCGGAAGCTGTCGAGAGGTTAAATCGGTAGAGTAAAATAAACCTTTAGATCATGACTCCTATAAGTTTTTACGGTTTAGTTAGACTATGAAGAAATGGGAATTTCTGCTGCTAAGGCGCTGGTATTTAAAGCTGGAAAAGAACCAGTGAAATAATTATATATAGTAAAAAGGATCTGATATTCATATCAGATCTTTTTTCATTAGCAACACAGTATACTTACTTATCTTATTTGTTTGAATTGACATTAGAAACTACTGGTTTTCCCAATACTACAATCTTTAGCTCTCAATTTCTGATAAACATTATCATAATACACTTCATTTTAATTTAGTATTTTTTCTGCAAGTTATAAATGTAATAGCAACAAACAAATTAGGTTACGAACCTTATAAGCAATATCATAATCGTGAATAGTTAGGGAAAAGATAAAATAAGGTAATCAATTACATATCTTTATCCCAGGCGATTCATTGCAATCTTCTTTTTATTGAATGGGATATTTTATTTTATGCTTTTTTGAAAGGGTGTTTTTAATGGATAAAAAAGTATCTGCCATTCCTCAACCGAAAACATATGGATTGCTGGGGAATCTCCCATTAATCGATAAAGATAAACCGACCTTATCCTTTATCAAGATAGCGGAAGAGTATGGTCCCATTTTTCAAATTCAAACTTTAAGTGATACCATCATTGTCGTTTCTGGGCATGAACTGGTAGCAGAAGTCTGTGACGAAACAAGATTTGATAAAAGTATAGAGGGTGCTTTAGCGAAAGTTCGCGCCTTTGCTGGAGACGGATTATTTACAAGCGAGACTCATGAGCCTAACTGGAAAAAAGCTCATAATATTTTGATGCCTACATTCAGCCAACGAGCAATGAAAGATTATCATGCTATGATGGTCGATCTTGCCGTACAACTCGTTCAAAAATGGGCACGGCTTAATCCGAATGAAAGCGTAGATGTACCGGAGGATATGACTCGCCTTACATTGGATACAATTGGTCTATGTGGTTTTAATTATCGATTTAATAGCTTTTATCGTGAAACCCCTCATCCTTTTATTACTAGCATGAGCCGTGCTCTAGATGAAGCGATGCACCAATTACAGCGGCTGGATATAGAAGACAAACTCATGTGGAGAACGAAACGTCAATTTCAGCATGATATTCAATCTATGTTTTCCTTAGTGGATAATATTATTGCTGAACGTAAAAGTAGTGGAAATCAGGAAGAAAATGATTTACTTTCCCGTATGTTAAATGTGCAGGATCCGGAAACTGGAGAAAAATTAGATGATGAAAATATTCGTTTCCAAATTATCACTTTCTTAATAGCTGGGCATGAAACAACAAGTGGATTATTATCTTTTGCAATCTATTTTTTATTAAAGAATCCAGATAAATTGAAAAAAGCTTATGAAGAAGTAGATCGTGTTTTAACAGATCCTACTCCAACATACCAACAAGTTATGAAACTTAAGTATATCCGGATGATTTTAAATGAATCGCTACGTCTATGGCCTACAGCTCCAGCATTCAGTCTCTATGCAAAAGAAGATACAGTGATTGGTGGGAAATATCCAATTAAGAAAGGAGAAGATCGTATTTCTGTTCTTATTCCACAGTTACATAGAGATAAAGACGCGTGGGGAGACAACGTGGAAGAATTCCAACCTGAACGATTTGAAGAGCTGGATAAGGTTCCTCATCACGCTTATAAGCCATTTGGAAATGGTCAACGGGCATGTATCGGTATGCAGTTTGCACTTCATGAAGCTACACTCGTAATGGGAATGCTTCTTCAACATTTTGAATTCATTGATTATCAAGACTATCAGCTGGACGTAAAACAAACATTAACGCTAAAGCCTGGTGATTTTAAAATTAGGATTCTACCCCGAAATCAAACTATTAGCCATGCTACTGCTCTTGCGCCTGCAGAGGAGAAACTGAAAAACCATGAAACCAAGCAGCAAGTTCAGAAGACTCCTTCTATTATTGGGGCTGATAATCTTTCACTTCTTGTTCTGTATGGATCGGATACAGGGGTAGCAGAAGGCATTGCAAGAGAACTAGCAGATACAGCTAGTTTAGAAGGTGTTCAAACGGAAGTGGTAGCTCTTAACGATCGAATTGGAAGTCTACCGAAAGAAGGAGCGGTTCTTATTGTAACTTCTTCTTATAATGGAAAGCCGCCAAGTAATGCAGGACAATTTGTGCAGTGGTTGGAAGAATTAAAACCGGATGAGCTAAAAGGTGTTCAATACGCAGTTTTTGGTTGTGGAGATCATAATTGGGCGAGTACTTATCAACGAATTCCAAGATACATTGATGAGCAAATGGCTCAAAAAGGAGCAACAAGATTTTCTAAACGCGGGGAAGCGGATGCAAGTGGTGATTTCGAGGAACAGCTCGAGCAATGGAAACAAAGCATGTGGTCTGATGCGATGAAGGCATTTGGATTGGAACTTAACAAAAACATGGAGAAAGAACGCAGTACATTAAGTTTACAATTTGTTAGTCGTCTTGGAGGATCTCCTCTTGCGCGAACATATGAAGCAGTTTATGCATCTATACTAGAAAATCGTGAACTTCAATCATCTAGCAGTGAAAGAAGCACGCGACGTATTGAGATATCCTTGCCAGAAGGCGCTACGTATAAAGAAGGAGACCACCTTGGGGTGCTGCCAATTAATAGTGAGAAAAATGTCAACCGAATTTTAAAACGCTTTGGATTAAACGGAAAGGATCAAGTCATATTGAGCGCGAGTGGGCGCACTGTAAATCATATACCTTTAGACAGTCCTGTTAGTTTATATGACCTTCTGAGTTATAGTGTTGAAGTGCAAGAAGCAGCCACTCGAGCACAAATACGAGAAATGGTGACATTTACAGCATGCCCTCCTCATAAAAAGGAATTGGAATCATTATTGGAAGAAGGAGTTTATCATGAACAAATATTAAAGAAACGTATATCAATGTTGGATCTTCTTGAAAAGTATGAGGCTTGTGAAATCCGATTTGAACGCTTTTTAGAACTTCTTCCTGCGCTCAAACCGCGTTACTATTCTATTTCAAGCTCTCCACTCGTTGTACAGGATCGTCTGAGCATTACGGTTGGTGTTGTGAATGCGCCTGCATGGAGTGGGGTAGGGACATATGAAGGAGTCGCTTCTAATTATTTAGCTCAGCGTCATAATAAAGATGAGATTATCTGTTTCATTCGAACGCCACAATCAAACTTTCAATTACCTGAAAATCCAGAAACACCAATTATCATGGTTGGACCAGGTACTGGAATTGCACCATTCCGTGGATTCTTGCAAGCACGTCGCGTTCAAAAGCAAAAAGGTATGAAATTAGGACAAGCACATCTATATTTTGGTTGTCGTCATCCTGAAAAAGATTATCTCTATCGTACAGAACTAGAAAATGATGAAAGAGATGGATTAATCTCTTTACACACAGCTTTTTCTCGCCTAGAAGGATCTCCTAAAACATATGTGCAGCATTTAATAAAACAAGATAGAATCAATTTAATTTCGTTATTAGATAATGGAGCTCATCTTTATATATGTGGTGATGGAAGTAAAATGGCTCCGGATGTAGAAGACACCCTTTGTCAAGCCTATCAAGAAATTCATGAAGTCAGTGAACAAGAAGCAAGGAATTGGTTGGATCGTGTGCAAGATGAAGGGCGATATGGAAAAGATGTTTGGGCTGGTATATGAATTTTTCTTAATTGGATAAGTACTATTTCATTCACGAACTTCTTTCGACTAAGTATAACTTTGAACAAAATAAACTGCTTTATAAAAACCCTGTATTTTTTATTGAATATGGGGTTTTCTTATTTTTAAATAAAAGGGACGTATATGTTGATTCAAAATCCAATAATCTTTATGCTTTATATAAACAACATGGTAGATTTGAAGTACTTAATAAAAAGGGGAAACATCAGGGAGAAGTAGACTTTAATTTAAACTCAACAAAATGCGTAATTGTTGTTACTCATTCACAAGAAGTTGCAAAAAAATCAGATCGAGCATTTTATTTAATTAAAATGAAGTTAGTAGTAAACGAAATTAAGAATAGTTAAGAAAAAGCTATTTTCGCTCTTAATTAACATAATTTTCGAAATGTATGAATGCTAATATTTGTTATATGATATATTTATCAAATTATTATTCATGTAGTTTCTATGATGAATCTGTATGATAGTTTAAGGGTTGAATGTGGATTTGAAATAAAGAAACGATTTTTTGAGAGGAGAAAAGTAAATGTTTATAAGAACAGAAAGATTATTAATACGAAATTTTGAATTCAAAGATTGGCAAGCTGTCCATGAGTATACATCAGATAGCGATGTTATGAAATACATACCCGAAGGGGTTTTTACTGAAGAAGATACAAGAAACTTTGTAAATAAAAATATGGGTGAAAATGCAGAGAACTTTCCTGTGATACTGGTAGATGAAAATATTCTGATTGGTCATATTGTTTTTCATAAATATTTTGGTGAGCATACTTACGAGATTGGATGGGTATTCAATCCTAAATATTTCAATAAAGGATATGCTTCTGAAGCAGCACAAGCTACATTAAAATATGGGTTTAAGGAAATGAAATTACATAGAATTATAGCTACATGTCAGCCACAAAATATCCCGTCATATCGATTGATGGAGAAAATTGGAATGAGAAGAGAAGGATATTTCAGGAAGTGTATACCCCATGGAAATGAATGGTGGGATGAATATTATTACGCTATTTTAGAAGAAGAGTAGTGTCTCAGAACGCATTGTTCAAATCCCGTTTCATAAACTGATTGCAGCGATTGAGAATAAATGTATAAAAGAAGGTATACGATTTTTAAAACAAGAAGAAAGCTATACTTCAAAAGCTAGTTTTCTTGATAAAGATCCGGTTCCAGTTTGGACTAAGGATGATAAGACGTATTATCACTTTAGTGGCAAACGAATGACTCGTGGTCTGTACCAAAGTAAAGCAGGAACATGTATCCATGCTGATATTAATGGTGCGCTGAATACATTGCAAAAATCAAGAGTTGTAGAATTGGATGACAATCTCACAGTGAAAACGCCGATTCTATTAGAAGTGCAAAAACGTAAGGCTGTTGCTTCGCGCATAGCTTAGTGGGTGCGTCAACCATCCATGTGTACTCGACTTGTCGGGGCTTGTAGCATACGCCGGATTCATCTGAGTGGTGGCTTCTTCCATAAGGAAGAATTGCTCTTTTTTGAAAGGGTGGTGCAAGTGGGAAAACAATAGTTCGTTGCCAGTACCAACCAAAAACATACTTGGGGTGCTACCATAAGGTGGTATGAATGCTAGAGCGTCAACTGTCTAGCGATAGATGAAAAGACCTAGCGTTCTAACTCAAGCCCCCACTGAAACGTGTCACCTCAGTGGAGGTAGTTGACCATAGAACTGTTGCCACATTAATAAATACTTTAATTGAACATGGGCTTTCGCTGGATAAAATAATCGAACCACAATCAAATTTGGCAGGGATAGAGAAAATGCCAGATTTAATAAACGAATCGCGAAGTCCATCTTTTATTATAATCAAGTCAAAAAAAATAATATTTAAAAATATAATATTTAAAAATATCTACCGCAATCTGGGAGCTTTTATTGAATTATGAAAACAGCCTTTAAACTGTATGCATTCGAATTGAAAATATTGAACTTAGGAGTGAGTGAAAATGGCATATTTATTACAAGTTGATTTCCCGTTTGAAGGTCCTTTTGGTGAAGAAATGGAAAAAGCATTTTGGGATTTAGCAAAAAGTATTAATGAAGAAGAAGGATTCCATTGGAAAATATGGACGGAGAATCAAGAAACGAAAGAAGCTGGAGGCATTTATGTATTTGAAAAAAAACAAGATGCTGAAAAATATGGAGAAATGCACAAAAACAGACTTCAAACATTTGGTGTTAAAGATATTAGAGTAAGAATTTTTACCATCAATGAAAAGTTAACGAAACTGAATCGTGGTTATAGTAAATAATAAGGGGAATTCAAAAAAAGAAGGGGATAATCTCTTCTTTTTTTGAATTCTTCTTTACTAGGATTTCTAGAAATTTGAACTGTTGTTGTGAATGAATTTAAAGCTGCTGAAACAAAATAGACCCACTTGAGCAAAAAAACTTGCAAAACTAAAAAAAGAGATGTATATTAATTGACGCATCAATCATTGATATATCAACTGTTTTCAGTTAGAAAGAATTGGTGAGAAGTTTGAAGAATGCGTTGGTATTAGTCAATCTCGATTGGAATTGCTCGCTATGTACCAACTATGCTTCTATCGATCAAGCAGCCGACGAAGGGAATCGTTTCCTAGTTGATAGAATTCACAGTTGAAATAATATAGAACTGATATTAAGGAGAGAGGGGGTAGGATGGTATGGAAATAATCGCAGCTATTTTAGTCGGGATTGTAGCATTAGAACATTTGTTTATCATGATCCTCGAAATGTTTTTTATTAATTCAAAAGTAGCGAAACGTGCTTTCAAATTACCGAAGCATTTAGAAGGAGATAAAAACGTAGCTGTTATGTTTGCAAACCAAGGGTTATATAATGGATTTTTAGCCGCTGGTCTCATTTGGGGACTTATAATTGGGTTTACGCCAATTGGTTATATGGTTCAATTATTTTTCGTGATTTGTGTGGTGATCGCAGCTATTTTTGGAGGTTTCACATCTAATAAATCAATTATTGTGAAACAAGGACTTCCAGCTATTTTAGCATTGGTTGCTCTTTTATCTATGATGTAGAAACAAAGTTTTTCAATAAAAGAAACAATCTTTCCTAAAAATGACTTTGCATACTCTTAACTTTCTAGGTATGTGGCGCTACCTCAGTAAGAAAAGAAATAGGGAAAACACCCTATTACATTTTATTAATATAATAAAATGTAATGACTAGATCCAAAATAATGATAATAATGAGAAGTGATAAGTGTATAAATGCATCAGTTTTACCGTGTAATAAAGACTTTCTAAAGAAATCCCATTCTGTTTCATAGGAAGGCTCTATCCAATCCCGTTGCAGACCTAACACCATTCCATTTATGAAATAGACAATACTTAATAGAATTCTTCCAACAAATACGGCAGCTACTTTTAAATTCCAATGCTTTATCTTGAGTATATAAAGGATTGGAAAGAGTATAAGTATCCAAAAAATAATAATATAGATTGTATTTACCATTCTCTACTCCTAACAAAATGCTTGTTTTTAATATAGGTGAGTTTTTGGATGGAAGGTATGTTTTATTGTTACTAGTTAAAAACAAAGGCCGGAATTCCGGCTCTTTTTCTATCCCGCAAAATAAAGGTTTACTTTATCTCTCCGTCTCAAAAAACTCAATCCATTCTCCATCAGGACCAGCGAAGAATATGTAACGTGTTCCATCTGGTAATGTTTCAATTTCTTCTCCTAGTAAAAAGGTTACTTTGTGTTTCTTTAGTCTTTCGATTTCATCTTCTAATGAATCCACTTTAAAGCAAATGTGATGTACTTTTCCTTCTGCCGGAAGAGAAGAGTTGTAGCCTTCAATTAATTCGAGTATCGTTTCCTTCGATTCTTCCACACCTAAAAAAGCGAGTTTTAAGTCGGGATTCGGGTGACCCATACGTTTAATGAGCTGTAAGCCAACTACTTCTTCATAAAATGAAATAGATGCTTCTAAGTTTGCGACCATAAGACCGACGTGTTCAATTCTTCTAACTGGCATGTAGATCCCTTCTTTCTGAAAAATATATACAATATGTTATTGAAAATTAAGAAAATAAGCAAGATAAAAACCTTACAAATTTTAGCGTGTTATATGGTATAGTGAGAAAGTATGTTTGGGGAGAAGGAAGGAGATTATACGATGAATACACCTACTCAAACTCCTTCATTATCGGCAACGATGAAAGAGTGGCATTATGCATTAGCGTATGAAATTAAACATTGGAAAACGATAGGTGGTAGTAAAATTTCTATCATAAACGGTCGTTTTTTATATACAGATTATGAAAGTACAGTATACGTATTTCAGCTCATATCGGAAGTAAGCTTACCGGAAGGTTCACCAATTCGAATTGAGTTTGATGGTGAGGAAGCGACAGGAGAAGTATTATCTGTACATGGATTAGAAATAGAACTGAAATTAAATGATTATATACAAGGTGAAATACGAGAAGCTGTTTTATACAGTGAACCGTGGCAATTGTTAGAGCAACTACAAGAGCGATTGAAAGAGGCACATAAAGATAAGTTAAAACGTAATCGTATAAAGCGTCTTGTTGATGGGACGAGCAGTCCGAAACATATTGAGAAGATGAAAAATCCGAAAAATGAATTGGCATATCGTTCATTTTATAATCCGACAACGTACGTGTGGGGACCGCCTGGAACAGGGAAGTCCTACAATTTATCACGTATTATTTCGGCTCATTATCAAAAAGGAAAATCGGTACTTGTGTTGGCTCATAGTAATGCGGCAGTAGACGTATTAATGAGTGAAGTAACGAAGCAAATTGAGAAGAAAAAGAAATGGACACCTGGCGAAATTGTTCGTTACGGTTATAGTCAACATGAACATATAAGAAATCATGAAACATTACTTACGTCGAAGCTAGTTGAAACGACGAACGGATCATGGGGAGAAGAAAGACTCTATTTAGAGGAAACACGACAAGATCTTCGTGAAAAGATTTTATCATATAAAGCGACTTCTGCTGATAAGAAGCGTATACAAGAGATTGAAAGTGATCTTCGAAAGCAAAAAGCGAAAATTAAAGAAGTAGAAAAAGAATATATTGAAAAAGCGAAAGTAATCGGTGCGACTTTATCGAAATGTGCCATTGATTCACTTATTTATGAGCGTACATTTGATTTAGTTGTCGTAGATGAAGTGAGTATGGCATATGTTCCGCAAATTGCATTAGCAGCTTCACTTGGAAAACGTATCGTCGTTTGTGGGGACTTTTTACAGTTACCTCCAATTGCGATGGCGAACCATGAACTCGTTCGAAAATGGCTTGGGGAAGATATGTTTTACCATGCTGGGATTGTTGAGTCTGTCAATAAATCAGAAGCACATCCGAACCTATTTATGTTGCAGGAACAAAGACGTATGCATGCGGATATATCGAAGTTTACAAATTCATTTATTTATAAAAATAGAGTATATGATCATCCGTCTGTTTCAGAGCGTAAAGAACTTGCGCGATTGCAACCGTTCGCAAATGAGGCAAGTGTTTTATTTGATACGAGCTTAATGGGAGCCTTTTCGTTAAAGGACGCTGCTTCTGGTTCTCGATTTAACATTATGTCTGGTTTAGTAGCGATGCAAATGATGTTAATCGGACTGTTAGATGGTGTTCAATCGATCGGTGTTGTTACACCTTACAGGGCACAATCCCGCTTTTTATCAACGTGTATTAGAGAAATGTTGCAGAGAACGAAATATCAAAACATACCAGTTTTAGCGGCGACGGTTCATAAGTTTCAAGGTTCTGAAAGAGATATGATGATATTTGATACGGTTGATAGTTATCCGCAAGAACGACCTGGCGTGTTATTCTTTGACCATAAAAATCATCGCCTCGTCAACGTTGCAGTGACAAGGGCGAGAGGGAAGTTCATTCAATTATCAGATTGTCATTATATGCGTAAAAACCTTTCGAGAAAACAAGCGTTATCACAATTAACAGCTCATATAGAACGTCACGGAGATGTGTATGATCGTACGACATCAAGACAATTGTGGGAGCGGAAAATTTCGAAACGTTTACGCTGGTTTATGGAAATGAATCTTGAAGAGCCGAAAGGGTTATTGAAAGATATTTTAGCCGCAAAACGAAAAATTATTATTTCACTTCCAAGTACAAAGCAAGTGGATAAGCGAGTCTGGCAAGCGTTAATGCGTACAAATGCGCAAATAACAGTGTATAGTGATGGACCAGTTCCGTTAAAAAATGTAAAGTTACAAAGACAAAATAAAGCATTCCCGTTTATCGTAATCGATGATGAAATCTTTTGGGCAGGAGCACCGCTCACATCTCAAATGATGTTTGAAGGTAGTATCGAATTTCCGTACGTATGTGCAAGATTACAAGCACCGGAAACAATTGGTGTGTTAAAAGGATTTTTAGATATTCGGTAAATTCGGATAGGAATTCCTTGACTTTTAATTGGAATGAACATAGAATGAATATAATTTAATATAATCTTATGAAAATTCTTATCACGAGAGGTTGAGGGACTGGCCCTATGACACCTCGGCAGCGGATTCTTTTATGAATACTGTGCCAATTCCAGCAAGGTAACTTGAAAGATAAGAAAGAAGCTCATTTTGACTGTAAATGCAGAAGCCTCTTTCTATCTTTTAGAAAGAGGCTTTTTTATGTGAAAATATAAGGGGGAAGAGAAATGGGAGCGACTGGAGTAACGTCACAAAGAAAAACAATTGAAGAGAGTATAGAAAGAAATAAGGAAAAGTACATAGAAACAAGTCACGATATTCATGCGAATCCGGAGATTGGTAACCAAGAGTTTTATGCATCAAGAACGTTAAGTTTATTACTAGGTAGTGCAGGGTTTCAGCTGCAGCACAATATAGCTGGACATGAAACAGGTTTTATCGCGCGAAAAAGTTCAGGAAAACAAGGGCCAGTTATCGCATTTTTAGCTGAGTATGACTCTTTACCAGGACTTGGTCATGCGTGTGGTCACAATTTAATTGGCACAATTAGCGTTGCGGCCGCGATCGCATTATCAGAAACGCTTGAAGAAATTGGCGGAGAAGTTGTCGTGTTTGGTACTCCAGCTGAAGAAGGAGGACCAAATGGTAGTGCGAAAGCGAGTTATGTAAAAGCGGGGTTATTTAAAGATATTGATGCGGCACTTATGATTCATCCGAGCGGAAAAACAGCGCCAACGAGCCCTTCACTAGCAGTCGATCCACTTGATTTTCATTTTTACGGAAAAACAGCTCACGCCGCAGCTTCACCTGAAGAAGGGATTAACGCATTAGATGCGATAATTCAACTTTATAACGGTATTAACGCACTTCGCCAACAACTTCCATCAGATGTGAAAATTCATGGCGTTATTACCGAGGGCGGAAAAGCACCTAATATTATTCCTGACTACGCATCAGCAAGGTTCTTCATCCGTGCAGCAACGCGAAAAAGATGTGCAGAAGTAACAGAAAAAGTAAAAAATATCGCACAAGGAGCAGCGTTAGCAACAGGCGCAAAAGTGAAAATCCATCAATTCCAAAACGAAATCGATGAACTACTCGTAACAAAAACATATAATGACGTCGTAGCCGAAGAACTAGAATTACAAGGTGAAGACGTAAATCGGAAAGAAAGATTTGGCATCGGCTCAACAGACGCAGGAAACGTAAGTCAAGTCGTACCAACAATTCATCCGTACATTAAAATCGGTCCAGATGACTTAATTGCGCATACGAATGAATTTAGAGAAGCAGCACGTTCAGAACTTGGAGATAAAGCGTTAATTACATCCGCAAAAGCACTAGCGAATACGGCGTATCGATTAATTACGGAAGAAGGGCTGTTAGAGAAGGTGAAGGAGGAGTTTAGAGAGGCGCAGAGGAATCAGGGGTAAGGGTACTCTATTAGAAGAGGAATCTAATTAATAAGTAGAGATACAAAAAAGAACATTGAAATATCAATGTTCTTTTTTGTTTACTAATCATTGATTTTGTTGGTTTTTCTCATAAAAGAAAAACTTTTACTGTTAGCGGGGGATAATACGTATCTCTTTATCAGAACGACAACTTCTCCTCAAACTCACTCTTTAAAACAATTAAAGGAGACGATAATCCAAATTGCATTAAGGAGTCTAAAAATGTAGCGAGAGAATCCATCGAATCGCTCATGACCTTCATCATATAATTAAACTCCCCGCTAATTCGATATAAATCAGTTACTTCGGGAGCGGCATTACAAAATTGGATGAAATCAGAGCATTGACTCGTTTTAAACATGATGAATGCTTGAATGTTTTTATTAATTTTAGAAGGCTCAAATTTTGTTCGGCAAGCCGCTATAACTCCTTAATCTTCAAGTTTATTAATACGCTCTTTTACAGCAGGTTGCGTCATGGATATGATCCGTCCTATTTATGAAACGGAAATTCTCGCATTTTCATATAACAAGTTTTTCTACATGAAGCTACACTCTAGAAAACAGGATTTAGGGGAATCAGACATGAGATATTTTAAAGGAAAACAATTCAAGTAAGATGTTATTTTAGTAGTTGTCGGCTACTACTGCCGTTTTTCTTTCGGTTATCGTGATGTATCTGAAATCCTGAAAGAACGTGGTATTTCAGTGAAACCAACAACCATCATGCGATGGAGTCATAAATATGGCAATCCCATCTATCGAATTTGGAAAGTGAAAAATAAATCTGCACGCTTATGAAACCATTCATACCCTATATAAACAAAGGCGAAGTCTTCAAAGAGACTCCGCCTTTTCAACATACAACGAACTTCAACAATTACTAGCTACTTCCTAAACATTGTTCTGCATTTACCAACCTGTTTATGCTTTTTTCAAACTTTGCAACAGAACCAGTTTAACCATTATCATGTTCATGGTACTTTAGGTTATTTAAGTTCAGTTGAGTTCAGAAAACGAGCCCTTAAAAAAGCAGTCTGAATTTGTGTTGACAATCACACCTCCATCAATACTATCAAAAGAACCTTTATACTGTTACAGCTTGAGAAATCCATTGAGCAGTTAGTTCAGGAGATTCAACAGGAAACTGATGACCGTACTGAATACGTGTAATATCCAAGTGTTCAAACTGCTTTGGGACATGATGATCCTTGTCCAAAGCTCCCCATAGTATCTTAATTTTCCTCTTATCCCATGTCTCGGGATTTAACTGGATGGATTTTGATATAGTTAAGCAAGACATGACCGTAGCGTTAGTTTTGCGTATACGGGGGGATTTTAAATCACGGACTACAGAATGAGCGTAATTACTCAATAATTGACTCGATGTTCTGAAGCTATTGGTTTGAATTAGCTCTTTTTCCAAACGGGCGGGCTCCATATATTTTAGAACGAAACTTGTAATACGTCGAAATCTATATTTAGGTTGGATAGGATGCAGTACTGGCTGCAATAAAATGAGTTGTTTGATCAGTGAGGGCAGCCGTTCCATCACTTGAGCCGCAATCAATCCGCCAAATGAATGCCCCACTAATATAACGGGTCTGTTCAACTCAGTGATCATAGTGGAAATGCTCTCTACATAGCCTTCTATCACAGAAGGATTATGGTGATAAGGGGTACGCCCAAATCCAGGTAAATCTACGAACCAAGTATTTAAACCGCTTAAAAATTGTGAGAGGGGCAAAAGGGCATCGGCATTGCTGAACGTCCCATGAAGAAAAATAATAGGTGTTTCATTCCTATCTTTCTCTAGCGAAACTAAGTTAGCCCTTCTTCGTTGACTAAAATCTTTCTGCTCATTTTGATTCAGGCCTAAATGATTTAACCGATAATCCAAATCACTAATGATAAAAGGGAGCGTGGACGGAACTACGAATGAATTTCTGCCGTTCCTTTGTTCTATTTCTAATTTACTGTAAACAGGGAATTCCGACTTAACAAGAAAACTCATGGATTCTTTAGGAATACCAAGCATCTTATCAGCACCCATTCTAAGCACAGTTTTCAATAACGGAAGCGGTATAGTTCCTAACGGCTTTGTTGTCTGCAATTCGTGTGCCATGAGTTTGATGAAAGTTCGGATCGACGGACTTTCTTGCTTAGAATCTAAAAGATAGTAGGTATTGCTTGATAACCCTTCTGTGTTAACAAGTTTTGAAATAAACGAAGCCACATGGTCAATATGAACCATTGGTAACCAATAATCGTCGCCGCCTGGAACAAGCGGCATAAGATTTCGCCTTACGGCATCGACTAAGATACTAAGGCCTCCAATCTGTTCTGTTTTCCCTGAGAAGGAGTCTCCGACGATTACACTAGGATTAACAGTAGATAAGGGAATGCTCATGTTATGAAGAGATTTTCGTATATAAGAGTCGGCTAAAAACTTCATTTTTTCATAAGGTGGTTGATTGTCCAGCAAATGATCTAGATCCAACAATGCATTTTGTTCATGATAGGGACTCATAAAGCCTGCGACATGGATAAAATGCTTTAATTCTTTTTCAGCGTGGATATCCTGTGCTAGCCGAACAAGGGATTTTGCAGGGGTGAGGAAAGACTGTTCAGCTTCAATGAGGTTCAACTCAATATTCATTGGACCTCCTGCGTGAATAATTAGATCAGTTGCAAGTAATTGTTTGTAGCTGTCATCACTTAAACCTAATCGAGGCTGCGTTAGATCACCGATAACAGGAACAATGTTGTTCTGTTGATCGGGTGCCAGTTGATTGATGATGGTAAGAAGACGATTTTTTTGACGTACAAGTACATAAATCTGATGCTGAGAAGCTAACTCAGCGATTAAATGACGTCCAATATAACCAGTTCCGCCAGTCATGAAGATATTCATAATAAAAACATTCCTTTATTATTTTATATTACTAACTAGTACTAATGTATCTAAAAATATTACTTTAGCATGGAGGCTAAAGTAGGAAATAAATTTTTGATCATATCTTGGTTGTTAGAAGCTTGAGCCAAGAAGAGAGCACCCTCAATAGAGGAGACAATCAACATAGCTGTTTGTTTAACGGGCAGCTCTTTCTTTAGTTCTTGTCGTGCAATCCCTTGGGCTAAAATCAATTCAACACCATGCAGCTGTTTTTCAAAAAAACTCTTGATTCTATCTCTAATTTCAACCGCGTCAATAGGCGTCTGTGTATACAGAGTCAGGAAAGGACAACCGCCAAGGTAGTTATTTTTTTCAATAGTATCGCTTAAAATGTGGAGTACCGCTTCTAATTTCTCTTGAACGGTGAGCTCATTTTGAGACACAATATAATTAATTCGCTGTTCGTAATGTGCTATCAACTGATTAACAATAGCGAGCAGCAGCTCCTCCTTGCTCTTAAAATAATAATAAATGTTCGTTTTTGAAACTTTGCTATGTGCGACTATGTCGTCCATGCTTGTTGCTAGAAAACCTTTAGTAAGAAACAATGTAAAAGCGGATTGCAGAGCAATATCTTTATTAGTAAGTGTATTTTTTTTCATATTAGTACTATACAGTACTATAAATGGAGAGTCAAGGGAATGATTGATGAAATGCATAGGGGTTCGACCGCACATCCATCAACTTAAGAAAAGTAAACATTCCAAAAACAAAAAAATGAGCTACCTTCTCAAAGTAACTACCTGTAGAGAAAGAAAGAGTTCATTTAGTGGGTACTTCAAAACCTTAGCTTGATTGCGATGGGGTCACCATATCAAAAAAAGAAAATTGTACGTTTAGACATATTTTTCAACCGCTTCCTGTACGTTAAGGGACTCGTTATTTTTTTTTACAGTTTTTTATTATGAAATTCTAAATAATTAATTATAATAGATGAAAAAAACGATCAATAGTTGGGGGACGGAAAGGATTCGAATTTACATTCTTTCTCAATACATATTATGGATAAATAAAGTAAAATATGGGTTGGGTTATGTCTCATGTTGTGTTAATCCTAACAATAACTAAGGGTACATAATATGCTTTCATACCTTTGAATGATTTTGTTATAGGAGGGATGGAGATTTAAATGGCTCAAATTGTTGGTATTGATAGATACCTTTGTACTGGGGCTTTAATCTATATGCGTGAGGGCCTTTCCCTAAGTCTTGTCAGGAAGTAAGGAACAGTAAGCAAACACTGATATAATATGAATAGAGAAGAGGAATGCCTTATGAAAATACGTAGTCAAATTACATGTGCAAGTCTGGCCTTTTTAATAGCTGGAAGTTCCCTGTTATATACAACACCAACCTCAATTGTAAAAGCAGAGCCCACTCAAAATGTATCTAGTTCGTTACAAACAAATACTCAACGAGATCGTACTTCCGTCAAGCAAGC
>NZ_JBPPHF010000295.1:0-296 GCF_051294775.1 Bacillus pretiosus
TGTGTATTAGAGTCAGACCCTGCACTCACGATTGCGAACATATTTCCAATTATAGCCGCTGGAATAAGTTGTGATACAAACGTTGCTGATGATTCATTTAAAATATCACTATAAGCTAGCGACAATGGTAAAATCCCTTCCCCAATACCACCACTCACAATTGGTACGATGATAAAGAAGAATGTTTGCTTCATTTCATATCCAAATAGTGAACCGACAAATAATCCTACCGCTACAGAAGCTAACGTCCCTACTACTTAAGGTATAAACATACGAACGAAACCTTGTACTAATAC
>NZ_JBPPHF010000296.1:0-296 GCF_051294775.1 Bacillus pretiosus
GGCTGGATAGATGATGAAGGAAATGGTGAATTTGCGGTTGCACTTCGCTGCGGATTATTAAATGGCGCAAAACCATCCTTATTTGCCGGGTGCGGGATTGTAATTGATTCAGTACCGCAACTTGAATATGAAGAAACAAGCTTGAAGTTTAGACCGATGCTTGGTGCTTTGGAGGAATTAATGAAATGAACAATCATATAGAAGCATTATCATATTATTTAGGCGCGTTCGTGGATGAACTGACGCGTCGAAATGTATGTGATGTTGTCATTAGTCCAGGCTCACGGTCAACACCC
>NZ_JBPPHF010000297.1:0-296 GCF_051294775.1 Bacillus pretiosus
CCATACGTACGTATGAAAAATCTATTATTTTCTATGCGGGAGTATCATGACCTTTTAATGAATCTACCAAATCTAAATATGCACATCTGCTCTTTGAAAGAAGCTGGAGATGTTATCTCAGATATCATTCTAGGAATAGATGATAATCAAAACTTTGAACAAGATATTCTTTTACCTTTATCTCAACGTACAGGAGGCGATGCCGATTGGCGTTACGCATTTGTTGAAAAAGTTCAAACCTTTAAAGAAACAATAGATGGTGGTCTTAGACGAACGTATAGAAGAGAAAAAGATGC
>NZ_JBPPHF010000298.1:0-296 GCF_051294775.1 Bacillus pretiosus
GCTTAGAAGTGAGAATGCCGGTATGAGTAGCGAAAGACGGGTGAGAATCCCGTCCACCGAATGCCAAAGGTTTCCTGAGGAAGGCTCGTCCGCTCAGGGTTAGTCAGGACCTAAGCCGAGGCCGACAGGCGTAGGCGATGGACAACAGGTTGATATTCCTGTACCACCTCTTTATCGCTTGAGCAATGGAGGGACGCAGAAGGATAGAAGAAGCGTGCGATTGGTTGTGCACGTCCAAGCAGTTAGGCTGATAAGTAGGCAAATCCGCTTATCGTGAAGGCTGAGCTGTGATGGGG
>NZ_JBPPHF010000299.1:0-296 GCF_051294775.1 Bacillus pretiosus
AGTGAATACATTATTAGATATTAATGAGAAATTCCAAGGAAATAGCGAAGATAAAATCATTGCCCTATCATCGATGAGCTTTGATTTATCCGTCTATGATATTTTTGGAGCACTCATTAGCGGAGCTCAGTTAGTATAAATTCCAGATCTTTTAGATATGGCCAGTATTCATCAGATCATGATCGAAGAAGAAATCACGATATGGAATTCGGTTCCGGCAATTATGTATATGTATCTAGAAAGCACAAAGCAAGACACGGTGCATAGCACTTCAGCAGAGCGCTTACTTATGGCTT
>NZ_JBPPHF010000300.1:0-296 GCF_051294775.1 Bacillus pretiosus
TACTGAGAAGCGGATCCGCGTTTACTTTGCTTGGAACACCCTGCGAAGCCCAGCGTGTGTGACCGATCCCCACGCTTGCTGCTACGTTCTCATCTACGATTTCGCGAAGTTTTGCAATACGACATTTTTCTTTGTATACAACAACACCGTTACCTGTTTGTACTGCAATACCTGCTGAATCATATCCACGATATTCTAGCTTTTCTAAACCTTTTAATAAAATTTCCGTTGCTTCTTGCTCTCCAATAAATCCAACGATTCCACACATGTTTAGTCGCCGTTACAAATGCTTACAT
>NZ_JBPPHF010000301.1:0-296 GCF_051294775.1 Bacillus pretiosus
ACGACTGCTATCATACTTGTAAATACGATACCGAGTCCAAAGAAGAATGTGAAAAATCGTTTTTTAAATCCTTTATAATCAGCAACTGTGCCGAGTATAGGAGCAAGTATAGAAATTAAAAGTGTAGCGAAAGAGTTTGCATATCCCCAATATGCCGTTGAAGTTGCACCAGATAGTCCGGCTTCTTTTGCTGCTGCTTTAAAGTAAATTGGGAATAATGCAGTTGTAATGACGAGCGAATATACCGAGTTCGCCCAATCGTATAATATCCCGCTTTTTTCTTGTCTGGACATTTT
>NZ_JBPPHF010000302.1:0-296 GCF_051294775.1 Bacillus pretiosus
GCGTTAGATATGATGCTCGTTCCATTTGCGGCAATATTAGGTTCTGGTTTAGTTGGAATTTGGTTATCTCATAATATTACTCCTGTTTTAAATACAATTGGAGCATTCATTAAAGATAGCTCAGCTGGTAGCCCGTTCATCGCTTCTATTGTTATTGCAGTCGTTTGGGGACTATTACTTATCACTCCAGCTTCATCAGCTGCGTTAGCGATCGCACTTAGCTTAGACGGTGTTGCAGGTGGTGCTGCTCTTGCAGGCTGCGTTGCTCAGTTTATCGGATTCTCTGTAATCTCAGC
>NZ_JBPPHF010000303.1:0-296 GCF_051294775.1 Bacillus pretiosus
TGTTGTGTATTAGAGACAGGTATGCGCGTATTTCTTTTCTATTTTTTGATTAAATTGTATGATAGTATGAGTTTGTTTTTTTAGCGGAAAGGGGATTTTATGAAAGAAACTAATTCATACTCACAAAAATTAAAGCAATTTGTATTACTATTTTTCCCGATTTTCGAAACGCATAAGTCATATTTTGCTATGAGTTTTTTCGATACGACTATTTCGGTGCACGCAAGTCCTATTGATTTAGCGTGTGTTGCTATCGGAACAAGTATATGGCTTCCCGTTAGTAACGGATTAACAGG
>NZ_JBPPHF010000304.1:0-296 GCF_051294775.1 Bacillus pretiosus
TCAAATTTTAAGAGCAATTAAAGAGTTTGATACAATTATTATTCATCGTCATGTGCGTCCAGATCCAGATGCGTTAGGTTCACAGGGAGGTCTTGGTACAATTCTACTAGAATCGTTTCCAGAGAAAAATATTTATACGGTTGGGTACAATGAACCTTCACTAGAATATTTACGAGTAATGGATGATATTGAAGATAGAGTATATGAAAATGCACTTGTTATCGTATGTGAAACTGCGAACCAAGAACGTGTTGACGATCAACGCTATGCAAAAGGGAAGATGTTAATTAAAATTG
>NZ_JBPPHF010000027.1:0-617 GCF_051294775.1 Bacillus pretiosus
CAGACATTTCTTTCGCCATGTCAGCGTCTTCGATTTGAGAAGCAGCAGAAGCCATGTTAGTAGCTTGGCTAGTTACGTTGTTTAAGTTATGGTCTAAACGGTTTAATTGAGAACCGAAAGTTGCTCTCGCATCAGCAACTGCTTGGATGGCAGTATCAATTTTAACCATTTCATCTTTTGCAGTAGTTACATCTGTTAAAGTACCCAACTTATCACTTGTAATATCCTTTGTATTGATAGCTGTGATATCAAGTGTATCATTTGCAGCATCAGAAAGTTGAATTTTAATATCTTTACCGCCACTGGCTGTGTCTAGGAATGCATTGCCGTTAAAGTTTGTTTTTTCAGCGATATGGCCAATTTCACCTTTTAATTGCTCATACTCTTTGTTTAAAGAAGCTGTATCTTTTGTGTTATTTGTACCACTAGCAGCTTGCGTAGCAAGATCACGCATACGAAGTAAGATGTTAGAAATTGAGCCTAATGCTGAGTCACCAGTACGTAAAGCAGACATAGCGTCTTGTGTGTTACGTGCTCCAACGTTTAATCCGCCTTCTTTTGCACGCATACGAGTAGCGATAGCTAATCCAGCAGCATCGTCAGCGGCACTGTTAATA
>NZ_JBPPHF010000305.1:0-296 GCF_051294775.1 Bacillus pretiosus
ATTGATGAGCGTCTCGTGGGCTCGGAGTTGTGTATAAGAGTCAGGTTATCGGTGTCGTATCAATATGGCTTGTAGAAGTCCCAGTTGCTTATTACCTTTCTTATCATACAAATCTTGGTATTAAAGGAATATGGATTGGATATCCAGCTGCATTTATTGTGAGTTTACTTTTGCAATACGGATACTATAAACTTTCATGGCAGAAGAAACGAATTTCTCGACTTGTTAGGTAGAATAGAAGGTGAAAAATGAGATTGTCCCATAAGTCGATTGTAGGGATATGGAAACATCACCAT
>NZ_JBPPHF010000306.1:0-296 GCF_051294775.1 Bacillus pretiosus
CATTAATGGTGACCAAGCTTCAAGCTGGTTGTTATGTTCTTTACAGTAAGCGTGTAATTCTTCTTGTGCTAAACGTGGGTGGTATTCCACTAGATTGACCATTGGCTTAATTTCAGCGATTTCAAATACGTCTTGTAAGTGGTGAATGTGAAAATTACTCACACCGATAGCACGAACACGGCCATCTTTATAAAGTTTTACTAACGCTTTCCATGATTCAGTAAATTTCCCTTTTACAGGCCAATGTACTAAATATAATACTAAATATTCTAGACCTAATTTTTCTAATGTAGTTT
>NZ_JBPPHF010000307.1:0-296 GCF_051294775.1 Bacillus pretiosus
GTGCTGGCCCAGTGGGGGTGGGTTGTGGTGGTTGTGGTGGTGGGGTTGTTCGATCAGGCGATCTCGGTGAAATTCGGTGCTGCCGAACGGAAGATGCAGCAGCGGCTGGCCGAACGAGGGAAGACTGGAGAGGACCGTCAGGCGCTGCTGGACGTTCTGATGGAAATCGTCACCGACCCCGGCGTTCCGGATGAGGAGATCGGTGCGCTGATCCGCGGCGAGAAGATCGGGTGGGAGCGCCTGCGCGCGGCGATCGCCCAGGCCAAGCCCAGGTTGCCGCGTGATCACGGGCATCT
>NZ_JBPPHF010000308.1:0-295 GCF_051294775.1 Bacillus pretiosus
AGAACGCTTCATGAACAAGTTAAAAGGTGTAGAAGATCCAGAACAAAAACGTAAAATCATCGGTAATGTATTCATTTACGTATTTGATGATGAAGCTTCTAAATTACAAGGAATGGACTTCCTAGCGCAAGGTACACTTTATACAGACATCGTTGAAAGTGGTACAGCAACTGCACAACCAATTAAATCTCACCATAACGTTGGTGGTCTTCCAGAAGACATGCAGTTCAAATTAATTGAGCCTTTAAACACGTTATTTAAAGATGAAGTACGTGTATTAGGATCAGAACTAGGA
>NZ_JBPPHF010000309.1:0-295 GCF_051294775.1 Bacillus pretiosus
TGGTATCAGTGGTAGGGGAGCGTTCTAAGTGCAGTGAAGTCAGACCGGAAGGACTGGTGGAGCGCTTAGAAGTGAGAATGCCGGTATGAGTAGCGAAAGACGCGTGAGAATCCCGTCCACCGAATGCCTAAGGTTTCCTGAGGAAGGCTCGTCCGCTCAGGGTTAGTCAGGACCTAAGCCGAGGCCGACAGGCGTAGGCGATGGACAACAGGGAGATATTCCTGTACCACCTCTTTATCGTTTGAGCAATGGAGCGACGCAGTAGGATAGAAGAAGCGTGCGATTGGTTGTGCAC
>NZ_JBPPHF010000310.1:0-295 GCF_051294775.1 Bacillus pretiosus
GTGAATCGTATAGACAATGGATTCGTGATTTTTATCAAAATAATAAATTAGTGAAAGGTGACCTCGTTATTCGTGGACAAAAGGTAGACCTTGCAAATATTAAGGCGAATGTCTTAAATATTTCTGCGAAACGTGATCATATCGCCCTGCCATGCCAAGTAGAAGCTTTGCTAGACCATATTTCTAGCACAGATAAACAATATGTATGGTTACCAACGGGACATATGTCGATCGTTTACGGTGGAACAGCGGTAAAACAAACATATCCGACGGTTGGAAATTGGCTGGAGGAGCG
>NZ_JBPPHF010000311.1:0-295 GCF_051294775.1 Bacillus pretiosus
TAAGGTACAATTAGTGCGGTAGTTATGATGTACGGGCATTATCATAAAGATATGCCGTTAAAACCTCGAACGCTTTTATTTCCTATCTTTGGGGAGAGATTGCGAAAGAGTTGGCTTGGAACAATGATCGATGTATTTGCCATTATTGCGGTAGCTGCAGGGACGATTGGTGCAATCGGATTTTTAGGTCTACAAGCAAGTTATGGGTTACAAGCATTGTTTAACATTCCTGATGTGTTTACTACTCAATTAGCTATTATTTTTTGTGTAGTAGCTGTTTCTACTATATCTGCGG
>NZ_JBPPHF010000312.1:0-295 GCF_051294775.1 Bacillus pretiosus
TTGTGTATAATAGACAGCCATTAACGGCAGAGATTACTACGAAAAAAGAAAATATTGACCCGAATGTGAAAGTACCAAAGGCGGATGTTTTTGATGTGAACTTTGCAGATGGTACATTTAAAGACAATTCATCATTTGGTACAAACGGTGATGTTAAGGGTAATGTGACTATTGAATATGATAAAGCATTGAAAAAGAATGTTATGAAGCTAAACGGAAAAGCAAATACATTTGGATAGCTTAGATTTTTATCAGCTCAATTAGTGTATGTAGGAATTACTTTTTGATTAGTTAC
>NZ_JBPPHF010000313.1:0-295 GCF_051294775.1 Bacillus pretiosus
CTCATAAACCTGATCCGATTAACTTTGTAACAATTGCAATAAGCGTCATGATGATAATGACCCAAAGCTGGCTTCCGATACCATGAAATGTAATTTCCATTCCAATACTTACGAAGAACACTGGTACAAATATCGCATAAGCAATCGGTTCAATTTTATGTTCTACTTCGTGCTTATACTCTGGTTGCGAAATGGCAATCCCAGCTGCAAATGCCCCAATAATACCTGCAATCCCCATCATTTCACTGTAATACGAAAATGAGAAACAAATAATAAGAGCTGCACTAATTAACGC
>NZ_JBPPHF010000314.1:0-295 GCF_051294775.1 Bacillus pretiosus
CAGTTGAGCTAGTACGAGAGTTAGTTATGTTTGCGAAAGAACATTCTACTAATGATTTTGATATTCATTGCGCTGATTTTTATAAAATAAATTTTGAAGATAAGTTTGATGTTGTTAGTTATTTAGACGGATTTGGTGTAGGATCAGATGATGAGCAATTGATTCTATTAAAACGGATTAAAAACTGGATGAAGGAAGATGGATGTGCACTTATTGATATTTATCAACCATTGTATTGGAAAAAGGTAAGTGGACAAGAAATGTCTTTAAGCTCAGCTATGCGAAAATACGAATA
>NZ_JBPPHF010000028.1:0-610 GCF_051294775.1 Bacillus pretiosus
GAATTACGCAGCACAGGTGGCAATTGTCAAGGAGATGACAGGCAGGAATCGTGCAGCTCAGCTGGAAATTGTCAAGCAGATGAGCAGACAGTAATCACGCAGCTCAGCAGGCCCGGATCACGTGACTGAGCATGCACTGTTCACGTGGATGATCACACACCTATCACGTGACTGATCATGCACTGATCATGTGACTGATCATGCACTGATGACGTGGCTATAATGCACTGATCACTTGGCTGGACATACACTGATCACGTGCCTGGTCATGCACTGATCACGTGGCTGATCATGCACTGATACCGTGACTGAGCATGGACTGATCACATGACTATCATGTAGTGATCACGTGACTTAATGGCGCTGATCATGTGACTGATCATGCGCTGATCATGTTTGCTATCATACACTGATCATGTGCCTCTGGAGGCAATAAACAAAGAGCTGAGTAGGCACGAATCAAACAGTCAGCAGGCAATAATCATGGAACTCAGCTGTGAGGAATCATGCTGCTCAGCTGGCAATAATCAAGCAGCTGAGCAGGCAGGAATTACACAGCACAGCTGGCAATTGTCAAGCAGATGACAGGCAGGAATCGTGCAGCTCAGCT
>NZ_JBPPHF010000315.1:0-295 GCF_051294775.1 Bacillus pretiosus
TATAAGTCCATTAGTGAACGGTTTTTATGACTTGTAAAAACCGCTACACTATGAATATTAGAATTCACCATATTTGAAAGCATGAAATCAATGAGTCGATAACGGCCCCCAAATGGTAACGCCGCTAATGTACGATGCCCTGTTACTTTCTTTAAGGAAGGAAAACTTCCCGTTGCATTAATAATTCCTAACATTTTTTCTCCCATTCATTTCATCCCCCTTTTCTATTTCCCTTCAGCAAGGAGTACTACATCGTCGACATTTTTTTCTGGACGAATAATTGTTCCATCTTCAA
>NZ_JBPPHF010000316.1:0-295 GCF_051294775.1 Bacillus pretiosus
AGACCATTCCTCATTAGAAGGCTTCATCCTAAATTGTACTATAGAGTACTTTTCTAATTCCTCTATGTAGTACGTTGCTAACTCTTCAACTTTCTTCATATCACTAACTCCTTTTTATGAAAATGTATTTGTTACTACCTACTATAAAGAGCTAATGCTGACAACATTATGTCAGTAGTGAAATGCAACAATTAAAGTTTTAACATTTACTTTGCTTCATCACGGATTTTCTCAGATAGAACGTTTGGTTCAAGTACTTGCACTTGGCTTCCCCTGCTTAATACCCATTGAAATA
>NZ_JBPPHF010000317.1:0-295 GCF_051294775.1 Bacillus pretiosus
AAGCATTTGATCATAAGAAAAAAGGGCATGACCATCAACCGCCTAAAGGTGCGTTTATTCATAACGATGTAAATGAACATACTTTAGAAGAGGAAGAGCTACCAGTAAATATTGAGGCGTATAAAAATAGTTTAAAAAAACATTAAAAGCACCTACATAGGTGCTTTTTCAACGTATATCTTCAATTAGTTGTTCTGATTCTTCATGCATACTGTACTCACTTAAAACTTGAATACAGAGCCACTTTAATTCTTCGATAGTAAGTTCAAGTTCTTCAGGAAGCACATGATGAATG
>NZ_JBPPHF010000318.1:0-295 GCF_051294775.1 Bacillus pretiosus
AGTTATGGCTTATTTTAGTGCAACGGGTAATATATTCCCTGTTGAAGCAATTACCGACGCCCTAAGTATCGAGCCTACAACAACTTATAAAAAAGGTGATGTTGTTGCAAAACGTGATAATCCGAATCTTGTATCCACCAAAACCCTTTATAGAAAAGAAACTAATTGGACTTTCAGCACCGGCTATCAAGAATCATACGATATAACTAATCAGTTGCAAGTTATTCTAAAATCCCTTGAAGGAAAAACAGAGCAATTAAAACATCTCAAGAAGAAGTATAGTTTAGAGTTTCTT
>NZ_JBPPHF010000319.1:0-295 GCF_051294775.1 Bacillus pretiosus
CTACTTATTTGGCTCAAATAGTACAAACGCGTAACTTTCTAAAAAAGCACTTGAATACAATAGTTATAGGCATAAGTATCATAAAAGGCTAATTCGTTATTTAACATGGAAGTGGAGAATTCGACAAATGTTTTCTAGTTTAAGCAGGCCCTATTCTATAGGTGGGGATAAAGGACTTTTAGCAGTAATGGATATTAAACAAAATCAAAAACCTAATAGTATTAGAGATCAATTAGAAAATGTCTTAATGGATCTAGAACGTGAAAAGGTTATTTCCCATTGGGAGTATGAAAAT
>NZ_JBPPHF010000320.1:0-295 GCF_051294775.1 Bacillus pretiosus
GAAATTACTCCGCAGTATAAAGAGGGAAAACTTGAAGCGAAAAAGACGGTAAATAATGTAACGCCGAAGTTAGAAGAGGAAGAGGAGTACCGAATTACTTTTAAGAATACGGTAGAACATGGAAAGCTAACAGAGGTAAAAATAGAAGATGATTTACCAAATGGCTTAGATTTCGTGAAAGATAGTTTAAAAGCAGAAGGTTCTAAGCCAGAACCAGTGGAAGTGAAAGTGGAGAACGGTAAGGTAGTGGCGAAGTATCAAGAAATTACGGATACAAAAGAGTGAAGTATTACCT
>NZ_JBPPHF010000321.1:0-295 GCF_051294775.1 Bacillus pretiosus
ACCTTTAAAATACCAATACCAGCACCACTTGAGTCCAAATCAGGAGCCCTATGCCCCATTATAATGACATTACTACTTTCTAATACTAAATCATTTAATGCATGCGAAATAACTCTGGCACGTACACGAGTACGTTTTTCAACTGGATTCGTCTTACCAACATAAAACTTAACTTTACCTGTCGCTTGTTTAATAGCTACTTGATCTCCACCACGGCCAAGCGCAAGGTCTAAACCGGACTGATCGATTTCCCCAAGCTATGATAAAGGTAAATGACCTGTTGCAACACCTACAC
>NZ_JBPPHF010000322.1:0-295 GCF_051294775.1 Bacillus pretiosus
GCCGTAACTATAACGGTCCTAAGGTAGCGAAATTCCTTGTCGGGTAAGTTCCGACCCGCACGAAAGGTGTAACGATTTGGGCACTGTCTCAACCAGAGACTCGGTGAAATTATAGTACCTGTGAAGATGCAGCTTACCCGCGACAGGACGGAAAGACCCCGTTGATCTTTTCTGTAGCCTGATATTGAATTTTGGTACAGTTTGTACAGGATAGGCGGGAGCCATTGAAACCGGAGCGCAAGCTTCGGTGGAGGCGCTGGTGGGATACCGCCCTGACTGTATTGAAATTCGAACC
>NZ_JBPPHF010000323.1:0-295 GCF_051294775.1 Bacillus pretiosus
CACTCAAGGTCACTAGCTGTTTGAATGTCCAACGCTGAAGTCGCCTCGTCCCTTAGTAATATAGGTGATTTTCTCAGGAGTGCTCTTGCTATAGAAATTCTCTGTTTTTACCCACCTGAAAAATGGATTCCATTTTCTCCACATAATACATCAAAGCCGCCTCTGTCATGAATCAATTTCTGTTAGATACTCTAATTTATTAGTTGCTCAAACTCATCTGTGTCACATTAACGAAAGAATTTAATATTTTGTTCAATCTTTTCATCAAATATAAAACAGTCCTGATGAATAAAAC
>NZ_JBPPHF010000324.1:0-238 GCF_051294775.1 Bacillus pretiosus
ATTAATATTCGTATATAATCCACTATGTTGTTGGCATTATATTTGTCCATTATGCATCCCATCCATTTCCTACCTCTTCAAATCAACATATACCCATATATATACTCCAGATATACTAAGAACAACAGCAAATAAAGAAAAGACTAAAATAAAGACCGTCGCTAAACCGTTTTGTGATAATGTACCTATACATATTTGTCCAATAATATATCCCAATCCCTCTCACTTATACACATCT
>NZ_JBPPHF010000029.1:0-602 GCF_051294775.1 Bacillus pretiosus
ATCATACACTGATCACGTGATTGATCATGCACTGATCACATGGATATCATGCACTGATCACGTGGCTGATCATACACTGTTCACGTGTCTGACCATGCACTGATCACGTGGCTGATCATACACTGCTCACGTAACTGATCATGCACTGATCACGTGGCTATCATGCACTGAATACGTGGCTGAACATGCACTGTTCACGTGGCTGATCACACACCTGTCACGTGACATAACATGCACTGATCACGTGGCACTCATGCACTGATCACGTGGCTGATCATACTCTGCTCACGTAACTCATCATGCACACATCACGTTTCTATCATGCACTGCTCACGTGGCTCGTCATGGAATGATCACGTAGCTACCATATACTGGTCACGTGACTGATCATGCACAGATCACGTAAATGATCATGCACTGTTCACGTGACTGATCATGTACTGATCACGTGACTGATCATGCACCGATCACGTGGCTGATCATGCACTGATCACGTAATTGATCATGCACTTATCATTTGGCTGATCATGCACTGATCACGTGGCTGATCATACACTGATCACGTGACTGTGCATGCACTAATCACGTGACTGCACAGGCAC
>NZ_JBPPHF010000325.1:0-294 GCF_051294775.1 Bacillus pretiosus
AGTAGCATTACGTATTCGTGCAGAAGAGAGCGGAGATTTCTTATTTGCGACAGATCATGAGCAAGTATGGGAAGAAGTAAGGAGTCTTCTTGATACGTTCGTTGAGATGCTTGGCGAAGAGAAAATGTCACTTTCTATGTTCACAGATGTTATGTCGACAGGTCTTGAGGCGCTTCAATTCGCAAACATTCCGCCGTCATTAGACCAAGTGTTAATTGGTAATATTGATCGTTCAAGATTATCAAATGTGAAAGCAACATTTGTCATTGGCGTGAATGAAGGAGTTATTCCGGC
>NZ_JBPPHF010000326.1:0-294 GCF_051294775.1 Bacillus pretiosus
TTATAGTACGACGTGGTTTAAAAAGTTTTGCGTACGTTATGTAATATGGAACTTCAAAATGATAAAAGGGGAGTAGATGATGAAGAAAATATTGTTAGTAGCTATCGCTTGTATCATTATTGGAGTAATAGGGATTTCACAAACATATGAAAAAGCAGTGCAAACTGCAGAAGAAGGAAATAAAGAAGACGTAATTAAAAACGAAACACTAAAAAATATAGAAGTTAAGTTAGATGCTGGGGATATTGTTGTCCAAAAAACTCCCGACTCTTCTTTTTATGTAAAGGAATCAGG
>NZ_JBPPHF010000327.1:0-294 GCF_051294775.1 Bacillus pretiosus
GTGTGAGTCCCAATGGATTCTATACCGGCAAAATCTCCGGCTTTTTGCAATTGTCGATAAGCCTGGATTTTACTAATGGGTTGATCTCCTTTTCGGGAAGGGAATTACCAGGTACTTTCTAGTGTTTGGCCATAAGAGTATACTTCATCAAAAATAGAAGTAAGGTTAATCATGCGTTCTTTCTTAGTTTTTCCCTCTTTGATCTTGAATTCTTTTCTCTTTTTACTTTTTAAATTTATTATGGGTTGTGTTTCAATTTGGAGTAGATCGCTGACACGTAATCCAGTATGGATC
>NZ_JBPPHF010000328.1:0-294 GCF_051294775.1 Bacillus pretiosus
AAGTAAATGTAAATTGTTTTAATTTGGTAGATACTTTCTTATAAAAAACAAAGAACATACGTTTTGTTATATGTTGTAGAAGAAAATACGTTTCTAATTATTAAAAGGAAGGAGAGGATCTAAGTGCAAATAGAGAGAAAAAAGAAATCAAAATGTAAACTATCAAAATCTCAAATAACTCAGCTATATGCAGAAGGGAAGACTACCTCAGAAATAGCTACGCTTGCCAATGTGTCTGCTAGGTATATTCGTATGGTTTTAACAGACAATAACGTTCCAAGGCGTGCTATAGGG
>NZ_JBPPHF010000329.1:0-294 GCF_051294775.1 Bacillus pretiosus
AGCTGGTTCTTAATACTTCTTCTCTCTCTAAGAGCTTATCTAATGCTCCCTGTAACTGCTCTTTATCCAGAGTGTTTTCGTATTTAATGACATTCGAAATGTTATAGGAAGTACTAGGACCTACTATCTCATTGAGAAGATAAAGTCGCTTTTGAACAGAACTCATAGGATAGAACTCTGCTTCAGCTATTTTCGGAATTTCCGAAAAACGATCCTGTTGTAAGCTTCCAATTCTTTCTGCAATACGTTTTGGTGTAGATAAAGCAAATATTTCACTTAGCTGCAGTCTTATAC
>NZ_JBPPHF010000330.1:0-294 GCF_051294775.1 Bacillus pretiosus
AGCCGCCACTCATTCTATCGCGAATAATAGAGCTCTTCGCATTCGCTTTCGGAAGAATTTCATCAGGATGTTTCCAGCCGCCGTGAATTAACGTAACTTCTGTTTTATTATCTCCTAGCTCTTTCAGATTAAATGAAACGACCCAGCCATCTGTATCCCATGAGAAAGATAGATGGTTTGGTTCATCTATTTCTAACACTTTACATGGTGATGGGCCAAATGGTGATTGCACATGAAATTCATGTCCTACCTCTAATACAAAATCATTCGGCATAAACCATGACGCAATCCCTT
>NZ_JBPPHF010000331.1:0-294 GCF_051294775.1 Bacillus pretiosus
ATGTAAGCCTCCTTCTTAGATCTCACCTTGATTACATATTTCATCATAATAAATTAAAATCCTTCTTCCACTAAACCGCATTGTTAGTGGTATTTCCTTGCGATTTTTATTTTTTACACTAATTACAAAATCAGATAATTCTATTATTGTGGCCCTAAATGTGTTATAATGAAAGCAGACTCACAAAAAAAGAGTATATAGACGTGGAAGTTTCTCTTATTTTTACAAGCAAAAAGAAACGAGCAGTCGGGTATATTTCAGACACCATACACGTAACGGTTTAAACAACCGATC
>NZ_JBPPHF010000332.1:0-294 GCF_051294775.1 Bacillus pretiosus
GTCAAGACCTGGTAAGGTTCTTCGCGTTGCTTCGAATTAAACCACATGCTCCACCGCTTGTGCGGGCCCCCGTCAATTCCTTTGAGTTTCAGCCGTGCGGCCGTACTCCCCAGGCGGAGTGCTTAATGCGTTAACTTCAGCACTAAAGGGCGGAAACCCTCTAACACTTAGCACTCATCGTTTACGGCGCGGACTACCAGGGTATCTAATCCTGGTTGCTCCCCACGCTTTCGCGCCTCAGTGTCAGTTACAGACCAGAAAGTCGCCTTCGCCACTGGTGTTCCTCCATATCTC
>NZ_JBPPHF010000333.1:0-294 GCF_051294775.1 Bacillus pretiosus
GTATTACTTTATTTCTCACTATTATTACAACAAATATTATTCTCTATTTCTTCTTACCATTACGTATTGTTACGAAATGGGACTTCAATGGAACGCCTACATCACCAATGGATAAAAGCACTTTTGTTATCGTAAATATAATTATATGTACCTTCTTATTCTTTTTATTTTTAGCTTTATCTAAAGCAGCGAGAAACCAGAAATTTCTCCTTTGGATTGGCAACACAATTTTACTATTTTTATTTTTTGTCGATATTGTCATTGCTCTCATCGCTCTTGGCTTCACTCTTCCTC
>NZ_JBPPHF010000334.1:0-294 GCF_051294775.1 Bacillus pretiosus
ATTATAGCCTTGTCAACAATAGAGTAAATGAAGAAATGGCAGCTTTATTAAAGCGCGGAAATAGTCACCGAGATGTCCTTGAAAAGTATTTTGATTAGCAAACAATCTCCCATGTTGCCCTAATGGAATCTGAAGCCGAAACCACTGTCGTTATTACAAATGCCAATAAGGATGTGCTAGCTAAATCCAACGAAATAACTACTACTATAAAAAAGGATATTGAAAAGATGCAAACACGGACAGATCATGACGGAGCAATTATAGAGAATCATTGGAAAACATCTAATTATATAT
>NZ_JBPPHF010000030.1:0-463 GCF_051294775.1 Bacillus pretiosus
TGCGTCTGCCTGTTCCGCCACCCCGGCATGTCATATTGAAAATTGGAGCGGAAGACGGGATTCGAACCCGCGACCCCAACCTTGGCAAGGTTGTATTCTACCACTGAACTACTTCCGCAAGACATGTATGAGTTATTTTATTAAAAGTGCGGGTGAAGGGAGTCGAACCCCCACGCCAAAGGCGCTAGATCCTAAGTCTAGTGCGTCTGCCAATTCCGCCACACCCGCATATTAATTATTCAAAGAAAAAATGGGGCGACTGATGGGAATCGAACCCACGAATGCCGGAGCCACAATCCGGTGCGTTAACCACTTCGCCACAACCGCCATGATTTTCTGGTGCCGACTAGAGGACTTGAACCCCCAACCTACTGATTACAAGTCAGTTGCTCTACCAATTGAGCTAAGTCGGCTAAATGGTGGAGGATGACGGGATCGAACCGCCGACCCCCTGCTTGTAAGG
>NZ_JBPPHF010000335.1:0-294 GCF_051294775.1 Bacillus pretiosus
ACCATATTACCCTTTCATTTTTAGGTAGTGCAACAGAGGAACAATTAGAAGGAATAAAGAATGGATTACAAACCCTTACAGAAACGCAAGAACTAGCGTTCCCATTACAAGGATTTTCTACGTTCGGTATGGAAGATAGGCCGCGTATTTTTTGGTCGAAGGTAAGCGAGAATTACGATTTGCTTCAATTACAAAAGCAAGTGCACGCTATGTGTGAAGGGAATGGATTTTCTTTAGAAGCGCGCCCGAATCATCCGCATATTACTGTTGCTCGTAAATGGGTAGGAGAAGAGA
>NZ_JBPPHF010000336.1:0-294 GCF_051294775.1 Bacillus pretiosus
GTTATATACTTCTACTCGTACTCGTAAGTCCCCTTTACGATGTATTAAATAAATCTACTGTACACGCAGTAGATGTCACAACTGTAGTTGATGATTGGATTCCATTTGTGAAAGCATTTATTTTTCCTTATTTACTTTGGTTTCCTTACTTATACGGCGCACTTATTTATTATTGCTTTGCGAATCGAAAACAATATTATGACACTTTAAGTAGTATAATTCTTGGAAAACTTGCTTGTTTTTCTATTTATTATTTTTGGCAGACAACTGTACCACGTCCAACAGTCGTTGGAT
>NZ_JBPPHF010000337.1:0-294 GCF_051294775.1 Bacillus pretiosus
GTAACATAGTGTCATTCGTATACGATGGGCCCTTCCTGCTTAGCTCTTCTAAACAAATAGAAAAATGTTCCTCTGCCTCAGTCGCAAACTCTAACATTTGTAATCGATTTTCTACACTAGTAATATTCCGCCCTTGTTTATGCGGTGGAATTTGGTTCGGTAAGAACCATACTTCTTCTAAATTCAAAGCGTGATATACTTCAGTTGCAATTAGCAAATGCCCATAATGTGGCGGATAAAATGTACCGCAAATGATGCAAATTTTTCTCAAAATAAACGCCCCTTCCTTTTACC
>NZ_JBPPHF010000338.1:0-294 GCF_051294775.1 Bacillus pretiosus
GCTTTAGACAAGATAAANNNGTATTACATATCGTATCAGCCTTTTCTTCAGTAATTCCGCGCTCTAGTACATCTTTTCGTACACCATCAATCCCAATCTTTTCGATTTTGTCTAATGATAAAATGACGTCACTCGTTCGTTCAGTAGGGATGTTAATAGATTCGAGAATGCCGTTTAACAATTTTCGGTTATTATATTGGAACGTTACTTCAAAGTTTAACGTTCGGAACAGTTCAAACGCCATACTCATAAGTTCCGCTTCTGCCATGACAGATTCCTGACTCTTAAACACAT
>NZ_JBPPHF010000339.1:0-294 GCF_051294775.1 Bacillus pretiosus
CTAGCAGACGGTCTTGCTGAAAAAACACATATGCTCATTCGTGATCGCTGGGGTATTCCAGATTCACTAGAACTGACGATGGAAGAACGTTTCCGTACGAAATATAGAGGGAAACGAGTGTCTTTCGGTTATCCAGCATGTCCAGAACTTGCGGATCAAGAAAAGTTATGTCGCCTTATTCATCCAGAAGAAATAGGTATTTCATTAACAGTAGGATTTATGATGGAGCCAGAAGCATCTGTGACGGCTATGGTATTTTCTCACCCTGAGGCAAGATATTTTAGTGTATTATAG
>NZ_JBPPHF010000340.1:0-294 GCF_051294775.1 Bacillus pretiosus
GTATGGTATCCTTGCCTGAATACATAGGGTAAGCAAGACAGACCCAGGGAACTGAAACATCTACGTACCTGGAGGAAGAGAAAGCACATGCGATTTCCTGAGTAGCGGCGAGCGAAACGGAACATAGCCCAAACCAAGAGGCTTGCCTCTTGGGGTTGTAGGACATTCTATACGGAGTTACAAAGGAACGAGGTAGACGAAGCGTCCTGGTAAGGTCCGTCGTAGAGGGTAACAACCCCGTAGTCGAAACTTCGTTCTCTCTTGAATGTATCCTGATTACGGCGGAACACGTGA
>NZ_JBPPHF010000341.1:0-294 GCF_051294775.1 Bacillus pretiosus
CTATATAGAAGCAATATTTTTCAGATGAAACTGGGATTGAAGTGATTAAAAAGTATTATGATTTACAAGAAGATGAAGTGAATGTAGGTCAAGAAATAAAAATTCCGATAAAAGATAAGTCCTCAAAACAGGATAGCTAGTAACATACCTACTATAAAAACTGAGGATTATCTTTATGCGGAAGGGAGTGAAAAATATATGATATGGATAATCTTATTAAGTGCTCTCATATGTATTGGTATTATATTTCTTCTTGTTATGTATACAGAAGCGATGCGTAATACTGTGTTAGAA
>NZ_JBPPHF010000342.1:0-294 GCF_051294775.1 Bacillus pretiosus
GATCAGTGCATGATCAGCCACGTGATCAGTGCATGATCAGTCACGTGATCAGTGCATGATCAATTACCTGATCAGTGCATGATCAGTCACGTGACCAGTACATGGTAGCTACGTGATCATTGCATGATCAGCCACGTGATCAGTGCATGATAGCCACGTGATCAGTGCATGATAGCCACGTGATCAGTGCATGATCAGTCACGTGATACGTGTGTGATCAGCCACATGATCAGTGCATGATATCCACGTGATCAGTGCATGATCAGCCAGGTGATCAGTGCATGATAGCTACGT
>NZ_JBPPHF010000343.1:0-293 GCF_051294775.1 Bacillus pretiosus
CAATTATGCAGTTAAAATCAGATGGGATATTAAAGAAATACCTCAATATACTTTTGATAGTGAAGAGGAAATTCTATCTGCAATAGAAGAGGCAATGAAATCCAGAGAAGGCATGGGAAGTAAAACTAAACCATACAAGACTTTAACAGCTGTTATTAGGAAACTTCGTGCAACCTATGATGAAGGAAAAAATCCGGTATCTTTCTCCTATAACCTAGATGGAAGTAGTACAAACGGTGAAAGAGTAGTATTGAATAACCGATTTGAAATGCAACAGATGCTAAATACACTAG
>NZ_JBPPHF010000344.1:0-293 GCF_051294775.1 Bacillus pretiosus
TCACTATATAGCACCTTTTTTGAAAGCGCAACCATTTATTTTTCTATATATACCTTTTATAAAGTGAAACTTTAATCAGTGGGGGTTTTGTTGATCCCCCACCTAACTTCTTCGCTTTCGCTGAATTTTGAAGTAGGGGTCTTACTGCCCACAAATAGCGGGATAAAAATTTATAGAAAATCATTCTTCTACCTTCGTTATTTCCACTCGTTTAATTTGATGCATATCCTTTTCAAGAACTTTAAAAGAAAAGCCGTGTTTCTCAATAATATCTCCTTCAGCAACGATTTGCT
>NZ_JBPPHF010000031.1:0-352 GCF_051294775.1 Bacillus pretiosus
GCGCTCTTGCGTTGTATTTTCGCAACACAAAAAGTGAGTACAGATGTCTTTTTGCAAAAAACGCTATTGAAGTGCAAGATGGAAGCGCGAAAAATGAACCGGGGATGCGACGTGTAAGATTACCTACACCTTAGATGCAATAGCTTCTTCGGACACTGGACACATGCATTTGTTTTCCGTAAAGTGTTAGACTATATGTTATTATACAGATTCAAATATACTATCCGTTTCAGGTAAAACTCCCAAATTCGGATGTTCGAAATCCAATGATGGGTAACCAGTACGACCGTAATTCTGTAAAACAGTTTGTCGAATATCAGGCTGAATCTCTTCCTTTCTATTATACAAATCT
>NZ_JBPPHF010000345.1:0-293 GCF_051294775.1 Bacillus pretiosus
ATCTTCGGCTGCTGAGAAGAATAAATCAGCAGGTGCGCCTTGTTCAATTTGTTGTTGAAGTGCACCAGAAGCACCGAAGTTAAAAGAAAGTTTAATTTTAGGTTCTTTTTCTTTATATTTTGTTTCAATTTCTTTTAGTGCATCTTGTAAGCTTGCAGCAGCTGATATAGTAAGTTCAACTGCTTTTCCTACTTTAGCAGTTGATTTCTCTTTCTTTTCGCCGCTTGTACATGCAGCACTAAATATAAGAAGAAAAGAAAGTATAAGTGCTCCGATGGATTGTAATGTAAACT
>NZ_JBPPHF010000346.1:0-293 GCF_051294775.1 Bacillus pretiosus
CTTGTAAACTCATATCTTCGAGAATCAATTTGGCATTCTCTTTTGCGAAAAAGCAGTGAGAAACGTTACGTATTTGTAAAAAACTCATACACTTCGCGTCTATTTCTTAATAACGCTTTCGGCAATTTTTGTATTGACGAGCGCTTCGTGTGGAACTTCTTTTTGTAATTCGCCAGCTTCTTTCATAATCGTGTGGAGCTGTTTCCATTCTTCAGCATCTAATAGCGGATTTGTCGCATAAGAATGTTGCTTTTTATAACGTTCAATTACTTTTACTGTAATGTCCTTTGAAG
>NZ_JBPPHF010000347.1:0-293 GCF_051294775.1 Bacillus pretiosus
TGGCGGAACTAAGTTCAGATGAGAAAAATGCCATTAGCCACCGTGGACGTGCTCTTCGTAAGCTAGAAGAAAAAATCCCTGAATGGTTTTTAGGAGAATAAGGGAGAGAGATTGATGAAAGCTATAATCGTAAGCGATAGTCATAGCTCCGTGAAGGAATTACAGCAGTTGAAAGAGAACTATGAAGGAAACGTAGATGTCATGATTCATTGCGGTGATTCAGAGCTAACGCCTGCTCATGAAGAGCTGCAAGGTTTCCATGTTGTAAAAGGGAACTGTTATTATGCTAACTT
>NZ_JBPPHF010000348.1:0-293 GCF_051294775.1 Bacillus pretiosus
AACCCATTGTTAGTCTTTATGGAGAATAAAAAAGTACCTAGAAATTTACCGATTTTACTGTTATATCTTTTTATTATAACATTAACTGCAGTTGGAGTTGGGGTAGTTGTTCCACCGATCTCGCAACAGTTAATGGATTTAGTAAAAAATATGCCCGGTTATATTAAAGAGGGAAAACTATACATACAACATTTATCCCATCATAGATTGGTTGAATGGTTATCTACACAAAACTATGTTTCCATTGAAACAATTGAAAAAAATGCAATTGAATACTTAAAGTAAATACAAAA
>NZ_JBPPHF010000349.1:0-293 GCF_051294775.1 Bacillus pretiosus
CTATAAAGCACAACAATGGGTTGATAAACAAAGTCCAGAAGAGATAGCTGACACCGTTTCTCCGTTATATAAAGACACTTCAAAGGACATTACAGTAAAAGTAATTGAACGATATAAAAAGCAACATTCTTATGCGACAAATCCGCTATTAGATGCTGAAGAATGGAAACAGCTCCAAACGATTATGAAAGAAGCTGGCGAATTACAACAAGAAGTTCCACACGAAGCGCTCGTCAATACAAAAATTGCCGAAAGCGTTATTAAGAAATAGAGGCGAAGTGTATGAGTTTTTT
>NZ_JBPPHF010000350.1:0-293 GCF_051294775.1 Bacillus pretiosus
GGCCAGAGGAACTAAAGAGTTTCTTAAGTCGTGATCAACTTCGGTTGTATAACCTGATTTGGGAGCGATTTGTTGCAAGTCAAATGGCGTCTGCTATAATGGATACTGTGACAGCTAGACTCATTAATAACAATGTTCAGTTCCGTGCAAGTGGATCGGTTGTAAAGTTTCCATGATTTATGAAAGTGTATGTAGAGTCGAAAGATGACGGGGCTGAAGAAAAGGATAAAATGTTGCCACCTTTACAAGTAGGGGAAACGGTATTTTCGAAGGATTTAGAACCGAAGCAACAC
>NZ_JBPPHF010000351.1:0-293 GCF_051294775.1 Bacillus pretiosus
GTTTCAATATAGAGTAGGCTTGTACCATTATTATTTATCACAACCCACTTTAGCGGTGAAACATACATCGAATGCCCTAGCATACTTCGAAAAAGATAAAGAGATACATTCGTTTCATGCGAAGGTTGGAGCCTGTAAAAATACAATAGGGATGTCCCTTATTACACTTGATCAGCATGGTATGGCAGAAGAATATCTAATATCTGCCTTAAGTATACTAGAGGATGAAAAGGAATCGAAAGCAGCCCAAACGGGTCGTTATAATTTAGGTGTTTTCTATTCGAATCAATAGC
>NZ_JBPPHF010000352.1:0-293 GCF_051294775.1 Bacillus pretiosus
CGCTAAGTGAAGTTCTTGATTCTAAGGCTAATAATCATCCGGAAGAGAAGTTGTTAATTGGTCTTGGACGAGATATTACAGGTGAAGCTGTATTAGCCCGTTTAAAAAAAATGCCCCATTTACTGGTAGCTGGTGCGACAGGTAGCGGGAAAAGTGTATGTATTAATGGTATTATTGTTAGTATTTTAATGCGTGCAAAACCACATGAAGTAAAATTAATGATGATTGATCCGAAAATGGTAGAGTTAAATCTATATAACGGTGTTCCGCATTTATAAACACCAGTTGTAACT
>NZ_JBPPHF010000353.1:0-293 GCF_051294775.1 Bacillus pretiosus
AAACGCCAACTGCTCTCACTTTGCCAGATTTTTTTAAGGTTTGGAAAGCTTGTAGAAAGGCTTCTGTTTCTTCAGGTTTATCCCACCAAATATGACAAAAGAACAAATCTATATAATCCGTTTTAAGCCGCAGTAAACTAGCATCAAACGCATCAATGATCTTTTGAGGATCTCCATACACGGCTGGTTGATTGGGGTCATAATGATGACCAATTAATCCACCTTTTGTAGAAAGAATGATGTCCTGCCTACGTTTATGTATAGCTTTTGCAACGAGTGTTTCACTATGACCT
>NZ_JBPPHF010000354.1:0-293 GCF_051294775.1 Bacillus pretiosus
TTAGAGAAGTGAGTATAGAAGGTGATCGATTACTATGCCGCATGAATATCGCATCTATAAGTAATTGGAATAAAAATTTTGAAGAAAACGGGATAGATGTACATAGCGTTAAGGAGCTTGTATTTACGCTAGAAGTTTTATTTATTGAACTCACAAGGGGTGAGCAGGTAGCGTGAATTTTCGAATCTAGTCTTAAATGAATCGGAAAAAATTTATCGTAAGAAACGTATTGTTGTTGTCATGCTTATTTTAGCAATCTTGATCCCACTTTTCGTGTATGCGCAGTATCGTGA
>NZ_JBPPHF010000032.1:0-426 GCF_051294775.1 Bacillus pretiosus
GGTATACATACAGACATTTGTGAGTATTTAATTTCAGAATCACAAAAATAAGGCGCAATTTCCGCCTTATTTTTACGTTTGAAAGGACTAACATCCGATGAAAAAAATAACAATTCATAATTTACCGTTATTTGCTTTTACTATTTTTTCTTTATTAATCTTTTATATTGGTGGAGTAAATGAAAAAAACGTATTTGCTGCTGAACATGATATAAAAAAAGACTACTTAATTATGTTTAATAACACAGTTGACGAACAACTTATCATTAAACATGGTGGTGTTATTAAGGAAACCTTTGAAAATTTACCTATTATTTAAGGTGAATTCTCCTATAATCCTCAAAAAGTTTTAAAACATAATAGTAATGTTAGTGACGAGGAAGTAGATCAAACTAATAAATCCCTTGTGGATAGAAATACTCCTTT
>NZ_JBPPHF010000355.1:0-293 GCF_051294775.1 Bacillus pretiosus
AGCTTTCTCAAATAATTGACGAGAAATTTTCTTGTTATGTTGTTCTATATTCTCCTTTTGTGGAACAATTTCTTGTTTAACGAATTGTTCTGTCGTTTTTGCGATTAAATCTTCATCTCCTGAAAAATCTTCTGGCGTAAAGAAAGTATAATTCACATCTTTATTAAGTGAAAAAAATTCATCCCACGGTAACTTTGTTTTCTCCATCTGAATCCCCCTATCTTTTCGGCCTTACTTGCTACTACGTATGCTCGTCTACGATGAGTGGAATTACTTATTTTTGAAAACAGAAG
>NZ_JBPPHF010000356.1:0-293 GCF_051294775.1 Bacillus pretiosus
GAATAAAGCATATTTCTAAAGCATTTGCAGGTACGAAATCTAGTTTTGTTTTAAGTGAAAATATTATGCAAGATATGTGGCATAACTATTTATTTATTAATGTAATGTCGGGTGTGACGACATTAATGCGTGCACCGATAGGACCGATTCGCGAAAGTGAAGGTGGACGCGATTTTATCCAAAACTTATTTGAAGAATGTGTGCAAATCATGTGATCTATGAAAGCTCCAGTTAAGGATGGGATTGCCCAAGAACATATGAAAACAATTGATAAAATTTCGTATGTTATGAAG
>NZ_JBPPHF010000357.1:0-293 GCF_051294775.1 Bacillus pretiosus
GTCCAGAACCGAGTAACTTAATTTGTATATGAGCCGCTTTTCGCCTAATAATCTCAATAATTTTCATAACATCAATTACAACATGTGTCTTTTCATGCGCTGTTATTTTGTAAACTACCTCATCCTGTAACGACTCAACTACCTCAGTATCTCCAGCAAGTTGAGCGACATCACGTAGTTTCACTTCATACGTCATACGTAGGAGAAACTTTTAATCGATTACGCATTTTAATATAAATTGTTTGTTCCAATTTCTATTCACCTCTTCACTCTTCCTCGTAGTTGTAGTATGG
>NZ_JBPPHF010000358.1:0-293 GCF_051294775.1 Bacillus pretiosus
AGCTTGCTCTGCACTAATTTTTGCAAACGCAGGAATATTTTTATCCTCTAAATTCGGAATAACTTGTCCGAAGATTGCTTTTACATTATTTTCTTTATCAAGTGTAACAGTTTGATCTGAACCATACACAGGAATGTTATTATGCTTCTCAACTAACTTCACATGTGTCGTACCAGATTCAGCATCTTTTTCCTCTCCAACGACATTGAAGTGTTTATCAATATTTCCTGCTAATTTAAACAAATCTTTCTTACTCTCTAAATATTGAAAGACCGTCTCTTTTTTATCTAGTC
>NZ_JBPPHF010000359.1:0-293 GCF_051294775.1 Bacillus pretiosus
CGTTCGCGCTTATGACTAGCATATCTATCCACCTCCTCCTCTTATCCTTACAAAAATCCGCGATTCAACTCATCTCTCGGGTCTACAACGAACTGATGACATCCTGAAATAAAGGCATTCCCCGTTACTTTCGGAACGACAGCTTCATATGTATCTGCCGCTGTTACCGACAACACTTCCCCCTCGAATTTCCCGTCAGTAATGCATTCGTGGACGTAAATTTCTCCCTTTTGTAAGGCATCTCTCTCATATACACATCTCCGAGCCCACGAGACGCTCATGACTCTGGGTTT
>NZ_JBPPHF010000360.1:0-293 GCF_051294775.1 Bacillus pretiosus
GATAGATACCCAGAACTGAAAGAACGACAGATGGACCCCAAACATATAGTCCACCAACAACTATTGCAACAAGCCACCTTGCACCACTCCTCTCTCTTATACACATATACGAGCACACGAGACGCTCATCAATCTGGGCCTGTGTCTCGTTTGGTCATTACTGTGCGGGGGTGGGGGGGGTGGGGGGGTGGGGGGGGGGGGGGTTGTTGTTGTTTTTTGTTGTTGTGTGAGCTAGCAGCCTCGCGCCCCGCCCCCGCGGGGGGTGAGCTGGGGGGGGGGGGGGGGGTGAAAAT
>NZ_JBPPHF010000361.1:0-292 GCF_051294775.1 Bacillus pretiosus
AGTTGGTATTAAATCGCGTGAAGTATACGAATGTCCAGCGGCAATGACGTTAATCACAGCACATAAAGAGCTGGAAGATTTAACGCACGTAAAAGAAGTAGCACATTTTAACCCGGTGATTGAGCAGAAAATAACAGAACTTATTTATAACGGTTTATGGTTCTCTCCTTTAAAACAAGCGCTTCATGCTTTCTTACAAGAAACGCAAAAAAATGTAACAGCTACAGTGCGTGTGAAATTATTTAAAGGCCATGCGATTGTAGAAGGACGTAAATCTGAGTACTCTTTATAT
>NZ_JBPPHF010000362.1:0-292 GCF_051294775.1 Bacillus pretiosus
GTATGTTTGTGAAAACTTAGGATTAGAAGCAGCACCAATTTCAACACAAACATTGCAACGTGATCGCCATGCTCATTACATGTCAACACTTGCACTAATCGCAACATCTATCGAAAAGTTGGCAGTTGAGATTCGTGGTTTACAAAAGAGTGAAACACGTGAAGTTGAAGAGGCTTTTGCAAAAGGCCAAAAAGGCTCTTCTGCAATGCCACATAAACGTAATCCAATCGGATCAGAAAAAATGACTGGTTTAGCTCGTGTTATCCGCGGTTATTTGATGACAGCATATGAG
>NZ_JBPPHF010000363.1:0-292 GCF_051294775.1 Bacillus pretiosus
GCAGTTGGCGGCGGCGCTCCTGTTGCAATGGAACGTGGAAAAGGTGCTTATTTCTGGGATGTAGACGGAAATAAATATATCGATTATTTAGCAGCATACGGTCCTATTATTACTGGACATGCTCACCCGCACATTACAAAAGCAATTACAACAGCTGCTGAAAATGGTGTACGTTACGGAACACCAACAGCACTAGAAGTAAAATTTGCAAAAATGTTAAAAGAAGCAATGCCTGCATTAGATAAAGTCCGCTTCGTAAACTCTGGTACTGAATCAGTAATGTCAACAATTC
>NZ_JBPPHF010000364.1:0-292 GCF_051294775.1 Bacillus pretiosus
GTTTTTTGATAAGGAAGTGTATGTACTAGTGGATGCTGATGATGCTGGAGAAAAGTTAAGGAAGCAATTTCGAAAAGAATTTCCGCAAGCAGAGCATATTTACATTGATCGCTCGTACCGAGTAGTGGCAACTGCGCCATCTTCACACTTAGCAAATGTATTATGGGGAGCTGACATTGACGTTTATACAGAATATTTACGGTAAGGAATGATAGAAGTGATTGATTGGACAGGAGCAGAAGCTACAGCCCTAATAGAGTACGAAGAAAAAACAGTGTTATATGTATATACT
>NZ_JBPPHF010000033.1:0-422 GCF_051294775.1 Bacillus pretiosus
ATGATAGGCTGTTGTATGAAATAAGAAGGGATAGTTTCTTTATATACAACAACACAATCAGCATTATTTATGTTGTCGAAAATTTGAATGGAGGCATTTTGAAGTACCTCAGGGATAGTACCAATTATATAAATTTTAAGTAATTGATCATCCTGTTTAAAGGAAAGCATCATTTCTGTGATATGCTCGACTACATCGTAGACAGAGCTAGAATCTTTTAACGTTGTAGATAATTGTTGTAAATCCTTTTGTAATTGATAGAATCCTAATGTTTCAGCCAGGCTAATTAAGTTGTTTATGTAGCTTGTAAGTTGCTGAAGGTTATAAATGTGATATTTTTGTTTCAGCCAATCTTTATAAATTAAATCCAGCATAGTGACCTCCTTATACTATTTAAGACGTCTAGATGTGCATATCCATCT
>NZ_JBPPHF010000365.1:0-292 GCF_051294775.1 Bacillus pretiosus
ATGATATACGTTTTAGAAAATATTTTAAGTACATTTATACGACATGACGGAAATCCTAATTTAGCAATGGCAGGTCTAGTTGTAACTGCTGTATTAAATATAGTGTTTGACTATATCTTTATTTTCAGTTTTGGATGGGGCGTAACAGGTGCTGCTTCAGCAACTATTCTTTCAGCAGCGATTGGATTCCTTGTATTATTAACCCACTTTTTTAGAAAAAGTAGAATTTTAAAATGGACGAAATTCCATTTTGAATGGGATACAGTTAAACAAATTATGATCATAGTATTCC
>NZ_JBPPHF010000366.1:0-292 GCF_051294775.1 Bacillus pretiosus
TCTTAATCCGGCAAGACGATTAAAGGTGTGCTTATGGGTAATTTGTGTGACAGCTAGTGACTGAGCTTGTTGTCTTAAGTTGATAACTGTTTCAAGATAATCATCAAAAGTATCAGTATTACCTTTCACGTCATCCCAAAAGTGTTTACGAATATGGATTACTTCCGCCCGGCGTCTGCCAGTTTCGTTTTCCAGGTTATCAATTTGCTCCGTAATCGTTTCAATTACGGTATCCAATCGTTTTTGCTCTAAATCAAGTGTTTTGTTCATACGGTAAGGACTCCTTTAAAAG
>NZ_JBPPHF010000367.1:0-292 GCF_051294775.1 Bacillus pretiosus
GCTCTTAATCTCTTTAACATTCACATCTTGCTGTTCTATACTCCTTGCGCTCGCTTCCATACCTCAACCATCCTAACCAACAACATATATTTAATGAAATGAAATTTATTCTAAAATAGTAATAAAAAATTAGGTTAATTGACCTTTTCTTGATAATGATTATCAGAATCACACACTTTCTATTCTACCTATCGCTTCAAAAGACAGTCAACCATTATTTTGAAATATAAATTTATATAAATTGAAATTTGAATGAACAGATGATGCCCCTCCTTCATTGAATGTTAATCAC
>NZ_JBPPHF010000368.1:0-292 GCF_051294775.1 Bacillus pretiosus
TCGTTCTATTATCCATACAGAAAAAGGCTGCCAATTTTGCATTGGCAGCCTTTTTAATTTATTATTCGTCTTTTTTAAATTGCTCACATTTTAATTCTAATTCATCTAACATCGCAAGAAGACGATCTACATCTTCTAACTCTACTTCTTCAGGTTCAATTGTATCAATTACTTCAATGAACATATTTAAACGTTCTTTTAAATATACTAGTTGTGAATCTTTATCTTCTATTGCTTTTCCCATGAAGGCACTCTCCTTTTAATTCGAGATGCTTTTATTATACCGCAAAAA
>NZ_JBPPHF010000369.1:0-292 GCF_051294775.1 Bacillus pretiosus
ATGTAACATTACAGGCAACTGGGACACATTTTAAAATGAATTGAGAAGAAAATATTTCATTCTACTTACCAGTATTAGGAAAACACAATGTGTACAATACGCTTGCTTCAATGGCAATTGCGACATATTTTGGTGTAACGTGGGAAGAGATGAAAGAAGGTTTAGTAACACTTCAAATGACAGGCATGCGTATGGAAATTGTAACAACAAATAGTGGTTTAACAATTATCAATGATGCTTATAATGCAAGTCCAACGGCTATGGAAGCAGCGTTCCACCTAATGAATGGTTT
>NZ_JBPPHF010000370.1:0-292 GCF_051294775.1 Bacillus pretiosus
CATTAGATGTCGATATACGGTAATCTATTCGAAGTTTAAAGTATTGTTAAAAGAAGGAGAGGACAAATTTTCAAAACTATGACTGGGATGGTAGCTGGTTTTTACATACGTTGGTTCTATAAGTGAATATTTTGTTGTTTTTTTATTGTGTATTATATATAAATACTCAATTGTTGTTAAAGTTGTATAATTTGGAATTATTAAACAAAAATAAGAGGTTATATGTTATAATAAAGCTGCAATAAGGTTCAGCATCCTAATCTTATTGTGTATATTTAGCCTATGTATGTCG
>NZ_JBPPHF010000371.1:0-292 GCF_051294775.1 Bacillus pretiosus
CGCCGCTACTCAGGAAATCGCATTTGCTTTCTCTTCCTCCAGGTACTTAGATGTTTCAGTTCCCTGGGTCTGTCTTCCTTACCCTATGTATTCAGGCAAGGATACCATACCATTACGTATGGTGGGTTTCCCCATTCGGAAATCTTCGGATCAAAGCTTACTTACAGCTCCCCGAAGCATATCGGCGTTAGTCCCGTCCTTCATCGACTCCTAGTGTCAAGGCATCCACCGTGCGCCCTTTCTAACTTAACCAAACTAAAATTAAAAAAATATGAGCTACACTGTTATCTAG
>NZ_JBPPHF010000372.1:0-292 GCF_051294775.1 Bacillus pretiosus
CGCTAAGAACATGTACAACACCACAAACTTTTATATACGCCAGGTGTACACTGGATTAACACAAGAAAAAAAGTTGCAGCCTTTGCAAAAAGTAGTTCTGGATAATATTCATAACAATATTGGTAAGATGAATGACACACAACGTCTTGCCTATGAGAAGAAATTGGAAAAAGAGAAATTAAAGCCTAAAGAACAACAGAAAGAGATTAAATGTAATTTGTTTTCAGAACCTAATTTTGAAAAACCTTATGTAGATTACAACTTTCTAGATGCACTATTTAAGGTTATGATT
>NZ_JBPPHF010000373.1:0-292 GCF_051294775.1 Bacillus pretiosus
GAATTATATACGTATGCTTTAAAAGCGAAAAGTAATGGCAAGTACGTTTCGTTTGAGCCAAATGGTAGAGTAGTAGCAGATCGTACATCAATTGGGGCATGGGAAAAATTTATTTAATATAATGGTGGAGACAATAGGATATATGTATTACACGCGTTAAGTAATGGTAGATTTATATCAGCAAATAGTGGTAGAGAATTAACTGCTAATAGTTATGTAGCTGGAAGTTGGGAAAGATTTGTTATTGTGTATTACTAAATTTTGAATTGTTTTATATATAAATAAAAATGAC
>NZ_JBPPHF010000374.1:0-292 GCF_051294775.1 Bacillus pretiosus
AATAGTGTGTTTACAACATTGCCAACTACATCCCCAAATAAATTTTTGTTAAATTCTTGCGCTGAAAATGCACCGATTTGTGATGAAAGTAACATCATCTTTGTGCCAAGCCAAATAAAAAAAAATCAACTTACACATATGCCAATTGTTCCATATAATCCGTTCACTGTAAAAAATTCAACGATTTCTCGTCCAGTAGCAAATCCAGCTCCAACGACTGTTCCAAAATAAGTAGCAGCGACCTTCTATGCTACTTGCCATTGTTGATTGTCCATGTTATCCCTCTTTCTAC
>NZ_JBPPHF010000034.1:0-407 GCF_051294775.1 Bacillus pretiosus
ATATGTAATATAAATCAAAAAAGAAAAACAGGAGGAATATTTATGAAAAAGTATGTTTCACCAACAATTGTCGAATTTGGAAACGCTTCAGATGTAGTAAAAGGCTGTGGAGGCTGGGGTTGTGAAGTTTGGTTAAATAATTATTCTTACACAAATGAGACTGGTATTTGCCGAGATAATACTCCAGGCGAATCAGGCGAATGCTAATTAAAAATTAATACACTAGATGAATTAATTTTGGATATGTAATATAGATCAAAAAAGAAAAACAGGAGGAATATTTATGAAAAAGTATGTTTCACCAACAATTGTCGAATTTGGAAACGCTTCAGATGTAGTAAAAGGCTGTGGAGGCTGGGGTTGTGAAGTTTGGTTAAATAATTATTCTTACACAAATGAGACTGGTA
>NZ_JBPPHF010000375.1:0-292 GCF_051294775.1 Bacillus pretiosus
TCTTACACCATTCGGAATGCGAAATTTTAATCAAAAAAAGATGTTAAGGAATCAGTTAGACGAAGCAAACGAACAAATTAAAGACTTAGTCAAACGTGAAGTGCGGCAAAGGATTGCAAGAGTTCTACATGATACGTTAGGACATACGTTATCACTCATTACTTTAAAAAGTCAGCTCGTGGAGTAGTTAATTGTTAAAAATCCGGAGCGTGCAAGTGCGGAAGCGAAGGAAATTACACAAACATCTCGTACCGCTTTAAAGCAGCTAAGGGAATTTATCTCTGACATGCGT
>NZ_JBPPHF010000376.1:0-292 GCF_051294775.1 Bacillus pretiosus
ATATTTGCGTATGTACCAACCGCACCAGATAATTTACCAACGCGAACTGTATCAGCAGCTTGTTTGAAACGCTCTACGTTAGGTTTCATTTCTTCATACCAAAGACCAAGTTTTAAACCAAATGTTGTTGGTTCTGCATGAACACCGTGTGTTCTTCCCATCATGATCGTGTAGTTATGCTCTTTCGCTTTGTTAGCTAAAATGCTTACAAAGTTTTCTAAGTCTTTTAATATGATTTCATTCGCTTGTTTTAAGATGTAAGATAGCGCTGTATCTACTACGTCTGTATATG
>NZ_JBPPHF010000377.1:0-292 GCF_051294775.1 Bacillus pretiosus
AACTAACATAAGTAAAAAATGGTAGAATTCCTATTGATTGTATAAATAGATTAACGAGAATGTTAAGATTTTTATGTATCCTTAAACTGTTATATAAACCTATACAATAGGGGGTTTTTCCTATATTAAAAAATAGTAAAGGTTTGTATAAGTATCCGATATATATATGCAATTTTTGATAAATTAAAATAGTAATATTCTATGAGATTTGTATTGTTGAAATAGGGATTTCAATGATGCATCTTCGTAGGACGGATTGTTGCGAGTGGATATATATTGCTATTTTCCTGGC
>NZ_JBPPHF010000378.1:0-292 GCF_051294775.1 Bacillus pretiosus
TAATAGAAATGGATTGTGCTTGAAAGATAGAATGAGGGACGTCGTTTATATACGGGTGCATAACTTGTACGTAAAAATCCCTCTTTCTCAATATGAAAAGAGGGATTTTTTATTTTTCATTTCCCTCATCATCATCCAAACTTAATTATTTAGGAGGAAAATCAAATGAAAAAGAAGTTTGTACCCGGTATTGCATCAGTTGTAGGAGTAAGTATTTTATTAACTGGTTGCGGTAGTTATAAAAACGAAGCAAGCGGAGCATATGCAAAAGACGAGGCGCCTAGTTAACTGG
>NZ_JBPPHF010000379.1:0-292 GCF_051294775.1 Bacillus pretiosus
GTTCAGCCATTGTTAAACCTGGTAATGCAACACGTTGACGTGCTCCAGGTGGCTCATTCATTTGTCCGAATACCATCGCAGTTTACTTAATTACGCCAGAATCGCTCATTTCGTGGTATAAATCGTTACCCTCACGAGTACGCTCACCTACACCAGCGAATACAGAGATACCACCGTGTTCTTGTGCGATGTTGTTAAGTAATTCCTGAATAAATACAGTTTTACCTACACCGGCACCACCGAATATACCGATCATACCACCCTTAATGAAAGGAGCAAGTATGTCTACTAC
>NZ_JBPPHF010000380.1:0-292 GCF_051294775.1 Bacillus pretiosus
CAAATGCCCATATCAACCACTGCGAAGAAAATCGCAAAGAAGACAACTGTAGCGATAACAGTCGCTGTTGAACCGAGTAATACATCTTTTTTAGGCCAACTTACTTTTTTCATTTCGCGACCTACATCGCCGAAAAAGTTCGTTAAACGCATCTACGGGACCTCCAGTGTATTATTTCAATTATTTATTTTGTTTGCTTGTGAACTGTATGCTGATTGCATGTTTTACAAAACTTCTTTATTTCAAGTCGCTCTACTGAGCTCGTATCTTTCATCGTAGAGTAGTTTCGATT
>NZ_JBPPHF010000381.1:0-292 GCF_051294775.1 Bacillus pretiosus
GTGTTTGCTGTAGGCTGTACAGCGATCGTTGTACCAGCTTGTAAAGTAACGATTGTAGAGAAAGAAACACCACTACCGATAACGTTAGTCGAGAAGTTACGATTAGGTGGTTGGCCATTGAATGAAATACCCAATCCGAATGGTGAAGATCCTGGGAAAGTTGTAGGCGCTGAGAAACTAATATCATATACGCCTGTTTCTAAAAATGTTAAAGTATCTGAAGTATCGTTGAAAGAGATATTAGTTAATTCAAAATCTTGATTGAATTGGATGGTTGTTCCAGGGGATATAG
>NZ_JBPPHF010000382.1:0-292 GCF_051294775.1 Bacillus pretiosus
TTAGAAATATTCTCAGTATTTTGGATAAACGGGATAGGTTTTTATAGTTTTTATGAAACATTAAATGAGTATGGGATATATTCCCTTTTTGGTTCGAAGTGGCCACATCCCCATAATTTATTTTTAGATTTAATTGTGACCCTTGGATTATCTGGAATTATTATCTATTCTATGCTCTTATTCAATCTAATCAGATCTATATATTCATTGAATAAGAGCAAAATTGCAAAGCATCAATATGGCATAGTAATTTTAGCTATTATGATAGGTGCATTTATGCATGATTTTATAG
>NZ_JBPPHF010000383.1:0-292 GCF_051294775.1 Bacillus pretiosus
CTTCATACTTAATGTGGCAAAAGCTTTATCTAAAGACAAATCCGACCGAGTTAATAAAGGCTCAAGAGCTAATTGGTGAATTAAATTTAAATCTGCTAAAGATTCGATATATAAGATTGTTCCTTTGCCGTTTTGGAAAGGAAAATCTAATTTTTTTATATCGTCTGAATGACAGAGCTTATTTTCGATATAATTAATGTGTTCCGGAACTGAGGGAAACATATGGTTTTGATCCGTACTCTTTTGTTGTTCTTTTTGCTCTGTCATAATTTCCACCTCTTTTAGATAAAGT
>NZ_JBPPHF010000384.1:0-291 GCF_051294775.1 Bacillus pretiosus
ACGTTTATTATTGCAGAAAAAACGTATATTTGACCCAATCGCAAAACTTGTTTTCAAAATGTATGCACTCGTAGCGAAACGAATTCCTTTTCTAAAGAAATATAACCATGTAGCTTAAATTTCATAACTAGCCTTTTATATATTGACCCCCCTCCTTTGAAAATTGAAAGGAGGGTTTTTGTATACAAGTGAATAGATTACTCGCAAAAAGAATTTGAGTGTTATGTAGCAAAAATGAAAGAATGAAAATTCAAAAATTTCACGTACTGTATTTTAAGTATATAAATAAAC
>NZ_JBPPHF010000035.1:0-406 GCF_051294775.1 Bacillus pretiosus
CTTACATTGGGATAGATGTAGGTCTAAAAGATTTCGCCATTTTATCAGATGGAACACCCTATAAAAATCCGAAGTTTTTCCGATCATTAGAAGATTAGTTGGCGAAAGCACAGCGTGTTCTTTCTAGAAGAATGAAAGGATCTACTCGTTGGAATAAACAACGAGTAAAAGTAGCTAGAATTCATGAATACATATCAAATGCTAGAAAAGATTACTTGGACAAAATCTCAACTGAAAACATCAAAAGCCACGATGTTATCGGTATAGAGGATTTGCAAGTATCGAATATGTTAAAGAATCATAAGTTAGCAAAAGCAATTAGTGAAGTATCATGGTCGCAATTTCGATCCATGTTGGAATACAAAGCAAAATGGTATGGCAAACAAGTCATTGCCTTATCGTAAAC
>NZ_JBPPHF010000385.1:0-291 GCF_051294775.1 Bacillus pretiosus
CTTGTGGGGAAGGTTCTTAGACAGAAGGGGCTAGGAGGCAGAGCTGGACAATAAAGAAAAGCAGAAGCGGCTCGTTCAGAATAGGAGGAAGGCGCGAAGCCACCGAGTATACTAACCGATTTTTCGTTTTCAGTAAAAGGCAATCGCACGATGTTGTGATTGCCTTTTTGTATGGAGATAATAAAAAAATAAAATGTTATCAAACAAAAGGAGAATTTGCGTCGTCTTATATAAATGACAGGAGGGTTAAGATGGAAGAAAAGGTAGAAGAATTAATTGATATATATAAGC
>NZ_JBPPHF010000386.1:0-291 GCF_051294775.1 Bacillus pretiosus
ATATACGGGTGCATAACTTGTACGTAAAAATCCCTCTTTCTCAATATGAAAAGAGGGATTTTTTATTTTTCATTTCGCTCATCATCATCCAAACTTAATTATTTAGGAGGAAAATCAAATGAAAAAGAAGTTTGTACCCGGTATTGCATCAGTTGTAGGAGTAAGTATTTTATTAACTGGTTGCGGTAGTTATAAAAACGAAGCAAGCGGAGCATATGCAAAAGACGAGGCGCCTAGTAAACAGGTTTTAAACTTATCTTCACCTACTGAAATACGAACAATGGATACAGC
>NZ_JBPPHF010000387.1:0-291 GCF_051294775.1 Bacillus pretiosus
GTTGCAAAGCTAAAACAGCTAATCAGCGAAGAAGAGCATGTGAATGAAGAAATGAAACAAGATGTTGAAGCTATCGAAAAATTAGATTAGGAGGGCGGCAATATGGCATTTGAAGGATTAGCCGACCGACTTCAACAGACAATGCAAAAAATCCGCGGCAAAGGAAAAGTTACTGAAGCCGATGTGAAAGAAATGATGAGAGAAGTTCGTCTAGCTCTTTTAGAAGCGGACGTTAACTTTAAAGTAGTAAAAGATTTTGTAAAGCGTGTGTCTGAACGTGCTGTCGGACAA